>MABD01000018.1 GCA_002162955.1 Gammaproteobacteria bacterium 45_16_T64
GTATCCTTGCTGGGACGCATCATTGGTTTTCACCAATACCTTTAACAAATGCTGCTAACCAGGCTGAATCGGGGAATGTGTCAGATATAATTGACACACCTCCTAAGCGGAAGTGAAAGCTTGCTTTATCCTGTTTTTCGACAGATTTAACTTTGGCGAACGCTAGAGTATTTTTTTTGATGGTTTGAGAGGATCTCTTAACAACTCCTTTTTGGCGTAACTGGCTCCGCCAGCTATACAAATCCTGTAACCTGAGGCTATGCTCCTTCGCGTATTGCTTTAATGTGCCGTCGTATTTCTCTATAGCCTGATGGTGAGCAAGCCAATATTTCTGCTTTTCTGTCAATGTTGGGGCATTCATAGAGTTCTCCTATTGAAAACCCCAATGATGCGACAACTCAATATGCATAGTTAGATGCTGTTTGCCGGACGCTTACGATACATCTATTATGAATTTAGAGAAAATCAAAGAGGAAAACCCATCAACAAACATACCTCGATTTAATGTTTATCGCTTGCTGCTACTATCCTTGTTCACGACTACAATCTTTTCAGGGCTTTGTTTAAGCTATCCTCAAGACGTTTATGTATATACCTTTCTTTTCAGTGGATTTATTTTTTCGATTGTCCTGTCATTAAGTATCTCCACTCGACCCACATGGGGGAAATCAATTTCAGGTGTTTTTTTGTTTGGAGTGGGCATCGTAGCTGCACACTTCGTTGTATTTCCCTTTGACCGATTGTTTGGTCATGACAACATAGAGGTTTTTGTTAGTACTATTGCGTCTGCTGGAAGAGCCGCTGTTACACTGCTCATATTACGATATCTATGGAATGTAAAATATACTGCATCTGAAATTGCTATCATCATTACCCTTGGTGTTTTATTTACCTTTCCCAATGCCTATTACTGGATTGAAATAGTTGGAGGGCGCTCAGCAGATAGAATTGAGTCATCACTAGGCGTCGTACTTTGGTGGTTCGCAGCATCTCTGGGTTTAATTATCGCTGACATCCGATTACATTCTGACTATTTCAAAAAAACCAAAATTGCACTTATTTTGAAGGCAACCAATAGAAATATAGCGGTAGTTTCATCTATCCTTTCCGGGGCAGTGTTACTAACAGGGTCAGTACTTTTTTACAATCCATTTGAAACCCAATGTGACAAGGCCCAGTATGTGATTAAAGATATGGACACTCAATTTGATAGTTATCAGAAAGCAACTGATGAATTACGAGCACAATTTGTAGTGCTTGGTTTTGGATATCAGTTTGGTCTTGCGGTGAACGAAGTATTACTTGATAAGGATATCGCAAAAATAGAGAGTCGATATCAAGAGCTGGGGGAGAAAGCAAGTTCATTGGGCGAGGAAAAATCAGCAGAACAGTGCGCGGAATTCCTAAGTCTTAAGCAAGAACAAGCCACGATTCAGAAAGAAAAATTTAATTTGATACTTAAAAAACTCGATGACGAAGCCATAGCCTTCATAAAGCGATAAATATCAGCGGGCAACACAGATCCCGCCATTATTTTTCATCTATTCTTGCTTGGCCATCGCCATAAGCTCAACACCTGCTAACGTACCTAGTGCGAAATAGCAGGTCCATCTCTAATTTTAAGGCTAATATCGCTTACTGCTCCAATACATCGACACTTCCCCCTTACAGCTCACTCCCCTCAGCGTCACAGCACTGCAAAAGCCGACATTACATCTGCGAGCTCTACGGTGGTCGGCACTTAGAACAATGTACGCATAGTCAATGTGATTTTAGGCGTACTATTATATTTCAGCTATTCTACCCGATTGATTTTTAAACACCCTCCCTATAGGGCGGTATCGTGTGCGCAAACCATTATCTAATGGGTACTAATATGAGTTTGTTACCTTCCCCAGTCAAATTGTCTGTTTGGATTTGTATATTGAATCCAGGAACTCCCTGTATCTTTGCTGTAATTTATTTTCCCATCAATATCTATTGCTAATATTGAATTATCGCCTTCAAATAGATTTGTCATGATTATTGCCCTTTCTAAACTAGATATTTTGGACCAGCTCTCACCTCCATTTGAAGACCTGTACAGCTCTGTCCAGTGATTAGTAGAATCATATTTATTTTCAATAGCCAGTCCTAAATTCTCATCCCAAAACATAGGGATTAGTCTTTCATACGGAAGGGTGCTTTTTGTCCAGCTCACTCCATTGTCGATACTTTCCCAAATCTCAGGACGAATGGAGTCAACGCATCGACATCTTAATACTCCATCACCCGAAATAGCGATATTTATAATTCTAGCTCTAGGCGAAACATCCACCACACTATAGTTTTTCATATCTAATCTTACTAACTTGTTCGGCGGCAAAGTAATGTACAGCATTTCTTTATATTCACTCACCTTAGGTTTGAAGCCAGGCCCCAAACCGCTCGTTTCTGTGAACTCTTGTTTATCTATCAAGTTCCATTTATTTGTCCCTAAGTTTAGAGATATGATGGATAATGTTCCTTTACTAGCGATTGATATAAGCACATCTTCACCAATTCCGCTGTTTACTCCCTTTATTATTCCAAACGGAAGATCTTCACCTATTCTCTCCCAATCAGCACCTGAGTTTCTAGTTAAGCTTATCTCTCCGTATTCTCCGGCGACAATCCATTCGTCATTCGAAACCTCATAGAATATGTCAGATCGACCTACAAAATTCGGGCCTATGACTCTGAAATCACTTTCCCTAACCCACAATTGTGCGCGACCAAGTGCGGTACCAATAAAAACACTTCCATCTGCCAACTGCTCCATTGAGGTAGGAGACCAATCAGCGACTCTTAACCACTCATATTCCTTATTGCTTATTTCGTCGTCAAATGCGTCCCAATTTAATATTTCATTCTTCAACAATCGGTTCAATTCAGGGTGATAGGTATTTACCCAACGTTTTGCAAGGAGATTATCTACATTACTAGTTCTAAAAATATTTCGTCCTCTATTAGCAAAATCCCCAGAAATAATGCGGCCAAGATAAGTAACCTGATTTTGTTTGATAGTAAACTCATAGTCAGTCAAAAACTTTAGCTCAACATTAAATCGAGGCCCGAAACCTTCTGCCCCATTGAATTTGTATATTTTATATCTACCAACAGGCAGTGAACCAATATACGTTTTCGAGGATATCGCCCCCAACCAATTCGACCCAATCTTATATTTCTTATCACGATTGCTTTCATCTATACCAACGATAGTTGCATAGAAGTATGAGTTGGAATGAAACATAACGACGCCACTGTCTTTTTCAGAGGCGGAAATAGGCTGAACAAACAGTGAAGTACAGCCATTCAGCGACAATATCAATAAAATAGATAATGAAATCATTCGCCACTTAACGTTTATAGCTGTAACAAGCTTTCCAAACTTTACTATTTCAGATGAAACCACCTTGGTAAATACTCTCATACCATTTTCCTCTATATTTCGTTTCGTTTTTCAGTGGGCTCAAGGCAAAGCTCAAAGTGTCACCGAAATACCTGTCAATTCGTCCATCAAATCAGCAAAGCCTTGTCCGGGTTCATGCTTCTTCTTCAAATCATACTCAGACCATATCCAACCCTCATGCTGGTCTTCTGGTAAATCCGTAGGTGGGGGAGCTGGAATATCTGTTTGGTAACTCCATCCAGAAAGCAAACCATACACGGCATCCTCGACGCTCTCAGCCCAAATAACGTCAAGAACCGTTGTTTCGATACCCCAATATGATCTAGCAGATGGATGTGGTGGTTGCAGTATTGCGACCTCATCAATTTTGAACTTTGGCTCAGGCTTGCTCATATTCACAATTCCTTAATGCTTCTTTTTATTAACCCTTTAGCTTGTTCAATTAAGCCTTATTCTAGAAGGAGGATTGTCAACGATATTTAGAAACTCAATTGTGTATTTAAGAGTTTCATTTGGCAATATTGTTCGATCAGGATCGCTGACAGACACCCCTCTATATCCATAAGCTAATGACGCTGGAACAATAAATTCGAATTCGGCCCCTTCTTCCATTATCTGAAGACCCTCAACCCAGCCTTTTATCACAGCGGACAAGGGAATAGTTAGAGGCTTATTCTTAACGTAGGAGGTATCAAAAACTACTCCATTTAGATGTTGTCCTACGTAATGAACCCGAACCCAAGAATTAGGAGTTGGCTTTCTGCCGCTTCCTGGTTTAATAATCTTGTACTTAAGGCCGCTTTCAGTTGTAGTATAATCGTTAGCATCAGGATTTTGCTTCTGAACTGAAGACGTCTCACACGCGACTAAAACTATAAACACGCTCCAAATTATCAACCTGTAAAATCTATTGAATCTTACCATCTTGTTACTTTTCCTTTATCTTTTGCAATCAGGTGGACTCGCAAGTAAGCCGTATTGCTAAGGGGAATCCAGATAACGAGTTTTTGCTCTCATATAACCTAGTGATCTAGATTCCTATGGAATACAGCAGCCTCTTTGTAAAGCAGCTCCACTATCATTCATAAGCATCCCTAGGTAATAGTGGGCTTCACCAGTCGTATCCTGTGAGATGATACCTTCATATACTGATATAGCTGTAAGGTCCCTGTTTCCTAGGCGCCACCTAGTTCCTTAGAATTCTGTCTATCATATTCAGCGGGAGACAATCCATTGTTTGTACCACGATTACGTTTAGAGTTGTAGAAACATTCTATGTAATCAAAAATATCTGCCCTAGCGTCATCTCTTGTTCTACAAACCTTCCGCTTCACGCGATCTTTTTTCAATAGCGAGAAGAAGCTCTCTGCACCGCATTGTCATGACAATTACCTCGCCTACTCATACAGGCTTCCAAATCCTGCTCTTCCAAAAAGTCTTTCCGATCACATCGTGTGTATTCCACTCCTTGATCCGAGTGAATGAGTACCTTTCTTCTCGACCTTCTGCCCCAAACTGCCATCAGTAATGCGTCAACCACAAGCTCAGACTTAGGACTGCATTTCATTGACCAGCCACGAGATAACAGGTCAATGACAGCAGTGACATAGAGCCACCCCTCGTAAATTCTAAGCTTGTCTATGAAGATGCAGCATTACCTATTCTAGAGAATGTATCGAAGAGCATTCGTCCCGATAGAAGACGGGTAATAGAAGGAATCATGGACGAGATTCGGTTTAGCCTATGATGAAATATCGAGAAGGACGAATCGCCTATCGAACCCACTCTTCACCCCTTTACGTTGGACATACCTTCCCAAAAAGACAACAATACCAGGAAACCCAACAGGTCTTTTTGCATCACTCAGCCACAAATGCTCTCCTGTTGAAGAAAGATGGAATCTCATTTAAAGACCTATTTATCGCCGCATCAGTATTTGGTGCAATGATTCTATTGGTTTTAATCTTTAATCTTAAGTAATAGACGCAGTAGTGAACGCCCAAAAAACAGGTAAATTATGGAAAAGTACGACGCAGTCAACTATCAACATTTACTCATCAAGTCCTACTGCTACTGGCTCAAGGAACCTGATGCTGACAAAGCGAACAGATTAGTGGAAGTAGCGAAAGCCAGTGGTTATTGTGAGCCAGACCAAACCCTAACAGGTAGTCGACTTAATAATTGGGTCAGAAATGAGAGGGCGCCTATCTGGGCCTACAAAGCAGCCGCAGAGGCGCTACTAAAAACAGAGTACTTTCCAGAAACAGATAACGAGACCGCGGGCCTAGCAATAACATTGTGCGCACTTGCGAAGGATCAAGAAGACCTGCCCGATCACTTACAACAAGTACCGCTACTTTGCAGTTTGTTGGTGTCCTTTAGATAGAAAAGTCGGAGAACAAGCCGCTGATCCCAGCGGCGTTGCCATTTCGATGTTTTCTATTTCAGTGCTTTCTATTTCAATGTCTTCTTCACAAATTTAGGCGTCACCTTAATCGCTCCTACGCCATCGACTTTGCAATCGATATTGTGGTCATTCGAGCTATCTACTAACCGAATATTCTTGATCTTGGTACCCACTTTCACGACGGAAGACGAGCCTTTCACTTTTAAATCCTTAATCACCGTAACGCTATCGCCGTCCTGTAGAATTGCGCCATTGGCGTCTTTCACGATCAGGCGGTCTTCATCTTCTTCTGCCTTGATTGGCCACTCATGGGCGCATTCAGGGCAGATATAAGAGGGGCCATCTTCATACGGGTATTCTGAATCACATTTTGGGCAATTAGGCATAAACAATCTCTGAAATAAACGTATTTTAGTGGGCCTATATTACTATGTTATCTCAGGCTTATCTCGAATTTCCTGGTTATTAAGCGCTACTCTCCACCATCCCTACTTTCAATTTTACCTGCTTCAATGTGTCTAAGTAGGTTTCTACATCAACATAATTCGCATTGCGTTTGGTCTTGAGATAATTATGGCTACCTTTGAGGTTGGGGTTATGGCTCTTTTTCAGTGAGCCTAATTGACCATTATCATTAACAACATCCTCCACAATAAGTTCAGCCATCGCCGTATAGTTATCATAAGCGGCCGATGCAAACTCAATAAACCCTAAAACTGCAAGGTTCTTATGCTTTCGAGAAAAGATATTGAGATATAGATCCGGACGCCCACCTTTAAAATCGACAATATTATCATCAAGAAACGGAATGCTATGCTGATATCCGGTTGCTGTTAACACAAGATCAATCTTCTCACGTGAACCGTCAACAAAAACAACCTCATCGCCATCTAGCTTTTGAACATCCGTTTTTGCGATACAATCTCCGTGTCCCAAGTAATGCAGAATCTGAGTATTCAAGATCGGATGCGTCTGAAATATCTTGTGATCTGGTTTCGGTAAACCATAGCGTGTCATATCGCCGTTGATTAATCCCAACATCCAGCCAAATATTTTTTGCTGCATAAAGAACGGTAAATTGGGGCTTTCTTTGCTAAAGACGTCAGAGGGTTTTCCCATGATATGCTTAGGCATAAAGTGATAACCCCGACGTACACTCAAAAACGCTTGCTCTGCAGAAAACGAGGCGTCGCAGGCAATATCTACGCCTGAGTTTCCGGCGCCGACAACCAACACGCGTTTTCCATGAAGCTCTTCTGGTGAACGGTAGGTTACTGAATGCCGTACCTCACCATTAAAATCACCTTCCCAGGTCACTTCATTTGGCTCCCATGTCACTCCATTGGCACACACCAAATATCGACTAAGCACGATGTCACCGTTAGATAACTCAACTTCCCATTCTCCGGCGCCGTTCTGCTCTGCATGTTTTATCGCAGTATTAAACTGGATATGTTCACGCAGCTGATACGTATCCGCAAAACTACGAATATACGCGTGCAACTGTTTATGGCTTGGGTAATCAGGGTAATCTTCAGGCATGGGGAAGCCCGGAAACCCCGATAACGTACGCGATGAAATAAAGTGCGCCGATTCATACATGGGTGAATTTGGCGCATTGATATCCCATATACCTCCAACATCTGCGTTACGCTCGAACACTTTAAAATTAACATTGGCTTGTGAAAATTGCTTTGCCAAAATCAACCCTGATGGCCCAGCACCGACAACAACGACATCTAAGATAGGTTGATTATTCATGAATTGAACCTCCATTGATTTTATGGGTATTTAGGTATTTATTTAACCCACGTTTACCTATCCACTCTAATGCTGGGTACATATAGCTCACGGTCCACGGAAAGAAAGAGATAAGCCGTGCGCTCAAGCTCTCGGTGTAAGGCACATACACTTCAAGGCTTTTCGTTTTCATCGCACGTATTACGGCATCACCCACGTCGGTAACGGGTTGAGGCGTCCCCACAAAATTGAGCGGGCTACCGCCGTGCTGCGCTTCATAACGCAACATTTGTGTATCAACTCCACTTGGATAAATCCCCGAAACCTTAACGCCTTTTACTTTCAGTTCATCACGTATTGCCGACAGGAAACCTCTCAACCCAAACTTAGACGCCGAGTAGGTAGCACTGCCTTTCAGGGCGACAATACCTCCCATGGAAACCGTTGAGACAATGTGGCCTGAACCATGGGCTGCCATGTTATTCGCGCATGCTTTTATTAAATGAATGGCACTCCTTAGGTTAAGCTCGAGCTGCAAGTCAATGTCACTCTCATCCAATTCAAGCATGTCACCCACACACACGACGCCTGCGTTAATAAATGCAAGGTCGATATGTCCATACTCATCTGTTATTTGGGTTTGTAAAAGACTCAGCGCATTTCTATCCGTTAGATCCACTGGCATAGCCGTTGAGTTTCTAAGGCGCTGGCTCAGCTTATCAAGCTGCTCTTGGTCGATGTCTATTAGAATGAGCTTGTAGCCCATATCGTCCAATCGACGGGCAACCTCTGAGCCAATATCCCCAGCCGCACCTGTGATTAACGCTGTCTTCCTATTCATCATTCTGTTTCACCTCACCTTTAATAATCGCAGTGAATTCAACCAGTTAAGCCGATTCAACAAGACAGGAAACAATACCTGATCAATGATCATGTTTGAAATATGATCATTGATCAGGTATTGTTTGTCAAGTCATCGATGAGGTTTTAAAAGCCTGGTGACATATCCGATAAATCCAGGACAGCAATTTATGCCGCAAGAGCGAAGAATTCCCACCCAAAAGCGCAGCAGAGAAAAATACGACTTAATTCTTGCGACCGCCAAGGAACTCATCGGGGAACGAGGAAACGACTCTGTTAGTATGCGAGAAATAGCGAAGCAGGCAGGGTTAGCGATCAGCTCCATTTACCAATACTTTCCTGATAAAAATGCCATCCTTGAAGCCATCATGCAGAATTACTTTGATAAAATCCGGGAATTGATCTCCCGGTTTCTCAGCGATTGCAAAACGATTGAAGATTTTCAGAACGGATTGAGCGTCGGCATGGATATGTTTTATTTGCTCTTCAAACAGGAGCCTGCACTAGCAACATTATGGGCTGGCATACAAGCTAACACGGAACTGAAAGAGCTTGATGCAGAAGATAGCCGCATCAATTCAACACTCATTACTGAAGCCTTCGTTTCAATATTTCCAAACATCCACGAAGAAGATATTTATGGTGCAATATTATTACTTCTTCACACCGCAGGGATGACCGTTAGGCTTGCGCTTGCCACACCAGATAAAGACGGTGATAAGTTAATTGAGGAGTTCAAGACACTGGCCACGCTACGGTTGAATAGTTTACACATTCAGACATAGTGGAACACAATCAACAGAGCGATCTAGAGCCAACTGAAATATCCTCCTTTTAATAGATATCTGAACGCGCGGTTATGTTATATATTGATCTCCATAATAATAACAAAGGGATATGTATATGAAACAGCTACTCGCCTCCGCCACTATTGTACTGTTAGCGCTTTCACTTTCCGGCTGCAATGACAGCGTTGTCATTAACTGCGACTACCACGCGTTCGGCCAGAATGAGCCTGGTTGCGGAATTTTGATTTGGTTAAAATAAGACCGCATTGCTTTGGGGCGCTTACTGCGCCCCATATTCAAAAATGAATAACCGTGCGAATGGATTTTCCTTCGTGCATCAGATCGAACGCAGTATTGATATCCTCCAGGCCCATCGTATGCGTGATAAACGTATCGAGTTGAAATTCACCATCCATATATCGTTGCACGTAATCCGGCAACTGAGAACGCCCTTTTACTCCACCAAAAGCACTACCCTTCCATACTCGCCCTGTGACTAACTGAAAAGGCCGAGTGGTGATTTCTTGGCCTGCGCCGGCAACACCGATAATAATCGATTCACCCCAGCCTTTATGGCAGCACTCTAACGCCGAGCGCATTAAATTCACATTACCCACACATTCAAATGAGTAATCCACTCCTCCCTCCGTCAGATCAACAATGACTTCTTGAATGGGCTTATCGAAGTCCTTTGGATTAATGACATCCGTTGCACCCAACTGTTTAGCGATATCGAATTTCGACTCATTAATGTCGATAGCGATAATTCGGCCCGCCTTTGCCATTCGCGCACCAATAACTACGGAGAGACCAATACCACCCAAGCCAAAGATAGCCACCGTATCCCCTTCTTTCACATCAGCCGTATTCGTTACCGCTCCCATTCCTGTCGTAACGCCACACCCCAACAAACACACTTCTTCAAGAGGCGCATCTTTGTTGATATTTGCCAACGACACCTCTGGTAAGACGGTGTATTCCGCAAACGTGGAACAACCCATGTAGTGATAGATGGGGTCACCATTTTTTGAAAAGCGACTTGTGCCATCAGGCATCAACCCCTTTCCTTGCGTTTCACGAACCGATGAACACAGGTTGGTCTTGCCTGAACGACAGAACTTACACTCCCCACATTCAGCCGTATAAAGCGGAATAACATGATCACCCACAGCAACGGTTGTCACCCCTTCACCAATGCGCTCAACAATACCTCCTCCTTCATGACCTAACACCACGGGAAAAATGCCTTCTGGGTCATCTCCTGATAACGTAAATGCATCGGTATGGCAAACACCACTGGCGACTATCCGAACCAGTACCTCCCCCGCTTTGGGCATTTCAAGATCGAGCTCCTCTATCGACAACGGCTCACCAGGTCCCCAAGCCACAGCGGCTCGCGTCTTCATTGTCTCTTTGGTAGGAATGTTATTTGTCATCAAGTATCTCTCTTTAGCGAACGAAATTTATCTTATGAGTAGGCTTACAGGAAGGTGGAACCACCTTGCACAAGCAGATACCTTTATTATCACTAATTTCCATACGGATGATAATAGGGTACATTTACAATTCACTATTACCATGTAGTAACAATCAGATCATAATGTAGCAACAATGTAGTAACAATGCAGTAACAATATGAATTAGGGGCTTACTGTGCAGGAATGGCAAGGCATCAACGAATTTGTCAGCGTCGTCGAGAAAGGCAGCTTCACCCAAGCAGCTAAGCACCTTGGGGTTTCCACCGCTCACATCAGCCGAAGCGTTAACGCTCTTGAGCAGCGTCTAGCGGTTAAATTGCTGAACCGTTCAACACGCCAAGTGAGCAACACCCCTAGCGGACTCTTGTATTATCAACAATGTCGACAGCTTCTGGATGGCCTTGCCGATGCAAACCGCAGTATCAGCCAGCTCAATAAAATACCCCGCGGTCTTGTCAAAATCACCGCTCCCATCTATTACGGCGAACGCGTTGTGGTGCCAGTCATTAATCAGATAATGCAGCAATACCCTGACATTGAGGTCGACGTGCAACTTAGCGATCACACTCTTGATTTGATATCCGGAGGGTTTGACCTAGCCATTAGGCTCGGTAGCTTGCCTGATTCATCACTAATGGCCCGAGGCATTGGTTCGCGACATTACCATGTTGTCGCTTCTACAGAATATGTTTCGCGTTATGGCCTACCACAATCCATTGATGAACTACGGGACCACAACTGCCTCAGAGGCATTAGCGACCACTGGCGATTTAGCGTCAACAATCAGCTAAAAGAATACCGTGTCTTCGGTAATTGGCGGTGTAACAGTGGTGCCGCAGTCCTTCAGGCCGCGATGGATGGCTTAGGCATCGCACAACTGCCTGATTACTATGTTGATCTACCGGTTTCAGAAGGTAAGCTAATAAGAGTGCTTGAAAATCACGCCCCTGCCAACGAAGGTATTTGGGCGGTCTATCCACCCAATCGCCACTTATCGACAAAGCTTAGGGTGATCATCGACTTTTTAGCCGCTGAACTTAGCGATATATGAAACAACGTATGCATTGAAAATATATGATGAACAATCTAGGTGACATCGTAAAATCTTTTGGGGCGGCTTCGAATGCAGACATTTCTGAAATCGCCAAAATTGCTCAATATAAAAAATATGAAAAGAATGAATACCTCTTTACACCCAACGAAATATGTCGCCATATATTCTTTATGACGAAGGGCCTCGTTCGCTGCTTTTATCTATACGATGACAAAGAAGTCAACTTAAGGCTGCTCTGCGAAAACAGCGCAGTGATTGCCTACTCCAGCTATATTCAGCAAGTTAAGACAGAAGAATTTGTTCAAACCATTGAGCCTTCGGAAGGTTACTTATTCTCTCGAGACCAGCTGGAACACCTCAGTAAAACCATTCCCGCCGTCAATCAACTCAAATTACTCACAGCGGAGCGCCACTATTTATCAATGGAGAGGCGTCTGCTTACGATACAATACAAAACCGCTGATGAACGTCTACGCTATTTTATGAGCGAAATGGAGCCTGGTATCGTCAATCGCACACCCGCCATTCATATTGCCTCATATTTGGGTATGCCACCTGAATCACTAAGCAGAGCCAAACGAAAGCTTAACAAATGTTAAGGTGCTATCAAGCGCTCCATCGTACTATCCTAGTATTGATCTAATACAGATCTGCTACAGACATAACATAGGAACCGTAAGATGGTAACGCCGACAAAGACTCCGCTAAAATTTGTATTCTTTCCACCTTCCCCCTGGTCCGAGAGAGCTCGCTGGGCGCTAGATCATAGCGGCGTAACATACGATACGATTATATTTACCCCCCTCATCTCCAATGCCTATGTGAGATGGCTATCCCGTAATATCAGCCAAAAACTTACAATCCCTGTGGCGATTGATAATAACCAGCAGAAGACTATCCTACGAGACTCCTTTGAAATCGCGGAACATAGTAACAACATTCGATTATCCGATAGAGAAAACATCTTCCCAAAAGAACATCTAGAGGAAATCATCCAGTGGCATAAGTTAAGCGAACAATTGCTCGACATTCTTAGAGTACGAGCCAATCCAAGAATGAAAAACAGTAAAGCGCTACAATTAAATAACTTGCCACCGATTATTCCAGATAGCATCAAACCTTTATTTTTACCCATGTCACGCTATGCATTAGATTACTTTGAAAAGAAATACCCCCTTCCTCCAGGTGACCATCAAAAAACATTAATCGATGGCCTGGAAAAAATTCGCGAAGCAATCTCAAATTCGACAAACGGTTATCTTCTCGATCAATTTAGTTTTGCCGATATCACAATTGCCGTCGTCTTTCAGGCAATCAAGCCTGGGGAAAACACGTTTGTTCCCATTGAAGATGCAACACGGGAGTGCTGGAAAGACCCTGAACTTAGTCAACGCTATAAGGATCTTCTCCAGTGGCGTGATTCAATCTACGAAAAACACCGCACTACCGCTGAGCCATTAACGGTTTCAAAGGCACCTTCAACAGCTCACCTACACAATAATTAATTTGAAATGTAGCCAGCGCCCCCAAGCAAAAACAACTTAACCATAGGTCTTATTAAGATAATTAATAATATCCCATGACTCAAACATCTCTTCGCCGGTGTTTGAGTCGATCAAATAAGGAACCTGTACCTTGCCCGATTTATCATTCATCGCGGCTCTTTTTGATCCTGCTAATGGAACATAGGGTTTAGTCGTCATTCGAAACTCAGGTGGCCCCATGTCTGACATTTGCTGCTTGCCTAGATTACGCAATATGTAGGGAACACCTAACTCCGTTAACCTCTCCCTCACAGGGCGAGAAAACGGGCTGGATTCAAAGCTAAAGAGTTCCAACGGCTGTGCTGGCTTTTTTACACCTGAGTAGGCAATACCATTATTCAGACGAGAAGCTGAGGTTAGCATTGAGCTAAACAGTGCAACATAGTGCCCCGCTTTACCACGCTGATGTCCATTGCCATACTGTTCAAACAAGTAATTTACAATATCGTAGCTTTCGTAAAGTTGACGACCGGTGTTCTCATCCACCAAATAAGGCATTTGTACCTTACCACCTAAGGCCTTAAGTTCTGCTCGAACCTTATCATCCCCTTTCGCCACCGGAATGATCTCAGCGTCTAGATCCAACTCGGTTAACGCCTCTCGAGCTAGACGGCAAAAGGGACAACCTTCCATATCGTAGAGTTTTAACAGCTTGCCATCGGCCTTACGGCCAATATTCTCTTTGATTACAGAAGTTCCTCGCCACAAACTCAGTGTTGACGTGATTGATGAAGGTACTCCTCGAACAAAATCTCTAGCTGTCAGCATACAGTGCTCCATGTCGACCGAATTCTCGGGCTGATGTTTGGGTTATGAATTGGGATATTGTTGATCGTATAGCTAGCCAAAATAACACGAGATATCACTGGCGTCACTGGAGACATTTTTCCTGCAAACGTCTCCACAATTTCTAATTCTGCTCAACTGACTCAAGCTCTTTTTCACGGTCACTGCCCAGCATGGCCTCGTTAAATAATGGGATATTAGGTAGCACCATGTTAAACCCCCTTTGAGTATCTAGCGTCACTTGGCCGCTTATCATCTGTAGGTTCAATACGTGACCTCCACGCTTACGGTCGTCGGTAATAAAATGAAAATGGTAACCTGGTACATTTAGCCCAGTCATATAATCGGGCATACGAAAGCCAATCATAGTGCCTTTGACATCATTCAACTCAAACTTAACCTGCTCTTCTGCCATTAACTCCGCCAACGGTCGATAAGGGCGTGTTTGCTTAGGCTCACTGCGTAGCGTTAGCTGTGTAAATGAGCCATCAATGCGAATTACCTGTATGGCGTTGTGGGCATCGATGAGGGTATCCAGGTGTTTTGTTAATACATCAACGCTCGATGTTTCTTTAAGAACAGACTCCACCTCAGCGTTAAGAAAGGCTACCACTGCAAAGGGCGTTTTTTCACCAGGTGCTAATTTATACGCTAGACCATCTGACTTTATTGAGTAAAAAACTCCGTCCAATACGATCATTTCACCATCGATACCATTGATCGTGCCTATGCCAGTATTACCGTGCTCTGCTAAGCTCTCGAGCGTTAAATCTCCGTCATAAACTCCCGCCAATAATGCATTAATGGCTGAGTATTGGAATACGGTGTCTATTTTTCGATCCTGACCCGCTTTTAGCGGCAGCACGACGGTAACCAAACAGATACAGATTATTCGCCGCCATTGGCCCCGAGTAAGCCCATGGACCTGTCTACATAGTTGCATCTGTCTAAATAGCCGCATTATATATTCCTTGCTAAGATTTCAAGTAAAGAACGACAATATATCACTAACCTAATTCAAAAGTGGTAATACCAAACACTTTCTCATTGGCTATATCCGGCAGGCCTTTTTGGTACATTCTTGCTGTCGCAAAAACAATATTCATCCCTGCATCCTCTGCAAGCGTTACCGCATCGACATTTATTTCTGGAACATCGAGAAAAACAGGCTCCCCTTTAATACCCACCTGTGCTGCGTTTAATAATTGCTCAGCCACTTCTATGTTATCGGCAAATAATGGACCAATTTTGTGCCCTTCGTTACAACGCCGCCTCACCAGGTAACCCTGCACCATACCATCAACACAATACACTAATGACACCCCACCAACTTGCTCAAGCCAACCCGCTAAGAAATTGTCTCGAGGCGCTGGAAAGCACTGACGATCATATTCAATAAGCTGTGAGATATTCTCCCTAGCAACGGACTGGATGGCGTCTACAGTTGAAGGTTTATAGCATGCCGTAAATTGATAACGGCGATTCTCATAGTACGGAACATAACCAATGCGTTGATAGATATTGACGTTTTCCAACACACCGTCGATGCCGACATTACGATCACCACAATAGGCTAGACGATGCTCCGTCAGTGCTAAACCGTGGCCTTTTCCACGATAACCTGGTGCCACAATATACAACCCACAAAACGCGAAGTGCTCGTCATACACCACGGCACTACCAACAGCGACTATTTTGCCAGCAACTTCACCAACAAAAAAACCACTTGGGTCCGCCTGATAGAATAACGCCGCATCATAGCAGCCAGGATTCCAGCCTTCTCGCCCAGCCCAACTTATCGCCAACCCCATTTCTTCTGCATTCATTGTTCGTATAGAGAGCGTTGTACCTGTCACTATTAACCTCACGACCCGCCAAAACGGAAACACCATTGACATAAAAAGGAATTGTCAGGTGTTGAGCTTGTCGTAATACTGTATAGAAATCAAACCTGAAGATTTTAATTTGTGCGTGCCAACTCAAAGGTTATATCGATAATACGAGGGGGAACGCGTGTTGGTTAAAAACAGAACTCCTTTTCCATCAACACGCTTCCATGTCCTCTATTCTGGAGACAAACTAACGATTACCTTCAATGCGAGAAAAAACCTTGCTCGAATTTGTTTCCCAGGCCTTTTTGAAACCGTATTCCAAAACACTACCCATCAGAGGGATCTTAGATTCAAATTGAACCTTATAGTCCACCAAGGTGCCCTCTTCGACTTCACTAAAGCGTACTTGACCAAGATGGTTCTTTAGGGGGCTACCCCGAGAAACTCTATAATCGATCACTTCGTTCTCTTTGTAGGCAACGACACTCTCATCAAAATCTACGGGCCAAAATCCAAACCGCCGAGTGGAACCAACGCCATTAACCGCGTCTGAACCAGACTTAAATAATCTCGATTTTGCACCAAATAACGCACCAAATTGCTCATGATCTGCGAATACGTCAAACACATCGGTGATCGGCGCTTTTACAACAAATGATGTTTCAAATTTTTGCATGACTCTTCCCTTTCTATACGTTTATTGATGAATAACGGTCTCTTTGGTATCGAACCATTGCTGCGCCATATCGTCATAAGCACTTTCAACAACCGCTCGTTTGATTTTTAGCGTGGGTGTTAGGAATCCATTTTCAATGGACCAGTCGTCCCGTACAAAGACAATAAATGCCAATTTTTCATGCGCAGCAAGGGTCTGGTTGAGGTCGGTGAAGAAACATGCCGCACACTTATCGAACGTGCCTTTCTTTGTGGTATCACTTACCTGAGCGACACCTTCTTCACTAAGTACAATCACAGCAAATGGTTGAGGAAACCCAGAGCCCATCACACACACGGACTCATTTCCAGGAATCGCACTCAACTGCTGCTCAATCGGTACCGGAGCAACGTATTTTCCTTTACTTGTCTTAAAAATATCCTTCACACGGCCGGTGATTTTTAACCGATCGAGTTCATCTATTTCCCCACAATCGCCTGTCTTGAAAAATCCATCTTCGGTCATTTCAGATTGCATTTTTTCTGGGGCTTTAAAATACCCCATCATCTGGCCAGGGCTTTTAACCTCTAACTCGCCGCTGGGCGCTATTCGAGCCTCAACGCCTTTAGCAGGACTACCAACATAGCCGACCCGAACCTGGCCCGGTCTACTGACATGAGAGGTAGCGAAATTTTCAGACATGCCGTAACAATCCAATAGTTCCAACCCCAACGAACGGTACCAACTCACGACACTCTCAGGAATAGGCGCGGACCCCGTAATGCCGATACGTGCTGCCTGTAAACCTAACTGTGTCAAGATACCTCGACGCAAAACATCGGATTCAGGCTTATCCTCTTCCAACAACGTACGCTGTGCTGGCGTTAATTTTTGATCAACGGTGGCATAGAACTTTAGCCATAAACGAGGCACTGAGAAGAAAACTGTCGGCTGCGCTCGCTGCAAATCCGGAACAAACGTTTCCTGACTATCGGAAAAATACACCCTAAAACCGTAATACAATGACGCCGTTTCAATGATCGCGCGTTCGGCTGCATGAGCCAAAGGCAAGTACGATAACATGCGATCATCTTGTGACATGTTCATTATGTCCAAAAAGCCATCACATACCGCAAACATACTACGACAACTATGCATCACACCTTTAGGTTTACCCGTACTACCAGAAGTATAGATAATGGTGGCCAGGTCTTCTGAACTAGGGGCGGCAGGCGACTCTATGGGTTGATGAGCAGATACGATCGCCTCCCAAGGTTCAGCGATCGTATCTATTGGCGACAACGGTAATGTGACCCTCGGTAAGTCAACAGGTAGCGCCTGCTGATACCCATACCAGGCATCATCATCGATATCTAACTTGCCAACAAATAGTAAACGGGACTCACTGTGATCAAGAATATAGTTAGCGCTATCGCTATCCAAAGATGGATATAATGGCACCGATACATGTCCCGCCAGCATAATGGCCAAGTCCGCCATTATCCAATGAGCACTGTTTTTTCCCAATATCGCAATTTGACTATTTGGCGGGAAATCACGCGACTGAAGATACGCAGCCATGCGTTTTACTTGGCTGGCGACCGCCTTCCAGGTAAAACTATCTACCTCTCCGTTAGGCAACGGTTGTACCAAATATACGTCATCTGGCCGCTCTTTTTCCCATTTTAATAATTGCCCAATTAACGTCATTGCTTGTGTATCACTCATCCATCTACGCCTTATTTTTAATAGTATTTTTCATGTCGCGCGGTTTAGGCAGCTTCTTTATCTTTTTCTTTCGTCTTATCTTTTCCAACATTTATCTTATCTAATTCTGATCGCCACTTTTTGATGAGGTGACTATTGTCATCGTCCCAAGGGTGAAAATTCGGTGCAAAATACTCCAATAGAAAAGGAAACGACTTAATTAGATACCCTGACTCTTTTCCAACACCAAACATCCACCAAAGTCCTTTTGCGGTATCACGAACCGTCATGTTTTTTCTGTCAGACCACATCGACTTCGCCATTCCGTAAGTCGTCAGATAACCAAGCAAAGCACTGGCCAATGCAAAACCATAAATACGACTCAAGTATTCCCCATCGGTAGCATCAAACAAATCGTAAGTTACAGCTTTATGTTCAATTTCTTCAATCGCATGCCAGACAAAAAGGGGGCGAATTGTTGGATGTACATTTTCAACGACCTCTGGATTGCTCAACACCAAATCACCAAAATATGCGGTAAAATGCTCTGCTGCTGCGGTGAGAGCCATCTGATCTTTTTTCCTCATTTTCTTGAAGAATGGCAAGATACGATCAATCATATTTTCCACATCCTCTACAGGAAAACCTCGTGATTGCATAAAGTCGTTAATCACCTTATGTTCTCGTGAGTGATGCGCTTCTTGACCAATAAAACCACCGCAATCTTTGTAAAGATCTTTATTGTCTTTTACTTGATCCCGAAACATTCGCACAGTGTCGATCATATATTGTTCGCCACCAGGAAAGGTTGCAGAGAACGAAGAGAAGAACTGCGTTAAAAAGGGACTGTCGTAAAACCAGTAGTCTGGCGTACTCTCATCAGCAGATATATTCAGTGCTTTCGGGATGATCTTTACGGATGCCGGACGTAATTTTTTTGCGGCCCAATTTAAGGTTTTCGATGCAGACGTATTCATAGTTTTTACCTGTATTTATATAAGAGTCGATTCAATCGTTTTTTGTTAGATGGTTGGCAATTCACACTTACTCAGCGCCCTCCTTAGGCACAAGCAATGCAACGCCTAAATTCGCATCCTGCAACGATCCTTTTTTCGCTTCTTCATATGAAATTGACAGTCCCTGTTTTATCTTTGTACTTCGCGACATACGCCATTCAAGTAATGGTTGTGCGACACCTCTAAGCATGAGGGCCGCGGCTATCCAACCAGGTGCCCAGATTCGGTTAGAACGTCGTCGAATACCTCGTTCAATCACATCTATCGCATCCGATAACGGCGCTGGGTTTTGAACAAACTCAGGTATTACCTGCATGACTTTTGCTAGTGCCGGGTGCATATGCCCACCCGCAACAAGATCTGTGTCGATCGCACCAAAGTAAGCACAACCAACACCAACACCTTCACTTCTTAACTCAATACGTAGGCTATCGGTTAGCGCTTCCACTGCCGCTTTTGATGCCGCGTAAGCTCCCATCAACGGGCCATGGGTCAAAGCCGCCATAGACGCCACCGTTAGTACATAACCTTTACTTTGCTTAATGTGGGGTAACGCCGCGTGTAAGGTATGCCAGACGCCATATAGATTGACATCTAGCGTTCGCTCTATCGCATCGGAAGGCACCTCTGATAAAGGTGACACGTGATAGATACCGGCGTTGGCAATCACCACATCAAGACCACCAAACGCTGCAACGGTTTTTTCTACGGCGGCGTTGATGGCATCTTTATCACTGACATCCGCTTCAAAAGATAACGCCCTATCACCCAATGTATTGGCGATAGCATCCAATTTATCGACTTCCAACCCAACCAAGGAAACTGATGCACCTTTGCTATGTAATCGTGTAGCGATTGCCTCACCAATACCTCGTGCAGCACCAGTAATTAGTACGCGTTTACCGACAAGATCCCATGTTTTCATTTTACTCTCCCACTACTGCATCATGTTTAATATGGAACTTGTTCACTTCAAACTTTCGAGTCTTCCATCGATAGACAAAGCTCCAGTTCGGCCATAAACCTGCATTACCACCGTTTGCATGTTGGTAATAACTCTTACAGCCGCCGTTGACCCAAGAGGTACGTGCTGCCCGCTCACCAACCTCATGGGTAAAGGCATTCATCACATCTTCACGTACATCAACCTTCTTCATCGCTTTCTTACGCATGGTCCGAACGGCTTTGGTAATATAATCAGCCTGCATTTCTAGGGTAAAAATGGCTGATTGGTTACCCGCGGCAGAGAATGGCCCGAGCATCATGAATAAGTTAGGGAACCCAGCGAATGACGTTCCTAGATAGGATTTGGGACTATCTTCCAGTAATGTCGCAAGTGATTGGCCTTGATCACCCATTAGCTTTTCTGCGATTTGATGCGGTACTCGGAAGCCTGTCGCATAAATAATCACATCAACGTCATGCTCCTTACCTGTTGTATCGACAACGCTATGTTCACGTATCTCTTGAATTCCGTCTGTCACCAAGTCCACATTGCCTTGTTGTAACGCGGGAAAGTACTTACTGCTAAAGACTGGACGCTTACAACCAAACCGATAGTCTGGTGTCAGTTTTTTACGCAGCACTGGATCTGTTATCTGTTGATTCAGGTGATATCGCGTGACCGCCTCAAAAGCGGTTAGGAAACGTGAATCAACAAATTGCGGCAACCCTACCAACCCTTCGTAAGCGGCATACCACGTAGACCGAATGCTGCGTTGAAAAAAAGGAATAAAACGTGACGCGGCTTTTTGTACTGCAGAAGTTGCAAAATCTATTCGTGGTAGCACATGGCTTGGCGTTCGCTGAAACACAGACAATGACTCAACGTCCGGTTGAATCTCTGGTATCAACTGAATTGAGGTTGCCCCGGTGCCGATGATGGCAACTTTTTTCCCCGCAAGGTCATATTTATCATCCCAATTGAAGGTATGAAAAGAGTGACCTTTAAAGGACTCAGCACCTGCAAACGTTGGCACAACCGGTTCACCAAAAGGGCCTGTCGCCGTTGTTAGTACATCACAGGTGAATTCACCTTGGTTGGTGGTGATATGCCAAACATCGCTCTTCGTATCCCAGCGGGCTTTTTGCAGCTCAGTGTCGAACCGAATATAAGAATACAGATCAAAATCACTAGCCACGCTCTTCATATACTCAAAGATCTCTGGCTGAGTACCATGAATCCGAGACCAATTAGGATTAGGCGCAAATGATAACGAGTAGAGGTTCGACGCGACATCACACGCACAGCCTGGGTAGGTATTGTCGCGCCAGGTACCGCCAACTTCAGACGCTCTCTCAAGCAACGTAAAATCGTCAATACCTGCCTTCTGCAATTTCACTGCAAGGGCCAATCCGCCAAACCCAGTACCAATAATCACAATCGGCAAATGCTTGATGCTATTGGTTTTTTTATTCTTAGACATACTCAACCACCTCTAATCAAAAGCGAATTCAGCACCAGTTATGGGCCTGAATGTCCTGAAGAGATTTAAGAGTAAATGAGATAAGGTGACGGGGTGAACTTAACTGCCGTCATATCTGTATGAGTTGCCGCCAAGTAACGATATTTAACAAAGCAGCAAACAATATCTACTAACGGCCTACTGACGCCATTTCGCGGGGGTAACGCCTGTCCAACGCTGAAACGCTGCTGAAAAGCTACTGCGCTGTTCGTACCCGAGGTTAAACGCTATTTGCTCCACTGAAAATTTGGTCGTTTCCAATAAGCGAATAGCCTCATCCCTTCGGACCTCTTGCTTTAACGCTTTGAAGTGCGTTTGCTCTTCTGCGAGTTTACGTTGCAATGTTCGCTCGCTCACATTTAAGACTTTAGAGACCTCCTCCACGGATACATCTTCCGGCAATGTCGACAACACAATCGACTTAATTGACAAGGACACGGTCTCCATAGATTGAAGATGCTCTGAGGCCTGCTCCTTAATTCTGGCATGATACTTGGGCGAGGCAGACAACACAGGCATATCTAGAAACCCTGCATCTCCCCAGAGTGCATCATAGTCTTGGTTAAATAACACTTCGCATTGAAAGTACTCTCGATATTTTTCAGCATATGAAGGCTCTGGCTGACGAAACCAAACCTTATGGATCCCAACCTTCTTCCCGGTGAGTCGCTCCCCCCACACAGGCAATGCCCCTAGAACAATTTCAGCATAGATTTTTTTTGCGGGCGTTCTGCTATACCTTCCGTATTGAATGCAAAGCGTTTGTTTGTTTGCTTCAACCTCAAACCCCATTTGCGGGTGTAATAACGGCAGGTATCGCTGAAAGAGGTCAATAGCTTCCGCAACTGTTTTACAGCTGGCGATTAAGGGGCCAAATAGTTCCAACTGCTGAAAGTTAGTACGTTGAGCAAACTCCATCGCCATC
This sequence comes from Gammaproteobacteria bacterium 45_16_T64, assembly GCA_002162955.1. Lineage (GTDB taxonomy): Bacteria > Pseudomonadota > Gammaproteobacteria > Pseudomonadales > Ketobacteraceae > 42-54-T18. The sequence goes on from MABD01000018.1 coordinate 22,689, forward strand.
CAAGGCTGCTGGCTTTCCTCCAAAAACCATTCAACTGCGACCTCTAATTCATTAAAGGACATATTCTCATGGTCTTGATTCGGTAGCACCTGATGAAGCTCATCGATACTTAAACCATTATCTAACGCAAGACCTTCGAGTAATCTCAATAGAAACATTGGAGCTTGAGAGAACCCACCATTATTAGCCACTTTCTTCTGCTCCAATGCTATTACAACTAGTGTCGAAATTACTCGAATGAGTGATATCTCATAGTATATCCGATGATATTAAAGGTTAAAGGATATGGCAAAATAGAAATAACCTAGTTGCCGACAAAAAAGTATGACTTGGCGTCAGCCTAAGAGATTTTTGTATCTGAACGGTAACCATCACTATGACATCTCGATCTAGCTTGCAATCTTGATTCGCTCTAGCACTTTCTCCCCATACACTTCATTTAAAGATAGCTCCTTCAAATGTCTATATCCAATATAACAACCACATCTATTATTAGGACATAAATAGGTTGACCTCAATATAGAATGCAACTCTTGCTCGTATATGTTTCCTAGCAGCTTCCCTACAAAGTGGCACGGCTTTGCATTACCCTCACCATCAACAGAGATAGCGGTACTCCCCGCGCGGCATTCTTTACCCAAGCTTGGGTGATATTGATTATTTAGATCAAATAGCGGGTCTACCTTGCGATAATATTCTATATCACCTTTAGTATAATGAAGAGGGTCATCTTTATACGCGTTAACCCAAAGATAAGTATCTGAGTTAAGTGCTCCTTTCAGTTGAGCTGCAATGGCTTGATTTTCATTCTTGCCCACAATGCCTACACTATACGCCACACCCAGTACATCTAGCTCCGACGTTTTTGATACGAATTTTTCGATCGTAGTTTCTGTAGGATGAAACGTTGTCCATAGCGCAACACTTTTTGCTTCGGCTTCCGCCAGCCATGTCACCGGGCAACTCAAATTGGTCTGAATCACCACTTTGGATACATGTGGCATATGCGACAAACGCACCATTGCCGCCCGATACCACTTACGAACCAAGGCCTCTCCCCAAGGGGTAATTAGGATTTGCATGTTGTCAACATCTTGCCTTTCACCGACCCAGTTCACAAAGCGCTCTAGAGCGTCTTTATCGATAGCTCTGGCACCAGCATCGTCGTGCTGTTTAGCAAAAGGGCAGTAACCACAGGCGTAATCACAGCTTGCCAACGGTCCTCGGTAAGTTATATCAATATTCATTTTAACTGATACTCTCGCATACGTTCTTTAACCGTATCTGACGCCAACCAAGGTCCAATGCTATCCGCCCGCTCAAGCCCTGCCGCCGTCAAGATAATCAGCGCCCCAGTTTTCACCGCGAGTCCCGCATCAACTAGCGTATTAAGTTGAACAAAATCCGTTGTACTATCTGACCCAAATCGATTTGTATAAGCTGCGGTGCTCAAACCATCAACCGCTAATAGAGACTGCATTACAAAACGCCGCTTTTGCTCACTTTCACAAAGATTCACACCATAATGGGCCTTGGAAAAACTATCCTGTGGTTGGTCAATATAGTGCTCAATAATATCTTTGACACCATGGCGACCGACGGCATACTCCGATGAATAATGCACCGTTTGTGTGTAAGAACGCGCTCCGGCCCCAAGCCCGAGCATACCGTCTTCCTGACAAGAGTACGTTGGTACTTCTCGCTCGGCGGCATCATTGCGCCGAAACATTCGCATAGAAACTTGCTGGTAACCCTCTGCCAATAAAAAATCCCTGCCGACACGGTATAGCGCCAACATATCGGTATCAGACAGGTCCGTAGGGATACGCCTCTTGTCCGCCACTTTTCCCAATCCCGTTTTCTCGCGCACATAGAGTGGATACAGATATAGTTCCTCTGGGTTACAAAGCAATGCTTGTTGCAAAGAATACAACCAAGACTCAACCGTTTGCCCCGCTATTCCATATATAAGATCAAGGTTCAAATCTGCGCGACTGTTGGCTCGAATTATTTCGATCGCGTCAAATACTTGAGTATGACTTTGCCGACGTGCCAACATTTGGGTTTCATCATGAGTAAAGGATTGTACTCCCATGCTAATGCGCGACACACGCCTTTCTTCGAGCAAGCGAATTTTTTCAGCATCGATTGTATCCGGCGATGTTTCGATGCCAATCGGCATGTTGTTTTCCATACCACGGAAAGATGTCAGGTCGAATAAACGAGCCAACTGGGATGTTGTCAGATATGTTGGCGTACCTCCACCAATTGCGTATCGAGCAAATTGTGCGTGTCCGACTATAGGCTCAAGTGCTTGAATCTGTCTTTCCAACGCATCCAGATACAAGTCCGGCAATTCACCAGTAGGTCGCACCAACGTAAACAAATTGCAAAAACCACATCGCATTTCACAAAACGGAATATGCACATAGAGAAATAGTGAATCCAGCTTCTCACGCTGCCATACACTTTTCAGCGAGACCGGTTCCTGAAGTGTCCTGTAGGATGTTTTGTGCGGGTAGGAATAGGAATACGCTTGATAAACCGGCCCGCCCAATATTTCCGTCAAAGTTTGCATGCTAGTCATGTAAAATGGCCTCTTGAATAAACTCTACATAGGGCACTGTCCATACACAATCATGTGCGAGTCTGTGACCGGTATAACCATTTTCACCGTACGTAGTACCATGATCAGAACTCACAAAAAACAATGTATTACGGCGTGTTCTGAAGGCCTCAAATAGGGGCTGGAGTTGGCTATCAACGTAGCGAAGTGCTGCTGCATGTGAATCTATATCGTCAGCACCCCCCTCCCCGATTGAATCTGTGTCATAAAAGTAGTTAGGTTGGTGTATTGCCGAAATATTGATAAACAAAAAAACACGCTGATCCGTCTTCAACCTACCAAGACTCACAAGTGCTTGCTGAATTTGGTGCTCAGTGGATGCTTCACAAGTAACCCCCATCTTTTCAGTCCAATGGCTTTCTTCAAATAAATCTGGGAGCACATTTCCGAGTGGAGTTTGTTTGTTGAAAAACCCCACCCCTCCAATACAAACAGTGTGATAACCCTCATTTGCCAACCCTTCAACGATAGTCGCCGCTTGGAAGCATTTCGTATTTGGTGATATTGATGTGCTACCGGCAAATTCCACCGCCAATGGTCGTGGTGCCGCTGGGTTATCGATCGGCGTCGGAAAAAAACCGCTGAAGAATGCCTGGTGGGAAGCGTAAGTAAAGCTACCAGGGGAATGTCGTTGTTCCCATTGAGAAAAATATCGTCCAAGTACAGGTAACCGACCCGCCTTCCGCTCCTGGAAAGCAACATCATACCGCAAGGTATCAAGTGTCAAAAATACAATATCATAGTCCCCCACGATTCCATTCATGTTAAGCATCTTAGTATGGCCTTCTCTACGTCTTTTATGTGGTTTATCTGATGGTGATAAGTTCCGATACCTCTATTTTCAGGTATACCAACTTCGACATTTTTATCTAACCAAATGCTACATAACCCTATTTTTTTCGCTGGTTCAATATCTCTCACTGGATCATCACCCACCATAATACAATCGCAAGCGCTAACATCATATCTCTCTAACACGTGCTCAAAAATAGCAATATCAGGCTTACTGATGCCTAGCTCTCCCGATATAAAAATATCGCTAAATAGATGCTCGATCCCCGCATTGACCAACTTTCTGCGTTGCATCGAGCTAGAACCATTACTCAATAGACACAATGTGTAATCACGCGATAAGCGAGCAAGCATTGCATTCACGCTATGGTTTTTGACCACATGAGCCGGCAAGCACTGAAAGCATCGCCATACTTCATCACTGCTTAGCCCCAACATCGGGTATTTACGCGAAAGATATTCACACAATTCAGCCCTGTCATTTCTGCCAGAATCATCCTGAATTTTTACGTTCTCGATATCGACGATCTGAAAGTCACACCCTTGCTGTTGAAACATGCCTTTCAAGCAAAGTAAAAACGCAGCATCTCGATCTATAAGAGTATTATCTAAGTCAAAAATTATTAGCATGGTAAAAAATCGACTTGAGTTTCATAAGTATCTTTCGATTGATAATGAATACCAGGCAACAAATCTCCAAACGCATTAAGCTCGATAATATGAGCACGGGAACGAGACGATGACAATATTATATCCGCACCAAAACACCCTGCACCAGAAGACAAAGAAGCGACATTTTCTGCACAATCATAGGCATTCTTAAGCATAAACGCCCCCGATTTATGGTGCAGAATATCACCACGCTGATTGCCTAGATGTAGATTAGTCATCGGGGTATTACTACAACGAGTAACATGGTGTGTGGCTTTGCCATTAATCACAACCACACGCAAATCGAAATTCTGTCCTTTTAACTGAGGTTTGGGTAGCCATTGCTCTATGTAAGCACCTTCTTCAAGAACCGTTGAATACAGTGCGGCAATATCCTTTTCTTTATGATAGGTCCTCACTTTTAAAGAGTTGTAACATTGCACCACGCCATCAGTTTTCGATAATTCCAAAGAGGTTCTCGCGACACATTTACTGCCATCAGGTTTTACCCTCAGAGCAATAACACCCGTTGCAGAAGAGCCATACTTCGGCTTAATGAACACACTGCATTGCTTAGTCATCCTGAGCTGATCAAGTAATGTTGTGACGTCCTCTGCCACAGGAATTAGCTTAGGTGTCGCGACACCTCTTTGCGCTAGAAACTGCTGACAGCGATATTTGTCCAACATATTCAAGATTGCTGTGGGTTGATTTACATAACGAACAATACGTCCACTGGCCCTTGCCCAACAACTCAAGGCACAATCTATTTCCTTCAGCAAGAAACGATACCCAAAATACCATTCCTTTAGATATTTGAACCTACCCTTGTCATAGCGTAGTTTTTTTGCTGATTCAAGGTCAAGCCTCTTACTACCTTCTCTTGCCCCAAGAATAATTAGCGCTTTGGTAACCTCAAAACTTTCCCCAGGAGACTCTATCTTGAGATGTATATACTGATTTTTGATCGACTCCAGCTTTTTTACCAAGTATTCAACAGGGTTGCTTGCGCCCAATATATCAGCATAGCTAATCACAACGGGGAGTTTCCCCCGCTGCTTACGCAGAGCCTCGGTAAAGAAACGCTGGCGACGATTTTCTGGATTACAAATAAGAACCCAAGTAACAGACTGCATCGATGTTAACTACTCGGAGACTTCAATATACCGTTCACCGTCATCATATTGTTCTTGACCGCTTAGATCTAGAGGAATAGCAAGAGCAGATAATTTCCCCATCATGTCATCGCTAAAATAATGGTGCGCCAAATTTAGCTTACTGAGATGGCGAAATTTATCAGCACTCGCAAGAATGGCCTCAGCGCCTTTATCAGAAATATTTCCCATCGATAAATCTAAGGTCTTGAGCTGACTCAAAAGTGAGCTAGTTGCAAGAAGTCCTGCTATTTCATCCGCTATTTCACTATTCTTTAACCCTAGAAATTTTAAGGACGGTCGGCGTTCGACATTTAACAACGGCGCGATATCATCAACACTTCCATCCCAACCGTAATTCTCATCGCCAAGCCATAACTCCAGGTGCTCTAAAGAGGGCAAGTTTGCATTGGCAACGTGCTGAATAACATCAGTGCCTAGACCGCCAGTTTCAACAATAAGCGTTTTTAGGTTTTCGTGTTGGAACTCACCCAAGCTAAGCCCTTCCATACCTCGTATTTGAACGTGTTCTAACTGAGGGTACGCAGGCCAAAAAGCACTGTAATCTCCTTGCTGAATCCAGGAAATTTCATTCTCTTCGTAGGTCATTTCTGCGAAAAACACCGCTTTTAGACTTGTAAATACACCCTTCTGTTGAACGAGCAAATCAATAAGTGGCTGAATACCTGTCTCAAACGCCTCCTCCCAAGCCCCAATGATCAATGCAGAAATATCTTTTGCCTTGGGATCAGCAGCGACAGCTTCCAATATTGAAAGTATCGTCTTTCCTTCATCGGCAGCCTCCCAATCAACTTCAATACGTAATGCCAACGATTCGTTCTTGATACCCGAGGAAGTATCAAATTGCTCCAATTCAAGCCCAAAAAAAGATTCTATATGGGAACCGATAGTCATACCTTTATCTCCATGTATGTTTTTTGATCAAAAATATGCCAGCCAGTGACGTCCTGTTTAGGGCTGTATTATATTGTGAATCGTCGAAATAGGTATAGACAAAATTGGGCTGAATTTGGAGGACTACCCGCTAGTCAACAATACTGACGACTCAGGGCTATGTCCCGCGTAAATAAAGATTTGGCGGGCGATAAACGCCGGGCTATCGCCCAACATTTAAAGCCCCCACCCTGCCACTTTGTTAGGACACGTTTTTCAGATCCGATGGACTTTTCTTATTCATGCTTTTTTTCACTGTGGCTCCCGCTTTTTTCGGCGGCGCTTCATACACAACTTGATAGCTAGTATTCACAATACTCTCGGACGTTTTCGGCAACACATAATACATGCCCAAAGCAGCCACACCCAACAATCCTATTTTGCGCTTGTTTCGCGTGATAATCATATCGAGCATCCATTCGACCGCCGTCTCTGGCGACATCACAGGCATGTAATCATATATCTTTGTCGGTGCGATCATTGGTGTACGCACCAATGGGTAGTTAATGGTTGAGACGCTCACACCGGTATGGGCGAGTTCATTGGCAGCAACCCAACTCCACCCTTCAAGAGCCCATTTTGATCCAAGGTAAGCAGAGAAACGTGCCGGGGCTGCTTGAACCCCAACAGTAGAAACGTTGATGACATGCCCATCACCTCGCTCCAACATACCGGGCAACAGGTTCATTGCCATACGTACTGAGCCAAAATAATTCACTTGCATAGTGCGCTCATAATCATGAAATCGATCAAAACTAAACTTGATCGAGCGGCGAATTGAACGACCTGCATTATTGATCAAAACATCGACTCCGCCATGATCTTTTAGCACTTGCTGACAGACTCGATCACAATCTTCGCCATCGGATAAGTCCGCCGGGTAAGCAAAGGCTTTACCACCTTGTAGCTGAATGCTGTTAGCAAGATCGTCTAGCTTATCTTGGGAGCGTGCCACCAATAACACGGTGGCACCCGCCACCGCGAGACGGCTGGCCACATCAGCGCCAATGCCGGAGCTTGCACCGGTAAGCAAAACCACTTTACCATTTACACGCTGCTGTAAGCTCTTTTCCTTTCCAACAACACTTTTCACATTCCAACGCCAATGGTCACGGGCGCGCTGCACGAAAGGTAATATCTTCGGTTTACGAAACAGCACCTTATTGCCCGCATCTTCCGCTAATGCTGTCTTCTTTTTTTTCTGGGGCGATAGGTGACTACGCCAATATCGCCAAAGCGCTGGCATATACTCTTCCAACTTTGGTGGAGAAATCCCACTACCTTCTAACACTCGCATAGTTTCACTGCGATCATAGGTTGTTGGATAAGTGACATAACCCAGTGCACCCGGGGCGATGTTCAGTCGTTGTAAGATTGCACGCATCCAGCGCTGTTTCGCCAATACGGGTATTGCGCTGTCCGGTAAATGATTCAATACACTATTCGGCACTTCCCACTTAAAAGAGGGCAGCGCATTGGATTGTGCTGACACCAAGTTAATTAATGTGCCTAACGCATAATGATCGGTGTCTGTTAGGTGGAAACACTGACCGTCGAGATCCGGTAAGTGAGCAATATGATCCATCGCTTGCGCCACATAATCGACCGGCACAATGTTAAATTGCCCCCCTTCAATACCTGCCAGCGGTAACCAACCCGGCAATACCCGCCCCAGCACTTCTAACAATTGAAAGATATAATAGGGCCCGTCGATTTTATCCATCTCCCCTGTTTTGGAGTGACCCACCACCATTGAAGGTCGGTAAATACGATAGGGCACCTCTGCTTCTTCCCGAATACAGCGCTCTGCTAAATGCTTAGTAATAAAGTAGGGATCTCGTAGCCCCTCAGCCTCTTCAAACATGGACTCATCAAACAGCCCAGGGTACAGGCCTGCCACCGCAATAGAACTCACGTGGTGAAAGCAGCCCACTTCAAGTGCCTTTGCAGCCTGCAACGCGTGGCGCGTACCTTCAACATTGGCTTTTTGCTGTGGTTCAGCCGCCGCAGATAAATCGTAAATTGCGGCCAAGTGAAACACATGGTCAATCTGCCCCTTGAGTCGAAATAGGTCTGTTTCTGCTATCGCGAGCTGGGGTTGGGTTAAATCTCCCGATACCACAGACAATTGCTCATAGTCTGCACCAAGCTGCTCACGAATCGCATCAAGCTTGTGCTCTGACCCTGGCCTAACGACTGCGTAGATCCTAGCCTCTGGACGCTTCAACAGCTCTTCCACTAAAAAACGACCAATAAAGCCGGTTGCACCTGTGATCAAATAGTTCATCTTCCCAACCCTCATTAACTAACAGTTGTTAGCTAAACTAAAGAATTACGCCCCCTAAGTCAACCGCGGGCTAGATGTATATTTGTTGTGCAAGGTAAAAAAACGTAAACTAACAACTGTTTCCCAACAAAACCAAGCAGTAAAGCAACCCCATGAAACAAGCGAACACCAGCAACGCCGTTAAAAACACCAAAAAACGTACGGACCGCAAGGAAGCTACCCGCCACCGCATCCTAATGGCCGCCTTACAATTAGTGGACGAAGGCCGAACACCAGGGGAACTGGGTTTACGAGAAGTCGCACGCGCAGCCGGGATGGCCGCCCCTTCCATTTACAATCATTTCGCCAATATGGACGAGCTTGGATTAGCCCTGGTAGATGAATGCTTGTCCCGTCTTCGCAGTACGGCACGCACGGCACGCAATCACATGGCCAATGCCGATTTAGAGAAAGCGTTACAGGTGCTGTTAAAGCAGTTTTTACAGGGAATTAACGAGTACGAATCGGCGCTACGGTTACTGATCATGCAGTGGTTTAATCCCAACGCGGAGTACCGTCGCACGATTCACCGCGAGTTATCTATTATGCGCCAGGATCTCGCGGAGAATATGCAACAAGCAGCCAGTGAAAAAGGATTCGGTCGAGAAGAGTTTGCAGTGGAATCCGATGCAATATTCTCGCTGCTTATCACCTTCATCCTGAATGCAATTGATATGGAGAAGAGCAAGCGAGAAGCGCGCTTGAAAATCATCGAAAAACAGGTGCTGATGATTGTCTTTGGCAGTCGATTTTTGAATGCTAACAACAAAAATACAACGTGACGTTCTAATTACAAAATGCATTTTCTCAAGCAAAGCGACTGCGACGAGGTTTGCATATACTATTCAAGGTACTTGCCAAACCCGCTGAGCGGGGTTAGATTGTGGTTAAAAAAGGAAGCTAAGAATGTCTTAGCAAGATAATAATAAAAGGGAGCTCATCATGAAAAACCTCTATTCTTTCACGCTAATATTATTCCCCCTGCTTTTATTACTCACCGCCTGCGGTAGCAGTGCCCCAGAGATCCAACTCGATAGTTCGCGTTATTCCATTCGATCTGGCGAAAGTGTTACCCTCACATGGAGTGCCGCAAGCGACGACAAAAACATCAGTGAGCACCAGGTAAGTCTCAACATACAAGAAGGCCTGACCCTTGCAGGTTCTGTCGACGTGTCACCACTGGAATCTACAGTCTACACCCTTACCGATGTGCGCTCTTTGATTGATGGAGAAGAGACCACAATCACTAAAAAAATCACCGTACACGTTGATCTATTACTCGCGGATTGGACCGCTGATAACTATGCTTTTGAAAGCTGTGTAAAGGCCGACAATCTAGACACGCAGTATGCACTAGACGTACGGCGAGTTGATTGCACACATATATCCGACCTTGAGGGTATTCAGTATTTAGCTAACGTTGAATCAGTCTCTATCCGACAAGGTCTACTGTCTGACATATCCGCCATCGATACGCTTACGCAAATAAATACCTTCAATTTATTCAGCGTACCCGTTAGCGACCTTTCGGCCCTTTCTTCACTTCAGGATATTGCAATTCTTACCATCGTCGACACTTCAGTGACTGATGTAACTCCACTATCCTCACTGAAAAACCTCTGGCTAGTTTGGCTAAGCAACAACCGCATAACCAAAGGTCTCCATGAATTACAAAACGTTATCCCCGGCATCCATGAAAGAGCTGGTTGGATTGATTTACGAGAAGGCATCTATTATCTCGGCGAAGACAAGACGATTGAATGCGACTATCTAAATGAATTTCATGGTTTGGTTGACGAGTTTGACTATCGTATTTGGTGGCCAACCTACTGCGATACGCTCTAGCTAACCCCATTACAAGAAACCATATCTGGACTATGCTGAACAAGGAGTAGCCAACCGAAAGCTCACGGAAAACCAATGAACGTAGATGGATTCACCTTATTTGTTATCTTTATGCTTATCTCGTGGACAGGTGTTTTTTGTGTTGGTTTTCTCTGGGCATCCAATAGGGACATACGTGGCATAAGCCATTGGTTTTACTCACAAGTTCTCTATGGAGTTGCCACAGTACTGCTCGTCTTTCATATCACGCGTAATGAAGGGTTACAGCTGTTTATCACAAATACGGCCTTCTTCTGTGCACTACTTCTATTTTTTCATGGTCACATCGAATTTCTTCGCTTAAAACACCCTAAGCCCCTCTACGCTTTCGCAATTGTCGGACATTTGGTGTTTTTTTCCTATTTTAGCGTTGTTGATTCCAATGCCAATGCTCGCATAGCAACAATGTCCTTCATCACCGTCATCTTAACTGGCTATATATCAGGAAAGTACTGGATGCTATGGAGACAAAAATATCAAGCCAACCACCTTTTTGCGACCACTGCTCTCACTTTATCAATGCTGGTGAATCTTGCCCGAATGCTATCAAGTGGCGGCCACGGAACCCTAGGCATATTTGAAGTTTTTGCGCACAGCCCTGCACTGTATGTATGTCTGTTCTGGACTCAGTTAATTCAAATATTCGTGTTCTTTGCATTAATCAATTCAATTCATCTCAACAACCTTAAGCACCTTGCCAACCACGATGCCCTCACAAACACCTACAATCGCAGAAGCTTTATGGAAACGGGAGACAAGCTATTCTCTCGATTCAAAATGAATGATCAACCCATGGCACTGATGATGGTTGATGTCGATTGGTTTAAGTCAATCAATGACAAACATGGCCACCCCGCCGGGGATGAAGCCTTGCGCTCCCTTGTCTCAACAATAAGAGAAGAATTGCGACCGAGGGATATGTTAGGACGCTACGGCGGTGAGGAATTCTGTATTCTATTGGAGGATACCAATCGTGATGTAGCCACAAAGGTCGCGGAAAGAATAAGACTTGCGGTAGAAGAGAAGAGTATCAATATTGGTAAGATCACAATAAATATGTCCGTAAGCATTGGCATTGCCACGCTGGAAAGAGGCATGCAAGAATTTAGCGATATGCTGAGCTACTCAGACAAGGCCCTCTACTCCGCAAAACAAGCGGGTAGAAATAGAGTTGTCCACTCGACCTAAACGCACTCACATTCTCATAACCAACGTTGATGGTTATCTCGTCAAAATGAGTCGCCTAGCACTTACCTCCATGGTTTTAGCCAATTCAAACAACACCAGCCTGGAGGCACATATCCATCGGGCCGGCAATGCCGGAAAGAAAGCAGTGCTCCGAAGCAAGTATTATTACTTGCTTCTTAATGATATCCATTTCATGAGGTTAATGTAACAAGCTTGAATTAGCGGGCACTGCCCGCAATGCTCTCCGCTCTTGCCTCGTCCTTTCCATCCTTATGTTCCAACTCTTGTTCTTTTAGCATGGATCCAATTATTGTTGATTTTGTACTTTCATCAGATTGCACCTTGTGCATTTTCTGCTTCTGTATACTAATAAACTCAGCCATAAATGCAGCTAAAATACCCAACATCCCCCCCAGCAACCCACCCAAAATAACAATCAATGCTCGCTTAGGCTTCAATCTGTTTAATGGTGCTATTGCAGGGCTGTCAACACGAATCGCGTGGATAGTTTCTACATTCAACGTAATTAACGCTAAACGAGCGACCTTCTCCTGTAGCCCTCCTAGAGAAGCAATAAAGGCATCATCGTTCGTTCGTATTTCCAAAGCATGGATTTCAGCCTCTAGTGCTCGAGAACCTCGATAATATTGTGGACCAGAAGACATCTCAACGAGAATACCTTGAGTAACAGGCTGCCCATTCGACCTTGAATCAAGGGGGTTCACTATATTGAGGGACTTTGCAATTGCTAACGCTTCTTTTAAATGAGCAATCCGGCGCAACCTCTTATCTTTCTCTGTATTTCGTTTTGCCTCCATATCATTCTTTATCGAAGTGAGTTGGTTAGTTCGGGCATTTTCAAAATTCACCTTTGCTTGAGACAATGTCTCTGCTTCAACAAAAGCCACGTACTTATTCACCAAATCTGCCGCCCCTTCAGCCGACTTCCACTCAAGACTGACTGATAACAGGTCGCTATTTTTCTTATCCGGATAAACATCAAGAAGCACTATAAACGCTTGAAATAAGGCATCTTTTTCTGACTCAGTTTTAATAGAAAAATCTTTCTCTTCACTGAAAAAAAACCCTAAATTCTCCTGCTCAAAAAACGCTTTTTGCACTCGAAGTGAATTCGCATTCCGGGCAAAATCACTGTAGATCCCGCCAGGACTAATGGCGGCACCAGATATCTGACTAAATGACTGAGTGTCCTTTTGAAACGGCGGTAACAAATGCGATGTTGCTTTGTATACTGGGCTTGAGGTGAACGCGACACCCAATGCTACAGCCACACAAGCGACAAGTACCCCAAGGATTATTTTCCACCTCCTTAGCAGGATAAAAAACAGTTCACTTAGGTTGATTTCATCATTTTCGGCATGCATAAGTAACTGGTACCCTTCCTGAGTCGAATGCTCAAAGCGATGTCTATTATCTGTGTTCACGATGGTCCCACCTTAAGCTTTACCGAACAAATATTGCGCTGAATGCCAATCTATCGAGTTAGTTTGCCATAATAGCAATGATCTTTCATAAAATCAGGCGTATGGACTAATATATCTCCATTACCACCAATGACGGCAGCAGGGTGTGTGTGTTTTTACCCACCAACCGACCGGAACCCTGGCTCCACTTTAGACCTTAGAGCCCTTCAACCCCAAAGCGTAACCAATTATTGCACCATAATGGCAACCCACTAAGGACATGCCATAATGATTTCACTCCAAGGCAGTAGCGCGAGTTCAATAATAATCCACAAGGAAAACAAGCTATGACCTATGCTAATCCAGGCACAGAGGGTGCTGTCATTTCATTCAAAGAAAAGTATGGAAACTTCATCGGGGGAGAATTTGTCCCTCCCATAAATGGCACTTACTTCACCAACACCACCCCCATTACAGGCAACGCCTTCTGTGAAATCCCCCGCTCAGACGCGGCCGATATAGAACTCGCACTAGATGCAGCACATGGTGCAAAGCATGCTTGGGGAAGCACATCCGCTACCGAGCGCTCTAATCTCCTGTTAAAAATAGCCGATCTTATTGAAGCCAACCTAGAAAAATTAGCCGTAGCGGAAACCTGGGATAACGGCAAAGCGGTTCGCGAGACACTTGCCGCCGACATCCCCCTTGCCGCCGATCACTTTCGTTATTTTGCGGGGTGCTTAAGGGCCCAAGAAGGTAGCGTAGGACAAATAGATAACGACACCGTCTCCTACCATTTTCACGAACCGTTAGGGGTTGTCGGACAGATCATTCCCTGGAACTTCCCTATCCTAATGGCGGCTTGGAAACTAGCACCTGCACTTGCGGCAGGAAACTGCGTAGTTCTAAAGCCAGCAGAACAAACACCCGCATCCATTTTGGTATTAATGGAAATATTGTCAGAATTGATTCCCCCAGGAGTCGTAAATATAGTCAACGGATTCGGCGATGAAGCGGGCGCAGCATTAGCCGCCAGCCCCCGTATCGCAAAAATCGCATTTACCGGGTCTACTCCTATTGGTGCCGAGATCCTAAAAAATGCGGCCTCTAACATTATTCCGTCAACCGTAGAGCTGGGTGGCAAGTCTCCGAACATCTATTTCGAAGACGTTATGCAATTTGAAGATGATTATCTTAGTAAATGTGTAGAAGGTACTGTTCTTGCTTTTTTCAACCAAGGTGAAGTCTGCACTTGCCCTTCTCGCGTGTTAATTCAAGAATCTATTTACCCTGAATTCATTCAAATGATCATCGAGCGTAGCGAGAAGATACAACGGGGCAACCCCCTTGACCTCAATACCATGGTTGGCGCGCAGGCCTCCAAAGAGCAATTTGATAAAATTCTTGGATACATTGAGATTGGTCGAGAAGAAGGCGTCGAATTCCTACTGGGAGGAAAAGCTGAGAGTGTTGCTGGCTTCGACAACGGTTATTATATCCAACCTACGCTAATGAAAGGCAACAACGATATGCGGGTGTTCCAAGAAGAAATATTTGGGCCTGTAGCGGGCGTAACAACCTTTAAGACTGAAAAAGAAGCTTTAGCCATCGCCAATGACACACAATTTGGATTGGGTGCAGGCGTGTGGACCCGTGATATAAACAGAGCCTATCGAATGGGGCGCGGCATTCAAGCAGGCAGAGTATGGACTAATTGTTACCATGCCTACCCAGCCCACGCTGCCTTTGGTGGGTATAAAAAATCAGGGATTGGCAGGGAGACACACAAAGTCGCATTAGAGCATTATCAACAAACAAAAAATATGTTAGTTAGCTATTCAACCAACCCATTAGGCTTCTTCTAACTGAGTCATAAAAAAGGCCCTACCGGTATTCACAGATAGGGCCTTTTTCATTCAATGCACTGTTCGCAAAGATATCACCTATCGAAGGTCTTTAGGGAGCTGAGAAACATGCCGATCCCACCAACCATTAACGTCAATATCACCAACAAATCGAAAGAGGTCATATTATCTAGACGAAATTTAACGCTCGATATCACCCCAAACGCCAGCATTATCAACGACGCAGCAGCCAAACCCCAGCCAATAAAATTTTTGGAGTTATAGAAAATAATACCGATACCGAAGATAAAAGGCACAAGTACCATACCGCCAGTCAAACTCATCCCGCCCACACGCATAAAACTTGTCGAAAAACCGAATGCATAGGTCACATGAATTGCATTTAGAAACATATAGCTGCCTGCCACCATCATGGTCAGCCCCATTAAGAAACGGCCAATTCCGCCGTTAGTACCACCTGCGCCCCGCATACTACTCGCTCCCTAAGATCATTTATGATGTAAAACAGCGATTCTACAACGCAAGCTCTGTTGGAACAAATATCTTAGGCTTCAGCTATACCTCACTTATTGATACCGTCGCTTAAAACCCCACGAAAACAGGCGATGCATGGCAACAGGCATAAGACGCTTCGCCACTTCAACAATTCGAGCATCTACCCCTATAATCACACGCTGGCGTTTGCCAGCAGCAGCTGCAACAATTTTTTCCGCTGCCAACTCAGGTTTCATCGCAAACTGCTTAATTCGGTCAAACATTTTCTTGGAGGCTTCAGGGTTATCCGAATGCTCAACCGCATAATCAAATAGATTTGTATTGATAGCTCCAGGATGAACGCTTAGCACATGTATATTCTTGACCTTACATTCAGCGTAAAGCGATTCACTGAGCGCTTTTACTGCCGCTTTTGTCGCGCAATAAGAGGTCTGATTCGGCATCCCCAAGAACCCGGCAAGACTCGATGTGTTAATGATATACGCTTCAGGCTGCTTCTCTAAGTAGGGCATAAAGAACTTGCAGCCATAAATAACCCCCCAGAGATTGATACCGACAACCTTCTCCCAGTCCTCAAGACTATGGCCATTGAAGGTCTTTTCGATAGTAATACCCGCATTATTAAACAGAATATCTATCCGACCGTGTTGCTTCTCTACCTGCTTAGGCAGCATTTCCATCTGAGCTTTATCCGTCACATCAACGGTATGTAAGGAGTAACACCCATTAAGCTGGGACAGCAATTGTTGTGTCTCCTGCAACCGTTCAGGGTTCACATCAACCAGCGCAATATTGCAGCCCAAACCAGCGATATGTAACGCTATGGCTTGCCCTATACCACTACCTGCCCCCGTAATAACGGCGACTTTATTGTTCCAAACATGCATGATTATTCTCCCTATCTAGCCAACGATCAAACTCTATAAGCACCTGCATTAGCAGCAGTTAAAATTTATGTAGCCTGACTACATATGTTGTGCAATGATATTACATAACATATGAAGAGGCGAGATAAATGACACCCGATTTAGCAAAATGCTTTGAACCGACCACCCTAAATGGATTAACACTAAAAAACCGATTTATCAAAGCCGGCACTTTCGAAGGCATGACGGCCAACGGCATACCCTCTGATGCTCTCTCCCGCTTCCACCAGACCATTGCAGAGGGAGGCAGCGCCATGACAACGATTGGCTACTGCGCGACAGAAGCCGACGGACGACTCAATGAGAATATGCTCTACATGCACGAAGGCATACGTGAATCATTAACAAGTATGATCGATGATCTACACCAATTAGGCACAAAGGTTTCGGGACAAATGGGCCATGGTGGTGGTTTTTCAAAAAATAGAGACCTACGTCGAAAGCGACCTCTCGGCCCCAACTTTGGGTTAAATTCACTGGGCATCCCGCAGGGTATGTTCTTCTGCGATGGTATGAGCATCGCGGATATTAAACACTTTACTCAGCAATATCATGATGCCGCCAAGTTTATGAAGTCCGTTGGATTTGATGCTCTCGAGATTCACTTTGGTCACGGTTATGGCCTATGCCAATTCATCAGCCCAAAAACCAATAAGCGCAAAGACCAATACGGTGGTTCCCTTGAAAACCGTATGCGCTTACCTTTGGAAGTACTCGCCGCCGTCAGATCAGCTGTCGGGGATAGCTTTCCCATCATTGGTAAAATCAGCCTCACCGAAGGTGTTCGCGGCGGTCTACATTATGACGACGCGATAAAAATAGGCGTCATGCTCGATAAGGCAGGTATCGACGGTATTGTTACCAGTGGTGGCACCAGCACCATGAACCCGATGATAATGTTTCGAGGGGGAAATATTCTACAACCTATGCTCAAAGCTGAAAGCAGCATGCTCATGAAAGCAATGCTCACCCTCGTCGGGCCTCGATTATTTAAAGATTACCCCTACCATGAATTGTACTTTCTTGAACACGCCAAGCGACTAAGAGATGCTGTTTCTTGTAATATGATTTATGTCGGGGGAGCCAGTACCAACAAGAGCTTTGAGCTACTCATGAAAGAAGGTTTCGACTTTATTCAGTTGGGACGAACGCTACTGAGCGACCCTGCGCTACCGCTAAAGGCGCAGAAAGACAGTGGATATAAGAGTAGCTGCATTCATTGCAACGAATGTGTCGCTACTATAGAGCACCCTTCCGGGATCCACTGCCCTCGTTTCTTTCCTGCAGCCTAAGGCTGTAGAATCGACATATGCCACTGATCGCCATCGGCTTGATAGAGATGGCGCTCATGTAGGCGATGATCTTTACCTTGCCAGAACTCTACCTCATGAGCCTCAATGCGATAGCCTCCCCAATTGTCAGGGCAAGGAACCTGCTCACCGTATTGTTCTGCACCTTTATCAAACTGCGCCTGTAACGCTTCAAAAGAATCAATTGGCTGACTTTGGTCAGACACGGCTGCCGCTACCTGACTTAGCAAGGGGCGATAAGCAAAGTAGTCCACAGACTCCTCACGTGAGGTCTTTTTCACAACACCAACAATACGTATTTGGCGCTGTACTTCAGACCACCAAAACGTAGCGGCCACTTTAGCATTATGAGAAATTTCATCTCCCTTACGACTATCATAATTGGTAAAAAACGTAAAACCAGCTTCATCAAAAGACTTAAGCAATACAATCCGATTCGATGGTTGTCCATTGGCATCCACGGTCGCGACACTCATTCCGTTGTGATACGTCGGGTCTTTCTCTTTTGCCTGCGCCAACCATTGTGAAAATTGCTGTAGTATTTCTGAAGATAAAATCACCTAACTGTCCTTCCTGTTACTCATGCTATAAAACTCAATTCTACCGCCAGTACCGATAAAACACTAGAAACCAGGCACCTCCTTTCAACGGGCTGCCATAATTCATCATTTTTCATCAGTAACACACCACACTTGTTCCCGCTCACTGCCCGATTCCTTTTGTTAAATAAACATGTACCAAGACATACACCACTACATACAAAGAAATGAAGGAAGATACTATGAACATCAAGCACCCATTATCAGTATTAACACTTACTCTCACTCCCTTTTTTATGGCAACAGGTTGTTCTAGTACCGGAGGCCAGAAAACAATGGAAGCTGACTATCAATCCCATGCGCAGTATGAAGCAAAAGCCACAAGTACAATGGAACCGAGACCAACGGATTGGCAACAAACGGTCGCTGAGCTGTCAACGACTGAACTCGACGATGCAGAGCCCATTACAGACGCAGAGTTACTCACCACCGCCAACGTCAGTGAGGAAGAAGATAATAATCAGGTAATCACTCTTGCTGATGACCTTGGTTTGATGGAAGAGGCATTAGCCGAGGTCAATAACACGCTATCGGCAGACACAACGGCCATCAATCCACGCCCCGCCAAGCTTACGTTTCGCTTTGGTTTCGATAAATCTCTACTTTCAGCAGAAGAGAAAGCCATTATTTCCGGTCACGGAGAATACTTAGCCAACCATCCGTTACAGGGCATAGTGATCCATGGTCATTCTGATGCACAGGGCGACCCGGCCTACAATAAGTTTCTAGCGGAAAAGCGCGCGCAGCACGTTGCCACACTACTCAAAGAATCCGGCGCTCAGGACTCTCAGATTGAAATATTATCATGGAGCAGCGACGCACCCGCAGACATAGCCACCAACTACAAAGCGAATAGACGAGTAGAGCTAAGCTATGGTGATGACTTCTATGCACAAAAGTCAGAGTAACCAATATCATAAATGTTGCTAAAAAGGGCACCTTTACGTTGATAGGCGATACCGACCGCGTCGTTATCGCCTATCAACAGGTCCGATTGTGACATTCCACTCGGTGGTTCTTTTTGTTCGATAACACAATATGCTACTGTCATAGCTAATACGTTGTCGACGCCATATAAGAATCACCCTATGTCCCAAGCTTCAATCATTGAAAACTTAACACCTGAATCCATCCAAAGCGGTTTTGCCTCCCTTGGCTATATTTGTGATGAATCCATCGCTATGGCGATTTATCTCGCCGTTAAGCTCAACAAACCCATTTTAGTGGAGGGTCCACCTGGCGTAGGTAAAACAGAGTTAGCGAAAGCCACTGCATCCTTGGTAGACCAGTCCCTGATTCGACTTCAATGTTATGAAGGCTTAGACGAGTCCAAAGCGCTCTACGAGTGGAAATATGGTAAGCAACTGCTCTATACCCAAGTACTAAAAGATAAGCTAGGAGACTTACTCAAAGGTGCCCACGGTCTATCAGAATCGGTGGAGCGTTTACATGAGTTTGGTGACATCTTCTATTCAGAAGACTTCTTAGAGCCCCGCCCTCTCCTGCAGGCACTCAAGGAGCCCAACGGAACCGTGCTTCTGATTGATGAAATAGATAAATCAGACCATGAGTTCGAATCCTTTCTATTAGAAATGCTGTCCGACTATCAAATATCGGTACCTGAAATTGGTACAATTAAAGCCAACTCCACTCCTATCGTATTCTTAACCAGCAATAATACCCGGGAGCTCAGCGACGCCCTCAAGCGCCGATGCTTACATTTATATATTCCATTTCCGGATATCAAACTGGAAAGAAAAATCATTCAATCCAGGGTTCCAGAAGCCCCTGCCGATTTGCGAGAGCAACTGGTCAACTTTGTTCACACGCTACGAGATATGGATTTAAAAAAACACCCTGCCATTAGCGAAACTATCGATTGGGCAAGAGCATTAGTTCTGCTCCATGCAAATTCTCTCGATGCAGCCCTTGTCAAGAACACCTTAAACCTTCTGTTAAAGCACGAAGAAGACATCAGCCAGGTCAAACAAGAGCTAACGGCAGTATTAAACAAAAACAAAGCGAAGCGCTAACCAGAGTAACTATGGACAATACCTTTGTAGAATTTATTCATGCACTTCGAGGCGCAGATGTTCGAGTATCAACGGCAGAAGCCCTCGATGCAATGCAGGTACTACAATTGGTGGGCTACCATAACCGCTCTGCGTTAAAGCTAGCGCTTGGACAAGCGCTAGCTAAAAGTGAAGAAGAGAAGCATTCCTTCAATGCATGTTTTGACCACTATTTTCAATTTACATCGATGGACTCACTCAAAGAGCACACAGAAACCGCACTAAAAGAAATGGAGTCCCAACAATCAGAACAAACCCCATCATTGATTAGCAATATCCTAAGCGGTGACATGCTTGCAGCAATGTCTCAAATTACTAACCCGCAACCCTCCTCACCACTGGAGGCAGCACAAAGTGAAACGCCACTGGGCCAGCTATTACTCAGCGGTGATCAAGCTGCCGCCGCCATGGCGATAGCCAGTGCGGGGCAATCCACCAATGCCAGTCAGATTCAAGTGATGACGCAAAAAGGCTTGTATGGTCGCCGTATGATGATGGCAATGGGCCTAGAAGCAATGGAAGAGGAAATTTGGCAGGCTGAGCTCTCCGGCAATATCAACCATCAGCTACTCGCTCAGCAGTTACGATCAGCTCGGGACGTACTGCGATCAGAAGTAAAGGATTACATTGAACGTCAATTTGTATTACAAGCAAAAGCCAAAGGTAAACAGCTTCGCCAAGAAACCATGATGAGCGTTAGACTGGAACACCTTCGAGAATTTAAAGATACCCAGGTACTCGTGCGCAAACTCGCAAAACGCCTCGCGAAGAAACATGCCCAACGAAAAAAAGTGCATAATCGTGGTCAGCTAGATGTCCGCTCCACACTACGCTTAAGCATTCCACACGGGGGTATCATGTTTAACCCGCAATGGAGATCCAAGCGCACCAATCGTCCTAAAGTATTCGTCATTTGCGATGTGAGCGGTTCGGTCAGTCAGGTTGCACGCTTTCTATTAATGTTCTTATACAGCTTGGCTGATGTTCTACCCAAAGTCCGAGCCTTCGCTTTTTCCTCTCAACTGGGCGAAGTCACTGAGCTATTCCAACAGCTTGAGCTGGATGACGCTATCGATGAAACCCTTGATCGGTATGGGAACGGCTCCACCAATTACGGCCAAGCTTTTCTTGATTTTAATGATCACTGCCTTAGGGACGTGGACAGCAAGACTACTGTGATTATTCTGGGGGATGCACGCAATAATTATGGCGATGCAGAAATAGAGTCTTTACGAGAAATAAAACAACGCTGCCACCAGCTTATCTGGCTAAACCCAGAACAACGCAGCCGTTGGGGCAGCGGCGACTCAGAAATGAAAAGGTACCACGCCCACTGCACACTCGCAGAAGTGTGCAACTCCCTTAGCCACCTGGAGCGGGCAATTGATAAACTGTTAATTCGTCAATGATGAGGGTTATTCAGCGTGTGTAGTTGACGGGTAAAACTCAGCTTCTCGTCCAGCAACTGATCCAGCTCACGATTACCCTCTTGTTGTGACAACTCAAGCGATCGTAATTCATCAAGCAAAGCCCTTCTCTCCGTAACACTCACTCCTGTCGCAACCAACGACTCCTCGACGGCGTGCAGGTGCTCTTCTACGTCAAACAACTCAACCTGTTTTTGCTCAACCTGCTTGGCCAACTGCCTCACGCGGGCAGCGAGATTATGGATTTCCATGCCTTTTTGATGACCAAACAGGAACGGTGGAGCCAAATCGGCCGGGCACACACCATTGTATTCTCTACCTCGCTTGCCGACGAGAAGCCCATTCGCTTCTGTGCAATAGCTAAGAACACCGCGCTGATGCCCTCTTTCATAAGCATCCATACGTGGGGCAATACCATATTCAGCACAAGCCTTTCTGTGCTCACCAATACGTTGAAGCAAGAAGCCCTGTGTACCATCCTCAAAGCCTATCAATTGCCAATCCGCTGACTGACACTCTTCCTTCGACAGAGTCGAGCAGCCACTCACCCACATTAGTAAAGAGGTCAAAATCAGCGCTAACGTAATTCTTCTATCCACGGTATGTAATTTAACGTTCATTTTTACTCCGAATTCTTAGATTCCTTTGGCCAAAACACCCTGACTCCACCTATAATAACTAGGATAGCCCGTCCCTACTGCAAAGGCCATGGCGGTATTCTTACTAAAACAGCACAAAAACCAATTTGTTAACGGAATGAACAAAAATCGGTTGAATGACGATAGTCACAGGATTACATTGACGACTATGCTAACCAAAATTTTTATGCGTCTTTATCACGTCTCGCGTGAACCCCATATTTTTATCACCAAATTCGGTTTGTTCTCGCTAATGCTGGTGGCACCTATTGTCGTCATGCTCGGGCAAATGCTATTTGATAGCCAAGAGCAGCAGGATGCTCTCACCCAGAAACAAAAAAACCTCCGGGTTATTGTGGGGTTGCTAAATACCCAAGCGAATACGGAATCCCTTCGCGACCTAAGTTTATTAGCAACCTATGGAAGAGATAGGAGCGCCAAAGAAGAGTTTGCTCAGCAAGTCATATCCTTGGCAAATGAAATCGATACCATCAAGGTACGCAGCGAGAGCTTGAACGACAATTTTTTGGTGAGCCTCAATCTGGACCAATTATCCAAGGAACTCAGCAAGGTTAATCTCAGCGCTGGCTTGGAGATGGGAGCAGATCAGCTAACCTATAATCGCTTTCATGAGTTTGTCGCTAACATTCACCAGCTACAATCTCGACTGGCTGACCAGTCTGCGATGTTCACAGATAAAGACACCCTATCCCTACAACTTGTGTACCTGGTTATTGAGGAATTCAACCGATACTCGCAGCTTGCAGGTCAAGCACGCGCTTATGGGAGCTATTACTTAGACCGAGGGTTCGTTACCTCTGCAGGGTCAATAACACTGGAAAACACCTACGATAAACTGTCCTTACTGTCAGATCAGATCAACGAAAGAGTCAGTGATCTTAAAAACCAATTCCCAGAGCTTGCCGATAACACACTGCTCACCATGAATGCGTTCTCTAGCATTCAAGACATTGCAGATAATCTAGATGCTACTGTCATTCAAAGCCCTGATCTTGAAGCTTCTTGGCGACAGTACTTTTCCAGCACTTCAGAATCGTTCGACACAACGCTACAAACCAGACTGAACATTCTACGCTTCGTCGCTCATCGTTATGAGGGACGTAAGGCAGAAATTGAGACTCGACAGTGGATGTATGTCGGAGGATTCTTAGTACTCACTCTCATTTTGACACTGATGTATCTAATGGATCAAAAAGAAGCTCAAGAGAAAATCAAATCCCGTAAAGAGAAAGAAACCATAGAAGCCACAGCTCAGGCAAAAAGTGAATTCTTGGCCAATATGAGCCATGAAATCCGTACCCCGATTAACGGGGTATTAGGTATGGCCGACTTACTTGGTGACACCTCTTTAGACCAGGATCAATTACGTTATTTATCTGCGATTCAAATTTCCGGGCAATCGCTGTTATCGATAATCAACGATATTTTGGATTTTTCCAAAATTGAGTCCGGTAAGCTTGAAATAGAGCGAGTCGTATCAGACATACCACAACTCATTGATCAGTGCCTCGCTATCTTTCAACAGCCTGCACTACAAAAGTCCCTCGACTTATTAATCGATATTGCTCCAGACGTTCCTATTCATGCACTGATAGACCCAACACGTATTCGACAAATAATACTCAATTTCTTGAGCAATGCGTTGAAGTTTACCGAGAGCGGCACCATTAAACTGAGTGTCACTAAAGAATACAGCAGTAGCCGTCAATATCTTCGATTCGCCATTAAGGACAGCGGCATAGGCATTACCGAGCAGCAGAAGTCTCACCTATTTAAAGCGTTTGAGCAGGCTGACGCATCGATCACACGGAAATACGGGGGCACAGGATTAGGTCTTGCGATATCAAAACAATTGACACTACTAATGCAGGGTGACATTGGCGTAGATAGCGTTGAAGACAAGGGCTCCACATTCTGGTTTACCGTAGCGATTGAAAAAAGTGAATCACTTCCATTTTCAGAATGGGTTGCGCCATCCATACCACGTGGGGAAATCGCAATTGCATTATCCGATAAAGAATACCAACAGGAGATTGCCAACTTATTAACAACCTGGGGCTTCTCTGTATGTATTCTCGAAACGAGACAGCAACTCCAAAAATGGTGGCACTCGGCTCAGGAGAATACTGCAATCGTCGACGCACATTCCTATTCCTGGCTACCAGATGATGCCAGTTCTCGAGCCATCAAGAGCCGGCTTATTGCCTACCATCAACCGATCCCAGGACACAAAAAAGCATTCAGTCATGTGCATCATTTTTTACATACTCCCCTGTCCATTCTCCAGCTTAGGTCCACCCTGGCCAGCCTATTAGATGCCTCTTCCCAAGCAGGTGACGGAAAAAATAGCCAGGAGGTACAATTTAGTGGTCAACATATACTGGTTGCGGAAGACAACACCATCAATCAAATGGTAATATCCGGCTTGCTCAAGAAGCTTAACTTAACTGTTACCCTTGCCAACAACGGCCAACAGGCGTTTGATTACTACCAAAACCCAGAATCTGCCATTGATCTGATATTGATGGATTGGGAAATGCCAGAAGTTGACGGGGTCACCGCCAGTCGAATGATTCGCAAGTGGGAGACTGAGCAAACGCTTGAGCAAACCCCAATCATTGCACTAACCGCACATGCGCTCGCCGGTTACGAAGAACAAGTTTACCAGGCGGGTATGCAATTGATGCTGACCAAGCCAATCAACAAAGATGTGTTAATCAAAGCACTGACAACTCACTTAACCAATAGCGAGTCAACACCCAAACACGATGAAAAGGCCTGCCAAATACGCTCCTGAGCAACCCATTAAACACTCAATCTTTACCCGAGGGGGGCTGCTCTACGCTTGGTTAATCTGCTGCTTACTCACAAGTCAGCCCTCACTCGCAAAAGTTGACGCAAAAGAGGCCCTGAGGTTAAAACAAGATCTAACCCCATTGGGTGCTGAACGTTACAGCAATAAGTCCAATACCATTCCTCGCTGGAAGGCCGACAAGATGACCTGGAAGGCCCATACCCAATGGACTCAGGACATACAGAAAGAAGAACCGCAATACCACATAACCCACAAGAATTACGATAAATACAAGCATCTACTCAGTAATGGTCAGATCAAGATGTTAAGAACGTATCCCGATACGTTCGAGCTACCAGTATACCCCTCCCATAGAACAGCAAAGATTCCTAACTGGCTCTATGAGAATGCCTTTAAGAATGCCCTAGAAGCTGAATCCATCAATAATGGAGAGGAAATTGCCAATACATGGCCGGGGTTACCTTTCCCGATTCCAAACTCTGCAAAAGAAATCATGTGGAATCATCAATTACGTTGGAAGGGTATTTCATTCACACTAAAAACACTTGAGACCACCATCAATCGACGGGGCGATTATCGTATTATCGAAAATACCCTCGATGTCTACTCCATCTTTCATGACCCAAATCGAACCAAGACCATTGATGATTGGCGGTATATTTTTTACTTATCCTATATTACATCCCCTTCAAAACTCGCTGGTGGTGCTTACCTTACACACGAATCGATTATACCTCTGAGTAAGCCTAGGCAATCTTGGATGTATATTGCAGGCCAGCGACGGTTGAGACGGTCACCCGTTATGGGATATGACGCACCAACGTTTACCTCTGATGGTCTACGAATGATGGACGAAATCGATATGTACAATGGTGCCATGGATCGATATGACTGGCAGTTGATTGGCAAACAAGAAAAAATTATCCCCTACAATAACGATAAGCTTCAGGGGGCATTGAACGATAGCAAAGCCCTCCTAACACCCCACCACTTAAACCCAGAATTCACTCGATTTGAAAAGCACCGCGTATGGGTAGTTGAAGCCACTCTAAAGCCGAACAAAAAGCACCTATATTACAAACGACGCTTCTATATCGATGAAGATACTTGGAGTATTGCCATGATCGACATCTATCGATCTGACAATGATTTGTGGCGCACCAGCTTTCGCTATTCCGTGTTCTACGACCAAATGCCCGGTATCCTTAGCGCTGCTGATGCAAACCATGACCTGGATGAGAAGATGTACTACATCCAAGGTATTCGGTTAGAGGACGCATCGTTTTCGACAACCCCCCCGCCCGTTAGCTATTTTATGCCAGGGAATATCCGCCAACGTCTAATCCGCTAAGTTCTCAGGGCGAGTTCCTTACCGGCACAAAAAAGCCGAACATTTTCATGTTCGGCTTTTTTAGTACTACCTAAACGAATTAACGATATACGTTAATTACGCTACGGCAACACTTACTGCATCGCTTTCCCACACGCCGTGCTTAGTGCAGTAAGACTGCGCTACAAGCTGGGCGTTTTTCTCTAGGACAACGTTAAAAGTAACAGTAGCGTTACCTTTTTTGCCTTGGCCGCCAAGAGCACCCGCAAGCAACGTTGCTTCAGCAAGCTTAGTGTCTTTGTTGTACAGCGCAACACCAGAAATATGGTGATCCATATCGTCTGGGTGAGAATACTCGTTACCAACCTTAACGGTTACGGTAAATACTTCACCCGCAGTAGCATTGCTTTCGCAATGAACAAAGGGAGAGTGACGGTCGATATAATCTTTTTTAGCTTCGCGATCAATTTCGCTGATGTCTTCGTACTTATTAATTTTTGGCATTGTGTTGTCTCCTACTACAATCTACTCAATCTCGCGAGAGATCCTACTAAAGCTCTTCTCGAACTGCAACGTAAACCCCCATCGAAGTGTAAATTCCTTCAGTAGGCTTATGATGCACAAGGACTTTACGTAAAGAACCCTAACAAAGTAAATAAGCCTACCAAGATCTTACGTTTGAAAGCATGAATGTCGTATTGGCAAGCAACCGTTCAGGAGATACCTGTTTTTGCATCACAATTAATGCCTGCACCTGCATGATGAGAAATTCCGTTCCCTCCTGAATATCGAGGGAGTCGGTGAATTCAGCCTTACGCTTACCTTCTTCCAGCGCCAACCGAAAAGCATTATGCATTTGATGAAATAGCGCCACTACATAGGGGCGGACCTCAGGGTTATTGACCGCCGCTTCCTGGATCGCATTTTGTAGAAAGCACCCCGCTTTTATCCGCAAACCCGCGAGCCGTTGTGACAGATTCTCAAAATATTTCTCTATTTGACACATCCCGCTATCCCCTACCATCAGCGGTATCAGCAAAGGCGTAAATACATGCTCCCCATAATGCTGTAATGCCTTGAAAAACAACGCTTCTTTATCACCAAACGTATTATAAATACTGAACCGGTTTACCTCCATGGTACTCACTAAATCCTGCATAGATGTACCGTCATAACCCTTTTCCCAGAACAACATCATCGCAATGGTGAGCTTCTCTTCAGGGTTAAACGCTTTTGTTCTGGCCATGTTGATCTATTCACATAGTAAGGGGCTGATAAGGCTGGCAACTCTACCACAGGTATTCAATTGTAATGCATCAGTCTACCATGAAAATTAATATTTGACCGTTCGTTCTGTTGTCAATACTATATCAGAACACTCATTCTGAAAAGGAAGACTTCATGAAGCTCTACGATACAACCTTGGCCCCCAATGCTCGCCGAGTCCGTATGTTCCTAGCCGAGAAAAACATGCAGGTTGAGAGCATCGAAATTAATCTATTAAAGGGCGACAACCTCACTGAAGAATTCCGTCGCCGGAACCCATTTGCCAAGGTGCCAGTACTCGAACTCGATACAGGTGAGATTCTGTCTGAGTCCGTTGCCATCTGTCGCTACTTAGAAGAGATACAACCAGAGCCCGCACTACTTGGAACCACTGCGCTTGAAAAAGCCCAAATCGAAATGTGGCAACGGCGCGCCGAGTTTAGTTTCTTAATGCCAACCGGCATGGCATTTCAACATTGCACTGGCTTCTTTAAAGACCGTATGACCCCTAACAAAGAATGGGGCGAGGAATGTAAAAAATCTGCATTCGGTTTCTTAAAGCTACTCAATCAACACCTGTCAGACTTTACCTATCTCGCCGGAGACAATTTTAGTATTGCCGACATCACGATGCTCACCACATTAGATTTTGGTCGTACCGTGGACATTCGTTTAAATGAGAAGCATGAACATATCCAACGCTGGTACGACCTAGTATCCCAGCGCCCTAGCGCCAAAGCCTGATTACAAAAGACCGTTTAGTAAGGACAAATCATATGATAGAGCTGTATACCGCACCCACACCTAATGGATGGAAAGCGTCCATCGCCCTTGAAGAGATGTTTCTGGAATATAAAACCATTTCCGTAAACATTATGGCTGGCGATCAGAAGACACCAGAGTTCTTAGCGATTAATCCCAACGGTCGAATTCCCGCTATTGTTGATACCGACAATGATAACTTTGCGATATTTGAGTCCGGCGCCATCATGATTTACCTGGCCGAAAAGAGCGGTATGTTCCTTCCCTCTGATATCAAAAAGCGTTCTCTAGTGCTGCAATGGCTAATGTTTCAAATGGGCGGTATTGGTCCAATGATGGGTCAAGCTAATGTATTTTTCCGTTATTTCCCTGAAAAGATTCCTGCGGCGATTGAACGTTATCAAACGGAATCGAAGCGACTTTTTACCGTGCTAAATAATCAACTCAGCGATAACGAATACCTTGCGGGGGATTACAGCATTGCCGATATGGCGAACTGGTCATGGGTAAAAACCCACGCCTGGTCTGGTGTAGAAATTGATGATCTACCCCATGTAAAACGCTGGTTGGATCAAATCAATGAGCGGCCCGCCGTACAGAAAGGCGTACTGGTGCCTGGCAGTATTGATGCTGAGACCTTAGTCAAAGGTGCGCAAAAGATTGTCACTGGTATCAAAAAATAGTGATGCAGTAACCTACAGTGTAGATGTCATAAAAAAGCCCTGAGGAATATTCAGGGCTTTTTTATGTTAACGCAACAATCAACGGCGCTATACCAATAGTGCTATATCAATAGCAATTAATCCATGCCGTATTAATTAGCGACCATCATCTCGCCTCTTTCCGTCGCCACCTGAATAGGTAACGAGACTTCACCCGATAATGTCGCAGTTGAAAACCAACCCTCAGGATTAAACCAGTACTGAGCAGAGTAACCCTGCAACACAAGGCCAATGGTATCCCCTACCTCCAACAAACTCGACACTGCGGGCATATCAATGTCATAGGTGCCATCACCCGGTAGAGGCGTGTATTGTTCACTCAACACATGAATATAAGAATCACCGGCTCTTTTCACACCGATTGCCGCAAATAACACACCATCCTTTTCTTCCACAGTGGTGGTCAAGTGTAACGTCGCTTTTGGTACCCCCACGACATAGCCTGCATCTTCTACGACTTTTAACGGTAGAAACCCAGGTCTAAAGGTACCACCTTCTAATTCCTGCTGCTCTATCGGCGCGGTATAAGTCGAGAAGTTAAAGAACTCCACTACTTTATCCACCGGCTCCATCAGCATCTCGAACCAACCCGTTTGGATTAAGCTAACCGTTGTTTCATCAAAGGCGAGCACTTCCCCGCCGACAGGAACATCTTGAACCACGACACCGGCATCATCCGAAAACGTTAAACACACACCAGGTATAGCATCTTGCGGCGTGATACCGCGTAACTTTTCATCCCACCATTGCACTACCATTTCAACAGTGTCAAAACGCTTTTCACCGCAGACAATGGTTGGCTGGGTATTAAAGAAAGGCATACCAGACCACGCCTGGGTAGGCCACGGTAAAATATGACCATCTTGAATGGCGATCAAGCGCGCATCATTACCGCCCTTAAGTCCACATTGACGATTTTTTTCTGCCTGATTTATGGAAAATACCGTATCCCTAAAACCCTGTAACAACAACATATCCGCCTGCGGGTATTGACCTCTTTCACAGTAATAACGTGGACTATGAGCAACCAGGTCTTCTTTAGCGGCCGGGTTCATTTGCCCATTCACCAGATCAAAATACTCATCATCGAAAATTTTTCCAAAATCGAAACCGCTATTAACGCCACCAAACCCCACCAGTATCGCACCCCAATAGGTTTTTACGTGATCGTTAGGTGCCAACGATTCGGCCAAATCATACCAGGTCGCAATCGGCACGATGGCATCGATACGAGCATCTTGAATACTCGCCATCAATTGCGCGCCACCACCGTAACTTTCACCAATCATACCAATGGCAATGTCACCTTTTTTATCTTTTGCAATACGCGGAAGGCTACGCTGCACCCAATCAATCACAGTGCTCACATCTTTCACTTCATAATCCGGATCCATCAACCGCACCTCACCATCGCTACCACCAAACCCACGTTGGTCATACGAAATAACCCAATAACCACTTCTCCAAGCAGCAAGGCTCGCTTCTCCCGTCAGAATCATTTGACCATACACGCTCATCGGGCGCGGCATACGAAACGCACCAAAACCATGGGTCGATACTATGATTGGGGCAGATTCTCCAGCGGCGAGCTTAGGCTGATACACGGTTGCCGTAATCATCAAGCCATCATGGGTAGGTATTTCAACTTGAAAATAGTTTTCTTCCAAAGGCGCTTCACGGTTTGGAAATTGAGTTTTGATATCCACGACAGAACACGCAGACACGAACAGACAAATCACGAGAATAAAAACACTTCTCATCGTTTTTCCCCATTATTATTATCGGGCTTGGTACAACCAGCCTCTGTTTATATTGCCTATATAGGCTTTCTCGGTTCTTTTCGCCGTCCTTGCGACACAGAGACCGAATAGTCAGAGAGGCATCTTATAGCGTAATTAAAACAAGTGATAGGTTAAAAAAGTACTACTACAAGTCGTTGAGGCCAATTACAATGACAAATGTTTGATTCATAAGTAAAAATCACGAGAAGAAATTAGGGAAAAAAGCCATGAAATCACGTGCAGCAGTCGCCTGGGAAGCAGGCAAACCACTCTCTATTGAAGAAATTGACGTTGCCGGCCCCAAACAAGGGGAAGTTCTGGTTCGCATCGTCGCCACCGGTGTTTGTCACACCGACGCGTTCACCTTAAGCGGTGATGACCCTGAAGGGATCTTCCCTTCTGTACTTGGCCACGAAGGTGCCGGTATTGTGGAAGAAGTTGGTCCCGGAGTGACAGGTTTAGCAGTAGGTGATCATGTTATCCCTCTTTACACACCGGAATGTGGTCAATGCAAATTCTGTTTATCAGGAAAAACCAACCTCTGCCAAGCCATCAGAACCACGCAAGGCCAAGGCCTCATGCCTGATGGCAGTAGCCGGTTTTCCATGGGCGGAAAGCAATTGTTCCATTATATGGGGACATCCACTTTCTCAGAATACACTGTGCTACCGGAAATCGCCCTAGCCAAGATCAGTAAGGCAGCGCCACTGGATAAGGTGTGCCTATTGGGATGCGGGATTACTACAGGAATTGGAGCGGTGCTCAATACCGCCAAGGTGCAACCGGGAGACACTGTCGCCGTATTTGGACTCGGTGGTATAGGCCTGAGTGTTATTCAAGGTGCCGTACTAGCGAAAGCTGGGCGTATTATCGCGATTGATATCAACGAAGATAAATTTGAGATGGCAAAGCAACTGGGTGCCACCGATACCGTGAACCCTAAACTGCACGATGCACCTATCCAAGAAGTGATTGTAGATCTTACCGATGGCGGAGTAGATTTCTCCTTCGAATGTATCGGTAACCCTAACACTATGCGCTCCGCATTGGAGTGTTGCCACAAAGGTTGGGGCGAGTCGATTATCATTGGGGTCGCAGGCGCGGGCCAAGAGATTTCAACCCGTCCCTTTCAATTGGTCACTGGTCGCGTATGGCGCGGCACAGCGTTTGGTGGCGTAAAAGGCCGCACTCAACTGCCCGATTATGTTGAGCAATATATGAAAGGGGAAATAAAAATCGATGAGATGGTGACTTACTCTCTACCCCTCGATGAAATTAATACCGCGTTTGATTACATGCACCAAGGCAAGAGCATACGCTCAGTTATCGTATTTTAAGCAAAAAATAGAAAGGACTCTACATGCAACATTCATTGACGTACCAGGATAGTGCTATCCGCGCTATCCTGGAGAATTCCCATACCATCGCGCTGGTTGGCGCGAGCAACAAAAAACATCGCGCCAGCTATCGGGTAATGAAATTCCTACAGAGTAAAGAGTATCGGGTCATCCCCGTTAACCCTAAGTTGACGGGCTCTTTATTGCTAGGTGAAACCGTATACGGCGAACTAAAGGACATTCCTTTTGCCGTTGATATGGTGGACATCTTTCGCAACTCCTTCGCCGCTGGGCAGACTACCGATGAGGCTATCGCCCTCTCACCCAGTGTTATTTGGATGCAATTGGATGTAGTCAATGCCGCCGCCGCAGACAACGCACAGGCCCGTGGCATACAAGTCATTATGGATCGCTGCCCCAAAATCGAATATGCGCGTCTAGGAGTACAACATACGCCGGTGTTGGTATAAGCCGGTCCCTCCACCCAACAACCATCCTCCCGATACGACTTAGTCCATTCAGGCAGTGATTTTCCTGAAGAAATGGTTATAATTCGCGCAAATATTCCCCCATCGTTTCCTTCACTGTAGGTATTTGCCGTTGAACTTAGTATTTCGGTGTTTGCGCGCCATTCTCTTAGTCCGTTTCGCCGCACGTAAAGACAACCTCGACACCTTTACCAATCACTACCGCGTAGGGTTACATGACTTAGGCTGGCGTGATCATTTACCTAATTACCGCTATTTGAGTTTTATGGAAATTGGTGCTTTCGCGTTTTTTCATGGAACACGCCTAGCGACCAGCGGGCTTTTTGATACCCGCCTGATTGCGGCACAAGAAGTGATTTACCTGCGGCCTGTTCGCCCCTTCCAAAAAATCAAACACACCACGCGTCTTATTGGCTGGGATCAAAAATACCTGTTCTTTCAGCACGAGTTTTTTGTGGGTGAAAAACTTGCAGCGATAGGTTTAGTAAAAGAAATATGTTTGAACAAAGGGAAGCAAGTAACGCCCAAAGAACTACTAGATAAAGATGTGACGCTGTCTCCTGTGATAGACAGCTGGTTGCAAAATCATGAAGCAATACGGCAGTCTTTTTGAGGCTCTAAAATTACACTAGGCAGCCAGATTCTAACGAAAGCTGCCATGTAACATTAGGATGTGCCACTTGCTTGGGGCTGAGCTGTACCGCTTGCTTCGGGCTGAGTTGTGCCACTTGCTTGGGGCTGAACGGTTTGTTCTTTGCTCACTGTTGGTTTTGGCGCCGCCATACTTTGTTGACCGCTAACACCTGTGCGGATCTGCTGAACTTCTCCACCTGACTCGAGGAAAGCTCTGGTTTTTTCTTCAATGGATAGGGAGGTTTCAGACCCTGCAGGTTGCTTCTTTTTTGACACGACTGTCTTTGGTTTAATTGCCATTTTGGGTCTCTTATGGTTAAGCGGAGCAACAGCATAGCACAAATTAGGATATTTTTTTGGACTACTTTGCCCTGCAACACACCGACAACGCGCCTAAACCGCTTCTGTACGATCTACGTTGTACTTAATGGGGTAGTCGGCTAGTGTCACAGTGGACAAAAAACAAGGTTATGCCCCGTTCGCGATAAATTTCAGGCGCAATACCTGTCGCCCAAGATGCTCATTAAAACTACCTTCTAATACCTTGAATCCATATCGTGAGTAAAACTTACGCCCAATGGAGTTTTCTTCAGCCACGACTACTTCAAGATCCCCATGCAGGTCTTGAGCTTTATCCATTAGCGCTTTCCCCACCCCCTTCCCGTGAAGCCTTGGTTGAAGAAAGATTGCTCCAACCTCATTGCCCATTAATGCAATAAAACCTTTAACGTTGCCATCAACCACCGCCACCCATGTATCGGTATTCGGTAGATAAACTTCAGCGATATTTGTGCGCTCTTGGTCTATGAATTCATCTGTCATAAACGGATGTGCTAATCGAGTAGCAGCTTCCCACGAGGCAAGAACCTCCTCTAAATCAGAATTTTTATATTGCCTTATTTCCACAGAGTTGTTTCCTTTTGCTGATTATTTACGCTAAAGAAACACATAGTAGCGGTATCCGCTTATTCTCGATTGAATAAAAACGACAGTATCTAACGTTATTCAAAATCTCCATAGGCATCGATAGCCAAGTCACGATACTTCGCATATCTTCCAGGCGTACTTCCGATGGCCCCTTTTAGATACCGAACTAAATGTGATTGATCACTAAAGCCAAACTGTAACGCTATATCAGCCCACTCCAATTCACTGCTATCCAGACGGTGAACATGATCTAACAACCGCTCTAAGCGTAGCATTGCATCATATTGTTTTAGGGTAAACCCCGTCACGCGAACAAAACTGCGCTCAATGGTACGTTGAGAAAACCCAAGCTCAATACCAAGATCAGATAAAGGAGTGCCTAGAAATATAGGTATGACCTTGCGCACTAGATCACTATGTTTGTCCTCGTAGGGGTTACGTAAGAAGGGTTCCAGCAGACCATCAAAATGATCACGATGCTCCTCCGGTGATCTAGACATGTCAGTTACTATTTGTTCAGAATCAAAAGAAAGAACCGCCTTACTGTCAATGATCTTATCAATAGCTAATTCTGAATGTGGTGACCTTAATGAATATAATGTGCCAACATGGAATTTAATGCCCACAACAAGGAACGGCTGGGAGTGATCCATCACAAGAGTTTTACTGTGAGGGTAAATGAAATGACAACCGACCCCTTGAGCCTTAAAAGACTCTGATTGGTATTGATAAGACTGGGCGGAGTCAGCAAGTATTATATGACCAGCAGGATCAGGGTTGAGTTTCGGGTAGTCAGGGCCAATATCATCTTCAGTTTTTTCTAAAAACCAATAGCAGTCTATGAATCTTGCCACTGTTGGATCTTGAGGTGCTATTTTCCAGTTTCTCATAGTTAACCGTCACAAATGATCCAAAGGTAACGCGCCGTTATCAACGACTTTTCTTAACACAAAACTGGAATGCACTCCGGTCACGCCTTCAATCCGAGTCAAACGTCCTAATAAAAATTCCTGATAATAATCCATGTCCGGCACCACTACTTTTAATAAGTAATCTGACGACTGGCCCGTAATGAGGGAACACTCCAACACTTCGGAATAACCACTGACTTCCGCCTCAAACCGCTCGAAGCGATCTGGTGTATGCCTGTCCATACTAATAAATAAGATGGCCGTCAATTTTAGCTCCAGCTTTTCTGGATTCAACAAGGTGACATGACGATCGATATAACCCGCGTCCTCTAATTGCTTTACTCGTCGGGAACAAGGCGATGGTGACAGCCCGACTAGATCGGCCAATTCCAAATTGCTGACCCGGCCGTTTGCCTGCATCACCGCTAATATACGTTTATCCGTCTTATCCAATTTCATACTTTCATCTCCATATTGGCGAAACAATGGTCAGCAGTAGCTAAACCCCATTGACTCTACAGCTTATTTGGCACAATAACCTACTTTAGGCGGCCAGCTAGCAATATAAGCAAGGCTTTCCCTATCAAAACCAGCATACCTCCCCTTTCGCCTACAGTGCAATAGCCTCCCCATGCCTACCGAAGGGCATTATTCAAAGAAGCTTGTGCAAAAAACACTCTGAACCCCATCAAAACGATAGAGAATCAACTCTAATGGACTAGAGCCATTCTCGCTGTCCGTGTCGTAAACTGCCTGTAAAAATGCATGGAAAAAGGTAGAACAAATGTGAATACAATCAGCGAATGTCATAAAGAAATATTGGAATCTATGCGCTTCCCCAATAGCTATTCATTGATGAACCATCTCAATGATGATGCGCGAGTAGACACGCTACTTAAACAGGTTGGAGTGACTAAAGCAGACCTGTTAGTAGCCAATGGAACGATTTCTGGACTGCCCTTTAAACTGCTACTGGACTTAAATATCAGCGCCCATGATTCCCCCATACCCTACAGCCTAAACATCGCACAAGAATTTAATCTGGCCACCCACGGCATGTTAGGGCTGGCCATTGCCTCGGCCAAAAACCTAGAAGAGGCCCTGGGGCTAGCAACACAATTTACGCCGCTGGTTAACCCCGCTATGCAGCCATCACTACACCAAAAAGATGGATCAGCTTTTTTAAGCATGACATGCAATAAAGCCTTTGGGTCTGCTGCAGGGGTGTTGCTTGAAACCTCCATGATGGTGCTCAATCAATTTCTCTTACAAACAAGAGAACGTGTTAGGCCGGAGTATATAGAGTTTGATCATGCCACACCGTTTACCAAGCATTATTACGAAGCCTATTTTCAATGCCCCGTGTATTTCGAACGTGAAAACACTCAGATGGTGATTCAGGACGCGGCATTGGAAAGCCCAATGCGTTTCTATGATAAATCCACCGCCAACATTCTGCACGACCACCTTGACGAGCAACTTGATCGTTTTAAATACTCCCAAAACCCTTGGACCGTCGAAGTACGTAACTATTTGTCAGTACACCTAAAAGATCCATCGCTAACCTCCAAGGTGGCGGTGGCTGATTTCCTTAAGATCACACCCCGAACGCTCACCCGCAAGTTAAGCCAAGAAAACACGACCTTTCTATTACTGTTAGATGAGCTAAAACTCTTGGCTGCAAAAAATGCGTTGGCACAAACCAATACCCCCATATCAAAGATTGCATATGAGATAGGATTTAACGATCCGCAGACTTTTTCCCGCGCCTTTAAGCGCTGGACAGGGATCAGCGCGCGGGAGTACCGACAGAAAACAGAATAACCCTTCTCTCTATCTCGGATCGCTTTCATCAACGTCCTAAATCATCACCTTTTCGTCTCAAATTACCTAATGCGTCTCACGGGTTGCCGTTAAGATTTTTGAGTCATTTGTATACATTTCGGATTGATATTGAGAGGGAAGATATAATGAGAACAATAAGCCAAAAATATAGCCGCTTTATTAGGCCTTTACGCAAGATATCACTCATCACCACGATGGTTGCTTCCGTTAGTCTATTACCTGGGTGTGCATCAGAAGATGCTGAAGCGCCAGCATTGCTGAGCGAAGGCGAAAGTTCGCAGGGTCGAGTCGATTTTTTTGAGGCACTAAGACATGGCAGTTATGACGATGTGGATGACATTATCATAACCCTAACAGAAGAATCCTCTGCCGGTGATCCGCGCAGCCAAGCGGTATTGGGTTTTGCCCACTCGTGGAAATTAGCAGAATATCGCCGCGACCCCACCGATCCGAATATCACCCAACACGCACAGTTAGCGATCGATGCTTTTCACGGTGCAATAAAAGAAATCCCTGATGATGCACGACTACTCGGCTTTCGAGGCAGCTTCAGACAGGCTCAAGGCAAAATAGATGATAACTCCCTGCTCACCGCATTGGGGTGGTTTGATGAAGTAAACGCCGCTAAGCGTTGGCCTGCATGGGGGCTCTTCACCAAAGCCTATGGGCTTATCACGTTTGAACCAGAGGAGTCTCTCTACAAACAAGGAATCGACTTTATGTGGGAAAACCTGGATGTATGCGCGGGTGTCCCAGTAGATAAAGACTCATTCAATCTTCAGGATTATCCGCAATTAGGACAACCTTATTCGGACCCTCGGTTAGATCGCGCGTGTAACAATACCGCCGTGGCACCTTATAACTTAGAGGGGTTTTTCTTATATTTCGGTGATATGTACGCAAAGGCATCGAACCTTGAAAAGGCCTCAGTGATGTATAACGCAGCGTTAGAGCTCGACCCCGGCAGTTGGCCTTATGCAGATGTGGCGAATACTCGCTTGGAGCGCCTAGAGGAACTACCTACGCTGTTTAATCTCGAAAGAGCCAGTAGCGAGTTAGTATCAGCCGATGACATCAACCTTTTCCAAGGGCCTATTAGCTGCGTATCCTGCCATCAAATGGCAGATCACTAAAGCAGGGGCTTGATGGATGGTCTTGGATGGGGGCAGCCTCTCTTCTTTTAAGATGGCTGCCCCTCTGTCCACCAAAATAACAAACAGTTAAGCTATATTTCACCAACTTACCACCTAAATACGCAATATATACAAACAAAACCATCAAAATAGCGGTATATTCGCAACCACTCACCTCAACCTTTCTCCTATACTGTATTCACAGGTTAAGCAACGAGAACAACCTACCCGGTTACCTGCAGACGCCCACAAGGCGAGCCTCAATTGCTTTGCTCTACCCGAGCAACCTACTGATCCACAAGATCCAGAATCTGTAAATAATTACGTTAACGATTAAGGACTTATCATGAGAATGCTCACACGACGACTTATATAGCCACCGGTTTCACCGGTGGTTTTGCATATTGCTATCAGCACCCCCGTTACCCCCTATCCTCTTTATAGAAAGAATCGCACCATGAGCTTTGATCATAATAAATACCGCCCGTACCACCCTATTAATAAAACTGACCGTCAGTGGCCCAACAACCAGATTACCCAAACACCCAAATGGTGTGCCGTGGACCTTCGGGATGGCAATCAAGCCCTAATGGAACCCATGAACGTTGCACAGAAAGTGGCGCTATTTAAATTATTGGTCAAGTGTGGTTTTAAGGAAATCGAAGTCGGCTTTCCTGCCGCTAGCCAACCCGATTTCGACTTTGTACGAAAAATCATTGAAGAAGATATGGTGCCTGACGATGTCAGTATCCAAGCGCTAACACAGGCCCGCGAGCCGTTAATTGAGAGAACTTACGAGGCTTTAGCCGGTGCCAAAACTGCAGTGGTCCACGTTTATAACTCCACATCGCCCGTACAACGTAACCAGGTCTTTGGCCTAGACAAAGCAGGCATTAAAGCCATCGCGGTTGAAGGTGCGACGTTGGTCAAAACTATCTCGGCGCGCTACCCAGCCACCCACTGGAACTTCGAGTATTCCCCTGAGAGCTTTAGTGCAACCGAGCCCGAATTTGCCTTAGAGGTCTGCAATGCGGTACTTGATGTGTGGCAACCCAACGCATCTCAACGAGCAATAATCAATTTGCCTGCCACTGTGGAATGTACATCGCCAAATGTATATGCGGACCAGGTGGAATACATTCATGAGAAGATTAATTTTCGAGAATTTATTGATATTAGCGTCCATACCCATAACGATCGAGGCTGCGCGGTTGCCGCGGCCGAACTTGCAGTGATGGCCGGTGCCGACAGAGTTGAGGGGACGTTGCTAGGTAACGGCGAACGCACCGGTAATATGGATATCGTCACCATGGCGATGAACCTATATACACAAGGCGTCGACCCGGAGTTAACTCTGGAGAATATGGACGAGATCATCCGCACAGTAAAAGAGTGCACGCAATTACCGGTACACCCACGCCACCCGTGGGCTGGAGAGCTTGTATTTACTGCATTTTCTGGCAGCCACCAAGATGCCATTAACAAGTGCTTGCAGCAGCGTACAGACGATACCCCGTGGGACGTCGCGTACTTGCCCATTGACCCCCTAGACCTTGGCCGAAGTTACCAAGAGATTATTCGAGTCAACAGTCAATCTGGGAAAGGGGGGGCGGCCTTTGTATTACAAAATGAATATGGGCTACATATGCCTCGCTGGATGCAACTAGCCTTCAGCCCCATTGTACAAAAAGCTACCGAGAATCATCAAGGCGCATTAGATAGCCAAACTATCTATGACCTTTTCTTCGACAGCTTTACTCCCATTGCGCCGTGGCAACTAGAACATTACGGTTGGGGTGACCAAGACGGGTTGAACGCCACCATTCTTGCAGAAGGTACAGCACACACTTTACAAGGCAAAAGCGATGGCCCACTGCATGCGTTTGTATCACAGATGAGCGCGATAACCGGTGACTCTATTGAGATCCAAGATTATGAGGAACACGCCATTCGCAAAGATAACCCCCAAGCAGGCAGCGATGCTCATGCGGCAACCTACGTAAGCCTAAAAGTGAACGGGCAAAACGCATTCGGCGCGGCAACGGCAACAGACACCTTAGGCGCAGCATTACATGCCTGTGTGGCAGCCATCAATATGGCTGCTAGGAACAACCTTTAACCCCTAAATTCCATACCTAAGTGTTAGCATAGGCCTATCATTCCCATAGATCTCCTTCTTGGATAGGCTTATGCACCCCAACAACCTACTTTCTGACCTCCCTCTTAACCTCACCGCAGAAGTATTCGAAACCTTAGCCAAGGGCACGAACATCCACATCGAGCGGATTGTATCCCTGGGCCATTCAACGACTCCTGGCGAGTGGTATGATCAAGCAGATAACGAGTGGGTAATTTTGCTCCAGGGTGCAGCCCGCATTGGCTTTGATGATGGCTCAACAGCTGCGTTACAACCGGGTGACTATCTCAATATCCCTGCCCACCAAAAGCACCGAGTTGAATGGACTGAAGCAGAAAACCCAACGATATGGCTTGCGATACACTATCATTAAGCCGCTGTTTTATAGAACTTTTGTTACTTTGATAGTGATTATGGTTAACAAACAGCCAAACATACCAATAAACAGGCTACTATGAGTTATCAATAGGGTTTAACCTTGGATAATTGTCTTACAAATCATTACATTTGAAGACAGCAATTCATGGACGAAAACTCGTATTAGTGGAACACTAGCGACCCTGTACAATCCGCAATATTAGGTAAGCGCTGCGCGCTGGAGCATGATGAGCAATTTTGACAATATTCGTCCCTATAGAGATCACGAAATACGTGATGTCATCGACAAGCTATTAAGCGAGCCGAATCTTGTACACACCATGCTTCATTACAAATTCCCCTCTCTTTGGGGCTGGACTGAAAAGCCAATTTCTCTATTTGTACGGTGGTTGATCCAGCGTGAACTAAAAGATGTTGATACCGTCAAGGATTTCCAATTATTAATTGCGAAATATCTCGAGGCAAACATTAAGAAGACAACTTCTGGCTTTAGCCATAGCGGGTTGGATAAACTAGATCCCAATCAAAAGTATACCTTTATCAGCAATCATCGCGATATTGCCATGGACCCAGCGTT
Organism: Gammaproteobacteria bacterium 45_16_T64; assembly: GCA_002162955.1. Classification (GTDB taxonomy): domain Bacteria; phylum Pseudomonadota; class Gammaproteobacteria; order Pseudomonadales; family Ketobacteraceae; genus 42-54-T18. Next base: position 64,083 of record MABD01000018.1, read on the forward strand.
CGTTAATATTGCATTACACCGCTCAAACCTAGATACCGTTGAAATTGCTATTGGCGATAACTTATTAGCCAATCCATTAGTATCTGATCTTATGCGATTAAATAAAAGCTTTACGGTTCAGCGCTCGGTTGAGGGTATTAAGAATAAATTCAAGGCATTCTCACATTTGTCGTCTTACATCAATCACTGCTTGGAAGAACAATCATCAATTTGGATTGCACAGCGAGAAGGTAGGGCAAAAGATGGACTAGACAAGACTGACCCTGCAATCATCAAGATGCTATCCATTCACGGTAAGCGACAACGCTGGAGCTTTTCCGAAACCATCAACAAGCTCAACATTGTTCCCGTATCTATTTCTTATGAGTTTGACCCTTGCGATCTATACAAGGCAGAAGAGTTAAGCAGTACAGAAACCACTGGGCAATATGAAAAAGCTGAGGGAGAAGACGTCCGCAGTATTATCGATGGTATATCGAAACCCAAAGGCAAAGTTCACGTCAGCTTTGGTACCCCTATCAAAGGTGAGTTTGAAAGTGCAGAGGTCGTCTCTGAATTAATCGACCAGCAGGTACTAAGTAATTATAAGTTACACGTATCCAATATGGTTGCGTTCGAACAGCTGGACATCAAAGCAATGCTCAAAAGCAGTTTGCAGAATGACAATTTAAAGCAGGTCCAAGAAAAAGCCCAGCAAGCATTACAAAAATGGCGTTCGAAAAATTCAATGGAGTTTAGCGAGCAAGCCGCCGAGTTTACTCAGCGCCTTCAGCAATATCCACAACGCTTACACTCACACATTCTTGCCATGTACGCCAATCCTCTTATTGAAAAATACCGCCTGCAAATGGACCTTGCCCATCGCTAAACAACTCGATGGCGCACCAAGCGTACTGCCACTGGATAATGACAGTGGCTTTGACCGGTCAATAAAAATTTCCAGCACTCGCATTGATACGGAATTCATTCAAGTTCGAGGGGAGTTGCTGGACACCCGTCAAGATTTTGAAAATGAGGAAGAATCCATCCTCGTCCATAATATCGTTGCCAAGATTACGTTTAGGGCTAGCGACAATATAATTACCGCTGCTGAATTCGGATTACCTCGCATGGCCTTTGAAGGCGTCTGCGAACACCTACCTGTATCCGCTGAAGAATTGATCGGGCTGAATGTATTTAAGGGGTTGAGCTTTAAACTACGCGCTCTGTACTCTGGGCCACGGTCCTGCTTTCATCTCTCATCATTGCTACAAGCGATGATCCCATCATTTGCTCAATGTCGCTCTTGGAATAATGAATTTAGAGATATGGATCAATTGTTACCTGCCAACGGCGTCCCCTTAGCAATGGATGCCCTACAGAAAGCCTCAAACAACAGCTGCCATGCATGGGCTAAAAACACCGGGGCAATCACCAAAGATTTTTCTGCTGATAACTACGGTCCGATGTTAGAACGTATGGCGCCGCGCTTGTTAGGTCGCTGGAAACAAGACGAAGAAAGTTAACATAGCCCCCTCTTTTCTATCTCACTTTAAAAAATACACTCTTGTCCGTATTGGGTACTATAACGCTTGTACCCTGAGTCCTTCATTTTATAGCCATCTCGCTTACCCGCCAAATAGGCGCATCGTTTTTTCTTTGATGCCTTAGCGGAAGTACTTGCTGATGAAGAGCTCGAGCGATAGGCCTTAGATGAAGTTGTTGATCTCAATTGGCTAGCCGCACTTTGATTCCTTTCCATTGCCTCTTGCCCACCAGAGATAACAGTTAGCTCGTCTAAACTCTCGTCAATACGCTCCGCATTACCCTGTTCTTGCTCACCATAATGAACAACACCCTGATCATCGGTCCATTTGTATACTTTCTGTTTTTCTTTGACAGGAGGAGCTTTCGCTTTAGCAACAACCTCTTCAGTAGCGATCTCTGCAGGCAAGCATTCACTACTCTCCACCATGACCGCGCAGTACAAACTCACCCTTTGTGGGTACAGTACAAAAGATAGAATAGCGACCAATATACCTAAGATAAATGTTTTCACTTAATAATGTCTCTGATATTCAAATTTTCGTGGAAAGGCAATCATATCCCAGATAGGAGTTGCCTTCTATCTGGGATAGTTCAGCTAGAATACGCAGTGTTCTGGGGCAATCACGCGAATCCCTGGTCGTATTACCGCAGCAACGTCAGCGCACTCCAACTGCGGGTTCCCAGTCAAATCCAAGTAATTGAGGTCTGAGAAGTCCCACACATCGTACAGCGACAGAATCCCCGTATCAGACAAGTTAAGCTGACTTAAGAAGCCCTCCTCCAGAACATTCATACCAAATTCAGAAGGATGCTCCGCCGGAATACTAGCCACATTGACGGAAGTAAGGTTTCGATTTGTATCTACGATCAACGAAATATCTTCAGGACTAAGGCTACCATTCCCAGAGATATCAAGGTTAACTAAACCAATGTCATGAAGGGATTGAGCATCATCTAGATTGGTATTTGAAATATCCAAATCGCGCACGCCTTGTAACCAGAGAGGACCCAGCAAGGTGTTTTGAGCAATATTAAGAGTCGTTAGAAAATTCAAGTTATAGGTAAAATCCTGCACTCCGGTATTTGAAATATCCAACGATCTAATTCCGCTATATAACGAAGAGAAATCAAAACCCTGTAAGTCGATACCCGCTACTCCCAGTGAAGTTAACCCTTCATTGTTCGATAGAACATTTTGAAGTAGAAGCTGAGTGCCACCAGGATTGTTACCAAAATCAAGCCTTTCTAGCCCCTCAATTCCCAGCAGCATTGAGAACTCACCAATATTATTCCCGTAAACATCGAGATCAACAAGCCACGGCAAGTCATTCAGCCCATCCATCGAATCAATTTGATTGTTACGCAAATGCAATGACCGTAAACCATCCATCCCATTTAACCACTCAAAAGACGCGATACTATTACCGTTCAAGTGAAGCGTTCGTAGAGCCGACCTATTCAGTTGATTCATATCCAGCCAATGATTTAAATTATCAGCAAGAGCGCTCCCACTTAGATTGTTAAGGCCTAGAAACTCTATTGTTTCAAGATTCACATTAAAGGTCGAAATATCGATGTTATCATTATCCGATATATCGAGTTCACGAAGTATCGCGCTAGACGAAACAAACCCATTATCCAGATTTGTATTCGCTAGATACAAGCGCTCAAGCATTATCCCATCAAGCCAACTTATTGGCTCCGCAAACACGGTATTTGACAAATTCAACTCCTTTAAATATCGAAACGCCGCTGACTCAACCTTATAAAGATTTGTGCCACTAAGGTCTAATTCCCTTAAGTTCTGCGCCGGGTTTGGGCCACTCCAATAATGATCAAAATGGTACTCATCTTCAAAACGGACCCCCGCTGCGCGAAACGATATCAAACTAGGAGAAAGAGTGAAGTGATGAGGAACAACAATCCTCGGGTTGTTCGATATATCCAGTTTTCGTAAAGAAGAAAATCCACTCCCATCCAGTATGTAATTTCCTTGAATGAGATTATTAGATACATCCAGCTCTTTGAGTACGGGTTTTCCCCATGTATTCACGTCAATCAATCTATTTTCCGATAATTTGAGTACACGAAGATTCTGATATCCATTCAAATCGATATCTGTAATCCCAGAAAATGACATATCCAAATACGTTAGCAGTGATGCATCCAACCACTCTAGCACACCTATATTCCCAACAATTGCGGCGACTCCCAGCTCACGGATACTCGCTAACGACGCCAGGTTTGGTATTAACGACAAGTTCCCATCAAGAGGGTTATAACCAACATCCAATCGCTCGAAGTTGACTCCTTCATATTGAGATAAGAAGTCTACTTCTCTGATATTGTTGTGACTAATATCTACGGAACGCAAGGATTCTGACAACATCCACGATGGCACATCAAACAATTCATTCCCAGAAATTTCAATCGTCTCTAATTTTCGGTATTTATCTTCATTTAAAGTATTCCAATTACTTAGTCCGCTACGAGATAATTTAAGCTCTTTAATATCGCTCCACACCACAAAATCTAGAATAGAAAACAGATCAACATTTTCCAAATTTATATCATTTAACCCCACTCTCTCCAGCCTAGGGTTAAGCGCCAGATAGCTTTCAATATATTGCCATGGCAGCTGAACATTCCCAGAAAAATCCAAGAATACAAGGTTTGACTGCTGTGGATATGATGAATGATAAGAGTTACGCAAAAAATTATTCGACACATCCAAATATTCGAGAGAACGCAAGTCATCAATGAATTCGATATCGAACAATCCCATATCGCTAATATCAAGATATTTAATTTGCGAATGCTCTGAGAGGAAGTTTGATAGCTCATCGACCCAAGATGAATCATCACGTTTTAAACCACCAATACCCAACCCTTCTAGGTTATTCATCGACCGAATACTACTAACCACGGTATCTATATGTAACTGCGTTCGGCTTACATTAAGATACTTCAGTTGCCCATTAGGTAACGGCATATTGGAAATTGCAGTGTCACTTACATCAATATATCGTAGAGTAGGCCCTGATAATGTCACGTAAAACAACCCGTTATCTGAGAGATCAAGGGTCTCCAAATTAGGATACAAGCGGCTATCAAATTCAGTTACCCCCGTATCCGACAAATTGATATCTTTCAGGTTAGCAAGAGGAACATCGAATTCGAAATAGGACGAATGTTCATTAATCAACCGGACTCCCGAAAGGTTCAGGGCTTCCAACTGACTCAACTGAGCAAGAATATTTAACAATCCATCAGAATCCAAAATTGACAATCTGGAAATATCCAACTTCGTCAAGTTATGGTAATCCATCAAAAAGCTCACATCATCTATCTGGGTTCCGCCTATTGATAGCTCTCGAATATGGGATGAAAACATGGAAAATGCGGACACAGGATTGTCTCCTAGATTTACATCCCGCAAGCTCATGGGTAACCCACTCACATCTGAAATTCGATTTCGAGAAACATCCAGCACTTGCAATGAGTCTCCTAATAAACCTGACGGTATCGCGGGCCAATCATTCCCTGCTATTTTAAGACTTATTAGCCCCTTAAATATTTCGGTATAATCAAAAATCGAGTCATCTATCCCCGTATCGCTAACATCCAAGGTCTCTAGGTCTATCGGCCACGAACCCAATATCCCCACAAGATCCACATTTCGTAAATCCAGCCCAGCTAAATTCAGTGTCGAAAGACTGAGTTTATCTGACAAAAGAGTAGCGAAATTCAATTCCGTTTGAAGATAAGCATTGGATAGATCTATAAGTTCAATGGAGGTAGGGAGCGACTGAATATCTGATATCACCGCATTTCGAGCAACGAATTCTCGCAGCGATTTATATTGATTCAGGTCACTACTTGAATCAATATAAAAACCACTCACATCAAGACTAATGATGTTTTCCACTCGTTCACCCAACTCCCATGAAAGGTCGGAAAAGAGTAAAATTTCGCCGTCGGAATCCCTAGCACCTGCAATTTTTAGGGTATGGAGATGAGGTGAATTACGTATCACGTCATTAATATAGAATTTGCTCACCGCAGAGTGGTTAACTTCAAGTATCTTCAAATTATAGAAAAAAGAGTTCCCTCCAAGCGACTCAAGGTCATCTATCTCATTTAGATACAAAGCTTCAAGATTATCAAAATGTAGATATATCCCCTCCAGAGGATTACCACTTAGATCTAGGCTTCGAATGGACTGTATTCCAGGCAGGTAAAAATCATTAATATTGGTATTACTCAAATTTAATTCTGTGAGTGCTAGCACATCCCACCCAGACAGATCATAAGATCCAATATTGATTCCTGATACATTGAGTGCAGTTAAATATTCGAGCTGCCCAATTTCATTTATTAACGAACTTGGATCATCGACCTGTAAATTTTCAACATTAAGCCTTTGCAACTCAGGAAATCGAATCAACTCAGGTAAGTTTGTCGAAATAGTATTACCAACATTCAACTCCCTTAAACCATGAAATGTATCAATAAACGCAAAATCATCGATAGGGTTACCGTTAACATTAATCGCCTTAACATGCTGCAGCGAAGACAACAATGTCAGGTCAAATAGATGATTATCTGACAGATTAATGTACTCCAGCGCGAAGTTAGCCCCAACGTCTTCAAATACAGTTTCCGCAAATTCTATTGCCAACCCCGAAAGATTAAGCGAACGTAGAGCATAATTATTTCGAACGACCTCCCCAATCTCAAATATTTCCAATGATCTTACACTGGATAAATCAAGGACCTCTAAATATTGAAGCCCTCCAAGCCCTAACACCTCTACACTGGAATTTCCCGCTAGATGCAGAGACGAAATAAAGGGAGGGAGCGACAACTGCCTTAAACCTACATTCGATACGTCAAGCACACTAATGCTATCCTGAACATCCAAATACAATGAGTCTGAAATAATATCGACGTTCGATAACCTGAGATCTCGTAGATTAACAAAACGCCTAAGATCACTAGCAGAGTCCACCTTTCCTTCGTCGAAATGTAGCTCTGTAACACGTTCTGGATAACGAACATTATTCAATAGCAGCGAAATATCACCAGCATACCCGTACTCATCGACACCCGATATCGCTAACGCCTCAAGCTTTGTCATATCATACAATTTATGTGCAACGTTATAGAAATCTACTTTCGCACCAGACACATCCAACCGTCGAAGGCTGTATAAACTCCAGCTATTACTGGTTAACAGAGTATTGCTGATATCCAATTCCTGTAACTGCAAATCTAACGCACCATCAATACTCGAATCGCTTAGCAGAACATTGTCGCTTAGGTCTAACACACGTAACTTGGGAAAGCCTCGAACACTAATATTTTCAAGGTCGGCATTCGATAATCGCAACACCTCTACCGTTTGCTGGTACTCAGACCAATGCAGCCATACAACCTGATTTCCGCTGAGGTTAAGTTCACGTAGCTTTTGATTAGATTCAAACAATTGAGTTAGCTCAAATGGCTCCAGGTCATTATCTGCCATTGACAAAACTTCCAGCGTACTATTACATCCATAATTAGCGAAGGGAGACGAATCGCTTAAGCCAACATTGTCCATGTTTAACGTCTTAAGCTCAGCAAACTGGCAATAATCTAGATTTTCACCAACATTATTATTGGCAACATTAAGCAACGTTAGATTCGGCAAAAATGGGGTAATCATGTCCATATTACCCAGCCCAGTGTTTGCCACGCTCAGCTCTGCCAAGTTTGTTAGTTGAGAAAAATCTGGAAAATGCACATTGCTATTATCGTTTAGAGAAAGCACTTCAAGTGATGGGTGCTGAACAAGCATCGAGAAATCGCTTATTAAAGTACTATCAACTTTTAGTGTTCGCAGCTGAAAAGAACCCGGTGATTCGTCTGGATTATTTGAGAAGAAGAGACCCAGTGCACTTAGCGACTGCAACGGTAAATGAGAGACGTTAAGATCCAGTAAATTCTCATTTTGGTTTAGCAATGCAGTCAATTGTTCAACAGGAATATAAGGGTTATTCGATACGTTAAGACTGACGAGACCACCTAGATGGTTAACACCCTCCAAATCGCTGAAAAAATTATCGTTTATATCCAGGATTTCTAACTCAATAGGCAATAGGGAACCCACGAGATTGGTAATCGCGTTACTGCCAAGATATAGCTCTTTTAGGGATTGCAGTGATGATAAAAATTCTGTACTTCTTAGTCCCGTGTTTTCAAGGTTTAAACTCTCTAAGGTCTCTGGGAGAAAATCTAAAGATATACCAGTCATGGGGATGCCTTGTAGATTCAAGTGCATCAATGAATAGCTGTTACTAATAATTGATGCTATATCTTCAGGCCTATCCAGCGGGTTATTAGATAGATCCAAATTTAACAGATTTGGGAGATATTCAATCCCCAACAATGACTCAATATTATTGTTGCCCAAATACAGCTGCTCAAGACGCATGTTCGACAATGGTCCAGCCCAGCCAGAAAAACCTGACACTTGGTTGTCAGACAGATCAAGAACTTGCAAATTATTGAACTGTTCAAGGCCTTCCACAACGCCAAAAGCATCAATTCTTGAACAATTAATTTCTTTGACCAACTCACTACTCGTCAAACCCTGTTCAGCAATAATAGCTTCAACACACTCTCTTAATTCATAGGGGGATATATATGAAGCATTGATTTCAGTAAATACGACGTCGACTGTAACCTGCTTTTCAGTACTACCATATTGATTGGTTGCGATTAGTGTATAAGTGGTGCTTTGCATCGGATTAACAATAACTTCAAATAGCCCCCCAGTTAACCCTTCTGTGCTGCCGTTAAAGCTTATACTCTCAGCATCAAACACATCTGCGGTTAGCACTACAGGCTCCCCTGCCCTATCACTGTCTCGAGTAATACGAATGTCCGTTACTGTCGGTGCCGAAGGCCCCTCTATAACCTCTATCGTTAGCGCTTTAGAACGACTGCTTTGCTCTTCATTTATGATCGCTGTCGTCGTAAGAACATACTCCGTAGTAACGCTTGGTGTTACATCAACGGTACCAGTGATATCAACAATACCTATACTAGGCTCAATCGATACTACAATATCCGTTGCACCTTCTTTATAGGTCACATTCCAAGATAGGCTACTGCTGTCCCCCTCATCTATAACAGCTGGGTCAGCACTTAGTTCAATGGCGGGGTCTGCTCCACAGCCACCGAGTACCAGTAACGATAAAAGTAAGAGTGCGGTATTGATCCCGCGAGTAACAATAGCAAAATGACAAAAGCGATCGAAGAAAAGCTGCCTCATAGAGACTCCCTAAAATGCTAAAAGAATTTATCCATATTTTTGATTGTGATACTAGAAACACGCTCAGCTTGAGCTTAAAGATCCAGTAGGGCTTGATACATTGAGGAGAATATTTATTGACCTATAAAAGACAGAGAGCTTATTCAATCCATTGGTCAAGCCACATTTCTATATTAAGCTCATTAGCCTATTTTTCAACGGCATTTTTGTTACGTAAGATTGTAGGGCTTTATTTGTCCACTCAGTTCGTAAATCGGGCCTCAGAAGCTTGAGTAAATTCCCTGCCTTTCGTACCATCTCCCTATCAAAATAAGAACAGATCCGAGGGTATAATGGATAAATTCAAATTAAGTTGCCTGTGTGCGTCGTTATTTCTACTCAGCGGTTGCCCCACTGGAACAACATCCAACTCACAGTCAAGTGTCTTTAATGATGGATTAACCGCCAACATTCAAGCGAATATCCATGAAGATGAAACCTCCGCTCGCGTAGCAGCATCCGTATTCCAAGACGGCGTTCGCGTTAACTTGGTCGCAGCCGATGTGTTTGAAGCTGCCACCGCCACCAAAGGGGTGTTATTGCAATCCATCAATGTACACACCGGCGATTATATTGGCACCTTACCCATCGATGACACCAGCTTGCCGGTAACCGTAACCATTCAACATGAGCCCATTGATGCTCGAAATGACCGGTGGTACCCCGTTGACATTCTACTCGTTGACCCAGGTCCTGGGGAATTGGTTGGACGATTTGCCACCGTATCTTTCCCGCCGGAAATAAATATACAGAGCCCAGCAAATAATACCATTTACATGGATCGTAACGATGCCATCGATATTAGCTGGCTCGATGCCGGTGAAGGTGACACCATTCGAGCTTCTGCGCGTGTCGTCTGTAGTAACTCAAATGCAGAACTTGCCTACGGGGTATCTTATGAGCTTGGTGATGATGCCGATGGTATGACCTCACTACAACTCAATAAATTCGTATATAACGACACCCTTACCGCCGTAGTGTTGGGTTTTGTTGATCAAATCAGTCGAATATTTTTAGCCGCGACAGTACAGGTGCTGACATTCGGACTGATCGACGCTGAAGAGCTTGCCAATACCACTATTGATATAGAAACAGCAAACTGTGATATCGACCTGACATTAATAAGAGAAAGAGAAGGCTCACTGGATGATGAGTTCGACGGCGGCCAAGCCTTTGGTAGCCGAAGCGCTTCTGTCACCATTTTGTATCGCCCTTCTGGCATCTAATAATAGAGAAACATTATGAAATTCTTACCACCGCTCATACGACCACTCATGCTGTTACTTTCGGCTCTATGCATATCAACAACCGCCCATGCCCTAGAATTCTATGGCCAAGGGTCACTGGCTATTAGCCAGCCTGACTCTGACGGCGATGTAGATTTAACTCTCACCACGTCACCTCGACTGCTAGCAGGCATCTCACTAACCCCCAACTTTTCTGTAGAAGCAGGTTACTATTATTTATATACAGAACAAGACGAAGAAGAAAGTGATACCACAGGTCAATTTAACGTTAGCATCACCAGCAGTGATTTTCTTTTAGGGGGCAAGGGCCAAGTCAATTTGAATCGACTTATATCACTATATGTCAGGGGCGGAGCACTATTCTGGAATACTGAGTTAGAGTTAGAAGAAGAGTTCTTTGGTATTGTCGATGGCGGCAAGATATCTAAAAAGGACGATGGTATAGGTTACTACCTCTCAGGTGGAATCGTACTCCATTTTACCAAACGCCTATATATGGATGCCTATCTAGCCACCCACCAACGTACCGGTGTGTTCGAAGAGGACTCTGAGCGGCCCATTGATGTGACTGAAACATTAGGTGGCGTCGGTATCGGCTTCAAATTCTAATACAAGCTCCGAGAGCACTATCCCCTCAGGTTTGCTACAATTGGCTTTTTCGTCAAACCTGAGGATAACGTCTTGCGTTCTTTTAGTCTTGTCACAGACAACGACAACTTTCTTGTCATTAATAAATCAGCTGGTGTTAACTTCCATACAGAAAATAATGAACCTGGGCTATTTGAGCAGGTTAAAGCTGAGCTAGGTTACTCTGATCTGTACCCAGTGCATCGCTTAGACAAAATCACCTCCGGCCTTCTGCTTATCGCAAAAAACAAAGATACCGCCGCTAAGTTCTCTACGCTATTTGAAGAACGACAAGTTCAGAAATTCTACCTCGCGATTTCAGACAAAAAACCAAAGAAGAAACAAGGCTTAATCAAGGGCGATATGGAAAAATCGCGCCGTGGTGGTTGGAAATTCGCATCCAGTCTAGAGAACCCCGCAATCACACAGTTCTTTAGCCACTCGATAAAGCCGGGATTCCGACTTTATCTTATCAAGCCGCACACAGGAAAGACCCATCAGATTCGAGTGGCGCTCAAGTGTATTAAAGCGCCCATTATTGGCGATCCACTATACGCCGACGCTTGGCAAGCAGTAAAGTCGGACCGCTGTTACCTGCATGCTTATTCCATTGCCTTCACCCTTAATGATGAACATTTTTCTTTTATTGTGCCGCCTACTGAAGGCGAGTTATTTCAGGAAGAAAGCACCCAAAGTGTCATTACAGAAATGTACTCCGACCCTGCCACACTAGCGTGGCCCAAGCTTTGACGGTGGCTCCCACCCTGGAGGCCGAAAGATAAATCCGAGTATCTGACCAACACCTTTGGCGCGCCGAAAATCCCGAAACAATTTAGTAAACTCGTAGAACTGAACGGTTATCGGGTTTTTCGATGTCATGGGTGTAGTCAACCCGTAAGTTGGAACCTCTTCTTCTTTCGCAAAGGTGCCAAACAAGCGATCCCACACAATCAAAATACCACCGTAGTTTCTATCAATATACTTCTTATCCGAGCCGTGGTGTACTCGATGATGAGACGGCGTATTAAAGATCCACTCCAATGGTCCTAACTTACCAACCATTTCATTGTGTATCCAAAATTGATAGGCCTGTATGAGTATCTCCGCCGCAAAGATAAGTATCGGATGAAACCCTAACAGCAATAACGGAACGTGGAAAATTGCCGAGACAATGGGATCAAACAAACTAAATCTGAATGCGGTCGCCGTATTCATTACACCAGAACTATGATGCACTGAGTGGGCCAACCAAAACAGCCGAACCTTGTGCAGACAAAAATGTTCTATGTAATACACAAAATCAGCCATCAATAACACCAATAGGAAGCTCATATTATTCAGTGGCATCTTCCATGGAATCAGATCATAAATAACAAAATAGCTATATACCGCCAAACCAAAGACCAACACTTCCGTCAGATAAAACGGTATTTGTGTCACCATGCTAGAAAGCGTCTCTAGCAAACGACCACGGGTGAAGCGACGATTCACCGCATCATCAAGTAGCTCTATTGCCAAAAACAATCCTGCAAATACCAGTGTCCAATCATAAATATCAATAGACATCACTTCGAAATGCTCGGTAAATGACCCCGTAGTGAGCGGTGTAATGATATATTGTATTAATTCATCCATAACAACCTCCTCTGCTATTGTTGAGCAATGCGTACATAAGCGGTTTGATTAATGATGGAAAACTCCTGCCCCAAATCATACACCTCGTAATCATGCTGATAGGCTAGAGGGAATTCAGTGCTCACAGGTTTCTGCCATTCATCCAGCACTGAATCGCGCTGCAGGTACTTTCCTCCCGGTATTGTAACCACTGAAAATCCCTGTACTTGCTGTACAATTCGATGGTCCACGGAATAACCAATCAGTAGGTCTACCGTGTTTTTCCCAGAATCATATTCAGTAAACCCTACATACACTTTACGGCGATTCTTGATACCTTGAATGAGTGATACGTTGTCGGCATTATAAAACGCTCGCCATACCTGGTGAATTTGCGCGCGTACATCACCAGATAGGTTAATCACAAAAGGGATGCCCATCAGTGTTTTCTCAGAGCGATGCAATACTTCCACACCCTCTGTATCCAACCTGTCGACAACGGGTAAAACCTCAGCTGTGACTTCGCTGTTTTTCGCTGGTGCGACTGAAAATGCCTCCATAGATTCGAAAGACGCCTCCCCTGCATCTTTCGGCCAGTACGCTCTAATAAGGGACATCATAAAGATAAACATTATCAACACAGAGATAATGTACACGCCTCGTAAAAAGGCATTATGTGCAGGCAATGAACTCATGAGAGGCTCCTATAATACGCCGTTAAACCATAGAGTGATATTTCAAACATAACCAACGATTACTCATCACCATTAAGAATACCGTTCAAATCAAAATCCAGTGCCATTTTCCGTCCCGAACCCGGTACTAAGCAGGTAAACGTCAATGCATTACCAGCGCCTTGTGCCAGCACCCTTAGCTCTGCCGGTGTCGTATTCGGTAATGATGTAGTGTCAGGCATATACATGTTTGTTCTAGCATTCAGTAAATATCGGCGATGGGATTGATTGACAACGCCTTGAGCCACTAAATCGCACTCGAACACATCTCCCCCTATGATTTTAGACGTAAATGCTGTCATTGCCCTCTCCTCCAACAAATTGAGTCGTTGCCTACGATCCTCACTAAACTCACCTGAAAGTGTCACCTGCTGGCCAACAACAGGGGCCAAATCACTGTCAAACTCCATCATAAAATCAACTAGACCTTGCCTAACAGTCTCATTGGGAATGCCGATACTGCCGACGTTAAATTCACAACCATGAACAGGCTCAAGATCACCATCACAGGGTGTCTCTCCGTTATCAAACACACCCCCTCGTAGAAAATTCAGCAAGCTGTCAGTCGCACCATCATGCAAAAAACCAAAACCCCGAATTTGATCGCCTTGATTCTGCTTAGTATGCGAAGGCAAGAATCCGGCGCGATCAGGTAAACCAAACATACCAACACGGGTATACAAATTCCGCAGTTGAGGTACTTTTAAAATTTGTATCTCACCACCATGGGCAACTTCACCCCGCGACCCATAAAAACCCTTCGCTGGGTCTACACCGTGACACCCCTCGCAATTCACACCATCAACGTCGGCACCATTATCCAAACTGTCTTCTTCCAGACCGTCGGAACGACGATCACCGAAAAAGAAGTCTCGGCCAATGCTGGCAGACTCTGAGAGTCCATTATCCAATGCTCGAATAGGATTCGGTGGCATTTGAATACCCAACGAAAAGTCTGCAAACTTATCCATATCTTTTTCCAACTGAATAACTGCCTCAGACTTATTAGGAGCATTAACATTGTCAGGCAATTCGATATCCAGCCCCAGCAACCCTTCGAATGCAACGATAAAGTTCTTAAAGGATATTTTCTCGTTAAGCGTTTGATCTACATCATTACCAAAGTAACCAAGCGACCGGTCTCCCCGCCAATGCATATGACCGTGTGTACTCATTCCCCGCAGCGTTTGAGTGAACATAGGCCCTTTCATCGAAGCAATGGTACGGCGCTCGCCGTCGCCATTAACAATATTCAGTAGTTGGCAGCTGTCATCATCAGGTCCAACAAAATCACACCCTAACGCCGAGAACGCAAATGTCGGGAAGGGTTGAGGGTTCACGCCATTAGACGCATCCGGATTGCCTAAATTCCAACTAAGATGGTCGGTATCAGAAAAGATATGACAACTGGCACACGACGCCTCCCCATTGGATGACGATCGTTGCGCGTCATACAGAATTGAGCGTCCTTCTCGAACATAGGCTGGCTCTGGGTTTCGTAAAGCCACACGAGAAATTTCACGCCGCCTTTCTAGATCCACAAGCACTATGCTGTTATCAAATCGCGTGTGCACAATCAGTTGATTTCTCTGCTCGTTGAGCAATACACCGACAGGCCCCCCCCTCACCTGGATATGATTTTGTGCACTCTCGATGGGGTCGAATTCCTCCCCCGCACTATCCCACTGCGAATCATCTTCAAGGTTTTGTACTGAATACACCGCCACTTTTTCCGAGCCCATTGCCGCCACATATAGCCGTTCACCAGAGTCATCCACAGCGATACCGGTAGGATTCGCGACGGAGTGCTTTTTGATGCCAGCGTTTCCTTTTAGATCATCATAGTTAATATGTCGATTGAGATGACGGGGACGAACACTGGCATCAGTAGGGTCGATAACCGTAACCCTCGACCGTGCGATATCGCCCTGTACAGTGGACTTACCTACAGCACCAGGCCCTTCAAAACGCGTGCGGTTATTTGCCTCCGTATTTGACACATAAAAATTTCCATTAACGGGATTCACCGCCATATTAAATAGCGTTGTTCCTACACCGGAAAAGACATGTTCCTGCTCCAACGTGTTGGCGTTTATGGCAAACACATCATTATCAGGCAGGGTGAATCGAATACCGTTGCTAAAATTTCTACCGGCACTATCTCTCCACTCTCCAGAGGCTTTATCAAACCCAACAATCATCGACGTCCAAGGTTGCGGGACACCGTCTTTATTAACACCTGGGGCCGCTCGCCCTCCAGGAAGCTCACCATTACTCCTTCCCTTTGGCATCTGAACACCATCAAGCACTCGACAAGGTTCACGGCCTAGGTCGTCATCAGTAAACCCATGACACATAACTGATTCATGTATTACGCTGGTTTGATTACCGGAATTCAGCACAGAAACATAGACCCGATCTTCATTAGGGGTCACTGCCAATGCCCTCGGTGTATCGCCAAACAGTTCAATAATTTGTAGAGGGGTTCCACCCACCCCCTCGCCCAGCGCAGCACTATCGAAGATCCAGATATCAGCCCGAGATACCCCAGGTTCATGTAATTGCGGATTACCCGCTCCCTCAACCTGCGCAATTGATGGGTCAACTCTATGCTGGCCACGGTGAGCAGTAGTAATAAAAGCCTTACCTTTAGCGAAAACGATATCCCTAGGTTCGTCCCCTACCAATAAGGTTTCCCTTACATGGGGAACGCTCTTATCGAGTGCGACAATGCTAATTGAGTCCGATATATGATTAACCACCCAGGCCTCACCATTATCACTGATAGCAACGGCAACGGGGTCAATACCCACAGGCACTGATGATACAAATTCAAGTAACCCATTATCGTTGTACTCGAAAATATCCAATGAATGGTTAGGCGTATTCGTCACAAAGACTTGCTTACCATTAGCGCTCTTCGCCAATGGACGAACGGCGGATGATTCGAAATTCACATAATGTCCCGGTTCCTGCTCACCAGGCACTGGCGGCTCGCTTCCCCCCTTAGAACACCCCGCCAATAGGTGAGGCAAAAAGAAAAATACAGTTAACAGAGTAATTTTAGGCATGACTATCCCCTCAACATGATCAGCATCGTTGATTTAGTAATGAATTAGAAAGTAAAAATTGCCCGACCAGCGGGCTGCATTTAGGAGCCCTTGGTAAACAGGTCACTCATTGAAGTAAAAAAGAAATCATCCACAGGGCTGTCAAATAGCCTTGAGGCTAAGAACTGATGAAAGTCTACGACCACACGTTCTAACTCGACAAGCTTTCCTCCCTGACTGAGAGTCCCACTCATACCGCTATGCACTCGCTCACAGATTGCTTTATCTTCGGCAAAAAAATCTGCCGTTAGCTGTGCGCTTTTTTTATCTTCATAACCGGGCTTGTATGGGCTAATTGCACCTGAGCGTATACGAGAGTGTCCCGCGTCGAGTGGCAGTACCTGAATCCATGAAAAACTATCATAGGTTAGCACCCCGACAAATGAAGGCGGTAACGAAATAATTAAGCAATGTTTATACGCTTCAGGGTAATTACCACGAAGAAACTTCATGAATTTATTGCTGTTATCCACAAGCTCACCTCCCGTGATGGTCCATTCGGAGCTACCCGCCAGATAGTAAGCATTCTTGGTTGGCGTCACCGGCTCAAGCGTATTCTTATGGACTTTAAATAGGTGATAACTTTCCATCGCATTTTCTATTGCCAACTTCCAGTTGGATTCCCAATACTCCACCTCTCCCTGGTGCGCATAGGTAAATGTCGACAGGTCGAAGTTTACCAAGTAATCATCTATTCCCTGCATGCGCTCAGCAAAAGACGAGGGGTCATCGGCAAGATTAATAAACAACAAACCATGCCAAGACTCCAGTGCGAATTGCGGCAAACAATGGCGCTCCTTATCAACCGTAATGTTGCCTGTCATAGGCGCCGCTTTCAGACTACCTTCATCATCATACGCCCAACCATGATACGGACAGACAATACTAGTAGATAGATTCCCGAAGCCATCGTTAAGTAACGGTGTACCTCTGTGGCGACAGATGTTCGAAAGCGCACGAAGGCTCTTATCTTTCCCCCGCAAAATAGCAAGCTTTTCGCCGACTAACTCAAAGGCAAAATAGTCTCCCGTCGCCGAAAGCTCTTGCTCAGTACAAATAAATACCCATTCATTTCGGAATATCGCGTCTTTTTCAAGAGCATAGACACCTGGGTCAGTATAGGTCGCGAACGGCAGGCATACTGCGTCATCGATACCTGCCGATGCAGTATGTTGATATTGTACGAGCAAGTCTTGGTTACTTTTTTCATGGTTATCAGACATTTACATATACCTCAACGCAATTAATCGACAGGCTCATGTGCAAGCATAGAAGAAAATTCATCAGTTTTCTCTCACCCCGCTATGAGACACACTTGTACCATAGCAGCAAACTATTTGTGAGACAATGGTGTCCCACAAATAGTTTGCTGCTATGCTGTTGAGGATTTAGCTGATAAGCCTGCGCGTATTAAGCAATCCACCGCTCTGCTATGATACGCCCCTGTTTCACTGACTTTGTAAAATTAAGCTACTGCTATGAACCCTAACGATGCCCGCGCATCCCGCTCCCGCAGAGCGCTACTAGACGCAAGCCTAGAATTGCTACTACAAAAACCCACCGCATCCCTAAGCGAAGTGGCAGCACACGCTGGCGTTGGGCGAGCAACGCTGTATAGGCATTTTGATACCAGAGACAAGCTCGTTTGCGCCATCACCTTAGATTCATTGGGTGCAATTCAGTCAGTTGTTCAGCCAATTCTCGATGAAGAGCTTAGTGCGGAGGCTACGCTAACGCGTATTATCGGCGCTATTGTCCCCCTCGCCAACCAATACCATTTCCTACTATCGCTTTGGAATATAGGTGCAGATGACCCTCAGGTTATGGAGATCTACAACCAACAACTCGCATCGCTATTTGAGCTTGTTGAAAGAGGAAAGTCAGAAGGCTGGATAAAGCCCTCACTGAATAGCCGTTGGATAGTAACAACCATTGATAGCCTTATCTATTCTGCTTGGTGGATGTTGGGACAAGGCGAAATGACGGAAGACGAAGTGACAACACATATCCTCGACACGTTATTCTCTGGAATTACCAAAAAATAGCCGCACAAATATTCCACTCTGTATACCAACCATGTACTCTTAGACTCAAACCTGCGATTAACCAAGGGAATGAGTATTGTTATGGCTGAGTTTTTTCATCGACGGCATGTCCCGGTCAACATTCTATGCCCCATTCGCCCAGAAAAAATTGGAGCATTAGCCGACTACCTGGAAGACCTCAACAATCGCATCAGAGAAAAGTCGCACCCGTTATTTCAACAAATTAACACCCATCATTTTTGCCGCTGGACCGTACTACCCGCATCCAAAGGCGAACGCGGAGAATACCCCGCCCAATTACTCTTTGAATCCAATATCGATGAAAACTTATCATCCTATGTAGAACGCCTCATAAAGAAAGACAAGCAAACGCTGCTGGATATTTATCAACATTGCGAACGTTTCGATGCAAGCCAATGTGAAAGCTACTTACTCGACCATAGTATTTCAACTCCCATGTATTACCGTGGTGCCCATTATCATAGCTGCAAACAAATTAAGAGGGACCAAATACTCTACAAGGTGCTCGAAGGTTTTATCGATGAAAAGCAGGACAGTGGCTCCCTGATTGATTACTTTGATTCCGGCTTGAGAGAACAGCTCATTCGACATGTCAAAAATAGCAATATTTCATGGCCATTCGACACCTTACAACGGCAACCGGATCCCTATTGGCCAATGGCTATTGGCATTATTCCTGTACTTTTGCTGTTATCTCCAATACTTCTCCCATTGATAGCTGTTTGGTTTTATTTTCTACGCAAACATGAAAAGTCTGAATTACCAGAAGTACATGATAACAATATGACCGAGCGCCACGCCCACGTCGCTAGCGTAACCAAGGATGAACAACAGGCCGTTCAAAGTCCAATGACCAGTGTGGTTGAGATCAAGCCAGGGCTATTTCGGTTACTAACGCTTAAGGCCGTGCTATGGCTTCTAAACCTGCTGAGTAATATTTTTTACAATCGAGGAGAATTGGGCTCTATTAATAGCATCCATTTTGCTCGCTGGATCATTACTGACGACAACAAGCGTTTGGTTTTTTTATCCAATTATGACGGTAGCTGGGAAAACTATTTGGGCGATTTCATTGACCGGGCAGCGGTAGGCTTAACCGCCGTGTGGAGCAATGCCGAAGGCTTCCCAAGAGCAACACGACTGATACGAGAGGGGGCCACCGATGACATCCGATTTAAAGCATATGCCCGTAAGAGTCAAACCAAGACCGCATGTTGGTATAGCGCCTACCCTGAACTGTCGCTTCAGAACGTCATTAACAATAGCAAGATTCGTCAAGGCCTGACGAATAACATGGACGAAAAAGAACTTAGCCTCTGGCTCTCTCGCTTTTAACCCTAGAATAAGAACAAGACCATGAATCAAGATGATCTCTCAGATATTCAAAGTGTCATTTTATATGCATATAAGAACCTACCGCATGCTTCATATCTCATACTCAGTATCGAGCACCCGGATTTATTTAAACAATGGTTACGCGAACACCTTCCCGAGGTGACACCCAGTACACAAAAAGATACCTCTTCGGCGCTGAATATCGCTTTCACTTCTTCTGGATTAGAAAACTTAGGGCTACCGCAAGATACCCATGAACAATTTTCCAGAGAGTTCAAAGAGGGGATATACACGGAGAAAAGAAGCCAATTACTGGGGGACATAGGATCGAACGCTTCAGAGCATTGGGAATGGGGCGGTAAAGCTAGGCCTACCGTTGACGCGATACTATTATGTTTTTCTGAGACAGAAAGCGGCCTATCGGATCTCGTAACCCACCTAACTTATGAACTTGAAGCCTATACATCAATACACCCATTAACCACTGAAGCCCTATACGAAAGAAAAGAACATTTTGGCTTCCGAGATGGCGTTTCACAACCAGGTATCAAAGGTATACACACGCAAAACTCCGATCAATTGCCCGCTGGGGAGTTTTTGCTCGGCCATACTAGCGCATACGGTAGCGATACACCCGCACCAGGAAGCGAGCATGACAAGAGCCATCGTTATGCAAATTTTGGCTATAACGGCAGCTACCTAGTATTTCGACAATTAGAGCAGGATGTTCAGGGGTTTTGGCGTTATCTAGACAACCAAAGTTCAGAAGAAAATGACAAAGTGTATCTCGCCGCTAAAATGGTCGGTCGCTGGCCCAATGGGGCTCCTCTGGAGTTATTCCCAGATAGAGAACCTGAACATTTTAATCCCAATAGCGCCAATAGCTTCGATTTCTCCGGAGACACCATGGGGCACAAATGTCCCATGGCTTCCCATATTCGCCGCACCAATCCCCGCGCAACAGATCTAGGTCTTGATGAGGATGAAGCAGTACGCAGTGTTAACCACCACAGAATATTACGACGCGGTCGCCCCTATGGGAAACCACTACACAGTAAACTATTGCCCACATCGATGCTTAAAGCCGAAGATAATGGAGAAACTCGAGGACTGCAATTCCTCTGCTTTAATGCCGACCTGGCAAGGCAGTTTGAATTTATTCAACAAACCTGGGTTAACAATGAGAAATTCAACGGTCTCTATAATGATCTAGACCCTCTTTTAGGCGCGAGACCAAGACCATCGGGCCCCTCTGGAGATGACTTTAGCATCGCTAAAAAACCCATTCGTCAGAGACTGAAGTGCGTCCCACAATTTGTCACTACTCGTGGCGCTAGCTATTTTTTTATGCCTAGCCTATCTGCGCTTAAGCAATTAGCGCATACCGATACTGACGCCTAAGTCGAGTGTCCAAACCGTCGCCTTAATTTACGAGCATAAAAAAAGCGCCATCAAGGCGCTTTTTTTATGCTCGTCTACAACCAATACAATCAGCCATTAACAAGATAATGTGCATAGATACTAGCAGCATAACCAAGTCCTACTGCCCAGCTCCACTTAAGGTGACTAAAGAAAGTATACTTTCCTTGCGACTGCCCCATGAGTGCAACACCTGCCGCAGAGCCTACCGATAACAAGCTACCACCGACACCCGCAGTTAACGTAACGAGTAACCATTGGTAAAGATCCATCTCTGGGCTCATGCTCAAAATCGCAAACATAACCGGGATATTATCCACTACTGCAGACAGTAAGCCAGCGACGATATTCGCGACGGTTGGACCCCAGCCGTCATACATAATATTGGATGCCTCGGCCAAATAGCCAATAGTCCCTAGACCACCAACACAAAAAATGACCCCAAAGAAGAATAACAAGGTATCCCACTCAGCCTTAGCCACTTTGGAAAAGATATTAAACTCATCCATTTCGGTATCCGATGGTGTAGTAACCTTAATATAGTAGGCAAATAGGAATAGGTAAGACAGCCCAGTCATCATCCCTAAGAATGGGGGCAAGTGTAAGAACTGCTTAAAGCTTACCGCCGTCACGATCGTAAGCATGAAAAGAATACAAATTCGGATTGCACCGCGCTTCATCGGCACGGCCTCTTCCACTACTGCAGGTGTTTCTTTCGGTACAGCAAAGCTCATGATGACCGCAGGTACAATATAGTTAACCACCGAAGGGATAAACAGAGCAAAGAACTCAAAGAAACTTGCTTTGTTTGCCTGCCATACCATCAAGGTCGTAATATCGCCGAAAGGGCTAAAGGCACCACCAGCGTTTGCAGCCACAACAATATTAATAAACGCGAGGCTCACAAATTTAAGGTTATCACTCCCCACTGCCAGTACCACAGCCCCCATCAAGAGTGCTGTAGTGAGGTTATCCGCAACGGGTGAGATAAAGAAAGCCAGAATACCGGTAATCCAAAATAGCGCTCTGTAGCTATAGCCTTTGCTCACAAGGAAACAGCGCAAAGATTCAAATACATTTCGCTCCGTCATAGCATTGATATAGATCATTGCCGTCAACAAGAACAAGAAGAGCGCCGCGTATTCCATTAGGTTATGCGTCACTGCAGCATCAATGATAGCCTCACCACCGTCAACCTGCTTACCAATCAATGCGACTAACACCCATACAACACCCGCCGCTAACATCACCGGCTTCGATTTACGTAGGTGAATAAACTCTTCTGCGATAACAAAACAGTAAGCAATCGTAAATAAAACAATTGCCGCAATCCCTAATGGAGACCCGATCATATCTAACGTTGCAGCTGTACCGCTACTTGACGCCCACGCGGGTGAAGCAGCACCCAATAAACCAATTACACTCACTAATAGATAACTTACAGCTTTCAACGTTTCTCTCCTGATTTTTAAGCCGGCGTAGTTTACCGAAATCAGGGGAAAAAGCATCAACAGAAGATAAAATACTCAATTAATCAAAAGGCCAACCAACACACCTCAAAAAGGTAATGAGTGGTTCTTCATGGCCAATCGCTCTTTAGCTCGCCGTAATATTGCCTCTTTCTCCTCGTCAGAAGCCGCATTCCAGCCTGTAATCTCAGACAGTGCCCGACCACAACCTAGACACACATCGTCTGCATCTAGACAACAATTTCGCACACATGGGCCCGCTGTCTTCGCATTTTTGGCATAGGCTATTGGCGGATATAATTCTCGTAGGGTCATGACCACCTCTACTTGCTTCACAAGCTCTGAGTGAGTGCACACTATCGATGAAGCCATTGATAGTGCTCCTTCTTTTAGCATAACCAAAGACTGAAATTTCGCCAGCTTTCAATAATGTACGGATTTGGCCAGTGTCTTCGATTATTTATTTCCACTCAATTTTTACTTATATATTCGCCTTTCACACTTTTAATGCAGACAAGACACTGCCCATGCTATCGCGCGCATCGCCAAATAGCATTCTCGTATTATCCTTGTAAAACAATGGGTTATCGACCCCAGCATACCCTGTTGCCATACCCCGCTTTAACACCACAGAGGTTTTTGCTTTCCAAACCTCCAACACCGGCATGCCATATATGGGGCTAGACTCATCTTCCGCTGCCCCAGGGTTTACAATATCGTTGGCACCAATGACCAGAACCACGTCCGTCAGCGGCATATCATCATTGATCTCGTCCATCTCCATGACGATGTCGTAAGGCACCTTGGCTTCTGCTAAAAGCACATTCATATGGCCAGGCAAACGCCCCGCCACGGGGTGAATTCCAAAGCGAACCTCAATACCTTTATCTTTTAACAAGCGTGTAATGTCATATACTGTATTCTGCGCCTGGGCCACTGCCATGCCATACCCTGGCACGATAATTACCTGTGCAGCATCCAGTAACATCCCCGCCACTTCATCGGCAGAGGTCGCAATGGTATCCTTTGGCCCTTCATCACTCGACCCTACTGCCACGGCCTTTTGCCCGAAGCCTCCCAAGATAACACTGACAAATGACCGATTCATGGCTCGGCACATGATATAACTCAGAATCGCCCCACTACTTCCCACCAGTGCACCCACCACAATTAACAGATCATTCGAAAGCATAAATCCCGTTGCCGCTGCGGCCCACCCCGAATAGCTATTCAACATGGACACAACAACCGGCATATCGGCGCCACCAATGGCCATCACCAAATGTATACCCAGCAAAAATGCTAACGCCGTCATAATCAACAAGTAGCTTAATGCGGGTTCGTGCTCTGCACCGACAAATAAATACCCCAACACCACTGTCGCCAACAGAATACCCATGTTCAACACATGGCGACCAGGCAACATCAACGGTGTACTAGAAATGCTTCCCTTTAACTTTCCAAAAGCCACCACTGACCCGGTAAACGTAATACCACCGATAAAGACGCCTAAGAATATTTCGACTTCGTGAACAATTTTTTCAGCAACGCTAGCAAACGCTGCCTCCCCGAGAAAGCTGCCAACCCCTACCAGCACCGCGGCTAAACCCACAAAACTGTGTAGCATAGCAACCAATTCTGGCATTTCTGTCATTTCGACTCGCTTGGCTAAGAAAAGCCCAATACATCCACCGACGAGAATTGCCGCTATTAGCACGCCATATCCCGTCACATGTTCACTCAAAATAGTGGCGACGATCGCGATCGCCATACCAATCATCCCAAATAAATTCCCTCGCTGAGCACTTTCCTGGTGACTCAAACCGCCTAAGCTCAAAACAAATAAGATACTCGCGCCAATATACGCCGCGGTTAATACACCTTCTGACATAAATAACCCCTATTATTTTCTGAACATGCGCAACATACGCTGAGTCACTGCAAAACCGCCACCAATATTAATAGACGCTATCAACACAGCCACCGCAGCCAGAATCGTCACAGGCTCAGATAGCTCACCTGATATTTGCAATACTGCACCGAGAACAATAATACCGCTGATAGCATTGGTCACACTCATCAAGGGAGTATGTAGAGCAGGCGTCACATTCCATACCACCTGATAACCCACAAAACAGGCCAAGATAAAAACAATAAAGTGGGATAAAAATGCAGGAGGAGCGGTAGCACCAATGCCGAGCAACAATGCTCCCGCTACCAATAACACAGGAATATTAAGTCTCTTCGGACCATGATCTATCGCTTTAGCTTCCGGTGCTGTCTGGACTGATGCTGGTTTGGCAATCGCCGGAACCTTTAGCGGAGGCGGAGGGAATGTGACATTCCCTCCATGCACCACCGTTGCCCCTCGTATCACATCATCTTCCATGTCGATATGAAACCCATCGCCTTTGCACATGTCCGTAAGTAAGTGAACGAGATTTTGAGCATACAAACTACTGGACTGTGTGGGTAACCGGCTCGGTAAATCGGTGTACCCTATAATTGATACGCCATGCTTAACCACAACGTGATCTTTTTCCGTGAGCTCGCAATTACCCCCTGTTTCAGCCGCCAGATCGACAATAACGCTACCCTCCTTCATTTCTATCACCATGTCTTCTGTGATCAACGTGGGTGCAGGGCGTCCCGGTATCAATGCAGTTGTCATGATAATATCAACATCTTTAGCCTGTTCTAGGAACAGCGCCATCTCAGCGTCGATAAACTCTTTCGACATAACCTTCGCATAACCACCCTCACCGGAGCCATCTTCTTCAAAATTCAGCTCAAGAAATTCCGCTCCCATACTTTCGACTTGCTCTTTAACCTCAGGGCGGGTATCAAATGCACGGACAATGGCACCCAAACTATTGGCCGTACCAATACCTGAAAGACCAGCAACGCCAGCACCAATAATCATTACCTTTGCCGGTGGTATTCGCCCAGCAGCGGTGATCTGACCGGTAAAAAATCGTCCAAAATGATGGCCTGCTTCCATGATCGCACGATAACCGGCGATATTCGCCATGGAACTTAATGCATCCATTTTTTGAGAGCGGGAGATACGTGGTATCGCATCAATGGCTAACGCAGAGACTTTCCTATTATTAAGTTTCTCTAGAAGTTCTGGCTGCTGTGCAGGCTGTAAAAAACACACAAGCGTCTGCCGGGGGCGCAATAGTTCGGTTTCGTCAATATTAAGAGAAGGATGATGCTCTGGGGCGCGTACTTTTAAAATAATGTCAGCTTCTGACCAACAGGATTCGCAATCTTTTGCGATAACAGCCCCCGCATCTTGATAGGCTGTGTCGGTGAAGGCTGCATCTGCACCCGCCCCGGTTTCAATAATAATCTCAAAGCCAAGCTTGAGTAATTTCTTAACTGATTCGGGTGTCGCCGCTACGCGCCGCTCCCCCTGATGAATTTCTTTTGGTATTCCAATCTTCATTCATGCACTCCAGCAACGCAAATAAAACTGCTGAATTAATTTAAGCACGAAAACTGATGAAGTTCATTAACGAAAAACGGGGAATAGGCTAAAAAACCTATTCCCCGCATCGGTAAAGCTTATTTATTATGCATTCACAAAATCTGCTTTGCGTTTGTTTAAAAATGCAGTAATTCCTTCTTGCCCTTCAGCACTATTGCCCTGTCTTGCGATAGCACGTGCTTCTAATTCCATTTGTGCTTCAAACCCGTTATTTGCTGACGCATGCAATAATTCTTTTACTTCGCGATACGCTCCAGTGGGGCCCTTGGCTAATTTCTTTGCGCTTGCCATTGCTGTATCCATTAACTCATCTTCAGCAACAACCTGATTGATCATTCCCCAATTCACCGCTTCTTCCGCCGTTAACGGGCGATTAGTCAGCATCAACTCTTTTGCTCTACGATCCCCGATTAAGCGTGGCAAGTTATACGTTGCGCCACCGTCAGGTGTTAAACCCACGCCAGTGTAGGCCATAGTAAACGTTACGGGCTCTGCGGCAATTGCGATATCACCCAAACATGCCAACGACAAACCTGCACCTGCTGCTTTACCATTAATCGCTGTCACCAAGGGTGCACCCATGCGAGCAAAACGTGCCAATGCACTGTGAAGATAGGATGTTAGCTCTTTTAACCCTTTACCGATGTTCTCACCCATTTCAGCAAAGCTCGCTACATCACCGCCCGCGCTGAAAAAAGGTCCATTCGCACTCAGTAGCACGCATCGTATTTCGGGGTTTTCATCACATTCGATAGCTGCCAACATGAGCTCTCTTGCCATATCCATATTTATGGAGTTCGCCGCTTTTGGACGGTTTAGGCGGATTATTGCGATGTTTTCTTCAACACTAAATTCAATGGTTTGATACGACATGATGCACCTTTTTTGCTTGGTTTGGCTCGAATGGGCGTCATTGTAAGGAGTTAGCGACTACCAAGTCAAACAAGGTAATTCCCTAGAAATCGTAGGTTAATTGCAACAAAATACGGTCCAGCGCTTCCAGCTGCGTCAGAAAGCTTGTCGTGGGTGCACTAGAGCGCGTAGAGAAATGATCCCATTGAATACTGACTGCCAGTTGATCGTCCACGTCCCAGCTGGTTTCCAGCCGATGTAACGACTGCATATTTTGAAGTTGCAAGCTCGCGGTGTATTGCAACCGCACAGTATCATTATTGTAGTAACGCCCGACGGCACCATAGAGTGTTGAGCTATTTCGTTCCACACCTGCGAACGAATCATTCCAATTCATCACATGTTGATGACTCAACTCTACACTGGCATCAAATACCCCCGAAGCATCGTAATCAAACCCTGCCGCTGCATCCCAAATGGAGCGTTGAGTAATATCCAGCATGTCACCGGTATTTAAATGCCGATTATTCTTGTAGGCCAGTTCACTTTTTATCACAAAGTTACCTACCCCTATATTCACCCCTCCACCTAACATTTGGTATCGCCCATAAAAGGTCGAAATTACCGGTTGAAAAGAGGGTGTGATTCCAATCCATTCAAATACGGGGTCATCTTCAACAACATCCGCAGCCATGATAGCGATATCGAACTTTCCCTCCGTGTAAGTCCAGCGTAAACCCAGCTCTCCGTGTTCGATGGAAAATTCGGGGTCGTCTTGCTCAATAATTGCGTTTTCGATACCCGCAGGCGACACATAATAAGGATGCCCTGGCATTGCATATTGATTCACCCTCACATCGGGGTTAAGAATAAAACTCCACTGCTGTTGGCTTTTACTGGCATTAAATAATTCTTCGTAATAATGCGCTATTATCATCGTTTGCCCAAGACGAGAGTCTTCTACCGTCGTAAATACCGATTCGGTTACATTACGAGGACTGATAATATCCGTCACCACTGCACCATCAGCTTTACCCCACACAATGACTTGCTGACCAACGCTGATAGAGTAATCTGCCCTAGACCCTTGTAAAAAGAACTCACGAACCTCGTTCTGTTGTTGGTATTCTTGTTTAGCTTGTTTTACGGTTTCATTATCTTGATATTTACTCTGTTCATAGACCCCATCAAAACTGGACTTCGCATCAGCACGAAAAAACAGCCCGCCCCCGAACCCTTTCTCCCATTGCAAACGAATTGAAGCACGATTAGCCACCAATGGCCTCTCATGCTTTAAGCCATAGGCCAACTGATGTTTAAGAGTGATCTGCGCGGGGTCTCGAAAAAGATACCACATGTTAAGCGCTGAATTGTTCGTCGCCCCCCTACTTTCAGATTCACTCATTGAGGAGGGTTCCTCATCAAACATGAATTCGTCATCATAAAACTCTTCATCCACCACGTCAGAATGGCCTGAATCGCCTCCCAACACCTCCGATTCTGTCGCAACAACAGGGCTGACTAAATTAGCAGTGACAACGACGGCCAACAAATACCTCACGCGTGACACCATTTACGGCTCAATGAAACGACGATAGTGCTGTAATCTAGCTTCACGATAAGCACCATCTGTTAACGTTCGTAAACTTAGAAATTCATCATCAACACCCACGTTATACTTAATCGATTCCAATTTCATATTACTCATTCTGCGAGACTGAAGATTGTCGACATTGAGCAATAGGACTGACCACACACCATCAACCTGATCAACCTTTACCGCGGTGATTCGTTTTTCTTTTTGTTTTTGACGATCAAATTTAATCGACTTCAACGCAATAAATCGCTCCTTATCGACCCAAGAAATGGACTTACTGTAATTACTTTTTTTCGCTCGACTCGGTTTTGGCGTCGCTTCGATTACCCAACAATCTCGATTGCGATAGCGCTCTTCTTTTAACAGCGTATAGCGATAATCCTCCAGATGGGTTTGCTCCAAGTCTTCATAGCTGAACTCAGATCCAAAAAAACTGCCTTTTTTGGGCTCATCATCATTTCCAGATACAATGCGTTTTACTTTGCCCAGCGCCGAAAAATACATCCATTGATCCGCGTCTTTATCTTGATCATCATAATCGTACTGCAAGAACCCAATACCGCGCTCGCCTGGCGGATCCAATAAAATAGACACTGACTTCTTATCTTTTCCTTCAATGCCATAATCTTTGGCAACCGATTCAAAACGTTTAATCCGTGGTTTTTCAACGCATGCACGTTTGCGATCTTTGACGACATATCGGCAAGAGCTGATCTTTTGAATAGATACTTCACTGTCACCATCATCACGATCAAACACTTGTCGCATAATATCCTTGGCCCCCGTTTCCGTAGCGATAGGCTCTACCTTGGCATAGGCAACGCTCGCTGATTCAACGAAACATAAAAAGCCAGCACAAAAAACCACTCCAACCGACAGTATTCGACGTATTTTGTTATTCAACTGCACCACTCCTTCATCCCATTGACTCTGCCGCTAACGTCGCATCCTCTCGACGATGGTTAGCAAAGTCAGCCTTAAATACAACACATAACGCGGGCAACAGTAATAAATCCGTTATCAGCGCCACCATAATCGCCACCGCACTTAACATGCCAAAGTTCTGTAACGCCACATGGGACGACAGCAAGAACACAAGAAAACCCAATGACAATACAATGGAAGTAAACGTTATCGCCTGCCCTGCTTCTCGGATAGTATAACGAATGGACTGTTCCATCGTTTTAGAGCCGATTAAACCGGCACGATAATGCGTGAGAAAATGAATCGTATCGTCTATTGCTATCCCAATGATAATTGGTGCAATCAGCAACGTATCCGTGTCTAAGGACACCCCCATATACCCCATCAAACCAAATACGGTAATAATGGGGAGTAAATTAGGAAAAATAGCAACCAAGCCAATTTTTACCGACCCAAACACCATTAGCAGTAGCAGCGAAATAACCACCAACGCCAAACCAAAGCTTTGAATCTGGGACCAGCTGACATAATCGATTAATCGAATCATAAGCGACATCCCCCCCGTCAGCCGGACATCAATCGCGGGGTATTTAGCTTTCATATCCTCAAGTACACGGGCCATTTCATTCTCTGCACCCTGGATCATAGGCACATATTCAAAGGAGCCTGCGTTCTTTAATCGAATGGTTAAACGCGCCTTACTGTAATCATCAGACACCAGCTGACGACGATCTTTCGGACTGGCATTATTAAACATAAACAATGTTTGTTCTAAAACCCGTGGAGATTGCGGGATAACGTAATACGCTGGGTCATCATTGTTGAGTGATTTAAATGCATCTTTTGTCACGTTGACCAAAGAGGTAGTTTTACCCACTAAACCAGGGTAGGTCCGCTCCAAGAATAGCTGTATCTTCTGCAACCGGTTTAGCATCTCAGGGTCTTTAAAAGCATCCGCTTTCCCTGCGTCTATCACCATTTCCATGGTCTGAGAACCGCCCATCTCATCATCTACCAGCTGAAAGCTCTTCCTTAATAGAGAATCTGGTGGTAATACTTCCACCATATTGGAGTCCACTTTTACGGATAATCCACCCACAATAAGCACAGCAGCAAAAAGAACAAAAATACTGATCACTTTCCTTGGGTGCGTAAACCCTACATGCTCAACACTACGCAATATTCGCTGAATCAACGAAATCTTGTCCCCTCGCTGTATCTCCTTTTTTCTTATTGGTGGCCAAGCATCAAGCATCAAAGGCAAAATGAACACCGTTAGTAAAAATGCAATCATCACACCCATCGCAGCAGCAATACCAAAGCTACGTATGGGAACAATGGGAACAAACGTCAATGACAACAAACCAATTGACGTCGTGATACTGGTAAGAAAACACGCCAGCCCAGACTTTTTGAACACTGAACGAATCGATTGCTCGTGATCTTCTCCTTGCTCCCTAAAAAACAAGTAACCCGATATAATATGAATAGCATCCGCCACCCCCACTGCAAGGATCAAGAAAACGATAATATTCACCATCATCGTCATAATCATCCCTGACCAACCCACAAGCCCTACGACCCACAAGAAAGAAATTACAACAATCGTTAACGGCCACAACACAGCACTGAGGGAGCGGAACAATACCCATAAGGAAATAATAATCAGCAGCAAACTCGCCCCTACCACCGTGCCCATTTCCTGAAACACAACATCGTTAAAAAAACTCATCACCGTTGGGTTGCCCACAGGATAAAAAGTCAGATATTGGGTATATTCAGACTTTTCAATGATTGGAGAAAAAGCATGCATTAGGTAAGAGAAGTCCTCAATTTCGGCACGCTTGAATTCAGGAATATCAGTATTATTGGCTAATGCTAGCTTCGCATCAGTATCTGACCACGCCATCTCTATGTCTTCGCCCTCAGACAGTGAAAGCTCATCGACAAACTCATCGTCTAAGTATTCCACATCGCCAGAGTTCTCGTTAAGCGCTGACTCGTCTGTCAGTAATGTGGCTCCAAGATCTGTTTTTATAATCACAGCACCAAAACGAGAATCATTGGATAAGTATACCGTTGGATAATCGGGATGACGTAACGCCTTATCCCTTAACGCTTCACGCTGCTCTTCATTTTGCGGAAAGTTATCGCCGATGAATTTCCCCGATATAAGCGCATCATCTCGCGCCTCCATATAGGAAACATTAAGCAAGCTAATCACATCGGTGATTCGATCCAACCCTGACCCCTGTTCATCTTTCAGGTGGTCACGATAATTCACTAGATCCGATTGCAACCCCTTTAATGCATTGAGGGAGTCATTCGAAAATACATCACCATCATTGGCTTCATAAATAAGATAAATGGCCTCGTCGCTGCCAAATTCAGCGCGAAAACGATCATAAGCCGTTTTAACCGGATCGCCGTCCTCAAAAAATACTTCCATTGTCATATCAATGGTAAAACGAGAAGCGCCGGCGAGAATCACAATATTAATAAGAATAAATGCGATCCATATTTGCCAGCGGTAACGGCGGGAAACATCCGGTATTTGTTCGAAGAAACGATTGGCGCTCAGCAATAATTTTTCCATAAATCACTACACAACTATTGGTCTATTTTTGTAGGTATTAAAATCGGGAAGGTCGACGTGATAGTCTTCTGCCATTAATGGCGAAGACAATATAAAATCCGCCGTTGAACGATTACAGGCAACAGGGACATTCCAGACCGCAGTAAGTCGTAACAACGCTTTTACATCAGGGTCATGAGGCATAGGTTCAAATGGGTCCCAAAAAAAGATCAGCATATCGATATCGCCTTCAGCGATTTTTGCGCCAATTTGCTGATCCCCCCCTAATGGACCACTCAATAATGCCGATACCGGCAAACCCGTTTTCTCAGCAACCATCTTCCCTGTTGTACCCGTTCCGTAGAGTGTATGGCCAGCTAATTCATCTCGGTGGACCCTGACCCAATCCAATAATTCAGGTTTCTTATTATCATGGGCGACTAATGCGATTTTCTTTTGTTTTCGAAACACTCGTTCTTCACTCACGCTGTATTCCTTTTACAACAGTGGGGGATATCAACGGTAAATTTGATGACTTTTCCACCAAATTAGCCATTGCTGGAGATTCCTCTTCTACGTACACTAACGGACATTCTCAGAAACATAAAGAAAGCCCTATGAAATCAGTTATCATCCCCGTTACTCAGTTCGCCCAGAACTGCTCTATTCTGTATTGTGAGGAAACAAAAGAGGCCGCTGTTGTAGATCCAGGCGGTGATATCGAAAAGATCCTCGCCATGGTAGAAGAGAAAGGTGTCACTTTGACGAAAATCTTACTCACCCATGCGCACATTGACCATGCCGGGGCGACCGCAGAGCTATCTGAGCAGCTAGACCTCCCCATTATAGGGCCTCACACAGGCGATCAATTCTGGATAGATTCCCTAGAAAGCCAATCCCAAATGTTCGGCTTTCCTCCCTGCAAAACCTTTGAACCCACTCAGTGGCTTAATGACGGCGACAGCGTAACCGTTGGCAACGCCAC
Source organism: Gammaproteobacteria bacterium 45_16_T64 (assembly GCA_002162955.1). Taxonomy (GTDB): domain Bacteria; phylum Pseudomonadota; class Gammaproteobacteria; order Pseudomonadales; family Ketobacteraceae; genus 42-54-T18. The sequence goes on from MABD01000018.1 coordinate 97,014, forward strand.
TCTTGAGGTCTACCACACACCAGGTCACACACCTGGGCACGTAGTGTTCTTTAACAAGGACGCAAAGCTGGCAACCGTTGGCGATGTGCTGTTTGCTGGCTCCATCGGCCGTACAGACTTTCCTGGCGGCGACCACGAGACCCTCATTAACTCAATCAAAGACAAATTATGGCCCCTTGGCAATGACGTCTCGTTTATCCCCGGTCACGGTCCCATGTCAACCTTTGGCGCTGAACGCCAATCTAATCCGTATGTCGCGGATTAACCCGAACCAAACCCATTCGCTATACAAGGCTAAGAAAGCATCGTGCTTTCCTAGCCTCCCGTAATATCCCTATTTCTTACACACTGTTGGCTTATTATTAACTAGGTTACACTCATATCCCCGTGCAAACGTATCACAAGGACTGTTACCAGAGGATCGTTACTTGAGGTTAATCCCCGTCATAAAGAGCATCAAAACTAAGCTGTTTCTCACCTTACTCATGGCTTCTAGCGGCGTGGCTATTGCGATGTTCTTGGTGATGCAATGGAGTTTTGATCGAGGGTTCCTAAATTACGTCAATACCCAAGAAAAAGAACATATGATGAGTCTGGGTGATGCTTTAGTTGACGTCTATCAATCCGAAGGGAGCTGGGATCAACTGACCAACAATCATCGGCAATGGCATCAATTGATCAGTAACAGTGCTCCTGATTTAATCTCTGGCCCCTCCCCCGATCACAAACGCCCCCCTCCACCTCCTCGGCGTAACGACAAGCACCGTGCAAACGACGACTTTCGATCAGGGCAGCCTCAGAGCTCTCAACGGCCACCCCACCACAATAAGAATCCCCAATTCCGCGAAAGTTCTCGACCGCCAAAAAAAGAGGGTCGCCATCCGCCGCCACCGCGTAAGCCTCGGCCTAAAGTGGTACTGCTAGACGCGGACAAGAACACACTATTTGGTCCACCAGAAGGAATAGAGCAATTTTCTCTATCTCCACTAACCTCTCAGGGTGAAACCATCGGTTACCTAGGTATAAAACCTGCCAAAGAGATCTCGGATGCTCATGATCTCGTATTTGCCCAAGAACAAAGCCAGACGTTCCTTATGATTGCCGTGGCTATGGTTGTGATATCAATCTTGCTGTCAGTCCCTGTGGCAAGTAGCCTTGTAAGACCCATAAGGCGTTTAGCCCAAGGAACACAACGGCTTATTTCAGGGAAGTTTGATACCCATATCCCTATCACCACCTATGACGAACTTGGTACCCTGTCCACTGATTTCAATACTCTTGCAGCCACGCTAAAAGAAAATGAGCATGCCCGACAACAATGGGTTGCCGACATATCCCATGAATTGCGTACCCCATTGGCCATTCTCAAAGGTGAAATCGAAGCCATAGAAGATGGCATCCGACAACCGACGCCCAACAATATCAGCTCTCTAGGGCAAGAGGTTAACCATCTAAGTCACTTGGTAAACGACTTATACGAGCTCTCCATGTCTGATATCGGCGCACTCAATTACCAGAAATCCAACACGGATATTCTTCCCATCGTTCAGCATTGCGTTGACAGTTTTATCGACCAATTTTCTCAAAAAAATATCGCCTTATCCCAATCGCCTACGGTAGAGCCAGAAGTTGAATTGCTTATTGATCCCCAAAGGGTCAAACAGCTTATTAACAACCTACTAAAAAACAGCTATCGTTACACTGATGAAGGCGGTACGAGCCATGTCTCTGTAGAAGTCACCACCAATGATGTACTCATCCATATCGATGACAGCGCCCCAGGCGTACCCAGCAGTGAAATCCCCAAACTGTTTGAGCGTTTGTATCGCGTAGAAGGGTCCAGAAATCGAGCCAGTGGCGGGGCCGGATTAGGCCTTGCAATATGTAATAATATTGTGAATGCACACGATGGAAAAATATACGCACAACCTTCCAGCCATGGAGGGTTACGTGTCAGCGTACAACTTCCCATAACCCGAGGAAAACAACGATAATGGCGAATGAGCGGATTCTAATTGTTGAAGATGAAGAAAAGCTAGCACAACTTTTGGCTGACTATCTTAGCAATTCAGGCTTTCAACCCCACTGTATTCATGAAGGACTTGGCGTTGAGGCATGGGTAAAAGAAAACGCCCCCTCTCTGATACTGTTAGACCTGATGTTACCAGGAAAGGATGGTATGGAGGTCTGCAAAGATGTCCGAAGGTTCTCCGACATTCCGATCATCATGGTTACTGCACGAGTGGAAGAAATAGACCGTTTATTAGGATTAGAGCTTGGTGCAGATGATTACGTTTGCAAGCCCTACAGCCCCCGGGAAGTAGTAGCGCGAGTCAAAGCAGTGCTGCGTCGATCCAATCACGATAACGCCCCACAAGATGCACTCATTGAGCTCAATGAAAAGCGCTACCAAGCCACCGCTCATGGACAAGCACTCAACCTAACCGCAGTGGAGTTTCAACTGCTTTCTATTTTGATGGAAGAGCCCGGCCGTATTTATTCTCGCGAACAATTGATGAATCATATCTACAACGATCATCGTATCGTGAACGACCGAACCATCGACAGCCATATCAAGAAATTGCGCAAGCGCATTGGAGAAGCGATACCCGACACCACTATCATCCATTCAGTGTATGGTGTCGGGTATAAGTACGAAACAGATACTTAGCACAGACCTATTTAATTAGCTGGAACCGCCCACTGTGCCGGCGCGGCTTGTTTATCAAACAATGCCATCTTAGCCATCTTGAAACCCTGCAGCCCCATAATCTGACCCGCGGTTAGAAAGCCCGCAATCATTGCACCAACGACACCACAGGACAACACGTCCTGGCCCGTCAAATACAACCCAGGAATGGTGGATTTTGGCTGCAGCCATTCTTGCTTGAAACGATTAACATCATGGTTCAACCCGTAGAGCTCTCCCTTCGGGTAATAGCAAAAATAATCCGTTGATAACGGCGTCGATGTTTCATAATAATCAACCTTGCCGCGTAGGTGAGGCATTTTTTCATACAGGGCTTCCAGCATTCGCTGCGCAAAGTATTCCTTTAGCTCTTCATAATCATCACCACGTTTACCCCATGTTTCATCTTTCCACTTTTCAAATATTTCATAGGGCGTTGGCGCAACAATTTCGATAGTCGAGCGATCAGGGTACTTGCCATTAAAGCTAGGATCTTTGGCCGATGGGAATGATACATAAACAACAGGAAATGGATTTTTGTAATCCTTTAAGAACGCTTCTGTATTTTCATCGTGCTTCTCATCCGCATACATCCAAAAGTTGGTTGTCGGCAAATTATGGGATTTGGAATCGCCTTTCAGGCCAATATACATCCCCAAGTGAGCGTAAGATGGAGACACTTTTTTGAGTTTTTTGTCATAGCCATGCTTACGACTTACCGCTTCTGGTAGTAATCGTTGATAGGTATTAAATACCCCCGCATTACTAATGACCAAAGGTGAACGAATGTTAGTGCCATCTTTCATTCGTACTCCTACAGCCTTACCTTTCTCTATGAGAATATCTTCTACCGACGCGTAAGTAAATACCTCACCACCACTGGCTTGAATCACAGGGATAATCGTCTCGGCCATTTTTGATGCGCCACCGATAGGATAATAGCCACCGTTAAAGTAGTGTTTAGCAATCAACGAGTGAATCAAGAAGGATGATTGTTTGGGAGTTACGCCACAATCCCCCCACTGCCCAGTCAACACGGCAATCAACTTTTCATTGGACGTCAATTCTCGTAATACCTCGTAGGTATTACGATTAAAATAATCAGGCACTAAACGATCGGTTGCCAACGACAATGCTTTTTGCTGCCAGGGCTTAAACAGCTTACCCATGGTATACCAGCGCATCCCCTTGTTCGCTTCATCAACCATGGTCACATATTTATCAATCACGGCACTCTCTTCAGGGAAATGGCGCTTAAGCTCATTTTTAAAGTTCTCTTTGCCTTTTACAAAGTTAAACACTTCGTCCCCTAAAAAAATACGATCATAGTTATCATCCATAGCAGCCCATTCCAGCTTGCCATCAGTGACAAAATCAAACAGCTTTCGCCCCATCGTGGGATACCCCATATCCCCAATGTAATGCACACCCACATCCCACTCGTAACCATTTCGAGAGTAACTATGGGTATAGCCACCTGCAGTATAATGCTGCTCTAGCACCAATACTTTTTTTCCCATTTTAGACATCGACGCAGCCGTTGTTAGCCCGCCAATTCCCGATCCAATCACGATGGCATCATATCCCCCCTCTAAACGAGAAGGTCGGTATCGTCGGCCAATCCGGATAGTGCTTGGGGCTAAACCTGACTTTTTTTCAGTTTTCTTCTTATTTTTTTTCTCGGGTTTCGCTGCTGCGGACTCTGTCATCATGCCTCTCCTAATCAACCTACTATGATTCAACCATTAACGGCTACCGCCATTAGAACAGAACCAGTCTATATTCACCTTTATGAATATGCAACAAATTGAAGAAGAGTGGCCTAATTTCAGTTACACTTGCCCTTGCTCCCATACATATAAGGAAAACTATGTCTCTTAGGCACGCCATATTGGCCATGCTCGATATTGAAAAAGGCTCAGGCTACGACCTGGTTAAGCGCTTTGATCAATCTGTTAGTTATTTCTGGGCAGCCCCCTACCAGCAAATTTATAGGGAATTACAAAAGCTGGAGGCATCAGGTTTTCTCAACTCTGTCGCGGTAGTGCAACAAGGAAAACCCGATAAGAAAGTGTACGATGTCACTGAGGGTGGCGTAAATGAGCTGAAGGCATGGCTTGAAAAGCCCGCTAAGGCGATGAAGATAAAAGAACCTCTGCTCATAAAAATCTACGCGGGAGACTTGGCTGACAAGGGTGCACTACTTGAGGAGATACAGCAGCATAAGAATGATCATGCAGAAACACTCCTGCAATACAAAGAAGTCAGCCAACTGTTGTCATCATTAGAGGAACCGCTACGAACAAAATACTTTTTACCTCATCAGACCCTAAAACTAGGGATAAAGATTGAAGAGTCTTGGCTAGAATGGGCAGAAGAAATCCTAGAAACCCTTCAAGACATGGCATAAATCACATTCATAGTTAAGCCTTATTTCTTCCCTATTTACTCCTTAATTGCTTCCTACAATGGATCCTACGTTAAACAGTGGGAAGCAAACCACCAAGGAGTAAATGATGTCGCATACTGAATCAAACCTCACCCCAAACAGCCCATTTAAGGCTGCAGTATTTATGATCATCGCCGTGTTTATCAGCGCTATCGGCTTGTTCGCAGCAGCCACAACCTACGGTAACGCAGAAGACGGATATCAGCCAAAACCCCACCGAGGGCCTGATTTTTCCGCTATAGCCGATCAATTGAGCCTTACCGACGAACAGCTTGAACAACTTGAAGTCACCTTAAAATCACACCATGAAAGTCGCAGAGAATCCCACAAGGAACTCAGACAAAAACATGACATGGAACGCAAAGAAGCTATGACCAATCACAAAGGTGCACTGGATCAACAGCTCGCAAACTTCCTATCGGCAGCTCAACTCGACGACCTACATACAATGTTGGAAAAAAACAAACCTCGTCGAATCTGCCATAAACCCAGCCACAAGCAAGACAAACTACATTCAGCGAGGCATTCAGAATCATAAATGCCTCTTGATCGATGAATAGGTTCTCTTTAGAGTGACATTGACATAAAGGGAGCCACACTCATGAGCAACGTCGTACGCACACCCGAAGAGCGCTTTAACAAGTTACCCAATTATTCATTTTCGCCAAACTATACAGATGTCGACAATTTGCGTATGCACTATGTGGACGAAGGACCCAGCACTGCTGACCCTATCCTAATGCTGCACGGAGAACCGTCATGGTCATACCTTTACCGACACATGATCCCAGTGTGCGCTGCCGCAGGTCACCGCGTGATTGCACCTGATTTGATCGGTTTCGGAAAATCCGACAAACCCACAGATATTAACGCCTATTCTTACCAGTCCCATATGGATTGGATCACTGAATTTATAACCTCACTCGACCTTCAGAACATCACCCTAGTATGCCAGGACTGGGGGTCATTGCTTGGGCTACGCTTAGCCGCTGAGAACAGTGATCGCTTTAAAGCCATTGTTGTTGGAAACGGCATGCTGCCCACGGGAGACCAAGCTGCTCCTAGCGCCTTCAAAATCTGGAAGAACTTTGCGCTCCACAGCCCCTGGTTCCCCATCGCTCGTATTATCGAATTTGGTTCTTTTAAATCCCTAAGTAAAGATGAGAAGCGAGCCTATGACGCGCCATTTCCATCCGCTAAATTCAAAGCGGGAGCACGGGCATTTCCGCGCTTGGTACCAACAACGCCTACGGACCCGGCCTCCGACGCCAACCGCGCAGCATGGAAAACGCTAGAGACTTGGGAAAAACCCTTCCTCACCACGTTCAGTAATGGAGACCCTATTACGAAAGGTGGCGACGCCTACATGCAAGGCAAAATTCCCGGCGCTAAGGGCATGAAGCATCTCACCCTAAAAGGGGGACACTTCCTGCAAGAGGATTCTGGAGCGGAGTTGGCACAGGCAATAAATTCCCTCCTTGCGTCCATACCTCAGAGCAATCACAGCGAACCCCTCACCCCAGCGTAAACCATTGAATTAAACTAACAAAGGCCTCCACAGTGGAGGCCTATCTATTCACCAGCTATCCTTATAGAACGTAGTCTTTCCTACTCACCTCGGTGAGGTTCTACTCCTAAGGATCCACAATTGGTAAGCTGTTCTTTTATAAAGCAATACTCACAGATTATTGTATGTGCTATATGCTTTTTTCTTTCCGCAACATGCACCGCTAAGACGCTTAACCTTACGCTGTCGGACGAGAGAGTTGATGCCACCCCCTATTTAACCTTGCTCGAAGACCCCACAGGCCTACTGGATTTTCAGGCTATTCAAACATCTAAAATACAATCTCAATTTTCCCCCATATCAGGCTCCATTGGTAAGGGGTATAGCAACTCTGCGTTCTGGGTAAAGTTAGATTTATCGTACAACAGCCACACCCCATCAATAACCGATCCCTCCTCAAATAATGCCTTACGTAGACAGACTGCTGCTTCACTAATCCCAGACAACCTCTGGTTCGTAGACGTAGGCTATCCATCGCTGGATGACATTCGTTTTTATTTTACCGATAAAGATAATGGCACCACTGAAGTGCAATTGGGCGACTATTTGAAATTTGATGACCGCGCGATTCCTATCCCCCACTGGGTTATCCCTATATCGTTACAAAACAATCAAGTCCATACGGTATATTTACGGGTAAAAACTGTCAGCTCTGTACGTATTCCTCTGGTAATTCGCTCGGCAACTAACACGATGTTCTTTCATCGAAATTTTCAAATGGGGTACGGATTATACTTCGGTATCATTGCCTCATTTTTTCTCTATAACTTTTTCATGTTCTTATTTTTTCGGGATAGAAGCTATCTCTATTACGTGTGCTACGTTGCAAGCTTTGCGATGGCTGTCGCCTCTGTCATAGGCTTTGGCTATACCTACCTTTGGCCAGAAAAACCGTGGATAACCGATATTGCCATCGTCCAAAGCATCGCGCTATTTTGTATCTTTTCGCTGCTTTTTTCCCAGAGCTTTTTACATACGAAACGCCACAGTCCGAACACCCATAAAGTTCTTTCAGCGTTAATCATACTGGGTATGTTCATATTTATACTAGGCCTATTGGTGCCTTATCAAGTTGGTGTGAAATGTGTTGCCTTCATGTCCGTGACATCCAGCATTGCCATTCTTTGGTCTGGTTTTTTATCGCTCTTTACCGGTGTAAAGGTGGCAAAGTACTTTGTGCTCGCCTGGACCACGGTATTAATTGGAAGCGGCCTATTTGCACTAATGTCTAACGGCTTAGTACCAGCCAACTTCTTCACTCACTACGCCGTACAATTTGGATCAGCGCTTGAAGTTATTCTTCTATCGTTTGCATTGGCCGATAGGATGCATAGGCTACAACAAGAGAAAAAACACCTCGAGCAAGAAGCCAAAGACGCATTACAAAAAGCCAACCAAGAGCTCTGTATAGCCCTTGAAGACATTAAGAAAAGTAACCGTCTAAAAGATGATTTTCTTGCAACCATAAGCCATGAACTACGCACACCGATGAATGGCATTGAAGGCGCGTTGGATTTAGCGCAATCTGAAAAATCCCCCGAGAAATCTATCGAGATGCTACGCATCGCCGCTCTTTCTGCATCAAAGATGACCTCACTTGTCGATACCATACTCGAGTACTCCGAAATACAAGCGAATAAGACGCGTATCCAATTGGAATCCTGTGATGTCCAACAATTTATTACACGGCTAGTGCAGCCAACACATCAAAGCTGCCGAGAAAAAGGCATTGCATTTTCCTACTCAATAGACGAACGCATCGCAGAAAAACTCGACATTGATGAACGAGCCTTAGGCATTATGCTTCGACAGCTGTTGGATAACGCCGTCAAATTCACTCAGCGTGGCACCATTCAACTGCATGCTGAAATCCACACAACAACACCCGATGTGTCTAACGCACTAACCGTTACCATTACCGATACAGGTATAGGCATTCCTGCAGATGCCATCGACGAGATATTCACCCCGTTTCACCAGCTTGATCGCTCATTTAGCCGGGGTTATGGTGGACTTGGCATTGGGCTTACTATCTGCAAAACCCTAGCGGACAAAATTGGCGGTACGCTAGAAATAGCCAGAGACCAACAGCAAGGTTCTACGTTTATTCTCAGTATCCCCTATCACCCTACGACCGTTTCAAATCAACCAATAATTAAGAAACACAAGAAAAAACCATCTACACCTCCTGGACCCTTATCCCCCGAAACCACCATTTTAATTGTTGAAGATAACCCGGTGAACCAACAAATTCTTGTGGGTATCCTACGAAAGCTCGGGTACGACTATCAGGTTGCAAACCACGGACAGGAAGCATTAACTGTAATACAAGAGCACACTGTTAACCTTGTACTCATGGATTGCCAAATGCCGGTAATGGATGGCTTTGAAGCAACACAAGCCATCCGAAAGTCCAATAACAATGTGCCTATTATCGCCGTCACCGCAAACGCCATGAGTGAGGATAGAACTAAATGCCTTAAAGCAGGCATGAATGACTATGTGAAAAAACCCATTAATCGAAAGATTATCCAAGCGAAAATCAATCAATGGCTTTGACAGATCCCATCAGTATTTTTCCATATTGATAAATAGTTTACAGTTCTGCATCAACAAACTCACTGGTCACCAATTACTACAATATCTTTCTATTTCCTTAGGTTAAACTTCCGCCAATTCAAGGATACCCTCAGACATAGGAGATAGACTCACGTGAAACCCCAAGGGAAATACACTGCATTGTTAGCGGCGGTACTAGCTGTACTGCTACTCACTGGTTGTAAAACGGAATACCCTGAGTTAGAACAAGATTCAGCCGAAGATGTTGCAGAATACCGTCGCTATTACCAACAGGAAGTTCTGCCCTACTTTAACAGCCAGGGAGAATTTGGGTTCTTCGAGGGCGTAGAAAGCGTAGATATCTCCTATGCCAAATTCGAAGTAGAGAATGGAAATGGCGCTCTCGTCATTCTTCACGGATTAAATGAAACCTATATCAAATACGCTGAACTCATCTACGATTTAAGAGACCTTGGACTATCCGTCTATATAATGGAACACCGAGGACACGGCAATTCCGATCGTATTTTAAATGATAACGAGCAAGAACAGCGTAAGATCTACATCAAGTCCTTTGACAATTACGTGACCGACGCAAAGATATTCCTAGACACTGTGGTCAACGCAACGCCACACGAAAAGCACTTTATCTTTGCTCATTCTGTTGGTGGGAATGTTGCTGCTCAATTACTGGAGCAATACCCCAATGCTTTCGACGCCGCCGTGCTTTCCTCCCCTATGATGGAGGTACTAACAACTCACCCAACAAAGGTTAATGAAAGTCTAGGCTACGCGATATCAAAGGTTTTCGTTGGATTAGGTTTAGGTAAGTCCTACTCTCTGGATATGCAAGAGCCTGAGGTAATCATCGATGCGAGTGACCCTGAAAAGTTTGAAGCGGAGTTATTATCCAAGAGCTGGAAGCGTTGGAGCGTATACAATGAAGTCATTGAACTTAACCCACACCTTATCGCTGGAGGCCCAGGCGCAACATGGGGAATCAGTAATAATTTTGCAAAACAAGCTTACGAGGCAACGTACAAAGCCCGTAGCGCAAACGAAGCTTCAAAGATCATCACCCCGATATTGATGTTTCAGTCCGGCGATGATTGGATAGTAGGCACGAAGGGCATGAATACGTTCAAAAACAATGCCGTGAATGCAGCCAGCTTTGACACCATCGTTTTTCCTGATGCTTATCATGAATCCTACATGGAGAGAGATGACATCAGAGATACTGTTATCAGCGAGACAAAGCTGTTCTTAGGAGCTTTCTAACGGAGCACAATTCCCCTACCGCTCAAGGGATCATCAAGTGCCTTCACCAGGGACTTGATGATCCTGCCTTCTTTAGGGAAATCAACATAATAGGCCCATATTTTAAATTTAAGGCCTTGCTATCCGTTGCCGCTTACGAATACAATAGCCTCCTCTGCGGGCTTGTAGCTCAACTGGATAGAGTAGCGGCCTTCGAAGCCGTTGGTTGCAGGTTCGAATCCTGCCAGGCCCGCCATATTTTCCGCAGACCCCTTGTATTACCCTCCAGCTTTTATTCTATCTTCCACTTTATCTATTAGCGTTTTTGCAAAATCATCGACGTTCGGCGCTAGAATTCTCACTCCCAAATTCAAAAATAGCTTTACGAACCCTGCTCCCCAAAAAAACAGCACAATTGTAAAGAATATTGCTGACGCAGAAAATATACCCACCGGCATAACAATATTCCCTTGGGAGGTTTTCATCGTTCTATCAGCTTCGGGGATTTCCACAAGGTAGGCGTGCAAAGGATTCGCAGTGGGTGCCTGCACAAACTCAAAAGCCCCTTTACCTAGCGCAGCAATCCCCACGAACCCTAGCAATATGAAAAAATAACCCAATAATCGACGCACCATAGCTCCCAACCTCATTGTTGATTGTTTTTTGGCTATGGTAGCGTAATTCTCAATTGCACGTTACTACCCAACCAGCAATCCCACAGAAAAAAGTACCTAGTCCATTTGGCCTTGATATTTTATCTTGGTTGGTGTCAAACTTCTGTGAAGCAGGGTAAAACACCGGCGACATACTAATAAAACTATAAGAAAAACCGTATTTTTGGGAGACAACATGCGTTCACTATCAACTGTATTATGTGGCTTATGGCTATTCTTGGGAGTCTCAATCGCGTCAGCGGAAGAGCCCACGTTACAAGAGATGCTACCGGCCTATGCCAAGGTGTTTTCAGGTAATGGCAAGGCTCCGTTTCAAATCCCACATAAACACCTGCTTGATATAACAAAATTAGATGGCTCTATTGCCAGCCTAACAACGGTAGATGCATATTTAGCCAAACTCACACAGGCGGATGTAGCGCTATCGATAAAAGAGATTTCGATGGTCTCATTACTGGCAGGGTCCTATGTAGGAGAGGTCATCATCAAGGCCTCCAATAAAGGCCACCACTGGGTTCCTTTCAGCGAATATGTAAAAACTCACCCCACGACACAACGAACCGACCCCGGCAACGTGTACACCGAATATTTATTAGTCAGCAAAGGAGAGGCATTCACCACACCGATCAACGATGTGGCGCACCTGTTAGATTCAGGAAAAGTGTTTAACGTCGCGGCCTTCGCCACTGCCCAGCTAAAGTAGCTATCACACTGCAGCTATCCATCCTCTTTGGATAGCTGTGCAAAGTCCTCTGCATAGCTGTGTAATGTGCTAACAATATGCCGCCTCTGCTTCTTGGTAAAACTACGATCTAACTCAAAATAAAGCTGAGTGAGTGCATTCTTATTGCTCTCAAGTTTTTGCTCTAATGTTTCGCTACGCCCAAAATTCGGCGTGGTTAATAGCGTAATCAGCCGTGACCGATATAACTTTGGTTGCTTACGCAACGCCAACACACCTTTGAATTCTGCACGCCATGCAGTCCCTGCTTGATAGAAGTCCTCCCCCATCGGCTGATAGCGTCCACCCCACGTTGCCACCATATCCTCTTGTGCATCGGACAAGGAACCGGTCCAACGCTCAATGGTATCAATCACCTCTTCAACCTGCTCTTCCTGTAGCTTACGCAGACTAGCCCCAGCATTCTTGGCCCGCAATCGATCCCCCTCCTTTTCGAGAAGCACGTACAGATCGGTTAACTGCTGGTCATCCGCATCGGCAAAGAGATCCGCAATATCGGGGGCCAACCGCTCCATCATGATTCCCGCCAATCGCTCAGTTTCATTCTGCAAGTACCTCACCTCCTGTTCTGATAAGCCATCCGCAACATCTGTAGCCACTTTATCCAGAAAGGCCGAGTACTCGGGCAATTGACTCTTTCTATGCCAATCCAAATAATCTTCTAAGCGCTCCTCAAAAAAGTCGTCCTGCTTTCCATTAAGGTCTAAATAGTCACTGACATACCAAGGCACCAACCAATCCAGCTGGTTATATACCAATTTCACCGCACATGCAGGTATCAGTGCAACCCCAATCAAGAACAGCACAGCACGCCAATCACCACTTACCCTTTTGGCCACCCCTCTTAACACTCCTGTCATAGCTCCTCCTCAAATTACCCGTTATTCGTTTTGTTGTTCAAATCCTGGTTTAGACACTACTTTTATTTACACTATTCACTGAATCAAGTATAAAAATATTTATATGAATTATGTTACGAGCAGGTAATAGCTCAATACACAATCAGAATACCGATAGACAACGGAAAACTGTGCAACATTCCGCCAACTTGGCAAATGATACCTAAAAAAAACCGGTAAAATTACCTTTAGACAACTATGCTTGCGGTTACAATAGCTCACAACAACCCATTAATAACAAAGGCTTACCATGGCATCACCAGCAGTGTTAGACATCGAAAGTTTCTTAGAGCCCATCTCTGAAGATGCCCCTGTCGGTAGCAATATTCGCGATGATCGTACTGCGAACTCTTTGTTCTATCAGATTAAGGACGCCCGCGAACGCGCTCGCACTGCTGAACGGAACGCCATGCTTGAGAATGACGATGGCGTAAGTGCATATGACGAATGGCGCACTGTGCTCGAGGTTGCTCCCACAATCCTAAAGGAAGCCAGTAAGGATATCGAAGTCGCCGCATGGTATATCGAAGCGCTTACCCGAATACATGGGTATGCAGGTCTTAGAGACGGTTTCGCCTTGGCCCAGCAGCTCGCCGAAAAATACTGGGACGACATGTTCCCAATTCCAGACGAGGACGATTACGAAGACGTACGGGAAACCCGCTGTGCTCCTTACGCTGGTCTCAATGGAGAAGGGCGTGAAGGCACTCTTATACCACCATTGCGTAACATCGAAATAACCGAAGATCGTGAAATGGAGCCCTTCGCTTACTGGCAGTATCTGCAAGCGATGGAAATTCAAAAGGTTGCAGACGAAGAGGTCAGAGAAGAGCGAATTGCTGCGGCAGGTATTAGCGTTGATATATTTCAACGCGCCATTGACTCCAGCAGCCTTGAGTTTTGCCAACACCTTATAGGTGACCTGGAAGGCTGCCTCGAAGCCTTTATGGCACTTTCAGACACTCTGGACGAAAAAGGCGGAGAGTTCTCCCCTCCCTCTAGCAATATAAAAAATATACTCAACGAGATATTAGGGGTTATTAACCACCTTGCGAAGGACAAACTAGCCTTGGCAGCGCCCGCAGAAGATGCGGCGGAAGCCGAAGCCGGTGAAGATGGGGCAGCAGCAGCCACTGGTGGTGCACCCTCAGCCGCAAACGTTGCTGCTACCGCCGTACAAAGCAGAGAAGAAGCCTTTAAACAGCTATTGCGTATATCAGATTTCTTTATGAAAACCGAACCGCACTCCCCTGTTCCCTATGCCATAGAGAAGGCCGTACGCTGGGGTCGCATGCCGCTACATGAGCTAATGAACGAGCTGCTCACCGACAGCCAGACGCGGGAAACCTACGAATTAGTTACAGGTGTCAAATTGGACGGAGAAGACTAGACTGAACAAACTGACATCTGTAGCAACGCAGTAATCAACACCCTGTATTAGCAATAACGACAATATCTAACTACATTAAACAATAGCCAACAACCCTCAGTCCATTGCCTGAGGAAATCCAAAGGAAAACACCATGTCCGATAGCATACATGACAAACTGAAACGAGTACGTAAGCCTCGTGTCCACATCACTTACGACGTGGAAACTAACGGCGCAGTAGAGAAAAAAGAGCTTCCTTTCGTAATGGGAGTAATGGGTGATTACTCTGGTGACAATGCGGACGGCAAAAAAGCACTGAGAGACCGAAAATTCGTTCAAATCGATCGTGATAACTTTAACGACGCAATGAGCAAAGTTAACCCTAAGCTAAATATGAAGGTTGACAACACATTATCGGATGACGACAGTGAGATATCTGTTGATCTGGATTTTAAGAACTTAGGTGATTTCGAACCACACCGAGTTGTTGAGCAAGTTGAACCGTTAAAGCAGCTCATGGAAGCGCGTAATAAGTTACGTGACTTAATGACGAAGGTTGACCGGTCTGACGAGCTAGAAAGTATTCTTGAAAACGTATTACAAAGCACAGATTCAATAAACGATCTGAAAAATGAACTAGGTGTCGGTGAAGGAGACAGCGAATAATGAGCGATACACAAACCGAAGGGCAAGGCGCAGAAGCGGGCGAAGGTGAAAGCCTCAGCCTACTTGAACAAGCAATTGGTGCCACCAAGCAAACCGAGCGTGATGAAACGCAAGATTTGCTTAAGAACCTTACAGAACAAGCACTGACCGGCACAATCGCGTGGGACAAAAACCTCACCGTAACGATGAAGAAAGCTATTTCTGCTATCGACGAGAAAATCTCGAAGCAGCTAGCTGCTATCATGCACAATGATAAATTCCAGAAGCTAGAAGGCTCCTGGCGTGGTGTGAATCACTTGGTGATGAACTCAGAAACCGGTTCTGGACTCAAGATCAAGATGCTTAACCTCTCCAAGCGCGAGCTGTTTAAAGATCTTGATAAGGCCGTTGAGTTTGATCAGAGTCAGATCTTTAAGAAGATCTACGAAAACGAATTTGGCACCGCTGGTGGCGAACCTTATGGTGCGCTAATTGGTGATTACCAATTCACTAACCACCCTGAAGATATCGACCTACTGACGAATATGTCGCATGTTGCTGCCGGTGCATTCTGCCCATTCGTCAGTGCCGCCAGCCCTGAGATGTTTGGTTTTGATGAGTTTACTGAACTATCTAAGCCTCGCGACCTTGAGAAAATCTTTGAATCTCAGGAATACATCAAATGGCGCAGCTTCCGTGACAGCGAAGATTCTCGCTTTGTCACCATGGTAATGCCATCGGTTCTTGCCCGTTTACCTTATGGATCAGAAACCAAGCCAGTAGAAGAGTTTGGCTATGAAGAATTTGAGCTAGATGCCGACGGCAAGTGTAAGCCCGTAGATCACCAGGATTACTGCTGGATGAACGCATCTTACGTTATGGGTACCACCATGACTAAAGCCTTTGCTGAAACTTCATGGTGTACTGCTATCCGTGGCGCTGAAGGTGGCGGTAAAGTTGAAGGCCTACCTGCTCACTTATTCACCAGTGATGATGGCGACACTGACCTGAAATGCCCAACTGAAATCGGCATCACCGATCGACGTGAAGCAGAATTAAGCAAGCTTGGCTTCTTACCTCTTTGTCACTACAAGAACACAGATTACTCTGTATTCTTTGGTGGTCAAACAGCCCAAAAGCCGAAGGTCTATGATGACCCTGCAGCGACGGCAAACGCCTCTATCTCTGCGCGTCTTCCATACATCATGGCAACCTCTCGTATCGCACACTTCTTGAAAGTAATGGCTCGAGACAAGATCGGCTCCTTTATGGAAGCATCCGATGCGGAAGATTGGCTAAACCGTTGGATCAACGGTTACACTAACAGCAATCCAGCCGCCGGTGCAGAAATGAAAGCGCGTTACCCATTGGCGGAAGCCAAGGTAGAAGTGAAAGAAATTCCAGGTGCACCTGGATCGTATAACGCCGTAGCCTGGTTACGTCCTTGGTTACAAATGGAAGAGTTAAGCGCCTCACTTCGTATGGTTGCTAGCATTCCTGGCGGTTGATCATTCAACGCAGCTAGATTTAAGCCCCTCCATGAGGGGCTTTTTGCCTTTGGGCTTTCTTGGGATACCTTTCTTGTTATGACCGAACAGACCTCCTCATCTAACACCCCCATTCTTGATACGATCGAGGTTGCTGAAAAATCCCGCTATGAGTCCGACTTAGATTTATTCTTGAGAGAACGCGACCCAAAACGCGCCTTAACTATTTGGCTAACATGCCTATCGGGTAATGTTCACCCGCAATCAGAACTCTCAACCGCCCTTGCCAACGACATCGCCGATCTCGATGAACTGATCACCGATCAGATAAACGCTATTTTGCACGCACCGAAGTTTCAGGCAATGGAAGCGCGCTGGCGCGGATTACAACTATTAGTTAACGAATCCGGGCGCAGCAAAAAGACCAAAATTAAACTACTGGATATTACCTGGAAAGAAGTCTGCCGAGACCAAGAAAAAGCACTGGAATTTGACCAAAGCCAATTATTTCAAAAGATTTACAGTGAAGAGTTCGGAACGGCAGGCGGTGAACCCTACGGCCTCATCATTGGTGATTACGAAGTGAGCCATCGCCCGAGTAAGCAACACCCCAATGACGATATGGCAACTATCAAGTGTTTATCCCAAATTGGCGCGGCAGCATTCTCACCCATCATTCTTGGTGCAGCCCCCGCATTATTTGGTGTAGACCATCATTCCGAGCTTAATATCACGCTTAATTATGACGAGATATTTAGGCAGGACGAATACATTAAGTGGCGTGCATTTAGAGATACCGAGGATTCTCGTTTTCTCGCGCTCACACTACCGCGAGTGCTACTACGCGCACCCTGGAGATCCAAACACAGCAGCTATGAAGGCATTACTTTTCGTGAAGCCTCAGGGGATCTCGATAGCCGAAATTACCTATGGGGCAACGCAGCCTTTGCCTTTGGCTTTATCGTAATGCGCGAATACAACTCCGTCGGTTGGTTTTCGCATATCAGAGGTACACCCAGGAACCGCTTAGGCGGCGGTCTAGTAAGCAACCTTCCAGTGGTGAACTTTGAATCGGACGCCCCCAATGTCGTTCAAAAGCCGATCACAAATACAATTATTACCGATGATCTAGAGAAAGAATTAGGCGAATTTGGCTTTATCCCGTTATGTCAGTGTTATGACACTCCATACGCATCGTTTCACAGTAATTACAGCACCCAAAAACCAAAACAATACCAATTACAATCCGCCAACATTAACGCCAAACTTTCCACCATGTTACAGCACATACTGTGCGCCTCTCGATTCGCCCATTACATCAAGGTTATGGTGCGAGACAAAGTCGGTAGCTTCATGTCGGCGGAAGAATGTGAAAACTATCTACAACGTTGGATAGCGGAATATATCACCGGAACCGGTGGACTGGATTGGGAAATGCAAGCTCGCTACCCTTTGCGAGATGCCAGTGTTAGCATTACAGAACGTCCGGACAAGCCGGGACATTACAGCTCAATTATTCACCTCCAGCCACATTATCAGCTGGACCAAATGGTGTCAGAGCTCAAACTTTCAACTGAACTCGCGGCAGGGGCCTCTTTAGGTTAATGATTGAACGATGAGAGTAGATAAAGAACAAAAAATACGCCCTTCGATATTTGATCGTTTACTCGATAACGAACCCGAAAAGAAAGTAGAAGACAATCACGATCAGTTTCAAGCAACACGGTCACTGCGAGAAAGCGTTAGACGTGACCTGGAGCAGCTGTTTAATACCCGCTATCGAATCACATCAGCGAAAGATAACCCGCCGGAATTAGAATTGTCATTGGTCAACTATGGGTTACCTGACCTTGCTACAATTAACCTTGTAGACGAAGATACCCGTATCGATTTTTGTCGATCATTAGAAACGACTATTCGCCGATACGAACCACGGTTCAAGTCCATCAAGGTGCACACGCTGGGAAATGTGGAAAATGAAGACCGCACCGTACGATTTCGCATTGACGCCGTACTCCATGCAGATCCCGCCCCCGAGGTCATCATATTTGACTCGGTGCTCGAGCCAGTTTCCCGTTCCGTTGAAGTCATAGACACCGATAAGTAACAAAAAGATGGTCATAACATGAGCGATGAATTACTCCCCTATTATGAAAAAGAGCTCGCCTTTATTCGGCGGTCGGGGGCAGACTTTTCTGAATCACATCCAAAGATTGCCGGTCGCCTCGGCGTTAACGCCGATACCGTAGAAGACCCTCACGTATCACGATTACTTGAGGGTTTTGCGTACCTGAACGCACGCATACAGCACAAGCTCGATGATGAATTCCCCGAATTAACCGACGCGTTGCTGAACGTTGCGTACCCTCATTATCTACGCCCTATACCTTCATTTTCGATTGTCCAATTTAACCCAGAAGAAGACCTGGACAGTGTATTTTCCATCCCCAAGAATACTCTGCTTGAGACCGACAGTTTTCAGGGTAAGAGCTGTAAATTCAATACGGGCTATGATGTCGAGCTGCTGCCTATCATGGTTGCCAATAGTGAATTACAGGCTCGCCCTTTTATCGCCCCCGGTGCTAACCAAGTACAAAATGCCGGTGCTGTACTGCGCATCGAAATGAAAACCCTATCTGACAAAATATCGCTCAGTGAGGTCGCGCCTAACAACGTGCGCTTCTTCCTCAAAGGGCAGCCACAGCATATGTACCCGCTACATCGCATGATTATGAATGAAGCGGTAAAAATCGTTATCGCCCGCAGAGAAGACGACCCAACCCCAATATATCTCAATATCGACAGGATTAAACCCGTTGGCTACACCGAAGAGGAAGGGTTACTCCCTTACCCTCCTCAGTCCTTTATTGGTTACCGGCTACTCACAGAGTATTTTTGTTTCCCAGAGAAATTCCTATTTGTCGATATCGATCTAACCGGTATCTGGGATGAAAGTTTCACCAATGAACTGAACCTTTACATCTACCTAGACACATCGAACACAGAGATCGAACGCAATATTTCTGCAGAGAATTTTGCGCTGGGTTGTACGCCTATTATTAACCTGTTCTCGCAACAAGCAGATCCATTGCGGTTATCCCATACGCAACAGGAATACCATATAATCCCAGATGCTCGAACCCATGATGCGCTTGAAATCTATTCTATAGACGAAGTTAAAGCCACAATGCCTGATGGCACCACCACCGAGCATCAGCGCTTTTACGGGTTAAAACATGAGCTCACCAATAAAGACATCAGTCGTTATTGGTATGGCACCCGTCGGGATGCCAGCATGTCCCCCACACCCAATCATGACGGCTCAGAGGTTTTTGTCAGTCTAACCGATTTGCAATTTAACCCCCAGACACCCGCCAACCAAACATTGTCGATCAAGACCCATTGCATCAATCGTGACCTGCCCAGCAAGTTACCTTACGGTGGCGGCCAGCCGAGATTACACTGTGTAGACTCTGCTCCCCCTGTAACCAATATTAGCTGCATTACACCACCGACTCATACCGTACGCCCAACGTCGGGTGACAGGGCTCGCTGGCGCTTACTATCGCATCTCAACCTGAACCACCTATCCATTAGTGGTGATGGCGATGCCACTGATACACTAAGAGAAATCCTCAGGCTCTACGACTTTAACGAGTCTGCATCCACTCGTTCATTGATCAATTCAATACTCAAAGTGAGCACGCAATACATGACCGCACCGATTACGATCGACGGTAGAACTACGTTATGTCGCGGCACCCAGATTACGGTTGAATTTGACGAAGCGCTGCTTTCTGGAACCAGCGCTTATATGTTTGCCAGCGTACTCGAACAATTTTTTGGGGTATATTGCACCCTAAATTCATTCACCCGCTTAATTGCCACGTTGAAAGGCAAAGATGGAGTTTTAAAGCGATGGGCACCCCGCGCCGGCGAAAAAGCCTTAGTGTAAAACAACAGTTAGTTGAACAGCCGGGACGGTTTGAGTTTTCTCAAGCCGTTCGACTGTTAGAAATGCTGGCGATTAACGAGCATAGCTGGGATATGGACGTGGCTGACGAAGCGGTAGGATACGACCGACCTTCATCCACAGAAGCCATCCGATTTAACGTACATCAATCACTTGAATTCCCTGCTAGCGAAATCGTTAAAGTTGAAACCAGCACCAACAGTTTTAACAATCAAAATCGAAAACAATACAACCTCACCGTTGCATTGATGGGCCTTACGGGTGCCAGCGGTGTACTACCCTACCATTACACTGAATTGATTCTGCAGCGAATACGGCTTAAAGACGACGCATTCCGTACATTTCTCGATCACTTCAATCACCGCACACTGTCCTTGTTTTATCGCGCATCACAAAAGTATCGCTTCCCTATTACCTACGAACGCAATTTTAACGTTGCACACAAAAGCTCCGTCACACAATGGGGAGTTCGGGCCGGAAAACGCTTCCCAGATGCGGATCTATTTACTGACACCCTGCGATCCATCTCAGGTATCGGTACGAGTAAAACTCAGGAACGAATTAAGTATCTGGATGACAACCTACTCAAGTATGCGGCCTACTGGGGCCAAGGGACACGTAACGCTAGCAACCTAAAAAGGATGTTAGCTGACTATTTCTCTTTCCCCGTGGTAATAGAGCAGTTTAGCGGACAATGGCAAGAGATTGTGCCCGATATGCTAACTCGTCTCCCCTTCCCTCGGGAACCTTTGGGCCAAAATGCATGTCTTGGAATGAACGCAATGCTAGGTCATCGCTGCTGGACTGCTCAAAGTAAGTTCAGAATTCGCTTAACACCGCTCACCTATAAGCAATATCTATCCATCAGGCCCGGCTCTGATAAGCTAAATGCACTAAAGGAAATGGTCAGGCTTTATGTTGGCGTAGAACTGGACTACGATATTCAATTACAAATTCCTGCAAATGAGCTCCCCCCTGCCAAGCTGACAAAATCCAGCAAAAGCGGGATTCAGCTGGGCTGGAATGGTTATTTACCGAACAAGAAGGATGACGACAAAATAGTAGATATACGCATTGGATAGCAATGTGTGATTTTTACCACGTGTAACGGTAATTTATCCTATGTTTTGTCGGCGGATTATTTTATAAAAACACCATTCGTGTGGAGATGTTTTTTGACACTCCGTACTTTACAGTTGGAAGCTAAACATTAGGCGAAGGATACAATTGCATGATCAATATAAATCTAAAATCTCTGGTCGGCCGTTTAAACCCGACAGTCCGCAATGCTCTTGAAGGCGGCGCTGGACTCGCAATGTCTCGCGCACACTACGACGTAGAGATTGAGCATTGGTTACTCAAACTATTAGAAGAATCCGATACCGATATGATTGCCATATTGGAGCGATTTGAAGTCAGCCTATCAACCTTGGCGAAAGATCTCACCAATGCCCTTGATAAAATCAAGAACGGCAACAGCCGAGCACCGTCGCTATCGCCTACGGTTGTTGATTTAGCAAAAGAAGCCTGGCTACTCGCCTCCGTTGAATACGGTCATGGCCAAGTGACTTCCGGTCATGTTTTAGCCGCAATCATGATGGATGATCGTAATCGACGCCAACTCACCGATAGCTCAAAGCAGTTAGAAGCACTGACCGGTGAAGCTGTAAAAGAAATGGTACGCGCGACGGTCGGCACCACCTCAGAATCAACCACTGTACTTGGAGAAGGTACTGGACTTCCTGGTGAAGATGGCGAGGTAGCTAAAGCAGCATCTCGTACGCCATCGCTAGATAAGTTCACCATCAACCTGACCGAACGAGCCGCTACGGGCAAAATTGACCCCGTACTCGGTCGAGACCCAGAAGTACGCCAACTGATTGACATTCTCAGTCGACGACGCCAAAACAACCCAATTCTTACCGGTGAAGCTGGTGTAGGTAAGACAGCAGTAGTCGAAGGTTTTGCTTTGCGTATTGCGCAAGATGACGTGCCAGAAACCTTGCGCGGCGTTTGCTTACGCACATTGGATCTAGGTCTACTTCAAGCCGGTGCAAGTGTTAAGGGCGAATTTGAAAACCGCTTGCGCTCCGTGATAGATGAAGTAAAAGCCTCTCCTCAACCCATCATCATGTTCATTGATGAAGCCCACACACTTATCGGTGCGGGTGGTAAAGAAGGACAAGGGGATGCGGCGAACCTATTGAAGCCCGCCCTTGCCCGTGGTGAATTACGGACTATTGCCGCAACTACTTGGGCAGAATACAAGAAGTACTTCGAACGCGACCCTGCCCTAACACGTCGCTTCCAGGTTGTTAAAGTTGAAGAGCCTGATGAAAAAACAGCCATCGACATGATGCGCGGTATTGCTAAAATGCTTGAGACTCACCACAAGACGCGAATTCTTGGTGAAGCAATTGAACAAGCCGTTAAGCTTTCCAGTCGATATATCGTTGGTCGACAGCTCCCAGATAAGTCAGTAAGTTTGCTTGATACGGCCTGCGCCAAAGTATCCCTAAGCCTGAGTACCACCCCTGCAGCAGTTGAAGATGCTCGCCGCTACATTAGTCAGTGCGAACGCAATATCTTGATGCTCGAACGTGAAGACGCTACCAGCGGTGGCTGCGAAGAACGCATTGCTGAGCTCAATACTGACATGGCAACTGAAGCGACCCGATTAGCAGAAATGGAAAAGCAGTGGGAAGCAGAGAAAGAGCATGTCATTCAGATCCGTGAGATTCGCGAAAAGATCGAAAAAGACTTCCTCGGCACGGATCACCAAGACCAGAAAGAAGAAGGTGCAGAAATCGTTAAGCTTAGCGATGAAGAGCGTGCAGAGCTTAAGGCAGCATTAAAGAAACTCACCACCGAGCTACAAGAACTGCAGGGTGAAGCTCCACTCATGCAACCAGTTGTCGATGCACAAGCGGTTGCCGAAGTGGTCGCACAGTGGACTGGGGTTCCTGTCGGGCGCATGGGCGGCGACGAAATTGAAAACGTTGTCAAACTGCAAGAACATATGGAAGGTCGTGTAATCGGCCAATCCCACGCACTAGCGGCAATCGCCGAAGCCATCCGCACCTCACGAGCCGGGTTAAAAGATCCTCGCAAGCCGGTTGGTGTGTTCTTTATGGTTGGACCATCGGGTGTCGGTAAAACAGAAACTGCGCTAGCCCTGGCAGAAATGATCTATGGTGGAGAGCAAAACGTCACGACCATAAACATGTCCGAGTTCAAAGAAGAACATAAGACATCCATGTTACTGGGTTCACCTCCAGGCTACGTTGGTTACGGTGAAGGCGGCGTTCTCACGGAAGCCGTCCGTCGCAAGCCATACAGCATCATCTTGCTAGATGAGATGGAAAAAGCTCACCGAGGCGTACAAGACATCTTCTACAACCTATTTGATAAGGGCACCATCAAAGATGGCGAAGGTCGTGATATCGACTTTAAAAACACCATCATTATCATGACCTCCAACGCAGGTGAAGAAGCCATCCGAGCGATCTGTGCAGCGTCAGAAGAAAAGCCTGATCCAGATGTATTATTGGACAACTTCCGTCCTGAACTATTAAAGTGGTTTAAGCCTGCTTTCCTAGGCCGAGCGGATGTCATCCCATACTACCCGCTAGATGATGAGAACCTCATCAAGATCTGTGGGCTTAACATGAAGCGTATCGAAAAGCGTGTTGCTGAGCATTACGGGGCTACCTTTACTTACTCTGAAGATGTGCCGCTACACATCGTCGCGCGCAGCCAAGAAGTGGATACTGGAGCACGAAATATTGAACACATTATTTCTCGCTCAATTCTTCCAATGCTGGCAAGTGAATGTCTCGCTAAAATGGCAGAGGGCATCGAGATTAAGAATATTCACGTTGATGTTGACGACGAGGGAACGTTCTCTTACTTAGTAGAGTAACGACAAGAAACCTTTGCTGAGGACCTTAAGAAAAGGGGTAGTACTTACTGTCCCTTTTCTTGTTTTAGTCATCCATTTCTTAAGGAACAATATACATGACCACCAAAGAAGACAGAGACATCGAAAAAGACTACAGCACCAGTGACTTTGTCGCTAAGTTGCGCCGCCTAGCAGACTCACTCGAAAAAGGTGAGCAGTTTGAAATCCAGATTGCTGGCGAGCGCATCTATGTGCCCGTTCGTGCCATGTATAACATTGAACATGAGCGGGAAGACGGTGCAGAAGAAATAGAGTTTCAAATTAAGTGGGAAAAGAAAGACTAAATCGTCACACCTAACTAGCGCTCTATCGATAGAGCGCTAGTGCAAAGAGAAGAATCCTAGTTAAGCCCTAACTGCTTCAACATCTCAAGATCATCCGTCACTCGCCAGTGCTCCACGATCAGGCCACTCTCAATACGCTCAAACTGCATTTGGCTCACCTGCACTGTTTTTCCCGTCGCAGGAATACCAAAAAAATCCCCTGTGTGAGTTCCCGTCATATCGACATAGATTGCCACTTGATCCTCACTCACGAGCATTCTTCTAACTGTATAGTGTAAATCAGGGAATCCTTCTCTCATTGCCGTAACAACTGGCTTAAGTCCAGCAGGGCCTGGCTTTGGGTTTGCAAGGCCTGGATTGTGATTGACATAATCCAGGGATAACACCTCATCCAGCACATCCAAACATCCTAGATTCCATGCTTCATTAAAATATCGATGAATAATTTTTCTATTTTCTTCTAGAACACTCATTAAGCTTATTCCTCTAGATAACCGGTGAAACACCTTGAAGAAATGAGCGTATAGAGCAACGTTATTCAGCTCCTTATCATTTGACAAGAAACTGGATAATTTTAGCTGTGCATTTTAACTACACCTATAGCCCCCCTATTAACTACATCTGATCAGCCCGCAACCGTGACAATGAGGATTCAGTGATACCTAAATAAGAAGCAAGATGAAACTTTGAAATACGACCGAGTATACCTGGGTTTTGCGCCACAAAATCGTGATATCGCATTAACGCACTATCCTGTAAAAAGCTACGCTCCCGCTTCATTTTACTGATTAGAACTAGCTCCACTAACTTTCTTCCCAAGCGTTCGATCATTGGATGATCATCATAAAGGGCTTCGAATTCTTCATAACTCGCCATCAACAGCACAGTATCCTCCAAAGCCTGAATACCATAAGGCGAAGGGCTTCCTAGAAAATCTGCAGCAAAAGACGTAGACATCATACCTTCCGAAACAAACGCTTTATTCCATTCTTTACCATTCTCAGCTAAGTAGTAATACCGCGCACACCCTGTACACATAAAAAATAACGTGCTCCTTTCAACCGATGGTGTCACTATATGCTGTTTCGGAACGAAACGTAATTGTCTAAACAACCCTAAGAACGCCGCTATATTTTGATCCGTGAGTGACGCATGGCCACTTACAAATGTTAGCAACCTTTCAATATACTGTTGTTCCATCAGGTTCGCCCAACTAGATGCGCAAGTGCGTTATCCAAAGATTCATACGTGAAATTAAATCCATGCCGCTGTATCTTAACTGGCACAACGCGCTGCCCGGTAATAAGCACTTCTTCCGCCATTTCCCCCACAGCAACACGCAAAGGAGCCGCCGGTACATTCACACTTAAGTACGTCGGTAGATATTTTTTAAGCCCCTCAGAAAATTGATTATTCGTCACCGGATGCGGTGCGGTCGCGTTGATAGGGCCGTCTAATTCCAGGCATCCCATCGTATGGATAATCATGCCGATAAGATCATCGCGATGAATCCAAGACATCCACTGTGAGCCATCGCCAATACCCATTGCACAACCAAATTCAAACGGCAAACGCAGCTGCGC
Source organism: Gammaproteobacteria bacterium 45_16_T64 (assembly GCA_002162955.1). Taxonomy (GTDB): domain Bacteria; phylum Pseudomonadota; class Gammaproteobacteria; order Pseudomonadales; family Ketobacteraceae; genus 42-54-T18. The sequence goes on from MABD01000018.1 coordinate 123,153, forward strand.
CAATGGCCCACCATCTTGCCCTAAAACGATGCCAATACGTAACAAGCATACACGCACACCTTTTGCCTCAACTTCTAGTGCTTTGTTTTCCCACTGTTGGCACAACTCGTGAGAAAAACTCTTTATTGGCTCACCGCACTCATCAAGAATATTGTTTTTTTGAGGCCCGTAAAATCCTATCGCAGAACCATTTATCAACACATCGGGAGGTATCTCTAAGCGATCAACAAGCTCGACAATTTGCTGCGTGACATTAACCCTGCTACTCACAAACAGTTGCTTACGCTTCTCTGTCCAGCGCCCGCTCGCCAGCGGCTCACCGGCAAGATTAACAATAACATTAATTCGCTGATGCTCATCCAGCTGTGACAAGTGCGTGACAAACGTGATCTTGCCTGACAGCTCCCTTGCTGCCGCAGGAATATTACGTGTCAAAATCATCACATCATGTCCAAGGTGTACTAACACCTGAACCAAGCGCTTTCCGATAAAGCCCGTCCCCCCCGTGACAAGAATGCTCTTCTTCTGTGCTGATACATATCGACCCAATTCTGACAGCGACAAATAGTCATTCGGTAACCGTGACGACCTCTGCCAATCTTTAGCGCCTGATATCAAAACACCGACTGAAAACAGCGTCATCACCAGGGATTGCCATCCATAAAAAGTCAACTCAACACCAGCAGGTGCCTTATACCAACCAGCCATTTCTGGTAACAAGAAAGCCAATATCACACCATAATTGATCGCCAATAATGTATGTGTGATGCGCTCCAACGGTGGTAGCAGTCGAGTCTGATCTTCAATCACAAAGTCCCATAAGGTCAGGATAATTTCGACGACCAAGATTGACGCTAGCAATATTGTGAACCCACCTTTCAACTGAACCCACGCAAGTATCATGAATAAGAATGCGTAAATCACACTTCTCACACCATGTATTTTTAGTTCTAACTGAGCAGATTTTTTCCCTGGCAAGCATACTTTAAGTTCATGATGGTAAAGCGTATCAAACGCTCCCATTAGAGCTTGTATTACCACCAGCGTTAACACCGTATTCATATTTATCTCCTTGCCCCCTAAATCACAGGGTTATAAATCCTTGTTGTAACGCAACATCATACTATCCTGACTTTCTGGCTCCTGCTGTAGGTTCAGCTGATCGTGAATCATGCGATTCATCGTTGGTAAGACAGAGCGCTCTACTTGAGCACCTTCCTCCCATAGTTGCGCGCGCATAATCGCCTTAGCGCAATGCAAAAACACTTCACTAATGGTGATTTCAATACAACTTCGAGGTGGCCGCCTATCCGCACTAAATACATTGAGGTGCTGTTGATGAGTGGATATGCGGGCCTTCCCATTAACCCGCAACACTTCGTCAACACCCGGAATTAAAAACAGACAACCAACACTTCCGGTTTCCACAATATTCACCAAACTGTCCAACCGATTATTTCCTTTTGCATCAGCAATAATGAGTGCGTTTCTATTGATAATTTTAACAAAACCCGGTGCACCTCCCCTCGGTGATGCGTCAACCTGCCCCAACTGGTTGTAGGTTGAAAGTAATAGGAATGGGGATAACTGGATAAATCGGGTGGAATGCTCTTCTAACTCGCTAAGTTGCTTTTTTTTAGCGCGCTCATTAGGGGCCTCATATAAAGCCCTTAGCTTCTCGGGGGTGTCTATATACATATACTATCCTTAGTAAATAACCGTACATTAACAATTCTACAGTATCTAAATGACTAATTTACAGCACAAGTTATACCATATTACACCCTCTATTTCTTAGCAGAGAATACGACATCGCTCCAGCGGCACGAATACTTACTTCCTTATATGCTGATTCAGGCTCGGTGAGCATACCAGCAACCCTCGCCATCTTTTATGCCGATAACCCCATATCATATCAACCAGAGCAAGCTACACTTAGTAAACCCATATAGACCCATAGATAGCAGCCCCAGAAAAAGTGGAATACTTTGCTTGGTAGGACCTAGTTATGTCCATATTGATAATCAGCGATTCAACCCCTGATCGAGAGCTCATCAGCGCCATTTTATCCGTCAATTACCCGGTATATAGCGCTAAATCTGCCATGAGCGGCATCGAATTGGCCCATCAATTGATGCCTGAGACTATTGTTATTGATGTCCACAATGACGAGTTCGACGGGTTTTCTATTCTACAGTCGCTGAAACAACGCCATGACACCAAGAGTATACCGGTCATACTACTAGGGCGAGAATGCGCAATTACCGCCAATACGGTAAGAGGCTTGAAGCTTGGCGCATTTGATTGCTTAGCCAGTCCAATTGACGATGCGCTATTATCCATAAAAGTTGACGCTGCCGTGCACATTCGGCGTCAAGAACTTGCACTTATTCAGTCTAAAGAACTCGCCAAAGAAAATCATCCCGATATCCTAATCGCAGATGATGCTCAAGAAATGATTATGCTATTGGATAGAACACTGACTGACGCAGGGTTCAAAGTCATAAGTGCAACCAGTGGAAACCAAGCCATTGCCCTTGCCCAGGAGTTTCAACCACAGCTGATTTTACTTGACGTCCTAATGCCCGGCCTAAATGGTTTCGATACTTGTAGGCGCCTCAAAAGCAACCCCAATACAGAAGCAATTCCCGTTGTGTTCGTAACCTCAGAAGACTTGAGTAGCGCAGAGGAAGAAGGGTTCAATGCTGGTGGTGTCGATTACATAACCAAGCCCATCAATGTCCCTTTGCTGGTGGCGCGAGTTAAGATACATATGCAATTAAAAATGTATCAGGACTCCCTTGAATCCGTGGTGAAGCAAAGAACTAAAGCCCTTAGAAAATCTCTCGAAAAACTATCTCACAGCAATCAAGTTAAAGATGATTTTCTTACCATCATCAATCATGAGTTACGCACACCTCTCAATGGCGCTCAAGGTGCGCTTTATCTTTTGCAACACACGGATCAGCCCCCCAGCGAGCAAAGAGAGCTGCTATCCACCGCTGACAGATCGATTGCTGACCTGTGTAACCTTGTCGAGAACATTCTCATCCTGACGGAAGCTATCGCAGGAACATTAAAATTAGAAAGTCAGTCATTCTCTTTAACCAAACTTATCGCTTCGATAGAAAAACAAGGTATAGAATCAGCGCAAAATAAAGCGCTAGAATTAACCACGAACATTGACTGCTCACTCGGGGATACGTTTTTGGGTGACCCTGCGCAACTTGCTCGAATCATGTGGCACTTAGTCGATAATGCCATCAAGTTCAGCCATCACGGCTCTATTAATATCACCACTTCACTTGCATACCACCCACATCATCCAGAATTACTCAACTTTACGTTTGTCATTACAGACCAAGGTATTGGTATCGATGAAGACAAGCTTCAACTTATTTTTCAACTATTTCAGCAATTGGAATCTAATGCAGCACGAAAATTCGGTGGGCTTGGCGTCGGCCTTCCCTTCTGTAGAGCATTATTATTTCTCATGAATGGGGAGATCAATGTAAGCTCCGAAGAAGATCATGGCACTACAGTAACCTTTGAAATACCACTGCGAAAATGCGAACACAGCATTAGCCATCGCGATATTGCCAGTGTCACCGCCGATACCGCTCAGAAAACTATCCTAATAGTAGAAGACAATCCTGTTAATCAATTAGTCGAGCGTAAATTTGCAGAGAAATATGGCTTAGCTGTCGTCGTCGCAGCCAACGGCGAAGAAGCCATTGTAGCCCTAGAAAATGAGCATATAGACATCATATTGATGGACTGCCAAATGCCCATCATGGATGGCTTTGAAGCGACCAAGATTATTAGGCAATCCAGAGATAACACCAAAGGACTGCCTATTATTGCGGTAACGGCCAATTCGACAACTCTCGACCGCACGATGTGCCATGAGGCCGGTATGGACGATTACATTCCGAAACCCATCGACTTTGACGAACTCACTATTAAGCTCAATTATTGGCTAGCGCAACGAAAGTAGCCTGTTATTTAGTTCCTTGCGGAGCCACACTGAGAAGATCAACGATTTTGCCATTAAAGAAATGTGAGTGTGTTCTTGCCATTTGCTGAGGCGACTCTTTCATGCCAGAGCTCACCCACCGTTTCATTAGCTCATAGGTAGAGCCAACAATAATGTCTCCTACATAATCTAACGTTTCAATGCTCTTCACTTCTACATTTGAATCACGCACAATCTTCCCTACAAAACGACGGTAATAACGACGCATTTGTTGACGCAACACTTCGTCTGCTTCAGCGCGCATCATAGATAAGAATACATCGCTATGTTTTTGGACTTCGCTATAAACCAGGTAAATAAAGAAGTATGAAAAATCTGTTTCTGCGTCACATAGAAAAGGCGTTGCTTTATCATAGAACTCATCAAAAAGGTCATCTACCGCAGCGCGAAATATCTCTTCTTTAGACGAGAAGTATCGATAAATATTTTGCCTAGACGTTCCCGCCATTTTTGCAACTTCTGCCATGCGAATTTTTGTGAAAGGTGTCTTCACCAACACATCTAAGAACGCCGCCTTGATACGGTCTTCGACCCCCATATCTTGACTGTGATAAGTCGTCATATTCAACCAATCACAGTTTGACACATCTTCTACGGATTTTCTGGACACCCCAGATGATTGGTCTTTCTTAACAACATCATTTGGCGCTAAGCGATCTTGGGCTGCGGCTTGACTCAAAACATTTTCCATTACTTATCACCTTATTAATTACGTTGACGATAATCATTGTGCTTAATGAGACAGATAAACACAATGTCCAGCCGGTCATTTTGCGACACTTTAAATTTATGTCACCTTGCCAATTTGAACTTGCTCTTCTATTTACTCTCGCAAAATCGCAATTTCTTTTTTAAGATGAGCATCTTAGACAATAATTGACGAGCATCACTCCTAATGAAAAAACTCCTACTATCTGTAGTTTCCCTGCTAGTTATCGGACTTTCGGCGCTATTTCTCTACCCTTCCCCCGTTGATTCCGTATCGTGGACACCTCCCCCCGCCCCAGACTTAGATGCTATCGCCCCACCTAATGAGCTATTGACCCAAGCAGAGTTGCTCGCCAAGGGTGAAATCTATGGCCCCGAAGATGTCGCTGTCGATAAACAAGGTCGCGTATACGGAGCCACTCAAGATGGACTCATCAAGCGCGTATTACCCAATGGTACCGTTGAAACTTGGGTAGAAACCTTTGGACGCCCGCTTGGATTACATTTCGATGCCAATGACAACCTTATTGTATGCGACGCTTACAAAGGATTGTTATCGATCAGCCCAGATGCAAACATCACCGTACTAACGACAGAAGCCGATGGCACCCCTTTCGTTTTCACCGATGACCTCGACATTGCGAGTGACGGTAAAATCTATTTTACTGACGCCTCTAGCAAATGGAATCAAGCTAACTTTATGCTGGACCTCATGGAGACTCGCCCTTACGGACGTTTTCTCGTTTATGACCCGGCCACTAAACAAACCACGACTTTGATCTCAGATATGTACTTCAGTAATGGCGTAGCACTTTCACAAAATGAAGATTTTGTACTGGTGAATGAAACATGGAGATACCGTATTATTCGCTACTGGCTAACAGGTGAAAAAGCGGGGACTCACGAGATTTTTGTCGATAATTTACCGGGATTTCCCGATGGAATATCCAGTAATCGAAAAGGTCGATTCTGGCTTGCGCTACCAACATTACGCTTACCCACCGTGGACAAAATGCATCCCAAAGCCTGGCTCAAAAATCTATCTGCGAAATTGCCCGAGTCACTTAAACCTAAACCGATTGACTACGGACTAGTACTTGGACTAGACGAACAAGGTAATATTGTCACCAGCTTACACGACCCATCAGGCGCACACTTGAAGGAGATCACCTCCGTTGAAGAACATAACGACCACCTATATTTCGGCTCGCTACACAATGACCGCATTGGCCGTCTTGCATTAAAAAACCTGTAACACTCCAGGGAAAGGATAGTAGTGGGTTGTAAGCGGCTTACAGCAGAGATTTCGATGAAAATACACTGGGGGTTTTCTGCATGTTGAGCTAGATCAACCTGATTAGCGTATGCCTTCTCATCTACTCGCCTGTTGCTATGAGTATTGAGAAGGCCTAACGCCAAAGGAAACAAAAAAGCCCCCAGTGACTACCCGGTCTACATTGTAAACTTTTCGCGTTATACTCTAGTTAATGTATCGCAAAAGGCAGTAGACTTTATGGGTAGTAAACAAAACCTAGTAAATATATTTAACCCCTCCGATGTCACTAGTGTTGACAGTCAATCAGAATGCAACCCGCTCGATGTAGATCTAACCCCCCAGCAAGTTGAGAATATCTGGAACTCCGTCGTCAATTGTTATCGTAGCGGTTTACACCCAGCAATCACTATTTGCATTCGCAGGAAAGGTAAAATAATCATTAACCGCGCCATTGGTCATACCCATGGTAATGCCCCAAACGATTCGTCTCATGTAGAAAAGGTACGCGCCACCCCCAAATCGCTGTTTAACCTTTACTCTGCATCTAAAGCCATCGCGGCGATGATGATTCATCATCTAAATGAGAGGGGATTAATTCATTTAGATGAACCTCTCTGTCAATATTTACCCGAATTTTCTGACGGACCTAAACGCTTTATCACGGTTAGGCACTTACTTGTTCACCAGGCAGGTATCCCTAAAGTACCATCGAATGCGCTCGATTTAGATAATCTACATAAACCCGGTGAGATACGACGCATTATGGGCGACGCGCCAATGCAATGGTCTCCAGGACGACGAACGGGTTACCACGCAATATCCGGTGGTTTTGTTATTGGGGAGCTCGTAGAGGCCATTACGGGGTTGTCGATCAGAGAATACCTGCAGCAGCATTTTTTGAACCCACTAGGTTTTGACACCTTTAATTTTGGTATTCCAGAAGACAGAGTTTCTGAAGTCGCCCCCAATGTGTATACCGGATACCCTATTCCTGAATTTGCTGAAAAAGTGGTAAAAAAAATACTCGGAGTAACCTATCGCGAAGCGGTAGAAATATCGAATGACCCTCGCTTCCTTACCGGGATATTACCTGCAGCGAATATAATCGGTACCGCAGAAGAAACCTCTCGATTTTATGAAATGCTATTAAGGGGTGGTGAACTAGACCAAGTTCGAGTACTCAACCCAGAAACCATTCGCCGCGCTACAGCAGAGCAAACACATGCGGCGGTCGATAGGATGCTGGGATTACCCATGCGTTATAGTATGGGGTTCATGCTTGGCCGCTCTAGATTGAGCCTATACCAAGGCGACACATCAAAGGTCTACGGGCATTTAGGGCTCATCAATATCGTGGGTTATGCAGATCCAGAAAGGGACATCTCGGTAGGGATTTTAAATAACGGTAAGCCGGGTATTTCAGTAAAAATGATCAGCTTCTGGAATATTCTACGTACTATTTCCCATACCATACCTAAAACAGGCTAAGTATCAACGTCCCCATTTAATTCGGCCCGCACCGCCTTTGTTAACCCTTTCACCACTAAAGCGTATGAATTATCAATCATACGCTTTACCTCCCCATCAGGAACGTCACCTGGAACATGCACCGTGTTCCAGTGCTTTTTGTTCATGTGATATCCAGGCTTCACACAATCGAATATATCTCGCAAAGCTTGGGCTTCGTTCGGGTCACATTTTAGATTTATGTGCACCAAGTCTTCTTGCTCGGATGCAATCGCAAACATTTTATTCTTAACCTTAATTACCATCGCATCGGGGCCAAAGGGATAACTTTCTTCAGCACCGTTCTTTGAGAGCAAATAGCTTTTAACTTTAGTGATATCATCCATGAGTTAAGGCCACCGTTATTTAGGTTCACAACCACTTAGTGTTTTTTAATATAACTGTTCATTGTGAATGGTTTCTCTGCGACACTCGCCATGATATCCCTAACCTGACTATTGAGCTTACCCTCAATAGCAAACAGCTCCTGTTCAAATTTCTTTTGCTGCTTTCTATCAAGCGCTTTCCATTGCTGATGAGTCGGTATATGCCTAGTTTGATTATACACTTCAAAAACCGGCGAAAAGTAATGCTTAGATTCACAACTCAGTGGCAAGCTATCCATCAACACCGCCATCCGGATACAGCCTTCTGCTATCCTGACCTGATCATTTACAATACTTGAAGCAATGACATTAAGGCTTTCAAAAATGTAATCTAGTTTTTCTTGAGCCGCAAGCGCTTTAGCCTGTTCCTCTGCAACATTCGCGCCCTTCCTGTTTTGCTCTTCCAAAAAAACTCTGCGCCACATTTTCCAGGCAACAGCCCCTAACACAACAACAATCAAAACCATCAAAGCAATGATGAAATACCACATAGAACACCTGAATCAGAACCAACCATTTGGCGCTATAATACGCTAAAATGGGTTCACACAAAAACGCTATCATTCTCAATGTGTGTACGACAACCCGCTTTACCTTACCGCTACCAAGGCTTTTCCATGCTCTCTTATACGTATAAATGGCTCTTAATCACTATCTTACTCACGCTGCCTCTTGCCGGTTGTACGCCTGCACCCGATGAGGCCCAAATAACGGAGCATATTCATGCAATGGCGCACGGTATTGAGGCAAGGCAATCTGATGAGATACTGGACAGACTTAACGAAGCGTTTAGATCCAGCCGCCTCAAAGACAAAAAAGAGGTGAATCGCCTACTAATGTTGAGCTTCCTAAAATACAAGAATATCTCGATCTTGCTCACCAATATTCAGGTCGTTTTCGATGCAACTTACCAAAATCGCGCCCAAGCAACCTTTAACGCGGTAGCAACCAGCAGCAGTGGCCTTATACCTCATGATGGCCAAATCTATCAGCTGGATAGCCAATGGGAAAAGCGCGATGGCGACTGGTATATGCAGGCACTCGAATGGAAACGGTCGTTCGAATAAATCATGATCGAAAAACAGACTACCAGCTGCGCATCCCGGCATTCTTCACACCAAGCCAGTCCTGGGTGATCTGCAGGCCTTGAAATAACTCGATATCACGAACACCACTTTTGGCCAAATACGCTTGTGCTGAAAGCAGTTTCTTATACTGCTTTCTTTGGCTATACACATCCATAATGTTACGTTTAGCTGCATAACTCTCTTCTTGGCGCTTCATGAGCACATACCGAGGCACAGCCTCACTCGCTTCTGCACGTAACTTCTGTTGCATACGTAAATAAGGTAAGGGCGCATCTAGCGGGTATTGGCGTTGTCGAGAGGGGCGAATAAACGATGAACTCTTAGACAGCGCAACCACATAATCCCTCGCATCATGACGCATTCTCGACTTCATGAAAACCAACTCAATATCAGGGCTCACCCCTAAATTCTTGATTGCATGACCCGCTAACGCCATATACTCCCCAATCACCACCTCTACAACACCAGATTCTAATCGTGTCACATCTCGGTAATTCCCAACTCCCCCGCTTCTTTCACCAATAACAATTCCTCTTTTGCGCCCCTGCATGGTTGATGCAAGTACTTCTGCAGCACCTTGGGTGTGACGATCCACTAATATCACAATTGCCCCCCGATAGCGCGATTCACCAACGTACTCTACTGTCGATACAGCTCCGCCAAAATCCTTCTTTTGCACAAGCAAACCACCGCCCAGCAATGCTTTGGCCACCAAAATCCCATCACTGATAGAATCACCTGAATTCCCCCTCAGATCGACCACGACACCTGAAACACCGCTATCGTTATAATCCCGGATGAAGCCGATAAACTTATCCTGCTGATGCTTATTCACACTCAGTTGGTTATCAAAATTAGGCAACGTTAACACTGCAATCGTTGTTGCGACCCCTCCGGCCAAGATAGGGTATTTATCTGATCTCAATTGCCGATTCTTCGCTAAAGAACGAATGAGCGGTAAGTCACACCCCATCCCTCCAGTGTCCCTGACAATAAGGTCCGTGCTTGGCACGTATTCCGCGTTAACCCCCACCAAATCGGCATAGGCTTTCACGGCATACGTTATTAACTTTCCGTTATTGAACGCTTGTAAGCATGACTGTTGTTGTTGATAAGCGCTCAGCACGCGACTGGAAACAGACTTCCAGGCCTTGCCCTCCACTAGCTCTGGCAGTGCAAGGTAATAGACTTTATCGCGCCAACGACGACGCAGTTCACTATCGGATTCTGCCCATTCGGTAGGTTTATGGTATTTAACTTTCGGCCGCATGGGAGGCTCATTCCGTAACCAAACACTGGCCTGGTCCACGGTAATCGCCATTCTCCAATTCACCACATCATAGAGGCTTTTTAATGCCTGCGGCTCTCCAGATAAGAGTTTTTGATAGAGGTTACTTGATGCTTGCATGATGACATCCACATCCTTCTGGCGAAGAAAGTCTCTATCTGGGTCAAGCAGCAGCAAAAATGACAACATCCAATCGTCTGGCGTTACGTTCAGCGATACCTCATCAATAACTCGATAGCTATCAATAACTTGAATAGCCTCTTGAAACTCTGTTCCAGGCTGCACCGGAATGTCAGACTTCACTGGAGAGAGTGTATCTTGAGATTTATGGGCATTTTTTGCTGATAACGTATTCAGTGAAGAGTGATTGGCGCAACCAAACAATCCCATTAATAAAAACACGCATCCTACTATTCTTATTATTAGCAAAACATTCATTCCAAAACGACACCACTGTGTCCGAAAATCAATCCATTATGCTTGCGATTCAACCACTGTCAACACATTCGATAAGGATGCCGCCGACTTATGATGCATTGTATGCCTCGCCATCCAATTCTCTATACCTTCGCAACGCTTCCTGGGCAAACTCCCGCAGCACTCCGCCCTCAACAGACACCCCCTTCACCTCTAGCGCACTTTTCCAGTCCTGGGGTACTGGACCCTCATCAAACCCCGCCAACGATTCAACATCCCCTTTAGTTGCACCATAAACCAATCGATTGATTCCCGTCCAAAACAACCCTCCCCAACAACTAACACACGGTTGCGCACTGCTATACAAACCAACAGGCGGCTCTGCAAGATCATAGCTCCCACGCTGTTGTTGTGCCATTGTCCAAGCGACGAACTCTGCGTGCGCACTGCTCCAATTCGTCGCCGTCACCTGATTCACTCCAATTCCTATCACTACTCCGGTCTCAAGTTCACATACGACGGCGCCAAAAGGCCCCCCCGTGCCCTCTTCTACCTGTCTTGCTGCTAACGCAATCGCAATTCGCATACGCTCCTTCTCAGATTCGACAATCTGCCCTATCACAACAATATCGGACACCCAACTAGGTAAAATCAACTCTCGCAACAAATACTTATGACTATCATTCATGTCGCCATAACCTTATGAAAAACCACTAAATCCTACATATTCTGATGTTTGCAGCTACACTCAAACTTATCATATGAACTTAATCACGCCACACATAATCCTATATGGCCGAAATTAACATACCACTTCAGCATCGTTTATCGTTTCGACAGGCACGAAGTGTTGTCTTTGTCGCTCTTTTTGTAGGGACCCTATTAAGTCTTGTCCAAGTTTTGGTGGATTACCAGAATCATCAAAAGGAACAAAATGACATTCTGACTCAAATGCTGGCGTCGATGACGCAAGCAGCCTCCTTTGCCGCCTATAATTTCGATGCACCCGCAGCCCTACAAGTCACAGAAGGTCTGGTTGGCTACAAGCCTATTGTTCAATCTCAAATCACCGATGATTTTGGTCGTGTACTTGCAGGGTCAAGTAAAAGCGATGAAGAATTAGCGATGAATTTGCCCTATGCGTTGTTTGGCGAAAATAAAACTATCACTATCGACCTCAAAGAGCAGGTGGTATTTGGAGAATACGTCGGACAACTCAGCATCATTGTTAACCCCAATCTATCATCCGAGTCCTTTTTTGATCGATCTATCGTTGTCTTCTTTTCTGGAGTCATTAGAAATATCATCTTGTCACTCATTCTTCTTGTGGTATTCCACGCGACATTAACCCGAGTCATTTTGGAGGCACATGCCCATACACTCGATGAGGAAACAAAACGAATCCCAATCCCCAAGTCCCACGAGTATGATGAGCTAGGTGCGTTACTTGCCGCCTTTAATCAACGATTTGATACCATAGAAGAAAAGAACAAGATCATTCAAGATGCGAATACCAATCTCGAATTAACGGTTCAAGAACGCACGGAAAAACTCAAAGAAACCATCGACGAGTTAGAGGCATTTTGCTATTCCATATCCCATGATCTACGGGCACCCTTGCGATCAGTCCATGGCTTTAGCAGTGCCCTTGAAGAAGATCTAAGAGACCAAATAAGCGATGAACAAAAAGATATGTTTAATCGTGTTACTGGTGCAGCAGAGAGAATGGATACACTCATTCAAGACTTGCTCCAACTATCACGGGTATTCCGCCATGAACTTCAACGCGAACAGTTAGACCTTAGTAAAATCAGTGGGGAAGTCTTTGAACGTATCAGCCTGAACACACCAGAAGACAAATTAGACACCCGCGTAGAATGGCATTGCGATGCCAACATCATGGCCTATGCCGACCCTGGACTGGTCACAATACTCATGGAAAACTTACTGAGCAATGCATGGAAATACTCAATCAACGGAAGCAGTGTCGCAATTAACGTAGGTATTATGAACCATGGGGGGGAAAGCATCCTTTACGTCAGGGATAATGGTGTTGGGTTTAATATGAAATATCGAGACAAGCTTTTTGAACCCTTCCAACGTTTGCATAGCCCAAAAGAATTCCAAGGAACAGGAGTTGGACTTGCCATAGTCCAGAGAATAATAAAGCGTCATGAAGGTCGAATTTGGGCAGACAGCCGAGTAGGAGAAGGAACCACTATGTATTTCACCCTCGAGCCGCCACCGGATCACTTTGATATCCCCGAAGATTTGTCCCTCCAAGGGCCAAATACAGGCGGTGACAATTTGGAAGAAACGCAGGAATAAGCACTTGATACAGCCCAAAAATCCCACTGGCAATACTGCCCTAATTTATGTGGAATATTCACGAGGAAAAGCCTTTCTCAATCGACACTCCTCTGCAATAATTTCTTCACAGATTCGGTAAAGGTCGTAATATAGCCCGGTACCAATAAGACAACATTCACACAGCAGTAATTACTCAACTAAAAACCACGAGACTGACAGAGGATTATCACCATGGCAATTTACTTAGAAATCGAAGGTATTGAAGGCAACGGTACGGCGACTGGTTACGAGAAAATGATTGACGTAACCAGCTTTAACTGGGGTGTTGGACGAGCTATTTCACAGCAAGCGGGCCGCATGGCTAACCGAGAAGCATCTCGCCCAAGCATCAGTGAAATCACCTTCACCAAGATGCTAGACAAAGCGACCCCCCTACTTGTTCAAGAATCAACGGTAGGAACCAAAGGTAAGAAGGTTATCATTCACTTTGTTACCACCGGTGGCGACCAGCTCGAAGAGTTCTTAACGTACACTTTAGAAGACACTCTCATCAGCAGCTACTCTATTGGCGCATCGAGCGATGGCGAACCAGGAGAAACCATCTCTCTTAGCTTCTCTCAATTCGAAGTCGCCTTCACTGAAAGTGGCGAGAGCAATGCCCGCGCAGGTAAAGGTCGATTTGGCTACGATATCTCTCTTGCCAAGAAAGCGTAAACCACGCTCAGCAAAAAGCACACATATAAAAAAAGGGGCCTACGCCCCTTTTTTTATATGTGTCGATCGCTGGAATTTAGGAAATTTTGTATAGCAACAATGCCATCACCGCAATTAAAGCGATAGAGGCAACCCCAGCCATGCGCCACCAAAACAGAGTCGCATCTCTTTGCTCTCGCGCAGCTTTGTGAGGGTCATACGGAGGCATATCCTGAGTATCCTCATTATCTAACTCAAGACATTGTACCAATAGCTCTTTACGTCGCTGACGATACTCACCCTTGTTAAAGTGACCATCCGCATAATTCCTGGCTAATTCGCGTACTTTATTTCCGATGCTTTCTTCTAGTTGTTTATTCATCATACAGCCTGAACAGCAATTACCGTGACGTTATCTCTTGCTTCATTCTTCAGAGCATCATTTACAAAGTCATTTGCATAATCTTCTACACTACTTAGTCTTAAGCGAGACAGCATTTCATCATGGGACAACGCGCCATACAAGCCATCGCTGCACAAAACGTAAATATCCTTGGGTTTCATCTCAAAAACTGTGACATCAACATATAGTATATCTGTTGCCCCAACGGCACGAGTTATCACATTTGAAGATGGATGATTCACCGCCTCCTCTTCCGTAATTAAACCTCTTGCAAGCATCTCATTGACCTGACTATGATCTTCGGAGATTTGCTCAAGCATACCCCCGCGGTATCGGTATAACCTCGAATCTCCCGCCCACATACAGACCCCAACTTTATCCCTTGCAAACATAGCAACAACGGTACTACCCATTGTTCTACCATCGCAATGAGTTCGAGAATATACCCGAATCTCATGATGCACTTCAAGCAAGGTATCTTCTATGCTATCAACTAAATCGGGTATGTCTAAGTCAGTATTCATTTTACCGAGAGCAGTAGTAATCATCTCACTAGCGACTTCGCCAGCATCATGCCCTCCCATACCATCAGCCACGACCCAGAAACTGTCTTCTGTTCGCGACATCAAAGAATCTTCGTTCATATTACGAACAGCCCCGCAATGGGTTGTCGCACTCTCTAACCAGGACTGCTCAGTCATTCATTTGCTCTTCATTAATGACGGTAGACTCATCATCTCCCGCCGAATCAGGTACAGGTATCAGTTGCTCGTTTTGTGGAATCACGCCAAACGGGCTATTCCAGCTCCACTGCTGCCACTGACCATCCAGCATTGCCACAAACATTTGCGCAGGTGGTAAATGTCCAGAGACCAAAAAAGAAGGCGTGACGTATTCTGACCCTGTGCTCCACCATAAACTATAGCTTGGTAAACGCTGTTGTAGGAAACAATCCAGTAAAAAAGGGTGGCTTAACAGCGGATTTTGCTCCGCTTTTTCCATTTGAAGCGCTATAGGGCGCGAAAAATCCAGTGCAACAGACTTGGTCGCAATGCCAGATAATTGAATAGGGGGAATACTCTCCAGGGCCTGATTAACACTCTCAACCGAGCCATGCTCATCCAGCCCAGATAACGCTATTTGCTCTAGCTCTCTAAATACGCTTTCTCCGCTCACCATCAACTCAACGGGGCTCGTGCTTTGCGGATAAGGCACCGCTAATGTTAGGGGAAAGTACCGCCCCACTTTATCGACACTGGGCATCATCACTCCTACCCACACATTGCTATCGATAACACCCGGAGAAAGAGCAAAGCGCCACAATGGGCTGGTCAAATATAAATCAAGCCAGCGACCACCCAACTGCTCCTGACTACTGGCAACAGATCGCTGTAACCAATCATCCCACCCCTGTACAAACTCTGGCGATAGGTTTCTGCTTAAAAAATCACCATGTGCAGGAAGCTTGCCGTAAAGGCCAGCACCGCTTTGTGGTGTACTACTGAGATCATGCATCGTTACAATGCCTCCGGGCAGCGATAGCGAGAGATTGCTTTGGATTGAAACGGGTTATTAATGCTCTTTGCCGTTACCTGCCACGTTGCGTTTCTGCCCAATGTCGCAAATGTCACGTGATAGACATTAGACCTACGAGTTTGGCTCACTGTTGATTCATCCATTAACCTAAAAAATGCCCACGGCCCATCATAGGTCACGCGTTTTATGGAATCGTTCAGATCTTCGAATATCATTCTTACATTTGTACCGCCGTCACCGGGCCAATTGACACTCTTCGATATCTTAGGTCCATGGGTATAGCGCAGCCGCTGATCACCGAAAGACAAATCAAACTTGCGCACACTTGAATCCATTCTATAGGGCTTCACTTTGAAGCTGAATCCAGGAGCTGTTGGGTTCGATGCAAACAACATCGTCTTAATCTGTACCGCACGACGCATTTGATCGATGCTATTACCAGAGATAGCCAATCCTCTTCCGTCCAACCGCTTCACTGTCCATGAATCATTTACGTCAACAAAGGGCGTTATATATTCTTGCACAAAACGATCATGCACACCTTCTGGCTTAAAATATTCTGAAAAGTCAAAAACTGCCAATTCGTCTACCGCATTTTCATAGAGTGGATAGCGATTAGACAAGGCTGAAACATAACGACGATATACCTGCGTATTCCATTCTTTATTTACATGGGCTTTAGCATTTAACAACACCAGCCGCCAAGTTTCATCTGCGACAGTAAATAGCCAGCGCTGAACCGATGTTGGTAAACTAGAAGCATCAATGCGTAACTGCTTAATCACGTCGCCGCCAGCCCCCGTCATACGACCTTTGGCAGCATTGTAGGCAGCTTCTGCTGCGTTGGGTGCCAAGTTAATTTCATCCAGATACGCTTGCACATTTCGCAGCGTCAACATGGTTCCGCTGATCCGAGTTGGAACACCTTCCTGGGCCTCGGATAAAAGATTAATTTCTCTAAAATGCTTATCGACAGGAGTCTGTTTGAAAACACCACCGTCGCCCGAATTACCATCACCACTGAAGAAACTGGCTATTGCACCCGCCTTCTTATTTTTGATTTTCACTTTCGGGATTTTAGGTGAAAGCTCCGTATTTTCAGCCGTGACATTCAGTACCGCCAAAATTGGAGAATACACCGGATCGGCGAGAAGCGCTAAAATACGACGACTCTGTTGTAGGTCTGAAAAAGCATTAACCGACATGCCATTGACAAAGCTACTCCATCGATCGATATATTCAGCCATATAGAGGCTTCGAATACGCTCGCTTATTTTACCCAATTCATTGTTGTTGTAGACTGCATCAGCTTCATCACCCAAGATCCAACGATCAGAGAACATCTCTTTGATAATGGGAGAATCCTTCGATAGGTCCACAGTCTTGTAGCCCTCTTTGGTAAACATATAAGGCATACTAAAGAGCTTGGCATTCTTCTTATTCGCGAACACCGTGCGAGTACTATCACCCAGTAATCCCCGAAGGTCTACCACTCGACTATAAGATGGATCGCTCTTAATTCGATTGTAAATACGGCCTGCAACCGGCACTTGACGCAACGCTGAGCGCCCGCGATCTAACGCTTGCGGATTTAACACAACAGGAGTCATCGGATTTTCAAGTAAGGTATCTAGATGCACAGTCAGCACTTGCTGAACTTCATCTTGTCCACGAAATTGATTCTCCCAATCCCGTAACAACCAGCCCTTTAATATCGCCGGATCTAGCTTATCGCTATCGCCCAACATCAAATAAGCCAGCAATGATTCATGCAACTCTGGGTCAGTAGATTTCGCAGCATTTAGGTACTGCTGGAAACGCCAGTCAATTCTAGGAAGAAGCAGTGCTTGCAGCTGCTCAAGGTAGGTTTTCTTAGCGGCTTTATCAACTCGAGAATCATGTAATCCTAAGCCCGCTAACCAGGGCAAACTCTCCTGATCATAGATTTCACTTGCACGCTTCAACTCTTGCAATGCAGGAATCACCAACCGTAAGTCATGATTATCTTCACGAATATTTGAGGCAAAATCTTGATAGCGATCAATATGCCCAGCAACTTGCTCTAAAAACGTTTGATTACGGCTATAGGCTGCGGTCCACACAATAATGCTCACCACAAACATCACGGCCAAACCACCGAAGGCACCACGACGCATCCATTTCAGAAGTTGTTCATATTGACGGTTAGAACCCACCATTTCAGCTTCAGGAAAAATAATATTTTTGAACAGTCGATTAATAAAAAATGCCTTGCCCTGTCCTGGTGTGAGGCTAGCAACTTCTGGAGGCAACCCGAAATTAGACACTACAGAAGACATCATTCGATCAATCGGCGTACCTTCTTGGGTACCACTAGAGAAGTACACCCCACGTAATAAAGGTTGTTCCTGGAATCGATTGAGCCCAAAGGTTTGCGCCAGAAAATCCTCAATAGGCGATCGCATGGTTTCAAATTGATTAGGGAAATTGTAGATTGCGGCACGACGCTTAGCATCACGCTCACGATGAACTCGATCCAACACTTTTGGTTGCAGTCTGCTCAACAGTTCAGAATATTTGTGTTGGAATAATTTGGTATCAAATGCTTGAGGCTTACCTTCATCCGGTAAAGGTAGGGTCATACCCCATACTTGCTCACGCTGCTCAATACCAAGCTCTTCAAAAAACTCACTAAAGCCCGCAACCAAATCACATTTCGTAAACATGACATAAATGGGAAAATTAATGCCGAGACTTTCAACCAACTCATCAATACGGGAACGGATGGTTCTGGCGTGATACACCCTCTCATCAGAGGTTTGCGTTAAAATATCCTGAATGCTAATGGCGATAATGGCACCATTGATAGGGCGGCGCTTACGATGGCGCACCAACAAACTGAGAAACCCCTGCCATGCTTTACTATCAACCACTTTATGAGAGTCTTGTGTCGTATACCGACCTGCGGTATCGATAATGACGGCCTCATTCGTAAACCACCAATCGCAGTTTCGAGTTCCACCAATGCCACCAATCGCACCTTTACCCAATTGGTCCGACAAAGGGAATTCTAACCCAGAGTTAACCAATGCTGTAGTTTTACCCGATCCTGGAGGCCCAATCACGATGTACCACGGAAGATCATACAGCGCTTTGCTGCCGTTTTTTTGCTTAAACTTGGTTTTCTTCAGGACCGACAACGCTTCTGTAAAACGTTTTTGTAATACGGCCACTTCTTCACCACCACCGTCCCCGGCCGGAGCAGCATCACTCTCAAGGCCCTGCACATCGCTTAGCAGTTTGTTGTTTCTTTGCTTGTTTCTCCAAACACCCCAGAGGCTCATCAGCCCCCACAACACAAAAATACTAACAATTGCGATAAGTCGAGACACCTCTGTTCCTAGCGGCGCGTAATTATCCTCGCCAAATCGAAACAAAGGCCCCCCAAACCAAATCAATACGGACAAAGCCAATAGCCCGATAAAAGTAAGCACACGCTTATCGGTGAAAAATGCAGCAATACGTTTCATGAATTCCCTCTAGATACGAATTCGTCAGTTAAAAAGCGGACGGGTGTGGCGCTAAGAAGCCTATGGCTTTTCCGTCTCTGCGTCTTTTTCTTCTAGTTCAAGAAATTGTTCATACAGTGGTGTCGATGTGTTGTATAAAGCAAAACGATACCCTGAATAGGTCAACAACATCACAGCGCCAACACAAGCAGCAACAACCCAAAGCGGAATGTAATGGACCATGGAGGACAACCTACCCTCGACTTGACGCCAATCAAGGGACAAATCAGCCTCAGGCTGCCCTCGAAAACGTCGAATAGCATGATACAGATCATCTCGTATACTATCTAATTGATCACGTCCTCTATCCTGTACACGATACTTGCCTTCGAAGCCAAAACTGATCAACAGATACAGCAACTCCAACACATGTAAGTTCTCTCCAGGAGATTGCTTCATTCGATCAAGAATAAGGAAAAACTTCTCCCCTCCTGCGGTTTCGTTATGAAATGCGCTCAATAGTGTTTTTTGCCCCCAAGCACTGTTGGCACCCCATGGCGTATTCAGTACTACCTCATCAAGAACAGCACAAATACAATAGCGCGATGCGAGCACAACCTCGGGACGCCCGCCTTCTTGTTTAAGTCTCGCCTCAAATTGCTTCAGCTCCTGAGATATCTGATTAAACAACCCTGATACATTCGCATGAGATGCTGTGTTGCGTAATTTAGCCATTAAACTCAACAGCGTAGAAGCCGCATTTACCACAGGGTTTAGCCCGTCAAACACGTCAATTCGAGTGGACGTCTGATGCCCCATCATTGGCGGAGGAGTATGTTGGTATGGCGTCGATGGCGGTGGTGGTGGTGCAGCCGGCGGCGCTCCAGCAGGAGGCGGCGCAGGTGCAGGGCCTCTGCCTCCTGGGTTAGGCCGAATAGGGCCTGAACTTTGTATCAGGGTACGATCATCATCTGACATAGCTAATCTCTTTGTGCAAACCCGTTAACGACATGAGTGCGGCTCTTATGATCACACCTCTTGCAGCCGTATCGCTCTAGTTATTCTCTTACTGCCCAAAATTCAATTTCTAGGCTGGGGAAATCCCCTCCGACATGAACAGCAAAACCACCTGATTGCTGAAGGTCGCGCCAATACTCACTACTTCGATCAAGTTCAAAATACGTATACCCAGCATGATACGGGATCTGCCTCGGTGCAACAGGTAATGCACGTAAGCCAATGCCAGCCAGTTGAGCATTGACCAATTGGCGTATTTTCTCTACCGGACCAATTTTAATTTGCGCAGGAAAGCGCGAGCGCAACTCATCATCAGGTAAATCACTCTTAACCGCCAACACAAAGGTTGCTGTATTAACCAAAGAGCGATCATTGATGGGCGACACACGTATACCGTACTTTCGTTCCGCAAGCTCAAGGGAAACAGCGGTCTGCTCAAGAACCATACTTAAGTTCTGACGCAATGACTGCAACACCAATACATAGGTCTCTTGCAGCTGGTCATGCAAATAATGTGCGAATTCAGCCGGCCGCTTACTTCTCGAGGTAAACGTCGATAGCTCCCCTGCCATTTGCACTAATTCTGTATATAGCGCTAAAGGGTGGAGATTCTTTATTGTCGAAAGATGTATCGTTAATGGCTCTAATCGATTCACCAATTGCAACAACATATAGTCAGCAACTTCAGCCGATCCAGCCCTCCCACTATCCGCTAATCGAGACCCCAGTGCCTCGCCTCGGTGGTGTAACAAGCCGACAAGCTCAGATAAAAAACCACTCAATCGAGCGGTTGCTTTAATATCCACGCAACTCACAATGTACTGGTCGTCCAATATAACTTGCTTATCTTCTCGACTTTCGATAATCCGGCAAACGCCCAGGCAAGCATATCCAGAAAGGTCTTCGGATTCTCGCAGCAGCTTCAGCTGTAATGCCCCCAATTGAATCTGCTGAAGATCACCGCTGTTATCGGCAGCATCACGCACATCAGAATCCGCCGAATGGTACCGAGCAAGCCCCTGTGGATTCTCTCCCATGGTGACATCCAGAGAACCAGCACGACGTAAGGGAATCGCCAAATAGACCATTTCATTATGAACATTCTCAGGAATATCAATGATATCTGGTGCATTATCTTCTTGTGGCAGATTAAAGGGCGTGCCATCAGGAAGAACCCCGCTCGCAGAGCGCAATGAGATCTTACCCACTTTAAGGAGATCTTGATCTACCGAGATTTCTTGAAATCCCCAACCGTAATTGTCTACCGCGTTGCATCTCGCATCAACAATACGTTCGAAATATCGATCCTGCTGTTGAAAGTGCTGCGGCCGTAAAAACATACCTTCAGACCAGACAACTTTATTGCTCTGGGACATTACCCTATATCCTTTTTATTATTCGTCTTCAGGCTTTTCGCCATCACCGACTTTCAATTTCGTCTTATTGATCCAAATGATTTTATTGGTCGTTCTATTGGGCTCAATGGCAAACACTACGCGAGCCTGAGCATTTTCATACTGAATAAACTCACCTAACAACCCGATATACTTCACTTCTGGGGAAAGTTTGAACGTTTCTGTACGATTGAGACCCGGAGTCAATTCTCGCAACCGATGTTCGGCAATAAGATCAGCACCCAAACGCTCTTTGCTCTCTTCAAAAAGATCGATAAAGTCTTCAGCCAAGAATTGACGAGAATCCTTCAATTCATATACGCGCACTACTAGAGGTGACGCACGCCCATTGTCGTCCGGATTGATTTTAGGCCAAACTTGAAAGTCCACCACTGCTTCTGTATCTAGATTGAGCATTTTTGCTGTCGTACTGCAACCAGCACCTAGTAATACAGCAATTAAGACAATCGCAACTTTCCCCAACTGCATCCCACGATCAAACATCCAAAACCTCCTATTTATGACTATCTATCTTTATTTCTAGCGGTGGCAAGCGTATTCATTTGCTGCTCGTATGCTTCGGCAAAATCTTCCCCAAACAGATCCTGAAAAGCATCTTCCATATTATTTGCCAAATCTTTGTAAAACTCTGCGTAAGATTCCCAATACTTTGCACTTTTTCCCTTCATCAAGCCACCTTTGCTCTGCTGCTTATCGAATCGCATCGAGAGATTGCTCGGGTCAAATTGCTTCATCATGGAATTAAATGCTTCCCGCATCCCCGCAATAACGGCTATTTGATGATCAGCTATATCCTGAAAACCGTGGCGCACTGCCAACACGCCGGGAAGGTATGCGTTGCTTTGCGCCGTAAACATATTCTTCAATGCTTCTTCAACATTGGGTGAAAACTTGAGCGGGTTATTTTCCGCCGCTTGAATGAGGGTGACGTTCATTCTAAACTCGTTCTTGATGGCATTTCGTGCACCCAATACAGCCATCAACCCTCTCGTCGACTCAACTGTAATATCCGCTATCAACTGGTTAAAGTTAGCTTTTTGCTCGTCATCAACTTGCGCAGGATCAAGACCCAGCGCTTCGATCAATTCATCTGTATTTGACGATGCACCCGCACTTGCCTTATTTGTTGGTTGAACACTCGCAGGGGCACTCGCTTTCTTCTCGCTCTTAATCGTTGCCTTCGCTGGTGTCGGAATCGGCGCAGCTTTTTTCTCAACAACCTCTTTTGGTGGCGCTACAGGTGCTGCGGCCGCTATCGGTGTAGGCGTGTCATCAAGGCCTAGAAAAGCATCTAATTCATTAGTTTCCTGTTGCGCGACATCTTGAGCGTCTTGTTGCGCACCAGGAAGCTCCACATCGGCTGATAACAAGGATTCAATTTCATCAAGAATTTGACCTTTTTCAGCATCGCTGGTCATTGCAGAAGGCGCGGCAGAAATCACTGCTGGAGGTGGCTCGACAACAGGAGCTGCTGGGGTTGGCTTTACCACTGGCGCCGGCGGAGGCGGAGCAGCAGCCAGAATTGGCATATCACTGGCGCTATCAAGGTCATCTCCGCCGAGTAAGTCGTCAATATCCCAATCATCAGGAATAGATTGTGCTGAAACCGGTGTTACGGGCTCTGGCGCTACTTCTACGGGAGCAACGGGAAGAGGAGCCAGAGGAGCGTCATTATCGCTCACTGACGGCGGTAACGAAAAGGCCTGTTCGATCGGCAATGCATTATCAGGTTGACTTGAACCCAGCCAATCTTCATCAGGAATCCCCCCGTTACCAGAGCTCCCGACGCCTACGCTTGAGGTTGCTTTATCCAATGCTGCTAAGGGGTCAAGCTCTTCAGATTCAGACAGAAGGTCAGCCCCTCCCGCAGTATCCACGATATTAAAATCGCTAGCAGGCTTAGGATCTAACCATTGGTCAAAGTCATTGAGATTCATATTATCGGCAACCGGTGACTCTTCTAAGTCGACGGTTAATTCGTACTCACCAAAATACAGCCTATCACCCTGAGTCAGCGCCACTTGGTTTCCAGTGCCCAACGCTTCATCGGTATTATTGTGATATACACCATTTGTACTGGTATCAACTAAGTAAAACTGATTACCTTCGCAACGAATACTTGCATGACGAGAAGATACAAACCGTTCAGGGTCCGGTAATTGCCAATTATTCTCAGCATTGCGGCCGATAGTTCCACCGGCAACGTCAAAAGTCATGCGTGTTTGCGCTAGTTCAACTCCCTGCGGCTGGCGTACAATTGTGAGTACCAATGACATATATAATTCTCGTTGTCTTAATAGGGTAATTCCGATTTACTAATATTACCTTTGAGTTGGCATTCAACCAACTTTTTATCACAATAAATCAACAGCTTCCTTGAACCAACGAAAGCAATTCATCATGAAAAAACGTCAGCGCCTATTTTATCGTACAATTTGCCTCATTCTGTGTGGAGCCTTGCTTAGTTGTAGCTCCACCCCATACGAACAAAATGTAGCCAAAGACTACAAAGCCAACCTCCAAACGGTTTCTGGTAACCCGTTCATCCATAAAGTGTATGTCAACCCAGCCGCTTTTACCGATCAAACTGATGAAAGAAAACAGCGTTTTCTTCATGTTTATGTCGGCGGTGACGGACGACCATATGTAAATGGCAAATTTACCCTTAATCCAACGCCACTCAATCCATTGTTGCTTGGGTTGATGGAGCAAGATTCCCAGCCCGCAATCTATCTCGGGCGCCCGTGCTACTTCAACCCAGAGGACAGCCAATGTGACCCAACCTGGTGGACACTTCGACGCTACAGCGAAAAAGTCGTCAATAGCATGATCAGTGCCCTCTCCAACTACAGTAAGCACTACGATCATATCGTACTGGTCGGCTATAGCGGCGGTGGCGCGCTTGCCATGCTTATGGCCGAAAAGATACCCAAAGTACGAATACTGGTGACTGTCGCGGGTAATTTGGATATTTTCGAGTGGACCACGTATCACCAATACACGCCATTAATGGAGTCTATCAATCCCGCTGAGCAGCCTCCATTAAGAAACAACATCATCCAACTCCACTATGCTGGGGAAGATGATGACAATATCAAAGCAGATTGGATCAAAACGGTCTCCGAAAAACAAAAACGCGCCGAATTCCACCTGATCGAGGAAGCAGACCATACATGCTGTTGGAGCGAGTTATGGCCCGGTGTCCTCGAAAAAGTTAAGTCATATGAATCATTTGTAGACTAAGCTGCTCAACGAGGGTCAGATTACAGCGCTCGATGGTAAGCTGCTGCAAATTTTACCCATCTAAAATGTGCATTATTCACCATTATTACCGGCCCAGTGTTTATATACTGGGTGGTAACGTTAAGGTCA
Source organism: Gammaproteobacteria bacterium 45_16_T64 (assembly GCA_002162955.1). Lineage (GTDB taxonomy): Bacteria > Pseudomonadota > Gammaproteobacteria > Pseudomonadales > Ketobacteraceae > 42-54-T18. The sequence goes on from MABD01000018.1 coordinate 148,092, forward strand.
CACAGATACATCTGGCAGGTACACAAGGTAGAATCATGAGGTTATCCATTATGAACACTAACGCACTCCGTGCTTTTCTCACCGGTAGCATCGCATTCAGCATTACCCTGTTGGCTGGCTGCGCCATCAATGGCAGCACCGACATCCCCAAGGAAGCCTCTCGCAATGCAGATGACCTGTTAATCATTGACTGCCTGCTACCTGGACAAGTTAGGAAGCTAGGCAGCTTTTCAACCTATATCACAGCGCGCCGCCCCATTAAGACGTCAGCGTCAGATTGTGAAATCCGCGGTGGCGAATATGTCGCCTTTGATCGCGCAGATTACGCTACAGCGTTGAAAATTTGGCTTCCCGTCGCCCAATCAGGTGACCCCGAAGCGCAAACCTATGTCGGTGAAATATTTGAGAAAGGCTTAGGGTTGCAACCCGATTATGCGCTTGCCGTACAGTGGTATGAAAAGGCAGCAGAGCAGAACTTCTCTCGTGCACAGATTAACCTTGGTAACCTTTACGAAAAAGGCCTAGGGGTAACCCAAGACAAGGCAATCGCGCTTAATTGGTATAGACGAGCATCCGGCATGAAGAATGATGACCTTCTCTATGCCTCAACAGTAGAAATCAACTCAAATGCGCAAAAAGAACTCGATGCGCTGAAGGACGTAGTTCGCACCAAGAACCAGCAATTAGAATCGATGCAATCTCGACTCGCTCGCACACAGAAGCAACTTAAAGACGGCAAGCATGCCCTCGTTGCCGCAGAGAAGAGTCAAAAAGAAAAGGAACTCGAGCTATTTGCCCAAGAATCAAAAGCCATTCACGAGCAAAGCAGAGAAACTATCAAAGCCTTACGCTTAGCGCTGTCTAAGGCTAAAGCCAACGTTGCCGCGCAAAAATCCCAACTCGCCACACTCAGCTATGATGCAGAAAGCATGTCCAATGAGATTGAATCAACCACAGAAGACGTGAACCAACAGCAAATGCTGGTTGCTTCAAATGGGCAAGCTCCGTCAATTGAAATTATCGACCCACCAATGGCATTAATGCGTGGCATTCCAACAATTCGCTTACGTTCTGGCACCAAAGAAAAAGAGATTGTCGGCAAGATTAAAGCACCCGAAGGCCTAAAAAACTTCAAAGTGAACGGCAGAGCCACCCAAGTTGATGATTACAGCTTGTTCTGGGTAAACGTTCCTGTTAAGTCCGTGCGCACCACAGTAAAACTAGAAGCAACGGATAAGAAAGGTCGAGTCGTGAGTTTTGACTTTTCACTCGTCACCGCCAAGAAGCAATTGGCCAGCTCAACTCAAGAGTCTCGCTCTGCACCACTTCGTACCAATAAAGACCTAGACTTGGGCAAATATCATGCACTTGTGATCGGTAACAATCGTTATGCCTACTACCCAGACCTAGAAACACCCAAGAACGACGTTACCGAAGCAGAAGAACTGCTGCGAACCAAGTTTGGGTTTGAGACAACCACCCTTCTTAACGCAACGCGTTATGACATTTTATCTGCACTAAATACACTGCGTTCAAAGCTAACACCTAAGGATAATTTACTCATCTATTACGCCGGTCACGGTGAACTGGATGATGTAAATAGCCGAGGCTATTGGCTGCCGGTTGATGCAGAGCCAGGCAATACAGCCAACTGGATTTCAAATGTATCCATCTCAGATATTCTAAACACCATGCCAGCCAAGCATGTATTGGTAGTCGCTGACTCTTGTTATGCAGGAACGCTCTCCATGGCGTCTGTACCGAGGATTAACGAAGCGATGACAGATGAGGCCCACGGTGAATGGGTAGAAATAATGTCCAGGGCACGTGCTAGAACAGTATTGACATCCGGCGGGATCGCCCCGGTACTGGATGGCGGCGGCAGCGGTCATTCTGTATTCTCTCAAGCATTCCTAGAAACATTGAACAAGATTGAGGGCGTTACCGAAGGGCACGCTATCTACCGGGATGTGCTAGGTAAAGTCCGACGTAGAGCGCTAGAATTAAACCATGAACAGGTACCCGAATACGCTCCAGCCCGATTCGCAGGACATGAAGCTGGTGAGTTTTTCTTTCAGTCAATCTAACCAATTGATACTATAACCGTATTTCGCAAATAGGCGCCTATCTCGGCGCCTTTACTATATGGTTATTAAGCAATGGAAGAAATCGTCGCCCTGTTCATCGATTATAGAGATCAACGAATTTCCTATGACGAACTTCATCGCTCGATTCTAGATAAAGCACAACGAGAACCTGCCTTCCAACGCCAGGCTATACCGACGCTGGATCGCATTCAAAAAACCACTCCCATTGATATCGCCAGCTTTATTACACTGCGAGGGGAGTTGGACACAGAGATCCAGCAATTACCCTCTCCGACCACAAATGAGAATGATGTCACGGATGAATGTAATGACCCTGACGCAACCTTAGTCACTCAATTACCTTCAGACAATATCCACCCCAATGCTAAGGTAACACACAAGGTTTCAACGACTCCCGTCACTTCCGGGCCCAGTGAACCCACCTTGCTCAGCACTCAATCAGGCCTCAATATGGAACAGACAGACAGCAAATCTGCTGCTGAACCTGACCCAGATGAAGCCACCATGATTATGCCTGCGGGCATGCTGAGTAACAGCCCATCCGCTCCAGCAAGGGTACCCGCTTTAGATCCTGATGATGAGGAAACGGTGATATCCACTATCACCAACCTGGAAGTTGATATTGATGATGAAGAAACACTCATATCTACGTCAACCAACATCCCAACTGTAAATAATGACAACACTGAAGAAGAGACACTGGTTGCCGGACAAAGCACCAATCCCCCCCCTATTTCTACTCCTACAGCCGGTACAGGACCACACGATTCCACGCTCGTCAATGGTGAAACATCACCTCAGATAGCCCCTACCATTGAAGCAGTATCAACACCGTCGAAAAAAACCTCCACTCCTGTAATTATGGCAATAAGCCTTGCCCTCGTGGCTGCTATATCCATGGGGGTCACATTAGTCAAGACTTCACCACCTTCCAGTCACGATGCGGTAAATACAGAGCCCACTACTCCGGTACCAAACCCTTGGAGCAAGCAACCGAGCATAGTAGAAACCGCAGAAACCAATGCCTCCAGCCCCTCCGCCGAAATAACACCCACAACCGATTCAGCGTTGGCACCAGTTACAACCACACCGATAATAGAATTAGCACCACCTATTATCCCCAATGAAGAAGTCACGGCTTCGCTGCCTATCACCACATCTGACACAAAAAGCTCACCAATATCCTTCGCATCACCCGCTGAAGAAGAGAATTACCTGTTTGAACAACTAAAACAAGCCAAGCAAGCAGAGCGACTGACGCCAGCAGAGACACAAGGTACCGCCACGTACTACCTCGTCAAACTGATCCAGTTGAACCCCAATTCAGTAAAAATAAGCCAAGCACGCTCACTTATTTCGAAGGCACACTTATCGTTGGCCAATACCGCCAGAGAAAATGAAGATTGGGATATGGCTCAGCAGCATCTTGATGATGCATTTACCGTGCGGTTACCGGACAGCTACCAATAACCGCGCATTCTAGCCTTTTCGTACTTGCGCCCTGAGCTCATCCAGTAGCGGTTCGCCCTCAAATAGCTCCTCCGCAAGCGTTAAGTGACGTCGAACTTCATCCTTTTCCCCTTGTAGCCATAAAATATTGGCTCGCTTAAAGAAACGATTCCGAACTTCATCAAGACCTTGCTTGGCTTTTAAATTCTCGCTATCAACACCCAATACCATTCGATAGGCGTCGTAGGAATTGCTGCCCTGAGGTGAGACTAAACGCCCGACCAAATAATGCGCACGAGCAACATCCAACAAGCGATTAACTTTATCCAGTTCTGCGGGGGTTAGCTTCGCTGCCAACCGTTCAGGCTCGGAATATCCGATGTCTGACATATCAGAACTATCTGCCACAGTAGAGACTGTGCTAACTGAACCAGAGGCTGGGTCCACTACCACAGAATCAGTCGATAACTGGGTGTAACTGACCCCTCCGCCAACTGCTAATGCTCCGATAACAGCAGCAGTAATCCACCATTTCTGGCTACCACCAGAAACGCGCCCTCCCGCACTAATCTTCGCAAGATCATCAATATATTCCTGTGCGGTTTGATAGCGTTGGCTCGCGTTCTTCGCTAACGCTTTTTTTACCACATGATCAAAGCTACCCGACAGCTCCTTTCTTACCTGTGACGGAGGCTCCGGCTTTAGATTGATAACATTATGGATGATCGCGTTGGTCTGATCACCTCGAAAAGGTTTTTTGCCCGTGAGTATTTCATACAGCAATGTACCCACAGAAAACAAATCAGAGCGCGCATCAACACCCGCTCCAATACACTGCTCAGGCGACATATAAGACGGAGTTCCTAGCACACTGCCCACTTGTGTCAGCTCCGAATCATCCATTCGAGCAATACCAAAATCAGCTATTTTCACTTCGCCTTTTTCGGTAATGAAAATATTAGCCGGCTTGATATCTCGATGCACGATACCCAGCTTATGGGTATAGGATAGACCGGTGAGGATCTCAGTGGTGATACGAACAACTTCTTCTGCGGTAAACACTGTACCTTGCTTGATTAGGGATTTAAGATCCTTCCCCTCTACATATTCCATCACAAAATAGGGAGTACCACGATCTTGGTCAAAATCAAAAATCCCCACGACATTAGGGTGCGTCAATCGGCCAACCGCTTGGGCTTCGGTCTGGAAGCGCTGTAGCATTTCCTTTCCCATTTCACTGGAGAGCAAGTTGCCGTGAATTGTTTTTACCGCAACGGTACGGGCAATATTTGGGTCATAGGCCTTATAAACCACCCCCATAGCCCCACGCCCCAGTACTCCTTCAATGGTATATTTCCCAATTGTTTCCAGATCTGTCATAGCTCTCTATATTCTAGTTGCCTGATTTGAATGCTAGAAATTCTACCCCAGCCACGACCAAATTGACGACAATAACTTTGTCCAAAACAAAAAAAGGGGCGCAGCCGCACCCCTTTTTAGAGAATCTCTTACCTGCGAAATCAATCGATCAATTCATAGATGTGATAGGACTCAGGTAAATATTGATCAATCGCGGTAGCAACATACTCTCCCTGATCGGGTATACCGTCGCCTGTAGCAAAAATCCGATATTTATGAGGCGCTGTACAAGCCGTCATATCGGCTGTTACCTCAAACCAAAGATTTATTGCTCGGATTGGCATCACGTACTCTGCATGCAGTAAGCGACTACCCTCTGCCAATTCCAATATCTGAGAATCGGTACTAATATCCAACTGAAATTTATGAATGGTTCTCATATTTATCCTCTACAACGCTCAACAACAGCGACTAAATAACATGGGACGAGTAGTAGACTCTCGACTTAATTCCCCGTAACCGTATAGACGAGAGTCAACCGAAGTTGGGCCCAGGCCTAGTTAAACCACTGATACAGCGAAAATAACGCCAACCAGGACACTGCCCCCATTAGAATACAAGGCCCTAAGCTGGTATTCATTCGATAATCCTGAGCCTCTATGCGCTTACCCGCCATGACACACCTTCATATTTATTGTTTTTGGTAACTGCCCTTGAGTAAAAATAGTCTATTTTCTTTATCTGTGAAGGGAATAATCACACTTTTTAAGCAACTCAACATTTTATCCCCAAAACTGTGATTTCTGCCGCCAAATCAAGTACTCAGCGCCCCAATAAAGCTCTTACCCACAGACTTTAAAAGTTACCAATAAGTTAGTGGTGGATAGCGCAAAATAGCTAAAATTGTCTATTCTTTTGAAATAGCACAACCCCATCAACCATCCGTGGACACGCATATGAAGCCTCTCAACTACCTATTGATTGCCTTAAGCACCATAGTTTTCTGCTCATACGCAAGCGCTGAGGGAGACGGTGACGGTGGTGGTGTCCAATATGTACCGCTATCACCTGCCATCATCACCAACTACCAGTCCAAAAATCTGAGTTACGTCAAAGCAGAGATTACCTTACAGGTCAGCGGAAGCGCGACGGCAGAAGCCATTGATCGGCATTTACCATTTATCCGCCATAACTTGGTCATGCTTTTCAGTCGCCAAGATGAAACCAGCCTTACGTCTCCTGATGGTAAAATCAAACTCAAAGAAGATGCATTGGCCGCTGTTGTCGCTGCACTCGATGAGGAAAGCGAGCCCTCGGACATTGAAGCGATTTTGTTCACCAGTTTTATCGTCGAATAATAATTCGACGATTATCGCTCAATCTATGGGATAATGTGTCGCTTCAGTACTTTGAGTTTCGTACATGATCGACACAAAAACACCGATTTCCCATAAGCCTACGTTAACCCAGTCCCCGATTGTTCCTACTCTTCGCAGAATGACCCTGCCTATGGTCGGCGGCATATTGGCCATTCTCTTATTCAATTTAGTCGACACGTTCTTTATCGGGCTTATGGGTGCGAAAGAACTGGCCGCTGTCAGCTTCACTTTTCCCGTCTCCTTTGTACTCATGAATACTGCCATGGGCTTTGGTATCGGCACCGCCACCATCCTGTCAGCGAAAATTGGATCAGGCGATAGACGCTCGGCAAAACGTATTTGCACCCATGCACTTCTGCTGGCTGTCACCTCCGCTATCCCCCTTTCACTCCTTGGCATCATGCTGCAAAGTCCGATATTTCGATTGCTAGGAGCCGATGAAAACACGCTGCCTCTAATCTCCGATTACATGAACATCTGGTTTAGCGGGTTAGTGTTTCTCTATATCCCAATGATTGGCAACAGCACCATTCGAGCCACAGGTGATACCAAAACACCCAGTATCATTATGGCATTAGCAGGATTGGCCAACGGTATTCTAGACCCTATATTGATCTTTGGCCTTGGCCCTATACCAGCACTAGGTATTCAGGGGGCGGCTATCTCTACCATTATTTCTTGGTTTGTCGCGTCTGTCGCCGTCATCTATTTGCTCGCACAGAAAAAGAAAATGATCACCCTCGAAGGGTTTGGTTTTACTCGCTTAAGAACAACGCTGCCTTCAATTTTACACGACTGGAAAGCCATGCTCACCATTGGCATACCAGCCGCAACAACCAACCTTATTGGACCCATCGTGTTGGGAATGCTGACCCGGCTGGTCTCAGGCTACGGCGAAGCCGCTGTTGCAGGCTACGGCGTAGGCACCAGAATCGAAGCACTTGCCATGGTTGTCATTATGGCGCTGTCGTCTGTCATGACCCCTTTTGTCGGCCAAAATTTCGGGGCTGGCAAGCAATCACGTATCAAGCAGAGCCTACGCGTTGCACTTGTATTTACTATCCTGTGGGAACTGTTTATTACCCTATTACTTCTCGCCACCGCACACCCCATTGCCAAACTCTTTAACACCAATACCGATGTGATTTACGCCACCAGTTTGTTTCTTTGGATTGTTCCCATCAGTTATGGCTGCCAAGGGATTGTCATGCTCATTGGTTCAACGCTAAATGCGCTGCAGCGACCACTGATAGGATTGACCATAAACATCGTCCGCCTCTTTCTACTGAGTATTCCTCTCGCTTATATTGGAGAATCCTTTTTCGGATTGAAGGGTATTTTTATAGGTATAAGTGCTGCTAATATAATTGCGGGCATAGGCGCGCTGCTCTGGATGACTCGACAACTGGATTCACTCACTCAGCCTGTCTCAACAACGCCCTCCCAATCATAGGTCAATATAAAACCATCGGAAGCGAAAGTAATGAGATCACCCGCAGGAAGTGAAGACAACACACCTGAAAATAAAAGCGACCCGCAAAACGATCAAAGTAATAACGTTCTGACTTTTTTCCAAATGTTATTCGATTTTTCGTTTTCTAAGTTTATTACGGTGCAAATGTTCCCCGCACTTTATTTCGTTATTCTTGCTTCAACCCTATTCGCAATTCTCTACCTTTGTTTTGAAGCATTTTTGATCTCGGCTGCCCGTGGTTTATTTTTCCTATTTGTGGCAGGCCCCATAACCTTCATTGCCATTGCCACCGTAATACGAGCACTGATGGAGTTTTACATCGTCATATTTAGAGTGGCAGAAAACGTTGAGGAGGTCAGAATTGCATCTGAAAAGCTCATGGGCTTTACTGACACAATGGACGAATTTAAAGGGTTAACCCGAAAGCTTCCTTTTTGGAACTTGAAGTCGAACAAGACGGCAGATAAAGAAACGCCTTCATTCGACGAGCCAGAAGCTTCCCCTAGGACGAAGGCAAAATCCAAGAAAAATGCCAATTGGCCCTATTAGATACAGGGTTTATCACATTATTTCTGTTGCAACCTCTCCTTTCTCCCCCGCTTCTGTTCGTTCGTAATACTCGGCATCCGGCGGGGTATTACCCAAAATCATATCAGCGCCCTTTTCTGCAATCATAATCGCGGCGGCATTGGTGTTACCTCCAATCAGCGTTGGCATAATGGAAGCATCAATAACACGTATGGATGACAAACCTCTCACTTTTAGATCAGCACCCACCACAGACATGGTATCACCGCCCATTTTGCAGGTACCCACGGGATGATAAATGGTCTCTGCTTTATCACGTATAAAATCGGCAATAGCATCATCCGTCTGAACCAAAGCTCCTGGCATAAATTCATCGCCACGATACGGATCAAATGCCGGTGATGCAAATATGGTTCGACATATCTTCACGGCCTTCACCATCACATCAATATCGCTAGTGCTATTCAGGTAATTGGGTTGAATCGCTGGCGGGGCAAAGGGGTCCGATGAGTTCAACGAAATATACCCGCGACTCTCCGGCCTCAACTGGCATGCGTGTAGCATATAGCCGTGATCCGGTCCCGTTTCTCTCGCATGGTCAAGCATAAACGCGGGAATAAAATGTAACTGTAGATCAGGACGCTCAAGCGCTTGACTCGTCTTTACGAATGCTCCAGCTTCCAATCCATTACAGGCGCCTTTCCCATCTTTAAATAACAAGTAACGAATAAGCGTCGTAAAAGAGTTATGGAATTTAGTTTCGCTAAACAAGGTAATAGGCTGGGTACAAAAATGCTGAACGCAGACATCAAGATGATCTTGCAAGTTTTTACCAACGCCCGGTAAATGATGCTCTACCGCAACGCCGTGACGCATCAACTCTTCTCTATCACCAATGCCTGACAACATGAGTAATTGAGGAGACTGAACCGCTCCTGCACACAACAACACTTCTCGTCTGGCCATTGCTTCGTGGTGATGAAAGCCCTTTTTGTACTTAACCCCAAGAACCTGTTTATTACTAATAATAAGCCGTTTGACCTGCGCCCCCGTAATAATGGTTAAGTTCTCTCGATCCAACACTGGACGTAGATACGCCAAGGATGCGCTGCATCGCTGACCTTTAGCAATAGTGACTTGATAAGGCCCAACCCCTTCTTGTTCAGCACCATTAAAGTCGGCATTAAAGGGAATACCCGCTTGCTGACCAGCATCGATGAACGTTGTAAACAGTTCATGACCAGACTTAGGGTCTTCCACAACCAACGGCCCACCTATCCCGTGATAATCGCTTGCTCCTCTCTCTTGATCCATCGAACGCTTAAAGTAAGGCAATACTTCAGCATACGACCACCCCTTGTTCCCAAGCGCCGCCCAGTCATCATAGTCTTTCGCATGACCTCGAATATAGACCATACCGTTAATGGCACTAGAGCCCCCTAACCCCCGTCCTCTAGGCCAATATAAGCTACGACTATTAAGATGCGGCTCTGGAGCAGTGTCAAAACACCAATTGTGTTTTCCGCCTTTAAGTAGCTGTCCGACCCCTGCTGGCATGTTAACAAATAACGATCGATCACTGGGGCCGGCTTCCAACAGCAATACCTTATGATTTGGGTTCGCTGATAATCGATTCGCTAAAACACAACCAGCCGACCCCGCACCCACAATAATATAATCATACATAGCCAATATTCACCCCTATGACAAATCATCCTTTTTCTTAGGTATGACATGAGATAGCAGCTTATGCAAGAAATTGCAGGGTAATTCACAACAGCTGCCCTCAAAATAAACAGGATGCAAGACACCGTATACTTTTCTGTCATCAAAGCGTCACCCTGCTCTGTCTTAATTATTCAGTCTCCACGATTTATTTTTCTTAGCCTATGGTTACTTCATGTTCAGAGAGCGGCAGATTCTAGATATTCTGATTGGAAGGCTCGATGCAAACCCTTCCGTACGATCCAATATTTATCGTGCAGAAAGTATCACTTGGAAAGGTAAGAGTTTTCCCATCGATGTAATTGAATTGGGCTCAGATAATATCGATCACCCATGTATAGGTTTCTTTTCTGGTGTACATGGCATGGAGCGAATCGGCACCCAAGTCATACTAGCATTTCTGCAATCATTAACAGAACGCCTCCAATGGGACGACAGTTTGATCAACTTATTAACCCAAGTGAAACTGTTATTTATGCCTATCGTGAACCCCGTGGGCATATTTATGCATAGCCGCTGCAACGGGAATAACGTTGACTTGATGAGAAACGCTCCCATTAACGCGGAAGTTAACGTTCCATTTTTGGTGGGGGGCCACCGGCTAGGAAAAGCGTTACCTTGGTATCGTGGCAAGAAGAATGCAGATATGGAAGCTGAATCCCAAGCGCTAATTAACACCGTTAATCAGCGAATAATTCCTCACAAAAAAGCCATTACCATTGATTGTCACTCAGGTTTCGGATTAAACGACCGTTTATGGTTTCCCTTCGCTTACTCTGCGCGTCCATTTCCACTACTTGCAGAAGTAACCGCACTCAAGAACACACTCGACAAAAGTTATCCGTACCATCATTTTTATCATATTGAGCCACAATCCAATGCATACCACACTCACGGTGATCTGTGGGACTACCTTTCTGTTGAGAATGAAGGGCGTGACTTTATTCCCCTCACATTAGAAATGGGGTCATGGCTTTGGCTTAAGAAAAACCCTAAACAAATATTCGATATTTTTGGTGTGTACCATCCAATACAAGAACACCGAATTAAACGCGTATTACGCCAGCATATGCCACTTCTTGATTTTCTAATAAGAATGACTGCATCTCACAAGTATTGGTGGCCTAATACAACTAGAGCACGAAAAACCTTAGAAAATGAAGCTTTCGAACTTTGGTTTCGAAAGGTGTCATGAACTTTCAATATTACATTAAACAAACTGCCATGATGGGAGCCTAGTCTAAGCAAAACAGTTCAGGAGAACCTGTAATGCTTAGCCAAGCGACCCAGCTACTTAAACATATTAGCAGTCTTACAAGGGACAACCACAGCACGGATGCTGCCCCTATTCAATTAGAAGCAAAATTCACACGCAAGAGAAAGGAAATTATCGCTGCACAAAAATTACGTTATCAGATCTTCACCGATGAGTATGGTGCAAAGATAAAAAGCGTACGAGGGATAGACAAAGATCGTTTTGACAAACATTGCCTTCACTTGATAGTAAAGGACACCAACAGCAACGAAATTGTCGGTTATACCCGTGTATTGACTGACTCCGCCTCGCAACTAACTGGAGGTTACTATTCAGAGTCCGAGTTTGATATATCCGCACTTCGCCCCTTCCATGGACGCACAATAGAAATAGGGCGTACCTGCATCGATTCGAGATATAGAAATGGAGCAACCATTGGTGTTCTTTGGTCTGCCATTGGACGCTACCTCGCCGACAACCACGTACGTTACCTTATCGGCTGTGGTAGCATTTCCATGGCAGACGGCGGTATAGCAGCACAAGCAATTATGCAAAAAATTCGCAACAAGTACATGATTGAAAACCAACAACATGTCACGCCGTACCGAAGCATAGCCTTTCCAAAACAGCCTGCTGTGATTAATCCCAAGATACCTCCTTTGCTCAAAGCGTATTTAAGTATGGGGGCAAAGATTGCAGGGGAACCCTATTGGGATATTGATTTTAATGTTGCCGATGTTTTTATTGTCTTAGATATGGAAACGGTATCAAGCCGATACAAAAAACACTTTATCCGCTAAAGGAAAAAACCATGCAAGAGCCCGCGCTGGTCCAACCCACTGCAGAAGCCTCTACACTAACGCAGAAATTTATACAGAAACTCATACAGAAACTCAGAATTGCGACCAAAGCAACAAAGCTATTAGTACATTTCAGCCTAGGGGGGATACTCATCCCCACCCTAGGATTTTGGCTTCCTTTCAATACCTCATTTCACAAAAAGATCACTCAATGGTGGTTGAAAAGAGCCTGTAACATTCTTTCCTTAACGGTAAAAATCAAAGGCCAACTTCCCTCAGATCCAGGTTTCTTTGTCTCAAATCACGTCTCATGGATGGATATCATTGTGATTGGTGGACATACCCCCATACGCTTCCTATCCAAAGCTGAGGTCAGGCAATGGCCCATCATCGGCTGGTTCGCTGCTTGCACAGGTACGCTATTTATACAGCGGGGTAATGGAAAATCCACCGTAATGGCAAATATTATTCAAGAAGAGCTTGGTAAGGGCGAGTCAATATTAGTTTTTCCGGAAGCAACAAGCACTGACGGTAAACAAGTCCGACGCTTTTTTCCCAATATGTTCTCCGCCCCGATTAACGCCAACGCCCCAGTTCACCCGCTGGCAATACACTATTCGGAAAATGGAAGCCCTAGTAGCAAAGCTCCGTTTATCAATGATGATGAATTCTTTAGCCACCTACTTAGCATTCTTAAATCAGATAACATTAACGTTACACTACACGCTCTTAACAGCATCTCGACAAACATAGACAGCCGGCGAAAAGTCGTCAGTGATTTAGCGAGAGAGCAAATCACTGACGCGATTCTTTAATACTTTTTCCAATATCGTCATTTAACACTACCGATGAAATCCTTCTTGCGTGGCCACACACTTGTGACCACGCATAACAAGACGTTAATGCCTGTGGTGTGGCGACGCGGACTCTAATGCATCGCCATTCGCATTATAAAACCCCGATGCTCCGTGAGACACAAACCCCAAGTTAATCATTTTCAGTAAAAATGGATCGCTCTCATTATCCCCTATATCAGCATAATCTGTTGTCTGGTAGCTATCTCGATCCGTGAAAAAACTGTCGACCTTACTCTCGTCCGGCTCATAAAGGGTGAGTGTCGCGGTAAAAGAATAATGCTGAGTCACTTCCTTATAGCGCACAGGTAGCTCTTTCGAGGGCGACCACGTTAACAAATAATGTACCCCCTTCCTTTGAGCACTGTAATAGTCCAGCTTGTCGCAACCATCCCCTTGAGATCTTAGGAGCTTCATGGTGTTTTTCGAAATCTTCGTAATCAGTCGCGTCTTTTTAGCCCATATCTTTTCGTCCGTGCTACCTTCAACTTCGTTGGGTTGATATTCAATCCCTCGGCGATATTCATCAAAGTAGCGAACCGGTCGAACACGCCCATTAGGTAATAGATTCCACACTTCGGTGACCTGTTGATCCTCTAATTCATGAGCAACCTCTTTCCCTCTTCGCCACAGAGCCAATCGCGAGGTAGACGTTAATGCCTCGCTACCAGCCTGTTTGTGCAGTTTCTTTTCCAACATATAGTGCGCCCCCATTTTATTGGGGTTAGTCTCACACGCAACGCCATAGACGTTTGCCGACAATACGCCCAATACTACAGCACCAACTATCTTTATCATTTTATTTCTCCCGCAACAAAGGGGGCAGCGCCCCCTTTGTCTTTTTTACACCAAGAATTATGTCGTTATTTACTGCAGTCTATTATCAGCGGTTTCCGTTAGTAAGCCTGCATAATCCATAATATGAAACAATATATTCTGCTCATTCGTACTGGTCACCAGTGATGCACCCGGCCCCATTGCATAAATACCGACATCCTCACCAGAATGGGTTTCTGAAGAAAGCGGCACTAACGCCTCTTGATGGAAACCTGCTGACTCCGTATCAATAAATAGAAGATCATGCCGTCCCGGGTTAATACGCTCGCCATACCCCTTATCAGCATCAGTTTCATCCCCTAGATGGCTAAAACCACGCCCATTCATATACCCAAGCGTGGTATAAGGCATACCATCAGACGCTAACGCAGGTGCTTCAGCGCCAACGTTCACCACTTTACCCAAAATTGGGTTTCCACGCTTAGGGTAACCTGCAATGGTAAACACGTGGCCATGATCGGCTGTCACAATAATCAACGTATCCTCACTGTCTGTCGCATCCACAGCAGCTTGCACTGCTTCAGCAAATTCAATGGTATCCGTTAACGCTGAATAAGCAGAACCCGCATGATGGGCATGATCTATACGCCCCGATTCAACCATCAAGAAAAAGCCGTCATTATTGTTATCCAATACATCAATGGCTTTCTCCGTCATTTCGCGCAACGAAGGTTCGCCTGCAATGTCATTATGGCGATCAGCTTCATAGTGCATATGGGACTCGTTAAACAACCCGAATATATGTTCAGCCGTTGACGCATCAATAGCATTAAACCCAGCACGATCAATCACGTAATTCCCATCCGTATATAATGACTGCCACTCAGCCGTCAAATCACGCCCATCGGTTCTATCACCCTCGACCGTGCTAACCGCATCGATGGTATTGAATGCAGCATCCTTAGGTAAGAAATGACGTCGACCACCACCCATCACAACTTCAAGACCATCCACGTCTAAACCTGGGAAACGATCTTCTAGATTTGATTCAAAGTTCACCAACTGAGACGCGATATCTTCTGGTAGATCATTTACATCGCAGTTGACCTTATCATCGTCACCTTCTATGTCAGAAACATCCTCCCAATTTCGATCCGCGGATTTAGCATAGGTTGCGGCCGGCGTCGCGTGAGTGATTCGTGCCGTTGATATGACGCCTGTAGACTTACCCGCTATCTCGGCAATTTCCAATGCAGACATTAACTCGTTACCGGCAATGGTAGAGCAGTCACCTCGAACAATATCTTCATCCACACCAATCACGCCAACATCCGTTTTTGCGCCCGACATAATTGCCGTCATGGTGCCAGCGGAATCTGGTGTCTGCGCATCCACATTGTAAGTTTTAGCAAGCCCTGAAAAAGGGAACTTACCAAAGCTAAGTACATTTTCCTCCCCATCCATACCTTTAAGCTGCCCCTCCAGAATGCGCGCTGCGGTGACGGTAGAGATTCCCATACCATCCCCTACAAAGAGAATAATATTCTTCGCCGAGCCTGCTTCGACCGTATAATCTGCAGCACTACTCACGTTCAATTTGGCCTCACCAAACCAAGAATTATTTTCCGTATTTTCTAACATGGCACTACGGTTCACATTATCAGTGTCGGAAGACGAACTGCCAGAATCACTACTGCTGCCACCGCAACCCGATAAGATCAGTGTTGCTATCGCAGAAACCATCAATGTATTTTTCATTTCATCCCTTCCTATTATTCAGATATCAACGCAAGCGCATTATTAATCAAATGGAAAACAACGTTCTGCTCCACGACACCTTGCACCAGATGTGCGCTAGGGCCTTTCGCATGTATTGCGACATCTTCACCAGAGTGTGTTTCTGAACTTCGTGGCACAAGAGATTCCTGATGAAATCCTGAGGTTTCCGTATCAACCGCCGTTAAGTCTTTTCGTCCCGCATCCACTGCAAGGCCGTAACGTACATCAGCATTGGTTTCACCCCCAAGGTCTGCAAATCCACGGCCATTCATATATCCCAATGTCGTATAAGGAAAACCTTCAGCATCCATGGAAGGTTCTTCTGCTCCAACGCCAACAACTTTTCCTAAAATTGGATTTCCTCGCTTAGGGTACCCAGCGATGGTAAAAACATGGCCATGATCCGCAGTGACGATAATTAACGTTTCTGCAGGATCGGTACCGTCAATTGCCGCTTGCACTGCTGTTGAAAACTCAATCGTATCGGTTAGGGCGTTATATGCACTTCCGGCATGATGGCCATGATCGATGCGCCCCGATTCAACCATAAGGAAAAAGCCTTTATCATTATTATCCAAGACTTGAATCGCTTTCGCTGTCATTTCGCTAAGAGAAGGTTCTCCTGCGATATCATTTTCGCGGTCTGCCTCATACTGCATATGCGATTCGTTAAATAACCCAAAAACATGCTCTGTAGAATCGACATCAATGGCATCAAAACCCGCTTGATCCATAACATATACACCATCGCTATAGGTCGCACCCCACTCATTAATAAGGTGGCGTCCATCGGTGCGATCACCTTCTGTAGCGCTTACAGCGTCAGCGCTGTTAAAGTCTGAATCTTTCGGTAAAAAATGTCTTCGACCTCCCCCCATGATCACTTCAATGCCATTCACATCCGCACCGGGAATGCGACGCTCAAGGTTGGCTTCAAAATTGACTAACTGAGATGCAATATCCTCCGGAAGGTTATTGAGATCACAATTAGCCTTTCCATCATCCCCTTCAATATCAGAAATATCCTCCCAATTCCGATCGGCTGACTTCGCATAGGTTGCCGCGGGGGTCGCGTGAGTGATACGCGCGGTACTAATTACGCCAGTGGACAATCCATTTAACTCGGCAAGTTCCAAGGCAGTGATAACCTCATTTCCTTCAACCGTCGAGCAATCGCCACGTACAATATCCTCATCGACCCCAATCACACCAACATCTGTTTTAACCCCAGACATCATTGCTGTCATGGTCCCAGCCGAATCAGGGGTTTGCGCATCAACGTTGTAAGTTTTAGCCAATGCAGTATAAGGAAACTGCTCAAAACTTAGATAACCCTCCTCCCCTGACTCCCCTTCTAACTGGCCCTGTAAAATACGAGATGCCGTCAATGTTGAGACCCCCATACCATCCCCCACAAATACAATGACGTTTTTGGCCGTGGTGGTCTGGGTTCGCGCCAACTTTTCTGTTAGCTGAGATTCGGCTTGTGTGAACCAAGCATTCGCTACCTGCGACTCTGGCAGCACGCCGGCACTACTACTGACCGAGACAGCAAGGGCTATCGCTCCTGATAGCATACATATTCTTTTATCCATGATAGTTACCTCTATCGGTTATGAAATGAACTGAAATGATAGTAACGATCAAATATGACTATTTGTCGTCGAATACATGACAATTAATAGTCAATATGAATAGAATACGAACTACATAAATCCAATGACAACATACCAACCTTTAGGTCTGCTTATGAATATTGCATGTAAAGACGTCGATGAGAGTTACCTACATAGCGCTCCTATGCGCTTTGTGAATGAAGTCATTCTCGATGCAACCCCAGAAGAAGTGTTTGCAATTTTTGAAGACGAGAACAGCTGGCCCAAATGGTTTAAAGGGATCAAACACGTTGAATGGACCAGCCCTAAACCCTACAGCGTTGGAACCACTAGAACGGTGACTCTTGATGCAATGAAAGTTTACGAGCACTTTATTATTTGGGAACAGAACAAACGCTTTGCCTTTTACTTTACCTCTACCGGGTTACCTTTCGTCAAATCCCTGTGTGAGGACTATCAGCTAGAAGCCGTTGGTGATAGCCAAACTCGCTTTATCTATACCGTTGCTTGTGATCCGATTCTATTGATAAAAATGACCGGGCCGCTGGCAAAATATGCTCTCGGGAATATGTTTAAGAACGCAGCGGAATCACTGCGACTCTATATTCAAGATAACAAGTAGCTCTCCTATTCCTAAGCCAATCCCTAAGCCCAGAAATTGTGCTTAGGGATTTTTTTATCGGCAAAAAAAGCACCCCGATAAAAGTTCGACGATAATGGCAACGTTAACTGTCGAGTCTCCCCCCCTTTCTTTCCGCGCAACGAAACACCCCGTAATGCTTCTGGCCACGCCCATTTATCATGATGTAGCGAGTCTTCTAACAACGCCGCGATATATTCATATTGCCCATCTAATGCTTGTAGTTGATCACGAACCGCGTCGTCGATACATTGAGGAATAACATCGTTGATAGCCTGAATGTCTACTGCGCTCGTATCAGGAATGAGCTCTTCCCTGAAAGCCTCTGTAGCCGCTACGGAGACTGGCATACCACTACCATCAGGGGAATACCAAGTGCTGTTATCGGAATTAAACGGGTCCAATGGAACACCATTCTCCCACACCATGAAGTGGATATGCGGGGGGATCCAGGGACAAAATATTGTCATGTCCATACCACTCACGCCGCTTAGTGCTACAACATCCCCTCGCTTCACTTTCTGACCTAAGTGAACCTTCGCCTTCCAGCAATGCGTATATTGCGTCAGTACACCATCACCATGATCTAGAGCCACCGTTAATCCCCCACGCAACCACGTATCCCGAATCATCACTACCGTTCCAGGAGCTGCGGCAACTAATTCCGTGCCCACAGGGCAAACAAAATCGACACCATCATGCTCATCATAAGTTAACCCCTTGCCCCGAAAATCCCTTGAGGTTTTACGCGTTACACGCTGGCTATACCCTTTCCCTCCACCCACTTCATCAAAACAATGATAGATCGGAGCCAAACCATGAATAGGTCGCTTGCCCTGATAGGTTGGGATCGAAATATCAGGCCGAATAAACCCCAGCGAACTCACGCCAAATTGAAACCCTGCCCCCTGACGACGCAAAGCACTGCCTAGGTCACTGAACAACTGAGTTGAAGAACGAATGCCAAACATATTCGCGACATTCTTGATTGCTCCACCTATTGGTTGCCCTCTCATTGCTTCATGAATTTCATTTGGCGCGGCTTCAATATTTTTCTCATAGGACATTGTCATACGACCTCCTCTTGTGACTCGACGATAAACGTCGTCAATGGGTGACTCACCTTTCACCCTAACTCAGCATTACGTGAACATTGTTCAGATATGGAAATATTCAATCTTAGGGTATAATTTGTCAAGGTTTTTTAGCCAAAGGCCTAATTCCACTGGGCTTTCAGCTCAAAAACAGACAATAATTACACATCATCAGGGGCTATTGTTTACATGGTGTTATGCAAATCCAAAGATCTACCAAGAAGAAAGCCCAGCCAACACAGAGGCAAAGAAAAGGTAGAGATAATATTAGAATCAGCCAAATCCCTGATCGGCGACCGTGGTAACGACGCTGTCAGCATGAGGGAAATCGCGGCGCACGCAGGCATTTCTCCTAGTTCTATTTATCAATATTTTCCCGATAAAAATGCAATTCTCAGCGCATTAATTAATGAATACTTCGAGCAAATTCACCACATGATTACCACACTGATTGAGTCCGTCAGCAACCTGGATTCGATAGGGGAACATATTGCCAACGGTATGGATCAGTTTATTGAAATATTTCGGAAAGAGCCTGCACTAGCAACCATTTGGGCTGGGGTTCAAGCAAATCCTGTGCTTCGAAATCTTGACGCAGAAGATAGCGCAAAGAATGCAGCGCTATTAACAGAAGCATTGACTCACTTAGCCCCCGGTATCAACAAGGCTGAAGCCTTTAACGCAAATCTATTGCTGATGCATACCGCAAGTACCACAGCAAGATTGGCATTAAACGTAGGTAAATCTGAGGGGGATGCATTACTCAGCGAACTGAGAACCCTAACAAAATTACGTATTGAAGCGCTACTTCAAAACTCTATCTAGTCATTTCACCCCCCCCCTAAAACCACCTAACGATATTACCGGTTATTCTTCAAAGCACGATTCATCAATACCCTGTCCGTCTTGAGACAGCTCATTGACCCAAAGTGGGGCTGCATATTGCGTCATGCTATTTACGATATAATTGAAACGAATCACCTGCGTCCCGTCGACCTGCACTTGCCATCCGGACAGATTTGCCCCGACAGGGCCGAGTTCAATAGTGGCCATTCCATTTGAAGGTAGAATTGGATGCAGCACCGTACCGGAAGGCGGATCGAGCAATCCGTTACTTTCAAACTCTACAACGCCTGACAATGGAAGCGCAGCTGAAGCCAGCTGACCTTCCATGTCCCCCCCCCCTGATATCCACCGCTTCACCATCGATATAATAAAACACCTGCCAAACATTACCACTGGGTGCATTGAGGTCTTTGACGTAATACAGAGTAGATAAGTGTGCTGTACCTAGGGAGTCAAATATATCTATCGACACACTTTCATTGTAACTTGTGTCGTCATCAGATGAAAAATCCGTAACAAGCAAACCAACAGACGATGCAGGTAAATTCAACCCTATTGATACCGACGCTGTCTGTAACGGCACACAGGCATCCTCAACGAACTCAGCGATTACTCTCTTGTGGCCAGAAACATCACCCATATCAACAACACAATCAGTTTGACCATCGCATTCACCGGCCCATCCAGAAAAAGCATATCCCGAGTCTGCAGAGGCCGTTAACGTTACGTTTGTTTCACTTTCATAATTCCACTGGCATTGATCACCACAATGGATTTTTTCATCATCAGAAGCAACAACACCTCCTCCTGAATTTTCGACCGTGAGATTACACCCGTTCAGCAGTAACAAACCCGCGCTGACAATCAGAGCATTTTTTCTATTATTTTGATAAGCCCAATTCATAACAATTCCCTATGACAACTTTGATAGCCTGATAAAAAAGGAAGGTGTCTTCTTGACTGCAACTAAAAACACAACGCATCCCATGCGCAAAGCAGTATAGATAGTTTTTGACGAATTAGACAAGATGAGCGACGAAAGATAAATTAGCGTAGAATATTATCAGACAAAAATAACAAAAGCCCATATATGGGCTTTTGTTATTTACATACAAGACCTATGGCATGGAAAATAGCACCTTCGCTCCTGTGGTATCCATATCACCACTGACATAACCCACCAAATTAGGATTAGCAATAATAAGCTCCATCACTTCATCATCATCCAACACCCTTTTATTCGGTAATGCCTGCCCGGTAAAAATCAACCGCGACCAGTAGGATTTAAGTTGAGCCGCCGTTTTATTAGTGACTTTTTGATAAAACTCATCCCGTGCTTCTTCGCCAGTCTCTTGGTCTATTGGTATTGCCTTTGTGCCGCTTGGGAAATTTGAGACTTTTCCAAGAAATAACTTCGCCGCCACCTCTTTGGTCAACGACGCATCCTTTAGGCTTGGATGAGCAACAATTTTCACCTCAGCTGCAACAAACCCAGAATAGATAAACAATGATAAAAACAGTGCATATATGAACATTGATTTTTTCATGACCTTACCCTCCTAAAAGACTGCATCAATAGCAATGGTGTAAATATTTGCATCGTCCAGGTCGGTTTCACCTGGCTCTAGCGCCCCCTCATCAAAGCCGTCTGTGCCTTCGAAATCATACAAATGGTTCCATTCAAATTTTATTGATGTACTGTCATTAAGTATATGCTGCAAACCTAGCAACCAAGATCGTCTTGAAGTTTCAGTAGAGCCTGGTATTAAATTAGCTGGGTCTGACTCAGTCACGCCACCCGCAATATAAGGTGTCCATGACTGAAAGCGGTATCCGAAGGTAACAACATCAGCACGACCATTACCAAAGATAGACTCTTCTTTCAGGTCCAGTAAGGCTGCTTCATATATGGTAAAAAAAGTACCATTATCATACTGAAACGCTAACGAGTTGTAGGTTATAGTGTCATCGATGTCGATTATCAAATCCCATCGGCTACAAATACTTTCTCCTGCTATCACGGTCAAAACAGGTGAAGGCTCTAGACAAGTGGCTGTCCCCCCCGTCGCAAATGCGTACCCAGCAAGCCCAGCATCATTAATATCAGAATAAAACTCAGTAGTTTGCGTTCCTTCAAGCGCAATACTGGTTGTAGCCAACCGAAGAGTAAATGCCCGCCAAGAAGATGTTATATTAACTCCCCGTGTATCATAGACATCAATATCATCCAATGCATCTGCATCTGTATTGGTCCACCCCGCAACCCATACCTGAACCCTATGATTTACCGGGCCTGTAGGGAACTTGAATGCTACATCCATTCCATCAAAAGACGTTACCAGGGTCGTATACAAATCTATCGGCGGGCGAACCCAAGGATAAGAATATCCCACGTCCAAACTTTCGGAATAAAGGTAGAAAGGAATTCTTAATCGGCCGACTCTTACTTTCATCCAGTCAGTAAATCTCTTACCAACATAAGCCCATTCGGCATCCGCTGTCCAAACATCCTCGTCCCGAGAGCGAGCTACCAGCTGAATAGTCGCATCCATATCCTCACTTAATTTGTAGTCAAACTGCATTCCAACTTTTGAATCGCCTCTAAAATTCACCCTATCATTAAAATGATAAGCAGATCCCAACTCCGCATCTGCTTTTGACGCAGCAACCGTCATAAACCCATTCATCTGAAAGCGCTCTTTCTCGGAGTCCATGAGTTTCTTTAATTTCGAAATCCTCTTTTTATTCTTCTTAACATTTTTTACCATTTTTTTATTAACGCTAGCTGGCGATGCATTTACCTTTTTTTCTAACGCTTTAATCTTTGCCTCATATGCATCAAACTTTTTTTCTATCTCTGCATCACTCATTGCAAAAACACTGGGTGCACCTATAAGTAACAACACCGTAAAGATGAAACGAATTTTCTTATTCATACCACCGCCTCTATCAGTTTATTAAAAAATCGGCACTGCGAATTCAACCGGGTCAAAAGTAATAGTAGTTGACATACATATTTTGTACAGAAAACAAGCAGAACAAAGAGGAAGCGTTAGGTCATTCTATTGCATATGGTAAAAGCGAATATAGATATAACGAAAATAGCGTTAGAGGAATTTAGCTTCAAGGCGATTGAAGCCAGATAAAAACCAATACAGTGGGGCAACCTACAGACAACCTTAATTATATTTGGAATAACAATAGAACAAGGTAATCTATAGATTCACCGAAAAAACCTAGCGTGTCATTAATACCATGCAGTGCGATGTATATATTGTTCGTCCGATATCTTACATTGGCGATACTGGCTCATCGTATCAAACATGTTTTTTCGTAATTGCTGTGCCGCAACGTCATAACCTTGCTCTTTATCCAGTACTTGCTCAGAAGACGCCGAAACCAAACTCTCATAGGTACACGGCTCACCAATAACGACAGTCACTTTGAACGGTAAAATCAACGGTGGGTGTAGCGGAAAATGTAACGGGACACTTTTAAATTTTGGACCAAAAAACGTCGCAGCAGCTTCTTCCGCACCAATAATGGTTACAGGGATAATGGGTGCATTTGCTACGTCAGAATACTTACACACATGCGGACTAAATCGAAATAAGGTATAACGATGGCGAAATGAGTGATAGGACTCCTCTGGGTAAATACACATAAGCCTTCCTGACTTAGTCAGATTCACAACACTGCAATCTTCATCAATATCGCAACACTCTTCATCTAGAAAGCCACACTCCAACCCCTCAAGCAATCGTCGCATCACTGACACTTTTGCATCCCAATGATGTGCGACAAAATTCACAGGTCGATCACCGACTCCCGCAATCAAGCACAATGCATCCCACCATAAACTTCCCGAATGGTTACAGGCTAATAACGCTCCATCACCTTCGTCAGGAAGGTTATCCAAGCCAACAACCTCCAGGCGTGAATACTTTCTCACCAATGGAGAAATATTCCGCTGCACAAACCCATACAACCCTGATGTCGATTCCATCATCTCGCCCTAGACTTTTATAAAAACAGCACTCTAACACACCTAGAAAAGCCTTCCTTGTAGTATCTGGTCTTCACTTCCCATATGATAATTGATAACTCTATTTAGGAGAGTCGCAATGAAAATAGCTGCTCAACGAAACCTCTCTGACAATGCTCTCTCTGCATTTGACGAAGCCTGGCACCACCACTTTCACCGCCTAATCTTTGAAGGCTCCAGACTTCCACTGCGTGCTATTTTACCTTTGCTATCAGGAAAAAGGTCGAAACCCTCACCGGAGTTTTTGTACAAACTACGTGAAGAATTATCGGAATTAATAGCGCGGGACATTCAGAATGTTAATGATGGGTATTACCCGAAATCAACGCTGCGCTTCCCGTTGAAATCATACCTATACTCAACGTTGACCTCTAATCCTCTAGATGGGCTTCGCGTTCTAAAGCGCGCTAAGAATAATAATTGGAAAGAACTGCCGACCCACGCCAATAAACATGCTTACCCTGATTACTATCTACGGACGTTTCACTGGCAAACCGATGGCTGGTTCAGTGAACGTTCCGCTAAACGTTACGATGCCTCGGTGCAATTTCTCTTTGGTGGCGTGGCTGACATTATGCGCCGCATGGCACTTCCTCCAGTAGCCAAATCGATTCACAACAAGCACAAACCCATTATCGTTGAGTTGGCTTGCGGTACCGGTAGCTTTCTTCCTCAAATACACTCGGCCTTCCCTAATGCCATCGTCTTTGGGATCGATCTCAGCCCAGACTATATCAACTATGCCCGCAAAAAAATCACACACCCCAACATTCGCCTAATACAACGAAATGTCGAATCCTTACCATTCGATGATAATTCCGTTGACGCAATCATCTGCAACAATCTATTTCACGAATTGCCTCCGGTAATACGCCGGCATATCTTCCATGAAGTGCACCGGGTATTAAAAGTGGACGCGGTATTCTCGTTGACGGATAGTGTTCAGCAAGGCGACAGCCAAATAATGGCCGAATCCATCAGTAATTTCAGCTCATTATTTCACGAACCGTTTCATAAAAACCACATCCAGGATGACCTAAAATCAATCTTCGTGGAATGTGGGTTTGAACCCAGCAACGCGCAAACGAATGTTTTTTCAAAATCCATTTTTGGTGTAAAACACGAGCAATAAAAAAGGGCTTCAGTGAATGAAGCCCTTTTTTATTGCGTTTACCATTACGATGCTGCTATCACATCATGCTATGCCGTAGCGTGAGACACCGAGTACTCGTTGAGTTCTCTTTCTTCTTCAGCTTTAAGCCCTTCTAAGCATTCATTAATGGTACGACTGATCATTGTACTATTTCGAATAGACTCCATTTTTGGATACGCTGCCGCAGTACCTTCTTTGATATATTGCTCAAGGTCGGCTGGGGTTGCGTTCGCAATCAGCTTAAGTATGTTCGCAGGACGCCGTGGTGGCACGATATTTACATCCCCCACATACGTTTGATTAACAACGGCATGCGCTTTATCACATAACAGTGCTAACTGCTGGTTTGACACGCTGTTAGTTAAATACTCGAACGCTTGGGACACAGTATTACGCACGTTAGTAATGACGGTATCTGTTACATAACCTAAGAATTTTTTCTCTTTATGCTTTTGTGCAATAAAAGGAGCAACATGAGGGTTGGTTTGACTCACAATGGTATGGTTCACACCATATAAACGCGCCAACCGTTGCGCTGGCAAATCATTCTTAATCGAACCATCAACCCATTGCCTTGACGGAATAAAGGGACACTTCTCACCGTCAATATTCTTAGCCCATAACATTACAGGCGGATACACGTAAGGTATTGCACAAGATGCCAACGTTGCCTTACGCAACAATACATGGGGAGAAGAGAAAGCATTCAGCAATCGTGATTCTTGATGTGGGTCGGCAGGTGAGACTGTGATATTCACTTTCCGACCGCTGTGCTTATACGCTTCTTCGAATGTCATATCTCGCACATTTCGCTCAAGGCAAAGCTCTAACTGAGCAGGATCCAAGATTCCCTGACCTTTCAGAGTACCTCTCCACCCAATCGTCCTGAACGCTTCAACATATAAGTATTCAGGATCAAAAATCTGCTCCAATTCATCATCGTTATGGCTAGCCAATACAGAAGCCATGATTGAGCCTGCACTAGAACCGGAAATAACCGTAGGTAATAGGCCTTCGTCAAACATCGCTTTCAACACACCAAGGTGAAATAGACCCAGTGCCGCGCCGCCACTTAGCATCAACGCAGATTGCCCAAATGACTGGCTTGTACGCTCAAAGAATTCGAGTTTCTGTACGAATGAAAAGTTAGGGAATTCAGTTTGTGCAATCCACTGTAGACAGGCACACACTTCATCAAGGTAATCAGTGACTAAATTTTTCGTACCAAAAAAGCTCTGCTGGTAAAGCATAGGGTTTGCAATACGCCCCAAATTACCGTGCAGCCCTTCGTTAAAGAAAAATACAAGCTGATTAACATCGCCACGTTCACGGGCTGTACGCAGCTCGTTGTAACGCAATCGAATCATCTTGTAATCGTAGTGTGGAGAGGCATCGTCCTCCTTCCACTCTTCGTTTCCTGATAACCGGTCATATTCTTTTGCAGCATCCGACCAAGCCTGGTAAGAATCCGCATGCTTCATTGCCTCTAAACAGGCCTTCAGCTCTTTTTTCATAACACCCCCTAACAACAAGAACTCTTCCTAGAGATCTATCTCTCTCATTATAGTCTTCATACAGAGAATTATTTCGTTGTCATTTTTATAACACAAACCGAGGGGGTATCGCGGGAAGTTTTATGTCGTTTTGTAAACGATCGTTCGATTAGACGACTGACCAAGCAGTCACAAGCAAGTATTTGTAACTTAATAAGAAAAACGGCTACTTTTTAGACGTCAGATTCAAGAACGTGACAACTAAGTCGTTCTTTTACGTCACCAGGAATAGGTACAGACTTACGGGTGTGTTTATCAAAATTAACCATCGTCGCGGTTGCTGTCGCGCAAAGCTCATCATTTTGCCAAGCTTCTTGACCAACTAGCACCGAGGAGGTACCAACGCGTAGAACAACTGTGCGAATTTCAACCGTCTTGCCAAAAAAGATCTCTTCGATATATTCGATTTCTAGTTT
Source organism: Gammaproteobacteria bacterium 45_16_T64 (assembly GCA_002162955.1). GTDB lineage: Bacteria > Pseudomonadota > Gammaproteobacteria > Pseudomonadales > Ketobacteraceae > 42-54-T18. The sequence goes on from MABD01000018.1 coordinate 174,942, forward strand.
TGCCAATACCAAGCTAACTTCTTCAGTCGCAAGGTTCGGGTTAAATATCTTTAAAACAGACTCTCTGCCCTCGAGAAACCATACGGGATACACCGTATTGTTAATATGGCCCATCGCATCCGTATCACAAAAGCGCGGGTTAATTACGAGAGAAAACATAGGGTCGTCTGTATTCATATGACACATCTACTTATTATGCTTGTTCAACTTGAAAAACTAAGCGAGTGGAACCGATAAACAAACAGCGGTAGCCAACTTCGGGGGCATTATACACATATCAACCCCAATCCGCTTGTTTTTCCCTCCCTTTTGACACGTAGCAAGCTAACCCATTGTTATAACTGGCCCGCGCAATAAGCAAGTACTCACATACAGACCAAGACAGCAGCTCGCGTGGTTAATCATTAAACTGTAGAGACGCCAAACGTTCGTAAAGCGGGTTGGTTTCTATAAGCTGAGCATGAGTACCTACCGCTTCTACTCTCCCATCATTCAAAACTGCAATCTTGTCCGCATGAAGCACAGTCGCCAATCGATGGGCGATAACAATGGTGGTTCGCCCCACCATCAATTCATTCAATGCATTCTGAACTTGATGCTCACTTTCTGCATCCAGAGCACTTGTGGCTTCATCTAATAAGAGAATCTTGGGATCATTCAAGATGGCCCGTGCAATGGCGATACGCTGCTGCTGCCCCCCTGATAAACCAATACCATGCTCTCCCAACAGCGTGTCATAGCCATCAGGTAGTCTCTCAATAAATTCATGAGCGTAAGCGGCTTTAGCCGCTCGCGTTATCTCGCTGTGACTCACACCCACCGTACCGTAGGTAATATTGTCTTTTACCGACCCACTGAATAATGCCGGCTTTTGGGATACCAAAGCGATCTGTTCCCGCAACTCGATCGGATCAAGCCGCTGTATTGGCACGTTGTCCAGCAAGATTTCGCCTTTCTGCGGGTCATAGAATCGCAATAGTAAATCAAACAAAGTCGTCTTCCCTGCCCCTGAAGGCCCGACCAACGCACACACAGTACCCGCCTCAATAGAAAGGGAAAGGCCATCCAGCGCCCAACTTTCAGGTCGCGAAGCATAATGAAACGACACACCTTTCACCGTCAAGTTCGCTTGAAAGGGCTCAGGTAAAGACAGTGCATTTTCGGGTATCGATATCGCGTTTTCTGTCGCTAACAGTTCAAGTATTCTCTCTGCTGCCCCCGCCGCTCGTTGTAGGTCGCCAATCACTTCACTAATAGCTCCCACCGACATCCCAACGATCACCGCATAAAACACAAAAGCGGCCAGCTCCCCCCCCGAGATTCTTCCCGCCAATACATCATGGCCACCGATCCACATCATAACGCCAACAGCGCCCATCACGAGAAGAATAACCACCCCCATCAGCAAGGCCCGTTGAGATACTCTCTTTCTGGCTACATCAAACGCCTCTTCCACATGCCCACCAAATAACTGCATGTCTTCAAATTGGTGATTATAGGCTTGCACCGTTTTGATATGGTGTACGGTTTCCCCCACATAAGCACCAACATCCGCCACACGGTCCTGACTCACCCGTGCCAATCGACGTACCCGGCGACCAAAAATGATGATAGGCATAACCACCAAAGGTACTGCAGCCAAGACAATCAAACTGAGTTTTACATTCGTAACAAATAGCCAAACAAAGCCTCCGACAAACAACAATCCATTGCGCAAAGCCATCGACAAAGAAGAACCAATGACAGTTTGCAGTAACGTTGTATCGGTTGTTATACGCGACTGAATTTCGCCACTGTGTTGCATCTCAAAAAAACCTGGGTGTAATTGCACGAGATGATCGAAAATAGCTTTTCGAATATCTGCCACCACCCGCTCGCCTAACCAGGACACCAAGTAAAACCGGCTATAGGACCCAATCGCTAAACAACATACCAACCCCAAAAAGATGAGCACGGCACGGTCCAGTAATTCCGGTGAATTCGCACTAAAGCCATCATCAATCATCAACCGTAAACCCTGGCCAATGGATAATGACATTCCCGCGGTGAACACCAGCGCTATCATCGCCCCTACAACCCGCAACTTATAAGGAGACAAGAAGCCCATAATAGGCAGTAATATTGAAAGTCCTTCGGTTGAGGGATTCACCGAATTATTTACACTGTTCTCTTTGTCGTTTTGATTAGGCATAAGCTATGATACTTGTAAATAGAAAGGAAGGAGTACGCTGAATGTCCTCATTAGAACAGACCAAGCCACCTATCGTCATGTCTTTTTCTGGTCATGATCCAAGCGGTGGTGCAGGCATTCAAGCGGATATCGAAACCCTGACCAGTCTCGGCTGCCATTGCACTCCTATCGTGACGGCGCTTACCGCTCAAGATAGCGTCAATGTAAAAGATTTTAGCCCCACAAACCCCACATTGTTAGTGGAGCAAGCAAGAGCAGTATTGGAAGATATGCCCATTGCTGCTTTTAAGTGTGGGATGATTGGCAGCGTAGAGAACGTTGAGGCTATCCATACAATATTACATGATTACCCCGACACCCCCGTTATTCTAGACCCGGTACTTAAGGCAGGTGGTGGTGGAAACCTTGCGGAAGCGTCATTAGTGGATGCTATTCGCCACCTTCTAATACCCTACTGTACGGTGATCACGCCAAACTCTGTAGAGGCACGCACCCTTTACCCAGATGCCGATTCGCTGGATGCCTGTGCACAAGGGCTGATGGATGACGGCTGCCATTATGTATTGATCACAGGGGGTCATGAACCCACCAGTGACATTACCAATCGTCTCTGGGGACAACGCCAATGCTTAGACCAACTATCTTGGCCTAGAGAAGAAGGCGAGTTTCACGGCACAGGCTGCACCCTCGCCTCGGCCATCGCAGGTTACATCGCTCGCGGTAACAGTGTTGAGCTCGCCGTTAAAGACGCCCAGCAATATACCGCCAGTACCATTCAACATGCCCGCAGACTCGGAATGGGGCAACTTATTCCTAATCGCTATTACTGGGCCGACCTCGGCCTCTCACAGCCTTGGAAGAAAGTCCATTAATCGCGTATGATCGCTGCTTTAACGTATAGCGATAGAGACCCATACTAGATGCACCTGCATGGTTTATACGCGATCACAGATAATCGCCTAACACCCTCCCCTGTTCTCCTCGACAACGTCGAACAAGCATTGCGGGGCGGCGCGCAGATTCTGCAATATAGAGACAAAACCAACGACAGTCGCAAGCGGCTCCAGGAAGCATTGGCCCTCAAAGACCTATGTGCTAGCTACCACTGCTATTTTATTATCAATGATGACATCGACCTCTGCGCAGCTTCCGGAGCTGATGGCGTCCACCTTGGTCTCTCTGACTCGAATATTATTGACGCACGAAACCTACTTGGCCCAAAGACAATCATTGGCGCGACATGCCACGGCTCACTTGAACTTGCACAACAAGCCGTTTCTGAAAGCGCAGATTACGTAGCATTTGGGCGCTTCTTTAGCTCTAACACCAAACCGAATGCACCGCTCGCAAACCTCGAAAGCGTCAGCCGAGGATTAAAGAACCTTTCCGTTCCAGCCGTCGCAATTGGAGGAATTACACTGAATCACGCAGACCAGCTCATAGAATCAGGTTTTTCTATGCTGGCAGTGATTGAAGACATTTTCAAACTCGGTACTATTACGTCTCAGTGCGAGGCCTATCAACAGGCTTTCGCTCGCCACGATTAATCAGACAATCACTCATTCACAGAGAAATATCGGACACCAACACTATGACTCAATCAGAAAACCTCTTTGCCGCCGCACAACAGTATATTCCCGGTGGCGTAAATAGCCCCGTGAGGGCATTTAAAGGTGTTGGTGGTACCCCCATATTTTTTAAAGCCGCCGAAGGCCCCTTTCTTATTGATGAAGATGACAAACGCTACATTGATTACGTTGGCTCCTGGGGGCCAATGATCTTAGGTCACGGTCACCCTGGCGTAATTAAAGCCGTACAAGAGCAAGCGGCCAAGAGCCTGGGGTTTGGTGCGCCAACCGCCATTGAAATTGATATGGCGAAAAAAGTCTGTGAGATCATGGGAAACATCGAAAAAGTCCGCATGGTGAATTCAGGTACCGAAGCCACCATGACAGCGATTCGCCTGGCTCGAGGTTACACCGGTAAAGACAAAATTCTAAAATTTGAAGGCTGTTATCACGGCCATGCCGACGCGTTGCTAGTAAAAGCAGGTTCAGGTGCGTTGACCCTCGGCGTACCGAGCTCACCCGGTGTACCCGATAGCGTTGCTCAACACACTATCACCGTGACCTTTAACGATATTGAATCGGTCAAAGCCGCATTTGCAGAGTCCGGTGACGATATTGCCTGCATCATCGTTGAGCCCGTCGCAGGTAACATGAACTGCATTCCACCCGAAACAGGGTTTCTTGAAGGTCTACGAGACGTATGTGATGAATATAGCTCGGTACTCATATTCGATGAAGTCATGACCGGATTTCGCGTTGCACTCGGTGGAGTGCAGAGTGTTTATGACGTGCGCCCAGACCTCACCACACTCGGTAAAGTTATCGGCGGTGGCATGCCTGTAGGCGCCTTCGGCGGCAAAGCAGAAATCATGGATTATATCGCCCCCGTCGGCCCCGTTTATCAAGCCGGAACCCTATCAGGAAACCCCGTAGCAATGGCAGCAGGCCTGACTATGCTCAATGCGGTAACCGAAGATGGATTTTATGAGGAGTTGACTGAAAAGGCGCGCTACCTTATGGAAGGTTTACAAGCGAAAGCTGACGCAGCCAATATCCCACTAACAACCAATCAAATAGGCGGTATGTTTGGCTTCTTCTTCACCGAAGAGAAAAATGTCAGCCGCTTTGCACAAGTCACCCAATGCAATATGGATAGATTCCAAAAATTCTATCACCTTATGCTAGAAGAAGGCGTTTACTTAGCCCCTAGCGCTTATGAAGCCGGTTTTGTTTCTGCTGCGCACACCAAAGCAGAGCTTGATCGTACCTTGGACGCGGCAGAAAAGGTATTTGCCAAACTCTAAGTCTGTAGCCCTCTGCTAGTTCAATTCACAATTCTAGTGATTTCGAGCTAGCAGAGCCCCCTCATCACTCCAGTAATTGAAACCCATGAACCTTATCACTCGCTCCCCTCTTCTATTATTGTTCAGCGTTTTATTCTTCAGCATTCAATGCCACGCCAATACATCCGCTGAGCGCGTTTTCTCCACCGTCAATCAGCGCCTTAGCTACATGGAAGATGTTGCCCGCTATAAACACCAGCAGCACTTACCCGTCGAAGATCTAACCCGCGAAAAAATCGTGCTTAAAAAAGCGCTACTCGCGGCAGAAAATTATGGATTCAACATAACCTCTATACAACATTTTTTCACCGTCCAGATAAATGCCGCCAAAGCAATTCAATACCGACATCGAGCCGATCTTCTAGCGGAAAAAAACAATACTCAGCCGCCGAAAGATCTTATAAAAGAAGTCCGCCCTGCGCTGATTTCCCTCGGTACCGAAACACTGCGACTGCTGCATGATTATCTGAAAGACAACACCGCTTTTGGCCCCGATCAGTATCCGCTCTTCCATCAATCAATCACAAATCGATACCTATCCGATAACGATAAGCAACTCTTGTTTGATGCCTTACTTAACATTCGCTTATCGAATAATTAATAAACCAAATAGCCATTCCAAGCTCTTAGCAATTCGGTTTTGATTGCAGAGGCCAATCTCAGTGATATACTGCACGCCCTCCAAAGCTCAACCTCTACTTTTTTGTAATTCAAGGTGAAATAACAGGAATGCATAGTCACTTATTTTCTGACGACATTATCGACAAACTCACATTCGAAAAAAGCGTGTTGAACGGCATAGGCAGAGATTTACAATTGCCTCAATCCGTCGCCTTACAACAGTGCCGACAATATACTGCTAAGCTGTATCAAATGTGGTCTGACGGTTTTAGCGTACAATTTACCTTAGAAAACCTAAGTGACTGGATACAAGAAAGTGCAAAGAGCGACGACGATTTGTTCTGGCACCTCCATAAACGCAGCCCTGATGCGCAAGATATGCTAACGGCATAATCCAGTAAGGTAAGAACCCTATGTGCGGCCGGTTAAACGTTACCACAGACCCATTAGTCGAATGGTTAAGAGAAACCCTCGGCATATCATTCTCTATCGAATCCAATACTGATTTACGCCCCACTGAAACCATTGCCACCCTCGCGACGATTAACGGCCAGCCACAACAATTGAATACTCAGTGGGGAATCAAGCCCAGCTGGTCAAAAAAATTGATTATTAATGCACAGGGGGAAACTGCTGCGTCCAAGAAAACCTTTGCATCTGCATTTGCACACCAACGATGTCTTATTCCTGTAACAGGTTGGTATGAATGGAGCAGCAATCCCGAGACAGGCAAAAAAGACAAGTATGCGTTTAGCCACCCAGAGGGTAAGCCACTACTCATGGCGGGGATCTGGTTTGCTAACAGCGCTCAAACCAGCAATAACCTACCCCAACTTGTTACGCTTACGACTCAACCTACCGCGCAATGCAATGAAATACATCACAGGATGCCAGTAATTATTTCGCCCGAAAATACCAACCACTGGTTGACCGACAGTGCTACGAACGTACGCCCATTAATGACGGCAGATGAATCGATAATCTTATCGATAAAAAAGCAGTAAACAAAAGATGACCCAACACTTTCATCTACTGCTTTCAAAGGGTTTACCCTTTAAGGCTTGTATACACTAGGGTTATCCAGACACCCTCTTTAATAAAGCCATTCCCCCAGCTCTTCCATTTACTCGGTAATCCTTTCTTTTTGATATCTTCTAGGCTCTTGCCTTTGTCCATTGCACGTTTAACAATGGCGGTCGTCTTCACTAACATTTTGTGATATGTCTTTACATCCTTCTGGGTCGACAACGGTCCATGCCCAGGAATTACCTTGGTATCCTTATTCATTTTCGTAATCACAGCCTCAATATTCTTAGTCATCCCCTGCACACTGCCGCCAGACTCTAGGTCTACGAAAGGAAAAAAGCCGGAAAAGAAATGATCCCCCATATGAACGACGTTCGCCGGTTGGATAATAACGATGCTATCACCGTCAGTATGGCCATTGGGATAGTGAACTACATCTAACGTTTGACCATTAAAATGCAAGGTCATTGACTGCTCAAACGTAATAAGCGGCAGCGCAGCCTTTGGGCTAGCAGGTACGTTCATCCCAAAGAACTTAATCTCTTGGTCACTCGCCATACGAGAACGCACATTATCATGGGCGACAATAGACGCATATTCACCAAGGTGTTCATTACCTCCAGTATGGTCACCATGCCAATGGGTGTTAATAATAAAGCGAGGTTTCGCACTTTTTTTATCAAGAGCCTTCTCTAGCGCTCCAATATTTTCTTTATAATCGTCATCAATAAGCAATACACCATCTTCACCTTGAAGAAGGCCAATGTTCCCACCTTTGCCCTGCAACATAACAATATCGTTTGTCACTGGCACTTCTTTAAATACCTGGCCGCTATCCGCCATATCGCCATGTCCATACGCGACTGACGATAACAACAACGCCATCAAACCAACAGTATTCTTCATTACTATATCCTTGTCATTTGAATGAGTTCTAAGATGCACCGTAAGTTGATGCACCTGCAGTCTAAACCGTATAGGAAGCATTGAAAATATCGTATGGAAGCAAATGGGACGGCCATAACTAAAAAGCCGCCTAAACGTAGGTTTAGACGGCTTAATGTCAGCGTGAAGTTAGATTAACAATCTATTTGGATTCTTCAGGGCCAAAGTAATTAGAAATTGCTTGGAACCAAGTCATATAGGCCATATCACCTTCAATCTTGATATTACCTTCTTTAATCCCCATCAAGAAAATGGTTTTATCCGTAGGGGCCTCTCCCATTTTCTTGATCAAGTCCATGGCGACTTTAGAGTTTTTAAAGACAAACGCCATGGTAGGACTATCGTGAACCTCACCTCTTGAGCTTGTCTTACCGGCATCAAATTTGTAGTAACGTTTTACTTTGTGGTCTGCAGTTTTAAACTGCAATACCACTTGGTAATCACCAATGACCTTTTTGAATCCGTCACTATTCTTTGATAACGAATTAATTCGCCAAGATAAAATCCATAATAAAAATCGAAATAACATATGCTCTCCTCACAAAAACGGCTCCGCCGGGAGCCGCTATTCTTGTATCGTGCGAGTATTATCCAAATATTTTCGCAAAAAAGCCTTTCTTAGCGCCATCGGTTGTCGCATGTTTTGCGCTTTCCGCTTTAGCTGCTTCTGCCTTTTCGCCTTGTACAACCTTACCCACAACACCACAATCCATCACAGACTTGCCCATGATCGTACCGACCACTTTACCCTGTAGGCTTTGCTCTTTATCGACCTGTGCGGTGTACGTAAGTGTCATTGGTACTGGCTTAGTAAGTTTGCACTTCCATGTCATGGTGTCTCCACCTTCAACCTTACCGGTCAATACTTGCTGAGCACCGTGCTCATCATTGAGTACATGACCTTTGATAGCCCCGCCCTCAGACTTAAGTACCAGACGACTAAATTGATCACCGACTGGTGATTTAACGGTGATATCCCACACGTTATCAACACTATCAATCTTAATAGCATCAATCTCACCTAACTCTTCCTGAGTCGCCGTCATATCAAAGAACATTTTGTATTCTTCTTCAGAAAACCCGAGATTCTGTAAATCATCAAAGGTGTTTTCTACACGAAACGCCTTAGTGGTATCTTCTTCCATCATCTGCTTCATGGCTGGTTCTACGCTATCAATTGTCATATCAACATCAACCGCTGGGGTTTCAACCAACATAACGCGCGCAAACTTACCGCCACCCACAGAGAAAATCTCTCGAGTAATATCGCTTTTCTCATGACATAGATAAGACACGACCGGTGCCAATCTGTCAGGCTGGAAATCTTTCTCAAGGTGATCTCTAAACTCACCTTCAGGTAGCAACGCAGACAAACGGGTAAACGCCGCAGGTAATAACACGTTAACGTTGATGTTGTGCTCTTGACCGATCAATCCAACATTTCGCGTCAAGCCAATTAACGCAGACTTCATTGTTGGGTAAGTAATCTGAGGGCTAAAACCCATCACAGAATCCGATGCGGTATTAATGATACGTCCAAACTTCTGCTTCACCATATGAGGCCAAGCTGCACGCATCGTATTAATCGCTCCCATCACGTGCACACCAAGATGCATCTCAACTTCATCTTTGTCGACATTGGGGAAAACTGACGTGCTGGCAATACCCGCATTGTTGATAATAATGTCAATGCGACCCCAGTTCTTTATGGCCGCAGCCACCATTTTCTCTGCACTAGAATATTCAGAAACACTGTGCGCATCGGCAATGGCTTTACCTTTACCCAACGCATTAATCTTTGCGGCGGCGTCATTCGCAACTTTTGAGGTTGGCTTGCCATCAATACCAAAGGTACCGCCACCAAGGTCATTTACGATTACGTTACAGCCATGTTCAGCCAAATATTTCGCATAAGCGAACCCTAGACCACCACCTGCACCTGTAACAATCGCTACTTTACCATCAAAATTGAAAGACATACTGCCTTCTCCCGAGCCGTTTCTGTTGTTAGTTATTGTTCTGAACTGTTGTGACTGATCAAAACGAAGTATACAATGTATACCAACTTTCAGCCGTTTGCGCAACCGTTACGCAACTATTTTGCAATTCTATTGCATATTATTTATGGTGGCTATCATTCCATCGCGGAAAGAACAAAAACGAATTATGTAAGGAGTAATAATGCCTGATTTCACGAAACCGACTATGATCGACACCAACGGGATCCAAGTCGCAGTCTACGAAGAGCGCCCAGAGGGTGATGCCCACCGTTTCCCATTGGTTCTTTGCCACGGTATGCCTGAGCTAGCCTATTCCTGGCGGCATCAGTTTGATGCTCTGGTAAAGGCTGGATTTCATGTTATTGCTCCTGATATGCGTGGCGTAGGTCACTCAGACTCCCCTCCCAAGAAAGAAGACTATACCCTCGATATTCGCCTGAACGACCTCTGCGGTATTCTTGATCATTTCGATTACGAAAAGGCGATTTTTGTCGGGCACGATTTCGGGGGCACTGTCATTTGGGGAATGGGGTTATTTCACTCAAACCGAGTTGCAGGGCTTATTTCGATGAACTCTCCATTTGCGGATATGCCAATTAATCCGGTTGAGCTATACGAAATCATGTATGGGCCTAAGAATTATTTTGCTTATTTTCAAACCCAAGAGTGTGAAGACAAGCTCAACAGCGACCCACAACGTAGCTTTCGGTTTTATATGCGTCGTGACACCGGTTCTGGAACAAACTTGTCGAGAAACAGACGACACGACCCAGAAAGCATGTCTCATGTACATTGGATTCATGACGATGAGGCTACCTGGCCAGGCGAAGTTATCCCTAATGATCAAGAGCTAAACTATTATGCAGACTCCTATGCTCGCCACGGGTTCGGGCCAGCATTAAATTGGTACCGGTGCTTGCCGTTAGACTTTGAGCACCAACAAAAAACCTTCCCCGACGGACTGCCTAAAATTAATCAACCGGTCCTCGCGATTGGAGGAGAGTTGGATTTTATCGCCTCCCATGTCTTTTACGATATCTTGGATGACTACTGTTCTGATTGGGAAAAATCAGTCATTCCCGCATGCGGGCACTGGTCGCAACAAGAAAAGCCAAAAGAACTCAACCAACTCATTACTCAGTGGTTACACAAGCGCTTCAAGTAACCACTCACGAGTAGCGACCCTACCGCCCGGCAGATTTATCTTTCGGCTGTAGGGGGCGCACGTTGGATGCGGACTCGCCCCTTTTATAGTCGAGCCATTGTTCAAGCGCTTCACTAACCTTCGGGACCGCTAACGGCTTGGTGATATAGTCGTTCATGCCCGCTGCCAAACATTTTTCTCTATCCCCCGGCATAGCATTCGCCGTCATCGCAACAATAGGTATATCATTACCATCCAACCTTATTTGTTTTGTCGCTTGATACCCATCCATAACAGGCATCTGACAATCCATAAAAATCAATCGGTAGTTCTTTTTCTTTAATGCGTCTAAGGCTTCTTCTCCGTTCGTGGCCACATCAATCCGAAGTCCCATTTTTTTCAACATACCCCTAGCAACAATAACATTGACTTGATTATCCTCCACTAACAGCAAGTGACAATCATCTGCCTGATCGAAGTAACGACTGGTAATTTTAACTTCCTCAACACCGCTTCCAGCCTCTTTGTTTTGTTCACTTGCAATCAGAATTGGTATGGAAAAATAGAATCGACTCCCTTGATTTATCACCGACTCTACACCGATCTCCCCACCCATTAGCTCAACCAGTTTCTGGCATATCGCCAACCCAAGGCCAGTGCCTCCAAACCGGCGAGTCACACTGCCATCGGCCTGCCTAAAACTATCGAATATCGTATCGAGTTGATCCTCATCAATACCCACACCTTCATCAATCACGTTCACGTCAAGTTGAGCATGGGCATCATCGATCGCTCGACAAACCACTTGATAATGCACGATTCCGCCTTCCAAACTAAATTTTAAAGCATTACCCAATAGATTCTTGGTCACCTGCCCCAAGCGAGTACTATCGCCACACAACCATCGGCACTCTTCATCGATATCCAATTGAACAGAAAAGAATATTTTCTTCTCCTTAAAAGAGGGTGTCAGCAACTGAACATCGCGTTCCAATTCATCTTTTAAACAAAATGGACGCAGTTCCAACTCGTCTTTGCCGACATCCAGCTTTGAAAAAATGAGAATATCATTAATTATCCGAATCAGGTCTTTTCCCGATTGCTTGGCGGTCTTCACTAGCCCTTTATCTTCATCGCTCAACACGCTCGCATCGATGAGTTCTATCAGTCCTAACACCCCATTCATTGGTGTCCTTATTTCATGACTCATATTGGACAAAAACTGCGACTTGGCAATAGCCATTTCAACAGCAGAATTTTTGGCTCGCTCAAGTTGATTGTTCGCAACAATTTTATCTTTAAGCGCCTTATTTAGCTTCTCCGTATAATCAATAATTGCACCGTTAGCGTCCTGAATAGCGAGCACCATTGAACCAATTTCATCCCCCTCTAACATATCCTCCGACACAGAGGGAAACTCTCCCTTTGCCAACAAAGGAACCCCTTTAGAAACGGCCACAATCCTATCTGATATATGATCAAGAGAACGATAAGAATGAAATAAAATCAGCGAGCTGGCGATCACCACAAGTATCAGCATTACCGCAAAAGCGGTAAATATATCAGCGCGCTCATCTGTATCTGATACTTTCACATAGAAAGATACACCACTTACAACAAGATCCTCAATAACGTCGACTTTAAGGTACGCATCACCTTCAAGGCCCACTTCAAATGGCACGTTACCGTAAACCACTTGCATATCGAAGGTTTGCTCTCCTTGCTTTACATGTAGGAACGACGCGTTGACGAATCGCCCAACAACAAGCACCCCACTAAAACCATTAATCGATTCCAGCGGAACAATATGAAGAAGAGTGAGTTTATCCAGGTAAGGAAGCATGTAAAAGGTCGCCACCCTGCTTTTCATTACAATATTGAGCTGCGGAATAAGTTCATCGAGATGTCCAAAATCACCAGGACTATCCGATCGGGAAAATAACGTAAGATAACGATCATATACATTCACAAAATCCAATCCAGAGTGATCTGAAAACGCACCAATAATATCCAATACCTCGAATTGATTATCTAACTCTAGCGAGTTAACCAGATTTTGTTTTCCAGAAATTACCTGCGCAATAGATGAAAGTGAATTGACAGCCCCATCAATAACCAGAGCGGCACTCGCTTGCGCCATGTCATTTCTAGCTTGAGTTTGAATCTCTAAATTACGATACCCAAGGATTGCAATAACAACAATAAATAATACCAATAGACACGAGATGGACAAGGTTGGCAACAACAACTTTGTCCGCAACTTCATGCTTATTGCTCCAAAGTAACATTTCGAACAACATCATAAAACGAATCTGGCCTTACAACATAACCTGACGCTGGTAACCCCTCCAACAACTGGGTATCAATTGACGTTAATGCTTGTCTAATTTTCTCCACTTTTTCTAACGGTAAAGAAGAATGAGCAGCAATACAAAGATTAGGGATCGGAGGTGTCGTGAATACAATTTTGAATATGTCTCCGTGTTTCGCTATCGCTTGGTTGAGATTAAAATCCCAAGTAGCACCCGCATCGATACTGCCTGCAGCTATAGCATCGGTCACTCGAGGATGGCTACCCAGAAAATAGTGACGACTAAAGAAGGTACGATAATCCATCCCTTTTTCTTTCAAAAGTGCATTAGGGTATTTAAAACCACTGGATGACTCTTTTTTAACAAAGCCAAAACGTTTGTATTTAAGGTCAGTCAGTGAGTTTATGTCACCTCGTGACTTCTTAGTGACAAAAAAACCAAGATAAGAATCCGTAAGGTTTTCATGAGCCTTATCCCAGCTCATTTCCGTCACCAACAATTGAATCCCTGGATTCATTTGCTTCGCCAACACATAAGGTACCGGTGAGATGCTCGCAAAATCGACCTTTCCATCCGCAAGAAACTCTATCATTTGCTGATAATCCCTTGCAGAAACAATAATATACTTATCGCCGGTCTTCTCACCCAGATAATCCACCATTAAACGATAATTGTGATTTATATCGTCTTCAGTTTGCCCCTTTTGCCAAGGGGTGACGCCAAATCGGTAGATCTCCGACATCGCAGAAGATACAAAGCAGTACAGAAATACAAAAAGAAAAACACGGCTCATCATGTCCCGAAACCTTTTGCCCAACGACTCTTATTAGCATAGTTGAACATAAGGTGACCACTGAAGATAAGTAGCCGTTTTTATATCAAAACGTCATAGTAGAAACACAGAAAGAAATATAGCCAATAGCGTCGACTCTAACGCCACAGTTTTTTGTATAAACCCTCAATCTCTCTGACATCCGGCACTCTAGGATTATTTGCGGGTGAACCTGACGCCATCGCTTGCACCGCCATCGTCTCAAGCACATCAAAATAGCGAGATTTATCAACCCCAAATTCCGCCAATGAGGGAACCTCAAGCTCATCATTAAGAGCGATCAACTCATCAAGTAGTTTGGTGTTCGCCATCGACTCCGAATCCGCAGCAGATGCAACCCCCATTGCTCGCGCACAATCCGCGTAACGCTCTGCACTGCCAGCGATAGAAAACTCAGTAACATCCGGTAATAACATCGCATTAGATAATCCATGTGGAACATGAAAAAATGCACCGATGGGACGACTCATTCCATGCACTAACGCCACCGACGCATTAGAAAAAGCAACTCCCGCGAGCGTCGCGCCTATCATCATCGCTTCTCGAGCCCGCCTATCGTCGCCATCATGATACACGGAGCGCAGATTAGGTCCCAATAGCCCCATCGCCTGCAGTGCTTGACTATCAGAATACGGGTTTGCCTTTTTTGAAACGTACGCTTCCATTGCATGAGTAAGCGCATCAATCCCTGTATCGGCGGTCGTGCGAGGAGGCAAGCTAAGTGTCAATTCAAAATCAATTAATGCGGCGGTAGGCATAAACCCTACCCCCATACACAGCATTTTTTCGTCTTTGGATTCATCGGTGATAATGGTGGCCTTAGTGGCCTCCGACCCAGTCCCTGCGGTTGTCGGTATCGCTATTATAGGTAAGCCAGGCTCATTCACGATCCTTGGCACCTTATAATCCCGCATCACTCCGCCAAATTTCCCTAGAATAGAAATCGCTTTCGCGCTATCAATTGGACTACCACCACCGATAGCGATAATAGCGTCAAAATTACCCGCGACCACTTTATCAACCCCTGCCAATATTGATGCCTCAGTGGGTTCGGGTACCGTGGCATCGTACACATCAAAAAAGGCCAATGTCTCCGTAATTCTATCGACGTAACCCAGCTGAACCATCATTTTATCAGTGACGATTAGGGGCCGTGAGCACCCTAATTCACGTAATATATTGGCTAATTCCTTTGAAGCCCCTGCTCCAATTTGCATGATTCGTGGTAACACTATTTGACTATGCACAATGATCCCCCTTTACACACCTTCTCATCTAGATGAGTCTATAGTGGGGTTATTTTGCCTATCGTTCAACTATAATTAGTCGGCAAGTTCAGGGGCAACACTTAAGTCAGAAGTATCTACAGCCTGCCGTAAAAAAGCCAACATTGAGCCTGGCTTCACAGGTTTATATAATATATGCCCTTCCTCCGGGAAATTCTGTTGCGTAAAGTCGATCCCCCTATCCCCGGTGATCATTAACGCAGGCAACTGGTCTTGATGACAGAACTTCCGCACACTATGAATTACGTCGATACCTGTTTTGTTCTTCTTAAGACGGTAGTCAGTGATGATGGCGTCAGGAATATAATTCTGCTTCATCATTAACTGCAGTGCTTTCGATTCAGATTCTGCACATATAACATGACATCCCCACTGGGTTAGCAGCGATTCTACACTCATCAACGCAGCGGCATCATCATCAACAATCAATACACGCATACCTTTCACTGCACCACCCAGTTGCATATTAAGCATACTTTGTTTCGGTGAAACAGCCGTGTATTCCCTGTGTCCCATCGGAATACGCAAACGAAAACAAGAACCATCGAGTAGATTTGAACTGAGTGTCATTTCTATTCCAAGTAAATTTGTTAATCGCTTAACCAAGGCAAGCCCTAATCCCAACCCATTGGTTCGGTCTCTTTCTGGACTATTTAGCTGATAATATTCACTAAATAATCGCGATTGAATTTCCGCAGGAATCCCCCCGCCGGTATCCGACACTTCAATATCAAGGGTGTCTCCATCATGCTCTACATTAATATGAACCCCACCGACCTCAGTGAACCGAATCGCGTTACTAAGAAGATTACGGATAATAACGCCATATAAATCAGGATCAGTAAATGCATATAGATCAGCGTCATTGATGAGAAAAGACAACCCTTTTTGCTCTGCACTCTTCTCAAACTCTAGAGAAACCTGCTCGTGTATTTCTCGAATTGAAAAATGTGAGGTATCACTACTAATTTCCCCTGAGTCAAATCTCGCGATATAGGATAAGGTATTAAACATATTATCCAGCGCCGATACCGACTTGCCGATAGTATTTAACATTTGGCTTCCGGCTTCATCAACATGCATTTCTAAACTGGTCGCACAAATGGATATTGCATGTAGCGGCTGCCTCAAGTCATGTCCAGCCGCTGCAATAAATTTCGATTTTTCCAGACTAGCGAGCTCCGCCTGTTCCTTTTTTTCAACCAATGCCTGAATAAGATCGAGGTTTTGTAAACGTGCCAGAATGGATTCTTTAAATTTTCGATTAAGACGTTCAACAAAATTAAATACGAACATATTAAATACAATCACTACCGGGATCATCGAGAAGTGCATCCAATCGGCTTCGCTCACCAAACGAACAAACACCAACGATACGCTTCCCAAGGCCAATGCGACGTAACTTGGTAGGTGACTCGACAAGAAACTAGCGGATGCCAAGATCATGCAGAACAGAAATGTTGCCATCTGCATTTGATAAAACACGTTATAACTACTGGTATCATAAAAAAGCAGAAAAAAACCACCAAACAATAAGCCATATATCGCTGTCCATAATACTTCTATACGCGCCCACAATGTAGGTTCGAACGGTTCATCAGCCTCATCCAAACGATTCTCATGACGAGAATATAAAAAAAAGTTCCCCAATCGCACTACCGCAAGTAGCGCAAAAGACACCATCCAAATTAATACATCAATTTGCTCTGCTGGCTTAACCAAACTCCATATCAAAAACGCCATGATACTCGCCCCAGAAAAGGCCAGCCCTGTCGTTAAGGGTACACTAGAATACAGGTCCCTTACTTGCTCACGAAAAATCTCTTCCCGGTGGGAATCATCCACATAGGAGTTCATTGAAAAAGCCTGGCACTTCACGGGGTATCTCTCTCCTCTACACAGTTCCATCTGCATAATTCGGTTCCAGTAACGCTTTGCTGTTCATTTTGCAATCACATCACCCTTAGTCGGCAATTTTTACTCATAAATGCCAAACTTTCCATATGACAAATGTACTATGCGTTTTGCATAGTCGGGCTAACAACTTTCTCTATATTCTTGTTTCTATTGGATTTTTCCCTAACATCAATAACAAACGCTCTTAAACTGGCAGGCTTTAAAGGCTTACGCATCACCTGGTATTTATCTATTGATGCCCTCAAGGACCCGAAATCTGCCGCACCGCTCAATACTACCGCAGGTATATTCGGTCGATCACATTGCGTCATGATTAAAGGTATTGCACTCAGTAGCGCGATATCAGTGATAATGCCGTCGGGCTCAAAACTGGATGTGGCAATATGATGAAGCACCTCGGGCACGGTCGCTGCCGCAAAGACCTCACATCCCCAGGAAGCTAATAATTGGTACGTGGCATCCCTTACACATGCGTCACGATCAACAACCAGTATGTTAGTGCATTCCTGTTGTAATCGACTTTCGAGTCTGCTGGTCTCCTGCTTCGCCAATAGCACATTTCCAAGCTCTCCCTCACCAAGGATTACCGAAAAACAACTACCGACACCTTCCTCAGAAGTTAATAAGAGTTCGTGCCCTAGTACCGAGGTCAGTCGCTGAGCTATCGACAAACCTAACCCCGTACTCATCGAAACCTCATGGGTGTTCTCATGCGCACCAGGCACCCGAGTGTACGCATCAAAAATGGTATCCTGATATTGTTCTTTAATACCGATTCCTGTGTCGATCACATCTATCCGCATGCCTGATCGCTTTTCATGGTGACCAGTATCCACGCGAACACAATGAATGGAAATCGACCCCTTATCGGTATATCGAATGGCATTTCCCACTAGATTTCGTATCACTTGCTCCAGTAAAAGAGCATCACTGTATAGACAACATTCAGCCTCAGACCATTGGATCATGATATTCTTTTGCGTTGCGAGTGTCGCAAATTCTTCCTGTAGCTTGCCCCTCACATCGCTCCACAACATATCTTTCATCTGAGGCTGGCACACACCGGCATCGAACTTCGACAAATCCAACAACCCGTCGAATAAGCGCTGCAATGAGCCCAAGGTACTTTGAACCTTATCCATAATATCTCTCGACGCAGGCGAGGTATTTTTCTGTTCAAGCGCAGATATATATAGCGTTAATGCATGTAGCGGCTGGCGTAAATCATGACTTGCAGAGGCCAGAAATGAAGATTTTTCTTCGAGTAAATCATCATTCGTAAATCGTAACCATATTGACTCTGTCACTAACCGGTTGACCATGTGCGCAAGAAAAGAAACAAAGATAAAAAACAAAATAAGCAAGGCGCCCAAAATACTATGAGCCTGATCGCCCAACCATAAAAAACCAAAACCTAAGGGCAATAGACTAATCGGTACGCCCGAATAAAATAACTTCATATTTGGCGCTAACGCCATCACGGAACCTGCCGATTGCCCCACAAGTATAAGAAGCATGATGACTTGTTGAGCAAGAGGCTCGTTAAACCGACTAAATGCAGTAGCTGTCCAAAAGCACCCAAGTGCAAAAGAGCAGACCATTGAAATCAACATATATTGCTCAAATCGCTCTTCTGCCCGCCCACGCTTTTCATCGTATCGATACACCAGCCCAATAATTAAGCAACCGATGCACAGCGTTGTAAACACACAACTCCAAAGAATAAAAACACCGGTGCTCATTTTATCAACAAGGTAACCTCCCATCAGTAACACGACGGCAACCTGGGACACAATCGACATATGTAACGACTTCACTAGCTTTTGGAACTTCTCAAGCTCAACTCGCTTACTCAAATCCTTATCAATCATTGTGTTTATAGGCCATTTATTATTTTTATAGATAAGAAGAATATACTGATAGCCTTTTCAGGTTAAGCAAAGTAGCATTTTGATACATATCTTTTGGTTTCGCATTCAACATGATGCTAAATTACCCCAACAAAAATACCGATTAGGCCTATTCTTCGGCCAGGGACGCATATTGATTGACTTAACGAACGAAACAACCCCTCTGAGTATTTTGCTAATTGATGATCATCCCCTATTTGTGGATGGTTTTAAGCACATGCTAGTGCAATTGCGACAGCATGTTACGGTCGACGTAGCATTGGATTTTGCCACTGCCTTACAGCGGTTAGAGGATTCCGTTGACTACGATATTGCTTTACTCGACATGGGCCTTCCTGACACTGATGGATATTCCGCGATTCAAACCATACGCCAACGCTATCCATTACAGCCATTGGTCGTGCTTTCTGCAAACGAAGAAAAAAACCTAATTAACCAAGCGATATCATCTGGAGTTCAAGGATATATTCCTAAGTCGACCAGTAGTGAAGTAATGATTAGTGCTCTCAACCTGGTCTTATCGGGCGGTATATATATACCAAAAATCGCGTTATCCGCGATGGAAGCCCCTCGCCCCCTTGC
This sequence comes from Gammaproteobacteria bacterium 45_16_T64, assembly GCA_002162955.1. Lineage (GTDB taxonomy): Bacteria > Pseudomonadota > Gammaproteobacteria > Pseudomonadales > Ketobacteraceae > 42-54-T18. The sequence continues at coordinate 194,619 of MABD01000018.1, forward strand.
TATAACGCCAATCGCATCACAACACGAACCGAGTGATATTGACGAATTATTAACCCAACGTCAGATTACTATTTTGGCCAATTTGGCCGACGGATTATCCAACAAAGAAATCGCCCGAAAATTAAATATCGCCGACGGCACCGTACGCGTGCATATGTCCACAATCTATCGAGTCCTTGGTGTAGAAAACAGAACCCAAGCCGTGGTTAAGGCCAGTAAAATGGGCATTGAGTGTATGTGAATGTAAGTGTTTTATGTACAGATCATACAAAAAGGTCGGGAGTTAATATTTCACTTCCGACCTTTTTTGTTTGAGTAGGTTAACTAATCACCGATGATTAGTTAAACACACCGGAATAATCACAGTACCTAAACTCTACATTATTCAATGCAGTGTCATCCGCACCATCACCTTGATCCCCTTCAATTTGTGAACGAACGCCACAAACTCGATAACGATCATTATTGGCATTCTGATACCCGCCCCAGCCACCTGCTGGGCCTTCGTTATTCGCCACAATCTCACTACCGTTTCCACACTTAAATCGTACGGCGTTTGCTGCGGAATCATCACCAAAGAGACCTTGGTATGCTTCTGTTTTTAGATTGAAGGAATAAAGGTGTTGCCCAGCACTGCAATTCACGGTATTCCCCCAACGTCCCCAGCCTCCATCACCACTGGCAATAATTCTGGTGGAACCCGCACCACTTTTATCGGAACAAATAAGCGCAATACGGTTCATCGCCGTATCATCAAATGAAGAACCTTCTACCTTGAGACTAAAACCTTGAGCATAAGTATTTGGTGGACACATTGCCCAACCACCCCATGAGCCGTAATTAGTGTTCGCACGTCCTCTAACGGTGATTTGGCTATGCCATGTCCTTGGTAAGTCCAATACCGATGTTACCGAATTATCCCTGCTGTTTACCGCCTTCAAAAACTCGTTACCTGTAGGCACACGTCCTTGCTCTGGGGTAAAAGTAAATAACTGAGCAGCTGCGTTGTATTCCATATCTGAACACTGCGTTTCGCTCTCACAAAACTGCACGACTTTGACACCCAGCTCATCGGTCACACGCGCAACAATTTGCACATCGGCGTCATCTACATTGATATTAACCGAGCGAATCGCAGGAACATCTGAAGTGGTCGTAATAATGTGATACTCCCACATAGGCTCCAGTTTCACATCTAAAATGTCAGTGCTATTACCCAATAATTCGTCCAACCGGTCATCTGAGTCATCAGTCCGCACAATACCTACATAGGTTTCAGGTGACTGGACAATCTCGCCATCATCATTAAAACAAAAGCTCGCACGCCCCTGAGCATCACATTCAATATCCAATGTTGCACCGATCATATCGCGCAAGGTCGCCGTCTTATGTCTGTTAACCGGATCAACGTAATGGACGCTACGCTCTAACTCACCACTTTGATTAAAGATGGAGTATTGGATTTTCGAGTCTTGTAACATCGCCATGGATATATAGGTCATCCAGTCAGAGCCAAATTCAATTAACTCGTCATCATCGCCCAAATAAGGAATTTTCGCAGCATTCACTCGCGTTTCTAATGCAATCGCACCACCCAATTGCAGGTGTTGCAGTTGCCCCAAGGTCAGACACTCAACCTCATAGGCCAACGCAGAGCTACTCGGTACAGGCACCCCGTTTGCATTTAGATCTACCGTAAATTCCGGTTCAAATGCTGCCAAATAGCTATCGCCGATACGAACCTGGAACACAAAATCAATATCTTGTGCTGGCGCTGTCCCCGAATTTTGCACGTCAACAACAAACACCAAATCAGCAGCACAACTGGTATCAATCGTGGTCGCGCTCTCCCACGAGAAACCTTCGCTGTTCTCATTGCTATCACTTACCACTTCACCGGAAGTGTAGCTACCACCGACGCCAGCTGACACCGTCACTTCAACGGAAGGTACAAAGCTCACAGTACCCGTCACTGATACCGACGCTTCCCAAGAATCCGTTTGTGAGGTGGAGGTTTCGACTGAATGACTCACCGTGGAGGAAATCTCCTTGCCTTGGCTGTCTTCGATCGTCTTTCTCGGTGTGTAGCTATAGCTTTCAAGCGTTGCCTCAATAACCGGAAATGCCGCCACTGAAGGATGAACTTTGGTTACGTTACCCACAATAAAACCGCCGACAACTTCATCGTAATCGCTATAAGGGTCTCGATCAGAGCTACTTAGGTCAGGGTTGGTAAAATAATACGGCAGGGCATCACCACCAAACGCGGTGGGTTCCAACACCCGGTAATTTTGATTTAAGCGCAATAAAATATTCTTATAGCTGCCAGCAACGTTCGAGCCAGACTTATAGAAACGGTGGGTATCCCCGTATTCTTTTTCAAAAGCCGCGGACAGTTGCCCCACCAGCCCATCAAAGTTAATCGCGACCTCTCCACCACCTAATGACGTAACAAAGTCATTGTTATTCATTGTGTCATAAGCGAGTTTGAAAGGAGTCCGCCTATTTTGTGGCGGTTCTACCCCGTCCTCCTCAATTTGACCAAAATCGCTCCACTCTGAATCAGCCATGATTCGTTCAAGGGTATAAAACTCCCCATCAAGATAATAATAGCCATTCGTTTCCTGATGATCGTAGATTCCATCCCCGTCGGTATCAACAAGTACATCCGGTATTGTTGGCTCTCCTCCGCAGGAAATAATACCCCCTGCAAGCCCCATGACCAGCAGTTTGGATAGTGCACTCTTCGTTAGTTTCATAGTTCTATTCCCACAATTTTTATTTTGATATTGCCACTCATACAACGCGATGGCTTACACGTGTGACTTACGCTACGCAGTACAATATCTCACCGGGAATAAGTGTTTCAATATGACAGATGTCTATAACATTTGTTATAGACATCTGTCATAGGGCAGTAAACTCTCTACTCTGCCTTTGCTAGAAGGAAGGGCAATCGACCCCAGATCGGGGCTATTTGCTATAAAAATCTATTTTCCAAACGTGACATACTGCCAATTGGTGTCCCATTGTTAATTATCACGTTTATTTCCGAAATGAGTTCGCTATTGTTCATCCCATCAGGAACAAATAGTCCAACAGACAATAAAAAGGAAAAATAACATGCCATCATTATCCGGAACTGAAATCGCCGAATTATGTGCCCACTCAGAAACCGCAGACATTTTACGAAACTGCCTCAAGAGTGACTATGCGACTGAAAACGTGGAGTTTGTGGCGTTGGTCAATTTACTACACGGCGTGTTATGTAGCGTACCCAACGACATTCTGACCGTCGGCTGGATAAAGTTACAACCAGCCACCGGATTGAATATTTGCAAGCTTATTCATGACGACTATATTAGCGACAACGGCAACAATACTGTAAATGTATCGTTTAAAACCCGAAAGAAAATCAGCGCCGCGTATGCCGGTGGAAATTACGCAACCTATGTTGAGCTATTATTTGGAAAAGGGTTTGATGAAATCACCAAAGTACTAGCACAGAATTTCGGGTATGAGCTACCCAAAAAGCAACCATATAAAAAAGGAAAATCGGCTATCAATAAGGTACTTCAATCCAATAGCTACTTGGTCGATAAAATGGATTCTAAGACGCCTGATATCAAAGTGATTACAGGGATGGTTTCTACCTTTAGCTCATATAGTTACAAACGGCCGATGGTTGCTGGACCAACGCGATCTCGGTCAAATGGAGTGTATTAATAATATCAAATCAACATATGCGCCATCGCAGATCCGTCCTTAGCCCTCAATATAATCCAGAGGGCTAATCAGACCTATCACACCCGTTTCATAGCTCCCTAGATCCAAGAACGTTCGATTAGATACAGTGGTTATCTCGTTAAGAATAGTGTGACCATGAAATACATGGTCGATATTCTCGACTGCGGGAAGCACCCCTCGAATGGCCTCTGCACTGCGCATTTGGTTTTTGTTCCACATCATTCCATGAAGTAATGCTGTGTTCGTGAGGTTATCTGCAGAAGGTTTATTTTCCAGCTCACGCTTAACATCCCGCCAATCACATATCATCGGTAACTCTGCATGCACTAGACCCACCACCTGCGTGCTAGACACAGCGAGTTCAATGGCCATGGGTAACGTCACAAGCACATCATAGTATTGCTGCAATTGGTCCTCATCAAGATCATCCGCCCAATCGCCTCCCCAATACCCCCACTGTCTACGTACATGCTCAGACTCACTTTCAAACGCATCAATCAACATGAGTTCGTGATTACCAAGGATAGAATGGAACCACGGCTGAGAGAGGTAGTGGATAACCCGATGTGACTCGTCACCACGATCAATCAAGTCGCCTAAACAAAACAGACGATCAACAGATTTGTTAAATTTTACTGCCTCTAACTGACGCTCTAATAACGAGAAGTGTCCATGGATATCTGAACAGACAAAGTCCGCTCCACATGTATTTTCCTCGAACACTTCGATTTTCATAACGGTCCTACGCTTCTTTCTCTTTTCGTGAGTTCAGTTTTTTGATTCCCCATACAATAAGCGTTGGTATACCAAATAACATAAAGAACGTCCCTGTGAGCGATGCGGATTTTACCGATACACCTAACAATGGGAATATTACGAAGAACGGGCCGAACAAGACAAAGAGCACGCTGAGGATATGGTATAGAGATTTTAGCGCATTGTTTTCGGTAAACTCTCTCACTCTAGGGGTCTGAAATAGGCCAACAATCATTAAACATGCTGTGATTAACGCAATTATCATTTTCAATTCCTTTTGGTTTATGTGTCTATCTTTAACAAATATCCTAAGCTGCCGACCTAACATTGAGCAAGAATAAGTCTGCTAATGTACTGTGGCGTCATCCATGCTCTTACAGTCGCACCCGAATATCGACGCGTATTATATTGTAACCAACATGATACTTCAAAGATTTGAATGGGACCTGTTAGACAAAACACTCAAGCTATAAGCATCCCTGCTTCTGCCCCCCGCCCGCTCAAACAATCACTGCGGGAGGCTGCTTTGACTAGAAATTAGTAACGGACTCTCGACACCCATTTCGCCACAAAAACGCCTGCACTATCCGCGATCTTGTTCAGACGACCACATGCTCCAATAGCAACCCTGGACCGAATGTTCTTAGTGACTGACTTGACTACTTTCCCATTATTGATGACATCGATCGACACTGCTGCCGTCGACGTTGGGCGAAAGCTCAAAAAGCTCCATTCGTGGGATACTACATTTGAGAACTTCACGTCGATGATGTCTGTCGCCTTATTTAACTCTTCCTTCGTGCTAACAACGTCAAGTGCGACCCCATATTTTGACGTAGCAGAAGATATGGAGCTATTAAGTCGTGGCTCCATATGACACTCGGCCTTAACAGCTTCAGTGACACCAGAATGCTCACCAAACGTAGCAGGCATCATAACGTACTTGTGACTCTCGCCCTTAGTCGCTGTATTCTGAACGTTATTGGCCGACCCAGTAGCCCTATTACTAGCACAACCAGCGGCTCCGACTAATAGGCCCACTGCCAAGAAAACACTCATTACTCGCCGCATATTTCCATTTATCATATTATTTCCCACGTTAAAAAAATTGAAATCGAATTATATAGAGATGATCAGGCAATGCCAAAGAAACACATGCCTACCCTCTAAGGTTAAACCTAGCTAAGCTAGGGTGAGCATCTACAGGTTATACCGTTCTTCTATCGCCGCTTGCTCTGCAAGGCCCTTATCGTCACCAAGCTTTTCCAATAAACTAGGCCATATGAGCGGATGCTTAAGTGATTCGCATATTTTTGAGAGCAGAATCTTCACATCGTCTAATTCAACAGTCGGCGGTGCAAGAACATACGCATACAGACCAGGTTCAGACTTTTCCTCATCACCTTCATCAAACTCCACACAGTATTCTTCCGAATTTCGCTGACTAAATAGACACTGAATATCCGCTAATGCATCCTTAAGCTGTGCCAATAATTCATCGCCTGGATGTACGCCATCAATCGCAAAGGTGTAATAATCTCTTGTTGCGGTTGTTTTTACTACAGCAAACAAATGTAGGTAGCGCCCTTCAGAATCACAGGCATAACCTTCATCATCTTCTTGATCTAACTCATTCAATGGCTGTGGGGCGAATACGATGTCATCACCATACTTTTGCTCTTCTAATACTCGGGCAATACCGGTGATGCGGGCTGACACAGGTCCACGCCTTTGGGCCAGAAATATCTGATCTTCCTGATCCTCAGTAGAGTATTTTACGAGAACATTCCCCATATCCTCATCGATAGCACCCTCTTTTGCCTCAAATTCCATGTCCAGATAATTGGAAGACTCATGCACTATATCCCATTGCTGTTCAATGGTTGCTGACACCATTCTTTGCCAATGAAAACTGTTGACGTCTTCACACCCATCGATTAATTGCGTCCAGTAACCAATCGCATCACTGTGATTATCCAATTCAGCAGAAATGTTTGCCGCTCTCTCAATCACCGCAACGCTGTTTTCGTTAATTGAAAGATACTGTTCAAGAAACCCCAACGCCTTGGATTTATCCGAAGAATAATACGCATGGCTATAAAGCCATAAGTAATTGAGCATCTGGCCTTCGCTTAAACTTGCTTGATCAAGCATATCAAACTCTTTTAAGAATGCATCTCGACCAAAGTTATTCAGCAAATATAAACCATATTGGAACTGCAACGCCTCATCGCTGGGGTTATCTCTATACGCTTGGCTCAGCAGACGTAGCCCCTCATCCTCTAAAGAATAATAACAATAGCCCTCTGATAGGCGCTGAATAATCTCGACGCTATCTCCCCAGATTCCAAGTGCATGAGAAAAGGCCAACCACACGCCATCAACATTATCCGAGTCTAGCGACAATACATCATCTACATTGTCAAAATTAACTGGATGTTGATGAGCATCAAGAGCAGAGGTTAACCTTGTAAACAACACTTCGGCCAATTCAGAAGCACCCAAATTCGCCCTAAGCTCTGGGATCAATCTCACTATGCGTATTTTTGCAATCGAAGCACTAAATAAGAAATGGTTATCTAACGATAATTCCAGTACCTGAAGAGAAATCGCAAGGGACATCCGTATCGCGCCATTGTCTTCCAGTTCTTTTGCAAGATAGTGAAATTGGCTTAATAACGCAGGGTCAACGTCAACAGCACTCCCCTTGGCCAACGTAAAATACGTATCACTCCAATCCACAAAGTACTGCTGTGCTACAACGACAATATCGAAAGACAAGCTCTGATCAAGGGCCTTTTGATAATCCCCTTTTAATGCACTGATCAGGCTAAGTAACTGTTGCTTCTTCCGCGAAAAACTCTCACCGCCACCATCATTCGTAGCACGCTCAAGTAGTTCCTCAGCATCATCCAGGCGATCATTCTTTATTAAAGCGCGAGTATGGATGATCGGCATCTCGCCACTTCCACCCTCCTCTCCTAGTTTAGCCACTTCCTTATTATGGAACTCAACACGATCTATCAACTCCTCATACCGCCCAGCATCCAGCAACGCCGAACAGTATTCCGATGCGATACATATATAACACGGCCAAGACGGATCGATTTGATCCAACGCCTCTTGGCTCGCGTGCAATCTCTCTTCTACATAACCAGGGCCATCTTTAATACCATAAGATGCCGTTAAGTCCTGTACGACACATATACGTTGAGGGCACTCCTGCGTGTCATCTTGATGAGAAAAATTCAATAACTCAACCGCTTCGTTTAGCGTGCCTTTGACATTATGGCGATGCAACACCTGGCTTTGTAAATACCAGTGGCGAATAAACAACTCAACCCAGGGCTCCTTTGCACGACGCGCAAGTTGTACGCCTTCTGGCTGCATCATATCAACACGATGGTGTTGATCACCACAGGTATAGCTTGGGATAAGGTCCATGATCTCCGCCAAACGATGCTCCCCTGCATCCTGTAGTGAACGTTCTTTTGTGATAACCCAATTCCATATATTCATTAGCATCCCTCTCCCTTAACCAAACTCTCAAGCGACCGATTAAATATCGCCATAGTATCGCTGAACGTCATACCGTCTTTATCTACGCGATGATTAATTCCATCCATAAATGATCGCACTAATCTTGCCAGGTCCAACTGCCGATTCTGATCTACTCCCGGCAATAGGTTAATGATGGGATTACTAACATTGATATACACTCGACGCTGCTTTGTCTTCGTAATGGTCTTCGCATGTAATCTTGCAAGGCTAAGTGCCGCAGACCCAATACGCTTATCCGCCGCATCGCTTTCAATGTCATTTTTGAGTTTTACGTCTTGGTCATCGATGACTAACAGGGGGATAAACGTCGGATCGTATTGAGAAAATATGATTTCTTCGTCCTCCATCGCAAACACACGCTCAATCACAGCTTTCAGTGCTGTGTCTGGATTCGCAGCATTAAAGATCGCACGCTCATTATCACTATCGCCAAGAAAGCGTAACGTGATGCTCTCAAAAAATTGGTATTTACGACAAAAATCAGAAACCGCGTAGAGATACCCCAACACCAATGGTTTCATCAGCGCCCTGAATAGAGTCTCTTCATACCCAGATTCCACATCCTTTTTAACAAATACTTGCCCACCGCCCTGCGTTATCAGCTGAGGCATTGTCATGTCACCCATCGAGGTGGGTAACTGAAGACTCTTGCGAGTCACCTCAAATAAGCGATCATCGCAAATCGCAGCGCCAAGTAGAGCCTGGTTATGTCGGCGAAGTATGCGTCGCCAGTTTTCAGGCTCCTTGAGCACAACATCTCGTAGTTGCAATACCACCTGCTCGTTGATGTATTCCTGCACACCTAAGTAATACTCATCCTTTTGCAGACTCTCTCTACTAGCGGTAGGCTTAAACCGTGAAGACTCAAAAACACCACCCATGAACCCTGCCCAATCAGGCAGCAAATCAGGAGCCTCATTGGTAATATACATACCACGGGCAAAGAGGGTTACGTTACGGTTATCGCTTGAATGATAACTTCCACCATCCTGAATCCATACCACACCTTGCAGCCCATAGGGGTTATCTGTGGGGATACAAAAACTCCACAGTGGATCAAAGTCATTTTCATAATGACGTGCAAATTCAATACTCTTCTTCTTTACTTGCAAAGGCGATGTAGACTCAGGCAATGTCCAAGGCGCCTGTAACTCATTTATTTTTTGCTCCCTGCCATTAAGATAGATAGGCACTGGCAACAAGCTGCAATAGCGGCTTAGCAATGAATACAATACGTCATCATCAGACAGTTCGAAAAATTCTGCCTTTAGATGCAAGGTTACTGTACTACCTACCGGACGATTAGCATGCTCACTAACAGAGAATGTCTTTCCTTGCATACTACTGAATAAGAACGTCTGACTGGGATCTTTGTAGGACGTTGTCACTACCTCAACTTTTTCAGCCACAACATATGCGCTAATAAAACCCAAACCAAAATAACCAATCATATTATCTGATTGGGTTTCATTGCGTAAGACTCGGGTATAGCCAGAGCCCACCGTCGCAAGATATTTCATTATCTCGTCTTGAGTGAGGCCAGACCCGTTGTCTGAAATGATTAGACAATTGTTCTCTTCTGATGTCGTGATATCGATCCGACATGCTTTGGCGTCTTCCGTCTCAATCCAGTACCGCTCACACGCATCGTGCGCATTCTGTACTAGTTCTCGGAGCACCACTGAAGGGGTTGAATACAGGTTCTTCCCTAGAACGTCTAATATGCCATCTAAATTAACTTGCGTTGCATGAATACTGCTATTTACCACGTAGACTACATCCTTTTATTGTGTTTCCCAATTAGGTAGGACAGATTGCGGGCGTTAACTACCTCTCTCATTTGAGGAACTTGATAATATCTGATCGAACAGGATTTGTGCAAGCCGCCAAACCACTGTTAGCATCAAAGATTTTCCGTCTATTTTGACGATGCTGATGACTAATCGCCGAACCCCATGAGGTAAATGGAAAAGGTTCATCAAGTGAACTATGGTCTATGGTATGAAAAAGACTCTTAGCATAACCTTATTACTATCCGTTCTCTGCAGTCACGTGAGTTTCGCAGATACCTACCGCAGCGCATTAGGGTTTGAATTATCCCTTCCTGATCAATGGCTTGTACTATCTCGCGAAACCATATCAAATGCCTATGACGGTAAAACACTAGACGAACTTGGACTATCCAAAGCCTTTTCTAATGCGGATGATGCCGCCAAAGCTCGGAACAAAATAGAGAAGGGAAAAGTTGAATACTATTTCGACACGGACAAGCACTCCTCAGGCTTTGTGCGCAGCATCAATCTTCAGATCATTCAGCGAATTGCCGGCGCAGCCGACACAACATCAGGTACATCTTGCCCCAATATTGAAGAACAACTGCGTAACTTTCACAAAGATAACCTCAATGTCAGTCATTGCGAGTTCAATACTACGGACGATATCCATCAGCTCACCTATATCTATACGAAAACCAACGATTCTCTGACCCACTATCACCATGAGTATCAAATAACACCCAACATTGTGCTGTTGATGGTAGCCATAACCGATACGGAGGGCGTGACGGAATTCGGTGTAACACAAAAGCTAATCATCAGTGCCATAAGAGAATTTTTTTCAGAATACCCCATGCTTTCAAAAGTATCTAACGAACTGTATGCACAACAAAAATATACGCAGGCCTATGATGCGGCAATGAAACTCGCCACCATTGGTGATCAAGATGGCGAATACCTATTAGCCTTAATGCATGAACATAACTACATTGCTAACAGCAATCATAAAACCGCACATGAGTACTATCTCAGTGCTGCCAGTAAAGGTAACATGCTCGCCGTAAACAACCTTGGTAACCTCTATTTTTTTGGAAAAGGCGTAAGCAAGGATATTGCTAAGTCCGCTACGTTATATAAGCAAGCAGCAACAACCGGACTTGCCGTCGCGCAAACCAATTACGCAGGCTTATTATTCAAAGGCCAAGGGGTGGATGCCAACCCGAATAAAGCCGTTGCCTGGTATCTTAAGGCTGCCCGCCAAGGTGACACACAAGCCGGAAATTTTCTAAATACCCTGTACCTTAAGGAAGCCAGCTCAGGCAATATAGAAGCGTGGAGAATGCTCGCAGCTTTATATCTTGAGGGCGCTGGCGTTAATAAGGATATACGGACAGGTCTCCAGTACTTACAACGAGCTGCGAACTCTGGCAGCACCAGCGCCCGCGAGTTACTAGTCATTATTTATACACAAGGACGCTTTGGCGTGGAGAGGAATGAAAATTTAGCCCAAAAGTGGAGGCAAGTAATCAACTAATCTCATGTAAAAACTGTCGATAAAAATTACGCCTATTCACACAAAAATCAACATAGATGTCGATGAATTTTACAGTTTCCATTTCGCTCCCAACGCCCATTTTCGTAAGCATTTGAAAAATAGCATTTGTATTTATCTGGCATGAGTTGTGCTCCTTAAACGGTGAACCAACCGGAGAACTTTTTGGAGAATGTTCTAATGAAAAGGCTACTCGTTTTATGCTTGTCCTGTTTCTTATCACTCGCAATATCGTTTTCTGCTCACGCGGTACCGGTTAAAACCGATTTCGTTTTTATCATTGACGCTACTGGATCTATGGCTGGAGAAATAGCGGGTGTTAAAAATGGGTTTTCCAGTTTTGTAAGCAGTCTAGATGCGGCCGCAGTCGACGCGAGATTCTCCATCATTTTGTTTGGTGGTGCACCCGAGCTTGTACTGGATTTTACTGGTAGCGGGGTTGATGCCCAAGCAGCATTCGCCAAGATCACTATCGGTGCTAATGCTGGCTTTCAAAACAATCACAATCTCAACCCCGAAGCAGGTCTCGAGGCCATTCGTATTGCTCTCGGCGAAGCCACAAACAACACCTTAGTACGCAACAATGTGGGTGGGGTTGGCGGCCTAGATTTTCGGGACGATGCTCGAAAGAACCTTATTCTGGTGACTGACGAAGATTCTGATACGCCGTTTTATAGCGACAATCGCTTTGGCGTAGGATGTAACAGCTGTAACCCTCCTAGCAGCGGCGAAGCGCATTCTGATTGGTCTGGGTGGCAAGATGAAATTGACGCAACCGCCCAAGCGGTCATTGATAACGACGCGTATTTGAATATGCTTATAAACATAGGCGATTCACCCACAAAGTTTCAGTACGGTGATTACACTCACGATGAATCCGACCCTGACCTCTTGAACTGGGATGACGCTGCTACCTTAGCTAATTTGCAAGGTGATTCAGCCACCGACGATAGCCTGCAAACCCAAGTACTAGAAGCCGGATTAGTCGCCCGTACATTTAATGTTAGTGGAGCAAACAACGCTGATTTTGTTGACAATTTTTTCGCGGCCAAACTTGAAGAGGTCCTGGATGACCCCGGTGTAGATCCTATACCTGAACCCGCCTCAATCACCCTGTTCGGGTTAGGATTACTTGGACTAAGGTTAGCTCGACGTCGAGTGACGCGGGCTTAGGATAGCCAAAAAACCATACGCTCAGCTCCAACTCCTGGAGCGGCACATCATCAACAAGAAAACCGTCTCTGCAACAGAGACGGTTTTCTTGTTTCCAAAGAATAATCTCCGGTAAAATAATCAATCACTGAATCCTGCATGTTCCAAGGTCTCCCTACTCTTCTCTACTATATCTCCACTCTGTCCCTACTCTGTCCCTATTCGTGATCTCGAATGGTTAATTTCGACAGTGTATGAATTTAGAAACATTCGTATGATAAGGTCCACCAGATAACCAAGGAATGAGATTATGACCCACAAGATCGGTTTTCTTATCGATATGGATGGTGTTGTTTATAAGGGCGCCAACCCAATCGATGGTTCTGTCGGTATTTTGAACCGCCTAATAGAAAATGAAGTGCCCGTTCTATTTTTGACAAACAATAGTCAAAAAACCCCCAGAGACATGGCGTACAAGTTAAACAAAATGGGCGTTAATGCGCAGCAAGATCATATTTTTACCTGTGCAATGTCCACTGCAAGCTTTCTCGCCAAGCAAAAGCCTAACGGCACTGCGTACGTCATCGGTGAAGGTGGCCTCCACCTAGCCTTACACAACAACGGCTATTCAATCGTCGATGATGATCCCGACTACGTTGTTATCGGCGAAGGTCGATCTGTGAATTTTGAAAACCTAGAAAAAGCAACCAAGATGGTCGCCAAAGGTGCAAAACTTATTGCAACCAACCTAGACACTAGTTGCCCGGTAGAGGATGGCATTCGCCCTGGATGCGGCGCTATCACAGCACTCGTCGAAAAAGCTACCGGTAGAAAAGCTTTCTATGTGGGTAAACCAAGCGGCATCATGATGCGTCTCGCACGAAAAGAACTTAACTTGAGAACGGAACAAGTTGTCATGATTGGCGACACCATGTACACGGACATCCTAGGTGGCGTAGAGATGGGATATAAGACCGTACTGGTAATGTCTGGTGGGACATCGATGCAGGAACTGGAGAGCTACTCCTATCAGCCAGACCATGTTATCGAGAGCATTGCTGACTTGCCTAGTTTATTTCCTGGGGCGTTTGAGGAGAGCGTTGAATCTGGATTACGAGAAATGAGCGTTTGATATTGGTTTAACTATTTCTGAAAAATTAATACCGCCTTGGTCCAGATTCAATCCCGAGACCAAGGCCATATAAACTGTTCGTAATAATTATCCTAAAGAATTATTTATTACTGTTTACCGATAATTGTGTTTGACGTCAATTCTGCGAATTTTTCGCTTAACCAACCCAATCTTGCATCATTCTGGCCGCCCGCAAATCCGCCGAGAGCATAGTTAGCTGACACATTAAAATCAGCGAGTTCTTTGTCATTCTTTTTCAAAATAACGGAACCATCAATACTGTCACTACCGGACATAAAGCCAAACATGATGGCAAGGAATGCGTTGCGAATACGGATATTCTGTATTTCTACCTCTACAACTTCAGTGGAATTCTTATCAAAGAGACTATTAGACTGAAGCGCTCTTTTAATAGCGTTTTCGAGATTCATCTGATCGAGCCGAGTCATCTTGCTTGCATCTTGAGAAATTTCACTGGCGTAGGTTAAGTTAACCGCACCGTATTTTTCGCCTTTATACTGATAGCCTGAAGATTTCTTACTAAGAGCAACATGGCTCGAACAGCCCGATATAATTGCGAAAATGAATAGGAATACAATGGATTTAGTGATGTTGTTCATATAACGACTCCGTAGTTATTATTGGTTTTCCCTTAGGATTACTTGGTACATTTGTACCGCGCGGAGGTTAGCATGATGTGGGAAGGTTAACAATAAATCAGCAGTGCAGGCCAAAAAAGATCACCAGCTTGACAAATATACATTTCATTGCAGATTCCATCTGCTAACAATCAAGTCATTACCATCAATCAGAACATCCGTTGGCACTCTGACTATTCTCAATCCGACGCTGGCATGTTTGGTTTCTGAATCCAGCGTCTAACCACAAAGCATAAACATAGTGAAAAAAGTCATAAGTCATGTCGTCGTCTTCTACAATATCGCTGACTACATCGGGCCTACCCAGATCTAGCTCGGCGCGCCATGACGGGTACTCTATATTCAGCATCTCATTTTCACCTTACGCTTGGAAATGGGTCATACCCTCTACTGTGACTAATAACAGTTGCGTTAAAAAGTCGTTCAAGTCAAAATTCTGATTTTCACTTCTCAAGAACAAACGACTCTATGCGGTATACAAGGAGAAGCTCCTACCATTTCGCAACGCAAAACAACCAAGCATTTTGTCACTTATCGACTCGTCCCAAATAGCTGCTCTAGCGTATTCATTTCAATATCAAACAAAACTGCATTGTGAAAATTCAGATCTATTCCGAACCACCTACGTTTATCACTACATCAAACAGGCACTCCAATTCTCTTTGCTTCCTGAAGTTAACAGTGCTTGATCTTACTTTATATATCAAAGAGGTTAACCTGCCTCCTGCATCCGGAACAATAGCCCTTTCACCTTCTGAATACTCAATCCCCCTCCAGGGATAACATTCGTTTTCTGGTAACTCAAAAGAAATCACTCCCCATCCAGGAATGTCATCGGAATATGTCTTTACCATAAGAGCTGTAAAAAAATGCGGCACTTTCTGATCAGCAGGCTCATAAATAGAGAATCCTGAATCACCACCTAAAATAATATCTACAAATTCCTTTTTTTGTAGCCTAATTCCAAAAGCAGATTCAATATCAGAAATCCCTAATTCTTCTTTTAGCACTAGCTGATCAATTATCTTATACAAGTACTCATTATTCATTCTATTATCACCACCGAATATATTTAGTGAACAAGCTACAATAAGGGTAGCAGCCCGATAAATCATGGGTTCTCGCCATCATTATCGTAAAAATCCTCATAAGTTTTGGCATAATAATCCTTATAAGTCTTGGATGGATCCGTGCTAGGACGCTCATGATTCGCAAATACTTTACCTATTTCCTTTCGCGCCTTCTCTCTATCACCAGTCCGAACAAGAACCTTATTATAGATATCAACATACGCCGCTGCTTGGGAACCAGCCACGCCTATATCCGGCCCTCCATTTTGTAAAACTTCTCCGCGAACCTGAATATTCATCAATGTCGCCTCCCCCTCATCTTTCAACGCACTCATTGTATTTAAATCAATGTACTGCTCCCTCGTAAGTCCACTACCTGTATATGGAACGTAGGCATCAGCCCTGTATAGTGCGTGTCCGCTTTCATGGGCTAGGGTCTGAACCAACTGCTGCGGATTATTTACGATATTTTGATCAATTACTATTTTCTTATTTGCTTTATCTGCGTACGAACCACCCCCCCTAGTTCCATAATAATCAATATGCCAACCAGAGCGAGTAAGTGTTTGGAGGTTATTGTTTAGTGTCGGGGATTGATTAACCAGTCCTAATACTGAAATAGCCCCAGGAGAGTTCGAGCTCCCATCATCGCTTTTTGGCTGTGAATTTTTGCTCCCACCAATAGCACCGACTGTTCTATTTGGGTCTTCTTTGAGAGCGGTACATCCTACAGGGTCAATCCAATGGACAGGATTTTGAGCATAAAGATAATTATTATCACCACCCAACAACCCAACCGGATCAACCGTCGTAAACCTAGCCGTCTCCGGATTATAATACCGATGCCGATTATAATGCAGCCCACTCTCTTCATCAAAGTACTGCCCCTGGAACCGCAGGTTGTTCTCTACGTAATCTACATCCTTCAATGCGAGATTACCATAGGCTTTATATTGAGCAGACCAGACGATGCCGCCTTTAGCGTTGGTGATTTCTTGCGGGGTACCCAGGTGATCCAGGTGGTAGTGGTAGACCTGTTGATCTTGAATAAACGCTAGTGGTCTGAAGCTTTCTGGCTCGTAGAGGTAGAGCTTTTCGCTGTTTCTACGTTTCTCAGAGAGCAGCACATCGCCATTCCAGAGGAATTCGGTTTTGCCGAAGCGATCCTCTTTGGAGATACGTCGCCCTATGGCGTCATAGCAATATTGGGTATTTTGCTTGCCACCTTGAATACTGATGAGCTGGTTTTGTGCGTTATATTGATAAAGGGTTTCTAGCTTACCGCCTTTACCTCGACGCTCTTTGGTTAGGTTACCTGCAGCGTCGTATTCGAACTTACGGTCGCCTTGGAACTGTAGGCGGTTGCCTTTAACTTGTGCGTCTGAGCTTACGTCATCCAGCAAGTTGCCCGCTGGATCAAAATCAAACTTCTCTTCGGCGTAGCCTTTTACCGTTTGTAGGCGGTCTAGAGAGTCATAGCGGTATTCTGTGGTGCCTTTTCTGAAGTCATCGATCAGGCTGAGGTTACCGGCGTTATTATATTGGTAATCCCGCTGGATAATCTGTTGTTTGGCTTGTGTACCGGAAACACGTTGACGGGTTAATCGTCCCATTACGTCATAATCGTATTGGGTATTTAATGCGCCTTGAGTACGCTGTGTCTCTTGTCCCCAGGCATTGCGCTGTAGATTAACCACATTATGGCCATCGTAATCCACACCCTGCCATTGTTGGGATGGGTCATAGTCAAAACGCAGGATTTTGTTATTCGGTAGCGTGGTCTCGATGCGTCGACCGGCTTGGTTATAGCGGTGAGACGTAACCGAGTTGCCTTGGGTTTCTTTCGCGAGCTGGCCGGTGCGGGTGTATTCGAACGTCACTTCTCGGCTATCGTTGCTGGCTTCAGTCAGTTGCCCGAGCGCATCGTAAGCGAACCGGCTGACTTCGCCGTCTGGGCTGTGCTTTTGTAGCAATCGGCCTAAGGCATCACGGGTGAATAAGGTGGTGTGTTGCTGAATATCATCGGTTTGATACAGCCCTTCTATATGGGCACTGAGATGACCTTGATCGTTATAGCGATATTGTTGCACTCGCCCATCAAAGCCCACCTCTTCCGTTAGGCGTTCGTTCTTATCGTATTTAAGGCTATAACGCTCACCTTTTTCATTGATAAGACCGGTGAGGTTACGCTCTTTATCGTATTCATATTCAAACACATGACCGAGAGGGTCTATCTTGCGTCTGACTTGAGCGAGGCCATCGTATTGATATTGGGTGACACGGCCAGCGGCATCTTTGTGGGATACCAGTTGATCGTTTTCGTTGTAGGATAAATGGTTGGTACTGCCATCAGGGTAACGAACGGCAACAATATTGCCTTGCACATCATAAGCGTAAGCGGTGGTTTTTACCTTGCTCTCGCCTTCTTTGGATTCATCGATGGCAGAGACTTGGCCCAAGCGATTGTATTGGTACTGAGTGTGGTGCTGGTTAAACGTTTCTTTGACTAACTTACCCTGTTTATTCCATGACAGGTATTTTGTCGTGCCGGCTGCATCTTGAATTTCAACTGGCAAACCCATGGCATTATATTGGTAGCGGGTTGCGTTGCCTTCTGGATTAATTGTTTCAGTGATTAATCCATTATCATCATATTGTCTCGACCAGGTATTACCCAATGCATCGGTAACACTGACTGGGCGTGCGCTTTGGTAATCAACTTTATGTCCGCCACCCACAGGGTCTTTGTATTCGGTAACTTGGCCATCACTATTATAGCTATAGTGATGCTCTATATTGTCGCCGTGCTGTTTAACCTCTATGCGGCGCGTAAGGTTGCCGTTGTCGTCAAATTCGAAACGGGTTTCTGCGCCTTCGGGGTCGATCTCTTTGGTGATTTTTGCGTCGTCGTTATAGTGAAATTCTCGTACACCACCGCGACTATCGATGGCTCGGCTAACCTGGTTCTCCACGTCCCATTCAAATTGGTAACTATACACACCTTCGTCACCGTATTGCTTAACGCAACGGGCTTTCGGTGTATGTTGGTCCCACTCAAAATAGAAGTTAAATCCGGTTTTGAGGGTTCGCTGGGTAATGATGTGATTGCGGTAGGCGTAGCGCTCGGCATGTTGATTAGCGTCAGCACACGCCACCATATCCAGTGCTTCGTCATAATGGTATTGCACCAGCGTAGTAAGTTGACTGTCCTCAGCGACACGGTCAATTTGTGCAATACAACCGCCACTCCATTGGAATACCAGAGTTGCGCCCCAGCTACTTTGAATTGCCTGTAGCTGTTTTGAATCTGGGTGGTAGTGACAGTCTACGCGATTGCCCAGCGTATCCATTACCGTTTGTAGGGTAGCGACTTTTTCATTATCACCGCGACTAAAGATGCGGTCCGGTGCTCCAATGGCGCTCAGAATAAATGTATTGTTATCAATACAGGTTAGGCTGAGTTTTTCTGTGTCATTGGTATGGGTCTTACCCGGAGATGGGCGACTAAACGGAATGCTTCGGCCTTCATCATCGAGGAATTCAATTTTGTATCGCGATATTTGTAGCTGCTGACTCAGTGGGTGGGTCCAACCTACACCCAAACCACGCTGCTGTGTATTGGAAGTGCGGTATACCCGCTTCCACGCGAACGGTAATGGTCCTTCTAACACAAAGTCTTCGAGCTCTAAGAATTCTTCGCCGGTGACCATATTGATCGGCTCACCTTCTAGCGAACACTCATTACCACGGCCACAGCGTTGACCGTTTTCTAAGGTGCCGCCATCGGCATCTTTCGGTCTATGTAGGGTTTTCACTTCAACCGGTGTGGTCTGGACTTTATGAATCGCATTGCTATTACTAGTGGCATTACGTTTGCTGGCCTTGCCAAGCTTTTTCAAACCTTTCGCGATATCAGCGGCAAGCTCGCCCGCTTCTGTGACGAGACGTCCCACTTTACCGGTAATGCTTGCGGTCAAGAGAGCAGCACCCGCTCCCATGGTGAAGATGGTCACCAGTATTTCAATGACAATAGGGGCGGCTTTGCGCGTGGCGTCCACGCCTGATATAGCGTCCCAATAATCCCCAGGGAAATCCGTGAGCATATCCCAGGTTTCTTTATCATCAATGAGTAGGTTGATGGCTTCTGCAATTTCACCACCAAAGTCATAAGCAGACTGGCCGGCTTTTTCGGCTTCTTCGTATTTTCGTTCTATCTCCCGTACGTCACCGGTCAGGATATCCATCACCAGATCAAGATAGGCCATTTCTGCTTTGTATAAACCCTTGCCTACGGCTTCTACAAAAGAGGCAAGATCCGTTACCAGATCCCATCCGCCCATCATCGCCGCACCCACATACACTAGGCCCATGTCAAACGCTGACATGCTATCAGCAACCATTTGCTGGGCATCGGTTCGGCTTTGGGTTTCAGCAACAATATTATTCAGCGTGGTACGTAACTGATTGCGTAAATCGGCAAGCTTAGCTTCTTCCTCTTCGCGAGAGATATATTCAATCCCCACGGTACCTTTGGGTAAGCCTTCTTCAAAGGCTTCACCTTTTTCATCTAACTCGCCTTCACGTACACTGCCATCAGCCAAGTAGAGTTTATAGGGGTGATTGCTTGCAGGGGTATCATGTTTATCGTCCCAGGCTAAGCTGAGTTTAATCCAATCTTTATCTTTGGTTTTGTCGATAACCGGTGTTGCCAGCAATGGATTACCACCGAGGCTATCCGCCGCGTTTTGTGATGCAGATGAAGCAACACCGCTAGCATTGGATAAACGAAGGTCATCACCTGGCCGATGATCAATAATAATTTTCTGCGCACCACCACCCACCATTGCCGAGCCCGGCTGAGCAACTTTCCCTGGTTTGTCGTTCACCGGTAATTGCGGCTTATCGGGGGATTGAGGTGAAGCACCTTGTGCACTTCCACCGCCACCACCGGAATTAATACGTACCATTGAACCGGTAATGGATACACCGGCAGGACTTAAGAATAACGTACCACCGCCACCTTTGATGGTCATACTCATACCGCCATCAATAATTAACGAACTGGCAGATTTTAGATGGGTTTGCTGGGCTTGCTGCACATGGTCGGTGCCGCTCTTCATATGGAAGTCTTTGCCGACTTTTAATGAATAAGCATCGGCAACTTTAGTGTGGCTACTGCCATTGATGGTAACGTGCCGATCTTTTGCCACTTCTTCCTGGGTATTATTGGTGACAATTTGGTGCTGATCTTTGTCGACCTTTTGCTTCCAATCGTTTTTGACCCGAATATCCACATCTTTTTCTGCATGCAAATATATTTGTTCTTTACCGGTTTTGTCTTCTATTCGCAGTTCGTTATGACCGTCTCCACCAGGGGAGCTATTACTGCGAAATACGGTACGGGTTTTATTACGCGGCAACCCTTCTGGCACTGGGTTGCTGGTGTTGTAGGTACAGCCTGTAATCATCGGTCGATCAGGGTTGCCATATTCGAATTGAACAATGACTTCTTGGCCAACACGCGGTACGGCAATGCTGCCATAGCTATTGCCTGCAAAACCTTGTGATACACGAATCCACAAACTGCTGCGCTCATTCATCTGACCTTGCTGGTCCCAATGGAATTGCACTTTGACACGACCCAAATTATCCGTATAGATTTCTTCTGACCCAGGTCCCGTCACAATCGCGGTTTGGTGATCATAAGCGGTGGGCTTAGGCAGAACAGGTACTCTAAAGGTGGTGCCATTAGGCATGGTGGTAAATGTGGATTGATACTCTGTGCCCTGGTTCGAACTTCCCTCTTCTAAGGATTGCGGTTGTATTCCTTCATGGATAACGTGGGTGAGCAAATATTTTCGATTAAACGCTGGCGTAATATGTTGTTCTATTTCGAGTAATTTACCCGGCATTAAACGCACGCACTGGGTTTGCCCTTCCCCCGTAATGACACTGGCACACGCCGCCTCGTGGTGGATTTGAGCATAACGCTTGGCATCCGCAGGCGTTTCAAAATAACCAGGGAATTGGTATTTCTCTAAATCACCCTCTGGGTTCACTTGATGACTTAACGCTAGCTGGGTATTGCTAGGACTATAATCCGCAAGGGTAACACTGTGGGCTGAAGCAACATCCCAAGGGGTTGCTCGCACGCCACATTCTGGGCATAGGTTATTCGCCGGAACCGCACCAAGGCGAACAGAACAAGACGGACAGGTGGCGCGCGTTTGTGATTGCTGGCTATGGGTGTAGTCGTAAATGCTATCGGTGTATTGCGCCATCCCAGTTCTATCGTGGAATGGTATTTTTGCGTTGCCTGCGATAGGTCCAAACACCGCATTTTTATCGCTGATCACCATGCAATGGCGATCCAGATTGTGCTCGAAGAAATAGAACATCCCCTCTTCGCTCATCAATCGCTCAGCAAAGGCAAAGTCGCTCTCACCGTATTGGACGTAATAGTCTCGTTTGCGGTAACTACCCGACAACGAAAAGCGCACGTTTATACCGCTGATACCACCACCGGCTAGCGTGACTTTTAGAATATCAACAATGCTTAAATCTTGGAAAATACGGTAGCGTTGACTTAACGCCATAAATTGAAGCTTGGGCACCAGCACAATACGGTAATTGGCAAAACGGTCGCCATGGCCCAGCTGAATAAATTGAATGACCTCACCATGGATTAGACGATTATGTAGGTTATCGTCCACCAGGGTTAATACCCCTGCCTTTTCTAGAAACTGCTCAGCGCTTAGCTCAAAGTTTTCCGACACCAGATCAATGGTAAATTGAAAGGGTTGTGAAATCGCCTCTTTACCGGTGAACTCGATCACACGCAGTGATTCGCCAAGTCCTATTAGCTCAAAGGTAAACTTAGTGGCATTCGCTGGGAGCATTACTCTGTCCTGTCTTTTAACATTTATATATAGACAGGACAGCAATAAAGCATTTGGGGAAATATAGAGGGATTAGGTCGATTAACGGGGCTCGCGGCAGCCCTTAGCGGTGTTTAGCAACCTCACTGATCACCCACTTCGCTTCGCTCTTGGCCCGATCAGCCTTCCAGGTGGTATTTTCAGGGAATAATGACAGCGCTTTTTGGGCAAATTGCTTGGCAGCGCCGTACTGCCCCGCATCCAGTTTAACCCGTGACAATGC
Source organism: Gammaproteobacteria bacterium 45_16_T64 (assembly GCA_002162955.1). Classification (GTDB taxonomy): domain Bacteria; phylum Pseudomonadota; class Gammaproteobacteria; order Pseudomonadales; family Ketobacteraceae; genus 42-54-T18. Next base: position 217,184 of record MABD01000018.1, read on the forward strand.
AACATAGACATCAGGGGATCGAGGAGCCAACCGCAATGCCCGCTCCAACGTAGCTGCCGCTTCTGATAAACGCCCTCCTCGTCGTAGCTGATCGCCTTTAAGTATCAGGTTATCCACCGCAACTAACCCGGTGTCAGCCGCCGTCTGGCCATGCTGATTTGCAGGCCCCACAAGTATTAACGTGTCACACCCTGCAAGCCACAGGCTTGCAATAACGACACTGGCTCGCAGCATCGATCTGTATACTCTGTTTAACACCAACATCACTCTCCGAACCATTGATTGAACCAATTTAATACCCGCCCCGTCTGACCACACCCAGACTGTGCTGCCGGGATGGTATCCACCACCATCGGGATAAACACTGCATTTTCACAATGCGACTGGCTTCTTGCCTGTTTCTCGGCGTCTAGCCATACCCATTCCACATTGCCTGGTTTGGGCATGTCCAATGGTACCACGGCAAGGGAGGACAATGTTTTCGCCCAGACGGGTAACGCGCCTGTGCCTCCGGTTAGCGGTGTGGGTAGATTATCATCATAGCCCATCCACACAACACCTAAGTAGTTGCCCGAATATCCGGCAAACCAACTATCCCGCTGATCATCACTGGTTCCCGTTTTACCGGCCAACGCCAACGATGATGGCAACCACTTTGATACACTCTTTCCAGTACCGCTAGCAACGGTTTCTTGCAATGCATTATTGAGCACAAACATAGCGCCAGAATCAAAACGCTGCTCTACATCGATTTCATATCGCTGCAGTGGTCTGCCTTGATTATCCAGCACAAAGCGGATGGTTCTCAACGGTGTATTAAAGCCACCGCCGGCGATGGTCTGGTACATCTCAACCACCTCGTAGGGTGACAAACTCACCGCCCCCAATGAGATGGCCGGAACTTCTGGCAATGTCTTTTTGACCCCCAAGCGATGAGCAACATCCACAATATTACTCACCCCCACATCCATGGCTAACCGAGCAGTTGCTTGATTATAGGAATGAGCCAATGCCGTTTGAAAAGGCAGCATGCCGTGGGATTCCATATCAAAGTTCTTCGGCGACCACTCGTCACCATTGGCCAGAGGAATTGTGACAGGGGAATCATCTAACATCACACCTAAGTGATAGCCCTTTTCGATTGCACCGAGATACACCGCAGGTTTCATCAACGAGCCTACGGGGCGGTACGCATCTAAAGCACGATTAAAGCCTTTATATCGGGGCCGTCGATCACCCACGACCGCAACCACTTCTCCGGTATTAGAGTGGGTAAATACACCCGCCCCTTGTAATGGCGCTTTTTGCTTGCCGTAGTCTTTATCTATCTGGGCAAATGTCTGGGCAAAACTGCGCTCCAACGACTCCTGCACGCCGGGGTCAAGCGTGGTAAATACTCGCAGGCCTTCGCTCTTTAAATCTTCTTCACGATAGTCACGGTACAGTTGGCGCTTCACCAAGTCCAAAAAGGCTGGGTATTTTTCATCGTCATATTGAGGCTTTTTAATCACATCTAACGGCCGGGCACTGACCCGTCGACGCTGATCTTCACTGATATAACCCTGCTCTTTCATCAATGCTAACACTTGGTTACGCCGCTCAAGCGCACGCTCAGGATGACGTCGCGGGTCATACCACGATGCCCCTTTTACCAGCCCAACCATTAACGCCAGTTGATGCATTTCAAGCTCACGCATTGGCTGACCAAAATAAAACAGACTCGCTAAACCAAACCCATGAATTGCCCGCTTACCTGATTGCCCCAGGTACACTTCATTCATGTAGGCTTCTAAGATTTCGTCCTTGTCATAATGCAGCTCTAATAACAACGACATTATCGCTTCGGTAGCTTTACGGGTAAGGGTTCGTTCACTGGTTAGGTAAAAATTCTTTACCAACTGCTGGGTAAGCGTACTGCCGCCTTGCTTCACTGCCCCTTTACGTATATTCGCCCATAATGCTCGAACAATACCTCGAGGTGATACCCCCCAATGATTATAAAAATCACGATCTTCTACAGAAATTAGTGCATTCACCAAATTGGGGGGTACCTGATCAATGGAGACAAGTACACGGTCTTCATTGTGGGCGGGGTATATTCCTCCAATCACCACAGGCTCTAAGCGAGCAACTTCGTTTCGACGCCCATCAACTTCGACTTTACTGACTCTCTCGCTTCGAACGGTTAATGATACATGGTGGGACGATTCTCGCCCGTCCCAAAAATCAAACCCACGCGTAGCAATTTCGAAGCTGTCCCCACGCTGTCGAAAACTCCCCCGCTTAAGATCACCATAGCCTTCACGATAATTCAGCCACTGCAACTCTCGACGCAGTTGATCGACGGACAACTCAGCCCCATCAAACAGCTCCAATGCTCGGCTATAGACTTTGGCTGGGATGGACCAACGCTTGCCATCAAACTTTGAGGTAATAATAGCGTCGGCATAAATCACAACACCGCCGAATAACACACCTATCACCAGGAGCAAGCGAAACAATAACCCTAGCCTGCGTTTTTTCGGGGCAGCACCGGAAGCCCCTTTGGCAGCAGTAGATTTTGTACTCTTTTTAGTCGCAGACTTTTTCGCGGGTGCTTTCTTGGTAGACGCTTTATTTGCGGTCGTTTTCTTCGCAGTCGACTTCTTGGTCGTGGTCTTTTTGGCAGCGGTTTTCTTAGCCGGTGCTTTTTTCGCCGAAGCCGTTTTTGAAGGCGCTTTTTTGGCGGTTGTCTTCTTTGCACCCTTACGACTATCTGTCGATGCTGCTTTTTTAGTCGCCGCCTTCTTTGGTGTCTTGGTGACAGCGCCACGCTTTTTTACAGCACTTGTCTTCTTATCGTTCGACTTATCATTCGATCCGGCCACAGAACAACTACACCTTAGATGATTTCAGAATACAAAATTGGACAGCAGTATACGCGGATTCATTCCCTGATGTCGTGACAAAAAAGTAAATTCACATACAATGACAATCACTTGTTTATCCCTCACACCAAAAGGACTCGTAATGTCTCAATATCACGTCTATGCCATCGGTAACGCCCTTGTGGATATGGAATTCTCCGTAGCCGATGACTTTCTATCCGCTCAAGGCATCGACAAAGGCCTTATGACCTTGGTAGACGAAGCACAACAACAATCACTATATCAAGCGCTAGAGGGCCACAAAGGCAAGAAAGCGAGTGGCGGTTCTGCGGCCAACACCATCATCGCTATCAGCCATTTTGGTGGAAAATCCTATTATTCCTGCAAGGTTGCAAACGATGAAACCGGTGACTTCTATGTGAAAGATCTAACCGCTGCCGGGGTAGACACCAATCTCAACGATAACAGGGAAAGTGGTGTTACCGGAAAGTGTATTGTGATGGTTACCCCTGATGCCGAAAGAACGATGAATACCTTCTTAGGTATATCAGAAACTGTATCGAGCAATGAGCTTGACAAAAAGGCGATTCAACAATCAGAGTATGTCTATTTAGAAGGCTACCTCGTCACATCGGATTCTGGTCGTAGCGCGGCCATTGAAGCCCGCAATATTGCAGAAGCCAGCAACATTAAGACGGCACTAACCTTCTCCGACCCCAATATGGTGAGCTTCTTTAAAGATGGCTTAAACGAAATGCTAGGTAACGGCGTTGATTTGTTATTCTGCAACGAGCAAGAAGCGTTGACTTGGGCTGACACAGAAGATCTCAATACTGCCGTAGAGAAAATTAAAACCGTTGCCAAAACCTTTGCAGTTACCCTTGGTAGCGAGGGTGCGCTGGTATTTGACGGAACTGATGAGCACAAAATAGCGGCAAAGACCGTGACACCGGTAGATTCCAATGGTGCTGGAGATATGTTTGCGGGTGCCTTTATGTTTGCGCTTAGCCAAGGTAAAGATTTCCCAGCAGCAGGACGCTTTGCAAGCCAAGCGGCAGCGCAAGTTGTCAGCCAGTTTGGGCCAAGACTGAGTGCAGAGCAGCATCAGCAATTGCTGAATGAATCTAACCTTTAAACCCTAGCGCAAGACAAGCCCGCTCTATACTTATTAATTTAGGACGGGTTTGCCTCACTTTTTGGGAAATTGTCTACACTTTGAATGTATAGACCCCCTGAATGCTGCATAGTTGAGGCATACTGCTGGTCTACTCATCTTCTCAGCAAGGCTACTACATGTTTATTGAGACCGATTTTAACGAAGCATTTGAACACATTGATGAACGCTGCAAAGAGCTATTAGAACAAGCGCTCGCCAATGAGCATATCAGCAGCCTAAGCTACACTGACGTATCCTATGAGTTGGTAGAGGATTTTTATGGCTCCCAACCCGATACCGATTCCGTATACGTAATCACCCAAGGTGCCGTTGCGCACGAACAAGAAAGTGCCACCCTATTTCATTACGATATCGGGGATATGTTTGGCTTAGACCATGAAAATCACCCGAGCCCTTATCGCTTATATGCCGCCGGTCCCTTCTCACTGCGCCGCTATCATCGAGCGGAATTATTGACCGCCATGAGTAACCATGCGGATATTGCAAAGATTTGGGCAGACTTTCTCATTGAGGAATGTAAACGCCGCACCTGCATTATTAGCTTGGTAGAACAGGGTATCGATAAGGCCTCCCTCGGTTTTGTGCATTACCAAGAGGGCGATGTCATCATCGAGCAAGGGACAACAGCGGATAGCGTGTACTCCATTGTGGAAGGCCATGCCGAAGTATTCGTCAACGATATTAAGGTGGGTGAAGTCTTAGAAAACGAGATATTTGGTGCCATGGCGCTGCTCACCAATAGTCCCCGCACCGCAAAAGTTGTCGCATCCTGTACCTGCATGATCTTGGTGGTACCAAAGGAACAATTCGAGACATTGATGAAGACCCACCCCCATATCTGCATGAACCTAATGGAAAATATGGCTCGCAAGATCGTATCACTTAACGAGCAGGTGACCGCCGCCGAACCTCCTGCGTAACCCCATTACTTATGTAGCGATCTATGAGCTCTTTTGAAAAAGATGTACTGGACTTCACACCTCCCCCTCTTTCATCCGTTAATGCCGCGGTTAAACTCACGGAAGCATACTTTGACCCCATCTTCTTTGGGCTAGATAATATAAGTCCGGAAAAACCAGCGCTCTTGGTGGGAAACCACACGATCTACGGCACCCTAGATGTGCCGCTCATATTTGCCGAAGCCTATCGAGAAAGAGGGGTAGTTATTCGAGGCTTAGCTGACGCAGCCCACTACAAAATCCCCGGCTGGAGGGATCTATTACATCGTAGCGGGATCGTGGTGGGTAACCGACATAACTGCTCCCGACTGATGGAAGCTGGTGAAACACTACTGGTCTACCCCGGTGGTGCGAGAGAAGTCGCTAAACGGCGTGGAGAAAAGTATCAGCTGACCTGGAAAACACGCACCGGTTTTGCCTATATGGCAATAAAACACCAATACCCGATCACCCCCATTGCCTCTGTCGGTGCCGACGACACCTTCGATATTCACTTTGACGCCTATGACTTTAAAGAATCACACATTGGGCAGTGGTTACTCAAAAACAAACGGTTTAATAAGATCATGCGCAATGGTGATGTGTTAATGCCCATCTGCACCGGCATTGGACTCTCATCGATCCCCCGCCCAGAAAGGTTTTACTTTTCTTTTGGTTCTCCCATCGACACCACGCCTTTCAAAGGCCAAGAAGATGACCTCGAGGTCCAGTGGCATGTTAGAAAACTCATCGGGGATGCGCTAGAAAAAGAAATCGAGATGTTGCAACGATTTAGAGAGAGCGATTCAGAAAGAAGTACATTACGTCGACTGTTGACACGTTACTAGCGTATTCGACATGCATATGAATGGAGATAGAAGAGAGAGAAAAATTACCCGAGCCTCCCTGACAAGGAAAGCGACAATCTGAACACTGAGCGAAGCACCCTGAGAGAGGGTTGAGAGAGAGGGAGCTTCGACTCCACAAATTGTTCAAGCTAGTTAGCGACAGCCAACAAGAGAGAGAGAGGAGATTGAACAGAAGCCAAAATAACTTGAGATCAATCGCTTCCCTCATCAGAGAAAGCTAAGTGGGAACAGGTTACACCTCCTGTTATCCAATTAAGCCTCCACAGCTCGGGTATGCATAAATAGTAATAATTCTCATTTGTATTTGCAAGCACTAATATGAATTAATTTAATAATTTGCCCTTTTCTTATGTAGTTGCGCACTAAACAACCAAAAACCCAACTTTTGGGCCAATCAACACCATCATTCCCTTCACTCCGCTCATTCCTGTTACAACCACCGAGCCAGCACTTGCTTCACAGTGGCTTTACTCTCTGCGCTGACCGGTAGAATAGGCAAGCGCACGTCTTCGAGACACAGACCCAGTAGACTTGCCGCATATTTAACCCCACCCGGGCTTGGCTCAGAAAATAACGCCTGGTGAACCGGTGTCAGTATGTCCTGCACTTCGAGAGCCCGACGCATATCCCCTGCTTGCGCGCTCACCTGCAACTCAGCGCACAGAGCCGGCAACACATTAGCGGTCACAGAGATACAGCCAACGCCCCCCATCGCATTGTAACCAACGGCCGTCATATCATCCCCCGAAAAGAAACTAAACGGCTTATCAATCAGCAAACGCTCTTGTGCAATTCTCGACAAGTCCATGGTCGCATCCTTGACACCCACAACCCTAGCTAGTTTAGCCAATCGTGCCATCGTAGTCGGCAAGATATCGACCACAGCGCGAGGGGGAATGTTATAAATAATAATAGGGATATCCGTTTGGTCATGAATTAACTTAAAGTGTTGGTACAGCCCCTCCTGAGAAGGACGGTTGTAATAACCTGCAACACACAGGACACCATCTGCGCCAACACTCTCTGCATGCCTTGCATACTCCAATGCCTCAATAGGATTGTTCGACCCTGCTCCGGCAATCACAGGTATTCTTCCCGCTGTTTCTTCAACAACAACCTCAACAACTCGTTGATGTTCCTGTCTCGATACGGTGGATGACTCCCCTGTAGTCCCCATTGGCACCAATCCATGGGTACCACTTTTGATATGCCAATTAACCAAATGGCGTAGTGCCACCTCATCAATTTCACCATCGCGAAACGGCGTTATTAACGCCACATAAGATCCTGAAAACATGATTATCTCCTTCTTTTTTAAGCAAAAAAAAACCCGATCACAATATGCGACCGGGTTTTATGTAATACAGTATAACGTTACGTTATCTCATCACACACACCATAACAGCCGCGGAGTAAAACCCCTCGTTTACAGCTGTATTGTTTGTATAGGTAGAACCGTGAATTCATAATAACGTAAGTGCCTAATGGGTTAATGCAAAGATAACGTCAGTGCAATGTATGTCGCTAAGATATACGCATTTTTAGGGTTATTCAAGTCTCTAAAAAAATAGCCCCCCTCCTGAGTAGGGGGGGGCTATTTTTTTAGATAAACAATTTGACAGATAGAAACCTCAACGTTACATTGCACTCGAAACATCCTGACAACCGGCACAGACCGGTCCCGCTATGAAAAACAAAGTTACTTTTACCCGTAACTCGCAACACGGTAATTTCTTACCACACCACGCTCAAGACATATTATCAACACGACAATATCTGGTCTCTCTTCTTGAGGATTTACAGTACGCCGAAGAAACCTCCATTCACCATCCTGAAAGCGATGCACTGTTTCATTCTCTCCAGGTGTACCAGCTAGCACTCGCGCAAACAGACGACCCCATCCTACAATGTGCGGCGTTACTTCACGACATCGGAAAATCGATTGATTACCCTGACCATGCCAACGTTGGAGCTGATGCCATTGAGCATTGTTTCTCGCCCAAAATTTGCTGGCTAATCCGACATCACCTTGACCTACTGACTCACCCTAAGCGAACCCGAAAACGCTGGAAAGGGTCAGCGCGATTAATGGATTTAGAAAAAATCCGTCGCTGGGATTTACAAGGCCGAGAGGTTGACGCAGAGGTCATGGACCTGACCACAGCCGTTGATTCACTCTTACGCCACCATACCATCATTTCTGATTTGTCGACTCACTACGAGTGACTGCTCGTCACCTCTGACAAACAATTAAACAACGCTATCGCACTACTATTTTTGAAAAATATTCTACCCCCTCGACCAACGTCGACATCTTTCTATGCGTAATACTCGATATGTAAAAGGTAACCCACGAATTCGACAAATGTTAATTCGGGAAGCTGCAAGATTAATGTACGAAGAAAACATCAAGCAATACCATGACGCGAAAAGGATTGCCGCTAAGCGTGTATTTGGACAAGGCAATAAAGGCAACACCTATGTGCGATCTCAGGACCTTCCATCCAATGGTGAAATCAATGAAGAGATCGCAAAACTGGCAAACTTCTATGAAGGTAGCAATGTATCCAAACAACTTTTTCAGATGCGAGTGACCGCATTAGATATCATGCAATCCTTAGAAACCTTCAACCCTAGGCTCATTGGTTCCGTCAGCACAGGCCGCATCAAAAAAGGCAGCGATATTGATATCCACCTATTTGTTAACCACATCGAGGAACTAGAAAACCACCTGAATGCGCTAGCGTGGCACTTTGACAAAAATGAAGTCATGATAAATCGTTCCGGGCGGTACATTGAATACACCCATATGTATATCGAAAAACAATACCCCATAGAGCTCTCGGTATATCCGACAAACGACATAAGAGTCCGCACTCGCAGCAGCACCGATGGCAAACCCATAATACGTGTCAGCGCTGATCGGCTATTGCAGATTCTCATGGATGAGCATGCAGAACAATGGCAGCACTACCTATTGACGGAGACATAACTCAACAAAGGAATGAGACGTACCAAACACGTCATACAAATAGATGTACAAAACCTACCTTTCCTATCGTAGTATGACGTAAATCCACACATTCTATGAATAATAATGAGAGAAAAACAACATGCTAGACGTGGCCGAAAGTAGCACCGTACGGAATATCAGAGACCTACCAGGCCCCTCTGGCGTGCCCATTCTTGGAAATTTATTACAACTAGATGTAAACAAAATCCACAACATTCTCGAAGACTGGAGCGAAGAGTTCGGACCAGAATATAAAATCAGGCTAGGGAAGAAAGACATTGTCGTCACTGCCACCCCTGAATTTATTAATTATGTACTTCGAAATAGGCCCGCTATATTTCGACGATTAAGCAGCATAGAGCCGGTATTCAAAGAAATTGGGATTAATGGACTATTCTCAGCAGAAGGTGACGACTGGAAAAGGCAGCGTAGAATTGTCATGAAAGCACTAGACAAAGCCCACCTGCGCAATTTCTTTCCCACCTTAAAAATTGTTACGGAGCGACTTAAAAAACGCTGGGAAGACGCCGCTAATAATGGCACTGAGATTGATATCCAACAAGACCTTATGCGCTATACCGTCGATGTCACTACATTTCTGGCATTTGGGTATGACGGAAACACGCTGGAAAATGATAACGACATCATTCAACAACATCTTGAACATTTATTGCCCGCTGTAAACCGTCGTATTAACGCTCCCTTCCCATACTGGCAATTCTTTAAGTTACCGGCAGACAAGGCGCTCGACAAGGCAATGATTTCTGTGCGAGTTGAAATTGAAAAGATCATCGGTCACTGTAAACAGAAACTTCATGATAATCCTAAGCTCGCAGAAAAACCCACCAATTTCCTAGAAGCCATTCTATCGGATGCAGACAATGATTTTTCTGACGACGATATTTTTGGAAATATACTAACGATACTATTGGCCGGAGAAGATACAACCGCCAACTCGCTGGCATGGTCTATCTATCACCTCACTGAATACCCCGAAATCCAAAAGAAATTGCAGCTAGAATCACATCAAATCCTTAACAATGCCACTGCCCCTGCAGAATTCTCCGATCTAGAGAAGTTTGAATATAGCGAAGCCGTCATCTGTGAAACCCTGCGACTAAAATCAGTAACACCTATTCTCTTTTTAGAACCAATGGAAGATATCGAATTTGATGGTATCGCTATTCCCAAGGGCACACCTATCTTTCTTCTAACCCGAAAAGTCGCCACGGATGAATCCACGATTAATAACGCCAGTAAGTTCTCCCCCGAACGATGGCTAGTCGATAGAACGGACGTTACCGATAATGCACTACAGGTTGCCAATATTCCCTTTGGTGCGGGCCCACGCTTTTGCCCCGGCAGGCACTTATCCTTAGTAGAAAGTAAAATGGTTCTATCTATGCTGTCCCAAACCTTTAATGTCACAAGAACATCGAGCCAAAAACCAAAAGAGTCGTTTTCTTTTACCATGATGCCAGAAAACCTGATGGTTACCCTGTCTAACAAACCCTCCTTGTAAGGGAGTAAATCAATAGATGGCAAAACCGACAAAGTCTGGTAGCATGTGTATACACGCTATTTATCATGTATTACTTAGGTGAACATATCACTACTATGGCGCTACTTTGCTCAACCAAGAATTTCTCAGACGATTCCGCAAAAGGCTTCACGTTAAATGATACCGGCTATGTCGTCGTCAAAAAAGACGGGCTATTTTATGTCTATATTAACCGCTGCCCTCACATCGGCATCAACTTGGAATACCAACCTAATCAATTTTTGGATATAGAAAACCACTATATCCAATGCTCCAATCATGGCGCATTATTTGAAATTGAAACAGGAACCTGCGTATCAGGCCCCTGTACCGGTCAATCACTCACCAATGTTCCCTTTGATTTAATCGATAGTGCTATTCACCTACAAGGAGATTAAACACCATGGATTCATCCAACATTAGTTTCACCGCACTCTATACCGGACACGTCTGGTTCGAACATGGCATGTCCGCTCGGTTCTTCACCTCCCCTCGAAGTAGCATCATGTACAACGCAATGAAACCCTTTGAGTACTTTTCCAAAAAAGTCGTTGGTGTGAATCTACGTGACCTATTATTGCAGCGCCACCTCATCATGGATCATCGCATTCGCCAGCTTATTGAAAATGAAGGTGTCACACAGATCATCGAAATTGCCTGCGGCCTTTCCCCTCGAGGCTATACCTTTAGCAAAGAGTATCCAAACCTACGGTATGTAGAGGCTGACCTGCCCGGCATGGCATCACGTAAAAAATCCTTGCTCGAAGAAGAAGGGGGCCTTGCAGACAACCATGAAGTGGTCACCTGTAACTTTTTTGAATCAGGTGCGCCATCTGGATTGGATTATGTTCTCCAAGAGGTACTGGACACATCAAGGCCAACGATTATTATCACCGAAGGGCTGATCAATTACTTTGATTTGGACACAATCTCCGGTGTTTGGTCTCAGATGCAATCCCTATCATCAGTGTTTCCAAACGCCTGGTACCTCACCGACCTAATGCCTAGGCTAAAACATAGCGCTGCCTATAAATATGTCCGTATAGGGGAAAAGCTCATTGGCAAAATCGCTAGAGCCGATGTCAACCTGCACTACAGTGGCAACCAAGAAATTTTTGACGGCTTTCAGGCCTGCGGTTTTTCGGAAACGACAGTACATCAACCGGAAGATTATTATGACACGCTACCCATTCCACAAAGTCGTTCAGAGTCTGTCGTAAGAGTCGTAGAAGCAAAGGTCTAAAAAGCACCTCTATAAATTAAGAGCACAAAAAAAGGGCTGCAGTTGCAGCCCTTTTTTTAAGCGTAGATTGATTACGCTTTAAGTACACGCCAATCATCGTGTCCAGAAGTACCAGATACTTCGTGAGTCCACGTGATCTTACGGTAAGTGAATGCTACATCTTCAAGGTGAGTGAAGTGAGCCAAACCTGGATCCTGACAGTTATGCATGTAAGACTTGATGTCTACGATGATAGCGTCTTCAATATGGATAGTGTAGTAATGCTCCTGAAGACCAGTAGCAGAAGTACGGTACCACTCGATAGTACATTCAGGCAAACGCTCACCAGAAGTCAATGAAGAGAAAAGCAATGGAGATGCTTTATCAAATACTTTAGTGATAACGATTGGCTGGTGAACACGCTGACCTGTTGGCTGGCCGCTCTGTGGATCACGAGGAAGCACGATGTCGTGCTTAAATGCTTCAACCAAGATTTGATCTTCATGACCTTCTTGGAAAATATTACCTACAGAAGGCTCAGTAAAAGTCCCTGCAGTGATAAGACCTTGTTTTTCACCGGTGATGCTCATATACGCTGGAGTTGGCATACTAAAAATTCCTTTAGTTAGTTCCTTTCATTTCATATAAGGGAAAACCCGCCTTCCTAGCGAAATGCGCTTAACCCTGCTTGCCTTCAACCTTTCAGCGAAGACGCTTAGCTTATTGCACCGACCATGCCAACTTTTCAAATTCTTCTTCCTCCCCTTTAACAACAGGGGCTTCAGAGACTATTCGATTAGGAAAAGGTAAAAGCAAGCCGCTCCCCTGATGACTTCCACTACAGGTTTGAGCGACTTTTCGCGCAAACTTTTCCTGAGATGAGCAACAGAACTCCCTAACTCACCTAGAATTCTTGTGTTTGCCTGTAATTAGTCCGGCTTTCCCTCCGTCCGATAATGACTCCGCCCCCCTAAAACGGTTATAATCCGGCCCTCTCGGGAGCCACCTCCCACGCAAGATTTGGTAAAGGCAATCAATCAATGGACGTTAAAGCGTATATGGCCACAGTTGGCCAACAAGCTCGCGCAGCCGCGCGAGCTATCGGTAAGGCCGGTACTGGCACAAAAAATACCGCTCTCTTGGCAATGGTAGATGCGATAGAAGCCTCTCGTGACACGCTGATGGCCGCTAACCAGATTGACTTAGACAATGGAAAGAAGAACGGCCTTGAACCTGCGTTACTTGATCGCTTAGCGCTCACTTCCGATCGCATCGACGGCATGATTGAAGGTCTACAGCAAGTTGCCGCACTGCCAGACCCGGTTGGTGCGCTAACGGATATGACCTACCAGCCCAGCGGTATACAAGTTGGAAAAATGCGTGTACCACTCGGTGTCATCGGTATTATTTATGAGTCTCGCCCTAACGTAACCGTAGAAGCAGCAAGCCTGTGCCTAAAATCAGGCAATGCCACTGTATTGCGCGGCGGTTCAGAAGCCATTAATTCCAACCAAGCCGTTGCCGAATGTATTCGAAAAGGCCTGGAGGCAGCAAACTTGCCGACCAATACGGTACAGGTCATTGAGACCACTGACCGTGCAGCGGTTGGCGAGCTGATTACTATGCCTGACTATGTTGACGTGATTATTCCTCGTGGCGGCAAAGGCCTCATTGAACGTATTAGTAACGATGCAAAGGTCCCTGTCATTAAGCACTTGGACGGCATCTGCCATGTCTACATTGATGGTGCCGCGGATAAAGACAAAGCGATCAATATCGCGGTCAATTCAAAAACTCAACGATATGGTACGTGCAATACCCTGGAGACTCTACTTATTGCCGAGTCTATTGCCAGCGAGTTGCTACCTGTTCTGGCAGAGCAATACCAAGTGAAGGGCGTCGAATTACGCGGTTGTGAAAAAACCTGCGCAATTATTAGTGGTGCAATTCCAGCCACTCAAGAGGATTGGGGGACAGAATATCTTGCGCCGATCCTATCGATCAAAGTGGTAGATGACATCGACCACGCCATGAACCATATTAACCAATACAGTTCTGAGCACACAGAAACTATCGTGACTGAAAACCACAGCCTGGCACAACGCTTCTTACGCGAAGTCGATTCAAGCTCGGTTATGGTCAATGCCTCCACACGTTTTGCCGATGGGTTTGAATATGGCCTTGGCGCAGAAATTGGTATCTCAACCGATAAATTGCACGCTCGTGGGCCAGTAGGACTAGAAGGATTAACGACACAAAAATACATCGTGTTGGGTGATGGGCACATACGGACTTAGTACGTATACTCTCGATCAAATTCAAGGCATTTAAACGTGACATCGGCAATCAATCAATCCAACGCAATTGGCATCATGGGGGGGACATTTGATCCCATCCATTTGGGCCATTTGCGACTGGCCTGGGAAGCACAGTCCCTGCTCAACTTTAGCTGCCTGGAGATTATGCCTTGCCACCTACCGCCTCACAGAGATACGCCAGCCAGCCACGCTGACCATCGCTTTGAGATGGCGAAATTAGCCTGTGCAGACACCCCAGCATTTCATGTAAATGACTGGGAGATGAAAAAGCCTAGTGCCTCCTACACCGTAGAGACGCTGGAACATTTGCGCTCCGAGCATGCAGCCGACACTCCCATTGTATTCATCATGGGCATGGACGCATTTCATAACTTCTGTCAGTGGCATCGATGGCAGGACATACTAAGCTTGTGTCATCTATGGGTCGCTCATCGCCCCGGTTGCGCACTACCAAATTCAGATTCAAAGGAATCCGGAATATTACGAAACGCCCAAACAACGGATGCTAGAGCATTACTGAGTGACAGCAACGGAAAAGTTCACATTCACAATACAACGGCGCTCGATATTTCGGCCACACAATTACGGCACGACATGAAGCTCGGCATTGAGCCACGCTTCCTGATACCGGACATTGTTTGGAAACATATAAACTATCATCAGCTGTATCAATGTCAGCAAACGAGTACGGATTAGAAAACAATGACAGATTCAATCGAAAACGTTAAGAAAACGGCCTTAAAATCACTAGAGAACATGAAAGCAAAGGACATTGTATGTCTGGACGTAAAACCTCTTACTAGCATGGCCGATTTCATGATTGTCGCCAGCGGAACATCCAAGAGGCACATTACAGCCGTTGCGGAAAATGTGTATATCGACGCAAAACATGAAGGCATAAAAGCCTCTATGGAAGGTGAGCCAGGTTCCGATTGGGTACTGGTCGATATGTTCGATGTGATCGTCCATATAATGACACCCGACACGCGTAAATTCTATGACCTAGAAAAGCTATGGACCATGTCCCCAGACAATAACGAAAGCAACGACTAGTACTAGGGTTTATTACGGCATGCGAATAAAGCTGATTGCGGTAGGTACAAAAATGCCCTCGTGGATAAACGAGGGCTTCAAAGAGTACCAAAAACGCCTCAATCAGGATATCACACTGGAACTGTGTGAAATCCCCGCTGGCAAGCGAGGTAAAAATGCGGACGTGACGCGGATTACCGAAAAAGAAGGCGAGCTAATGCTTGCCGCCATTGGTAACAATGATAGAGTTATCGCGTTGGACGTAAAAGGTAAACGCCATACTACCGACAATATGGCTGCACGTTTAAAAACACTCCTCCCTGAAGGCCAGCACATTTCGTTATTTATCGGTGGGCCGGAAGGTCTTTCGCCTCAGTGCCTGCAGAGAGCCGACGAGAAATGGTCTCTATCTGACCTAACGTTACCCCACCCTCTTGTCCGCGTATTACTTGCGGAGCAACTTTACCGTTGCTGGAGTGTCATAAAGGGTCACCCATACCACCGATAATCCCTCTATGGCAAAACCCGCTACGTTTAAAGATCATTATCGCGAAACCCGGATATTCAGAACCCGAGCCATGATTGCACTGGGCTTTGTATTTTGTGTGATGCTTCTGCTTATTAGCCGCCTATTCTATCTTCAAATATTTCAGCATGATACTTATAGTACCAAAGCCGATAGCAACAGAATCAGCAAAGAACCTATCGCGCCCAACCGCGGCTTGATCTTTGATCGCAATGGCGTTCTTTTGGCAGACAACCAACCCACCTACGCCGTCAGCATCATAAAAGAGCGTGCCAAAGATATTGATAACACCATTGCAGAAATTGACGCTCTGATCGGCCTTAAAGAAGGGACGCAAAAACGCTTTAAGAAGCGCCTTGGACAACGTCGTCGGCCATACACAGCCGTACCTCTTCGCTATCGGCTTAACGAAGAAGAAATCGCCAAGCTGACCGTCAACCTACACAAGATGCCGGGCGTTAGTATCGAAGCATCCCTTGTGCGGAACTATCCTTTCAAGGACGCTCTGGCCCACACGATTGGATACGTAGGGCGAATTAATGCACGCGAGCTAAAATCCCTCAGTAAAAATAACTACAGCGCAACAGAGCATATTGGCAAGACCGGTGTAGAGAAATTCTATGAAGACCAATTACACGGTGACGTCGGATTCCAAACCGTAGAAACCAATGCGAGAGGCAAAATCACTCGCGTATTGGACCGGGAACCACCTACGCCAGGAAAAGACTTACATTTATATTTAGATTGGGACACGCAACAAGCAGCACTCAAGGCACTTAACGGGCGTCGCGGGGCTGCAGTGGCGATAGACCCAAATACAGGCGGTATACTCGCCTTTGTGAGCATGCCTGCTTTTGATGCCAACCTGTTTGTGACGGGTATTGACTATAAATCTTACAATGACCTCCAAAGCTCACGCTCAAGGCCGTTATTTAATCGCGCTATCCAAGGCCAATACCCTCCAGGATCAACCATCAAACCCATCATTGCCATCGCAGGTATCGAAAGCGGCGCAACAACGTGGGACCGTACTATCTACGATCCTGGATGGTACAAACTCGAACATGATGACCACCTCTATCGTGACTGGAAAAAGTATGGCCACGGGATGGTCAACCTCGACAAAGCGATTATGCGCTCATGCGATACCTACTTTTACGAGCTTGCCCATAAGATGGGGATCGACACAATTCATAATTTCATGGCGCCTTTTAACTTCGGCGTTCGAACCAACATTGACCTAGTCAACGAAAAGCGCGGTATCCTTCCTTCCAAATTTTGGAAGCAAGCCACCAAAAGCCAACCCTGGTACCCAGGGGAAACACTTATATCAGGCATAGGACAGGGCTATATGCTAGCCACACCTCTACAGCTCGCTGTCAGCACTGCTATTCTCGCCAATCGAGGTAAAAAGATAACCCCTAGAATGGTGCGTTCTTTTGAGTCTGACGGTTATATCGAAGACCTGCCACCTCCACAACCCTCACCGGATATCACTATCAGCGACCCTGAAAATTGGGAAAAAGCAATTCAGGCGATGAAGAAAGTCATACACAACCCTCGCGGCACAGCCCACAAACTGTCCAAAGGAATACAATACGAAATGGCAGGCAAATCGGGTACGGCTCAGGTATTCACCATCAAGCAAGATGAGAAATATGATGCCAGTAAAATTTCAGAATGGCATAGAGACCATGCTCTATTTGTTGCTTTCGCTCCGCTATCTGACCCCGAAATTGCTGTCGCCGTTATTGTTGAGAATGGTGGTGGCGGCGGAACCAACGCCGGCCCCGTAGCAAGAGCGATGATTGATGCTTATTTGCTCCCAAAAATCAATGACACACAGATCGACCTAACGGCAGTCAATAATTTATGAGCAGAAGCGATTTTAAGCGACAGTTTCGCAGCCATAGCTCCCCAGTAACACGGCGTACCAGCCTGTTTCAGGCAATACACCTGGATGCCACACTGCTAGGCTGTTTATTCGTCTTAGTATCCGTCGGCTTATTCGTCCTTTACAGCGCCAGCGGTGAAAACATGGGCACCGTTATGCGCCAAGTGACGCGCATTATTATTGGCCTTGTCGTCATGATGATAATGGCCCAAATTCCGCCACACAGTTACAAGCGCTGGAGCCCATGGCTATACGCAATAGGTATCGGCCTATTGATTGGTGTACTGGTACTAGGGACTCAAGCAAAAGGGGCTCAACGTTGGCTGCCCTTGCCTGGCGGCGTTCGCTTTCAACCGTCAGAGGTAATGAAACTCATCATGCCCATGATGGTGTCCTGGTACCTTGCAGAGCGCGCATTGCCACCACAATGGAAACCAGTACTCGCCTCCGCTGTACTGATTATATTTCCCACGCTATTGATTGCAAAGCAGCCCGATTTAGGCACATCGCTACTCATCGCAAGCTCCGGTGTTTTTGCGCTATTTTTAGCGGGGCTACGCTGGCGAGTCATTGGGGGGCTGGTCTTAGCACTCATCCCCACGTCGACCGGCGCATGGTTTTTGATGCGCGATTACCAAAAGCAACGAGTACTTACGTTCCTCGATCCTGAGAGCGACCCCTGGGGCACAGGCTGGAATATTATCCAGTCAAAAACTGCCATCGGCTCAGGAGGGTTAGAAGGCAAAGGCTGGCTAAACGGCACTCAGGCACATCTAGACTTTTTACCCGAAAGTCATACGGACTTTATTATCGCGGTTCTTGCAGAAGAATTTGGATTACTCGGCGTATCGGCATTGCTCGTATTGTATTTCTTTATCATTGCTCGTGGGATCTTTATCGCGACCAACGCCCAAGATACCTATTCACGCTTACTTGCAGGCAGTATTACTTTGACCTTCTTTGTTTATATTTTTGTGAATATCGGTATGGTTAGCGGAATTTTACCCGTCGTAGGAGTCCCCCTCCCCTTTGTCAGCTATGGGGGAACCTCCATTGTTACACTCTTTGCAGGCTTTGGTGTACTGATGTCGGTGCAAACCCACCGTAAATTGTTGTCGCAATAGGCACTGATCACTCAACATTTAACAAATTGATGCTCAAAAGTGCGATTACATGCTGCAATTCGGGAATTATTTTCCTAATATAAGATCCAACTACATTGTCGCGTCTTGAATGGAAACTATAGCCCTCTATGTCACTCACAAACCGCTCGACCATTTCTACGTTTCGCTTAATACAGCGATACGCACTGGGGGTAATCCTCTTTTGTACAACATACAGCCTTGAAGCAAAAAATGAAGGCAACTACTTAGAACACAAGAAATTCCAAGCTTTTCTTGAAAAAGTGGTGAAGGAAGACGGACACAAGAAAGAAGATATTGTCGCTCTCTTCCAGGATGCGAAAAGAAAAGACAGCATACTCGAAGCCATTGCGCGCCCCGCGGAAAAACGCCTAACCTGGGCCAAGTATCAGGACATTTTTCTTACCAAAAAACGCGCAGAGAAAGGCATTGTCTTTTACAAGAAATACAAAGCCGCCTTTAAAAAAGCAGAGAGCACCTATGGTGTTCCCTCTGAGATCATCCTTGCCATTATTGGGGTTGAAACACGGTACGGTAGTAACAAAGGGTCTTATCGCGTTATCGATTCACTATCCACCCTCGCATTTGACTACCCTCCCCGCTCCAAGTTTTTTACTAAGCAACTACAACAGTTCTTATTGCTTGCCAAAGAAGCGGGTATAGACCTCAAAACCACCACGGGTTCCTACGCTGGCGCCATGGGGTTCCCGCAATTTATACCGAGCAGCTACAGGCACTATGCGGTCGATTTTGACGGTGATGGAAAAATAGATCTCATCAATAATCCAGTCGATGCTATCGGTAGCGTAGCCAACTACTTCAATGAGCACGGGTGGATTACTGGCGCACAGGTCACTAGCCCAGCCAGATACTTAAAACAACAGGGCAAAACAAGCGATCTTGAGCCCATAGTAAACCAAGGCCTTAAACCCAAACTCATTGTTAGCGATCTAACCGCCGCAGGCTTAATTAGCGATACCCCGTTTAACGCCAATGCCAGCGCTACCGCGATGAAGCTCAGAGGCAAACAAGGTGATGAATATTGGATCGGGCTAAAGAACTTTTACGTGATCACCCGGTACAACCATAGCAAACTCTATGCAATGGCAGTGTACCAGTTGAGCGAAACCTTAAAACCCAAGATCACATACCTCTAACAGACAAGTAGCATTCCGTTGAATCATATAACTGCAACCAAACACTACCGCCGCCCTTTAATTGTCGTCATAGCAACGCTTGTTATGACGGGCGGCTGCTCCCTACATAAGCCAACCTCACCACCACTCCCCCCTCCCGTGAGCATCGATAACGAACAGGATGGCCCGCCAAAGCAAATTAAGGATATTTCCAATATTCCTAATGCAATTCCTCAACATGAACCTCGCGCACGCTATGGTAACCACTCGCCATACCAAGTGCTCGGAAAAACATACAGCGTCATGGAGTCTGCCAAAGGTTACCAAGAAGAAGGGGTTGGATCCTGGTACGGTGAAAAATTTGCCGGTAGAAAAACATCCAGCTTTGAGCCCTACGACCCCTATGCAATGACAGCAGCTCACAAGAGCCTGCCCTTGCCAACGTATGTACGGGTTAAGAATCTGGAAAACAACAAAGAGATCATTGTCAAAGTGAATGATCGCGGCCCTTTTCATGACGACAGAATTATCGACCTGTCCTACGCTGCGGCAGCTAAGTTGGGTTACATGAAAAAAGGGACGGCTCGAGTCTATGTAGAGGCCATAAATATTGAGGCCGATAGCACGATGACAACGCCCCCCCAAAGCCAGCCGGTAATACCATTATCACAACCGCTGTCGCAACCACTTCAACCGCAATCCAGCGCCCAACCGACAATGCAACCTTCCGCCCAACAACCACTTGCTGCCCCTCCCTCTTCTACTAGCAACGAGACTAAGACAACTCACCAACAAATCTTTCTCCAAGTTGCTGCTTTTTCACAACTCAGTACGGCGCAAGCCCTCGAGAAACAACTCTCACCGACAATAAAGGTGCCAGTAACCATTAATAGCGAAGGCACATCAGAACCCCAACTACACCGTGTACGAGTTGGACCTTTTGCCAATGAAATGAGTGCCATTTTGGTCAGCGAACAAATCAAGATTCAAAATATGGGCGACCCACTGATTATTCACCGCTAATGATTAGTGCTATGATGCCGCCTACCAATCAGGGTAACCTGGTTGCCAAGTAACGGATGAGGCCACAAACCGGAATGAGAACACGAACTCCCCTATACCCGCAGATGATTGCGCTTGCATCAATCTGCCTTGTAATACTCCTAACTATTGCAGCGTCACCCGCGCACAGCGCGCCTCGATTAATTCCACAGCCACCCAATTTGGCGGCAAAAAGTTGGATTCTGATCGACGCCCAAAGTGGTCATGTGATTGTACAAAACAATGCTGACGAAACACTTCCCCCCGCCAGCTTGACCAAAATGATGACAAGTTACATCGCCGCCGAGCAGATAGAGACCGGCAACATCGCAATGGACGACGAAGTACTCATCAGCAAAAAAGCGTGGCGCAAAGGTGGCTCGAAAATGTACATTCGGGAGGGTACACGAGTCAGCCTTGAAGACCTTCTTAAGGGTGTCATTATTCAATCTGGTAATGATGCCAGCATTGCCGTCTCAGAACACGTTGCCGGCAGCGAGGATGCTTTTGCAGACTTAATGAACCAAACAGCTGTTACCCTTGATATGCAGAATTCACACTTCATGAACGCTACAGGATGGCCTGCTGACGATCATTACACCACTGCCAGCGACTTATCAAAACTTGCCCGTGCCATTATCTATGACCATCCAGACCACTATAGTGTTTACGCGGAAAAAGAATTCACTTACAACAATATTCGCCAGCCTAATCGCAATAAGTTGCTTTGGCGAGATAGTAGTGTTGACGGCTTAAAAACCGGGCACACCAATGCTGCAGGGTATTGCTTAGTCGCATCGGCCAAACGTAACGATATGCGCCTTATATCCGTAGTCATGGGCACGAAGAGCATTGATGCTCGTGCTGCCGAAAGCCAAAAATTACTGACCTACGGATTTCGCTTCTTTGAAACAGTAAAAAGCTACAACGCCCAAGAAGCACTCGTCACTCCAGATATATGGATGGGTGCTGCTGACCAAGTTCAACTAGGCTCAGCCGACGATATTCTGCTAACAATCCCTAGGGGTGCTGAAAAAGAGATCAAGGCCGAGTTGGACTTCCCTAGCGAGATACGAGCACCACTCACCGCAGGCCAGGTCGTCGGCACAATAAAACTGCTGCTTGATGGTAAAATCATTCATGAGTCTCCCCTTTCGGCATTAGAATCGATCGAGGAAGCAGGCTTTATCAAGCGCATCTGGCACATGATTCTTATCTTTTTTATCGGTCTAATAAGCTAATCAACCTAGGGCCTTGTATTCAACAAGGCCCTTCTCTTTTCCTACTACGTTTGAATGAGCAAATATTCTACATTTAGAGTAGAATGAGCCCTATTCGCTATTCATTTTTACCTTCATTTACCTGTGTGACCACCTTCTTATGAGTAATGGCATTAACGAATCGTTATGGGAATTCCCCTGCGAACACAACTTTAAAGTCATGGGTCTGTCTCAATACCCATTAACTGAGGTCGTCATCGAGGTCATCAAGGCCCATGCACCCGACTTCGACGAATCGCGCATATCGGAAAAAAGTAGCAGTTCGGGTAAATACGTATCCGTCACTGCACACGTACATGTTAAAGACAAGCAACAGCTAGAAGCTATTTACTACGCTCTCGACAAACGCGACGAAGTGTATTGCACCCTATAAAAGCCCCGCTTAAAACATGCAAGGCCTGACATTGAACGATATTAACCAACAACTTATCATCCGCCAGTTAGGGACCATTGATTATGTCGAGTGCTGGCATGCAATGCAGCACCTCACGGACAGCAGGGACTCAGACACTGTTGATGAGTTATGGCTATTACAGCACCCCCGCGTGTTTACGCAAGGGCAAGCTGGCAAAGCAGAACATGTACTTGCGCCAGGCGACATTCCCGTCATCCCTGTCGATCGCGGTGGCCAAGTCACTTATCATGGCCCAGGGCAGCTCGTCGTTTACCTTATGGTTGACCTACGACGCCGAAAAATGGGCGCTCGAGCACTCGTCACTCTCATCGAAAATGCCATTATTGCTACATTATCTCTCCACGGCATCACCGCCAGCCCACGCCCAAATGCCCCTGGCGTTTATGCTGCAGAGAAAAAAATCGCCTCATTGGGGCTGCGCATTCGAAAAGGCAGCTCGTTTCATGGCCTTGCACTCAACATCGATATGGACCTAGAACCCTTTCATCGTATCAACCCGTGTGGTTACCAAGGCCTTGAAATGTGCCAAGTACGAGATTTTGTTGAAACACCCAGTTTCAGTACGATTCTGCAACAACTACAGAACCAACTACAATCCGATCTAGGGTATACTAGCGCGGAGATTTTGACGGACCCGCTGGAAGTATCATGACAGACAAGAAGACCGAATCCCGAAGAGCACCTAAGGCAGTTCAGGGCGAGAAACTACGTGGCGCAGATAAAGTTGCCCGCATCCCTATAAAAGTTATCCCCACTACCGAGCTACCTCGCAAACCGGATTGGATTCGCGTACGCATACCTGCGAACGGTGAAGTAAAGCGAGTAAAGGACCTGCTACGTAAGCAAAAGCTCCACACAGTCTGTGAAGAAGCCTCTTGCCCGAACCTACCCGAATGCTTTGGGGGTGGTACTGCAACCTTTATGATCATGGGTGACATCTGCACTCGCCGTTGCCCATTTTGCGATGTGGCTCATGGGCGCCCCAATAAATTGGACGAGAACGAACCACGGCACCTCGCTGAATCAGTAAAAGCGCTAAACCTCAAATATGTCGTGATCACCTCCGTTGACCGAGATGATTTACGGGATGGCGGTGCACAGCACTACGCAGATTGCATCAACGCCGTTAGAGAAAGTTCACCGAATACTAAAATTGAGGTGCTAGTACCTGATTTTCGCGGACGCATGGATGTTGCCCTGGATATTCTTGAGCAATCTCCACCCGACGTGTTTAACCACAACTTAGAAAATGTGCCCCGATTATATAAAGAAATACGCCCAGGTTCAGACTACCAATGGTCCCTTGACCTACTAAAGCGCTACAAAGAACGCATGCCATCCGTTTCCACAAAATCTGGCGTTATGGTCGGATTGGGAGAAACCAACGAAGAAATAACACAAGTGTTAGAAGATTTGCGCAAACATGATGTAGATATGATTACGATTGGGCAATATTTGCAACCTAGCAAATCACACTCCCCCGTCAAACGCTTCGTCACACCACAAGAATTCGAGGAATTCAAAACCTTTGGTGACAACCTTGGTTTTGAAAACGTCGCCAGCGGCCCGCTCGTCAGAAGCTCGTATCACGCAGATTTACAATCAGAAGGCAAGGATGTAAACGAGATCCATAAGAAATCGTTACAGAACCCAGAATAAGCCTTCATGGAAGAATTTGCTTATTGGCTTGGCCAGCACCAGTACTGGATTTTACTGGCCACTGCCTTGCTAGCATTTTTCGAATCGCTAGCCCTAGTGGGCATCCTCATACCCGGGGTCGCATTATTATTTGCTGCTGCGGTCGCGGCTGGTAGCGCAGCAATCAACATCTGGTGGTTGCTGGGTGCTGGCTTTGTTGGGGCAGTTCTTGGCGATGGCCTCAGTTTTTTCCTGGGCCGACACTTTCATAACAAAATTACTCAGCTGCCGCCTTTTAACAAGCACCCTGAATGGATCACTAAGGGCGAACGCTTTTTTGAAAAATATGGGGTCGCAGGTGTGGTCATGGGACGATTTATCGGCCCCATCCGCCCCGTCATGCCATTAGTCGCTGGTATGTTAGAAATGCCACCTCACCGCTTTTTGACGGTCAACCTGCTATCCGCCATTGCATGGTCCCCTTTCTACTTGCTACCGGGCTATTTTGTGGGGGCAGCCACAGAGAACCAACACCAGCTACAAGTAAACCACCTAATTTTATTGCTAACTGCACTTGGCTTACCCTGGATAATAACGACGGGCTTATTACGCGTTAGGTCTTACTTATCCTCAACGGAGCTGCGCCAATATGTCGCACTGACGACATTCACCCTGGCAGGTAGCGTTCTTGGCGCTACCTATGCCCTGACGAAAGCAGGCTTTTTCACGGCGACAAATGAAACCCTGCTAAATATATTCATTGATTTAAGAATACCAGCCCTGGATTATTTCTTCGTCGCTGTCACCTCCCTCGGTTACTGGTTACCCATGGTAATATGGGCAGCTGCGATCGGCTTAATCCTGCTTCTACAGCGTCATATTGTTTTTCTTTCAATATGGATTGGAGCAACATTAGTTGGGCAATTCTCTATCTTTGGACTCAAAGACAGCATCGCCTGGCCGCGTCCAAACATTGTCATTCAGCCCCCTGCCTCACTATCTTTCCCTAGCGGACACACGGCTATAACCATCGTATTTTTAGGCACACTATTACTACTAATGAGAAGCAAGCTATCTCCAAAACAGTATAGGCAGTGGTTTTTAGGTAGCGCTATTGCTTGCTCTCTTGTCGCTATTTCTCGGCTATACCTCAACGTTCATTGGCTTTCCGACATCATCGCTGGTGCCTGCTTAGGCATAATGATTGTGACCTTGTTTTATGGATTGCTACTCACACAAACCGTCCAAAAGTACACATTACGAAGCCCTTCATTTAAAACTATAACCATCGCTTCAGCCACAGGTATTGCTTGCGCATTTATTTTCAGTGTCGCGCCATTCTTCAATGAAAAGTTTTCACGCTACCAACTTCAGGAACAATACCAACACCATGAGCGATCACAAAAGTAGCCTGATTTCAGTTCATATATCAGTACTTATTCTTGGTGGAACAGGGCTATTTTCCAAGCTCGTAGAACTGCCGGCCACCGACATTATCACTTACAGAAGCGCTATCGCCGCAATATCATTATTTGCCATTTTGTTAATCACACGAGGCACAATGATTATTCGCAACGCCAAGCATTTATTACTAATGCTTGGGTTAGGTGTACTGCTTGCCATCCACTGGGTTTCCTATTTCTATTCAATGCAAGTATCAGGCGTTGCCGTGGGAATGGTCGCATTATTTACTTACCCCGTCATCACCGTCTTTATTGAGCCTTTATTTCATGGTGAAAAACCCAAAGGCAAGGATATTATCTGCGGGCTCGCAGTCTTATTCGGTGTGATCCTTATTGTGCCCGAATTTTCAACCGGCAATAGCATCACTGTAGGTATTCTATGGGGGGTATTTTCCGCGTTTTTTTTCAGCACTCGCAACGTACTCCAAAAACGCTACTTAGCCAATTATGGTGGCCTAACATCCATGCTCTACCAAAGTGCTGTTGCAGGATTAATCACACTTCCATTTATATCCCTACCCAGCAAAGAGATACCCATCGCTGACTGGGTATTGCTTTTCGCGTTAGGTACATTTTTTACCGCGCTACCCCATACACTTTTTACCGACAGCCTAAAATATCTGAAGGCTAAAACCGTTAGTCTAATCGCCAGCCTGCAACCGCTGTACGGGGCTTTATTTGCGCTGTGGATACTTGGCGAGCAACCGTCAATCTCGACAGTTGTTGGTGGATTAATCATATTATCGGCAGCAACGTACGAATCCTACAGCGCCCAATCAGATTAACCCGACAGGGCATTGGTCAGCAATAATACAAACAGTCAAATTCGGACAATTAACACTGGTAAGCGACGTAAACTTTCCTTATTATGCGCGCACTCCCTCGGGCCAACGTTAAACGTATTATAAAATTTATAACAAATTTAGCTTGGCGTGAGGGAGACCATATTCAAGATCCCTTTTCCAACAGCAACTCTTCTTTTGCCTTCGAATACGCCGTGTATGCCGCAACAATATGGCATATCCAACCTAGCATCCCACCGCTCCCGATCCAAAGTCCAGGCGCGATAATAAACCAAAAAATAGCTCTGATAAAAAAGCCGTTGTACAACTGCCCTAATCCTGGAAGTAAAAAACTTAACACGCCTGCAATATTTGGCTTGTCCATCCGCTGCCTACACTCCTATTTGTCATTGTTATCTCTATCAGTAGATATGCGTCAAAATCAGTAAAATTCAAGGTCCCCCCACCAGAAACCCGCAATACTTATAGAGCTGTTAATATTTTCATCAAATATCAAGAGGGACTTACAAAAACTAACACAAAACACACAGCAAATGGTCGTTATTCAGACAAGCTCTTTTGTGAAAGCGGCTTGATTAGGATAAAATTCATTAACTAGATCACATTTCTGCTGATTGACCTACTATAAAAACAATAAGAACTAAATAGGACACAATCTTGACTTCTCTCTTCCCGACACACGTTAATCATGCCTGTAGATAGTCGAAAAATACCTGTAGATATATTGCAGATAGGCATGTTTGTGTCTGGAACGGACCGCCCGTGGGCAGAAACCCCCTTTCCAATCCAGGGGTTTCACATCAGTCATCGCCGACATATCGATACACTTCAATCACTCTGTGAATTTGTGTGGATCGATGTGCAAAAGTCTCGACACCAATTCAACGAAGCTGAATTAGGCGGCGTAACCCACGTTGCTGGTGCTTTTGACAGCAAAGGCGATCTCGAGAATGGCCGAGAAGTCATCAATCTCAAGATCAGATCCATACAGAATCCATACCCCTATAAAGCAACATCCTCTGTAAACAAAGAAATCAAACAAGCGAAAAAAGCCCACAAGAAAATCCAAGAAAGAATCAGTCGCGTCATAAAGCAGATGGCAAGCAATGGACGCATAAGAATAGATCAACTCCGATCCGCGACACATGACTTAGTTGATAGCGTCATCAGGAATCCGGATGCATTTGCCTATCTCATACACTTAGACAATTACAATCAGAACCTTCTCAATTATTCCATTCGAGTAGCAACCTGGGCTGTTTTGGCTGGCCGTCATCTCGACCTGACTCGAGAAGCACTGACGGATGTTGCAGTAGCATCCATGCTCTGTAAGCTCGGATACACGACTCTACCTAAAGATTTACTGATCACCCAAGGCACGCCATCGCCACAAGTGGAAGAACTACTAAAGCGGTCATTAGTGAATGGTGTTAAATTGCTAAAGGCAAGTGAAAATACAAACAGCCGTATTGCTAAAATCGTATCCTACCACTTAGAACGCTTTGATGGCTCGGGCTACCCGAGAGGAAGTCAAGGTCGGAAGATCCCCTTTTTGGCACAGCTAGTGGGCCTGGCAGATTATTACGAAAACCTCACCAGTCATGACTTTAGAGATACTCCTTTTGCCTCCACCGATGCAATAAGAGAGCTCTACCGACAACGCGATGGGTTATTTGATAGCTATCTAGTGAATGAATTTATCCAAGCCATTGGCCTGTACCCGTCCGGCTCGATCGTCCGCCTAAATGACAACCGCACTGCAATCGTCGTCAATCAGGAAGGCAATTTCCGGCTAAAGCCCACCGTACTTGTTGTAGAAGACGACAGAAAGTGGTGGCACTTGCTCAAACCTCGCGTAATCCACCTCAACCGCGTAGATTGCTCCGACAGCATTACAGCAAGCCTGCCCGCCCTATCTCCAGAAGAGCGCCTAGAAAACAAGCGCTTTATCAAGCGTGCTGCTTCATTCTAAGATCAACATGCTCAAATCAATTCGCATATAGCTGATCAGTCGCCAGGACCTGGTGCAACAAATCACTCATATTAAACCTTCTTTTTAGACCATTAACCTCCTTACCTCCAGATCCCCTCGCGAACCT
This sequence comes from Gammaproteobacteria bacterium 45_16_T64, assembly GCA_002162955.1. Taxonomy (GTDB): domain Bacteria; phylum Pseudomonadota; class Gammaproteobacteria; order Pseudomonadales; family Ketobacteraceae; genus 42-54-T18. Next base: position 245,597 of record MABD01000018.1, read on the forward strand.
ATTCCTCAGACGCTACAGTTACCCTATAAAAATAACGATACATTTTTGATTTAAGACCAGATTTTTGGAGCACCATCTCGGATGGCTTTGTCCCATACAAGCTCTCTTTCCCCTGTTACCGATCCCGCCCTCAAAAGCGAGATTACCGACATCCTTATGTCTGGGTTTTACTTCCTGCTTTTCCCCCGGTTTATTGAACGTTTTTTCCGTAAAACCTACCGCCAAACCGCGCTAAATAACTTAAAAATCAACAGTATTTACATGTTAATCACTTACGCACTGCTTGGCATACTTGTCTTTTTACAGGCACCTGTCAGTGACCTAGGCGCATTCCCTATCTGCTATGGGCTGGGAGGCCTATGCCTTGGCATTATCGCAACATTGTCGAGCATCAAATCATTTAACCATCTCTACCATTGGTATACCGGGCCGGTAGCGATGATCGCTCTCGTCATTTTATTACATGTCGCTGGCACAATTGAGAACCCTGACATCAAGATTGCGGCTTACGCTGGGTCGATCTACGCCATCATCACAATGTACTCCATGCTTAAAATTCGCTTTTTCCTGGTAACGTTCTGGTGCCATCTCGCCGGACTGATACACCTTGTAATTCTACAGCTGACTCAACATGAAATATCGTTTATTAGCTTCCAGGCCTATTTTGTAGCGGCAAACCTGATCGGCATGGGTATCGCCTATGTCATCGAACACCGAGAGCGGGCCATGTTCTTACAAGGACTTCTACTGGATATAGATAAGATCGAGCAGAAACAACTTTACGAAAACCTAGAAAAACTAAGTCGCGAGGACTCCCTCACCAGCCTGGCCAATCGACGCTACTTCGACGAACGCCTCGAGCAAGAATGGAACCGCTGCCAACGAGAAAAACGCCCGCTTTCTGTCGTCCTACTAGATGTTGATTTTTTCAAGCAATTCAATGACTTCTACGGACACCAAGCAGGAGATCATTGCTTAATGAACTTGGCTAAAGCACTAAAAATGGAGGCAAGCCGCCCAGGTGAACTCGTGGGGCGATATGGTGGTGAAGAGTTCATTATACTCTACCCCAACATAGACGAAGAACAGATACAGACAACGCTACAGCGCATCCTGGACAGAATCAGAGACCTCAACATTGAGCATCAAACCTCAACCGTAAATACTATGGTGACAATTAGCCTGGGAGCCGCTACTGCGTACCCAGTACGCAGTATCCCATCTGAGCGTGCCGTAACCGCAGCAGACAAAATGCTCTACAAATCAAAAAACAACGGTAGGGATCAGTGGCACAACACCCGCTTATCGCACTGCGAAGCACAACCCTCCCAACTGGAAATACTGCCTTAGTCCCCCTCCAGTAGGTATGCAAAAGGGTCACCAGCATCCGCAGCGTCCTGAATACTAGAACGAATACAAGGCAACCGAGACTCCAAGGGCAAACTCTCCTGCTCTATATGCTCACAACACATTTCAAGCACATCCACACCAAAGTACGCAACCAATTCAGCAAAATCCTGAGAATTTGCTTTCACCATCACTTGCTCAATGATTTGGACCGCCTGTATAGGCTCATTCGGAGCCTCAGGGAAATAACGAGAAAACCCCGCCCGAAATGGAGAACAGCGCTCCAATAACGGCGGGGGTAAAGAATACGGCATTGAACCCTCTCATTGATCACTGATCAATAATCGCTCTCCCGTATCAGTGTAGCAAACTACCCGCAAGAAGAAAGACCTTCATGATCTATGCCCGACGCTGCTTAAAAGCATGGACGCCTGTCGACAATAACGACCCCATTGCGGCTTTTAATGGGCTAAGGTTCGGCTTCAAGGGTTTGCCGTGACCAATACGGTGCATTTGCTGCTCAAACCAGCTGATATCCAACATAGCAGCCATATCCAGTAATTTGGACCCCGTGGTAGGTCGCTTAATATCGACTACATAGGTTGGGTCACTAATAAAGCGGTTGACCAAATCAGGGTAGACCGCCAATGGGCGCGCAATACCAATCATGTCGGTTGCGCCTGAGCTCAGCGCATCATTCATGCCCACACCGGAACGAAACCCTCCGGTAACAACCAGTGTCGATGCGGTGTGCTGCCTGACTTTTTCGGCATAATCCAAAAAGTATGCCTCACGTTTTTTGGTACTTTCCTTTTGTGGCTCAGCCTTGGCGTCTTTACCCATCATCTCTGGACTTTCATAGGTTCCACCAGAAATCTCAATCAAGTTCATCCCAACTTCCGAGAGCTTCTCAACCACCGCCATTGAATCATCCTCGCTAAACCCATCCTTCATAAAATCTGCAGAATTTAGCTTAATACCAATAGGGTAGTGATCACCCACCGCGGCTCGCATCGCTTTATAGATTTCCAATACAAATCGCATCCTGTTTTCTGCATTACCACCCCACTGATCTGTACGCCGATTATGGCGCGGGCTTAGAAACTGACTCACCAAATAGCCATGGGCACCGTGTATCTGCACCCCACTAAATCCTGCCTCTTTTGCCAACACTGCGCTGTCGGTAAAACGACGAATAATGTCTTCTATTTCTAACTCGGTTAACGCTCGCGGAGTATTAAATATCTTTTCCAAGCCCCTCTCCAATGGAATCGCCGAGGGAGCAACGGGCTGCTTATTGAGAAATTTGGGGATTTGCTTCCCAGGGTGATTGAGCTGCATCCAGATATGGGCACCATTCTCCGTTCCCGCTTTTGCGCACGCGCTAAAAGGGGCCAAATCAACCCCCTTTTCCAATACAACCTGCCGCGGCTCGCCCATTGCATCTTTAGCGATCATCACGTTGCCGGTTACTATCAAGCCAACCCCACCTTGGGCCCACGCACTGTAGAGTCTTGCTAGACTTGCATGAGGCAGCAAGGCTTTGGTCGATTGCTGCTCGCTCATAGCCGACTTAAAAAAACGATTCTTGATAGTGACGCCATTATTTAGCGTTATCGGCGAAGCAATATTCACTGTATCACTCATTGGGCAAACTCCTCTTCTATTCCAGTTATGGTATAAATACTAGACCGGTCGTCTAGTTAATGTTTATAAAAAAAGCGCGATACCCGCGCCCATTATTATGCTCGAAATAAACTATCTAATAATACCGCCAGCGTCTGCTCTACGGTCGCAGTACTTCCGGTCACTTTCATGCGCAAAAGGCTGCCCTCCCACGCGTTCCAAAATGTTTCTGCCAACAATTCAGCCGTTACATCCTGCCGTATTTGCCCAGCCTCCTGCCCTGCAACCACAATCGGTACAAATCGCTGAAACCACTTACCATAAGCAGAAGACATGGCAACCTGACACAGGGAACTGCTTGCACCCAACTCCGCAGCCAGATTCCCTAACAAACAGCCCTCTCGACACTCTTTGCGCTTAAACTCCACGACCATCCAGCCATAAATTTGCTTGATGATATCTACAGGGGTTTCCGTGGTGTATAGCAAGTAATTATCGAACACTTCCAGCAGTCGATCGATATACAGCTCGACGACCTGTGCAGCGTACGCTTCTTTACTATCAAAGTAGTGATAAAAGGAACCCTTAGGTATCTGGACAGCATCCAATATTTGCTTGAGCCCGGTACCGTTATACCCCTGCTCACACAGCAAATCGATGCCCTTTGCCAGTATCACTTCTCTGTTATGTTCTGTTCGTCTCGGTCTAGCCATGCCAAACAGTATGCGACCGGTCGTCTACAAACTCAATAGCTGATTTGTAAATAACACGTTTACATTATGGAATATGTGGATAATCCATTTCTTTGGCCCAAGGAGCCATCGGCCGACAGCGCTCAACCACAAACTCAATAAACGACACCAACTTAGAAGGCGGCTGCTTACGGCTCGGATACACCAAATACATCATTTTTTCGGTGAAGGGGAAATCCAATAATAATGGCAATAACTCACCATTTTGTAACTCTTCATGGGCCAATGCACAAGGTAACATACCGATACCCATGCCACGTTTAAGCACGCTTTTAACCAGTGACATATCGTTAAGCGCTAACCGAGACTTCAATTCCAGCACCTCAATCCCGTCAGGCCCTTGAAGCTCCCAGGCCGCAGATGGGTGCCTGACGATGCTATGGTCGTGTAAGTCTTGAGGGGTACGAGGCACTGGGTTTTTTTCTAAATATTCGGGGCTTGCGCAGATCACCAATTGCGCAGCGCCTAAACTTCTAGCGACAAAGCTTGAGTCTGCCAACGGCCCCACGCGGAACGCTGCGTCGTATTCCTCTTCAACCAAATCGACATTACGATTATCTAAGATCAACTCAATCGATATTTGCGGATGCAACGATAAGAACTCTTCTAACATATCTTGCAAGAATGGCTCGCCAAACGCGAGCGGCGCACTCACTCGTAACATGCCAGACGGCTCAGCCTGCATATTGGTGACAAGGCTGTTGGCTTCATCCGCCTCCTCTACCATTTTTGCACAATGGTGATAGTAGGCTTTGCCTGTTTCTGTTGGCTTTAACGCCCGAGTCGTACGATTGAGTAACCGAACACCCAACCGCTCTTCTAACTGGCTAATTTTTCTGCTCACCGTCGACTTCGGCAACCCTAATTTATCTGCCGCTTTCGTAAAACTACCCGTATCAACAACTTTGGCAAATACCGCCATCTCATTTAAATCGAACATCTATCTCCGCCCTAACAAAGAAAATACAGCTTAACCAGCTTCAAGGACAATACGCTTTTTTTGTCCTCGGGGCATTAGAAACTTATTCCTGCCACTACCGAAGACGGCCCGTATAGGGAATATAACGCCCATCGAGATGGCGAAAAAACAGGTTACAAGCCGTCAACTCATAGCGTCCTCTAGAGAGTCGCTCTACATACGGGTTTAATTCCAGCACCACAGGTACCGCCGACGCGGCGGTCAATTCGCCTTTGTACATTGCCAATAAGGCCTGATATAACTGATGCTTTTTGCCTGCATTTTGCCTTCCTATAGACGAATCCACCTCCCCCCGAGGCATTCTGATCAACAAATTGCCACTACATGCTGGGGCTGCAATAGGGAACGTTGCACGGCTTATTTCGAATTCAAATTGCCCACCCTCGATTAAAAAATCCTGCTCTGACATTTCAGCAAATGACACAAAATTATTGCGCGTCAGCGAATACTCGAGGTGATAATAATCCAACTTCCCTGCCGTAACGGCGACAACCTCAACAGCTCCGATACTTTGCTTCGCAAACACCGCACACACAACCAACAAAACCCAACGCACCACCCCCAAATTGGCCTCCCGCACAACTGAATAAACACTTGAACAAACACTAAGGTCAGGTAAATTGTAGCTTGTATATCAAACACCGCTTACAACGACAGGTCCACCGGTAGCTCCCGCTTCAACACAATCTCTGTTGACGACATATTTGCCTGCCACGCAATAATTTCCACTCCAACCTGCGCTGCCAGCCTAAGTGTTTTACCGTATTCAGGGTCAATTTCATCTGCCGGACGCACCGACTCAATCCCAGAGTGTTGCACGCAAAAAAGCAGTACTGCACGCTCTCCCCCTTCTACCACAGCGATCAACTCCCTTAGATGCTTACGCCCCCGTTCGGTAACAGCATCAGGAAATGACCCGTCCGAGCCTACCGACAACGTGACATTCTTCACCTCGACATAACACGCAGACCGCCCTTCACTCTCCAACAGTAAATCAATTCGGCTATTTTCAGCACCGTACTTCACCTCCCTTCGAATGCTGGAATACCCTGATAACGCAGGAATAACATCACCCTCAACGGCCTCTTGCACCAACTTATTCGCAAGACCAGTGTTAATCCCCGCGAGCGGAAACTCTGACCCAACATCACCGACACTGACCAACTCCCACGTATGGCGATACTTTCTCTTATCGTTGTGACTGTCAGAGAACCACACGCGACTACCCGGCTCTGCGCAATTCTTCATGGACCCAGTATTGGGGCAATGAATGGTAATTTCGCTCCCATCTTCGCAACGCACGTCCGCTAAGAATCGTTTATAACGCTTGATTAGCGTGCCAGTTAGTAACGGTTCGGAGTATTTCATTTACAGCAATCCTCTTTAATATTCAAAATCAACCACTTACTTATACAGGTTCTATTTTACCCAGCAACCCTAGGAACATAATTAGGTGTTCAAAAATACTGAATTTCGCCCCCTGATAGCGCACCCAAAATACCGTAATCCAATAAAGCAGCAGAACCAACGAGTGTATCCACAAGTGTATATTAAGTAACGAAGTGTAAATTTAACTATTCACAGTGCTGATAAATGGGTATATGATCGAGCGCTGTTGATAAGCACTTGAGCCACTTCAACAACAAAAATAATAATATAATTAATATAACGATCCGCTATCAAATAGCGCTTCTTTAATGAATAAAGAAGTACGCAATGTTATCTGTCATATTGGGAAGGTATAGTGCTTTTCCGTGAATATGACCGAAAATACATTGAGGATTTGCCAATCTTAGTGATTCTTGCTATAGATCACAGATTGACCAGTTGCGAGGAATGACCAATGGCAACAACGAAACCGAACAAGAAGGTAGTAGACCTATCACGCTCAAGCTTCACTCCATACGAGGAAGCAAAAGGCGAAGAGTACATGAACGACAACCAGCTGGAACACTTCCGGCAAATATTGACTGCTTGGCGGCAAGAGTTAATGGAAGAAGTTGATCGTACAGTACACCACTTGCAAGACGAACCTAACAACTTACCCGACGCAGCCGACCGCGCCACTCAAGAAGAAGAGTTTAGCCTTGAGCTAAGAACTCGCGATAGAGAACGAAAACTCATTCGTAAAATCGGCAAATCCCTTGAAGAAATTGAATCGGGCGATTATGGCTGGTGTGAAACCTGCGGAATTGAAGTAGGCATACGCCGACTCGAAGCTCGCCCCACCGCCACTCTTTGCATCGACTGCAAAACACTTCAAGAAATCAAAGAAAAACAGTGGGGGACCTAACTCCATACACTGACACAGAAAGGAGCGTGTAACTACGCTCCTTTTTTGTTTGCCCCCACGTTAACCACTCATCCCTTACGTTGAATATGCAGCAATATGTAGGTCGCTTTGCCCCCTCACCAACAGGCCCTCTCCATTTCGGCTCATTGCTCACTGCAGTAGCAAGCTACCTTGATGCAAAATCCAACGACGGTTTATGGCTGGTACGAATTGAAGACCTAGACCCACCGAGAGAGATTCCCGGGGCTACGGCAAACATCCTATCCACACTGGAAAGCTATCACCTGCACTGGGATCAAGACGTTGTCTACCAAAGTCAACGCCACAAACATTATGACGCCGCTATTCAACAATTACTGTCTCGTGGCAAAGCCTTTTATTGTACCTGCACTCGTAAACAGCTCTCGCAACAATCCGAACAATCCGGGACAGCCTACCCTGGCAATTGCCGGGGGTGCTCGCAAGAACCCAGCGCCCCCCACAGCATACGCTTGCAGGTCAATGCCAAACCGGTGACCATTCAAGATGACCTACAGGGCCCATACCAACAGAACATTGAACAATATGTCGGGGATTTCATTATCCGGCGCAAAGACAAGCTGTACGCTTATCACATTGCCGTCGTAGTCGACGACCATGAACAGAAAATTAGCCATATCGTAAGAGGCATCGACCTGCTCGATAACACGCCAAGGCAACAATACTTACAACATCAACTGGGGTTTCTTGCCCCGCAATATTGCCACCTCCCTATCGTCGTCAACTCACAGGGCCAAAAATTAAGCAAACAGACATTTGCCACTCCAGTCCCCAGCACACAGTGCAATCTCTATCTATGGCACGCCTTAACAGCACTCGGATTAGCACCCGCACCAGAACTCAAATTAGAAACGACTGAAACACAACTAGCTTGGGGTATCTCTGTCTGGAACAAGGACAAGCTTAAGGGGCTAAAATCGATTCCCTCCACCTCCGTCGCAATCGATGTATAATCAATCCAACCGACTCGACAAACAATCTTGACAGAGTGCAAATCGAACCATGTATATTGACCGACTTGTGTTACTTCTTATTGCAGGCGGATTCGTCTTATCACCTTCCATTATGCAATGGTGGGCTGAGGGTGGCACCGCGTGGTATAGGCCTTACTTAGTGTGGGCAATTCTGATCGGGCTCACGTTCTGGATCACCAAAAGTAGAGACCTAGATGAGCTTTAGTCTTACCCAAATATTTCTTATTGGCATCAGCTACCTTTCCTTTGTCTTTCTTGTCGCCTACTTTACCGAGCAAGGCTACTTACCGGCAAAGTTTGTTCGTCACCCCGCGGTCTACGTACTTTCCCTCGGCGTCTTTGCAAGTGCCTGGGCAATCTATGGAGCGGTAGGGTTCGCCAGCCGCTTTGGCTTTAACTTCATCGCTTACTACCTGGGGATATCAGCGGCCTTTATGTTGGGGCCGATACTACTTGCCCCCATCCTAAAACTCATCAAGAACTACCAGCTTGGCTCACTCGCCGACCTATTAGCCTTTCGCTATCGCAGCCCATGGGTTGGTGCATTAGTGACGCTTTGCATGCTCATTGGCATCATGCCCTTACTGGCACTGCAAATTCAGGCTGTCGCAGACACCATCCATATACTCAATCAAGAAACCTCCCCCAACACGTTAGCTTTTATATTCTGCTGTGTGATTATTTTGTTCGCCATTTTATTTGGCGCTAGGCACATATCCACTCGGGATAAACATGAAGGCCTTGTTATCGCCATTGCGTTTGAATCCTTGATTAAGATTATCGGCATGGTCAGCATTGGTATCTTTGTTTTATTCAATGTATTCGATGGCCCCACAGGGTTGCAGCAATGGCTTACTGACAATCCTTACGCCACTGAGACTCTGTACGCCCCGTTAAAAGAAGGCCCTTGGCGCAGTATTGTGGCGGCATTTTTCTTTTCAGCAGTCGTTACACCTCATATGTTCCATATGGCCTTTACTGAAAACCTGAACCCTCGAGCATTACTTACCGCAAGTTGGGGACTTCCTCTTTATCTATTCATTCTTGCTCTGCCCATTCCAATCATTCTGTGGAGCTCAACCATTGTCCAACCCGATGTGGCGGCCGAATACGTCACACTAGGCGTGCCGATGGCACTCAATTCACCGACTTTTTCATTAATAGCGTTTGTCACTGGCCTGTCCGCTTCTAGTGGCGTCATTATCGTCTGCACACTCGCATTGTCCGCCATGTGCTTAAACCACCTGGTACTCCCTCTATCCCCCGTAAATACTCAAAACAACCTCTATAGCTGGTTACTTTGGACAAGAAGAGCGCTGATCGCCTTTATTATCCTGGCCAGTTACATTATCTACCGCGTCATGGCTGGGCGGCATTCTTTATCTGAACTCGGCTTTTTAACTTTTGTCGCTACGATGCAGTTTGTACCAGGCCTTTTCGGTGTGCTTTTTTGGCCAAAAGCGAATCGATACGGCTTTATCACCGGACTACTTTCAGGTATCTCTGTATGGGTTTTCTTGCTCCTACTGCCCATACTGTTTGATTACCAAGTAACCATCAATATACCGCTATTGATACATGACACCTTTCCACAAGGAGATAATAGCTACTTAGCGGCAACTGTCGCCATTTTTGTCAATTGCATGGTGTTTGCCACCATTTCAGTCTTCACCAACGCTAGCACATCGGAAAACCTCGCGGCAGAAACGTGCAACGTCGACAACCTGCGTCGCTCTTATCGATGGGAGCTTTCAGTAAGTAATAGTCGCGAGTTCATTGAGCGACTGACTAAACCGCTAGGGGCAACCACCGCCCGAAGGGAGGTCGAACTTGCACTACATGACCTTGCGATGAGCCTTGATGAGACCCGCCCCTACTCTCTTCGACGTCTAAGAGACCAGCTAGAAACCAACCTATCGGGATTGCTAGGGCCATCCGTAGCGCATGAAATCATCGATGAAGCGCTACCCTATGTCATGCACTCCGACGAATCAGCAGTCCAAGATATCCACCATACCGAGAGCAGACTTGAGGAATATCATCACAAATTGACTGGCCTCGCGGCAGAACTCGATAACCTTCGCCGCTTTCACCGCCAAACCCTACAAGACTTGCCCATGGGTGTATGCTCCCTCGGCCTCGATGGCGAGGTATTCGGGTGGAACCACTCGATGGTTAAGATCACCAACATTCCTGTTGGCGACATTGTTGGCTCCAGCTTAGACCACCTACCCGAGCCTTGGCGCAGCCTGCTTCAACAACTCAGCGTCGGCCCAGAAACCCACGAATATAAAAAAGAAGTTGAATCCCAAGGCGTCACACGCTGGCTCAACCTCCATAAAGCGTCGATCAGAGCGGAGAATCAAACCAAATCCCACGGCGGCCTGGTTATCGTAGTTGAGGACCTCACAGAGACCCGCATGCTCGAACATAAACTCGCACACAATGAACGACTCGCCTCTGTAGGTCGACTTGCAGCAGGTGTCGCACATGAGATAGGCAACCCTATCACCGGTATCGCCTGCCTCGCTCAAAACCTTCAATATGAGTCTGACAACCCTGACATTGTTGAAATGTCCAATGAGATAGTAGAGCAGACCAAACGCGTGACACGCATCGTGCAATCCCTGGTGAATTTTAGTCATAGCGGCACAAACAAAGTCATTCAGGCTCCTGTTTCACTGAGAGAATGCGCTCAAGAAGCATTTGACCTTCTTAAATTAAGCGGCGACGAAAAAACAGAGAACTTTACTAACGACATTGATGCCGATCATATAATAAGTGGCGACAGACAGCGCATCACTCAAATATTTATCAATTTACTCAGCAATGCACGAGATGCTTCTAGCATCGACTCCCCCATTGTTACCCGAAGTGTTACCCGAAACCATACGGTAACTTTGGAAGTTGAAGACAGGGGCTGCGGGATTCCCGAAAACATTAAGGAAAGTATTTACGAACCTTTCGTTACCTCAAAAGACCCTGGAAAAGGCACAGGACTAGGGATGGCGGTGGTATACAGCATTATCGAAGAACATTTTGGCCATATTTCTATCGACAGCCCTATCAGCACCGATTATAAAGGAACACGTGTTACCATAACGTTACCCCGTTACCGTGAAAATGACGAAATATCACCCAGCAACAACAATGGTGAGGAGAGCAACACCCTATGAGTCATATTTTGATTGTGGAAGATGAATCGGTCATTCGATCTGCACTACGCAGACTATTGACCCGGCACGACTACACTGTAAGCGAAGCTGGTGCTGTATCCGAGGCAGTTGACCAATACAAACTTTCCGATTTTGACTTAATTATCACAGACTTAAGACTGCCCGGCGCACCAGGTACAGACATTATTCCGCTTGCAGAAGAAGTCCCTGTTCTAGTGATGACCAGTTACGCTAGCCTGAAGTCTGCCGTTGACTCGATGAAAATGGGTGCCGTCGATTATATTGCAAAGCCCTTTGACCATGACGAGATGACACTGTCGGTGGAGCGAATCCTCAAGGAACGGGCGTTAGTAAGACAAAATGCAGCCCTCAAATCTGTCATCAATCGAGATTACCCCATTTCAGGTATGATCGGTGAATGTGACGCGATGAAACTATTGTTTAAACGCATTAGCAAAGTCGCACCGACCGATAGCACCGTCTTAATCCAAGGGGAATCAGGAACAGGCAAAGAGCTCGTCGCCCGCGCCCTACACGAACAAAGCACCCGCGCAGGGGGACCGATGATATCGGTCAATTGCGCAGCCATCCCCGACACGCTAATCGAATCAGAGCTATTTGGTTACGAAAAAGGCGCTTTTACCGGTGCCAACACCAACCGAAAAGGCTTGGTAGAGGCTGCTGACGGTGGCTCATTATTCTTGGATGAAATCGGCGAACTCCCGCTAGAAGCTCAAGCCCGGTTACTCAGAGTTCTACAAGAGAAAGAAGTCCGGCGCATCGGCTCCGTACAAGCAAAAACTGTGAACGTAAGGCTAATGGCAGCCACACATAGAGACTTAAAAGCTTTATCTAAAACAGGCCAATTCAGAGAGGATTTGTACTACCGCCTTCATGTAGTTGACCTAAAGCTTCCCGCCCTGCGAGAACGAGAAGACGACATTCAGAAATTGGCTGAATCACTCCTAGAGCGGACGGGAAACCGAATGAACACCCCGAACCTCTTCTTTAGTAAAGACGCCTTGCTTGCCATCAATCACTATAACTGGCCAGGAAATGTACGCGAATTAGAGAATGCCATTGAACGCGCCGTGATTCTTTGTGAAAGCGAAGAAATCAGCCAAGAGTTATTAGCAATTGACGTCAACATTAGCCAGTTAAAGCACCCCAATACCACCTCAATTAGAAGCACACCACAATTCACCCCCGAAACAACAGATCCTGAAGAGGACCTATCCCTCGAAGACTACTTCCAACATTTTGTCCTAGACCATCAAGACCAGATGACCGAGACAGAGTTAGCACAAAAGCTCGGTATTAGCCGCAAATGCCTTTGGGAAAGAAGACAGCGCCTTGGTATTCCCCGCAAAAAGCCCGCCATCAAACAAGCCTGACACTAACCTAATTAGCGTAAGGCTATTAATACCCATTAACACTTGATATATATTCTCATTTGCACTACATTATCATCATTGAATTTAATGTAGGAGAAACACCATGGTCGTTTGTATTTGCAATCGCATAAACGACAGAGATATTCGCAACGCTATTCACGAAGGCGCCAGCAGCTTTAGTGACGTGCGCGAGACTCTTGGTGTGGGTAGTTGTTGTGGACAATGCGCCCCGTTTGCAAAAGAGCTTGTCGACGACACAATCTCTCAATTACAAATCTCCCAGAATTACAATCTTGCTTATGAGGCTAAAGTATAACCACCTGATAAATTAGACTTAAAATTCACCAACTGTTCTATTTACTCCTTAAGAACATAGACTAAACTAGTAGCTGGTTTAGCGACCATTTATTGTTCGCAAAAAGCCAAAAACTAAATTTAGTGACCTCTTAAGGAGACGACAGTGAAAGGCGATCCCAAAGCCCTTGAACTTCTCAATGCCAATCTTGGCAACAAACTCATTTCCATCAATCAGTACTTCCTGCACGCCCGCATGTTTAAGAATTGGGGCTTCGGCGAATTAAACGAACACGAATACAAGAAATCCATTGTCGAGATGAAAGATGCCGACAAACTGATTGAACGCATTCTTTTCCTTGAAGGTCTACCCAACCTACAGAAGCTCGGCAAGCTGCTGATCGGTGAAACCCCCGAAGAAATGCTCAGTTGCGACCTCACCTTGCAAACCAATATCCGCTCCGACCTAGTAGACGGCATCGCCACCTGCGAAAGCATCGGCGATTACGTAAGTCGCGATCTTCTTGAAGACATCCTCGAATCCGATGAAGAGCATATTGACTGGATCGAAACCCAACAACATCTTATCTCCAACGTTGGCCTAGAAAACTACCTACAATCCATGATGGATAGCTAAAAGGAGCACACACTATGAAAGGCACTCCAGTAGTCATTGACTCCCTGAACTATCTTCTAGCAGGAGAGTTAGCAGCCATGGATCAGTACTTTATTCACTCCCGCATGTATGAAGACTGGGGCTTGAGTAAACTTTACGAGCGCATCGGTCACGAAATGCAAGATGAGACAGAGCACGCAGACCACCTGATCAAACGTATACTGTTCCTAGAGGGAACGCCTGACCTCACTACTCGCCCTCCTATCAACGTAGGGTCAACCGTACCCGAAATGCTACAAAGCGATCTAAACTTGGAGTACAAAGTAGTCAAAGACTTAAGAGAGTCTATTGCCCTATGCGAAAAGGAGCGAGATTACGAAACCCGGGAAATCCTAGAGAAAATGCTTGAAGACACTGAAGTTGACCACGCCTATTGGCTTGAGCAGCAACTAGGGCTCATCAAGCGCATCGGCCTACAAAACTACCAACAGTCACAAATGTAACCCACAGCCATACCATCACTAAGGCAATAGCGTCAATTTTTTGCCTTAATGATGGCACCCCACGCCGTCAAAATACCTCCCATCACTTCGCAACACATTTTTTGTCCCCAGCCTATTTATTGACACATCCTTATCTTTCACCACCCTTTCCGTACCAAGCGATGGAAATCTAACCAAATTACCCCAAAATTTTAGCGCAATTAACCTTTCGACTCCTGCCGAGTAACAACTTAAGTAACACAAAGTTCCCGAATAATTTGTTACGGTGTTACCGCAGAGGAAACACTTTTAGTCGAAAGAGGTAACAAAATATTGTCAATTTCACCCCACCCCATCAAGCAGAATTCATAACTCATTGTTTTATAAGGATATTGTGTTTTCTTGAAAAGCTGGCACGGGATCTGCTTTATATATTACGTAACCGCAGCGGGGCGAAACAAAAACAATAAGCGCTTTGTAACGGTGACAACAAAATAAAAATAAGAAACAAGCAATAATAATAAAAATAGCACTAACAAAAATAATAACTGACAATAATAACAATAATTACTAACAATAAAAAACACTCTAGAAAGACAGATCAACAACAATAATAAATAGATCAATTTAAAAATAATAATAAATAACGCTAAAACAATAAAAAGAGTCGGCACATAAAAGAACTGGATCTAAGGATCCAGTTCAAAAAACAAATACTCATCTGTAATAAAAAAAATAAATAGCAGATTATGAAAGGGAGAGCTTAACCGCTCTCCCTTTTTTACATCCTCAAATTTCCTCATCAGCAACACCAGATTAGTCAAAACCCGCCTTTCACCAAGTCATTGAAAAAAATAGACGTTTTGTAACGTGTATACCAGTGCTAAACTGTGGCCAAATTGACCTAACTTCATTTGAACCACCCCAATACAGGTGCAGCGCTACCCATGCCAAAACGGCTGATCAAAAAAATCAAAAAAATCATCACGCGAGGCAACACCCCAGATGGGAACATGCCCGTCATCATTGGCGCGAACCGGCATTCTTTTGATCCTAGCCTAGCAAGCCCCAATGCGATCAGGGTGGTCGATACGCTGACTAAGGCTGGTTACGAAGCATATTTGGTCGGTGGCTGTGTAAGGGATGGGCTGCTTGACCTTGACCCTAAGGACTTCGATGTATCCACCGATGCACACCCAGAAGAAATTAAGGCGTTGTTCCGCAACTGCCGGCTCATTGGGCGCCGATTTCGACTAGCCCACATCCGATATGGGCGCGAAATAATCGAA
This sequence comes from Gammaproteobacteria bacterium 45_16_T64, assembly GCA_002162955.1. GTDB lineage: Bacteria > Pseudomonadota > Gammaproteobacteria > Pseudomonadales > Ketobacteraceae > 42-54-T18. The sequence continues at coordinate 260,858 of MABD01000018.1, forward strand.
GTTGCCACCTTTAGAGGTAGCCATAGTAACGCCTCTAGCGACCAGCAATCCTCGACCTCAGATCACGGAATGCTATTACGAGACAATGTGTTCGGCAACCTTGATGAAGACGCTGTGCGCAGGGACTTTACCGCTAACGCCCTCTATTATCGCCACGAAGACCAGGCCATTGTTGACTATGTCAATGGGTTTGAAGACATCCAGAATCGCTGTTTACGCCTCATCGGCGACCCTGAGCTGCGCTACAAAGAAGACCCCGTACGAATGCTAAGGGCTATACGCTTTAGTGCAAAACTGGACTTCGATTTAAGCGATGAGACAGAAGCACCTATTCGTGATCATTCCGAGTTGCTCGGCTTGATCCCCGCAGCCCGGCTATTTGATGAAGTTCAAAAGCTCTTTATGTCAGGTGTCGCGGTAACGGTATGGGATCTATTGCAGCACTACGACCTTGCCCGATGGTTATTTCCTAGCTCTGTAGAATCTAAAAACAAGCACCCAGGCGCCATGGGCATGATTGATCAAGCAATGATCAACACTGATGAACGAATAGCGTCAGGAAAGTCCGTCACCCCCGCATTCTTTTATGCCGTAATGCTGTGGGGGCCACTGCAAACCCACTGGGAAAAGCTCAAACGCGATGGCATTCCGCCCGTCCCAGCCTTACAGCAAGCTATCCAGCGCACCCTGCAACAACAGGCTAAACACACCACCATTCCTAAACGCTTTGTCACGACTATCCGAGAAATTTGGGAACTACAACCAAGGCTCACTCGTCGTCACATCAAGCGTGCACAACAGCTTGTAGAGCATCAACGCTTTCGTGCAGCCTACGACTTATTACTACTTAGAGAGCAGGCCGAGGAAACACCAGCAGGTCTCGGGGAGTGGTGGACGGAGTTTCAACACGCAGACCCTGTAGCACAAAAAGCCCTTGCAGCTGACCACGCACAACCCAGAAAAAAACGCCGACCACCTCGGCGCAAGCGTCGTGATAACCAACAATGAGCATACGTGCTTTCATTGGGCTCGGGAGTAATTTAGATACCCCGCTAGAGCAGATCACACAAGCAATACAAGCCATCGGGGAAATAGAGAGTACGCAGGTGCTGGCTCGCTCCCCTCTTTATAGCAGCAAAGCCATTGGTCCTGGTGTTCAACCCGATTATGTCAATGGCGTTCTCGCCATCACCACTGCCCTACCGGCAGAGTCGCTACTACGGGCGCTACAATATATCGAAAATCAACAGGGACGTGTCCGAGGCTCAGTCCGCTGGGTTGCCCGAACCCTTGACCTCGATATATTATTGTTTGGCGAAGAAACAGTAGATACAGAAGTACTCTGTATCCCCCATCCTCGCATGACCGAGCGCAATTTTGTCTTATACCCACTACGGGACCTGGCATCCGAGATTGCACCCGCATTATCCATGCCGAACGGAACAAGCATTATCGAGCTTGCCAAGCAATGCTCCTCCGCAGGCATAACACCATTCGACGCCCAGCACACCACCCCAGTGTAACTTACACTAATCTCGTTCACTTTTTACGTCTGCCATTTGTACCCATCGAAAGCTATAGTTTATGATGTCGCTACGCTCGGTTTCAGCCTAGCGTCTATCAAGGACATGTGAGCAGTCCCTAATCAGAGGTATCACAGATGAATATTACCCTAAGCACCCTTAACAAACGTAAAGCTGAAGGCCAGAAATTTAGCTGCCTTACCGCTTACGACTCCACTTTTGCCAACATCGTAAGTAGCGCAGGAGTAGAAGTTATTTTGGTCGGGGACTCTCTTGGCATGGTATTGCAGGGAAAAGACAGTACTGTCCCTGTAACCATGGAAGAGATGATTTACCACACCACGTGTGTAAGCCGCGGAAATCAAGGGTCACTCATCATGGCAGACATGCCTTTTATGAGCTGCGCCACTGAAGAACAAACCTTTGAGAATGCAGCAAAGCTTATGCGTGCCGGTGGTCACCTGGTTAAAGTTGAAGGTGGCAGCTGGTTTACTGGCACCATCTCAAAACTAACGGAAAGAGGTATACCGGTCTGCGTACACCTTGGACTCACACCTCAATCGGTCAACAAATTTGGGGGCTACAAAGTGCAAGGGCGGGATGATGCATCGCGCGCAGCACTACTGCAGGACTCTATCGACGCTGAAAAAGCAGGGGCTGCCATCTTGCTGTACGAGTGCATTCCCAGTGAACTGATGGAAGAAGTCATGTCAAACGTATCCATCCCTGTTATCGGTATCGGAGCAGGCCCAGCCTCAGACGCACAAGTCCTTGTGTTACATGACATGCTAGGTGCCACACCAGGTAAGGTCGCCAAATTTGTTCATAACTTTATGCCCGACGGCGACGGTACGATTCAAGGCGCTGTAGCCGCTTATCACCAAGCGGTGAAAGACGGTAACTTCCCGAAACCAGAACACGGCTTTGCATAGGTGGAACCTTCTATGGATATTATTCATACTATCGCGGGGCTCAGAGAGGCCGTCACAAAGCAAAAGCTCGCGGGTAAAACCGTTGGTTTTGTGCCCACCATGGGAAACCTACATGAGGGTCATATAACCCTACTACATGAAGGTCATAAACATGCGGATTTTATGGTATCCAGTGTTTTTGTTAACCCGACACAATTTGGTGAAGGAGAAGATTTTGATTCTTACCCTAGAACCTTAGAAGCTGATAGCGAAAAGCTGCAAGCAGCGGGTTGTCACCTCCTTTTTGCCCCAAGCGCAGAAGAAATGTATCCCGCAGAAACGAGTCACTGGGCCACGGTTCAAGTACATGACATTACAAAGGATCATTGCGGTGCCGACAGGCCAGGGCATTTCGACGGCGTATCCACAGTAGTGTCCAAACTGTTCAATATCGTAACACCCAATGTTGCGCTATTTGGCAAGAAGGACTTTCAACAACTTGCAGTCATTCGTAGAATGACCAAGGCCCTATGTTTTGACATCAATATCGTTGGCGTTGAGACCGTACGGGAAGACAGCGGTCTGGCGCTAAGCTCCCGCAATGGCTATTTGACTGACGAAGAAAAAAGTATTGCGCCACTGCTCTACCAACAACTCAAACTAGCAAGAGACAAAGTACTACAAGGAGATAACAACTTCGCCCAGATCATAAAAGACGCACGGGACACACTGACCTCAAGCGGCTTTGGTGACGGCTACTTCAACATTTGCAATAGTGAAAGCCTTGATCCAGCCGCCAGTCAAGATACATCCTTTGTTATTCTAGCCACCGCACAAATGGGCGGTGCTCGATTGATCGATAATATCGACTTTGAAAGATAAGCCCATTGTCGGCATAAGTAGCTGCTTACTAGGGGAGGCTGTGCGCTATGATGGTGACCATCAGCACACTCCCCTAATCACTCAAATACTCTCGCAACACTTTTGCTTTCACTCATTTTGTCCTGAAGTATTTATCGGACTTGGCGTTCCCCGCCCTCCCATACAATTGATCGCAACATCAAACGGTATTCGCTGCCAGGGTGTCGAGCCACCGCACAACGATGTCACGGCCAAACTCGCTCGGGCAGGAAAACAACCCTGGATGAAAAACCTTTCAGGCTACATTGTTAAATCACGCTCTCCGAGCTGTGGCAACGGAACCGTAAAAGTACATCACGAACAACACATCGATACCGATGGTATAGGGGTATTCACCCAGCAACTACAGTTACACTATCCCAACATACCTATCATTGAAGAGACAGCATTAGAAGACCCCAGGGCGAGACAAGATTTCATTAGGCAGGTAATGCAATATCACTCAACCTAAATCAGTCATGATTAGTTGCTTTTCATTTCACAAAGGGGTTCTAGGGACATTCCGCCCTAATGTAACACTTGTCATTACAGCTCACGTATTACAGGGCATCTAGAGGCACCTTAGTTTTCAAAATCATTGTGACATTTCGATTGTAGTAGTATTCAGGGTGCTGTCGCAGCCAGTGATGTCAGAGAGCCGCATGGCAGAATGATCTAATTCAAAGGCAGACACACTCCTCAATCGATCATCCTTCACTGTGTCCGTTGGTACCGTGCCTATTCACTCAGCTATCGAAACATTAAAGGGAATAGAGTTGATAGTGATTTTGAAAAAGGGCAACGACGATATTTTTCTCAAAGTCATGTGACACCAGTTGAACAATTTTATGCTTTGGCGGCATAGTCACGTCCAGAAACCCTTCAGTTTTCTCCTGGGGGAAACTTGTAACAGAACCGCTACTTGCCCCCCCTCCCCCCGAGATGCGACGGAACCGTCGACTTTGTTGTCTTCGCGAATCGTTACGACAAATAATCATTTAGACGATAAATTCCGTAAAACCGGCTAAGTTATTTTTACAGAACACTTCTAGTCTATTAGTTCAAGCCCAAAAATGGGCAACGTCCAGTGGAGTAGAAAGAATATGAAGTTACACAATAGATCGTTTGGTTTGCTTTTCTGTATCACTATCTTGATTGCGATGATATCGATGCCGGTATCGTCCGAAGAAAGGGATAGTCAATTTTGGGGTTCAGCAATCACTAAAGCTTGGCAAAGCCAAGACAAAAAAAGTAAATTATTTCTTTATGGAGAATTTAGAGAAGACAACAATATGAGGTCTCGCTCAGGGTCCTTCGTAGGACCGATGATTCGTCATAAGATAAACGATAATGTTGCTATTGGGGCTGGAATAAAATTTATCGATTTTAGAAATAGTGACGGCACTCATAAATATTCTAGGCGATATGAGGCTGAGATAACGCCTTCTACAGCACTGACATTGGCCGATCGAATCTATAAGTTCAGCTTGAGAAATAGACTTGAATTCATCGGAGGGTCAGATGACAAGGAAAAAACACGTTATCGACATAGATTGAAAGTATCGAATAAAGTGTCGGAAAATAGTTATATCGATTCATTTTTCATGAGTCAGGAGTATATCTACGTCACCAGTGGAATTGATAGCAAGCTGGATCAAACACGTATGATTCCTTTGGGGGTTAAGCTAAGGGTGGATCCGAAATACAGTGTAACCGTGTTCTATATGATCAACAGAAAAATGAACTCTCCAGGAAAAACAAATAATGTACTTGGTATTGGAGTGAGTTTTTAGCATCAAGAATTTCAAGATGAAACTATAAATAGAATCAGATGTACTCGTGTGAAGAGGTGTTCTATGGAAACGGTGGATCAATATTTATCGGCGGTATTGGAAAAATTAAAATCTGATGGAAATGTTGCAATAATTTATGCAGGAAATCCGAATGATGCGGGGACTGTGCAGTTTAAAAGCCACAATCCACGGCATTGGAAGAGCTATCGGTCAGTTGCAGAGGACATACAAAATGCACTTAAACTTTTAGGATTTCGAAATCTATTTCTACTCGAGGAGAGCATGCTTCTTCCCGCTAGACTAAAGAATCTAAAGATAGATTTTGCGTGGTTAAATACTGCTGGAGTTCAAGGTGTAGATTCATCTTGTCACTGTGCTGCATTATTGGAAAGTTTAGGCATTGGTTATGTAGGTCATACACCCGCCAACGTAGCGTTGATGGACAATAAACATCTCTTCAAAATCCACCTGCTCAGCCAAGGCGTGAGAACAGCACCCTATATGGTGTGGAGACCTGAAGATGATGTTCGATCGAATCTGAATTCGACGCTAGATAGATTTATCCAAGAGCTAAAGGAAGATGAGCAGTTCGAGGATAGTACGAAGTTTGTGGTTAAGCCTGTCTGCGGCCGGGCGTCAAACCACATTTTTATTGCGGATTCGATTGAGGAAGCGAGGGAGCTATCCAGGAGAGTATTCACAGAAACTGGGAATACTGTACTGATTGAACCTTTTTTATCGGGTAAGGAATTTTGTATATCGGTAATGGGTGGTAGAAGTGGGGTTAGAGACAACGAAAGAGGCTGGGAATTCAAGCAGGATAGTTACGCATGTTGCTTCGGTCAGTTTGAGCGTAGATTAGAAGACCCTAACGGGATTTTTACCTCAATGGATATCAGACCTATTGGTAGAGATACAATCAAAGTGCTAAGTGAATCGTCAGAAAGTGCAGTGCTAGGAAATATCAATACTATTGCACGCACGATATTTCGAAATTTAGGGATATATAGCGTTATTCGAATTGATTTGCGGATGAATAAATCAGGTCATCTCTATGTGCTAGAAGCTAACCCTAAGCCCGATTTAAGAGCGCCAAGTGATGAGGCTACTAGCTTGGTATCCATGGGGTTAGGCCAGCTTGGAATAAGTTATGAACAGATGATACTGAACCAAATAATCAATACACTCGCCCATTTTCATCTCTATCGAAAATCAATTGCCTATCGTTTGCTGACGCTAGATAGGAGCACGTGTTCTCTTGCAGTAGGAAAAAACTAAAATTCAATGGATAGGGGTACAATCGTGAATTTCGTTAAAACTATTCTTTCTCTACAAATAGTCATGGTCTTGTCAATTGGACTTTTACTCTTTATCGGCATAGGGGAGTCGTATCGTGTCTCTCCAGCATTGTCGCTCACGAATGTCTGTAATCAAGCGGAATTACTTGAAAGCTCAATTGAGGGGAATTTACGTTTAGGTGTGCCCATTGAATTCCAAGGGTTTACATTACAAGCAAATAATCTTGCTGATCAAAGTGACCAAATAAAGTCTATCAATATAGTGAATTACGGGCAGGCGGATAATGTAAGTAAGGGGCTTCATGAGTCCCATTTATTAACCTGTGACATGTCGGAAAAGGCGCTGCTACGTGAACTTACCATTGATTGGATAGGATTAACGATGGAGTCTCATCAGCATGATAAGTACGAGATTGTTCTTGAGCTTGAAGATAAAATCACCCGCGTTGGGAGTCTTGTCATTACGCCAACGGATGGATTATTCAGCGATGTAATCAATGCCCAGTTTAGATGGGTGGTTATCTTCTCCTTGCTGCTCATTGTGTTAATGCCGATAGTGATAACGCTCGCACAGCGTTTCGCCAACAAAAAACCTGTTTTGATACAAAAGAGTCTCTATCATTTAACCTTTGTTGTCGTTGGATTCGTCATAATTCAAAGTCTTATTCAACTGTATGCTGCCGGAATAAAGGGGCAGTCCTACTCTCTGGCGAGTTCGCTGGAGGCCCGATTGAATGTTCCAGGTAAACTTGGATTTGATCTTGATCGGGATCTAACGGGTATTGATGTGCTGTTTGAGGAATACCGGTTAAAGAACCCAGATATTAGCCATATCTATTTAATACACCATGGCAATATTAGCCAATACGCGACGGAAAGTGGATCACTAGATTATTACAATGAGTACAACGAAGACTTTATAGTGACTCGTCTGGCGCTAATTGATGATAGTTACCAAGTCGTCGTAAAAACGCCTTGGAGTAAAGTTTATGCAAGGTTATGGCGAGCGACGCGTAATATTCTGGTGCTATTCATTGCCTCTGTTCTTCTGTCTAATCTATTTTTGGATGTTTTGTTGTCGATACAACGGGAAATGAAGAAAGCGAATAAGCGTCAGGCGGCACCGAATTTATCGCTGCAATTACAATTAATTAGACCTGTATTTGCCCTCGGGGTATTGATGGAAGCAATTAATCTTTCCTTTCTCCCCGCTTACTTTTCAGTACTATTTCAGGGCAGCGGATACTCTGTGTCGACGGTGTTCGGCGTCTATTTTGTGTCCTTTGCGGCCATTCTGCTCCCCGCTGGTCGTTGGGCTGAGTCGCACAGCTTACGTAATATGATGCTTGCCGGATTGATGTTATCTGTTGGTGGATTGGGAGGTATGGCTCTGATTGATGATGTTCCCTTGGTGGTTGCCTTGAGGGGTATCGCAGGGGTTGGCCAAGGCATACTCTTTATCGCCGTACAAAGTTACCTATTGAATCTGGAAAGTCAAAATAGTCGATTACAGGGGACTGAGCAATTGGTTATTGGATTTAATATGAGTACGATCTCCGGAGCCGCTATCGGAGCGCTACTGATGCCGATGCTTGGTGAGCAAAACGTATTTTTTGCAGGGTCAATTATCGGATCCATTTGTTTAGCATATTGTCTGGCTATGATATCAGATCCTGTTTTCAATCAAGACGACGAGCCAACTAAGGACAGGCGAAATACGGGATTTGGTTTTAAATTTAAGAATTTGATGACAGATTTCGAACTCTACAAAACGGTGTTGTTAATTGGCTTTCCCACGAAAGCGCTCTACGTGGGTGTGCTCATTTTTACTATGCCAATGTTGCTAAAAGAACTGGAGTTTGACACCGATGTTATTGGCCAGATATTGGTGTTCTATTATCTAGGAGTATTGGTATCGACCCGTTTGGTGGGCAAGATTCGCTTGTGGCTTGTACAGATAGAACTGATTCTATTTATCGGCTGCGTTGGAAGTGGGCTTGGTTTAATACTGATCGGTCAACAGGAGGTATTGCTTCAGCTACCTTTCGTGACGTTGCTCTCTCTACAGATGCAAAATGTCGTTCTCATTGGCGTGATTCTTACGGGCGTGCTGCTTATCGGATTATCCCATGGATTTATACATGCTCCGATTGTTTCACATGTGGCTGAATCGAAGAATGCTCGAATAGTAGGTAAAGCAACAACGGCAGCAGCATATCGATTCTTGGAACGACTGGGGCATGTCGCTGGACCCTCTTTAGCAGCATTCCTGTTGCTTAATAGTGACGACACTGTCGATATAAAGGCTTTATCGAATCTGGGTGCAATGATTATCGTTCTCGGATTGATATTTATGTTACTTAATTATTTTTCCTCCATGAAAATACTTCGAAAATCACAAATAACTCGATCGATAGGAATCCCCGATGAATAAGATAATCCTTGTTTTAGTACCTCTGCTAATCGTTTCACTGCATTCTATGGGTTACGCATCAAGTTCATCTAGATTCTGCGCACGTATGAAGATCGAATCTAATGGGAACCAATTAGATACACTTAGTTGCAAGCCTGCTGGTCGCGAATGGATGCGTGAGATTGAAGAGTTTCAAGATTATGCTGTTCCCGCGGTAATTACCACAGGCAGCACCATCGATGCGAGGGTGCTTATTCTATCCCCGAAATGGTCAGGAGCTTACGATATATCCTCAAAAACCATAATCAACGAATTACGAAGTCGTGGTTTGGGAGTGGAATTTACTCTATTTAACTATCAGGGAGATACTCAGCAAGCGAAAATTATAATAGAAAATGCAGAGACTAATGGCATTGATCTCATTATTTCAATGGGGTCTGCTACGACTGCATTCTTAAGCGAATTCTATGCAGGAGGAAATTTACCGGTAGTGACCTCTTGTAGCAAAGACCCTGTATCGATGAATTTAATTGATCCCACCGTTGGTATGAGCCAGAACAATATCGCTTACACCTCGCTCAATATCAGTGTTAGTACTCAGGTATCCTATCTAAAAGAGAAATTCCTCACAGATCTACATCATATTGCGGTTATCTTCGATCGGAATAATCCCAGTTCGATACTGACTCAGGTAAAACCGTTGGAGAGATATCTGGCTAATAGTGACGTCGATATAGAATTAGATATGATAGAGGTTGATTTTGATCGTATCGACGAAACGCTGTATGAACCAATGCAGCGATTTTCAGATAATTCCTCGACCACTAGAGACCGTGTGTTTCTTGTGACAGGTAGCACTGAGCTATTTAACGTGATAGAAAATATTAACTATTACGCAAATGATGTGCCAGTATTGAGTGTGACCCCTAGCCATGTTATGGCCAATAGTAATAGTGTTTTTATGGCAATAGGGGTTAGCTTCAAAACAAACGCCAAACTGGCTGCGGACTACGCCTATCGTATTATCACACATCAGTCAGATCCGCAGACGTTACCCGTTGGATTGGTATCAACACCGGATATTGCAATTAATTTTCAGCGCAAACCTCCTGGCGATCTAAAGGTGCCCTTTAAGTTTTTCGAGGATGCTTTCTTTATTTTTAATCATGATGGTGTTGCGGTGAGGGAAGATGGTAAATCAATCAGTCGCGGGCAATGAAAAGAGCGAGTTGGATTTCGCGATGGTTGAGATAGAACTGCTTATTGCCTATGTATCTAGGATAGGGATACCGGTTAAATCAACACTGATCAAATCTAGCCTGCAGTCAAGGAAGGAGTTTCAGACAAAAGGGGGATTGTCAGCGACGGGTGAGGCCCAATTTTGGACTGACTACAATCAGCTTATCGGATTAATAAAACCAGCCACATTAACGAGCATACAGCACACAAGCCCATCACCTTTATGGGCGGAGAGAAATCATCGTACGATACGACAAGTAAAATGTGTTCCGTGGTATTATGGCACTGCAGTATTTGTGATCATACTAATTACTGTAGTTTTGCAATCTTATTACATGATAGGGGTGGATGTACTGAACAAAACCAGTGTTCTTTTTGAAAAGCGCAATAAAGTAAGGATCGAATTAAAGAAAGAAACTAGATTAATAGAGTCGAATAATAGTGAAGCGTCACTAGAATCTCGTATTCAATTACAGCAGAAAGAGACGATGCTTGATCAGAAATTTGATGCAAATAGAATTCTATTATTCCAATGGAATGGCGTGTGGAAATTCGGAGAGGGAGTCAATGCTGAGTTCTCTCACTATGATAATTATATATATAGCCAAAAAGTAGATAGATTACATCAAGATATAGTTCGCGAAGAGAATAGATTAGAGGGGGATGCGGATCTTATTGGGATAAGCGACATCATTAGAAGACTTAAACTCGAATCATCTAAAGTAGAAGTTGCCAGACAATTAGGTATGTCGAGGAATTTATTTTTTAGAAATCAACTGCAAGCGGAGTATATGCTAAATTTGCTTTCTGGATATGCTCTTCCTCTATTGTTTGGTTGCCTGGGTGCGTTTACGTTGGTGTTACGTTCCATTCATAGTGCGTTTCAACAGGGAACGTTCACACTAAAGCACCGATTGGATTATAATCTTAGGGTTGTTCTCGGCGGTGTTATGGGAATCTCGAGTGGTCTTTTTTTTGGCGAAGATCAGGCTGCTTCGGTGGGGCAATATTCCCCTATGATGATAGCATTCTTGATTGGATATAATGTGGAGATCCTTTTTTCTATGATGGATAACTTAGCAAACCGTTTGGCCATTGAATCAAAAGCCAGTGCGCGTAAAGGTTCGAAGTCAATTAAACCCTAATATACGCAAAGTCTGGTTCCGTCGCATTCAGCGAATGCGATCTCATTGCATTGTAGAATGCATATCTCAAAACCCTATCAAACTGAGCAATTCATGATCACCATACTTCAATGCGTGCGTAGGTAGCGTGCATATCCTCTCAGCTATCGAAAAATTGAAGAGATAATGACTGAACGTGGTATCAAGATTGATCATAGTACATTGAATCGACGGGTTGTTCACTACGCACCGAAGCTCGAGAAAACCTTCCATAAAGAGAAGACACGACCAGGTGATCGCTGGATAATGGACGAAACCTATTTAAACGTAAAAGACCAATGGCGCTACTATTATCGGGCAGTCGATAAAGAGGGAAATACGATTGATTTCCGTCTCACAGCTAAGCGTGACACCAAGGCAGCTCTACGTTTCTTCAACAAAACCGTTTTGATGCTTTTCACATCAAATGTGAGGTTTGCGACGAAACCGCATTAGGACACAATGTTCCCAGCCCTCCATAAACGTCAGGGGTTATTTTTCAACCACCTACTCACGTTTATGTCATTAATTTTTACACCGTAATATAAACGTCACAATATTCTGCTACTTGTATCTAACAATCTAGGCTACTCTTTTAGTCTTAATGACACTAGGCCATTAATACGATAAAAAACTCTCACATCTATTACTTTCCCAAGGCAGCCCATTAATACCCAGCGCCCCACAAATACTGTTGTATATCAGATTGCGATCAAGCATTTATTTTACGGTGTAACAAATGGACTTTAAGCAAAATACAAAACAAATTGGATCTATTCAAATTTTCTGCAAAGCCGCAGAGCTATCAAGCTTTACCGCCGCGGCAAATGCACTCGGCATTACCCCTGCGGCAGTCAGCCGATCGGTCGCCCGAGTTGAGGAAAAATTGGGCGTAAAGTTATTTGCGCGAACCACTCGACGAATTCGCTTAACGGATGACGGTCAATTGTATTTTGAACAGTGCTCAGAGGCGCTACGAAAAATCGACGATGTTGAGAAGATGATCACTGGCAATTTATCCGCGCCAAAAGGTACGTTAAAAATAAGCGTACCGACCACCTACGGCTACTTTCGAGTGTTACCGGTTCTTACTAAATTTAAAGCACTCTACCCACAGGTCACGCTTGAGATCGACATATCCAATAGGACTATTGATTTCATTGAAGAAGGTTTTGATCTGGCTATTAGACTAGGCCAACCCAAAGACTCTCGCCTCGTTGCTCGACGAATAGAGGCAGCAACCCTCGGTGTTTATGCCTCGAAGAAATACCTAGAAGAACACGGAACACCACAAACTCTGCACGATCTTAAAAGCCATGAATGCATTCAATTTATCACGCCAAGTACAGGCAAACCCCTACCGTGGGTTTTTCTCGATAATGGCGAGGAAATCGAACCTGCTTTTAACAGTAGCATTCGCTTCTCAGGGGATGTTCTGGGTTGTGTCGGGTACGCATTGGCCAACGGTGGATTATTTCAAACCTATGACTTTATCGCAGGACAATCCCAATACCAGGACCTAATAGAAGTCCTCGCACCTTACCGGGGGCGTTCTCGTTTTTTTTCCATCATATATCAACAAAACCGAATGCTCTCAGCAAAAGTGAGAGTATTTATCGATCTTTTGGTTGAGGAATGCCAGCTATCGATGAATAAAGAAACACACTAGCGTTAATCCGAAGAGCATTACATTCTCCGCGCACACTTTTGCATACATAATTTTTGTATTGAATATTTCGATTCACAATCCAGGCAACGAAAATCTTGCGCACTCAAAAGGTCATTCATGATTAAGTAGTGAATAATATCAACACTGAGTTCTAACTTAACCGAATTGCTTATTTCTTGAGCTAAAACCAAATCAGGTAAAGCACACCCCATCACGCACCTCCAGGCAAAGTCCTTTAATAACAGAAGTCACACACATAAATGATAATAATAACTATTCTCATTTAGTCAAGTAATGGTGCATCATATCTTGGGTTTCAACCTAGGTACATTAGCTCTTCTCATCATAACGTTTGAAAATAGCATGTAATTTATCCAATACACGCTGATTCTGTAAAATGGATACATGTCCCTCATTAAACCCTTTTACTTCAACTGCTTGATCTTGCGCCGCATAGGCCAGCACACTCGATAAGGCAACGGTGCCATCATTACTTTCAAATCCAACTAAACGATTCTGCTTGATACCGAAAAGAAGATGGTGAGGTAATTGATTGGGCAACGGGGGTTTAAAAAGATCCGATAGATACTCGCTATCAGGTTCCATATCAAACCATACCGGAATCACCGCTGGCGCGTATTCAACGCCTATTTTAGCTGCTTTATGCCCACCCCAGGGGGTCGAGATGCTAGTAAACGATCGTAGGTACTCGCATCCACCCAACTCTGAACATTGATTTAGGTAACCCCGTACTAACAACCCACCCATACTATGCGCCACGAGGTGCAAGTCTTTTACACCATAGCGACTATTCAAGGTATTCATGAAATTAAACAGGCCTTTCGCCTGAATGCCCAAGCGGAACCCAGACGCATAATACAAGACCCAGGGTTGATATTTATCCGTATCCAAATTATCGATCAAGTACTTAAAATTTAACGGCGAACCATCCATTCCGTGCACAAACAACACTGGCGTCTTAGCCGGGTCGTAGGGTTGCATAAAATGAATGCCGGCGCCTCCATCCCAAATAAATGACATCGGGCTCCACATTCCCTTGTGTGACTGCTCTGGGGAAAAAATAGGGTCCTCCAAAGAACTCACCGTCCCCATATTGACCTCAATCCCCGCAATATAAGACAGCTTTGTTTCTGCTAGCCGCGTAAGATTAGCAGGGGGTGGGGATGAGTTTTTATCATGGGCCTGTAAAGTAATTTCGATCTCAGCAGAGGTGCTCTGAGGGTCAAATACAGCAGGGTCAATTTTATACCAGCCATAAGGCTCAAACGCTTGCAGAGTAAGGTCGTTATTCACATCGCTAAAAGCAAACATATAAGAGGGCGTCACTTTTGCACGATACTCAAAGGCACCTGGCTGCTCAACGACTCGGTAACCTAGCACTTCATTAGCGTGTTCATCCTGCAGCAAAACAATAACAACAGGGGACTTTTCATGGCCCTTACCTTTAATAATTCCTCTGAGGGGCTGGTATTCTATATTTACCGCCTCGATATACCGAAGGTCTTGCGTAAGCGCCCGATAATCGGCGCACCCGGTGAGCAGAAAGACGCCCAAAAACACCAAACACCCTATTCCCCATTTACCCATACCGATATATCCCCTAGCGGCTATCTCATCTGCTTTCTATTTCTTTGCCCCCATACTACACAAGCAATCATGAGTTTTCTCTTTCAATGCCTCAAATTCAGAATGAGCAGCAAGACATCTTGTCGTTAACTCAGTTAGGGGATACCCTTGCGAACATAAAAGCACCGAGCTGCGATACGTTAAGGAGAAACACACGATGAAGATTGAGATGATTTGCACTGGAGAAGAAGTGCTATCAGGGCAAATAGTCGATACCAATGCCGCCTGGTTTGGCAATCAGCTGATGGACCTCGGCATAGAAATGGAGCGCCGAGTCACGGTCGGTGATCGTTTGGAAGACCTCACCGCTGTTTTTCAAGAACGTAGCCTATACGCTGATGTGATTATTGTTAACGGCGGCCTCGGACCTACTACTGATGATATGTCGGCACTTGCCATGGCAAACGCCAAGAACGAAGCGCTAGTCGAAAACACCCAATGGCGAGAAACGTTGGAAGCCTGGTACTCCGATAGAGGGCGTACAATGCCCGCAAGTAATGCAAAGCAAGCGCAGCTCCCCGCCACTGCCATCATGATAGACAACCCCGTTGGCACTGCCTGCGGGTTTCGCGTTAAACTCAATCGCGCCTGGCTCTTTTTCACCCCAGGGGTTCCTCACGAATTTAAGCAAATGGTGCAAGAGCAATTTATTCCCTTTATTCAACAGGAATTTGATTTAGAAGAAACGACCCAACTACAAAAGCTACTCACTTTTGGCATCGGTGAGTCGACGCTAGCCGATGAGCTTGATCAATTACCCATTCCAGAACATATTACAATGGGTTATCGCTCTTCAATGCCCCATATAGAAATCAAACTATTCGCCCGCGGAGAGAATGCAATAGAAGCGTTGCCGGATGTTACTGCAAGGGTGAAAGCAGTACTTGGTGATGCGCTTGTTTCCGAGAACCACCCAACGCTCGCGGCTGAAATACATCACTTACTATTACAACAGAAAAAAACACTGAGCTTGGCGGAATCCTGCACTGGCGGCTTAATCGCCAGTCAACTCGTCGATTTCCCTGGCAGCTCGAACTACTTGCAACACTGCCTAGTCACCTATTGCAACGCCGCGAAAACGACGCTATTGAATGTATCCGAAGCCATCATCAATCAATACGGTGCGGTATCGATAGAAACGGTTGAAGCAATGGCCTCTGGCGCAAGAAACATTCTCGACAGTGACTACGCTCTCGCTACCAGTGGTGTTGCCGGGCCTGATGGAGGCTCTGACGATAAACCCGTTGGCACCGTCACCATTGCTTTGGCGTCTAAGAGCGCTATATGGAGTCAACAAGTACATATACCAATCAATAACCGCTCGATGATTAGAACCATCACCTGTGCGATCGCTTACGATATGCTCAGACGTGCGCTACTCGGTAAGGATCCCGTCGCGAATTATTCTTTTATCAAAAAACGATAACACGAATATAACGATACGCACGTATACCGTGCGTATCGCCTGCGCATACTGTATAACAATCTTATTTCGGCGACCTGAAAGACCTACCAATAAAATAGGCATCATCCCACACTACGGAAAAATCACCGGCTCCCTGAATAACCTGAATCCCCGCTAACTTAACGCTTCTAGATCCACCCGCCGGCACCAAATCAGTAATGACTAGCGATTGCCATTCATCACCATCAACGGGGTCAGCATGTTTGTTCGAGATGGTATGGCGCCCCTTGCAGTTTTCAAATTCATACCAAGTTGGACGGTAACGACCACCACCGTCTTGAGTTGATCTGCTTAGTCGCTTAAATTGTATGCCCATTTCGAACTGCTGTTGTAAACCAAAATTTACGCACTGGCTAAACACCCCAGTACCCATCGATCCTTTTTTTGATGTGATCGTCGTTCTTAAAGCACCCCGAAGAGATACGCCTTCATCGCTAATCCATTGGTGATCGGTGGACACCCGCCACTGCTGTGTATCCTCATCAAACCCGCTATTTAATACGTAGTTTTTCCCTAAAGGGCGTTCATTGAGATCCGGCTGATATTTAGCCTGTGCAACAGCATTCGACGATTCAACGCCCGGCGTAACCGCCATATAGATATTATCCCAAAGACCAAAGGCAATGGGTGGCGAATAATCAACACCCAAAAAATCCAATATCCAATACCGCACACTCATCATTACACCAACCGATTGCGCAGACGTACGCTGATTTTGCGCTAGCTGAATTTTTACCGATCGAGCATTGAGTGCAGCCCGTTGGCCGGCGGCCTGCAATACTTGCCAGCCGTACTGAAGCTTGGGCTCGACATAATTGCCAAATTGCCCGCCTTTTTTACAGTACTCATCTTCAAACCAAATAATATTTAACCGGTGCCCACTTGAAATTTCCGGTAAAGACTCATATTTGAAGGAAGCTTGAAAATCAAAAAGTGATGCCTCTCTCAACGACAGACAAGTTTCGGCCTTCGCTTCATGGATAGTTTTTTTGTCAGCAAGAAAAGGAGCATTCATAAAAATCGCCGCAGTACCATCCTCACCCTGATCACTGCTCCAAGTGATCAGTGGGGACGTATTCCAGTACTGTAGACGCTGTTGAAAACTGCCGTTATTGACAAAATTGGTTTCTATCTCTACGTCGCCTAGGGGTGAAGTCGACCATGACAACGTTGAGGTAAACAACCACAGCAACCCAAATAAACCAACCATAATTTTTTTCATTTACCGTCTCTCAACTTGCAATTAATTAGGCGACTTATCGTTACGTAATCGCTCGACCATAAGATCAATAAAGGTTCGCACCTTGGCGGTTGCTAACTGCCCTTCTCGGTGAACAATGTGCGCCGATTTTGCGTCAGGCTCAACATGTTCCAATAAAGCCTTGAGACGACCATCCGCCAAATACTCCGTTACCTGATACGATAATAATCACGTAATGCCAAAACCCTCTACTGCCGGCATGGACCAAGAGCAAGACGTGAACTACCTAACCATAACAAATTTTGTCCCACAGCCCTTTCCGTCACTTGGGATAAGGCAAAGAATAGCTCATATAGGAGGGTCATACACAAATGCCACCTCAAACGCTAACCCTCCTAACTGAGAGTCCGAAAGCTTAATTTTCGCTTGATATCGTCGCGCAACAATATCAACAATTGCGAGTCCTAATCCAAAGCCACCGCTCTGTTGATTGCGACTTTTATCTATACGATAAAATGGCATCAGTATTTTTTCTCGTGAGTTCGCGGGTATTCCAGGCCCATCATCTTCGACGCAAAAAACAATACCAGCTTCCTGCTTGATTAATCGAATACACACCCTATCATCGGCGTATTTTAGAGCGTTTTTTATTACGTTATCAAACACCATCTGAAAATGAATAATATCCCCCGTAAATCCCACATGGGCATGCACATCAAGATCGACCACCTTGTCTTTGTGCGCTAACTTCAGCTCAACGACTCTCTCTAACAATAACCCGCTCAAATCCAATTGAGTATTATCTATCACTGGCGCTTCATGTTGCAGCTTAGAAAAGGTCAACGTCTGATTAACCAACTGTTCCAATTCCTCATTATAACGCAACAAATCACCTACTAGAGGGTTGTCTTTAACCTCCGGTTGCTGTCGTTGAAGCATCTCTAACGCCAATTGAATTTTACTCAATGGCGTTCGCAATTCATGAGACACTGCGTTCATCATGACCTGTTGTTCTTTAGCGTATTGATCTAAGTTATTTGCCATATGATTAAACCCCGCCGCCAATTTATCTAATGGCGACGGCAAGCTCTCGTTGGCTTTGGCCGCGAAGTCACCTTTTGACCATGCAACACTGCTATCGACAAGTTCATCGATATGACGCCCGATACGATTAACCATCAATATCATTATTCCTGCGATAAGCAACAGTAATGCCGCCATGCTGCCCCGGATGATATGCATCGTGATATATTCTTCACGCTGCTCTCGCGCCCAGTGAATAGAGGCCTCAGGGCTAAGGTCCTGTTGATCACGGTCTGGGGCCATATCAGAAAGAATCAACCATTGCTGGCTACTCTGCAGCGGACGAGCGGAAATATAACCTTCCTCTTCCGCGCTAAAAATTGTCACATTACCTTTTTGTGTAATAACGTCAACCGAGTCGATATATTGCCGAAAATCAGTATCATCGATAAGGCTCACGACAAAGAAATATTCATCACTCACCTGTTGAATTAGCGCCACATCAATTTTATGCTCTTCCCTCCATTGCTTGACTAACGATTGAGCCGCCAACTCAGTATCAATATAGAAATCTTCGTAGTCAGATTGATAATCAACATAACCTGTCACTCCAACAAAAACGCAGCCAATAATAAATAATGCCGCTAAAATACTTAAATACAACTGCAAAAATAAGGACGACCCGAACCTCACCACGCTACTCCTTTACCAACATATAACCACGCCCACGCACAGTAATAATCCGCTGACCACCATCCCCATTGAGCCCCAGTTTTTTTCGCAATGAAGATACTCTCATATCAATGGAGCGGTCTAAGCCATCATAAGACAAACCACGTAACTGTTCACAACACGCCTCCCGACTCACAATGTCTCCGACATGGCGGGCCAATAATTCCAACACATCAAATTCAGCACTCGTAAGAGGAACAACCTCATTGCCAATATGAAGTGAACGTTTTTCTGCATCGACACTCATGTCCCCCAATATCATCGGGCCTTTTAACGGTTCGACAGGAGCAACTCGAGTGCGCTTAAGTAAGGCTTCAATCCTTGCCAATAAAAGATGGGGTTTGATCGGCTTGATGACATAATCATCCGCTCCCTGCTTAAAGGATGCCAACTCTGTAATGTCATCATCACGCCCCGTCAGCATTAATACCGCTCCCTGATAAAAATCTCGAATGACTGCACACACCTCAATGCCACTTAACCCGGGCAGCATCACATCCAGAATAACCACATCTGGGTCAACCTTTCGAATCACCTCGACAGCGTCATCCCCACGATAAACGGCTTCACAATCAAAACCCTCTGACTGGAGCAATAATAAGGTTAGGCGAGAAATTTCAGTGTCATCCTCCACAACAACAATTTTTACTTCTCGCTCACCCATTATTACTCCTCAACCCTCGCCTACACATCTGCCACAGATATATTCATATTAGATTGAGTATCGGCTACACACCTAAGAATACGCAAGTAGAGGTCGTTTATCGGCTCTCAACCAACTCCCCATTTGAGAACACATACTCGGAGGAAGCAAACGTTACTTTTTCGATATTAACCAATGTTGTCACTCCGTTGCGTCCATCCACGGAATCTTGTACCACAACATCGGTTCCCAATACGCTCACACTGTACTCATCATAGGCACCCTCAAATACCGCGGTATCTGTGCCACCTTTTCCGTCAAGAGTATTGGTTCCCGCGTTACTCAACAATATGTTGTCATGATCATTGCCCAGTAGGTTGCTATCATTGCTGCCTGTCAGTTGCGCATTCACTAGATATTGTGATTTATGGGTATAGGGTGAAGAAAGGTCAAACGCCATCAAAAAATCACCTTGAAACGCGCTAACGATACGAGCCCTGTAAGTCACCACCGGGTTAAAATAATCCGCAACTATCGCAGCCCCCATTGGGTCTTTTACAGTCACCTCTGCTCGTGTCTTGGCGATGTAGATACCCATCATACCACCCGCATTCGACGTATCTGCCCCCCAGTAACCATAATAACTATCGATCACTGATGCGAGGTATTCCTGGGATAAACTGCCTTCTTTGCGCAACTCCTCAATCCATTGCAAGGTATCGCTGTCCACGCCAGCAGTGGGCCACAACGATAATGTACTCGCATTTTGTTGCGCGCTATCGATGGCAGCAGTGTAACCGGGTAATGCCCCTGGCGTACCGGTTACACCAGAGGTACCTATGCCATAATCATGCATAAGATGCAGGATCTCCTCAAACGCTGCATCACGATGGTTTTCGTAGTCGTTGTTAATGTAAGCTGGCGTGCCCTCTACAATAAGTTCAGTATCATAAAGTGGCTGTCCATCTATTGTGGGGTCGTTAGTGCCATCATCAGATCCATTAAGTAACAGCATCCTGGCTTGATTATTCGCCATTGCATTCGCGACGCCCGTCTTATCCGCACCATAGGTGGTACCCGGAACACTCTCTAAGTAAAAATTCAATATATTGTGAGCTCGTATCAATTGCTCGTCACTAATATTCGACTGGGCATAAATCTCAATTGGTTTTCCGTTCGGGGCATCAATCGCAATATATTTACAGAATGAGGCCTTCAGCTTTGCATCTGCACTTGACGGTATAGTCTTAATGCCGTATTCGGCACCTAACTTTACGTCAAAACAGGCTTCTGTACTGCCACTAGAACTGTCGCTAGACGCCTCACTTGAAGAACACCCTGGGGCACAGGAGGTATTACCAGAGGTCGCACCTCCACAACCGCTTAACAGAGCAATCATCGAAAACGTGAAAACGGGGGCAATCAATTTTGTTGTAGGCATGGGATGAATCTCCAAATCATTTATCGGTATTTTTTTGATTTCGAGATCGATTATTATCAATTCGTCACAGAAAAGGGGTAAGCCTCCGTCAGTCTGTGTAAGAGATTGTAAGGCATCCTTTACGCTGCGATTTCCTCAAGCCCCTTGGCAAACGAAGAGAGACTCGCGTGGGCGATCATAACTAATTGTTTATCCTGCCTTTCACAGTGTTTTTTAACACAGTTATAAGCATCATGACTCACGCAATCTAACGGGCATACCACTGCATCAGCCTGAGCCAAAATAGAATTAAGCCTCTGTCGACCATCGTCTTTACCCCCATCATGATAGAGAAACTCACCATTGGACTGCTCTACCAACGCCCTAAAGTTAGAACACTGACTCGCCCTGCCCCCAACATAAAGAATGTTCTTGCCGAGTACATTATTCAAAGGGCAAGACTGTGTATCTGACAGTTCGCAATCCACTGCACATTCGGTATTCAACAACCGACTAAGTGCCGTTTCCACCGCACCTAACTCCATTGCACGCTGTCGCTCTCGTTTCTCTGCATCCTGCTTTAATTGCACTACCTGCTGAACTTGGTCTTCCAGCGCAAGGTTCTTCTGTTGTTCTTGCTTTGCCTTCGATAGCGCTTGGTAACATTGACCCGTTAAGTTCTCGACCATGAGTTCTAATTGTTTCTGACGCCCCTCCCGCTCAAGGTCATCAAGGCGTTTCTTTGATTTTTCCAGCTCAACAATTCTACATTCCAACACCTCATTAGATTCGCGTAGGCGACTAATTTCAGCCTCTTTCTTACGCAATCGCTGCTCCAAAACGCTGGTATTACGACTATACAGATCACTCGATTCTTGTTGTTCCTTTTGTAAATCGCCCAACTTGCGGATATCGTGACGTACTGATGCACCCGAAATATGGGAAAGCATATGTACATCGCCCACGACCCGTTCGTGGATTTTGATATCGATGCGCGAATTGGTCATCATCGCCCAAAACGCAGAGCTAATGTCTCCGCTGGCCACTGCCTCACACCATAATTGTTGTTGCGAGTCAGCCGTTTTGGCCTTAGCAAATTGCCGTATAGCACGACTATACTTTTTGTCCAATAGCTTCTGGATATGGCGAGTCGATTCGGTCGGAGCACTCGCTAATCCAACAAATAGGCTATGAAGTTCATAGTCAGTCATACGTGCCCCCAACGTGTTAGTCACCTTGAACTTATGGGCAGCAGCACGTAGCTCCTTAAGCGATAAGCAGGTCCCAATAATGGCGCAATGATACGCAATATCTAGCTGCCACAACTTACGTCGAGCCCCCTGGCCCATCACCTGAGCAGCGCTTGCTGACATAATTTCTGTACTAATCGCTGCGTTTGAATCTGAGCACATATGGACTCCTATGAAATACCAAAACATAAACGCTAATAATAATCATTACCAACAAATATGCAAGTGCCATCGACCCCCACAAAGTCAGGCTTTCAGCTATGCTTTAGGAATCTTTGTCTTTTTGCCTTGAGGCCTTATTTACTTTGCTCTTCCAACAATTTAACTCACGCCCCCTCTGTACAGCCCCCTCAGCACTTCTACTCGTGCTCTTATTGACAATGCTAAGTGCCTGTAAACAATCAGATAATAGCACCATTAAAGTCGGCATCCTTCACTCATTAACGGGGACCATGGCTATCAGCGAACAATCTGTTGTTGACGCAACCCTCATGGCAATTGAGGAGCTTAATGCGCAAGGTGGAGTGCTAGGTAACCAAATCGAACCCATACTTATTGACGGCAAGTCTGACTGGCCTACCTTTGCGAAAGGCGCTCAAGCGTTGATTCAAGATCACCAGGTGAGTGTTATTTTTGGCTGCTGGACATCTGCCAGTAGGAAAATGGTGAAGCCAGTGGTAGAAAAGCTTGATAGTCTACTATTTTATCCCGTGCAATATGAAGGCTTAGAAAGCTCACCCAACATTATTTATACCGGCGCGGCACCTAACCAACAAATAACACCCGCAGTAAAATGGAGTGTCGACAACATCGGTAAACGTGTATTCCTAGCGGCTTCCGATTATGTGTTTCCTCGTGCTGCAAATACCCTCATCCATAAACAAATCCATGCACTCGACGCTGAGGTTGTGGGTGAATACTATATTCCTCTTGGCCACAAGAATGTAGATGCCATGATAGACGCTATTGCGTTGTCCCAACCTGACGTAATACTCAACACCATTAATGGCGATAGTAACTTAACATTCTTTAGGGAACTATCCCAAAGAGGTATAGAAACCCCAGTGATGTCCTTTAGCATCGCCGAGGATGAGCTGCAACACCTCGATCTAAAGACAATGGTCGGACATTACAGCGCATGGAATTATTTCCAAAGTCTAAACACGCCGGAAAATAGACGGTTTGTAACACGTTTTAAGCAAGCCTACGGCAAAAGTCGAACAACTAACGCATCGATGGAGGCAGGGTACCTAGGGGTATATCTTTGGGCAAAGGCCGTCCAACAGGCCAGAACCACAGAATCAACGTCTGTCAGAGAAGCCCTTAAGGGCGCTACGCTCGATTCCCCAGAAGGGAATGTGTTTATCAGCGGCATCAATAACCATTTATGGAAACCCTTCTACATTGGCCAAATTCAACCAAATGGACAGTTTTCGATAATCTGGCGTCAACCGAAACCAATACGGCCATTACCTTTTCCAGCTTATCGATCAGTATCTTCCTGGCAAAAATATTTACGGACGATGTATCAAAGTTGGGATAAAAGCTGGGCAGCTCCACCGTTAACAGCGGGAGCAGAAATATGAATATACAAAACAAGCTGCTGCTGGCTTTTTGGTTTGTTGCACTATTATCCGGTGGTTTACTCGCCACCACAGCACTCTACAACGCAACCGATGCAATCTCCTATGAAATCGAGAACGCGCTCAACACTATTGCAGATGAAAACGTAAAACATATACAGAAATATGTCTTACAGAAAGAGCATGACGCCGCAACATATGGCAGCCTCCCCATTGTCGCCAGAGCAATGGAAGACTTAGACCGGTATTACAAAGAAGGGATCGAAACTCTTAACTACCAAACAAGAGCTATTAAGTATCGCCCCACCTTGCAACAACTAAAAAATAGGCTTAATAGCTACAATCTATTCCTGATTAATACCGAAGGCGACATCGTCTTCTCGATTATCAGAGAGAGAGACTTTGCAACTAACCTTCTAACAGGACCCTATAAAAGTACCCAGCTGGCAAAAACATTTATTGGATCTTCCACATTATTGGAAACAAAAGTATCAACATTTTCTCCCTATTTACCCTCGCAATGGCGTATGCATGAAGAGCTACCCGGGCTTGGACAGGAGCGTCACAGTGCATTTGTTGCAGCCCCTATTTTTGTCGGTAACACCTTGTTGGGTGTATTGGCATTTCAACTCCATAGCAATGACTATTACCACCTTTCAGGAAATTACGCCGGCATCAAACGTTCAGGGGAGATCGTTATCAGCAAACGGGTGAACAACAATGCTATCGTCATCGCTCCGCTACGTAGAAACCCTGATGCCGCATTTAACGTAAAGATTCCCCTCGACGGAATGGTTGCCAAACCCATTCAATGGTCGGTCACGGGTAACAAAGGCTCCGGACTGTCAATTAGTTACGAAGGTACAGAAGTATTCGCGGCTTGGCGTTATATTCCCGAATTGGAATGGGGAATAGTCATAAAAGTTGAAGCCGCTGAAGCCTTTGCCTCTGCAAACTCCCTGAAACGGCAATTTCTAATTGTCGGGGTAACCTGTTTTCTAATCACGGGGTTACTCGGTGCCTATTTTGCTCGTCGGTTAACTGCACCTATTCTACTTCTACTCGATGCGACTAAACGTATTACGCAGGGTGATTTGGAACAAGAGATCACGGTAGACTCATCCGATGAGGTTGGACAATTGGCGGTAGAATTTAATGAAATGCTAATCTCTCGAAAAAAATATGAAGGAGACCTCAAAAAAACCAATAAAGAAGCACAGGATGCGTTAAGAGAATTAGCCGAACAGAAGTATGCACTCGATCAACACGCTATTGTATCCATTACGGATTTGGAAGGCATAATTACATTTGCCAACGACAGATACTCTGATATTTCAGGATATAGCCGTGAAGAATTGGTTGGGCAGAACCAACGCTTATTAGACTCTCGGTGCCACGCTTATGATGAGATAGAACAGATCTACAATACTATCTCCCACAATAACGTCTGGAACGGAGAAATATCCAATAAGAATAAGTCTGGTGAAATCTACTGGACAGATACCACCATCACACCGTTTATCGGTGATGACGGGCTACCCAAGAGTTATATCTATATTCGTTCAGAAATAACAACCCGCAAACATGCGGAAATAGCACTCATTGATTCAAAAAATGCAGCGGAGGCCGCCACTCAGGCAAAAAGTGACTTTTTGGCTAGTATGAGTCATGAAATACGCACGCCAATGAACGGTGTACTGGGTATGCTGGGTTTGTTATTCAAGACAGACCTCACAAAAGACCAACAACGTAAAGCAGGTCTTGCACAATCCAGCGCACAATCACTACTATCACTGATTAATGATATTTTAGATTTCTCAAAAGTTGATGCGGGTAAAATGGAACTCGAGATTCTCGATTTTGACTTGCGCACAATGTTAGACGAATTCACCGATAGCATGGCATTTAAGGCCCAGGAGAAAGGCTTAGAAGTAATTCTCGATGTCATTGGTATAGAGCAGTCCATGGTAAGGGGGGACCCTAGCCGACTACGGCAGATTCTTACGAATTTGGTAGGCAACTCAATCAAATTCACCTCGTCCGGTGAAATTGTAATTAGTGCACGGCTACTACCTGACGGTGATCAACTCAGCCTCCAATGCACCATAAAAGATACTGGCATTGGCATTCCCGATGATAAACAAGCCATGCTTTTTGACGCATTTACCCAGGTCGATGCATCAACCACCCGACATTATGGCGGCACAGGCTTGGGATTATCAATCGTTAAGAAATTATGTCATCTCATGGGAGGCAGCATTCAAGTCTCAAGCTTTGAAGGAGAAGGCAGTACCTTCAGCTTTAACATTACGTTAGAACAAAGCACGCGATCTATTCATGTGATTCCTAAGATTGATATGTCGACGTTGACCTTATTGGTGGTCGATGACAACTCAACAAACCGAGCGGTATTAGGTGAGCAACTTGAACACTGGGGAGCAAAAGTACAATTAGCCGAAAACGGCGACCAGGCACTCGCGCTAATGCAAAAACGTAAATCCGAAAATAAGTCTCCATTCGATGTCGCATTCCTGGATTATCAAATGCCAGAGATGGACGGGTCGCAGTTGGCCGAAAATATCAAAAAGGACTCCCACTTAGGCAAGACAAGATTGGTAATGATGACGTCACTTACCCACCGAGGTGATGCGAAGTATTTTGCTGATTTAGGGTTTGATGCATATTTCCCAAAACCTGCGACAACTTCCGATATATTCAATGCTCTTTCGGTTATAGTCGATGATTCCGAGGCACTCAGTAACGCTCAACCGTTAGTCACACACCACTATCTCGCGTCTTTACAAAACGACGCGAACAAATCACTGGAAAAATTGGAAGAGGCAGATACCTCAACGCCACGATGGCCAGCGAACACTCGACTCTTATTAGTAGAAGACAATCAAATCAATCAAGAGGTCGCCAAAGGTGTCTTAGAGGTCATTGGGTTAGAAACAGATGTCGCCGCCGACGGTAACGAAGCCATCCAGTCACTCCAGTTGGCACCAGACAATATGCCTTACACGTTAATATTAATGGATTGTCAAATGCCGCAAATGGACGGCTACGAAGCCACCCATAACATTCGTATTGGTAAAGCAGGGGAACGCTACTTATCCATTCCAATCGTCGCGATGACAGCCAACGCGATGAAAGGTGACAAAGAAAAATGCCTCACCGCTGGCATGGATGATTACGTCAGCAAACCCATCGAACCCGATGAGTTGGAAATTATACTGCAGCGCTGGCTTTCTGCTGGTAGCTCCCAACTCACCGCAAGAATAAGGCCAAAGATCGCCAACAAACTCAGTGAAGAAGAAAAAACCGCTATCTGGGATCGACGTGGATTTTGCTCTCGATTACAAGGCCTTGAGGAATTACAACAATCACTTTTGGATCTTTTTCTAGAAGAAATGCCCGACAGATTAATCGAACTTAAACAATTTATCGAACAAGACAATATGGCAAAAACAGCACATATATCTCACATCATTAAAGGTATTGCCGCTAACGTTAGCGGCAGCTTACTGCACGGGTATGCTACCAATATGGAAGTCTCCTCCCTCGCAGGAGACAAAAAGACAGTAAAGTCGTTACAACAAGATATCGATCAAGCGTACCGAGCCCTCGCCGAGCAAATTTCTCACTATACCCAACAAAAAACCGGATAGAACTTATTGTTCTAACCGCGACAACAAGATGAGTCTTTACGTACAAAACTCACAAAACGAACATTTCAAACATTTAATTATTTTATGGATTACTATCAACAAGTTATGCTCCACCCTCGAGCACTGACAATTAAATACAGCCCCTTCAAACTTCTCTGAAACTTCACATATCACCGACATTAGCCTTTTGTCGCTTTTTTTATAGACAAATGTTCTTTTTGTTCTCTTTCGTCTAACCCTATAATTTTTCCTGCAACTGACCACTTAGAGAGCCCTAGAATGGACAATCGCTTTATCAGCACCTCAGGTGCCGCTAAATTACTTTCCGTCACCGCCATTACCATTCGCCGTTGGACCGATGATGGGGTATTACAATGCCGAAAAACTGCAGGGGGGCACCGCCGCTACCTCTTGTCAGACATTGAAAACCTGCGGGACGAAGCAGGTTATCATGATACAGCTGGCACGGCAGCACAGACAACATTCCCCTCCCCATCGTTTGACTCTCGGTTCTATCACGACGTCAACATGGCCAGTACCGTTTTAAAGTTAAACTTATCTATCGCATCAATGGTTCAAACAATGAAAGGGGAAGTCGATAGAGTCGGCTTAGCTATTGAATCAGTAGAGTCACTTTCTTCAGAAAATAACGAATTTACCGAAAAACAAGAAAAGAATGTAAATCAGCATATCAACAAATTAATCACGGCACTTCAATACGAAGATGCACTATCTCAAAAAATAGGTGCAGTACAATCTGCACTCGATGGCATCAATGAAACATTTAAACTGTACCTTTCTCAATTCGATCCAACAGAAAAGAATCAGTTTATAGCAGAAGTGACTAGTGGCAATAGAGGTCTAGATAAAGGGGATATCTATAATTTCATTCACAATATCGCCACGGAAGGAAAACCAAAATTCGATTTCACCCCCCCTACGTCATCGACGAGCAATCATGAGATTTTTTAAGGCATCCCGGATAATGAACGCTGCGCACCTCTACACTAGCGTTTTCAGCTGTTCCTCAAGTCATTACAAAAAAAACGTAGGCACTAAGAGAATATGACCAGCACTCTAGCTCATTATGTACAAACAGACGCAGTTCAACCAAAAGCACTACCTGGATTCTCTCATATCAACCGATATTGGGACAAAAGGCATCATGCCTATGCCGCCAAGATTGCTCCAGGAGAATTCTACGTGACATCTGGTGAAGAAATTATTGTAACCACTCTTGGTTCCTGTATCTCTGCTTGTATTTGGGACACCAAGACTGGTGTCGGCGGCATGAATCACTTTATGCTTCCCTCAAAAAATGCCTATAGCACCCCAAAGAAGGAGAAAAAAGATTTTTTTGATCAAGAATCCACGCGTTATGGTAATTGGGCCATGGAATACCTTATTAATGAGATCCTCAAAAATGGTGGTTCCCGTGAAGACCTTAAGGCAAAATTATTTGGGGGCGGAAGAGTCCTTAATGGCATGAACCAGTACGATGTTGGTGACAATAACATACAATTTATAAAACGCTTTGTAGCCCTAGAAAAGCTGAATGTTGTCGCTCAGGATCTAGGAGGGGTTTGCCCCAGAAAAGTACTTTTCTATCCTTGCACAGGAAAAGCCAAGGTGCGAAAACTCACCAAGGTAAAGAACAACACCATCGCAACAAGAGAAAAGCAATACTCAACAGCCCTAGCCAAATCAACATCGGTGGGAGAGGTGGAATTATTCTAACGCCAGAGAGCATTTGTCATGGGTAAAAACCAACATCGAGTGGAATTTGATGCCTGAGCTAAAAAGAAGACCCCGCTTTTTTTAGAAACTCAATTTCGTCCTCTGTGGATTGTCGTCCGAGAATATCATTACGGTGCGGATAACGACCAAAATCATCTATGATCGCTTTGTGCCGCCGTTCAAAATCCAAATTATCTTCTAAGCCCGGTTCAGAGAAAAGAATCAAGGCTTCTTCATGTATAACCAAGGACTCGCTGTGCATGAATGGCATAAAAAGGAATTTCTTCTGCTCTATAGCAAGTTCACGATGAAGTGACAATCCAATCGCTTCCTGTGCTAATACCAGCGCAATAGGATCTGACGAAAAGGCTCGAATATTATCGCGATAAATATTTCGCGAAAACTGATCCAACACAATAATTTCTGCTAACCGCCCTTGCGCCGATTTCCGCCAAGATACCAACTCTCCCTTTGCCGCAGCCTCCAGGGTTGCACCGAACCGTTGACCAATTTCCACATCGAATGACGCATCCTTCACCCACCATTGCTTCGGCGTTATTTCCTCAAACCAAAATTTGATAATTTCATCGCTGGTAATCACTCTCGTTCTCCTTAAGTGGAATCATGGTTAGCCTCTATCAGAACCAGATAAGGCTTATGCCATCGAAATAACTGTCTAACAGGCTATGCTTATACAATACACCCGCATGGCTCATCGAGCCACAAACTAAAGAAATTAGCTTTCTATACAGTTCCACCCTCTTCACTGACGAATAATGGTGAGGTAACGTAGATTGCACGTGCAGTTAACAAGTTCTGATAGTACATCAACTCATCGTAAAATCCGGCGAGCAACCCTGTGTGCATGCATTTTTCTATTGCTATGGAACATACCGGTCGTTGCCAATGAGCTACAGCCTATCCGTTTATTCTTGGACGACAGCTATGATCTCAATTTAAAAATGTGGATCTTAGTTGATGAGTCAAACAGTCTCACCATTGACAATATTACCACACAAGAATATCAACCCTCATTCAAGAAAAACACCCAAAAAATACTGAATCTTGGCATTAGCGACTCAACCTATTGGATGAAGGTAAAGCTGTATTATCCAAGCGCTTACCCAAATAAAGATTCCGATAAACAGTGGTTATTGGAAATTGCCAACTCCAGTTTAGACATCGCTGAATTATTCATTGCAGAACATGACGGTATCTATGATGTAAGAAGTGCCGATACCCGCAGAAGCTATTCGGACCGGGAAGTATTGCATATAAATAGCGTTTTCCCCCTCCGCCTATCGCTGGGGCAAGAGATCACGCTATATATCAGAATCAAGAATACTACCTCGATGTATATCCCATTGACACTATGGACTCCCGCAGCCTTTTCTGCAAAAGTAGCAACAGAGGAGTTTATATTTGGCGTATTCTTTGGAAGCATGCTTATTTTAGGTATATACAATCTCTATATTTATCTCACGATACGTGATGTCAGCTACCTTTTTTATTTTATTTATCTAGGAGGCATTACAACATTCGAAATGCTGGAGGTTGGCCGAGGCATTATTCATATTGACCGTCACCTTGGAGCCATCGACAGAAAACACATCATATTTTTTATTTGGATCACAGCAATAGCGGTGATGTATTTCGCAAAGCACTTTGTCTCTATTGTCGAAAACCATCGCATCACCAACAAAATTCTCGACACATTTCTCATAATTGCTTTTGCTAGCTTTATTCTTGCCTATTTCACAGAGTATTCCAATGCAGTTTTATGGAATGCATGTTTCATGAGTATTTTCCTACCCGCCTTTTCAATAATATTGATCTACTGTTGGTTAAAGGGGAATGAAAATGCGAAGTTCCTTTTCTTTGCTTGGATTTCTAATGCAATCGGGCTCACCCTTTTCGCCGGCCTGACCTACAAAATACTACCTGCCACACAGCTCACTCTGGTAGTCACATTTATCGGAATTTTTATCGAAGCGTTATTATTATCTTTCGCGTTAGCACATCGCATAAAACGCGAACAAACCATGGCACTGCTTGCCGACAATCGCGCCATGACCAACCTATCCCAATACCAATCGGCCTTTGATAACTCAATGGAAGGTAGGTACACGATGTCATTGAATGGGCACATAGTAAACTCTAACCCCGCTATGGTCGACATGTTCGGATTCACCAGTTCCGATGAACTCACATACCACGAAAAATCAGTCGCCAAAGTACTATTTGATGATATCACACGACAATCAATGAAAATGTTACAACATAAGATATCCTCCAATAACATCACATTTTTGCGTGGGGATGGAAAACAAACCTGGGCGATCCATAAAACCAAGATCATCACTAAAAACACAGGGGATATCAGTCATATTGAAGGTTCTATTATTGACGTCACACAAATAAATCTAAAACATCTCGCTTTACTAGAACAAGATAAAGAACGAAAAAGTCTCGCTTATGCTGAATCTTCAGCCAAGGCTAAAAGTGAATTCCTATCAAATATGAGTCACGAAATAAGAACACCGCTAACCGCAATCATTGGCTTTAGTGAATCACTAAAAGACCCGAATTTATCACCCAAGGAAAGGAATGATGCTGTTAACCTGGTATCAGAAAGCAGTCGTAGCCTGCTTGAACTTATAAACAACATTCTCGATTATTCAAAATTGGAAGCACATAGGTTGCACATAGAGAACGTTGCCGTAAACATATTCTCAATTGTAGACGACATACATCAAGAATTTTCAACCACGTCGAAACATAAAGGACTGAACTTTGATATCAATTATAAGTACCCAATTCCAGAGAAAATATTGGGTGACCCCCTGCGTATAGGCCAAATAATTCACAACCTTTGTTCAAACGCAATAAAATTCTCCCGCATCGGAAATATACAGTTATCTATATTGTGGGATAGCACATTAGAAAAACTCGTGTTTAAGGTGAGTGATAATGGTCTAGGGATAACCACAGAAATGCAAAACAATCTCTTTGTTTTTTTTGAACAAGGCGACACCTCGTCAACACGCCAATTCGGCGGTGCTGGATTAGGGTTAGCCATATCAAGAAAACTCGCCACAATGATGGGAGGTGATATTAAGGTTCAAAGCGAACTGGGAAAAGGCAGTGAATTTGCCTTTATTGTTGGCGGTGAGATACCAGACGAGACTATATGGGTACATGACAAAAACACGTTGATGGCGGATAAGAAAAAAAACCTTTCCCTCTCTGGTACCGTATTACTTGCTGAAGATAATATCGTCAATCAAAAGCTTATAGAAAAGGTACTTCGAACAACGGGGCTACATGTTGTTATCGTCGAAAATGGCCTACAGGCATGTAATATATGTAACGAAATCCAGGCGGACCTTATACTAATGGACATAAACATGCCAATTAGAGATGGTTTCGAGGCGACAGAGTATTTACGAAAGAACGGCCATGTTATGCCTATTTATGCACTGACCGCTGAGACCGACAAACGCCACATAAAAAAAGCAATCAAGGCTGGATGTCAAGGAGTGCTCAGCAAACCCATTAACAAAGCGTCTCTTCTAAATACGCTGAACAAACACCTATCTCCAAGTTCAACACCAGAGAAACCACCTCCTGAAAACAACCCAACTAAAAATCAAGACTCAGAGGGCATTAAAAAAGAGACGCCGTGATTCAAACGGTATACTCAGTCTCGCCCTCTGCACACGACGCCTTATAAAATATTTCATATAAGCTTAGAAGAAGTCGTTCTATTATTAGGAGGTCATAGTCAATAAATTTACGGGCTTTTCACCTATACTTAGTCAATGTTCCACCGTTGCGACTGACTCAGACTGGCAATCATTATATGAGAAAAGTATTAGTTGTAGACGACCATCAAGCAAACCGTATCGCTCTTACTTCCATACTACGGGATTTGGAGGTATCGCTATTTTATGCCGCTTCAGGCAGCGAAGCACTAAAACTCGTTTTACATCATAACTTTGCCGTCATTCTTATGGATGTCAATATGCCGCTGATGGACGGTATTGAAACAACGGAGATCATTCATAGCGATGAGGCCTATAAGAATTTGCCCATCGTCATGGTCACCGCTGCAGATAACTCCAGTGACGCGCTAAGAAAAGCCTATGAAGCTGGCGCAATTGATTTTGTCTACAAACCGATTGAACCTGAAGTTCTATTAAGTAAGGTCAGCCAATTCGTGGAACTAGAAACTGCACGAATCAACGCAGAGGCCAATCGAGAGCATCTTAAAGTCATTCTCGATTCTGCCGGTGAAGGGGTTCTCGGCTTAACATTAGCTGGAGATATCACCTTCGCCAATCCTAAGGCAGAGGCCATTCTTGGGCTTGCTCCTGACTCGCTGTGTGGCACTAATATTCGAGCGTTTATTTATTCGAGCGAGCTTGAGGAGCAAATCAGAAAAGAAAGTCGTATCTTCTCCACGCTTAAAGAAAGAAATAATCTTCAGTGTGATACAGAATGTTGGTTTAAAAGTGATGGGACGACTATTTCTGTTGAATATACCTGTGAATCTACAGTCACCGTCGAGGGAAGTTCGACCGCAGGCGTGCTTATTTTTCAAGACATTACTTTACGAAAACTAAGGGAAACAAGAGAGAAATACTTAGCCAATTTTGATAGCCTCACTGGCCTAGCGAATAGAACAAGTTTCTACGAACACCTGAACAAATCAGTGTCACGAGCCAAACGCTCCAAAGAACTACTCAGCGTCATTATCTTTGATGTTGATCATTTCAAGTGCATCAATGATACCTATGGGCACCATGCAGGAGATACACTTTTACGCGAAATTGGCCAACGAGTATCCCTCACACTTAGAGAAGGTGACGTCGTCGCCCGTCTCGGTGGCGATGAATTCGGAATCATTCTTTATGATATATCCGAAGCGATGGCCGCCAACGCGGTGGCTCATAAGGTAATCGAATCATTTTCACAGTCATTTTCGCTAAACGATATAGAAGTTGACGTGAGTCTCAGCGTGGGTGTGGCTATTTTTGATAATCACTCAATGACATCGGAGGAATTAGTCAGGCTTGCAGACACGGCGATGTATCAAGTTAAACACGAGGGTAGGAATGGGTACCGGTTATTTGAATCTGAAATGATGAAAGCCAGCATTGAGAAGCGAGAGTTGCATATGCTTCTACAGCGAGCGATAGCCAATCAAGAACTGTACTTAGTTTATCAACCCAAGATTGCTATAGATACAAAGAAAATGATCGGCGGCGAAGCACTACTACGCTGGAAACGAAAAGATGGACAAAATATTAGTCCCGCTAAATTCATCCCTATAGCAGAAGAAAGCGGACAAATAATAGCGTTGGGCGATTGGGTATTAAATGAAGCCTGCAAACAAGTCAGTGCCTGGGGGAAAAATGCACTTCCTATATCAATCAATGTATCGGTTAAACAGTTATTAACACGTGGATTTAGCCAAAACTTAGAAGCATCGCTGGTTAAGTACCGATTAGACAGAAACTTGATTGAGATAGAGGTTACCGAGACCGGAAGTATCGAAGATCAGCAGAAAGTGTCAGAGGAACTACAGAAAATACATGATATGGGTATTAGAATATCCATAGATGACTTTGGTACAGGGCACGCATCTCTCGACTACTTACGAAAGCTACCTTTTGACGTACTTAAAATCGATCGTAGTTTTGTTAAAGATATTGGCCTTGATGAGCATGATGAAGAAATTATTCGGGTTATCATGGCAGTTGCAAACACCATGGGGCTTGATGTTATCGCTGAAGGTGCTGAAACATTAGAGCAGCTTCAATTCCTCTCAAAAATTGATTGTCACCATATACAGGGTTATTATTTTAGCGCACCTCTTTCAGTGCAAGAATATACACTGATGCTAAAAGATAGTAGCAATATTCTCGCGCCAAAATTCTCTTCGCTTACTTCTTACCTCAAAACCAATGTAGCCTAGCGGCAAGAGCCACACACATAAATCCGTGCGCAGCCCTTGCCCAACCGTTGTCCAAGCCTACCCTTTCCAGGTGTTTTCGTTATGGGATTCACCTTTAAAAGGAATGATCCACATCTGATAAAGCGACGTCAACATCATAAAGCCAGACGCCACGGAATAACCGAAACCACCAATGATAGTGAGCACCGCAAAATTCGGATACCACTTGACTAACCACCAAGAGAACACATCAAGAATAAGGAAAATAAAGGGAATAAAAATAATCGTCGCTTTTACCCAAGGTTTGATCCCTACTGACAAACTAAAAATCAGCCCAATAAAGAAGAAAATAAACGCTATACCAAACAAGTGGATATGAGAAACTCGCGTAAGCGAATCTACCGACGCCCCCTTATCAACCTCTGCTACATGCTTGACCGCAGCTAACTTATTAAAATCGGGCAATCCAGGTATGTTGCCATGACACTGGGTACAATTTTGTTTAAATAAACCTTTTACTTTAGGCTCCCAGTCTTGTTCCGGTGCTCCGTCCTGCACCCATTGAATTATTTGAGTACGCACCTCAACTGGCGCTTTGTCTTTCATCGAGCCATTGAGTTTAGCTTCAAGCCGACTATTACCTCTATCGCCATAATAGCTATAAACAATATCGTCAATGGAAACCCCCAATTTTCCATCGGCCATACCATGAGTCAATAGGATTTGCACACCAGCCATCATCAGGCCAAGGCCCGTCACAAGTAGATAACCGGTAAATAATGTGCGTAAGGGTAAAGATAAGCTTGGTAGATTTAACCAACCGTCGGTGCTGTTTTTCATTGAAATTACTCCCTCTCTCTGCTTCCAATACAACAAGAAAGCAAGCCATGGCAGTCCGATCGCCAATAAGGAAAAAATTATAAAACCGATCAAACATCCCTTGACTAACCGAGCCCTAGAATACCCGATCGTAGCTCAAATGAAAACAAAGTTGACCTGTATAAGGCAAGAGCTCCCGCTACTTACGAGAAGTAAAAAGGGCTAACGCCTCATACTTACACAAGCGCAATTGATAATTACTCTCAATTTCATTAAGATTCCGCTCAACGATAACAAGTTTACATTTTTGCCTTTATTTATGGAGTAAGTATGCGCCCTTTTCTTTTATCTGCGTTAAGTCTAGCTATGGCAGCCACAGGGATCGCCAACGCCCAGACCACTGTCAACGTCGTTGATCCTTCTCATAGCCCCGCGAGCAACTTCTTAGCTTACACAGAGTTTGAGCTATCGGGTGAACCACTTGCAGAAGCATTGGGCTTAGACCTTGATACCCTTGACCCAAATGCGGTCAATAAACCAACAGCTTTTGATTATGCTGCGGGGATAGAGGCATACGAATATTCAGAAGAGGCAATGTATGCTCTAAACTACCAGTCACAAATGGGACCTCACCTTGTTAACGGTCCTAGCAATGCAAGCCGTGGTGGAAACTTTGAATCACTGAAGAAGCGCATTAGTGGCTTTGTTGCAGCGGTCGGTTTTGATGAAGCAGAAGTGCCGAGCAATATTTACCCAATATCTATCCCTTATTCATCCGGCACACCAAAACTAGATATCGCGCCCAACATCGCCAACAAGAAAGGTGAAAGCATCGACGTTATTGATGCACAAGGAAAAAGTAGCACACAAAATACGCTATCTCCCGCCTACCTTGGCGATTACTCTCTCGTTGCTTGGGACAAGAGCTCGTTCGATAAATCCATTAACCCTGCGGCTATCGGAGGCATACTACTTAAAGAAGTTATGTGGTCTCAGGATTTTCTCGGTGGCATGCATGAAACAAAAACCGACGAAGAAGTAGAAGCAGAATCGTCAACTCAGGACAGTGGCCCTTTTAGTTTAGGTGTATCTGCTGCTGATGGCTTCCAAGGTATGTTGCTGACGGAAATTTCGTTAGATAAGCTTCGATTACTACAAGACAAACTAGCATACGACGGTAAATCCCTCGGCGCCAAGCTTACTCCTCAATACGACCCTAAGAAGCAGCCCATTTGGTTCCCGCATAGCATATCAGTAAAAGAAAGCAGTGCGAATGGGGTGAATGCACTAGGTAAGCTAACAGTCAACGATAGTAGTTCAACACTACGTGATACGTGGATGTTGCTATGGCCAACCAGTGAATATTTCTCCTATACAGACCAACGCATCAGCAATACCGCACAGAACCCCGCATTCCTAGCAGTATTTGATAACGCACCTTTTGCCGCATCACCAAAAGCCAACACGGATTCTGAC
Source organism: Gammaproteobacteria bacterium 45_16_T64 (assembly GCA_002162955.1). Taxonomy (GTDB): domain Bacteria; phylum Pseudomonadota; class Gammaproteobacteria; order Pseudomonadales; family Ketobacteraceae; genus 42-54-T18. The sequence goes on from MABD01000018.1 coordinate 298,390, forward strand.
GCTGCAAATGATATTGTCGGAAGCGACGGTTTCTCTCTGGCATCTAATCTTTCAAGTGCATTATTTAAGAATATTGATACGCTTCACTTTAATGCCCACGAAGGTACATTCGTAGACAGCGTAAAGGACGGCAAACAATCAACATCGGTTACTACCTTTGACGCTGCTTATTCTATCGTTGCGTTATCTATCTATCAGCGTGCCCAAGATGCATTGCCGGTTGGATACGCGTCAGCTGAAGGCGGCGACGTAAACCTTAAAACTGCACAAGGCAAGCGTGCGTTAGCACTTATTACGAAGCAAGCAGATTTCCTAAGCACCAAGGCGCTCACCGAAAACGGGCTTGTTGCCGATAACGTTAGCCTTGGTAAAAAAGCAAGTGGAAGCACGTCTCTATCCACTCAGTTTGCAACCATTAGAGGATTAATTGCTGCTGGCCTTGCCACCGGCAACGACGGTTATCTAGCCGCAGCTAAAGCCTTATTTATCTCTGTCGAAAAGTATCAATTCGACAATAGCATAGGCACTTGGGCTGACCAGCCAGGAAAGGCAACGATTCACACGCCTTACACAGCAGCCGCTATTTCCGGTGGACTACGAGAAGTTATCCTTCACTTGGCAAACAAAGACAGTGAAAACACTCCTGAACTGTCTTTAAAGCATCTAACCTCTCGATACGTTTCTTGGTTCAAGACAGTGATCAATGGCGGCGCACAGCTAGCCGAATGGAACGTAGATACTGGAGAGAATAAGCTTGAAAAAAACAACACAACCGATTCGGATAAGGATGGTGTAATGTCGGTTATTGGTGCAGGGTATGCGGCAACAATGGCAAATCAAGTAAGCGTTAGCCGAGGTAAGTAACCCGACTAAAACTTAAAAACCTAAGGTGACCAAGTACACGGTCACCTTAGGTTTTTAGCAACCGCCATTGCACGCCAAACTGATGGATCATTTCACGCAAGGGCGATTCTAGTATTTCATCTACATGCCAAATATTCTTTTGGCGATCCTCCTCAAAAAAACATGCGATTGCGAGTGTCACAAAATCCAACGATTGCTCAGGGAAATGACATGTCCTATCACTCACGTCTACACTCTCCTCTGCCCCCTCCTCGCTAACATTTTCAGTCCTGCCAACATCCTCACCAAAGCGTTTATAGTGATGTAATGAACAGAAGATCGAACACAAGTTGATTTGCATCATCTCATATAGACTTAGCACGTCATGCGTATTATCACTGTGTAAAGCAGACGTTTCGCTATTCTCCGTCGACAGCAGTTGACGGTAGTGCACAGCTATATGTTGAACAATTGCTTCCAATACCCGATGAGATTCACTATCCGAATATCCACACTGCAATAACTCATTCACTAGCGACATATACTGTACGGTTCCCTTCGCTAACGACAGATAAGGGCTTGCAAGACTATCAATATGCTTTGCCGCATCACTAAAGGTTAGATCCAGGCGCACGATATGACTTGCCAATACCGATGACGAGGGAAATTCAAGCCCATTACTTTCTGCAATTGGTGCAAATTTATATTCAGCCATATCTGCCGTCAGCTCGGCAACACAGGCATTTAACGCGACAGTTACACGACCACGAATATCCCGCCGAATCCACTGATCCATTGCGGTATAATCAATCGCTAGGCCATCATTTGAATCACGGCTTATCGCCGCCCCAAGGCAGTCATTGGGGGCTTCGCTATAAATAGAGGGTTTCAAGATCGACAACGGCTGACGAAACTTTCCCATTTTGATATATAGCCACTCAAAATCACACAAGGTTTCTTGCCACGCATGCCCCCATGCATCATGAATAAGAAACTTCTCAATTTCTTGTGACGCCATCAGTAACAACATAGAGCCCAATGTCTCAATCACAATATGCTGGGATACATTGCGATACATCTCACCTTGCTGTTGTATATAAACGGTGAGTTCCTCTATTAGCGTTACATCTAGGGCCTTTCTATTAAATACGCCAACCGATGGAAAATACACTCGCTCCGTTGCACTTTCTAATGCTAACCCCTGCAGGAAACGACTAAAGTTCTCATTATGCTGGGGCAGCCATCGATACTTTGCTGCATCGATGAGTCCATCGTTATCATAAGGTACACAGAAAAAGAGCTGAGCATCCGTGATTATCACATCCACCAAATTCGGCGGTATATCAATATCACCGTACATTTGCTGAAACAGCCCCAAATGATCGGACGTTGATTGCAGGCGCTCACTAAGGTAACCAGCGATAAGCCGTTTGATTTGGCAATTGCTTGTTTGTGCAGCGACCTCTCCCCGTACATCACGAATCATTCGCTCAGGAATACCCATGCCTTCTAAGACTTGATCAACCAGCGGCCATTCGCATTCCTCTAAGACCAGGTCGACAGCATACAGTTTATGGGTTTCACATCCGAGAGAGTCATAATGCGACCTCCCAGAGGAATAAGGTAGTTGTAGCCAGAGGTATATGGACTTAACAAAGCTACGAACAAAATATTCAGAGTTACTCTGTAGATAGTCAGGAAGCGCTCCCAACAGCAATGCCTTGTTCGCAAGAATATGCTTGGCATAGGACTCAGCTTCCAGGGCTAGCGCCGATACATCGCCGCCCGCTTTGCCTTGCCGATAAAGCTGACTAATCTTATCAGCAGCGGCCAATACCTGCTGGTATTGGCCGCGCTTAATGGGTTCAAAAAGGGATAAATCTGTTAGATCAGTACTGGACACAAGCTTACCCCATTGCGCTTATAATATTTCGATTTCTAAGGAAGAAGCCACTTCTTTGGCTTTTTCGATATCTTGAACCTTCTTCTCGGCGGCTTCCGTCAAGCTATCAAGTTCAATGATGTTTTGTGCCATTGTTGGCAATGCTTGTTGACGGAACTCGGAGATATCATCCATGGCTGAATTGATATCTGCAAAGGCTTGTTTGAGTACGTCCATATCCAACATCGTCTCACTGGCCTGCTTATGAATATCAGCACCTTGAGTCTTAAGTTTTTCAGCCGTGCTGGCAATAAGACTATTGGTGGTTTCATTTACCGCGTTGATTTTTTCAAGCACTATTTTTTGATTTGCTAATGCCAACGATAATGTTACAGCCACCTGTAAAGCCTGTACAGTAACGGATGCAGCTCGATTCACACCTCGAATCAATTCCTTATTATTCCGGATGACAATCTCAACCGTCAAAATACCCTGTTGATTCACTGCAAGCAATTGCTGTAAATCTTGAATGCGCTGACGTAATGGAAATAATAATTCATCAGCAACAAATTTGTATAACGGATCATCTTTAGTTAATTCCGTTTCAAGCTTCTCGCTCAAACTCTTATCAATCAACTGCCCTAATTTGATACCTTCTTGCAGCTTAAGGGTCATCGATCGCATGTCATTCTGATCGTTCTGCAGCGTGATATTGTCACGCTTAAGTTGCTCACCACCATCCTCCAAAGAGCGTATAATAGCGTCGATTACTGTAGACGCACTTTCATATTGGGTAAAATAGGCTTTTAATGGTGTACCGATAAAAGGCAAGAAGCCTAGAGTACGTGTAAGCCATCCCGCTTCGAAGTCAAATTTTCCAGGGTCTAGCTCTTCTACTTGTATCTTCAGGTCAACCAACGATTTTGCAACGGGGCCACCGTCTTCTCCCTTTTTCGACAACGTCGCGATTGGAGCCTTGAGCATCGCGCTTTGCTTACCCGCTTCCATCTGAAGCTTGCTACACATACCTTCAATAGAGGTTCGAATGGCACTTTGCGATTCAGGATCCTTCATGTTGACCGCAAGTAAATTCTTACTGATACTTTCAGCTTGCTTTAATAGTTCAGGGTCAACTTGCTTCTCTTCGCCACCGAGAAGAATTTCCTTTTTAACGCTCTCAACTTCAATTGTTTGTAAGCTCATATTACTTTTCCTTTTGTTACATTTCTCAATATTCGATTTCATTTAGACAGAGTAGTCTTGCGCTCTACTCGCCATTTTCTCCAGTTCACGCATTGCGGTTTCCATATCCACTGTCGCGTGACCTTTGCTTGTTGTGATTTTCGATAACGCCATTGTCGTGCTGTCAATTTTTGTCATTGCACCTTCATTAAGGCCCAGCAAATCGTCGGTCTCTTCTATCTGCTGCTGAAAAAGTGACAGGCGCTCTTTTAGGGATGCTATCTCAACAGCAAATTTTTGATCTCTTTCATCCAGTTCCGACAACCTAGATTCCAAGAACTCTTCATCAATCGCTTTGACACTTTCAAGCCGATCTACGATGGACTGTAGATTGTCCAACGCCGAAAGATACACCTGCTCTGAGATGCAAAGGTAACGCTCATAGGTCAACTCACCCTGCTGCAATTTATTACCCAGTACTTTCTGGAGCAGTGCGAATTTTTCTTCTAAACGGCCAAGCTGCGACAATCCTCGCTCCGACTCAACCTCATTCAACCCCTGCTTCAGTCGTTCTAAGCGGCGCTCTCGCTCTCTCACTATTTCCGCATGAATCTTTCGAATATAGACATTCCTAAAAAAATCCTTACGAAAAAAATAGTTTGTCGCTAACGTACCCAAACCCACCGTCGCTCCGACACCAGCAATCGCAAGCAAAGGAACACTCGCCCCCAGTATCCCGACGGCTAACCCGCCAAGAACACCAACTGCACTGGGATAAAGCACCAACGGATGCTGAATACTATCGCGCCGTACCGCTTGATGAATCGCGGATTCTGAATATGACGCTTGTCGTTTTTTTCCTGCATCCATTAGGTAATAATCTTATGTGTCAGTAAATGAGTAAAACGAAAAAACCACCACTATAACCAGGCTCTACAGTTCTTCTGCAACTAAGGATAGTTCCACACGTGGTAGCCGGTAATTAAGCGATCGACTGCTTTCACCGGGCATCTTCGGCAATGGTCTTTCTGCTCCGTAACCTACCGCTCGAAGCCGATGCTTATCAATGCCATACGTTGCGACAAAATATTCTGCAACAGACACCGCTCGAGATTGAGACAGTGCTTTATTTGCATCAGCATCACCCCGCAACCCTGTATGACCACCCACCACAAGCCTAAAGTTCGGATAGTGGGACATTTGCTTTGCTGCTTTATCGAGCTCTACTCGACTATCATCGTCCAGCACAGATGTACCACTCTGAAAATTAAGCAATCGATTTCGTAACGTGCCAACCTCTCGCGTTTGCAACCATGCATCTTCCGACAGTTTTGGAAAACTCTTAGTTAAAGAGTTTGCAAGGGGTTGGTCGGTAGTCTTCCCGAACCCTTGAGAGCTACCCGTGCGAAATAAACTCTCAACAACCTCTCGCTGGGTCAAACGGTAAGGGTTATTATCAGGTAACGGTGATGCAGAAAAATCGCCAGCTTCCAACAAGATATCCAAGGTCGCATCAATTGACTCCACTAACCCTTCCTGTGTATCAATGCCGTCCATTTTCACACCAAACCACGCTAGCGCATTTTCACTAAGCGTCGCCCAATGAACACCTTTCAACACCTTCTTTGCCGCGTCTTTGCTAATAGAATCTCGCTGCGCCAACAAACTCACCAAAGCATCTGGGTCTTGCTTATAAGACTTAAGAGTTCGGAAATAGTTATACAATAAATCCGATACAACACTCTTGTTCTCTTGATAGTAATCTCGGTTCACCAGCAAAATATCCACCACAAGATTATGGGTATCTTCAGTACCCAACACTTTTTGAATATTAGGGTTAGTAAGCGCCTTAGAAACGTCCGGCTCCCATAGCACTGCAGCATCAACTTTTTTATCAAGTAATTGCGCCAGTGCATCCGTTGAGCCATCAGTTTCGATCCGCCAAGCTCCTTTTTTATCGCTAAAGTGAGCAACATCAAAGTGTGAAGCAATCGCTTTCAAAAGGTGTTCGCTGGGCGAATTAGCGGTAAATCCTACTTTCAGTAGATTATTGGCTTTAAAGTTATCAATGGTCGTCGCACTGTCTTTCCAAGCAACCAGAGCATCTCCGCCTTTGGATTCATCAATAACTGCGACAATTGCACCCGGGTAATTCACTTTATCGCCATTCAATAGATAGGAATCAACCGTTGCCACTGCAAAATCGATTTTTCGCTTTTGCAGTTGCTTCATTCGCCCCGCGTAGTCAGCCTGGTCATCGATACAGTCCAATAAATATCCAGACTGACGCATTCGTTTTTTCATTTCACCGGAACATAGGGGTAAATATCCCACCCAATTATCGACGCCAATACGAATTTTCCCTTTAATATCTTTGGCGTCCGATGTACTCAGTTGAGTCAGGTCAACTTTCTCAACCAACACCGTTTTATAGGCGACCAAGCCAATGGCACCTACAAAGATCAGCAATAAGACAATTTTAACGTGTGTATTCACCCAACATTCCTTGTTTAGTTAAACTCGTTAATACCAAATGCATCCAGCTCAGCCAGTACGTTTTCCAGCCCCGCTTTGAGTGCCTCGGGATTATCTGCAGACTTGTAATAGGTTTTGCCCGGCTGATTAAGCGAATGACGCTGATCAATGCAAAATCCAATGGTATGTAATATTACTGGCGAGTCTTGATAGATTTCATCCACCATATGCGTGGGATTCTCACCTACTGACGCGTCGCCGTCCGTGACAACCACCAAGTGATATTCGCCGTAACCTAGCTGTTTTTTGCCCTGCTCGGTCAATTTTTTAAACGCTTTATTCAATGCGGTTTTTAGCGGCGTACTGGATGTTGCAGTAACACGATTAACCTCATCAATAAACGCCGGCCGATTTTGTTGGCCCAATGGTAAGCGTTCATTAATTCCACGCTGGTCAAATGCCAACATACCAAGATTTGCGGTTGCTGGTATTGCACCTGAGAATGCCGCCAGCGCCTGCTTTGCCACTTCCATCTTAGTGCTGTTACCGGCACATTTTCGGCTCTCCATACTGCCTGAACCATCAAGAATAACGTAGTAGTTCACCGCCAAAGCATCATCAGCTAATTCTATTGGCTCTGACTCACTCACGTCAGGCCACGTATAATCCACCAACTTAGCAGGTGCCGCAGGTATTACCGGCATGGCCTCTTGCGTTGTAGGAAGCGACCGAGACACGCTTTGTGAGTCGGTCGAATTACTATTGTCTTTACACCCACTGGCCCCTAGCATTGCTGCTACGGACAGTAATATCGATATTTTTTTCATCATAACACTCCAGTAGTTAAATCCTTTTATAACGGTGAAAACACAGAGGATTCAGCCTCTACTTGGATGATACGAAACACAACACGCATATTGCTGCGCCACTCTTGTTCAGTTTTTGGTGCACAAGGATCGCTACCACAGATGCCAGTATTCGGCTGACTGATCCCTTGACCCACTACCGCAAACTGACCGGCATCTAATTTCACCTTGACACTATCGCCATACTCTATGAGTTTGCTTCGAACCGCGTTAGCACGCGTAAGGCTCAGATTTTTCGCTGACTGCTTAATTCGCTTAAGCACAACACCGCTTTCTCCATTTTTCTTTTTCTTTAAATACCCCATAGGATCGCTGTGCCCTTCAATGGTAATCAATGCTCCGCCGTAAGTACTAGCCAGATTAATTACATTGTTAAAAGAGTCCGCATAAAGATCCGTTGAGAAACTATTTTGATTGGGCTGAAAGAAAACCTCAAAGGTAAATAGCGTGCCATCATCTAAGGTTCCCTGTTGCTGCTTACGTGCAACCACCGCACTGACTTTCGCACTGTCGAAGCGAGAGGCTGTACTGGCCTTTGTGTTTAACAATCCAGCCTGTAGTCTTCCGTAATCCCAATTGGCATGTTCCAACGCAATGACTCCATTGAGCAAACCTAAAGACTTAAATTGCTGTTGAATATCTTGGCTCAATCGCGCCATATTTCTTGGGTAATTAGGATTCGTAAAGAATTTGACGTTTTCAGGGTAACCTGCAAACTCCATATCGGCATACAACCCTTCGCTATCAGCAATGGCTGTTTCAGAATCCAACAAGAATTTACCTGCCGCTTTTAACAGCGATTTCCGAGGCTTTCCACTGGATTTCATAATACCTTGCACCTGCTCTTGTGCTTTAAATAGCGCATGCACAAGCTTCTCTACCTCAGCGCGATTACTCTGAAAGTAATCCGATCTCACCGCATAAATATCCGCGATAATACGGTTTGCCGTTTTAGTAGAGAGCATAATTTTTGCACCCTTAATCGAATCTTCGGCACCAGTGCCTATCGTACCATTGGAGGTTAACGCCAATGCATCGGGAATAATCATCAATGCAGCATCGATATTTGACTCATACAGTGCTGTCATCGGAGTATTATCGGTGCCCGTCAAATCAGGCAACCACTTCACTTTAATATCCTGCATGCTCAACCCAGAATCACTCAGGATCTTGGTAAGGTAATCCACATGAGGTCCATAGGCTTGCAACGCAACAGTTTTACCCTTGAGGTCACGCGCACTATTAATACCTGGCTTCACCACAAGTGCATCACCACCCGCTGACCACGTCAGCTGAGAAATAATAACTGGCTTTGTACGCGGGTCTTTTGACAGCACTTCTAAGGCTTGAGCGCACATACCCAACGTACATCGCAGGTAAGGTGAATCACCACGCATATAAGATTCAACCTGCTTAACAAAGTTATCTTCACGCACTAATTGAAAATCGAGCCCAGCTTTACCAAACAGACTATTTGGTGCGGTCTTCAACGCTCCACCATTGGCATGAATGGTGGCAAACTCGGCTCCCCAGGTAATAATGGGCAAACGAGTCTGAGTTGATTGTTTTACCGAACCAATCGAGGTGTTTATTACTGAGGCCAGGGGTTTGGCGTCGATATAACGCGGGGCTGCCACAGCTGTCGATGCGGCAATCAATGCCACTATTGCTGTCACACTGACACATAAAGTCCTATTTAGACGGGTCATCATCCTTTTCACTTATTACCTCCGATGGTATCGAATCATAGTTATATAGATATGCTATCGCTTGACTGATTTTCAAGAGCTCGATATTACCACAAGAGAAGGAATAATCTTGTGATCATCACCAAGGTTGTATTTGACTATTTTTCAAACACTTACTGATAATTCGATCATTTTTGAGGTTAGGCCCCCCTACAATGGGTGATGTAGCGGGCCTTACTACAATTTATAACAAGAATCACTCTCATTATATTCCGCATTTAGCGGTATAATTTACCTCTAATTCGTCCGTGATACGGTTGCCAAGGTTTTCATGTCATCGCCACAATTACATCGATCTAGCCTACTCTCGATCAAAAAGTCCTGGGACAGCTATTTTACTCGACTTGCCTTTAAGAATAGAGCCGCAGAATGGACCGCTATTGCACTATTTTTCAGCGGATTGCTGCTGTGGGACGTGCTACCTGTGGAATGGATGATTGCGCGCTGGTCATTAATAATACATATCATTGTGGGTATTTTGATTCTCCCCCTAACCACCGGCGTGTTCTGGCTCAGCCATCGCCAACTCATGCTCAAGAGCCAGAAACCACGATTACGACAAACCGGACGGGCTCTCGATTTTATCCTGGGTGGATGTTTTATCTCTGGGCTAGTTTTGACTTTTTTGGGAGATACCGGCAATCTGCCCGCAAGCCTGACAAGTGACGCGCACTTAATCAGTGGCCTGATAATGGGCCCAACGATGCTCATTCACGCATGGCGATACTCTGTACTGCGCTTTCGCCATTGATTCGCTAGCGCCAATTTGACCCAGGAACACCCTTCTAGATGAATCTATTGCGGCCTTTTCTATGTGTATTGTGTGTTTTATTCAGTGTTAATGGTCAAACACAAACGATAGATAGCCCAGCAGTCAGTAGTAGCAGCTTGCAGTGGTCTCAAGATCGCCACACCATTTACTCCGCTAATCTATGGCATGGCAGCATTAGCCAGCGCGCCGCCGCACCTGAGCATTCTCAGCTCCCCCCCCAACAACTCAGCCTGGGCAAAGATATTAGGCGCATCGCCATTAATCACCAACAACAGGAGTTAATGGCAACCGATTACCTCAATAATGAAACCATCTGGGTAGACTTAAAAAGCTGGTCAATAAAACAACGCATCCCTACGGGGCAGCGACCCTTTGGAGTTGTCTACCAAGCCAGTCATGATCGTTACTGGGTCAGCATTTTTGAAGATCATCAGTTATTGGCAATTCAAGATGGGGAGATCATCCACTCGATCTCAACCCTAGATACGCCACGCGGACTTGCATTGCTGGATGACCGGCTTTTTGTCACTCACAGTATGACTGGGCAACTCTCGATTTATGATGTTTCATCACTACCTGAGAAACCCACAACCGTCATTTCACTTGCGGAAATACAGCATACCGATGAAACCGTTTCACAAGGCTTACCAAGACTATTGGATGACATTGCCATCAGCCCCAACGGCAAAGAAGCCTGGCTGCCACATGTATTGTGGAATTTTGACCATAAGTTTCAATTTCAATCCACGGTATTCCCAGCGGTATCCGTTATCGAGCTCACCCCAGGTCATGAGAAGGAACGCATTGACCATCGTAAAGAACTGTTCAAAACGATTAATATTGTCAGCAAAAACAGAACACGTATTGTGTCCAACCCCGCCGATGCTGAATTCTCAGCCTCTGGGAAAAAAGTCTACATTAGCCTATCAGGTTCCGACGATATTATCGTATTTGATCGCTCGCGCAGCGGAAAAAGCAATAAGAAACGCCACCGTCGCAAAAAACACAGCGGCGGTGCCAAGGCCTCTCAAATCTACCGTCATACGCCAGAGCAAAACCCGAGAGGTTTGTTGATTCATGGCAATACGCTTTGGGTACAACAAGCCATATCACATACTCTCACTACCTTTGATAGGGGGGGGGACAATGCCTTTGATCGCCTGCGCTTACACGATACGACTCAACATTTATTAACGCCGACTAACGCACTGTCGGTCCCCCACATAGACAGCATCGATCGAGGCCGGGCCCTGTTTCACTCCGCAAACACCGACCTAAATCCAGCGCACCCTATCGCAGGTGATTTTTGGATGAGCTGTAACAGCTGCCACTTGGACGGATTTAATTTCACCAATCAATATTTGCTAGAGGCTTACGGGCAAGACAAGAAAAAAGATGCCCGCGTTGGCCACACCGATTTGGACAATATGATCAGTGGTGACTTTATTACAGATTACCTCAATATTATCCAGAAAACCCAAGGCGGTATGGGCGAAGACGATAGAGATGGCGCGGTATTGATTAGCCCCCAACAAGCCCCGGATGAGATAATGGACGACATGATGGATTTACATCATTTTGTCACCTTGCCCCACAACCTTCCCTTTGTCGCCACCTGGCTACGAACAGATGAAAAAACGCCGATACATCCCAAAGAATTCACCAACTCAGCTCAGTGCGCTGAATGTCATCAACCCATTTTTGATCAATGGGCCGATTCCAATCACCGCCTAATGGGAGAATCCAACCCTTACTTTATGACATTACTTGAGATTGCCGGTAAAGAAGAAGGGGAGAGTTTTAAGGATTGGTGCCTAGGCTGTCACATGCCGAACAATGTTCTGAGCAATACACCTATATCCAACAATGGCCATATGTTTGAAAAGAATGGCGCCACACTAAAAACGGCCCTCGCCAATAAACAACCCGATCTCGATGAAGGTACAGGCTGCCTATTCTGCCACCGCATTATGTCCCTGGAAGATGCCGGTGGGAACGCCGCATTCACCGTGAATTTATCCGATCGCGATCACTATGTTGGCGAAAAGGAAACCGATTCGACACTTCTACAATGGTTTGCCAGTCGACAGATCAATAGCAAACCAGGCGCTCACAAGGCTTCCTATATAAAGCCATTTTATGACGACCCTACACTTTGCAAGAGCTGTCATAACGAATTTGCCCCTGGGACTGGTGCAATGATCGTTGATACATTTGGCGAATGGGAAAGCTCCTCATACAACAACCCCAGTGACCCAGCACAACATAAAACCTGTATCGACTGCCATATGCATGGCGATATCGCACAGATAGGAAATAACATTCCAGGCCTCTCGACTCAACGGGGCACCGCCAAGCAGAATGTTGCCACCCATCAATTTACCGGCGCTAACCACCACCTTGTTGGTCTACGTAATAAGCAACAAGAGGCCATGAGCATTCAGCTATTACGTTCAGCTGCCACACTGGAGCAACATGTTGGGGTCCAACGAGATGACTCATCAGCGCTTATCGTTTCCGTAAAAAATGTGGGTGCGGGCCACTCCCTGCCCACTGGCGTAGCGGACTTCCGCCAATTCTGGCTAGAAGTCATCATGAGAGATGTGGATGGCAATATCGTTTTCAGCTCAGGTGTCGCTGATGACGAAGGCAACTTACCCACTGATACCCGGCTATTTATGAAAGTCATGGGGGATACTATGGGGCAACCCGTTGGTTTACGCTTCTGGCGCTACAGCCAGCTACTTAGCGACACCCGCATTCCCGCCAATGGCTCTAGGGAAGAACGCTTTTCAATACCCCATTCAGCTCAACCTATTACCATAAATACACGCCTGCTCTATCGTATTTACCCCCAATGGATTACCCGGCAAGTGCAAGTCAACCAGCCTGACTTGCCTACCCCGCCCATCGTAGAATTGTCATCTATCACGAGTGTATTGTCACTTCCGGCTACCCTGAAGTAAAAATTCCTGTGCTAAGGTAAATTTCGTCGCTAGAAAAAACGTAGGAAAACACGATGAATAATAGAACGCCAATTAGCCACTCATTCCTCATCAACAATAAAAATATGAATGTCTATGAATGGCCTGGGGAAGGCGACCCCATTCTATTACTCCACGCCACCGGGTTTCACGCTCGCTGCTGGGACCAAGTCATTCATCAACTCCCCAACGCCCCCATTTATGCTGTTGATGCGTTGTGCCATGGGCAGAGCGATAGCATCGACCCACCTTATAGTTGGCTGGATTTCTCGAGCCACTTAGAAGCACTACTAAACACGCTTGGCATTAATAATATTACCGGCGTTGGGCACTCATTTGGTGGACATTTACTCACACTAGCTTGCGCCAACATACCCGAGCGTTTTAAGCGTGCGCTATTATTAGACCCCGTCATCGGCAATCCGGATTATATAAAGCATTGGCAAAAAGGGGCACAGACCAATAACCCCGTCGCCAAACGGCGTAATCAATGGAGCTCGGTGGAAGAACTGCACAAACAACTTGGTGGCAAGGTACCTTATAGCACTTGGGCACCAGAAGTATTTAACGACTATTGCCAATTTGGATTAAGCCTCTCAGATAGCCATGACGGATACCAGCTGGCCTGCCCTCCGGCATGTGAAGCTGCCATTTACGGAACCATTGGCGCCGAAACCATCTACAGCAAGCTATCTCGCATTCAGGTTCCTACAACGATTATTCGCGCTAAAGAACGTACCGCTGACGATGCGATGTTTGATTTTAGGCCCAGCCCAACCTGGACTGAGCTGGCAAAACAATTCCCCAACGCCAAAGATATTTATTGCGCCGATAGAACGCATTTTTTCCCAATGGAAGATCCGGCATTTGTTGCACAACATATCACAAGCCTATACAACCAATAAGGAATGATCATGCCAATCGAAAACTCTTCTGCTTACCGCGTACTAATCCGCGTAAGGTATGCCGAATGCGACGCTCAGCAGGTTGTCTTTAATGCCCGCTACGGAGACTACGTTGATGTTGTGGTTACCGAATATTTTCGCGATACCTTTGGCGGCTATGAATCGCTATTGGCGCAAGGTATCGACGGCCAAGTCGTACGTCTCACCACCGATTGGCAATCCCCCGCTAAATTTGATGACGTTATTTCCATTAGCATTGAGCCCCTACGTATCGGCAACACCTCCTATTCATTCGCATTACATTTTACCGAATATTATTCACAGCGGGCCATCGCCACATCTGAAATCACCTATGTCATGGTCACACCAATTGACCATCAAAAGATGGCCATACCGGATTTTTTCAGAGAAAAACTAGTCGAACCAAGCAGGGCCAAAATCATTAACTTTGCAGGCATAGAAATCGAATAAGCGACCAACCAGATCAAGCGAGCTTATTCGTTAACACTGTTTCAACCGCCTCGATATTGTCTAACCCCACGATAACACGTTTATTTCCTTTCGTTGTGGTTAGAGCAACCGCTCGAAAAATGAAAAACATCTTGCTGATCTTAATTTTCTTAATGTCCTCCAGTAACACCTGATGACCCACATCCCCGGCATGCAATATTATGCGATCATCCGCGACGTCAAGTCTTGGCGCTTCTCTACGGTAACGTCGGTAAGCACTATTTATACTGCTTAGCAGAAAAAAAACATAAGCTCCCCCTAACAAGTACCCCAGCAATTGATGATGCATTGGGCTCGAAAACCAATAAAAGAGGCTCGCCATTATCACAATGGATATCGACCCTAGCGACAGCCCATGGACTGTACTGACAAGAATATAGGCCCTCCAGACGTTATGATTAGTACCTGCTACCACTGCACTTCTCTTTTCATCATTCACTGCATTATTCAATTCATGGCTCTCTTTGATAAAAGTCCCATCATACCTTATTCAACAGTGCGCGCTTACTGGCCATTCGACATAGCCTTACGAGAAAATTTCAGCCGATAATCCACAGGAGCCACCCCCATGTGACGAACAAAGGTGCGCCGCATCACATCCACACTGGCGAACCCTGTCAACTCCGCGATGTTATCCAATTGATAATGGGTCGATTCCAGCAACAATTTGATTCTATCAATTCGCTTACCTTCGACATATTTTGCTGGCGTTACCCCCATCCCCGAAGAGAACTGTCGAGAGAAATTACGCTCACTCATATTTGCTACAGATGACAGCACCTCCACCGTTAGTTTGCTATGTAGATTTTCCTCGATATAGAGCCGAGTCTTATCAAACATCGGCCGGGCTTCCAGTTGAGCATTTAATGGGCTTGAAAACTGTTTTTGGCCACCAGGACGGTGGTAATACACCACCAGACTCTTGGCTATTTGCATACTAATATCATGCCCCAAATCCTCCGCCACGATACTCAGGGTCAGATCAATACCGGCAGTAACACCCGCCGACGTATATACATTACCGGATTTAACATACAAGTCATCTGGTAGTACCTTCACTCTTGGGAATAGCTGTTGCAGCTCTCGGGTACAGACCCAGTGGGTCGTAGCTGCACGCCCATTCAACAGACCTGCTTGCGCAAGCAGAAATGCGCCGGTACAAATGGAAATGACACGGGAGACCTCAGGGGCTTGAGCTTGTATATATTCCACTAGCCTAGAATCGGCAATGGCAGCAAACACGCCCTGTCCACCTATTACCATCAAACTATCGTAACCGGCTAGGGGTTTGCACTTCTCGGTATGAATCATCAAACCACTGCTACTTCGTAGCAAACCACCCTCAATAGACAATACATCCAAATCATAACCTCTGGCTGCGGGTATCGCGCCATCAGTCAGTACATCCATCGGCCCCGAGAGATCGAGCATCTGACATTGTTCAAAGCATAAGATCGCAATTTTTCTTTTCATAACTCGCCTTTTATCAATTACCCCTTGGTTGCACAAGGAGCGACTCCAAAACACCATGAATGGCCGACATCATCGGAATCCTGTCATATCAGCCAGCATGACATAAGGCTAATATCAACGCTACTCACAATAAAACCTCATGGAGAGTCATATGTTAAAGATGAAGAAAGCTTGCGAGAAATGTAAGACCTCAACGGGCAAAGACGAGACCGCTTACATTTGCTCCTATGAATGCACATTTTGCGGGAACTGTGCCGACAAGATGGAGTACACATGCCCTAACTGTGCAGGCGAACTGTTAGCACGTCCTACTCGATTAAATAGCGTAGCAACAGTAGTCACCTCTCAAATCAAAAGTCGCTTATTCTCTTAACGCGCTAAATGACCCTTTTGTTCACTCTGCCTCCCGCTGGGAAGCAGAGTACTGACATACATTCAGCTCCAGCAATTGATAATTTCTTGCACTTCATAGTGATAATAATTATCATTTAGACCAAGAGCGCAGCCCTGCTGCCTTATTCGTTGACTTACATGGATCTGATTATGAAACCTGCCAAACTCGTAATGGGCGCACTTGTCTCTGCCCTTTTGCTCAATTCCGCCTCATTGTGGGCAGCCCCTGAAGTGAATTTGTACTCCGCCAGAAAAGAAGCCCTCATCAAACCTTTACTGGATAAATTCACCGAAAAGACTGGCGTTAAGGTTAATTTAGTTACCGGTAAAGCTGATGCATTGCTGACTCGATTAAAAAGCGAAGGAAAGAACACACCGGCTGATGTATTTCTAACTAGCGACGCTGGCCGCCTTCATCGCGCAGAAGAAGCCAACGTACTTCAGGCCATTCAATCAAAAGAACTCAATGCATCGGTCCCAGCAAGCTATCGAGATCCTGAAGGATACTGGTACGGTTTATCCTTACGTGCTCGCCCAATTCTTTATGTTAAAAACAAAGTGAGCCCAGAGACGCTATCCACCTACGAAGCGCTTGCGACACCGGAGTTTAAAGGAAAAATCTGTATCCGCTCCTCGAGTAATATCTACAACCAGTCTCTCGTCGCATCCATGATCGCTGTTGATGGTGAAGCAGATACCGAGACTTGGGCGAATGGACTAGTCGGCAACATGGCCCGGCCACCAAAAGGCGGTGATAGAGACCAGATCAAAGCGGCCGCAGCAGGACAATGCGTTATTGCGGTTGCCAATACTTACTACTTCGGAAAAATGCTCGCGGGCGGTGATGCCGCACAAAAAACGGCAGCAGAAAAGCTTGCGGTATTTTGGCCAAATCAGAAAGGCCGGGGTACTCACGTAAATATCAGTGGTGCTGGCGTGACAGCCCACGCCAAGAACAAGGACAATGCAATCAAGCTAATTGAGTTTTTAGCCAGTAATGATGCTCAGTCTTGGTATGCTCAGGTGAACTACGAGTACCCTGTACGCGAAGGTGTTAAACCTAGCAACGTGCTTGCACAATGGGGCTCGTTCAAAGCCGACAACCTAAACTTATCCCGTCTAGGTGACCTAAACAGCAAAGCAGTTATGGTCATGGACCGCGCTGGCTGGAAGTAAGCGTTAATCGCTAAACGGCGATAAAAATGAAGCTTGTGGATGACAAGGTGCTTTTCATACCGGTCAGCCACAAGTTTCTTATCGGAAAGAGCGGCAAGATCTCACGCCTTCAGGCATAATAAGCACCTTATTTTCCACCTCGCCATCTCAATGGCATCTTGCGGAAGAGCTTATTTAGTCACACATATTATGGCGTCATCTAACTCAGACTTAACACAACCTTTGTCACCTACCACAACGCTTTCTTCTGCACGCCTCCGCCCAAGAATCACCCGCTCCCATCTATTTGTTCTGTTCTTGCTCACCACCACCAGCATACTGGCACTACCCGTACTCACCATCGCCAGCTTTATCTTTGAACCGGCGAGCGATGTGTGGCACCACCTAGCCAGCACAGTTCTGAGTGACTACGTGATCAACAGTCTACTGTTATTGATAGGTGTAGCTGTCGGCACACTCACCATGGGAATTACCAGCGCATGGCTAACAGCGATGTATCAATTTCCTGGAAGGCGCATTGTGGAATGGGCACTACTATTACCGTTGGCCATGCCAGCTTACATTATTGCCTACACCTATACTGGGCTGCTGGATTTCGCAGGACCGTTACAGACCGCACTTAGAGAAGGATTTAACTGGCAGTATGGGGACTATTGGTTTCCGGAGGTCCGCTCATTAATCGGCGCTATCTGTATGCTATCATTTGTGCTCTATCCCTATGTGTACCTATTGGCCAGGGCCAGTTTTTTAGAGCAATCGGTGGTTACCATGGATGCTGCCCGCTCTCTAGGTGCAGGGCCATGGAAGCGTTTCTTTCGTGTTGCATTACCTATGGCGCGCCCCGCAATAGTAGCAGGTACCTCGCTGGCCCTAATGGAGACCCTAGCCGATTACGGGACCGTTCAATATTTTGGCATATCAACCTTCACTACAGGCATTTTTCGAACCTGGTTTGGCCTCGGTGACCAAGGAGCAGCCGCACAATTGGCGGCAATGCTATTAGGGTTTGTTCTACTACTTATTCTCGTTGAACGTTATTCTCGTAGACAAGCTCAGTACCACCAGCAAAGCACTGGAGACTCATCCCATCAACGACAGCCATTATCCAAGTTATCGGGCGTTATAGCATCAATATTATGTACCACGCCGATCATATTGGGTTTTTTAATCCCCTTTGGCCTACTGACACAATGGGCAATGGGAGAGACCATGGACGCTTCGTTTTTTTCTCTTGTTTGGAATAGCCTGAGTTTGGCATTTTCCGCCGCGTTGTTAGCCTTAACATTGGCGATCATTCTCGGTTACGGCCAACGCTTAATGCCAACACGAGCAGTGAAAACAGGCGTTCGTGTCGCAACGTTAGGTTATGCTGTGCCCGGCACAGTCATCGCCGTTGGCATCGTTATCCCTCTTGCCTGGATAGATAACAGGATAGATCAGTGGGCAACCGATATGTTCGACCATAGTACCGGACTCATTTTTTCCGGTTCGCTGTTCATCCTTTTGTTTGCATACCTAGTTCGCTTCCTTGCCGTTGCCTTAGGCAGTGTCGAATCGGGGTTACAAACCATTAAACCATCAATGGATGATTCCGCTCGTTCTTTAGGGTTCTCACCATTTCAGGTATTACGAAAAATACACCTACCGATTATTCGCCCTAGCCTATTTACCGCAGTATTACTGGTCTTTGTTGATGTACTCAAAGAGCTGCCTGCCACCCTTATTTTACGTCCCTTTAATTTTAACACTCTCGCGGTTCGAGCCTACGAACTCGCCAGCGACGAACAATTGGCTAGCGCAGCCCCGGCAGCAATTACAATTGTTCTGACAGGCCTTATTCCTGTCATTTTACTTAGTCGCTCCATTAACCGACCTAATGCTGGATCTTCGTCATGAGTACGCACCTATCGCTACAGGATGTCGCTGTTCGTTATGCCTCAAAAACTATTGTGGAGAACATTAATGTAGATTTAGCCGAAGGCGAAATAGGGTGTTTGCTAGGGCCTTCTGGATGCGGAAAAACCACGCTATTGCGCACAATTGCTGGATTCGAAAAGCTCGCTGCAGGGAAAATTTTCCTGCGTAATAAAGAAGTATCGAATGTCGCACGAGCCATCCCGCCAGAAAAGCGTCGAGTCGGCATGGTATTCCAAGATTATGCCCTATTCCCCCACCTAACCGTCGCACAGAATATCGCGTTTGGGCTATCACATCTAAAGAAAACTGAGCGGCAAGACAGAGTAGACCAACTACTCACACTCACTGATCTATCGGACACCAAAACACGCTACCCACATCAGCTCTCTGGGGGGCAACAACAGCGCATCGCATTGGCACGAGCACTGGCACCCAAGCCTGACATTCTCTTAATGGACGAACCCTTCTCTAACTTGGATGTAGAACTTAGAGAGCACCTAGCCCATGATATTCGCCAGCTTATAAAATCAGAAAAGATGACCGCAATTTTGGTGACCCACGACCAGCAAGAAGCGTTTGCTACCGCCGATAAAATTGCCCTATTAAATGCCGGTAAGTTAGTTCAATGGGGGACCGCCAATGAACTGTACCACCAACCAAATAGCTCCTTCTCTGCAGAGTTTATCGGCCAAGGTGTTCTCATTCAGGGAACCATTGTGCACCAAGAATCTGGAAGGAAGTCCATTCAAACTGAAATCGGCACAGTACTCCTACCCAATAATTTCTCCGCAACAAATGCCAATTTACTCATTCGCCCAGACCAATTAAGTATTGAATCCCCCGAAGACTCTGCAACCACGCCCAACACCGCCTCAGTACCCGTCACGCTATTACATAAGAGCTTTAGAGGCGGTTATTGCCTTTGCACTCTTGAGACCGAAGACGGGCAACGCCTACTTGCCCAATTTCCATCACACTTTTCATTCGACATTAATCACTCCTTCAAAGTCAGTATCAATTTAGACAGCACAACTCCAGTTGCTTGTTAACCTACTGCCTACCCCAAACTCAGCCCCATGAACAGTAAATCACGACAACCAACCCTCCATGTCCTTATGGATAATCCCCCGTCAAAAAAGTCATAATAACCAAGCAAAAACTTGTGTAGACTAGCGGTAAAACTATTCCAATTTACCGCCGATGTTCCCTTCAACGGCACTGTTCATTTTAAAGACAATAGATCGATAAAAGGATAGCTACATGAGTGAGAGTAAGGTTTACCCCGTTAATCCTGAGTTTGCTGCTGGCGCAAATTTAACCAAAGAGCAGTACGACGCCTGGTATCAGGAATCGATCACCAATCCAGACAGTTTTTGGGCTGATCGCGCCAACGAATTATTACAATGGGACCAGCCCTTCAGCCAAACCCAACAATTTGATTTTAGTAAAGGTGAGGCATCTTGGTTTGCAGGTGGTAAGCTCAACATTGCCGTTAACTGCATTGATCGCCACCTAGAAAAACGCGGTGAGCAGGTTGCCATCATATGGGAAGGTGATGACCCAGAAGATGATGCCACAATCACTTATAACGAGCTTCATATTCAAGTTAACAAGCTCGCCAACGCATTGCGTGAACGTGGGGTAAAAAAAGGCGATCGCGTTTGCATCTATATGCCGATGATCGTTGAAGCAACCTACGCCATGCTGGCGTGTGCACGCATTGGAGCAGTGCACTCAGTCGTGTTCGGTGGATTCTCACCTGATGCACTAAAAGATCGAATTTTAGATTCTGATTGCCAGACACTTATTACTGCCGATGAAGGTGTTCGAGGTGGTAAGGCCATTCCATTAAAAGCCAACGCAGACAAAGCGCTTGCCTCCTGCCCTAATGTCCACACTTGCCTAGTTGTCGAACGTACCGGCGGAGATATCAGTTGGAATGACAAGATCGACGTCTGGTATCACGACTTAGTTGGCTCGATGGAAGAGGCCTGCGAGGCTGAATCTATGGATTCAGAAGACCCTCTTTTTATTCTCTATACCTCTGGATCCACCGGAAAACCCAAAGGCGTACTCCACACGACGGGTGGTTATTTACTGTGTGCCGCAATGACCCACAAGTATGTACTGGATTACCGAGAAGGTGATATCTATTGGTGTACTGCTGACGTCGGTTGGGTAACAGGACACTCCTATATTGTTTATGGTCCACTTGCCAATGGGGCAACTACTGTCATGTTCGAGGGTATCCCTACCTACCCCGATGCATCCCGTTGCTGGCAAGTGATCGACAAACATAAGATTAACACATTCTATACAGCACCTACCGCACTGCGAGCGCTGATGCGCTTAGGCGATGAGCCAGTTAAGAAATACAGCCGCGAATCATTACGCTTATTAGGATCTGTGGGTGAACCCATTAATCCAGAAGCCTGGGAATGGTATTACAACGTTGTGGGTGATGGTCGGTGCCCGATCGTCGACACCTGGTGGCAGACAGAGACCGGCGCAGTAATGATCGCCCCTATACCAGGAGCCCACGCATTAAAACCTGGCTCAGCGTCCTTCCCGTTCTTTGGTGTCCAACCAGCATTAGTGGATGGCGAAGGTAAGATCTTAGAAGGTGAAGCCGAAGGCAACCTCATTATCACCCACTCTTGGCCTAGCCAAATCCGCTCAGTGTATGGCGATCACCAACGCTGTATCGAGACATACTTCTCTACTTATCCAAACACGTATTTCACTGGTGACGGAGCACGCCGCGACGCCGATGGGTATTATTGGATTACCGGTCGAGTGGACGACGTATTAAACGTCTCTGGCCACCGCCTGGGTACTGCTGAAATTGAAAGCGCCTTGGTTCTGCATGACGCCGTCGCCGAAGCCGCTGTCGTCGGCTACCCTCATGAGATTAAGGGTCAAGGGATCTATACTTACGTCACCTTGATGGCAGGCATTGAAGCCAGCGACGAGCTTAAGTCAGAGTTAGTCAAAATGGTAAATACTGAAATCGGCCCTATCGCTAAGCCTGATATTATCCAATGGGCTCCTGGTTTGCCAAAAACGCGATCAGGGAAAATCATGCGCCGAATATTGCGTAAAGTTGCCGCTAATGAACTCGATACATTGGGCGATACATCCACCCTGGCGGACCCTAGTGTCGTTGATGATATTATCGAAAACCGAGCCAATAAATAAGGCATGAAGAAAGTTCAAGAAAACAGCCACTTCTGCGGCTGTTTTCTTGATCACCACTGCAAGCGCTTACCCGTGAATAGCAACAGACCACACACTACATACATCAACAAACCATAGGCCAGTATCACCAACGTTATTTCCGACTCACCAAATATGCGGTCATTGATCAACAACGCCAGCGTGAGATTTCTAACCACAGTAACATATAACAGTGCTCGCCCAGAGGCATTGGTAGGTGTACTGAACAGCATACTCAAACCAACAGATCCAAACACAACCAGCACCAACGCCCCGACCAACGATAGTGGCATCGCAGCTAGATACTCCCCTCTGGCAATGGCAAAACCCACAAACAGACTTACCAGAGAAATATCTGCGACCTTCTTACAGACAGGGTACAACCGTTCGGCGGCTGTCACATGAACATATCGCACAGCCTGCCCAGCAATTAACGGCATGATTTGAAACAACAGAACAGATAACAGCGCCGCACTTAATATCCCAATCGGTCCCCCGCCATTCGATGTCAAACCAAAGAAATTGACCATCAACACAATGTAGACTGGCATCAACACCAATGACACAAGGTTAAGGAGCATGAACAAGGTCAACGCACAGGAGGGATCTCCCCGTCCATGCAGACTAAAGAGCAACCCTGTACTTCCTCCAGCACATAACGCACAGAGTAAAATCCCAGCACTCGATGCGGCATCCAACTCAAAATAGGCTAAACAACCCACAACAAAAAAGGGAATAAGCAACAAATTCACTGCTAAACCACGAACTAAAGGCAACCTCAACGACACTGACCTCAGCAATTTTCGCAGGTCCAGGTCCAACCCAACAGCAAACATTACGCTCAAAGCCAAGGAGAGTACTAAGCCACTTTCTAAAACATCAAACATCAAACATCCAGTATCCACATATACAGCTGCCTTTCTTATATCATTCTTAGTATAGGCCTGCCTCCCCCTTCGTATCAAACGCCCAAAGTGACAAAAACCACCAAAATATCATTTTTTTCATATAGTTAGCATCGACTAAAAATACTCCCCAGGCACAAAGAGTCGAACCGTGAAAAATTGGCTATAGTTAATAAAAGTCCTTACAGTTTCGCAACATAACGTTGTTTGCCAATGATTAGCACCGAAGTCGCGTTATTTCACTTTTCACCTAGCTTTGTACGAACTAATACTTCACGTTTCTCTCGCCAAAGCCCTATACCATTAAGCGTAATTTGCTTAATGGTATGCATTCTCGCTCTTTGCCTTCCCATCACAGCCTCTAGCCAAGATATTCCCGTCCACAAAGGCATCAACAGCAATGCTTTGGGTAAATCACTAACCTACGTTATCGATGAGACTGACACGTATGATATCGATCACGTCCTAACCCTAGCGCCAGATAAGTGGAGCAAGGTAGAGCGTGACACTCCCAACTTCGGCTTTACGGAACAAACCTACTGGTTCGCACTTAGCACCTTCAATACTGAAGACACAACGCTGATGATATTGCTCAGTCTTGAGTATGCCGCACTGGACAATGTCGACATTTTTGAGGTACAGAAAGGCAAAATAAACAACACCTATCAACTTGGCGATACACAGCCCTTCCACAGCCGTCCTATCAACAACCGTAACTATGTCATTCCTGTCACCTATCAACCGGGAGATAACAAACAGTTCTATTTGCGAGTAAGCACTACAGGCTCGGTACAAATCCCGCTATTTATCCGCGATTACAATACATTTAACGACGGTGAGCAGAGCTTTCTTGTTGGCCAAGGCTTTTATTACGGCCTTATGTTTATTATGGCTATGTATAATTTCTTCCTGTTCATTGCCATTCGAGATGTCGCCTACTTATACTACTCCGGGTCAGTTGCCGGATTCGGCCTATTCCAGGCAACATTACATGGCTTTGGATTTCAACTGTTGTGGCCTGATATCACAGCTATCAATAGCTGGGGGATACCTTTTTTTCTCAGTATATTTGGAACCTGCGGCTGCTTTTTCACTACCTCGTTCCTCCGACTAAACAAACACCACATCAACTTCCATCGCTTCTTTGTCGCATGGGGGTTATTCAGCGCTGCCGTCGGTCTCTCTTCATTTTTCGCGCCCTATCAGTACGTTATTAAGATCAGTGCCGTATCCTCCCTTCCTGCATGCATTATGGCTCTTTTTATCGGTTTTAAGATGCTATTGGAGGGTCATAAATCAGCACGTTTTTTTGTTTTCGCTTGGAGTGCATTTCTCATAGCCGCCGTATTCTTAGCCCTCAATAAATTGTCGATTATTCCACGTACCAGCCTCACCGAATACGCCCCGCAAATCGGCAGTATGCTGGAGATATTATTGTTGTCGTTTGCGTTAGCCGACAGAATCAACATGGACCGCCGAGCAAAACTCAGCGCTCAACAGCGTATGATTGAGAGTGAAAAGCAGGCACGCGTAGATCAAGAACGCTATATGCAGTTGAAGATTGAAGCCAAAGAAGAAGAAATGGCATCTCAGAAAAAAGTGATTTCTGCGGAAGCTGAAAGCAAGGCTAAGAGTGAATTCCTTGCTACCATGAGCCATGAGATACGCACCCCCATGAATGGCGTGCTGGGCATGTCTGAGCTACTACAAAGCATCGAATTACAACCCCAGCAACGACAGTATGTCGACATCATCAACAGCTCCGGCAAAGCACTGCTCAATATTATCAACGACATCCTCGATTATTCCAAAATAGCATCAGGCAAAATGGACATCGAAGCCGTTGACGTCGATATCGATCGCTTATGCTTGGAGTGCGCGTCAGTGTTCTCCTTAACTGCAGAGAAAAAGCGCTTAGAGCTTGTGTCATCAATAGAACCCAATACTCCGACACTGATTCAATCAGACCCGACACGGCTACGGCAAATATTGCTCAACTTATTAGGTAACGCATTTAAGTTTACCAACAGTGGCTGTATCAGCTTACGGGTACTCGAAATCCAGGATCGCTTCTCACAAGATAGCGGGCACTTGTTACGCTTCGAAGTGAAAGACAGCGGCATTGGCATTAACGAGGAGCAACAACAAAAGTTATTTACGGCTTTTTCTCAAGCGGACAAGTCCACCAGTCGGCAATTTGGCGGTACAGGCCTTGGACTAAGTATATCCAAAAATTTATCCCAATTAATGGGCGGAGAAATTGGCGTCACTAGCGAGGCGGGAAGTGGGTCGACATTTTGGTTTACCGTACGCTGCAAACAAGCCAACGCCGACTTTCGCGAAGAACACTACATTCCCCTATCATCACTCAAGGGTAAGCGTGTTCTACTCGTAGACGACTCCCCTGAATTTATACAAGTTGTCAAAGAGCAAGCAGAATCATGGGGGATGGATGCATCCGTGGCCTATTACGGCGAACAGGCGCTGAAGATGTTACACGCAGCTCACGATGAGAATAAACCCTTCGAATTGGTCTCTTTTGACATGAACATGCCTGGCTTAACTGGCCTGGAATGTGCCCAGGCCATGAGCCAAGACTCTGACCTAAAATCAGTCAAACGCTTATTATTAACCGCTGTACGTGTCACACCAGAAAGAGCGGTACTGAGGAATGCTGGTATCGAAGTTGCCATGCAAAAACCGGCATCCGCCACTGCGCTACGAGAATCCTTTCTGTCTTTATTAGGCAATGGGCAAGAAAAAGCGAACCCTAGAAAGCTCGAAAAAGAGTCAAAACTATCCATTCTTGGCAAGAAGCGAGTACTTGTTGTAGAGGACAATGCCGTTAATCAGATGGTAATAAAGGGTATGCTCAAAAAGCTTGCTGTCACCTTTGACTTGGCAAATGACGGCGTTGAAGCATGCGACATTGTAAAGAGATCTAAAAATGCCTACGATGCCATTCTTATGGATTGTGAAATGCCGAATATGGATGGCTTTGACGCTACCCGCCACATCCGTTTCTGGGAACAAGAAAACAATAAGGAGCCAACTCCTATAGTCGCACTGACCGCGCACGCAATGCGCGAACGATTAGAACAAGCCACCGAATCGGGGATGAATGGGCACTTGGTCAAACCCATTGAAATAGAAGCTTTACGGGATTGCTTAGAAACTCACACGATTAATCAGAATCAGAATGAGGACGACGCCAAAGACATAGATTCAGATAATATTGCATCAAGCTGATACTTTGAGCATTAACGACGCCCCTGATGCTTCTCTTTATTCTCCAGCTTTTGTTTTTCACTTTTACGCAGCAATACATAAACAGCACCCACACCACCTTGATGCTTTTGAGCGCTGTGAAAAGCCAACACTTCATCCATTTGTGGCAACCATTTATTCACATAACTTTTGAGAAATGCAGGTGGATCACTGGTAATACCTTTACCGTGCAATATCATCACCGTACGCAAACCATGCTCTACCCCTTCCGTAATAAACTCAAACACGGATTGGTGGGCTTGTTTTAATGTCTTGCGATGCAGATCCAACACGCTGTGTATATCATATTTGCCAAGTCGCAACTTTCGATACACGCCCTCCTGCACGCCATCACGTTTAAAACAGATAACATCATGAGGCTCAACTGGCTCAACATAATCAGTTGTGAGTATATTAAGATTAACGATTCCAAGCCCTTCTGCTGACGCCCGACGGGCCAGCTGAGAATCGCTTGGCACAGCATCAGAAGTCACGGGCTTCACTTTATCCTTCGTACTAATGGGCGTAACGCCTGTCATTTCCTGCTTAAAAAAATCAAAATCATCTTCAGGCATTACGCACCTCAGCAAACTTACTTCAAACCTTCTTTGGAAAAGAAAGCCACATTATCAGCAATGAACTTTATCTTTATGTGCTTTTCTTCTTCTCCCCAGGTACAACTCTTAGTCCCTAAGATCTCATCGCAAGATGTAGGGTCACCTAATAGTTCAGCCACACGCTCGTAATCCATACCGGGCTTTATCTTGCCATAGTTTTCTAGCGTCAGCTTTCCACATCCGCTAAGTAACATCGCGACAAACACCCCAATCATTAACTTCTTCATTCTATAGCTCCTAACAGGTCAACATAACGTATTGTAAAATTTCAACGACTTGCTCCGGTGTACTCGCCACCGCGTTCGCCGCCCCGTCCACTTCTTTTAACGCATGGTTATGCTCTTCATCATGAAGCACAATTAACGACTTGCCCAATGCCGCTGCATAACCTGCATCAAAAGCTGCGTTCCATTGTTTGTACTTTGGTCCAAAACGAACAACCACAATATCTGCATTAGATAACAGCGTGCTAGTGCGAATGCGGTTGATACCTGACGCCTTACGGTCTTGCCAAAATGCATTTTCCTCCGCGCCCAATATATTAACCCCACACATATCGCTCGCCTCATGATCCGTCACCGCAGAAGAAAAGCTCACAGGCAGATTAGCGTTCTCTGCTCCTGCAATAATACGCTCACGCCAATCGGTATGGATCTCACCGGATAAATACACATTCCACTCTTTACTCATTTTACGCTCTCTACTCTCTCTGTTCTCTATAGATACTTAATTCACTTAACCACTAACGCAGCCAATAATTTCCGGTGGATACCACCAAAGCCGCCATTGCTCATGATAACCACATGATCGTTATCCCGTCGGCCTTCTACAATTCGCTGAATAGTGCCATCAATAGAATGCTCTAATGAACTAGGTACGACGGCACCTTCTACAACGCTACTCAATTTCCAATCTGCACCCTCAGGCTGATACCAAATAACTTCCGTTGCATCCCTGACAGATTGGGCCAAGCGATCCTGATGGACTCCCATGCGCATTGTATTTGAACGCGGTTCGATAATCGCAATAATACGCTTATCTCCGACTTGCTTACGCAACCCATCGAGTGTTGTCTCTATCGCTGTCGGGTGGTGTGCAAAGTCATCATAGACAGTGACCCCGTTTACAGTGCCAAGACACTCCATACGACGCTTTACCCCCTCAAAACGGCATAGCGCATCAATACAATCCCGAACTCGTACGCCAGCGTGATGCGATGCAGCAATGGCAGCCAGTGCATTATTGACATTATGCATTCCGGTCTGGTTCCAACGCACTACACCACACCTCTCACCTTGCCATAGAACGTCGAACTCACTGCCATCATCATTAATCAACGCCACTGACCAATCGTTGTTGCCAGACACCCCAAATCGCTGTGTCGGCGTCCAACACCCCATAGCCAAGGTTTCTTCCAAGGCTGCATCGGCTGCTGGAGCAATAATCAAACCATTATTAGGAACGGTTCTAATCACATGGTGAAACTGTCGCTGAATCGCCGCCAGATCGTCAAAAATGTCGGCATGATCGAATTCCATATTGTTTAGGACAAGCGTTCTTGGCAAGTAGTGAACGAACTTCGAACGCTTGTCAAAGAAAGCCGAGTCATATTCATCCGCTTCCACCACAAAAAAAGGATCCGCTCCCAAGCGTGCGGACACCTCAAAATTCTTGGGTACGCCGCCAACCAAGTACCCAGGTTCAAGACCTACATCCTCCAGAATCCACGTCACCATAGAGGTGGTGGTGGTTTTGCCATGAGTACCTGCCAACGCAATAACCCAGCGTCCTTCCAATACATGATCCCGCAACCATTGAGGCCCGGAGGTGTAAGGAATCCCTCTTGCTAACACATGTTCTACCGCGTCATTACCACGAGACATGGCATTACCCACAATCACTAAATCTGGCTCTGGATCTAAATGTAATGGAGAGAAGCCTTCCATCAAGGTAATCCCTTGGGCCTCAAGCTGAGTGCTCATCGGTGGATATACATTGGCATCCGAACCGCTCACCTGATGGCCCAACTGCTTTGCTAAGATAGCTAAACTACCCATAAAGGTGCCACAAATACCTAGAATATGTAGATGCATAAAGATCTCTTTTTTGACGGCATAATGTATGTCATAACCAGGGACACAGCCCAACGAAGTCTGTCAGGCTAAAAATTGCAATAGCGCCACTGTGATTGATAGTGCCATTAACGCACCAAGCTGAAAGCTAATATCGAGTGCTCGGTGATAAATAAAACCTTCCACAAAAATACCCCAGATAAGCACCGCCAACAACGTCAGATTGAGCAGAAACATGACCTCGGATCCTGCAGTCACGGAATCTATCAGGAATCGGATAGGCACACTGATAAGCAACAGTACAATATTAACCCCCAATAATCCGCAGACACATTGTGAAAGGCGAGCCGCCTTCCCTTTAAATAGCAGTGCTGCCCAGACAATGCCTAACCACACCGCGGTAACAAGTATTAGCTTGAATGATGCCTCCAGTAACGTATCTGGCCCGGCCCACAACCATACGGCAAGGTTTAAGATGAAATAGGTCAGCCCAGTAGCACATAACAGCACTGAAGATGCTGGCACTGACTCAGGGCCTACTTGAAACCGGCATATCTGCCAAAACAGTCGAATAATTGCGCTCATACTCTCTATCTTACTGATTTTTGGGGGTGTATTGCCGCTATAGATACCAGTAATAACCACCAATCTCCAGCAGTTTACTCGCAAGCTGACGGATTGAATGAATTTTTCACAAATAGACACATGAAAATTATAACGTTTTCCATTATGATGTCGGCGTTTTGCACTATACCAGCCTAAGCTATAACGGCTTACGCAGAATTATCGAATAAACCCCGCTAGGAGTAGCCAAGAATGACCAAGAGGAATGCGTTTTATGCGCAATCAGGTGGCGTAACAGCTGTAATCAACGCATCCGCCTGCGGAGTCATAGAGGCTGCTCGAAAGCACTCAGATAAGATTGATAAGTTATACGCTGGCCACAATGGCATCATTGGGGCGTTAACAGAAGACCTTATCGACACTACCGCAGAAACCGATGCAACTGTCTCAGCACTCAAGCACACCCCAGGTGGTGCATTTGGCTCATGCCGGTACAAGCTAAAAAGCGTTGAAGAAAACAAGGCTGAATATGAACGCCTGATAGAAGTATTTGAAGCCCATAATATTGGCTACTTTTTCTATAATGGCGGCGGTGATTCCCAAGATACCGCAAACAAGGTCTCTCAAATCAGCGAGAAAATGGGCTACCCTATCACCTGTATTGGCGTACCGAAGACAGTAGACAACGACCTACCCATCACCGATAACTGCCCAGGTTTTGGTTCCGTTGCTAAATACGTCGCGGTATCTGTGCGGGAAGCCGCATTAGATGTTGCCTCTATGTGCGAGTCTTCCACCAAAGTATTTATCATGGAAGTAATGGGTCGTCACGCAGGCTGGATTGCAGCCTCAGGTGGCCTAGCCCATGAAATAGAAGGCGATGCACCACACATTATACTGTTTCCAGAAATAGCTTTTGATAAAGAAGCTTTTCTACGTAAGGTAAAGCAGAGCGTTCAGCAGTTCGGCTATTGCGTTATTGTGGTATCCGAAGGTGCTCAAAACGAAGATGGCACTTTCTTGGCTGATGCGGGTGGTAAAGATGCATTCGGCCATACACAATTAGGTGGAGTAGCACCGTTCCTCGCCAATATGGTGAAAGATCAATTAGGTTACAAATACCACTGGGCCGTTGCCGACTACCTACAGCGTGCAGCAAGACACATTGCGTCAGCGACCGATGTTGAACAAGCCTATGCTATGGGCGAAGCCGCAGTTGAATTTGCCATGGCCGGTAAAAATGCTGTGATGCCGACAATTGTTCGTAACGAAGGTGAGACTTATAGTTGGAGCGTTGGTGAAGCCAAGCTTGCCGACGTAGCAAACATTGAGCAAAAAATGCCAAGAAGCTATATCACTGAAGACGGATTCGGTATTACCGATGCTTGTCGTGCATACCTCCAGCCGCTAATTATGGGCGAATCTCATCCTCCCTATGAGAATGGTCTGCCGAAAATTGCTCGCTTGAAATTGCAGAAGGTTGAAAAGAAGCTCAACAAACCTTTTAAAGTAAAGTAAGCACTACTTTAAAAGCAGTCATAAAAAAAGCGCCGTCGGCGCTTTTTTTATGACTGCTGCTTTAGCAAATACATCCAATAGAACACCTTGCTAACCTGTTAGCCAAAAGATTAATATCGTGACCTGCGTGAGTAATAACGCGCCGCTCACGCCCTTCCAAAACAACAGCGGATTACGTTCAAGCAAGGGCTTAGTCTGCGGATTCAAGAACGCTTCGTTCGGATAAGTAAGGTCGTTTAAGAATTCAGAAAAACTCTCATACCGCCCCTCAGCGTTAATTTGAAGTGCTTTACGTAACGCTCCATCCATCCATATTGGCACTTGCGAATTATGGGTAAATGCCGGTGTATAAGACAAGGCACCAAACTGCTTTTGACTCATCGCCTTTTGATAGGCATCACCAAAGGGTACCTTTCCCGTCAACATCTCATACACCATCATTGCCAACGAGAATTGATCACTTCGTTCTGAGCGGGGGCGATTGAGACGGTATTCTGGTGCGGAATACTCTAGCGTCCCTAGAGGAATATCCTCCCCTGCTGTTCTTGATATTTCATCAACACCTGCAACAAACACCGAGCCAAAATCCACAATCTTTGCAACACCGTCGCATATTACAACATTGTCCGGCTTTAAATCTTGATGCAGTGTCTCGCGCCGATGAAATGCGCGCAAACCTTTCACTATCTGACCAGTTAACGAAACAGCCTCAGATATTTCTAATGGAGCCCCCTTTTCTATACGCTTCATCAAGGTTTCACCTTCCACCAGCTCAACCAAGTAATACAAGAACCGCCGCTCTCGACTATTGCTAACCACTTCCACGACATGAGGGCTAGAAATACGGGACCCTACCCAGGCTTCCATAACAAAGCGTTCAACATAGCCCGCGTCATCTTGGAAGTGAATAGAAGGGGTTTTCATCACGCACTGCAAACCACTATCCATATCTTCTACGTGATACAGCTGACTACGACTACTAGCATGTATTTGCTTAAGTATCTCCCAGCCGTCAATCTTCATCCCAGGAGACATGTCAGGAGGAAAGGGTAAATTCATCATGCGCGTAAGCACATCATCCTGCTGCTCTTCCCCCAGGCTCTTCACCCTTAATGCCTGACAACTCATGTTGTCTGTGCTTTCATTCGCTTTCGCTTGCGCTACCAAACTCTCGCACAATAGATCCAAGTCTTCCTGATGAGTATCAATTAAGCCTGTGAGCTGAGAGCGGCTCATCCAGTCATGAATCCCGTCAGTAGTACTAATGAACAGATCACCCTCCTCAACGTTTAACTTTAGGTAGTCCACCTCCAAGTTAAAACCAATACCCATCGCCCGCGCTAAATACATTGTATCCTTTGACATTTTCACGACATGGTCATGGGTAAGTTGCTCACACTCCCCCTTTCGCCAACGATAAATACGAGAATCCCCTACATGAAAGATATGAGCACTGTGGGACTTGATGATTAGCGCACTGCAAGTAGTCACATAACCTTTTTGTGCATCTATATAGCTTTGACCTAACCCATATAGCCAACTATTTAGCGATTCCAGCACTTTATGAGCCGACTGCTTTACGCTCCATGATTCCGGGGTAGAGAAATAATCAGACAAGAAACCCCGTACACAAGCCTCAGAAGCCTCTTTACCAGCATCAGATGCGCTTACACCGTCAGCCACCACCATTGCGACTCCTTTCGATAGCAGTTCTGCGGCACCGGGTAAATGTATCCCTATACAATCTTCGTTATGGGGTTTCACACCCGCAATGGACTTCTGTCCAGTTTCTACACTGAGTTGTTTTGTTTTCAAGCCGCGCCCCGCGTATTATTTTTGTGTTCAGCCTAGCACAGGAGGCTTAAGCAAGAAAAACCCCAACGAAAGTGGATCATACGCACCAACAATGCGCACCAATAAGGTGCAACCCAATTAATTCTTCAACTTAATTGGCCTCAACAACAACCCTCAAGTAGAATACACGCCGCTTCAAACAGCCCATTATTCTGCACTTATATACCTTATCCCTCCATATTTCAGAATCTTACGAAATAGACGGCGATTTAGGCACACTAATTGCTTTATTGGGAGCAACAGCGTCATAGCACACACAATTTATGATGTATTTACTGCCGATCGCCCGTTCTCGGTAGATATTTCACACGATAATAACGGAGTCAGCAGTGAGTAGAGAGAGAATCATCGTCGTCGGAAACGGCATGGTAGGCCATAAATTCCTAGAATTTTTATCCGAACACGACAATCGCGACAATTTTGAAGTTATCACCTTTTGTGAAGAGCCACGACTCGCTTATGATCGCGTTCAACTCTCAGCATACTTCAGTGGCAAAACCGCTGAGGACCTCTCTTTAGTAGAGGAAGGTTTCTTCGAAAACAATGGCTTCAAAGTCTACCTAGAAGACAAAGTTGTCTCTATAGATAGAGACAAGAAGACTGTAACTTCAGAGAAAGGCGAAGTTGTAGCATATGACAAGCTAATTCTCGCCACAGGGTCATTTCCTTTCGTACCCCCGATTCCAGGCAAGGATAGAGATGAGTGCTTAGTTTATCGCACCATCGAAGATCTAGAAGAGATCACTCATGGCGCCAAGAGCAGTAAAAGAGGCGTGGTTGTAGGTGGAGGTCTTCTTGGACTTGAAGCGGCAAAAGCGCTACACGACCTGGGCTTAGAAACTCACGTTGTTGAGTTTGCTCCTCGCCTAATGGCGGTACAGGTCGACGACGGCGGTGGTACTATGCTCCGCACTAAGATCGAAGAGCTTGGCGTTAAAGTACACACAGAAAAGAATACCAAAGAAATCGTCGACGGTGACACGAGCAAAATGCGCATGGAATTTGCGGATGGCGAATCACTTGAAACCGATCTTATTCTATTCTCTGCAGGCATCCGCCCTCGCGACGAACTCGCACGAGAATCAGGTTTAGAAATGGGCCCTCGTGGCGGCATCACTGTTGATAACAGCTGCCAAACATCCGATCCAAGTATTTACTCCATTGGCGAGTGTGCACTGTGGGATGGCAAGATATTTGGCTTAGTTGCTCCGGGCTATCAAATGGCACAAGTTGCCGTTGATGCCATAGCGGGTAGCAACGACAGCGAGTTTGCTGGCGCAGACATGAGCACAAAGTTGAAGCTTATGGGCGTTGATGTTGCCAGTATCGGCGATGCACACGGCAACACACCCAACAGCAAATCCTATTCATACAACGATGAACACAACCAAGTGTATAAGAAAATCGTTGTTAGTGAAGATGGTAAGAAATTACTCGGTAGTGTTTTGATCGGTGACGCAGAAGCCTACGGCGGCCTCTTGCAAATGATGCTTAACGACATGGAACTGCCTGAGCATCCTGATGCCTTGATACTGCCTCAGCGCGATGGTTCTGCTGCCGTTGGTCTAGGTGTTGACGCCCTACCAGACAGCGCAACAATTTGCTCTTGTAATAACGTCACCAAAGGCGACCTGGTTGCCTCAATCGATGGTGGTGTTACCGAACTTGGCGAACTTAAAACATGTACCAAGGCAGGTACCAGCTGCGGTGGTTGTGCAGCCCTTGTTGGCCAAGTACTTAACGCTGAGTTAGAAAAGAAAGGTATCGAGGTTAACAACGACCTCTGCGAACACTTTGCTTATAGCCGACAGGAATTGTTTGATATTGTTCGCGTTGGCGGCATCAAATCATTTGAAGAGCTACTTGCAAAGCATGGCACAGGTAAGGGCTGCGACATTTGTAAGCCAACCACAGGATCCATCTTAGCGTCCTGCTGGAATGATCACATCATGGAGCCAGCACTTGCAGGCCTCCAGGATACCAATGATTATTACATGGCCAACATGCAAAAGGATGGCACCTACTCGGTTGTACCGCGTATCCCAGGTGGTGAAATCACCCCTGAAAAACTCGTTGCTATCGGTCAAATCGCTATCAAATATGACCTTTACACTAAGATTACAGGCGGACAACGTGTCGATTTATTCGGCGCGAAAGTTCACGAATTGCCCCTAATCTGGAAAGAGCTTGTTGATGCAGGCATGGAAAGTGGGCACGCGTACGGTAAATCACTACGTACCGTTAAGAGCTGCGTTGGTAGCACCTGGTGTCGCTACGGTGTACAAGACAGTGTTGGTATGGCGATTCAACTTGAAGAACGCTATCGCGGCATTCGCTCTCCACACAAGATCAAGCTAGCAGTATCAGGCTGTACTCGTGAATGTGCTGAAGCGCAGTGTAAAGATATTGGCGTTATCGCGACCGAGCACGGCTGGAACATGTATGTTGCCGGTAACGGTGGCATGAAGCCACGTCACGCAGATCTATTTGCCTCTGACCTTGATGATGAAACCCTCATCAAATACATCGATCGCTTTATGATGTTCTACGTGCGCACCGCTGATCGTTTACAGCGTACTGCTACATGGATGGACAACATGGAAGGCGGCCTCGATTATTTGAAGGATGTCATTATTAATGACTCATTAAATATCGCTGGCGAGCTAGAAAGCCAAATGGAACACTTGGTTGATACCTACCAGTGCGAATGGAAAACCACCATCGACGATCCAGAGAAGTTAAAGCGCTTTAGCCACTTCGTTAACTCTGATGACACCGATAGCAACGTGGTATTTGTGAAAGAGCGAGCTCAAATTCGCCCGGCCACAACCAAAGAAAAATCAGACATCATCGACACCGTTACAGTATAAGGAGAACAGCATGAGCAACAACAATCAATGGGTTCCCGTCTGTGACGCATCAGACCTGACTAGCAACATTGGCATCTGTGCAAAGGTCGACAACAAGCAAGTTGCGATCTTCAAGCTAGAGGCTGCGGGTGAGATCAAACTCTACGGCATCGATAATCATGACCCCTTTAGCGGATCAAACGTATTATCTCGCGGTTTAGTTGGCGATCTTAAGGGGCAAGATGTGGTTGCCTCTCCCATCTACAAGCAACACTACAACCTTGAAACAGGTCAGTGCCTAGAAGATGACGACGTCAAACTTACTGTTTATTCAGTAAGAGATAACGCGGGGAAAATCGAAATCGCAGCGTAAGCCATTTTCGATCTATCCCACAAAAAAAGGCAGCCTAGGGCCACTGCTGTCCCACAGTGAGTGACTAAATAAGAAAGCCTGAATCTAAATAGATATAATGTGAGTGCGAACAAACGTTATAGCTATAAGGATTCAGGCTTTGTCACATAAT
>MABD01000029.1:0-47621 GCA_002162955.1 Gammaproteobacteria bacterium 45_16_T64
ATAAAAACCCTGATCAGAAATGGTCAGGGTTTTTTATTGCCTGCGTTTTAATGATTTTCCTCCTTCCTTTGCGGGCTTTCCTCTGTGTTTATGGGGCTTTTGGCTTACTTTTAACACTAATCTAATATTCAATTACACTAATCCCACGTATAATCGCCGCTTTCCTTCGCCTAGTGCTTCAAAGTTTGAGTGCTGGTGTGGCTGATAAATTTTAACCCTTTGAAAAATAACCCATTATTGGAGAGAGACATGGCGATCGAACGCACCTTATCAATCATTAAGCCTGACGCAGTAGCAAAAAATGTAATTGGCGAGATCTATAGCCGATTTGAGAAAGCAGGCCTGAAGATTGTTGCTTCTAAAATGATCCATATGGATGACGAGAAGGCTGGCGGTTTTTACGCTGAGCACAAAGAGCGTCCATTCTATGGCGATTTGGTTGCCTTTATGACATCTGGTCCTGTTGTTGTTCAAGTACTTGAAGGCGAAAATGCTGTACTTGCTCACCGTGACTTAATGGGTGCAACTAACCCGTCCGATGCAGCTGAAGGCACTATCCGTGCAGATTTCGCTGTTAGCATCGACGAAAATGCCGTACACGGATCGGATTCTGTTGAGTCTGCTGCCCGTGAAGTAGGTTATTTTTTCGCTGATAATGAAGTGTGCTCGCGCACTCGTTAATCACAGCGTTATTTGGGCTGTATCTGGTATCGATAGGGCCCAAATTTTATAAGATACTAATGTAATACCGAATAGAGTAAACCAGAGTGTGACTATGTCAGTGACCATATCAGAGCAACCGCTAGCCGAGCCGAGCCAGCCGAAAGTAAATTTACTTGGGTTAACCCGTGCGGAGTTAGAAGCTTTCTTTGTTGAGTTAGGCGAAAAGAAATTTCGCTCCCAACAAATTATGAAATGGGTTCATCACTTTGGTGTTGATAACTTTGACGACATGAAGAATGTCGGTAAAGCGTTGAAAGAAAAGCTAAATGCACGCGCGGAGATTTCGGCTCCGGAAGTTAGCCACTTTAGTGAGTCTAAAGACGGTACCCGTAAGTGGGTTGTTAAATTAGACAGTAAGAATAGTGTTGAGACTGTTTTTATACCAGATGGTAACCGCGGGACCTTATGCGTCTCCTCTCAGGTAGGGTGCGCCCTTGATTGCAGCTTTTGTTCCACGGGAAAGCAGGGGTTTCAGCGTGATTTAACCGTCGCAGAGATTGTTGCCCAAGTATGGATAGCGCATAGGTCGTTTGGAACTCCTGAAAATAAAGGGGTCCGTCATATTACCAACGTGGTAATGATGGGGATGGGCGAGCCACTGCTGAATTTTGAAAATGTCATCAATGCGATGGAATTGATGAAGGATGATTTAGGATACGGCATTGCGAAAAAGCGTCTAACGCTGAGTACTTCTGGTGTTGTGCCGAAAATGTATGAACTCTACGACAGAATTGATGTAGCGTTAGCCGTATCATTACATGCACCTAATGATCAGTTGCGTAACGAGTTAGTACCCATTAACAAAAAATACCCGCTAAGTGAACTAATGAAGGCCTGTCACGCCTACGTTGATCAATCCTCGGACAAGCGGCGGGTGACGATAGAATATGTGTTGCTTGAAGGCGTTAACGATAACTTTGAGCAGGCTTATGAGCTTATTGAGTTACTGAGAACATTACCTTGTAAGATTAACCTGATACCGTTTAATCCGTTTCCTCATAATCCATACAAGAAACCTAATGGTATGCGGGTTAGGGCGTTCCAAGAAGTGTTGCAAAAAGCAGGGTTTGTGTCGCCGATCCGGACGACCCGAGGTGACGACATTGATGCAGCTTGCGGTCAATTGGTAGGGCTGGTACAGGACAAAACAAAGCGCAGTGAGCGTTGGCAGGCTAAGATAGAGACACAAACAGTTAAGGTAAGGCCGGCTCAATAGCCCCTTACCACTGTAATTTACTGCTGAATACAGCTAGGAAACGGTTATATCTGTGAAGAGAGTCATACAGCTCGTAAGTATAAGTGTCCTGGTATGCCTACTGGGCGGATGTGTTATTGAGACTAGTGGCAGTTCATTATCACGAAATAAGAATATTGATCGTGCTGTTGAGGCAAATATAGCCGCTGGCATGGTATACCTGAAAGACGGGAACCTTCTCTCTGCTGCACGAAAATTCAAAAAAGCCTACGCTCTCAACCCTGATAGCGCAGATGCGAATAATGCGCTTGCCGTGCTCTATAGCGTGGAAAACGAAGATAAAGAGGTCGAGCGCTATTATAAAGCTGCCATCTCGCTTGACTCCAAATATTCGGCTGCACGTAATAATTTTGCCTCATTTTTGTTCGATCGTGGGCGATATGAGGAGGCCAAAGAACAGCTATTGGTTGTGGTAAAAGATTATGATTACCCATCGAGAACCCAGTCGATGGAGAGTTTGGCATACTGCTATTTGAATCTTGATGATACAGACAATGCTGAGAAGTACTTTAAGCGGGCGATACAGCGTAATGCCCAAATGGGACGTTCCTTGTTGGAATTAGCCGAAATTTACTATAAATCGGAACGATATAAACCAGCGGAACGATATTTAGCCCGTTTTGACCGCCTTTCAGCGCCGAATGCACGCCATTTGTGGCTTGCAGTTCGATTGCAGCGTATATTAAAGGACAAGAACAAGTTGGCGAGTTTTGAGCTAGCTTTGAAGAATTTATTTCCGGATTCAGCTGAGTACAAAGCTTATGCTGAATCATTACCTTACTCAATGAAACTATGACTCTGATGCCTGGACCGTCTGACAATATACCCTCTGCTAGTGCTGAAACCTTGAGTGCTAGTCAGTTGCTGTCCGACCCTCCTGGTGCAACCTTGCGTAAAGCTCGAGATGCTAGGAAGCTTGACCTTGAGACCGCAGCTGATCAATTGAATCTATCGGCTTCAGTGGTCAGAGCCCTTGAAGAAGATGCCTACGATAGTTTGCCTAGCCCTACCTTTATTAGGGGATATATCCGCTGTTATGCTCGGCTTCTACGGTTATCGGGTGATGACTTAGTACGCAGCTATGAACGCATCGAAGCGCTAAACCAACCTTCTGCTGATATAGAAGGTGTGGAAGCTTCAGAAGTGACTTCTGGTGGTTGGTTACGTTGGGTTTTGGTGAGTGTTGTTGTCGGTACTATTCTTGTCGGTACTATTTGGGTACAAGGCAATGAGCCGGCGTCGGGTGTGCTGGAATCGGCGTCAAACGAACAAGAAATCGAATTGGTCGATCAGAATGCAGCTTCTAGTGTCAACAGCGTGGAAGTGGAACCGATGGTGCAAGAGATAGCCGCTATTGACTTGGTAGAAGACCCTGGTCTGGCTGTTAAAGAACCGGCAGTTGCTCCTGAAGCGGTCACTACCGTCGATACAGAATTCGTGCAACCTTCCGTTGTACAAGCCCCCGTTGTGAACGAGCAGCAGGTTGTTGAGTTAACCCCCGTTATGGTCGATATGCCCGTTGCGGCGATTGACGTGCCAGAAGCTAGCCTCGCTGAAATTACCGTTGAGCCTGTTGCTGCTATACCGACTACTGCACTTAGTACATCTACAATATCTACTGTGTCCATGCCTGAAAAGTCGTCGATAACGATGAAGTTTAATGGCGAATGC
Organism: Gammaproteobacteria bacterium 45_16_T64; assembly: GCA_002162955.1. Classification (GTDB taxonomy): domain Bacteria; phylum Pseudomonadota; class Gammaproteobacteria; order Pseudomonadales; family Ketobacteraceae; genus 42-54-T18. Next base: position 3,650 of record MABD01000029.1, read on the forward strand.
TGGGTTGAGGTATGGGATGCATCTGGGCAGCGTATATACGCAAATTTACGTCAAGCGGGCCATTTGGTTTCATTAAAAGGCGTCGCTCCAATCGAAGTTAAGTTAGGTAATGGCTCTGCCGTTAAGCTGGAGTTTAATGGTAACCCGGTACTATTTGCATCCTCAAAGCGTACCGGGGTTGCTCATGTCACGTTGTCTCCCGAGGTTCATTAAGCGGAACAACACAGCACAGTAATAATCGATAAACGTTTAATTCTACTCGGTTTATAGAATCTCTAAGCATCTGCTTGGAAGGAGATAGTAATGCATTTTGAATCACCCATTAAGCGGCGCAAAAGTCGACAGATTATGGTGGGAGATGTGGCCGTTGGTGGCGATGCTCCAATCAGTGTGCAGAGTATGACGAACACTGACACCCTAGATGTGGCCGCAACTGTCGGTCAGATCAAAGCGCTACAGGATACTGGGGTTGATATTGTGCGTGTGTCGGTACCGACCATGGATGCGGCGATTGCCTTTGGAAAGATAAAGAAGCAGGTTGAAGTACCACTGGTAGCTGATATTCACTTTGACTACAAGATTGCTTTAGCGGTGGCCGAGCAAGGTGTTGATTGCCTGCGTATTAATCCAGGTAACATTGGCAGAGATGATAGAGTGCGTGCCGTGGTTGATTGCGCGCGAGACAAAGGAATTCCTATTCGTATTGGCGTCAATGGTGGCTCATTAGAAAAGGACTTGCAGAAAAAATACGGTGAGCCAACGCCCGAGGCGTTGATTGAATCCGCAATGCGCCACATTGATCTGTTGGATAAACTCGATTTTCAGGAATTCAAACTTAGCCTAAAAGCGTCAAATGTGTTTATGACGGTGGCGGCATATCGTTTGATTGCAGATCAAATTGACCAGCCGTTGCACCTAGGCGTAACAGAAGCGGGTGGCTTTCGCTCTGGCACTGTGAAGTCATCAGTAGCATTAGGGGCTCTGTTGATGGAAGGCATAGGGGATACTTTGCGTATTTCCCTGGCGGCGGACCCTGTACAAGAAGTGAAGGTTGGCTTTGATATTCTTAAGAGCTTGTCGTTACGTACAAAAGGTATCAATTTTATCGCATGCCCAAGTTGTTCTCGACAGAATTTTGATGTTGTTAAAACGATGAATAGCTTGGAGTCTCGACTAGAAGATATCGTAACGCCTATCGATGTTGCTGTTATTGGGTGCGTTGTGAATGGGCCTGGTGAGGCGAAGGTTGCAGATATCGGTCTCGCGGGTGGTAGCCCAAATAACCTCATCTATCGGGACGGCAAGCCAAGCCACAAAGTGAAGAATGAGCAGTTGGTTGATGAGTTGGAGCGTCAAATTCGAGAGAAAGCGGCGGAGATTGATGCAGCCGCTGAAATGGAAGAAGGGAAGAGCCCTAAAATTACAGTGGGAATGCCTTCCTAGGACGTAGTGTTTACTAATTGGACGAACGACATTGAGTAAGAAAATACAAGCTATTCGAGGAATGAACGATATTCTGCCAGAACAATCTGCGGTATGGCGCTTTCTAGAGGCGACAGTTAAGGATGTTCTGGGGCGTTATGGATATGGCGAAATTCGACTGCCTATTGTTGAATATACCGATCTATTTAAGCGCTCTATCGGTGAAGTCACCGATATCGTAGAAAAAGAAATGTATACCTTTAAAGATCGCAATGATGAGAGTTTGACATTACGACCAGAAGGTACGGCTGGGTGTGTAAGGGCCGCTGAAGAACATGGCATGCTTTACAATCAAATTCAGCGCCTTTGGTATACAGGCCCAATGTTTCGTTACGAGAAACCTCAGAAAGGTCGGTACCGCCAGTTTCATCAAATCGGTGTTGAGACGTTTGGTTTACAAGGGCCTGACATCGATGCAGAAGTGATCTTGATGACCGCTAAGCTTTGGCAGGCGCTGGGACTGTCTGAGCATGTTACGTTGCAGCTGAACAGCTTGGGTTCCATTGAAGCGCGTGCAACTTATCGTGCTGAGTTGGTGTCATACCTTGAAGCGAGAAAAGATCAACTAGACGAAGACAGTCAACGACGCCTGGGGACGAACCCATTGCGAGTGTTGGACAGTAAAGATGAGAAGACACAAGCTTTATTGGCGGATGCGCCTTCATTGATGGACTTCTTAGATGATGACTCGAGAGAGCACTTTGAAGGGTTAACCGCCATTCTTGATGCTGCCGGGGTTACTTATGAAGTTAACACTCGTCTTGTAAGGGGGCTTGATTATTACTGCAAAACAGTCTTCGAATGGGTGACCAGTTCTTTAGGTGCTCAGGGGACGGTATGTGCGGGTGGTCGATATGATGGCTTGGTTGAGCAGCTGGGTGGGAAGGCAACACCTGCGGTAGGCTTTGCGATGGGGGTTGAGCGTTTAGTCCTCTTGCTAGAGGCGGCAGGCTTAACGGATCAGATCAACAGCGCCCCTGATTTTTATGTGGTAGGATCTGCACCTGAAACTATCCTTCTGGCTGACCGTGTAAGAGAGTCGCTTTCTCAGGCGGTTGTTCAGTGCCATTGTGGTGGTGGAAAGTTTAAGAAACAGATGAAAAAAGCCAATGATAGTGGTGCGACTTATGCCCTTATTATTGGTGAAGATGAAGCTAAGAATGGTCAGGTAGTGGTAAAGTACCTGCGTGAAGAAAAAGACCAAATTACTATATTACAAACAGAGCTAAACGCCTTTTTTTCAGCGTTGATTTAACGCGTAGGAGCAAGTAAAAAGTGGATACATATCGTACAGAAGAAGAACAAATCGAAGCGATTAAAAGATGGTGGCAAACCAATGGTAGTAATGTGCTTATCGGCATTGGTCTAGCCATCTTTATTGTTGTTGGTTGGCAGTTTTGGCAAGATCAAAAGCGTGCCACTGGTGAAGCTGCGTCCGTCATTTATAGTGATTTGTTAGATGCAGCCGGGTTATCAGGTAAAGAAGCCAGCAGTGATGGGAAAGATAATTCGGCCACATTAGTGACTCTCGGTGAGCAACTAAAGGCAGACCATGATGCATCTGAGTATGCAGTGTTCGCATCATTGATGTTAGCAAAGCATTATGTCAATGCCGGTGATGCTGAAAAAGCAGAGTCCGAATTACGCTGGGCAGTGGATCATAACGCAAGCCAAGGTGTTAAATTGGTTGCACAGTTACGGCTAGCGCGTGTGTTGGCACTTAAAGGTCAGTTAGATGATGCGTTGTCTTTGATTGATAGTGTGGATGCAGGAGCTCAAGCTGCTGCGTTTAACGAGGTGAAGGGCGACATTTACGTGCGTCAGGAAAAATTTGATGAAGCGCGGGCTGCATACAGCAAAGCCCTGAATTCATCCGATGCCAAAGCCGGATCGAAGCCAATTGTTAAAATGAAGTATGACAATCTAGCGGTGGTTAACTAAGTATCGCTAGACTTTGTCGATTCTTGTTATTCCCCATTTCTATTGACTCCCCCGCGAATTTATTCGCTGGGGAGTCACATCTCTGGAGCCTAATGTGCTTGCATCTGTAATGTCTTCTACAGTCAAAAAAACTTTTTTTAAGCCTGGTTTACTCGCGTTGTCAGTGCTGTTCTTATCAGGCTGTGCCGATGATGATGAGATATTGCCACCATCACCATTACCGGACTTTGATGAGAAAATTCAGGTGGAAGAAATTTGGTCTTCTGATGTGGACGACGGTGTGGATGACAATTATTTGGTGCTAAACCCTGCGATCACTGAGAACTGGGTATATGCTGCATCGTATGATGGTGAGGTCATCAAGCTGAACCGGGCTGATGGAGAAGAAGCGTGGGAAATCGATACGGAACATAATATTACCGGCGGTGTTGGCGCTGGGTATGGCGTTGTTGTTTACGGTACAGATGATGGTGAGGCGGTCGCACTTAAAGAAGATGACGGGTCTGTTTTGTGGAAAGAGCAACTTGATGGCCAGGTATTAGCAACACCGACGGTGGGTGCTACTCGCGTGATCGTGCAGTCGATGGATGGTCGAGTGTATGGCTTGAATCGTGAAACAGGTAAGAAAGAATGGGTTTATGATACCCCAATTCCAAACCTCACTTTGAGAGGTAGCAGTAGCCCATTTATCGTCGGAAATACGACGTTAGCGGGGTTTGCTAATGGTAAGCTGGTTGCATTGAAGACAGATAATGGTGCCGTTAAGTGGGAATACCCGGTATCCGAGCCTCAAGGCAGGTCTGAACTCGAGCGTCTGGTTGACCTGGATGGGCGTTTTTGGGTAAAGCGAAATGTGGTATATGCAGCAACATACCAAGGGAAATTGGCGGCTATTAATATCCCTAATGGACGTCTGTTATGGCAGAAGCCTTTATCGACGTTTGCGGGTGTGTCAGAAAAATTGGATCGAGTATATGTGGTGGATCAGGAAAGTAATATAATCGCTTTGGATGCGATTAGTGGTGCAGAGATATGGCGGCAGGAGTTACTAAAGGGGCGCCGATTGTCAGCGATTACACCTGTTGGTACTTATGCTGTTGCTGGTGATTTTGAAGGCTATTTACATTGGCTACATTATCGCGATGGTGCCATACAGGCTCGCGTTAGAGTTGATCGTGATGGACTTCGAGCGGCACCGATAGTGAAGGATGATATTGTTTACGTACAAGGTAATAGCGGTGAATTAGCCGCATATAAAGTGATTGAAAAATGAAACCCGTAATTGCATTAGTTGGCCGTCCCAATGTAGGGAAGTCAACGTTATTTAACCGTTTTACTCGAACTCGGGACGCTCTTGTAGCGGATTTGCCTGGGCTCACCCGTGACCGTCAATATGGCGAAGGCCGTATTGGAGAGCATAAGTTTATCGTGATTGATACCGGTGGTATCAGTGGCGGGGAAGAAGGCATTGATTCTCATATGGCGGATCAATCGATGCAAGCAGTCGAAGAAGCCAATATTGTGTTATTCATGGTTGATGCCCAAGCTGGCGTGACGCCCGCGGATGAAACGCTTGCACGAGAGTTGCGTGCAACCGCAAAAAACATCAAGCTGATCGTTAATAAAATCGATGGCATGGACTTCGATGTTGTTACGGCAGATTTCTTTAGTCTTGGTTTAGGTAAACCTTATGGTATTGCTGCGGCTCACAACCGTGGGGTGACAGCATTAATTGATGACGTGTTAGCGGATGTTGCTGATCCAGATGACGTAGTCGACGATGGCGTCGACAAAGGAATCAAAATAGCCGCAGTCGGTCGGCCTAATGTCGGAAAATCGACGTTGATTAATCGAATGTTAGGTGAAGACAGGGTGGTGGTTTTTGACATGCCTGGTACCACCCGCGACAGTGTGTACATTCCCTATGAGCGGGATGGACAGACCTATACATTGATTGATACCGCCGGTGTTCGACGTCGCGGTAAGATATTTGAAACCGTTGAGAAATTCTCGGTCATTAAAACACTGCAGGCGATTCAGGATGCTAATGTTGCGGTGTTAGTACTCGATGCAAGAGAGAGTATTGTTGAGCAAGATTTGCATATACTCGGTTTTGTATTAGAGACCGGCCGTTCCATGGTGATTGCGATTAACAAATGGGATGGTATGGATGCGGAAGCGAAAGCACAAGTAAAGTCAGATATTGAACGCCGACTGGGCTTTGTAAACTTCGCCAAGATTCACTTTATTTCTGCACTACATGGCACTGGTGTTGGCAACCTGTATAAGTCAATCAACAAAGCCTATGAGTCCTCTAAGAAATCGTTGTCGGCAAACTTCCTAACCAAGATCTTGGAAGATGCTATTTCTGATCATCAGCCGCCAATGTCCCATGGGCGTAGAATTAAATTACGCTACGCTCATATGGGTGGAAGTAATCCGCCCACAGTGATCATTCACGGTAATCAAACGAGTAATGTGCCACATTCATACCGACGTTATTTAGAAAATACGTTTAGACGAGTGATGGACTTAGAAGGTACGCCGATGCGCGTTGAGTTTAAGAGTGGAGACAATCCTTTTGCCGGCCGGCGTAATCAATTAACGCCGAGGCAGTTGGAGCATAAGCGCCGTATTATGGAAATATCGGACAAGAAAAAGCGCTCTCTCAAGAAAAAGAAAACGCGGAAATAGTCCGCGTTTTTCTGTTTATTCCTGGTTCGGTTACTGAACCACGAAGTTCACATCCTTCACCCAGGGCTTTTGTCCGCAGCTATCACACACGACATCTACCGCCAGCGCTTTGCCACAATTTTTATGGATGAGCTTTTCGCTTGGATCAGGTGTTGGTAACCAGTCGATGACCCATTGGCGCATAGCCATTACCAAGGGGTAAAGAGACTTCCCTTTGGTCGTTAATTTGTATTCACTGCGTGGTGGATTTTCTTGGTAATTATTGCGCTCAAATATATCCACCTCCACCAGTAAATTTAGCCGATCGCTTAATATGTTAGTGGAAATCCCCAGTTGTTTTATAAACGTATCGTAGCGACTTATGCCCAGGAAAGCGGTAATCAATAACAGTAACGTCCAGCGGTCACCCACTAGATCACTGACGTAGGTTAATGAACGGTCTTGTTGGCCACTCACTGCAGAGGAGCGAACTCGACGTTTATTGAATAGCTGAATGTCGGATAGCTGCTTATCGAGACCAGTATTCAGCGCTGGCCATTCTATATCATCAATTTCAAGGGCTTGGTTACAATGGCGGCAGACGGCGCAGGGAGTTAATGAGTGTCCACAGGATGTGTGAAACAACGCTGGAGGTAGTACATCGGGACTGACATCAGTCCAGTCACGCTCCCACTGCCAGGATAACAAGGATGATGAGAATAACCCCATACCTTTTTCCGTGAGCTTGTATTCGAAGCGTTTTCCGCTACTGGAATAGCTGCGTTTGTATAGCACATCTGCGGCTATCAAGGATTCCAGTCGGCGTGTGAGAGTTGCTCGGCTCGCCCCTGTGTGCTGACGAAATTCCTCGAAGCGACTGCGCCCCAAGAATGCGTCGCGTAAGATGAGCAGTGCCCAACGATCACCAATCACATCGAGGCCCTGAGTCATGGCGTTATTGATTACAAAGCCGCTATCTATCATGGGCGGATAGTAACAAAGAAACCTCAAAAGTTATACGCTCGTTAAGAGTTGGCCTAGCATGGTCTCGTAGGGCAAGTAATAAGCGGTGCATTTCTACTATATTTAAGGCGAAACCAAGTTAGTTTTGCAAATAAATGTATTTTTTTCTTTATTTGGTCTCGTAATGCAAGCTAGTATAGTCTCGTAGTGCAAGTTAATGGTGTTTTGGTAGATAACTCACATAACCGGAAGAGGACAATATGGCTATCACGCGAGAGAAGAAGGTTAAGACCAGCCTGCGGCCTAGCATGCACCCATACCTGAATGGTGCATGGACGCCCAATTTTGATGAATACACCGCCACCGATATGGAAGTGATAGGCGATATCCCAAAAGACATCGATGGGGTGTATATCCGTAATACGGAAAACCCGGTCCATGAGGCATTGGGTAACTATCATCCGTTTGATGGGGACGGAATGATTCACGCGATGTCTATTCGTGATGGTAAGGCTGAATATCGTAACCGCTTTGTTCGCACTAAAGGCTTTGAGGCGGAGCAATTGGCGGGCGAATCCATTTGGGCTGGGATTGCCAATGGTGTACATAAATCTAAACGGCCGGGCTGGGGAGCTCAGGGCTTTTTGAAAGACTCCTCAAGTACCGATGTGGTGGTGCACGCAGGCAAAATACTTTCTACCTTTTGGCAGTGTGGTGATGGCTACCGCTTAGATCCTTACACCTTGGAGCAACATGGTGCCGAGAGTTGGACCCCTGTTGATGGGATTTCGGCTCATCCTAAAGTTGATGAGAATACCGGCGAGATGTTGTTTTTTAATTATTCTAAATACCCGCCTTATCAGCACTACGGTGTTGTGGATAAAAACAATAAGTTAATTCACTATACACCAGTACCTCTACCAGGACCTCGATTACCCCATGACATGGCGTTCACCAAAAATTACTCCATCCTGGTGGATTTACCCATGTTCTGGGATCCGGAAAAGCTAAAAGAAAATCAACATCACCCGCACTATCATCCAGACATGCCGACTCGATTCGCGATTATTCCTCGTTATGGGAATGAGGATGAGGTGGTATGGTTTGAGGCTGCAGCGACTTACGTGCTGCACTGGATGAATGCTTATGAGGAAGGGGATGAGATTATTCTAGATGGCTATTTTCAGGATAAGCCCAATCCACCACCCATTGAAGGGTTGCCACCGGGACCTGGAAAGTTGATGGCCAATATCGATTTGGCGTCGCTACAAACAAAACTCCATCGTTGGCGTTTTAACTTAAAAACGGGTGAAGTTCAAGAAGAGCATTTAGATGAGCGTGTATTGGAATTTGGTAGCTTTAATCAAAAATACGCGGGTACAAAAACGCGTTATCAGTACAGCGTGTGGAATAAACCTGGTTGGTTCCTTTTTTCTGGTATCGTTAAACACGACTTTGAGACTGGGGAATCATGGCGTTTAGAGTTCGGCGAAGAGCGTTTTGGTAGCGAGGCACCTTTTGTTCCGCGCGTGAATGCAAAGGACGAAGATGATGGGTATCTCATTAGCTTTGTCACGGATATGAAAGAAAACCGCTCGGAGTGTATTCTTGTTGACGCCAAAAACATCGAGGCAGGTCCGGTTTGTCGTATCATCTTACCCCATAGGGTTTGTAGCGGTACTCATGCTACATGGGCTGATGGCCCAACGATTCGCGCGTATCAAAACACTTAATTGGGGACGATGATGAGCCAGAAAAAGGTTTATATTCTTGGTGGTAGCCAGAGTGATTTTACGCGCAACATAGTGCGTGAAGGGTTGAGCCTGTTCGATTTATTCGCCGACACTGTACGCAGTGGGATGACTAAGTGCCAGATCAACCCAAGTGATATTCAAGTTGGGCATGTAAGCAATTTTGTAGGGGACTTATTTAATGGGCAGGGACATTTGGGTGGCTTTTTGGGTCATGTAGATCCAGCGTTAGCGTATCTGCCTGCATCTCGACATGAAGCCGCCTGTGCTTCGGGGTCTATGGCGCTGCTGGGGGCGATGGCGGATATAGAATCCGGCCGTTATGATTTGGCTTGCGTGGTTGGTATTGAAATCATGCGAAATGTGAGTGGTGAACAAGCGGCTAACTATTTACGACCCGCGGCATGGGCTGACAAAGAATGGTTGGATACCCCGTATGTGTGGCCATGTGCGTTTGATGACCTAGTGAGTGCGTATCAACAGCGCCATGGTGTTGATATGGCTCATCTTCGTGCTATCTCACAAAAAAACTACCGTAATGCACGCTCTAACCCTAATGCACAAACCCGCAAATGGCAGTTTTCGGAGAATAGTTTTAGTGGTGATGAAGGTGCTAACCCCACTGTTGTTGGATCGATACGACGACAAGACTGTGGTCAGATAAGTGATGGCGCTGCAGTGGTGTTTTTGGCGAGTGAAACGCGTGCTAAGGAATATGCGCGGACACGGAATATGAATCTGGAAGACCTTCCTTATATTAAAGGTTGGGGCCACATCAATGCGCCTATGCTGTTGAAGGAAAAATTACGGTTAAGCGAAGGCCAGGATTATATATTCCCCCATGTTCGAAAACTATTTGAACAAACGTTATCTCGAGCGGGAATGGGTAGTATTGAAGAAATACAGGGTATGGAAGTGCATGACTGTTTCAATATTACAGAGTATATGATTTTGGATCATTCTGGTCTGTATAAACCAGGCGAAGCATGGCGTGCGATTGAGACCGGTCAAACTTCTGCTGGAGGCAAACTACCGATCAATATGAGCGGTGGTTTGATTGGATTGGGGCATCCAGTCGGGGCAACAGGGGTCCGGATGGCTCTTGATGCATACAATCAAGTGACTTACTCGGCTGGAGGTAATCAAATTGACGATGTGCGCAACATGATGACATTTAATCTCGGTGGCAGCACAACAACCTGTGCTAGTTTGATTATTGGACGTTAAGGGGGGCTTATGAAACTGGTTGCTAATGAAGCTTATATTATCGATGCCGTGCGTATCCCTCGTGCCCGTGTCAAAGGGGAGGCCAGTATCTATGGCGGTTTAAAGCCCGTAGATCTGCTGAAACCGTTGCTTCAAGCATTGAGTGATCGAAATGAATTAGATAGTGCGGAAGTAGAAGACGTGTTATTGGGCTGCGCTACACAAAGTGGTGATCAAGGCGCTAATCTGGCAAAAATCGCATCTCTTTATGCTGGTTGGTCCGACAGCGTATCTGGTGTCACCCTCAATAGATTTTGTTGTTCTGGGCTGGACGCCATTAATATGGGGGCGGCGAAATTACTCTCGGGTATGGAATCGTTAGTGGTTGCGGGGGGGGTGGAACAGCTGACCAGAGTCCCCATGTTTGCAGATAAAGGGGCTTGGTTTACAGACCCTAAGGTGATGCAAAAGACCCGTTTTTTGCATATGGGGCTCGCAGCAGATCTTATTGCTAAACAAGAAGGTTTTAGTCGAGTACAGCTTGATGAGTTGGCGTTGATATCTCACCAGCGAGCGGCTTATGCAACTCAGCATGGCTATTTTTCACAATCCTTGGTACCAGTCGTAGACGCTGAGGGGCTTCCATACCTAGAGAATGATGAAGGCATTCGGCCGACTATTAGCGCACAGAAATTATCAGAATTACCGGCCAGTTTTTCTGATTATGTGGCGATGGGGCAGAAGGTGGTGGAACAGGTGTATCCAGAAATAACACTTGAGGCAATGCACAGTGCTGGGAGTTCACCGGCTTTGGTTGATGGTGCTTCCCTTGTGTTACTTGCCAATGGAGAGCGATGCCGTGAACTTGGGTTAACACCTAGAGCACGAATTATTCATTTTGCTAATGCCAGTGATGAGCCCGTTAAGATGTTGACGGGGCATATTCGGGCCACGGAAAAAATGTTTAAAGCGACAGGGCTTTCAGTAAGTGATATTGATTTATGGGAAGTGAATGAATCCTTTGCGGCCAGTGTTCTTTGTTTTCAAAAGCATTTTGCTATCGAGGATGATGCATTAAATGTGAACGGTGGTGCGATTGCCATGGGGCACCCCTTAGGGGCCACAGGGGGAAATCTATTGGGCATGTTATTGGACGAGTTGGAACGCCAGAATAAACAGCGTGGTGTGGTTGCCATTTGTGGTGGCGCTGGGGTCGGTGTTGTGACCTTGATTGAGCGGTTTTCTTAGTGATTGATAAATAGGGGGAGTAGCGCCCCCCCCTATTGGCGTCCCCCCATTTAGGGACTGCGAATTGTGGTGTAAATCAAATATTCTTGTGCTTCATTTCTATTGTGACATATGGAGCATGCCATGAATAAATTTTCATTTTTCATTTTTGCCGCCGCTATTGCGGCACCTCAAATAGGAGCTGCAGCAACTAAAGCCTCTGCGGCCACAAATCCCAGCGTGTTATCGAATTCAACTCTTGAGGGTATTCGTGTTGATAAGACGCCCGATTTATCGGCGTTCTCATTCGAAAAATCCCCTATCGAGCCGGGAAATATTGATGATATTGGTTCCATTGTCGACTTTTTCTTACAAGATCAATTCGTAGAGGCACGGGTTAATAATGACGCAGAGGCGATCACTGAGGTGCTTGTTCCTGAATTAGCGGAGAGCGTAGGTCTTAATGATATTACTATCGGGGACCAGAATTTGGTGAGCGACACTTTGCCTAGTGGCATAACGATGTTTCTCGCATGCCACAATAGTAGTGCAGTGTGGGATCTAAACATGAATGATATTGAGGTTGTTTTCCCTATTGATGCCAGTACGCTTGTGGCTAGCATTAGGAATAACGAACGTATTAATACCGACATTGATGAGAATGGATTCGAGTTGGAGTTTGAAATGCAATTCGACTACCCAAAAAATGTTGGTGGTTTCTATTGCAGCTGGGGTGGGCATAATATCAATATACGAGTCAATGTGAATGTTGATGGCGCTGAAGGTGAGTTTGATGCGACGGTAGAAAATGACAGTAATAGTCGGGTTAGGATTGATGAGATCAAAAAATTCAATATTGAAGTGGATAGTGTTAGCTTTGATTCTTCTTTTTTGACGGGATTGACTAATGTCGGAATAGGTATTGCCAACATTTTTGGAGCGGGTTGTACTAACCTGACGGATTGCGTTAATCAAGCCGTCAGCGATAACCTCACCAGTAATACGTCGATCAAAAACAAAATCCGTGATGCCATCAATTCCGCTTTGGATATATCGCTTTCCATTGATGGTGGAACAAACATTGGTGCCGCATCGCTAGATTATGCCGTGGCATTGGAGGAGATAGAATCCAGTAATACGCTCGATCGATTGAATACCAAGTGGCTAGTGGAATTCTCATCGGATACACCCAGCACCGATTGTACCGATGATCTAACTAAGCGTTGGTTTTTTCCTAATAACAATTTGAGTACGGACGATGATTTTGATGTGGTTTTTCCATTTAAAGTACTCACCGATTTATTGTATACAGTGACTCGACAGTTAGAGCCTTGTGTGGGGTTTATTTGGGCTGGTGGCCCTGCAGGTGATGGTGAGTTAAATGTTCGACCTTCTGGTGCATATGATATTGATGCAGTGAATGGAAATGAGCTGACATTGAGCCTACCGATTATTGCTGAAGCGACGGATTTTGCATTTGCATCAGGCACGATCAATGCAACTGCAGAGCTAACGGCAGAAATACACCCTGCCTGTGGTGCTGGGTTTGAGATTGAGATTACTGATATAGCCATTGCTAATATCAGCGGGTCTATTTCGTGGAGTTTATGGGGATTTGTTTACGAGATGGAAGCCGCAGATTTCTTAGCGGACGCAGTAAGCGATGTCGAGGCTGATTTGATGGGCTATTTTGAAGATCCTATTGTTATCCTGCCTCAGAGTTTTGGTCTGGATGCAGTTAGCCAATTTGTCAGCATTGGTGATATCGTATCGAATAGTTCAGCAATTGCGATTGGTTTGAATGCCACGGATACAGATCCCAATTGTCACTAAACATTGACTAAGCCGAGGTCGCTGTTGGACCTCGGCAGTATTTAGTGTATTAGTTTGATGAGCAATCGACTAAACCCAATTCCACCGCTCTGAGAGACGCTTCCGCACGAGATGATATGTCGAGTTTTCGATAAGCGCTTTTTACATAGCCTGACGCCGTATTAGTAGTGATACTGAGCATGCGTGCCACCTCCTTTGTGGTAATACCTTTGGCAATGAGGGTGATGACTTCTTCTTCTCGTTTCGATAACTCCGAGGATGTCTTGGCTAGTGATGTATTTGTTCTGGGTTGGGATTGTTGCCGATAATAGGAAAGTAACCGGCGTGCAATACCTGGGGATAGAGGTGGGTCCCCACGCTCAATACCTTTCAATTTATCAATAAGCAGAGAGTGTGGTTGATCTTTAAGGAGGTAACCATGGGCACCCGCTTGAATGGCTCTAAATAATGAGTCGTCATCATCGAAGATCGTACTCATCACGATATAGCCAACACGACCATTAGCAGCGATTTCTGAGACTAAGTCTATTCCAGATCCGTCGGGCAAATTGATATCCACCAGAGCGATAGTAAATGGCATTTTTCTGAGGGTAGTTCTTGCTTGTTCCAAGGTTTCAGCGAGATGAATCTCTATATTAGGAAACGCGGATGCGATCACACTGCGCATCCAAATTTGGGTGTCTTCGTGGTCTTCAATCAGCAATGCTGTTTTCATACAATAACCCCAGTGTAGATTGGTGGTAAGTTTATCGCGGAATCGACAATGTCACTTGGCATTGATTATTGGAAACGTGCCAAGAAACGTTGCCTTTAAGTTCTTCTATGCGGCGTTCAATGCTCTTTAATCCTTTGCCTGCGTGCCACTGTTCTTTGGCTTGCGTCACTCCTGGGTTGATGATTAACGCACCTATTGTTCTGTCATCGCTCCATAGTTCGATGGAAAGGCCAGGGGTAGGTAATGGTGTGTGCTCTGAACTCGTCCGTTCGACGGTGCTATGTTTGATAGCATTCACCGTTAATTCTCGCAGAATACGGGATAGATGCAGCCATTGTGCGCCGGTTAGCTCATCATTCAAGGTCAATTTGTCGTCCGTCCAGGTAAGGGGGTAATCGACACTCTCGACCAGGGTGGATATTTCATGGCGCCAATTGGCGGCAGCGTCAAGTAGGCTACGGGATTGTTGGTCGTCGATTGAATAGACGATATCTCGTAGGTTCTTGAGGCATTTACGCGCAGTATTGACCGTTTCTGGGTTTTTTAAGCGGTGGGTTAATGTTAATAGGTCTGATGCCACGTCATCATGTAAATCACGCATGATGCGTTGCCTTTCCATGAGTAGTGTTTGTTCCCTTTCCTGATAGAGTTTTTCTGTTTCTCGTGCGTGGGTAATGATATTCACGATACATTGGCAGTCCTCATCAGTGAAATATTTACGACCATGTTGCTTACCGATTAATTCATAGGATTCTGTGATGCCTTGGTGGGTTACACTTAAGTTTAGCTTTAGACCTTTTTCCTTAAGAGTGGGCTTGCTCCATACTTCGGTTGTTGGATGCAGTGCCAATGGTGAATACAGCGATTGAATCAGTGCGATTTCGCTAAAATTGCTACATTCAGCATCATTTTTAATGGCATTGAGGTTAGTATTTTCAAACAGTAACCCGGTGAGCACATTGTTCTTTTTTTCCATCCCCGAGAGAAATGTCGCGATTCTTGTGCGGGCAAAAAGGTAGAGCCAAAAGCATATGATGGCAATGACACTAAACCCAAGTGCGGCTTCTGCACCGAATAGAGTGACAGCGAATAGATCCATCGCTATCAGTAGAATTGCCAGCAAGACATTGGCACATGCTTTTATCCACCAGCGTTCTACTGAAAATAGCCCACCATAATGAACCCCTAACAAAAAACCGAAATAGACTAAGAGGCAGAAAGCATTCGCCAACCAATTGGATACGAGTGGATGTCCTAATACTACAATGGGGATAACATAGGCGAGCAGGGTTAGCCCCATCCCGATCAGTATGGAATAGACAAGCCACAAGTATTGCGTCCGTTGCTGAGGGTTGGAGTGAATCTTACGCCACTGACAGCGGAGTAAAATACCGGTGAATGTGAGGAGGAATAGCGTTGGAAAATAGAATAAGCTGATGGGCCATTCTATCCATTGCTGTAGTTCGTTGATCCAAATAAGAAGCGGTACTGCTACAAGAGGAATAACATACTTTGGTTTTCCAAGCGGGCTAGGATAGCACCAAAGTAGCATCGCAAGGCTAAAAATAAATACGATGCCACCAAGGTGGTTGCCATGTAAAAGCAAGCGAAAAATATCACCACTAATAGCGAATTCTCTTGCAGCATATACCGACATGCTAACTTGCATAAGATAAAAACCTAAGCCGCCGATTGCTAAAACAAGGGTAACCACGTTATGCCGATGATAAGCCCAAAATGCCAACCCTGTGAGTAAACTGATAGCGCCAAATAGTTGTAAAATCCAAAATATCGACGGTAATTGAGAGAGCGTTCTTTGCTGTTGCCGTAAGGTCCTTTGTTCCCCGTCGATAAACTGAATAACCACTTGATCTTGCTGAAAAACACTAAATAGTGTGTTTTGGTGGGAGAAGTATTGGTTAAATTCGCCAAAGGTGAGTATGAAGTCAGGGTCTGCACTCAGATGAGCAGCAGATATGGGGATGAGCTGACCGTTGGAGATCACTCCAGAAATTACCGTACTGACATTTTTCTCATTCTTGAGCGTAACAACTGAGCCCTCTAATTGGAGGGGAGTGCCAAAGTAGGGTAATTGGCTTGCATACTGACTGCTCAGGAACAGTACGAGCAGCACGATAAAGCTGGCTAAAATCAACACATTTTGCGGTGCGAGAGAAAAATGAGTGTACGGCCAGCTGCGGGTGGAGAGGGTTCTTAACTCGTTTGTCCACACGGTCCCAATTCCTTTTTGGTGTTATTTAACGCCAATTTAACAAAGGATGAAGGGCCTTGGCCAATATTTTTATGCGCCTAGATAATAGGCTAATGTGTATTGGTTATTAATGTACCAAGATTGATCGAGGTATTCACGAACTGATCGTGGGCGTTAATATTGATGTTGACGTTTTATAAATTGCCCGAGCTTTTTGATAGCCAACTTTGCTTGAGGTAATCTTCCGCCCATAGATTGAAATACGTGCCACATTTTCGGCCAGATTTCTATTTCAGCGTTGACGCCATATTTTTCTAACTGTTGATACAGGCGGGTTGAATCAGACAATAAAATTTCATCTTCTCCTACGTGTATCAGTATCGGGGGGAGTTGAGCTAGGTCCATATTGATGGGTGACAGTGATGGCGGTTTGTTCTCACTCATACCTAAATAGAGCGCAGCTAAGCGTGGGATTTCTGCTGCTTGCAGCCAAGGGTCGATGTTTTTTTTACTATCATAAGTTGGCCCATCAAAATGTAGTGCATCGGTGAGCGGTGAAAGCAATACCGCCGATTGTGGTTGAGGTAATTTTTTGTCTTTTATTGCGAGCAAGGTTTGCAGCACAAAAAATCCCCCGGCAGAATCGCCACCTAATGAGATGTTTTGAGGCGGATAACCTTGTTCTAGTAACCACTGATAGGCTTGTAGGCAATCCTGGTTGGCAATAGGGTAGGTATGCTCAGGTGCGAGCCGATAATTAATTGATAGGGCTTGGATACCCGCCGTTTTCGCGATATGGCTTACCATCGCCCGATGGGTGTTTGTTGAACCTGCGATAAACCCTCCGCCATGAAAATAGAGCAGAACATGGTTCGGAGCACTTCCATTTGGTTTGATCCATTCTCCGGTTATGTCTACGCCATCTGTTGTGGGGATTTTGATGCTCCGAATGTCGACTTCTTTTGCCGCGGGGATATTGCGAGTGATGAATGCTAAAAGTTGTCGCTGTCTATTGATAGGGCGATAGCTGACAGGAACTCGACGCAACACGATTCGTACGTAAAGTCGGTGTATCAGAATATTGAGATAGTGCAGCATCGCAATTGTCCTATAGTTAAATCGTGTCTATGGTCTTAAGGGTGGGTACTATAGCGGAATTGCAGCCTTCCTCGCAGTGGACAGCTGGATCAAAATCTATGGCATTTGGATCAAAAATGTTCGATGATAAATAGTCGAGTTTTCCCCCGTTTCGATCTGAATTTACGTCTATAGAGAGGATTGGTGCTTTTGAAAATAAACCATGCAACATTGGTGTTTTGTGATAAGACGTTAGGTACCAGTCTCGGCCTATTAACGGACCTCTATGCATTACTGCATTATTTTGCCGAGCAAAGTGGCCAATCCTTTACTTACGATACGGTGGCGGTAGCAGAAAAGACGGTGACAACGTCAGGTCATGTATCCGTTAGCTTTGATAAGACTATCGATGATATTATTCAAACGGATCTGGTAATGTTGCCTGCGTTTTGGGGGGACCCTTCGCAAGTGTTAGAGAAAAACGCCTCCTTAATGCCTTGGCTGGTCAAACAGCATGAGCAGGGAGCGTTATTAGTCGCTCACTCGACGTCGGCTTTTTTTCTTGCGCAAGCTCGGCTTCTTGATAACCGTTCTGCGACGACGCATTGGTTTTATTTCGACAAGTTTGAAGAGTTATTTCCGCAGGTTAATTTACGTAGACAGCGCTTTATTACGGCAAACGACCGCCTGTATTGTAGTAGTGGCCTAAGTGCTGCGATGGATCTAGGCATATACTTAATTGAGCAACTGTGGGGAGCGGATATTGCTGGGCGAATTAATCAGAGTTTTTTGGTGGATTTGAAACGAAATTATAAACCTGAATTTATTAATATTGAGGGGCATAAATTTCATGACGATGAGCTTGTTTTGTCAATTCAGAGTTGGTTGGAATTAAATTTCTCAGCAGCGATTGATTTAGTGGGATTGGCTCAACGATTTAATACCAGCGTAAGTTCATTGAAACGGCGATTTAAGTCGGCAACCGGGGAGACGCCGACCAAGTACGTGCAGAACTTACGTGTTGATCGTGCGAAGGAATTGCTAAAATTCGGTAGCCTGACCGTCGCTCAAATATCTTATGATGTCGGTTACGAAGATGTCAGTTATTTTGGTGGGTTGTTTAAGCGAAGTGTAGGGGAAACTCCAGTGCAGTATCGCAAAAAATTTAGACGCCTATAGTTTTTTACTCGCCAGTGCTACAGCTTCTTCGAGGGGCTGGGCACAATCCATTGTCAACGGATTGGAAAAAATCGTCATTCGCTAAGTATTCTTCATAGAGATTTACGAAGGCATAGGCTACCCCCGCAAATTGCCCGTGACTGTCTTCGAACGGCCGATAATAAAGTAAGACGAATTGGCCCATGTCGGATTGTTCATAGACGACATAATGCCCCTCAGTATCCCCGTTTTGATAATCTTCCCAGCCCCGCTGGACCCAATTGGTATCGTTACTTGCGGTACCACCTGGGTGCCACTCTGAAAATGTTTTGAAGACCTTGTTTTCGACGCTGTGTAATGTGTTATTAAAAAAGAGTTTATGTTCTGTGCCATTTAACGTGATATTGGCTGTATTGAGGAATAAAGAGCTATCCATGCTCTTACAGGAGGCTAACAAGGCACAAGCTCCTTTCATGAGTGGGGACGCAACAAAGGGAACAGTAGGCGATTCAGTGTCACCAGGGCTAATGGGTAATGCGGTAGGGGGTGAAAAAGGATAGCTACAGGCTGCGGAAGGGGTATTGGATTGATAGATACCAAATAGGTTTTTTGCATTGCCTTTATCATCTAGGGTGCCAAATCCAGAGCCAGCGGTAATGGGAGTCGGTGTGTTGTCTTGATCGTATAGGACTTCACGGTGACGCAGGAAAACCTCACGCATGGCTGAAGCTAATGTGTTGGCATCTTCCGAGCTCTCTGGGCTGAGATCTTCAGCGGCCTTATTCTGCAAGATCTCGACCATGGCCGTGACTAACTGTTGATTGCGGGCTGATTGACGCTGCTGGGATTGTGTCAACGCCTCTATGCAGACATCACTCGGTTGTTCAGGAGGGGCGCTACAGCCCCATAGGCTGATTGATAATAGAAGAACAGCCAATAGCGGCTTATAGGAAGGTATATATTT
The DNA here is from genome assembly GCA_002162955.1 of Gammaproteobacteria bacterium 45_16_T64. Classification (GTDB taxonomy): domain Bacteria; phylum Pseudomonadota; class Gammaproteobacteria; order Pseudomonadales; family Ketobacteraceae; genus 42-54-T18. Next base: position 22,852 of record MABD01000029.1, read on the forward strand.
CATCATAAATGAACCAGGTGGCTGTATTCTTATTGTATCGTTACTATAGCGATCGAGGCGTCACTCTTGCCAGTGGTATTCGGGCCTTGTTATGGGGTATTTAGCTCATTGCCCTGGGATGATACCGGTTATAGAATGGCGACCGCATACTGCATATGAACGTAGTGTCGATAAAGTAGATCAACGTACTGTCTATGTCGTATAAAAGTGATAGTAAAACGACGTTGTAACCAAAAAGGGAGTGTGGAATGTTTGCGGTGATATTAAAGGCAACAGTAGGGAGTTTGGATCAAGAGTATGCAGAGACCTTAGAGCAGATGAAACGGCTGGCTTTTGAGGAGTATGGTTGCCTAGAATTTAATGCGATGATGGATGGCCCAAAACGCATGGCGATATCCTACTGGGAAACAGAAGAGCAGATTGTTGCTTGGAAGAAGAATACGGAACACCAAAAAACTCAGGCTAAAGCGAAGCAAAAATGGTATGAAAGTTATACCGTGCAGGTGGTTGAGATAAAGCGTGAATACAGTTTTGGTGTGGAATGAATATAACGCAATACTAAATCCTAATTCTGGAGCGTCGACATATCTGCTAACGTCTGCTGCAGATATGTCGACGCTTTCTTTGCAACGTGGGCACGATGCAATGTGGAATGGTTCAACTATAGGGATATCTTGCTAAGAGGCTGTAACTCTATTGTCGGTTCTCGCGGTTCGTTGTTTTTTCCATGCAGCAACTCTCAGTAAGTAGGCAGCTAAGAGCAATAATACAAAAGGAGAATACTTCACTGGGTCAATCATCGCGCCTTCTGTCATGCGAAGCATAAATGCGATAAACACAAGGTACATGCCCAATTTGTGGAACCGTTTCCACTGCTTGGCGCCAACGATGTGTACTGACGTATTGTTTGAGGATAGTGTCATAATGAGTAACGCTATATATACAACAATTCCCCCCGCGGCATCCGATACGTTGAAGACGTTGGGGTGTATGACTAAGAAGTAACAGAATATTAACCCTAAATGTACGCCGTGGGATATGGCTGCCGAGAGACCAATGTAACGGCGGTTTCGCATTAACGCCTTAGCGAGGGTTCCTGATGTTAAACGAACAAGCGCAGAGGCTGAAAACGCGAGTAAAAAATAGAATAGCGTAATTCTAGCGGTAATGTGTAATCCGGTGGCGATGGTTTCATGGTTCATGCCAAATTGTGCGATAGCGAGCAGGGTTGCCGCAGGTAATAGTACTAGATTTAACCAAGTGAGCGATGGGCCTTGTAGCAAGCGCATATACGAATCCTTGTAGAGTATTTTGGCTGAGTAGTCAGCTGGTAGTAAAGTTCGCCATAATAACGTTTGGTGTGCGGTGACGTCTATTCTAATCGAAAGTTTTGCCTCCAATGCTTATTGTTGACTCGATGGTTTTCGATTTGATGGTGTGTTTGGTTTAGCGTATGGTGATGCTGGTTCGAGGCTATCTGAACAGTATTTGTCTTTGATGGGTTTCTAGGAATATTTTTTCAAAAGGAATAGAACATGGAGTTTGTACTGATTATTGCAGCGGCGTATAATTTTTTAGGCGCTTTTTCGATGTGGTTTCAATTTGCCGATAACAATTATGACTTAACTCAAGTTGCCCCGGATTATTTGCAGTACCGATTTTTTACCGGTGGGACTGCCTTTTTGTTTGGAGTGATATACCTGTATATATTCTTCGTACCTGACGCGGTAATGCCTTTGCTTGTGTTTGGCGTTGCTCTTAAAATGTGGTCCTTCTTTTCTTCTTTGATCTGTTATAAGAAATTTGGTTTTCCTAGAAGTGATTTTTTTAAGGTAGGTGTAGGTAATTTGGTGTTTGCATTGTTGTTTCTCGTATACATGTATTCGTTATAAAATGATTTTCCTTATGGTTTCCAGGTGAATTGGAAGTCACAAGGTTTGTTGTTTTCGGCGAGGGTTTGGGAGCGAAAGAACACGATGTCTTCTTGGTATTCGTTAAAGAATAGTTTGTCCGCTGAGCAAAATAATTCAGCGAGTTTTGGGTATCCAAGGACCTTACAGTAATGTGAAAAGTGGCAGTGACTGACGTTAAATTGAAAGTTGTCTTTGTCATCTAAGACTAAAGTCGCATTCGCGTTAAAAAATCGGTGAGTGATTTTTTCGAGAAAGGATATTTTGTTTGTTTTTGTCATGTTAACGTACGTGGATTTTTTAATGACAGGCACGTTGAACTGTAAAAAAGCTGTCGCAATCTTATCCCCCAGTGTTTTTAATACGATCATCGTATCTGATTCCGAGTATCCGTATTCTTGTAGTAAATCATATAATACTAACATTGGTCCCATTTGTTTTTGACTGAGTTTTTCCTGCTCCGATAGGTGCTTTTCGCGGTTAATCTCCTTAAATGGAGAATGATAGAACATTCGCCACTTAAGTTTGAGGACAAGCGAAAGTGCCGTGTTGAGCCCTAATTCATCCGTAAGAATTTTAAGGGCTGCCGCGTTGCCGCGAGTATTTTCAAAATAGAAGAGTCTAAGTGAGTTAATCATTTGTTCGCTCTTATTATTATTTTAGTGGTGTCTAAATATAGGAAGTTGGGTCATTGTCTGTTCTTGCTCTTTTCCGCCATAAATTATTCGGGCTAACCAACCTTGAAAATCACACATTTTCCAGCGGGAAAAAGCGGGTGCTTGATCAGTGCTATTAATACATAGCTTACCTGATGCAATCGCGGAATCACCAATCTGGGTATCAGCACTAAACCATAGGCTGAGAGTGTCTAGCTGAACGTGACTGGTAGCATTAACTACCGTGATGGGGGCCCACAATGATTGTTGAATAGTGGTTTCTTGATGATCTTGAATGTTAACGCTATCAACGACACGGTTAGTCAATTTTCCAATATACCGACCCTGGTGCCGGGTGTCTGATTGCAATTGCGACCAATGTGACGCTAAGGATTCCGGTGCCGACAGGGAAAAGCCAAAGGCGGTGATTGCGCTTACATGTTGGTTCAGGGTTGAATGTGGTGGCGTGGGATTACGAGTGCTGATGACATTCTGGCGATGATGTAGGTCGTGCTCAATGGCGACGGTCGTGTTTGGTTGTATTAGAACGTTACTCTGTTGCTCGCTAATTAATGAGAAGTGAACATTGAGTGCGAAGTCTAGTTGATGATTAAGCGGTTTGATTTCCTCAAAAATAGGGGGCAGCTGAAACCCTCCTCGATTGGGTGTCCAGGCCCGATAAATATTGATATCTACGTCACAACGATAGTCTTCGGTAGAGAGTTGGCAGTTGTTTAGTGCAATGTTAAATACATAAGGCCACATGCCGTTAGAGTTACACGGATCGCTTTCCGGTTGCTGGCTGTTGTCGCAGTCTAGGTCTAGTTGTATGCCCTGCAGAATCATCGCAAACTCTCTGTTTTCGGGAATATTGTCACCTAGGGGAACGACAATGGTTTCTCTGATTTTACTATTCGCGACGGGAATATCGCTATTTTCTAATTGATCTGACCAGGTGAGGGCAAGGTGGCCGGACTGGCTGATAAGACTGTCAGTGTAGAGGGGGCGATAGTTACCTTTAGGGTTCATAAAATTACCGTCTACGCCGGTGCTTTGTGCGAAGTGGAAGTTGGCATTCTCATGCTCTTCAGTCGGCTGCTCGATAAAGTTGTAGAATTTGGAAAGGCGATGTGGAATTCGTCCGCTATTTCTCAATAGAACAAAACGCAGCCATTCATGCTCAAACCCTTGCCAGATATACAGAGGCTTTCGAGATTGTGCAGATAAATGTAGTGTACGGCTGAAATTGTTAATGGTGCTACTGGAGGTGACCTCTACTGCCGATGCGAACGGTGGAAGCAAGGGTAGACTTAGTAGAAATAACAACAGTCCCAGGCGACGAGCATTATGAGTCATTCGATAGATCCTGCTTTAGTGTGTACGATGGTGCCACAATGAAGTGTGTGGCATTTCTATTTGAAAGTAAAGTCGGTATACAATAACAGATTGATAGTGTAGTTAGTGGCAAGGATTTCTTTCGGGTGGATTTCGGTCATCCCTAATACCATACTACTAATGAATGAGGTGAGCGTTGGTGAGGGGCAATAATGGATGAGATGAAGGGCGTTCCTGAGGTGGAAGGTGTTATTAAATACCGTTTGGATTATGAAAAACAAATGCCAACCTTTTGGGAGGGATTTGCTGAGCTAAATGCTTGGCGTAATATCCTTTTTCAAATGCACCTTATTGGCCAGGAGCCTTCTCGGTATGGTGGTTTAGGCTATGGCAATATCAGTTGTCGTAGTGATCGAGAAGAAGCCGGTTTTTTTATATCTGGTACGCAAACTGGTGGCAAAGAAAATCTGGGGGTGAGTGACTATTGCCGCATATCGCAATGTGATATTCGAAATAATCATATTGTTGCGGAGGGTGCAGTTAAACCTTCGTCAGAAGCGCTGAGTCATGGGTCAGTTTATCAATTATCCCCTTCCATTGGTTGTGTAATTCATGTTCATAGTGATGTGTTATGGCGTTGTGCGAAACATATGTCGCTGCCGATGACTGACGAAAAGACTCCTTACGGAACGGTGGCTATGGCTGACGAAATTGCTGAGTTGTATCACAGTGGAGCGTTAGATAACACGCGATTGTTTGTCATGGCGGGTCATGAGGATGGCGTGATTTCTTTTGGTGATACCATTGAGCAAGCGGGCGCTGCACTTATCGCTCAGCTTTCAATGGCGATTCAGAATTTCAAATAACGCTGTTTTTTTGCCCTAGCTGCGACAATATGTCGCATCCTAATTGAAATTAATGCTCTGTATAATTCCCTCGAATTTCTAATGAGGGAATAGCAGTATGCGGACGAATGTTTTAGGCGCACTCGTTGTTGGTCTAGGTGCGTTGTATGGTGTACAAGCAAGCGTAGTTTATGCCAATCATGATGACAAAATAGAAAGTAAGCCCAAATCACTTTTGGAAACCGTCATTGTGACGGCCACACGAGAAGAGCGTTCGTTAGCAACTACCGCTGCCAGTATCGGTGTTTTGGATGAAGTTGAGGTTCAAGATGTCAATCCAACCCACGCATCAGAGTTGTTAAATAGCATCCCTGGGGTGAACATTGTTCAGCTGGGGTCGAGTGCGGAAGGCACCGCGGCCGCCATACGACAGCCCATATCCTATGGCCCTGTTTATCTCTATCTTGAAAACGGTGTACCTACACGGTCTGCAGGTTTTTTCAATCATAATGCACTCTATGGCATGAATGTCACCCAAGCTAGCGGTGTGGAAGTGATTAAGGGGCCAGGGTCTGCACTTTATGGTAGTGATGCCATTGGTGCGGTGATTAACCTTATTTCTGGCAGGCCGCCGACAGAGAGCCAATCAAGCATCGGAGTGGAAGTAGGTGAAGATGGTTGGCGGCGCGCGCAAATTCGTAGTGATCATGCCGGTACCTACAATGGCTTCACGGCGCGCCTTGATGTCAGCGAATACGCTGGTTGGCGAGAGCATACTGATAGTGAGCGACAGTCATTTACGGGGTCCTGGAATACCGTTATTGGTAGCGACATCAAAATAAATACGGTATTTTCCGCGACCAATTTAGAATATAACACTGGTGGTAGTGGCTTGACCTATGACGATTATAGAAATGACCCGGAAAGAGCGGGTAATTTAGTCGCCTATAGAGAAGCAACGGCATATCGATTATCGACTGCATTTGAAAAAGAACTAAAAAATGGGTCGCTTACTATAACGCCGTTTTTGCGGAGTAATGACCTAGAATATGTCGCACATTGGAAGTTGAATATTGGTCGTCCCTCACCAGAAGCCCATATCAATGAAAGCGGTCATGATTCAGCCGGGGTGTTGATTAAGCATAGCTTCGACATAACTGAAAATAGCCTGTTAATTTCAGGTGTTGATGTGGATTATACCCGTGGTTACGTGAATCAAACGCTTATCGCTCGGACTGATACGGACCCAGGGGACTATTGGTTGAGCTTTGAAGAGCAGGGGGATATCTATGATTTTGATGTGGATTATTACTCTGTCTCTCCCTATGCGCATTTTGAATACCAAGCTACCGATAAGTTACGGGTGAGTGCAGGGCTTCGTTTTGACTCTGTGCACTATGATTATGAAAATAATCTAACGGTAGATGTAGATGGCGATCTTAAGCGATTACCCGATGAAAAAGCGTCGTTTAGTCATTGGAGCCCAAAACTCAGTGCTATCTATCAATTTACGTCAAACATAAATGGCTTCGCTGCATATCGTCATGCCTTTCGCGTTCCTTCGGCAGGACAAATGTATCGCTCTGGTAAGACTGCTGACTCCAGTGATCTCGATCCCGTAAAGGTTGATAGTATCGAATTTGGATTAAGAGGGGATCTTAATGAAAACATATCTTTCGAGTCGTCTATTTATTATATGACAAAGAAAGACGATATCTTTTCTGTAAAAGACGATGATGGTTTAACACGAAATGTGAATGCGGGAGAGACCGCTCATTACGGTATTGAGCTTGGTAGTGAAGCGCAGCTGTCTGATACCGTCAGCTTGATTGTTGCCTATACACGTACAATCCATCGCTATACCGACTGGAAAGATGGTAGTGATGATTATGATGGCAATTATATTCCACTGGCCCCGGAAGATTTTGCGAATACGCGATTGCGTTATCGTCCGGCGTTACTTAATGGCGGGAAGTTAGAAGCGGAGTGGATACATCAAGGGGCCCATTGGATTGATCAAGATAATGATGACTCTACGCGGGACCCTAATAAGTATGATGGGCACGATTTACTGAATCTACGGGCTGACTATTGGGCGACAGATCGATTAAACCTCTATGTGAGAGTGCTCAATGCTACTGACAAGCGCTACGCGGAGACGACAAGTAGTTATGGGAAATATAATCCTGGGCGACCACGTACGGCCTTTTTAGGTTTTCGAGTTGAGTTATAACGATGCAGTTGAATCTATCTCGAGATCGGCAGTGTAAGTGGGGAATTAACCTGATCGTGTTGAGCGTGCTGTTTGGCATGCTCAGTCCTGTTCAGGCTAAATCGGGTCACTCGGGTCACTCGGGTCATGGGGCTGGGTACGGGGTAAGTGCTCCTTGTCACGAACCCTTGATGCGTTGTGCGAAGACCATGACTGCGCATACTACAAAAGAGGGGCGTATATGGTTTGCATGGGCTGTCAAAAAGTCACTGTATGTTAACTATAGTGATGATGTCGGCAGTACTTATTCGCCGCCCGTATTGGTGAACCCAGAAGAGGAGACCATTGCAGCCCGTGGTGAGAACCGCCCTAAGATCGCGACGGATGCTAAGGGTAATGTGTATGTTTCTTGGGTGAAAAAACTCCCTCAAAAGTGGACCGCAAATATTCGTTTTGCCTGGTCTGCTGATGCTGGAAAGCACTTTTCTACACCCGTGACCGTTAATAATGATAACGAAGTGACGAGCCATAGTTTTAATGAAATGGTGGTATCTGAAGAGGGTGTCGTGACGTTAGCTTGGTTAGACGGAAGGCACAAAAAGCGTGCTAAGTCACCTGGCAAGGTTATCGGCACAAGCATTTATTCAGCGCGTTTTTTGCCTACGAAGGAGCCGATTGATAACCTTCGCAATATACATCAGTTAAATACAAGCTGTGTCTGTTGTCGGCTGGCGCTGACCTTAAATGCCGCAGAAGAACCTGTGTTAATGTGGCGCCATATTTTCGAGGGTGGTATTAGAGATCACGGAATGGCCGTGCTTACCCAAGAGCCTTTAATTGCAGACGTTCATCGTGTGAGTTTTGAGAATTGGAAAATTGACGGATGCCCTCATAAAGGACCCACGCTAGCAAGGCAGGGTAAACGTTTGCATATGAGCTGGTTCAGTGACTCAAACGTATCGCCAGGTTTATTCTATGGGCATACTGACGATGAGGGAGTGACGGTGCGAGCACTTCTTAATGTCGCAGCGAAAAATACCTTTCCTGCACATCCAGACCTATCTGTTAGTCGCAAAGGTTCAGTGCAGTTAGTCTGGACCGAGTTTGATGGAGCGTTGCATCATGTCAAATGGATGGAGTCAGAAAAAGGAACGTCATGGTCTTCGGTTGACACGGTGGCGAGTTTTCCGGGAAGCGCTGATTATCCCTTTTTAGTTCAGCACCCCTCCGGCAGTTATTTGTTGTGGCATAAGCCGGGTGAACCGGTAGCGTTGATTTTGCTAGCAGGTAGTAGTGAAGTGCAAGGCAGCAACCTATGAAAGAATCTATGAAGCAGCGGAAAAAAACGAATGAAGAAAAGTATTGTGTCTGTGTTTGTATGCTGTCTGGCTGCGTTAACGGCAGAGGTTAACGCAGCAGAGCCTTTGTACCCGGCTAACGTGACATCGCTGTTTGAGGAGCCTGGACGGTTAGTTGTTTTGTGGTCTGTTGATTGTCCGCCCTGTTTTGATGAGCTGGCGATGCTAGAGAAGCTGCTAAAACAATATCCAGAGTTACCGGTGACATTTGTATCAACTGATGATGATAGTGAGCGTTATGAAGAGGTCGATAGTACTTATCGACGGTTTGCAGGGAATACCAAGGCTTGGGTATTTGGCGATGGGATGGCCGCTGCGCTTCGTTACGCTATTGACCCTGCATGGTCAGGGGTATTGCCGAGAAGTTACTTTGTAGATAGAGAGGGAGAGCGACATGGCCATAGTGGTGTGCTAAAAGAAGCCCAGGTCATATCGCTATTTCAACTGTCCGACTTACCCAGCGGTAAAGGTAAAGGCTCCACTGGCCACTAGGTCGCCTTTCTTGTCGGTAATCTTAACTTCCCAGTTACCTGCCATATTTTTATCGAGGTACTTGCTGGAAGAGCAGCGCCAAGTGTCGCTACCGATAGGAATGCGCACTTTTACGATTTTTTTGCCATCTCGAAACCAGGTGTGGGTGAAAGTATCCCCTGCACGATTATTGATCTCGGTAAAAAAGTGGACTTTAGTGAGCCCTGAAGGGTCGATGGTAACAGTGCGGCTAATCGCTTGGGTTGGTTCCTTGTCGCTATCGACAGTATGGGAAAATATCGCGCGGTTAATATCTGCAGATAATATTTCAACAACGGGTTTTTCTGGTTCGATCGTACCAGCTGATGGGCTGGATAGGCTTAATTCACTGTTCGCCTCGCTAATCAGCTTTTCGGTTTTGCTATCCATTGATAGCGGTGCCGATGCAGCAACTTCCTGTGGCGGGCTTTCTTGAATTGTGCTTTCAGGGAGAGGGGCTGTTACTGTTTTCTCTGCCACCGCGGGTTGCTCAGTGGCCTGTGTCTGCTCCTGAGTAGGGCTGTTGTCTTCGCTAGAAACTTCGTCAGGTACTATGATTTCAGTCTCTACCAAGGGTTGTGCTTCTGTCTCAGGGGAGGACGTTAGCGCACGGTAGGTGAAAATGGTGGTCGCAATGATTGCAAAGACGACTAAGGCCGCAACGATAACGATACGATCCCAGTGGATAACCGTATGATATTCTTCCTGGGCTGCGTTGGCTTTCCTGCTAGGGTTAATTCGCGTCACTATTTTTATTACGTCAGGGGTTGGATTTGCGCCTTCTGAATGTTGTGACATACGATCCTCAATCCTCAGTTATCGGGGTAATAAGGCGCATAGTACGACAAATATGAGGTGATGCCTAGGCGTTTTTAGTGAGGCTGCTAGGCAAAAATCTCTTTAAAAAAGACCACCGTTTTGGCGATGATAAAGACAAATAGGAGCTTCCAGGCAATGCCGTATAGCATTCGCCACTGGGGAGATCCTTCGCGTAGAATACTCAGCTCGCGGGTAAAGATGACTTCGCAGGCGTGATTACCTGCGTCGCTTCTTGTGGTACTGCTGGTGCGCCAAAATTCTGGGTGTCTCTCATCTTGATAGTTGACGAGCGTGCCCGTTAAATGAATCTGATCACCAATTTGAACATTTTCCAGCGTTTCACGTAGTGCGTCATCGTCCGTAATAATATGGTTATTTGACAATTTATCGGGAAAAAACACAGCGCCATATTCGTATTGGAAATAGCAGGTCCATGCGCCACTGCTGTAATTGGTTGTTTGGTAGTCACCTTTGAATAGGTTGTCACCCCATATTACGCAAAGATCTTTGGTATCTACCGAGGTCTCATCGTGATAAATATCCGATATGCCGTCGATATTGTTATGGCTAACCACTAACCCCCACAATTCATAGTCTGCGACAGTTTTGACATTGTATTGAATATCCATGTATTCAAAGCTGAAGTCTTGAGGTTTGGTATGGTTGGTCTGGATGGGGGACTGCTCAAGCTGTGGCAGCATATACCCCACGTCTTCTAACGCGTTTTTACGGCTTGATGAATAGCCCAATAGGCAGGCAGATAGCAGAATGCCCAGGTATAACTTTTTGTTGAGAGGGCGGTATTCCTGTTCTTTTTGGCGAAATTTATCGGAAACTTCGGTACCAGAGGTGAGGGTCTCTGGTTGGTGAGCCTTGTTGTATGCTGCGCCACAGTTAGGGCACTGCCAACTAGGGCCTTTATCTGAAGGAATGCGTATGTATTGGCAGCGAGGGCAAGTAGTATCCATTGTCTAATTATAGACAAAAATAAAACTAGCCTCGCATGAATGCCGGGTTTTTTTATATCGGCTCCAGGTAATTATCATCAAGCGGTAGGTTGTTCGTGGGTGTTTCCTTCTTTGCCTTTTGCCCTCGGGTCAAGAATAGGAGCAGTGGCGGTAAGAAGAAGAAGTCCACCATTAGCGCAATGATAATGGTTGATGCAGTGAGTAACCCCATCTGTGAATTCATTACGAAATTGGAAAATGCAAGAACTGCAAAGTTAGCGCTTAAGATAAGGGTGGTGACGATGAGTGCTGTGCCGACGGTGTTAAATGCATAGCGAATGGCATCGGGTTCATTGAGGCCCTGTTCTCGCTGTGCCCGTAAGTATTTACTTAAAAAGTGTACTGTGTAATCCACCACGATACCTAACGTCATACCGGCCACGACCGATAGCCCCAAGCCAATTTGGCCGACAAAAATACCCCATAGCCCGAACGCAACGCTGGCAGGGATCGCATTGATCAATAAACTTATGAATCCATATTTCACTGAGCGCAGTGCAAACCCAAGTAGTATTGAGATGATGAGCAATGCGATTACTGTCCCTTCAAGCATACTTCTAATGTTGGTAAAACCTACGTTGGCAAACATAACATCGCCGCTCGTGCCTTCGTGATAGAAGTTCTCAGGCATATTCTCTTTCAGCCACACTTGAGCATTACGCTGAATCGACAGTACGCGAGAACTTGAGCTATCGATAATCGTGCCCACAACCCGAGTTGAGGTCTTAGTGGTATCGATTTGGTTATTGATATCCAGACCAAAAGGCAGCGATAGCTCATACAATAGCAAATATTGGGATGCGAGCTCTCTATTGTCCGGTAATCGATACCATGATGGATCGTCGTTATGTAGAGTTTTGTTGAGACGTTTCATAGTGTCAGTGAGTGTGCTGACATGAATGATACCCGGTTGCTCAGATAACCATTGTGAAAATAACTCTAGATTGCGTAGGTACTGAGGGTCACTAATGCCGTTTTCTTCGCCCGAGGGTAGTGAAAACGAAATGGTATTAAGCGAGGTTAAATTAGCACGAATAAAATTACCATTTTTTCGTTGCTCAGTGACTGGATCAAAGTACTCTGCCCACACATCATTTAAGGTGTTCTTGGGAATGAATATGGCGCTGCCAATAATGAGTAATGTTGATAGCACCAATAGAATATGGCGGTAGTGAATAACAAAATTAGCAAGGCGGTCGTCGCTATTCGTTTTTGCTGTTGATGATGCGCGTTTTATCTTTACAGGCAGCAACATCATCAAGATAGGTAATAGCATTACCGAATATATCCATGCACCGATAACACCGACGGCAACAATATTACCAAGATCTTTAAACGGTGGAGAGTCACTAAAATTCATTGTGAGAAAACCAATCATCGTCGTGATACTCGTAAGAAATACCGGTTGACGATTAAGCCGCAAGCTTTCCGCGATGGCTTCTTGTTTGCCGAGCCCCTTTTGCATTTGTTGGAAAAAAGTTGCCAGTATATGAATGCTGTCTGCGATCGCGAGAGTTAGGATTATCGTCGGAGCGTTTGCCGTCGGTGCTGAAATTGCAATGCCCATATAGGCCGCAGCACCTTGTGCCGTGAGAATCGATGCAATGATGACGAGCAATGTGGCAAATGTACCGGAGATAACGGTGACCACATTTCTACTGGCAGCGTATAAGTACAGCGCGATACAGATGATCGCGATAAGAAATGCCAGGGGCATTAAATGCGTCATATCGTAAAGTGACGCATCCCGAAACGCATAGTTGTTCATAACACGGCCGGAGTAATAAATTTCTACCGACGGGTATTTTTCTTCGTAACGCTGAATCAGTGCTTGAGTTAATTCGGCTAACTCCACAATGGCTTTGGTGGTGTCTTCTGTCGGCAGTTGGAATGAAATGTTGATGCCAGTAACATGAGCTGCTGGTGAAATAAGTTTATTCAGTAATGCGGGTTCTTGTAGAGCAAACTGTTTTGCCTGTTCCAATTGTTGCGGTGATACCTCCGATAATTCAGGTATTAAATCGTCAACTATGAGTTCATCATCTTCAGCAATGGTGTGTTGAAAGTTGGATAATGAATCAACCCGAGTGGAGTAGGGGAACAGCCAAGCCTCATCGGTAATCTCTTGTACTATCGCCAAGGTGTCTGGTGTAAATACCTGTTTGTCTTTGGGGGCGACGGCAAGAAACACATTGTCGAGACGTGTGTAGGTATCTTGAATATCCTTATACACCTGCAGGTGAGGATTCTCAGAGCCAAAAAAAGCTTCAAAATCGGAATTGATGGTGGTTTTGGGCAAGCCACTGCTAAAAGCAGCAACGATAGCAATAAAAAACAGCAAGAATATAAAAGGCGCGCGGAGCATAAGCGCTTCAAATTGCTTATACATAAATAAACCTCAACCAGTAAACTAACTGATAAATCGAAGTGATCAGGAGGTTATTAGGTTACCTGTGGGGGTGGCTTCGGGACAAACGAATTATTTGGGGGGCTCGGGTGAGAAAAACTCATCTGATTCTTGCTGTAGTTGTGCAAATAGTTCCAACAACCACTGCTTAAATGCCTGAATATCGGGGCGTTTTGCATCCTCCGTGCGATAAACAAGATAGTAAGCTTCATCAACTTCAATGCGGTGATCGAATAAACTCACTAAGCGACCTTGCTTGATTCTTTGTGTTACCAAGGGAAATATACCTAACGCAACCCCCAAACCTTGTTCCGCGGCACCTAAATTACTGGCAAAGCTATCGATTGTCAGCGCTTCTTTGGTATCTAGCCCTTCAAGCTCTACTGTGTCTGCCCACCGCTTCCAGGCATTTTCGCCATAGGGGATGTGGATCAGGGTTTGTCCTAGTAAGTCTTTGAATTCCCATATGTTGTTTTCTGCCTGAAAGGTGGGTGAGCATACAGGGCTAACGGAGATATTCAGTAGCAGGTCAGATTCTAAGCCGGGAAATGATCCGGTTTCGCTAAGCTTAATACCGATATCCACATCGCCCAAATCAACCCCTCCACCGTATAAGCTCGTTTCAATTCTTAGCTCCACATCGGGGTTTGCTGCCTGAAAATGATGCAGATTAGGGATCACAATATCGGTAGCTTGGAATGGTAAGATGTGTGCCCGGATAGATGGATGGCCAAAACGCCGTTGAATGTGATCAACTTCTTGTTTGAGTGCGCTAAGGTTTGTGCTGACACTGTGTAATAGCGCAGTCCCAGCATCCGTTAAAGTAAGGGCACGGTTCTTACGGCGAAATAACTGAAAATTAAGGTGCTCTTCTAACGTCTTGATTTGATGGCTAATCGCGGAGGGGGTCACATTAAGCTCGTTGGCCGCCGCCTTAAAGCTGCCTAAGCGGCCGGCCGCTTCGAAGGTGTTGAGTAGGGTCAAAGGAGGACGTTTGTTTGCCATAGTGTTATACAAGCCGAAATCCAATTTCAGATGAGTAGAGTTAATCTATAGGTTAGTCTAAGACTACGGCTTTGCGTTGGCGGTAGACAATAACCTTTGGGCCTATATTTTGGAAAATACGTCAATTGATGTTCTGGTGGGGTATGGGGCTGGCAGGGTTGAATGCATTCTGTTGATAGAATTCCATAGTAAGGAGAGGTTGGAACGTAAAAAACACCCAAAATGTTGCTAGTCTGTTGTTTTTATTGACGTTTGTGTAAAAAATTCACTTTTTACTTGCTTACTCCGAGAATGTCGGTAATATGCGCGTCATCTACCGGGCCGTTAGCTCAGTTGGTAGAGCAGTTGGCTTTTAACCAATTGGTCGTGCGTTCGAGTCGCACACGGCCCACCATATTAAAAAACCCCGAGTGATATTCACTTGGGGTTTTTTTTGTCTAAAATTTAGTGCTCTAGTGAAGGCAGTATCTAAGGAAGGAAAGTGAAGATTAAGGTGTTAGGAAGTGTCGTGCTCTGTACCCTTGCGGTATCGTTCTTCATATATGGTCGTGGTTATTGGTTCCCTGTGTATCAAAAACTAGCAGGTAAAAGAACTGTCGCTGAGGTCATCAAGATATACGGTGATTCATCCATGGCTAGGCTGGAGTCTTCCTTTCGGGCTGCAAGAGTTGCGTTCCCACCAAAAGAGATTGCTTTGCTGGCAATTAAGGACAGAGCGACTCTGACGCTTTGGGCTAAGAGCAGTGAAGATTGGGTGTTGATCAAGAACTATGAGGTACAAGCTGCCAGTGGTGAGGTAGGTCCAAAACTAATGGAGGGCGACCGACAGGTGCCAGAGGGTATTTACCAAATAACGAGTCTCAACCCCAACAGTGCTTATCATCTCTCAATGAAATTGAATTACCCCAATGCATTCGATAAAAAATGGGCAGATGCGGAAGGGCGAGCGAATCCCGGTACCAATATATTTATTCACGGGAAAGCTATTTCGGTCGGTTGCTTGGCTATGGGTGATGAAGTCATTGAGGAGCTTTTTGTATTAACTCATACCGTTGGTTTGGGGAATGTTAGGGTTGTAATCTCACCGACAAACCCACAGGTAGGTGTGCTTAGCCCTCCTGTAGGTTCGAATCCTTGGGTGAGTGTTCTCTATCAAGATATTACTCGTAAGTACTTAGAAATATCGAAAAAATGAAGCGCTGACAAAAAATGCCAAGCCTTCTGTTGGGCTTGGCGAATAGCAGACCTTAAATGGATGTGGTATTCACTGCATCGGCGGCAACGACCGCATATCAATATGTCCAGCGTGCCCCGAGGATAATCGAGATGCACCACGGTTGCGTGTATCATTCCACTCAAAAGAACCGATATCCGCACCGACAGCGCCTCCGAGTGAAACGACGACTATTTCTGAAAAAACAGTGATGGCTATATCATCTAGACGCTGCTTTTCTGCATCACTGTCGTCGAGCTCTCGCATGACTTCATAGTTGCCATGTATTTGTTTTACCGCGTCATAGGAACGAGGCGTGTGAAATTGAACTTCGATGTATAAAAGCGCAGAGCCTGCTTCATCCATTAGGCCTTCTTTGACAAACGTTGAGTTGATTCCCTTATACCCCGTCGCGCCTCCCCAGTCATTTCGTCGTCGAATCTCTTTCATATTGATGCTCTTGTTGAGTCTAAGGGTTCGGATAAATTGATAGACACCTTTGTGGTATTCCGCATCTTCAAAAATGATGGTGTATCGCAGACTGTCATTTACGGTGGTGCGGTTTGAGCTGGAGCGTCGTAATTTACTTTCTACGCGGTCCTGTTGTTTTACCGCGTGTGATAGTCCGATAAGCCGGCCATGAGTTGCTGGCCCTTTAATATAATTGGTAACTATGGGTTCTACTGCGGTTGCTCTGGCTACGATTCTTCTTGCTATTGCGTGGGTGTTAGGCATCGGTAAATCTCCATCGTTACTGTAGTCGGGGGCTCGATAGGAGAGATATTGATGATTGAAGCTTAAGGTTTTCTTAAGGGGGGAGGTGAATATTCCCATCGCGGGGTGGTAACGCTGCTTACGGGGAAAAGGTGCGAATGCTTACCTCCGCCTTACTTGCCCCGGCGTTACCGCAAAGAATGCTTTAAAGGCTTTGCTAAATGATGCCTCTGACGAATACCCAGCCTTTTCGGCAATGTCATACATGCTGAGTTCGTTTTCTTCTAGGTATGCCTTTGCGCGTTGCATACGCCAATTTTGTAAATAACTTTTGGGAGGCATACCGACCATTTTAGAAAATTTATCGCTGAAGGCTGTGCGAGATAATGCAACTGCATCGGCGAGCCTCTCTACGCTGAGGTAGGCATCCTGTTCGGCGTGGATCACATTTAAGGCTTTGCCAATATGTGGGTCAGCAAGGGCAGCAATATATCCCATATCATGACCTGCATTATGAGTATGAAAACGCATGAGTTGGATAAATAGTACTTCGGTTAACCTGTGCACCATGATTGTTGATCCTGGGCTTGGCATTCTGGATTCATTGGATAATACCTTTACCATCGAACGCAGCCATTCAAGTTCTGGTGTTTCTACGGCTTTTATATGAATAAAGCAGGGCAGATCAATAAGGAAAGGGTGCTGAATTGAGGTGTCGTAGGAAAACGAACCGCAGAGTATTGTGGCTGCTGTTTCTATCGCCGGGTGAGGGTTGGTAAAAGGGTTTTTACCGGAGAGGATTTTTTCTACTACCTCCATCGACGGGAGTCGGTCGCTGGTTTTACTATCGCTGATCCAGTGGCCGCCTCCGGTGGGAAAGGCAACAATGTCTCCTTGTTGAAGCTGGAGTAATGTTTGGCTATTAGCAAGTTGCAATTGGCAGCTGCCATTAACGACCACATGGAATAATCCTTGTTCCCCTGCATCTATATCCATTCCCCAGGGAGATGAAAAATCGGCACAGAAATAAGTACTACCGGTTAAGCGAATAGTCTTTAGTACGTCGGCTAATACGTCAGTATCGTTATTTATCATCGTATAATTTCGCTTTTTTGCACTCAACACCCTTGCTTGGATAAACGGCCGGACAAAATGACAAGAGAGGGGGACATTTCATCATAGTTTACTCTGCGGTGCTCGGCATAATAACAAGCATTCAAACAGCGATGCATTGGTTATGTCGCTTACTACCTTTATTAGGAGCCCCATCATGATAACGAATAAACCGGCAGCCACAAACAGCATTACAGGGCTTTCATTGTATTACTACGATAGCTGCCCTTTTTGTCAGTTCACGTTGCAAGCATTGGAAAAGGCGGATGTGGAAGTAGCGTTGCGTCATATTCATCGGACCCCAAACTATCGTTCTGAGTTAATTAAGCAGGGGGGCAAAGCGCAAGTGCCTTGTTTGAAGATAGATACCGTACAAGGTGAATCAACCTGGTTGTACGAGTCTAGCGATATCATTCGTTTTATCGGTTCTGTTGCAGAAAGAGACCAGCGCAGTCAATCGAACGCAGTAGCACAATAAGGGGTGAACAATGGATACGCGACAAGTAGAAGTAGCGATTATCGGAATGGGGACTGCGGGAATGGGGGCTTATCGGGCCGCAAGAAAACATTCTGACAGTGTGGTGTTGATTGAAGGGGGCGAATACGGCACTACTTGTGCGCGTGTGGGTTGTATGCCTAGCAAGTTATTGATCGCTGCTGCCGATGCAGCGCATCATGCCCGTCATACGGATGTTTTTGGGGGGCATGCAAGTCCGGTGGTTGTGGATGGCAAGGCGGTGATGGACAGGGTGCAGCGTGAACGTGATCGTTTTGTGGGGTTTGTACTTGAGTCTGTTGAGAGCTTTGATCCCGAGCATAAGATTACAGGATACGCGCGTTTTAGAGATGCCCATACCTTGATTGTTGATGGTCATACAGAGATTCAGGCTGAGCGTATTGTTATTGCAACGGGGTCTAGGCCCGCGTACCCGGATATCCTTAAGGGAGCTGGGGCGCGCTTGCTGAGCAATGATAGTATTTTTGAATTGGAAGATTTGCCCGAATCCGTTGCTGTATTTGGCCCTGGAGTAATCGGCTTGGAATTAGGTCAGGCCTTGAGTCGCTTGGGGGTGAGAGTAAAGGTGTTTGGTCGCAGTGGGTCCGTCGCTAATATCGCTGACGCTGAGATACGGGCTTATGCGGAGAAGACCTTTAACCAGGAATTTTATTTTGATGCTAAGGCGAAGATTGAGCAGATTGAAGAGACAGAGCAGGGTGTGGATATTCGTTTTATAGACCGCTCCGGCCAGAGGGTGACAGAGAATTTTGCCTATGTATTGGCTGCAACAGGGCGTGTCGCTAATGTAGATAGATTGGGGTTAGAGAATGTAGACATTGAGCTAGATGAGCGCGGTGTGCCAGTGTTTGATGCCAATACTATGCAATCCTCTATTGCCCATATATTTATTGCCGGAGACGCGAATAACAGTTTGACCTTGTTGCATGAAGCCGCGGATGAGGGGGCTATCGCTGGGGCGAATGCTGGTGTATTTCCTGAGTTGCGCCGGGGGTTGCGAAGAGCGCCGTTGTCGGTGGTGTTTACCGAGCCACAGGTGGCAGCGGTGGGGTTATCATTGCGCGATATTGAGTCGGGGTTTCCCCACTATGCCGTGGGGCAGATCTCATTTGAGGGTCAGGGGCGTAGTCGGGTGATGGCTAAAAACCGAGGCCTGTTAAAGGTGTATGCTGAGCAGGGCACGGGAGTGTTTCTGGGGGCTGAGATGTTTGGTCCGGCAGCGGAACATATCGGTCATCTACTGGCATGGGCTAGGCAGCAACAGATGACGATATCGCAGATGCTGGAGATGCCGTTTTATCACCCGGTGATCGAGGAAGGCTTGCGTACCGCATTGAGGGATGTAAATGCCCGGCTGGTGATAGACAAATCAACTCTGATCTTGGAATGTTCCGATAACAAGCAGGGGGCTTAGCATGGAAAACTCATCACAGCTTACGCTTATCGTTAGTGCACTCAAAGTGGCGTCAGTGGTTGGCACGGTGCTATTGCTGATCAATCAATATGATGCACTATTTGGGCCTGCGGAGGTGCGTTATTTGCCCGCACTATTAACTTACTGTGTACCGTTCGTTGTGTTTATCGCTGGACAGCGAAGTGCCTTAAAACGCATTGGCTAATCAACTGAGGTGACTTCGCTGGTTAAGGTGCCATCGCCAAGATCGGTGGTGATCACCTCTCCCACGGAAACATCCTTACGGGTACGTATTAAGGTGTTCTTGGCGTTCTTGGTAATGGAATAACCCCGGCTTAATGTGGCCAGCGGGCTTACTGTTTCTAATCGGTGGGCCAAGTGCGAAAGGCTGCGCTCAGCGTCTTTTATGGATTGCTGACAGGCCACTTCGCTGCGCTGGCGCAATGCGTCTACCCGCAGTGAAAGCTGTTCTAATTGATGATAAGGGGTTTGTGCCAGTAATTGTGCAGAGAGCGTGCCGAGTTCGGCATGTGCTAGCGCGAGGGTTTGCCTCATCTGCAGTATTAAGCGGTTTTCCAGGTCATCGAGCCGTTGGCTGTGTTCTTCTAGGCGCTTACCTGGGTGAACCAATTGCTTTTCTAGCCAAGCCAAGGTTTGTGTGTGTTGGGCGATGATTAATTGGATCTTTTCTTCAAACCAATGCTGGTACCCTGCGAAGGTGTCACGTAGCTCATCTTGATCTTGGCTCAGCATTTCTGCGGCAGCGGATGGTGTTGGTGCGCGTAGGTCCGCAACAAAATCAGCGATGGTGTAATCCACCTGATGCCCGACGGCGGATACGATGGGAATATTGCTGGCGGAGATAGTCCGTGCAAGCTGCTCATCATTAAACGCCCATAGGTCTTCTAACGAACCACCACCACGGCCCACGATAAGTACGTCGCATTCATTACGTCGGTTCGCGGTGTTGATGGCATTGATGAGCTGTGCGGGAGCGTCGGTGCCTTGTACGGCGACAGGGTAGAGAGTGACAGGCACTAAAGGGAAGCGTCGAGCCAGTACGGAGGTAATATCTTGAACCGCAGCTCCAGTGGGAGAGGTGATAACCCCAATGGCCGTGGGGTGCTCAGGAATTGGCTGTTTCTGCGAATCGTCAAATAGCCCTTCGTGGTGCAACTTGGCTTTAAGTTGCTCGAATGCTCGCTGTAGGGCACCAAGCCCTGCTTCTTCCATGCTATCGATAATGAGTTGGTAGTCACCTCTTGGCGTGTAAAGGCTTAAGCGACCCTTTACCAATACCTGCTGGCCATTGGCAGGGCGAAAGCGCAGTCGCATATTACGCCCCTTAAACATCGCGCAACGTACCTGTGCGTTATCATCTTTTAGTGTCAGATAGATATGTCCCGAGCGGGGTTGCGCAAGGTTGGATATCTCCCCCTCAAGCCATAGGCTCGGAAGCGTGTTTTCCAACAGGTTCTTCGCAAACAGGTTGAGTTCCGAGACGGAGAAGATGTGGCGTTCGTTCGAGGTGGTAACGTTGTCATTTATCATGACCGCATCATACCTGCCATGGCAGGAATTAAAAAGGTCGTTGTCAGCGGGTCATTTTCTTGACAAATACCACCACAAAGAGCGCGAGGGTAAAGCTACCCAGGAAAGCTTCTGTTGCCGCGAGGGCTCTGGCGAGGCCACCGACAGGGGCCACGTCACCGTAGCCGAGGGTGGTGAAGGTGACTACGCTGAAATAAAGCGCGCCAAGAAACACCTTAACGTTCTCCCAAAAGCCAATACTGCTATCAAACCCCAGAGATTCACCGCTAAAGGATAGGCCGGCAAAAAAGTACAGCGTGGCAAATAGGACAATTAAGCTGACGGAGAACATAATTACCCGTAGCGGCCTCTCACCATATCCGCAAAAGATGTCCACCAATTTGGATATGCAGCGGCTAGTTGAAATCTTAGGCATCTGTTTGCGGCGCATGGTCATTTCTTTCTGAAAGAAGTGTCCGGCTAATTCAAACAGCCCCTGGTATTCGGCGGTTTGGCGCAAATGGCGATATATTTCTTCTGCTTGTTGGTACAGGTCTAGTCGATTCTCTAACCCTTCAGCTTTTCTGGCTTGTAGCTCTTGGGTGATATGGGTGCCCCAGTTTACATGCTCAACTTTTGCACCCTTTAAATTGACCCCCAATAGATTACAGCCGTCGAGATTGGCGTAGTGAAGGTTCGCATCGACCAAGTTGGCTTTCATTAGTGAGCTGCCAGAGAGGTCGATCATAAATAGATGGGCCTTTTCTAAGTTAGCGCGATAGAGGTCTGAATTTGTCAGTGAATAGCCTTGTTTTGCGCCGCGATTAACCAGGTTGACCCCCTGTAGGTCAGCTCTGGCAAGGGAGAAATTATTCATTGGCGTCTGGGTGCCAGCGCGGGATTCTAGTGCGCGCTTTAGGTTATTAATCGGCTCACGAGCACCATCTTGCCATATATCGTCTGAAATATCGGTGGGTGTGGGGGTGGAGGGTTCTGGCATCAGGCGATATGCTCCCAAAAAACGTTGATTTATCAATGGTAGCAGAGGAATTCGCGGTTTGTGTTGAGTTGTATTTGGTTATCCTTGTGTGATTCTATAAAATAACGCCCTTCTGGCATTCAGCTGTTTTACTGTATTGATTAGGATAGAGATTATGAGTCGTTTTTGGAGTGAGATTGTTCACCAACTAACCCCCTACGTCCCGGGTGAGCAGCCTAAGGTCTCTAACCTGATTAAGCTTAATACCAATGAAAACCCCTACGGGCCTTCCCCGAAGGTGCTTAAGGCATTGGCGTCTGAGGCGAGTGATTCCTTGCGGTTGTATCCAGACCCCAATGCAGAAGCGCTTAAAAGTGCGATAGCCGATTATTACAGCGTCAATACGAAACAGGTGTTTGTGGGCAATGGCTCTGATGAAGTGCTGGCGCACGGGTTTATGGGGTTGCTCAAGCAGTCTGCACCCTTGTTGTTTCCCGATATTACTTACAGCTTTTACCCGGTGTACTGTGGATTGTATGGGGTTGAATCAACCACTGTTCCGCTGTCCGAGAACTTTGAGATTAACCTTGCAGAGTACAATCAGCCTAATGGCGGAATTATCTTTCCAAACCCCAATGCGCCCACGGGTAAAGTGTTGCCCTTAGCGGATATTGAGACCTTGTTGAAATCCAACACCGACTCAGTCGTTGTGGTGGATGAGGCCTATATTGATTTTGGTGGGGAGAGTGCTATTGCGCTGGTGGACAAATACCCGAATCTATTGGTTATTCAGACATTTTCAAAGTCGCGATCATTGGCGGGTTTGCGCGTTGGTTTTGCGGTAGGCCATGCTGATTTGATTGAAGGTTTAGAAAGGGTTAAGAATAGCTTTAATTCTTATCCGCTGGATCGGTTTGCGGTATCCGGTGCGGTAGCAGCGTTGGAAGATGAGTCATACTTCCAGCAAACCTGTAGTGCCATTATTCAAACCCGAGAATCCTTGATAGGGGAATTGGAAGCCTTAGGTTTTGAAATCATTCCCTCAGCAGCAAACTTTGTGTTTGTGCAGCACAAAGAACGTGATGCTGCGGAGCTTGCCGCGCAGCTACGGGAAAAAGCGATTATCGTTCGTCACTTCAAGCAGGATCGTATTCAGAACTTTATACGGATTACGATTGGCACCAATGACGAGTGCCAATCGCTCGTGACTGCGTTGCAAGAGATCTGTGGCTAACCGATCTATTTATCTTGCGTAGGGTTGTTCTTGGCGAAAAGGACTTCATCTAGCGTGCGATCTTTTTCTCTAAAGTCTCCATGCACATTGCCCGTGAATAGCGGGCTTGTCATATCGCTCACAGAAAAGAGAATGCGAGAGCTATTGTCGATTTTGATGGCAGCCTGTTTTCCTTGAATCGATACACCGGCGAGGTCAAGGCGACTACCATCGGTCATTATGCCAATGGTTCCTGCTAGTGTGAGATTGGTGGCAACAATCACTGATTCCGTGGTTTCCAACGCGGTACTATCTGAATTGACCGTGACATTTTGCATTTCGATAACAGAATCCTCAATGGATAGACTGTTGGCGGTGATATTCTTTAGCACTACACCCGTGCAATCTTCAAGGGTGATATGTCGGTAGTGGCCACTATAGGTCTTACCGGTAATATTTTCACAGTCAAGATCCTCAGGAGTTCCCTCTAACGGTGTGCTGATAACCGGTTTAGTATTATTGCTCGAGATCGCGTCACCTAACAATTGGTTGAATTGATCTGTGTGGCTATTCATCGGGACGTGTCCAGCGCCTTCGATAATTGCAAGGTCTGCATTGGCTAAGCGACCTGCGAGCATGATGCCTGTTCTTAGCGGAGCTACAGGGTCTTCTGCGCCCCATATGATGGATGTGTTGTGAGGAAGCGTGTGGATGGCGTCATTAAAGTTCTCGTCAACTAACGCGATCGCGGCATTAGCGTTGGGCTTGCCATTAAAGACTCGATTCCAATATTTGCTGTTTGTATTCAGGATTCGTGTTGGGTCTGGTGTTAGCGCAGACAATTCGATTACAGAATTACCAAGATCCACCAACTGCGTCCCTAATTTCTGTAATGGCTTTGGTGCTTGCTCTGGGCGGATAGGCAGCCTGGTCATATGTTTTAAAAATGCGGTTCTTTCCAGTATTCCAGCGGCATCAACTAGCGTGAGGTTACTAACCTTATCTGGAAAACCTGAGGCAAAACGAAGGGCAACCGCACCGCCCATGGAGTGGCCCACAACAGCGGCTTTACCTTTTGCGTAGGTATCAACCAGCCAGGACAAAACCTGTGCGTAATTGGTCGGGGAATAGCGTCCACTTGGTGCTGCGGAGTTTCCAAAGCCAGGTAGATCTAGGGTAAGTACATGGTAGTTTTTCTCTAGCGCGGGAATAACCTTTAGCCAATCTTTGTAGCCATTTTGCCCCAAGCCGTGAACCAGTAACACAGTCTGCGAATGTTGTAGGCCGCTTTGTAGTACAAAAATTTCGTCATTAAACGTGGGTTCAACGACGAGTTCAGACTGCCAGTGCTCAGGTAAGATGATGTCTTTTTCCAGTGTCGCGGGTGGGGTCTTTTTGGATGCCTCAGCAACAGGTGTTGCCTCAGGCTCTATGGCTGCGTTGTCTTTATGGGTAAGTGACTTTATGTTCTTCTCTACTGTTTTTTCTATGTCTTGATAGGCGTCTTTCATTTGATCAAAGAAAGACGCCTGTGCAGCAGTGGTAGTTACAGAGAGTAGAGAGAGACCGACTATTTTTGCCAATATTCCCGTGCGCGCTATGGCCATAGATGTATTCCATTAAGAAAAAAGATTATTTGCTAACGACGATAATTTTACAGTTAACGTAAGCCTGCTCGTTTGACTCGCCACTGGAGGTTTTAGTTTCGCGAACGTCAAATTTCTCTGTTCCCAAAGACTGTGCAGCAATCAGTTTGACCTGCTCTATGCATTGGCCATTTGCGGCGCTTTCTTCTTCGTTGGATACGAGGAAGTACTGGTGACTGAAGGTGCTTTCTTTGTTGCCGTTGATCTTATCGCTGACAGATTGATAGGCGTCTTTACTGGCGTCTACAGTATCCTTGACTAGGTTGTCAGGGCTCTTGACTTGAATTTTAAGGCATCCTGTTAGGCTCATGGCTACGAGTAAGAGTGATATTTTTTTCATTGTTTTGCCTTCCTGTGCAGTGATAAG
>MABD01000029.1:47647-90649 GCA_002162955.1 Gammaproteobacteria bacterium 45_16_T64
ATGTAGGCAGAATGGCAATTATTATCCAAACTTACAGTGAATTGGGGGGGGGGGCTTTGTGGCGAAGGTCACACCAGTACACTAGGTGTTGGGATCAGGTCACTGTGATAATACATAGGATTCTGGGGAGAGAATAAACTGAGCAAATTGCTCGATATCGATAGGCTTTGTGAAATACCCGTCAAACCCTACCTCGATGGCAATTTCAATTTGAGAGGCGAGGCTGTCGGCACTTAGAGCGATAATGGGGGTTTGCGCAAGTGCAGGAACATCTCTGAGAAACTTAAATGCGGCCATGCCGTCCATTTCCGGTAGGTTGATATCCATCAGTATCAGGTCAGGAGTGTGAGCCTTGGCAAATAGTAGGCCCTCTTCAGCGGTGTTGAATATAGACAGCGATATGTGGGGGTGTGGATCTAAGGTCGCGGTCAGTAATCGTTGGCTATTGATATCATCTTCTACATACAGGATGGATTTTTCTAGGTCGCTATTAAGGGCGAGCTTTATGGCTTTGGATGTTGAGGCATTGTTCGCCAGGGATACCGATTTTTCGATAGAGAAGTAGAACCGAGACCCCTGTCCTTCGGTACTTTCACAATAAATATTCCCCCCCATCTCTTCGATGAGGTATTTTGTGAGACTTAGCCCAATGCCTGTTCCTTCTATCTGATGTGATTCTGCATAGCTTAGTCGGGTGAACGGTTCAAAGAGGCGAGTTGTATCATCTTTATTTATACCTACGCCAGTGTCTATGATATTGACTTCCAGCGTGTGCTCGTCAATGTGAGTAAAATTGATGGTGACTTTACCTCGCTTCTGATTGTACTTGATAGCGTTTGATAGCAAGTTAGTGATGGCTTGTTCCAACCGAAGAGGGTCTGCGAGAACAACGACCTCAACGTTTTCAACAATAACATCCACATCATGCTTATCTAGATGGCTTTGGCACAGTCGTAGGCTATTTTGAACGATCGATCCTAAATGACAGGGTTTTAGGCTAAACGATAGTTTACCTTGTTCAATTTGAACGATGTCTAATATGTCGTTAACGAGGCCTAGTAGATGATGCCCCGCTTTATTTATTACGGCGGGAACTTCTGAATACTTTTTGGGTGTCAGAGGGTCGGCTCTGTTGATAATAAGTCGAGAAAAACCGATGACGGCATTAAGTGGGGTACGCAGTTCGTGACTCATGCGGGATAGAAATAGTGATTTGGCTTGGCTTGCTTGTATTGCCTCTTCCTTCGCTTTTACCGTTTTCGACTGAGCAATTTTAATGGAGGTTAGCATTGCTTCAATTTTTTCATTTTGATCTTTTAAGGTGTTGTTTGCGGTCTGTAGTGACGTTATCGATTGTATATGCCGATATAGGTTTCTAGAAATGATGGCAATCGTGACCAGTCCAAGTAGGGCGAAAACCATCAATGCAGTTGAGGACTGGTTCACCATATCTTTTGTTTCAGTGGACATTTTTTTTGTGGTAGAAACGATGGTTTTCTGATGGCTAACCAAATTTATTGATAGCGTGTTTCTGTGGTCAAATAAGCGCTGCTGAAGTTTTTTGAAATACGTATTGGCTGAGCCATCGCTGATCTTTCTTGCAAAATAAAGTTTTTTCTCTTGGTCCGCAAAGGAAAGTACTTTTCGTGTTTTTTGTTTCCAATTTTCGTAGAGAGGTGCAATCGAAAGCTTGATTTCTGTTGGTAATTTTGAAATTAAATAGTCGAGCTTCATCAGTCTCTTGCCATGCTCCTTATGGATGGCAAATATCTCCTCTTTTTCACTGGACACGAGAATGTCTTTTTCAAAGAGTACGGCTTGATGGAGGAATACCTCCATGGTATATATTTGCTGTATTTCTTGTTTGATAGCATTAGCTTGATTAATGTGTCGCGTGTGCTGGTGCAAATTTTCTTCAGTGACTAAGTTCTTTTCAGCGACACCGTAGATTAGCCAAAGCCCCTCGGCAAATAAGGCGACAATGCCCAATATTGTGATGCTGGAAATCCACAATGAACTTGATTTGTTGAATGTCATGGATTAATCGCCGTCGACGCGAGACGTGTTGATACCAAACGTAATGGCTCCCACCGCGTGATCCTGAGAATCAAATATGGGCAATGATATTTGTTGCAAGTTGGTATAGGCCGACTTGTCGAATCGTAATGGCCCGATATCGACGCCTACTCTCTCATAGGAATTTTTCCACTTGCTCTCGTCCCCCTGCCAGTAATCGCTGGTGATATTGTTCATGCAAACAATCGCGCCCTGATTGTCCATTACGAACACTTCAACTAACGCTAAGTTATTCTTCACGATGCGTTTTACTTGTTGTGCGCATGGATTGGATAGTTTTTCCTGGTGAATGGCTAGTTCGTCTTCGGAGTTTATCCATGTTTGGTCGATATCGTGTGTTTTGCTCAGCGGTATCTTTCGACTATTTTGGTTGATGATTTCAGCGGCAAGAAGAGTGTCATAAGATATTGGCAGCAAATGTTGGATGATAAATTGTTTAATCGGTGTGGTGATGTTCTTAGCCTGAGTGATCACCGATGTTAAAGCCTCTACAGACTTTTCGTCGCTATTATGATGTGCGATGACTGGAGGGGGCAGGAATATTGCGATAGAAAAGGTAAGTGCTAGTCGTTTGACGTTCATATTTATTGTATGCCCTGAGTGGGTGAGCACGGTCGGTGACGTAAGATTGTCAAAGTATAGGCTTGCGAAACCATTAAGGAGAACTTTTCCACAAACAAATTTATGGGGCAAAAACAACGAACGATATGGCTCGTTGTCTCATAAGCTTATGATATATAACAGAAATATAACCTTGATTGTTTTGTCCTGATGTTAATGCCCTAGTGCGCAAGAAATATCAAAAAACCAGTGTTCGATAGGAATACAGTAAGTCCACCCCTATGAGAGGGGAAAGGTATTTTTGGTTAACGACTTACATTGAGGAAGCAGCATGAAAACACCGGTATTTTTGATCATACAGGCCACCGCGAATCCGGAGGAAGGCGACGCAAGACAGTATTACTTAGAGAATGCGGGGCCTATCACCGCAGGGCATGGAGCGGTAACGGTCGCTACCTACGCGCTTACAGAATCACTAGGCAGTGACGTTGCCCCAGAGGTGTGTGTGGTGGTGTCATTTCCAAGCCGAGAGTCGGTTGATAGTGCATTCTCAGATCCTGATTATCAACGTTTAGTGAGCTATCGAGATAAGGGGTTCTCATCCATTCAGTATTTTGTGGGCACTGAGCAAATTCAATCATAGGAGCAAGATTATGGTCAAGGTAATAAGAACAGCAGTGGTACTGATCGGTATGTTGACGATAGGAGCATGCTCGACCCTGTCTCAGCAGGAGTTTGGCTCATCCTATTCGTTTGAAACACGCCAATTTGATGAACTTCGAGTGGATGATTTTACACCAGCGCCTAAGCAAGCGATGGCGCGAGCACATTTTCTAGCATCGCCTGAGGTTGTTTTTGCAAAACTTGGCGATCATGAGAATATGAATCAGTGGATGCCTTTTATTAATCATGAGATTAAAGTCGACCATAGTAACTCAAGAACCCCTGGCAAGAGTGATGTGGGTACCGTGCGAATTTGTGATTTCGCAGGGGATAAGTTGACAGAGTCGATTCTCTATTGGGAAGAAGGGAAGTCTTACGCCTATACCGTATTGCCCGGTGATGCGAACCCTGCATTGGATCACTTGGGGGTGATTACGGTTGAGCCCGATGGCAAAGGTGGGAGTTTAGTGTCTTGGCGACAGTACTTTGAGCCGAAACCTTGGTCTCTTAAAGGAAACGTGATGCCAACGATGATTGGCGTTGTGATGAATATGGCCTTAGACAATCTGGTGGACGAGTACGGCGGCGAGGTATTGTAGTAACAGTCGTCCATACGGTGTTATCCAGGTAAAGGGTGTTGGTTTATGCTGTAGCGGCACTCTGACCTCACACCCTTTGCGGACACTTTTTCTGGGTAAATAATGTTGACCGAGCAATTGAAGGTAGAAAAATAATGCAGCGTTTTTTTAAGAGCATCGATTATGTGGAGCATCATATTTACGATGCCATTAGTATTCATGATATCGCCAATGCCTCAAATTATTCGACCTATCATTTCAGTCGAATATTTAAGGCGTTGGTGGGGGATTCACCAAAAGAGTATTTGCGTAAACGGCGTTTAACCATTGCGGCGGATCGCCTAATAAAAGAAGAGACTAGAATTCTCGATTTGGCACTGGAATTTCAATTTGAATCACAGGAGGCGTTTACTCGGGCTTTTAAACAGCTCTTCGATGTTACCCCCGGACAGTTTAGAAAGCACGCCGATCCTTTTCGACTAATGTATAAGGATCAATTCAGCCCTCATATGTTGAGCCATTTACAGAATCAGCTTGCGATGGAGCCGGATATTATCGAACGGCCAGCGCTTAAAACCGTGGGGGTGGCACGACGCTATAACGAAGAAGATCTTGAGCTTAAGGTGTTGTGGTCAGCATTTCGACCGTTTGTAAATAGCATACCCAACCGTGTGGGTAAGGATGCGTTTGGGATTTATGAAGAATATGAGGAGACTGAAGAGGGTGTTGGCTTTACCTATATTTGCTCTGTCGCCGTTGATAGCTTTGACGATATTCCTGAGGGGATGGTGGGGCGAACCATTGCGCCACAAATGTACGCACGGTTTATGCATAAAGGCCCCGTGGCGACATTGGAACGTACATTGAAATATGTATGGGGAAGCTGGCTGCCGAAATCAGGTTATGAGTATGTGGCAAAACCGGACTTTGAATTGTATTCCGATGGCTTTAACGACGCGGACCCAGAAAATATTTTGTATATATTTATTCCTATTGCAACCGAAGACCGGAGTGCCATGGGCGCTCCGGTCAAATTTTCGATCTGAATAAATGCTTAGGCGAAAAACATATTGTTTAGATAATCGCTTAAGGTATCCATGGCAGTTAATTCTGCATCGGTTGTGAGTTGAAACAGGTTCTTGCCTTCTGATGTTATGGTCATAATAATTCCCTCTAAACTGTCGGTATTGTGATTTTTATAATATGCGTAAGCACATTGCAGATTCACTATGGAACGGCTTTTGGCTAGCGTCAACGCTAGAATATGTATCAATTAGTGAATGTTTCATGACAGGAATTGGGAGGAGAGAAGGTCTGTAGGTTAAGCGGTTGTATTTTGGTAAGTAAATGGGGAATTCAAACGTTTATTTGAAATCAGTGTTTTACATGTTTATTTACAACTTGCTGCTGGGTATTCCAATTTCAGAGAGTTCTTGTTAATCGATTACCCCTAGAGCCTCTCTGAAATTGAATGGTGGTGCGGTGATTTATCTGACTAAAAAACCACCGTCAACGTTTAGGGAGATACCGGTCGTATACGATGATGCATCGGATGCGAGATACAGTACCGCGCCAGCCATCTCATCAGGTTCGGCAACCCGATTAAGTGGCACATGCTGTAATACCTGTTTGAGGATGGCTTCGTTTTTCACCAATGTTGCGGCAAACTTGGTGTCGGTCGCGCCAGGCAGCAAAGCATTAACACGTATATTTGCCCCACCGCATTCTGCCGCGAACGACTTTGTCATGGAGATGACTGCCGCTTTGGTAATTGAATAAATACCTTGCATAGGACCAGGAGTAACACCATTGATGGAGGCAACGTTGATAATGCTACCACCACCGTTGTCGCGCATCAGTTTTCCACCCTCGATAGACATAAAGAAATATCCTCGAATATTAACGTCTACCGTCTTTTGGTAGGCACCTAAATCCGTATCCAGGATATGTCCGAAATAGGGGTTGGTTGCCGCATTGTTTACTAAAATATCCAACTTGCCGTGCTTTTCTTTGATGGTCGCAAAGATCGCTGAGATCTGATCCATCTCGCCGATGTGGCAGGCAATCGCCTCTGCACTGCCACCTGCATCAATAATTGCGTCAGCAACAGCTTGGCACCCATCGATTTTACGGCTGGAGATAATGACATGGGCTCCACTTGCCGCCAGTATTTTTGCGATGGCTTCACCAATCCCGCGGCTAGCACCGGTGACAAGGGCTACGCGTCCGGTTAAATCAAAAGGATTATTCATGTTACGTTTTCCTATCGGTAAGTGACAAACTTACTGTCAATGTTTGTTTGTAAGTGGGAATAATTATTAAAATAATTCAGGCTGACGCGATCATTGTTGTATAGGCAATGGGTTACTGAACAATTCACCATGGCCCAATTAATATTCATTGCTCTCGCATCAGGTACGTCTAATAGCTGTTGCACGTTGGAGGATATGGGGCCGCCTGAGGTAAATACCGCAACATTCTGTGAGCCTGTTGATGAGGCAATAATACGGTCTAGCCCTTGTCGACAGCGACGCTTAAATTGATCCCAGCTTTCAGGGTATTCCTCATCAAAATCCCCTGATACCCAGCGCTTCATTGCATTGGCAAACACTTCTTGAAACGCTTTTTTTGGGTTGCTTTGCTTGGCAAGATAAGTCGCCATTGCTGTTTTACTTTTGAACTCAGGTTTATAAATATGCACCATGTTTTCATGATCATATTCATTGAACTCAGGAAGAGAGATAAACTCGCTATCGGTCGCACTCATGGCTTCCAAGCAGGCATCTGCGGTTTGTCGATGGCGTTTCATTGCGCCGCCATAAACGGTATCAAACGAAAGCCCGATACTCTTGAAATGCTGACCGAGTATTGTGGATTGTTCTACCCCCAGAGGGGATAGATTGTCATAATCGTCTTGGCCAAAGGATGCTTGGCCATGGCGAATAAGATAAATTGAACCCATTGTGTGGGTCTCCAAAAATAACGGTGATTACATCCGTGTTAATACGGATAGCTTAAATTTATTTTCCGATTAACCCTAAGCAGAGTTTTTCCAAATGAGCCACCATCATAAAGAAGTTCGCAAAGCGTTTATCCTTGGTTTGCCCATGATGAAAACGGTAATAGATTTGTTGGATAATTCCTGCTAAACGAAATAATCCATAGACGCGATAAAAGGTAAAGTCATCGCACTGAAACCCCATTTTATCGCAATAATAATCCACCACTTCTTGGCGGGTCATCATACCTGGGAGGTGAGTGGGTTGGCGACGGGTCATTTGCAGAACCGGGTCATCATCGGCCTGTATCCAATAAGCGAGGCTGTTGCCAAGATCCATTAGTGGGTCACCTAGCGTTGCCATTTCCCAATCCAATACGCCAATGACCTCGGTTGGATTGTCTGGATTGAGAACGACGTTGTCGAATCGAAAATCATTGTGAATAATACATACCTTTACTTGGGCTGGCATATTGCTGTTGAGCCAACTCATGACGCCTTCAAAATCAGGTACATTATCAGTTTTTGCATTGCGGTACCGGGTAGACCACCCGCTTATTTGACGCTCGACATACCCATCCCCTTTACCCAAATCAGCTAAGTCACTGGCGACATAATCCACTTGATGTAGTTCAATAAACTTGTCGACAACGTTGGTACATAGTTCTCGGGTTTGGCTTTCATCTAAGGTTAACGCTTTGGGCATTTCTGAGCGGGGGATAATGCCTACCAGTCGCTCCATTAAATAGAAGTCGCATCCAATGATGGATTCATCATCACAGAATGACACCATAGTCGGTACATAGGGGTAATGCGGTTTGAGTTTGTCCATCACCTTATATTCGCGACCCATATCATGGGCAGACTTGGCAATCGTGCCAAAAGGAGGCCGACGCAAAATCAATTCTTTATTTGGGAAGGACAGGGCATAGGTAAGGTTTGATGCGCCACCTGGAAATTGGGTGATGGTAAGGTCGCCATCAATATCGCTGACCTGCTGTTTAACATAAGCGTTTATGGTGGCGTTATTGAGTTCTTCTCCATCCCGAATAGTGCCGGCTTGATCAATCACTGTCATGTTAATCTCTTTTATTTTATAGGAGGGTCATTGTTAGGTGTTGGTCCGTAACAATTTTTCTCTTTTATGTTTGACTTTTTTACCCATGGTATTAAATACACGTTGGTAGATAATGGGGATATAGCGCTTTGCCAACCACAGATTCTTGTAGGAACGGTGAGGAAGAATCCAAAACTCTTTCTTTGCCACGGCTTTAGCAATGATTGCTGCGATGTCATCGGCATCAATCTTGGATGACGCTAATAAGCGGTCGATAAATTCTTGTACACCTGGCTCGGGAGAGCGTGCTGTTTTTGCGAGATTCGTTTGAAAGAACCCAGGGCACACTACGCTGGTGTTGATATTGTAAGGCGCAAGTTCTGCACGTAACGTTTCTGAGAGCGCGACTACCGCAGCTTTTGTCGCGTTATAACTGCCCATTTCAGGGGTGTAAATTAAGCCGGCAATAGAGGCAACGTTGACGATATGGCCGTAACCTTGTTGCTTAAACAGTGCGCTAAATTGTTTGCATCCACGCACAACACCTAGCAGGTTAATATCGATAACCCATTGCCAGTCGTCCATGGAAGCTCGATCAATGGCGCCATGACTGGCGACACCAGCATTGTTAACAATAACGTCAAGCCCGCCCCAACGCTTAACAATAGCATTGTGTAATTGTTCAACATCATTGTCTTGGGTAATATCGCAGTGGCTATAAAAACTGTCGCTGCCAAGCGCGGTGAGCTCGGCGACGACTTTGTCACCTTCTTCGTCTTGAATATCGGCAACTGCGACACTCCAACCCGCTTTGGCATAATACAGTGCAATGGCCTTACCGAGACCGCTGGCGGCCCCAGTGATGGCAATACGTTTTTTCGTTGAAGTCATGGATCGGGTTTTCCTTACACGTATTTCTTGAGTTCTAGTTTAGCGATCAGCCCGCGGTGTACTTCATCTGGGCCATCGGCTAATCGTAAGATGCGCATATAGGCGTACATCGCAGTAAGAGGAACATCGTTCGAGACTCCAGCACCACCGTGCATTTGAATCGCATCATCAATAATCTTCGCCGCCATATTCGGAGCCACGACTTTGATTTGTGATATTTCACTCATCGCGCCTAGCACACCCACAGTATCCATTAAGTATGCCGCTTTCAATGTTAGGAGGCGCGCTTGCTCAATTGCTATACGGGCATCAGCGATCTTATCGCGATTGCCTCCTAAATTGACGATAGGCTTGCCAAAAGAAACGCGACTCGTGCTGCGCTCTATCATTAGCTTCAACGCTTCTTCAGCGGCACCAATCGCACGCATACAGTGGTGAATACGGCCAGGCCCTAAACGACCCTGGGCGACTTCGAAACCACGGCCGGCACCGGCAATCATATTTTCCAGGGGTACTCTCACATTATCAAAGACGACTTCGCCGTGACCAAAGGGCGCATCGAGTTCGCCAAATACTGGCAGCATGCGCTGTACCTCTACGCCCTTCGTTTTCATTGGGATGAGTACCATAGAGTGTTGAGCGTGGCGGTGGGCCGTCGGATCGGTTAACCCCATAAATACCAACACTTCACAGTTCGGGTGGCCAATGCCTGAGCTCCACCACTTACGACCATTGATGACAATTTCATCGCCATCGATTTCGGCAGTGGCTTCCATATTGGTCGCATCTGATGAGGCAACTCCCGGTTCGGTCATACAAAAGGCAGAGCGAATTTCGCCGTTCAACAAGGGTAGGAGCCATTCTTTTTGCTGCTTCTCTGTACCATATTTTTCTAACACTTCCATATTGCCAGTATCAGGAGCACTGCAGTTGAAGACCTCTGATGCAATAATTGAATGCCCCATTAGCTCCGCTAGTGACGCGTATTCAAGATTAGTGAGTCCGGCACCAAATTCATCGTTAGGTAGAAAGAGATTCCATAAGCCTTCTTCTTTCGCTTTGGCTTTAAGTGTTTCCATGATGGGGGGCACTTGCCACTTCTTCCAATCACTTTCTTCTCGGTTAAGTTGCTCAAAGTAGAGAGCTTCATTTGGCGTGATATGTTCGTCGATGAACGTTTGGACTCGGGCAATCAATTCTTGGGTTTTTGCGGAGTGAGAAAAATGCATGGATTGAGATCCTTATAATTTTCTAGGGAAGCAATACGGTGGCATTACTGTGCTTGAAATGTAGTACGCAAACGCCGCACTGGAAACGTCACCGTGTAACTGCTGCTGAAATGGATGGAAAGGGTGTAGACACCTCGTAGGAATACAGTAGAAACATAGTAGGAATATAGTAGGTAGATACCTATAATGAAGCAAATGAATAATATGTATTGTGGACTATTAATCTCATGCATCTATCAAGAATCGACCTTAATCTCTTCATGGTCTTCGACGCGATCTACACAGAAGGCAGTATTACGCGGGCTGCAGAGCGGTTAAGCCTTACTCAACCAGCCGTTAGCCATGCCCTTGGTAGGCTACGAAGCACCTTTAATGATGAATTGTTTGTACGTTCAGGCCGGGCAATGGTGCCCACCCCTGTCGCACGGGGCATGGTGGAATCGGTACAGGTGGCCCTAAGTCAGCTACAGATGACCTTAGTTGACCCCCTTCAGTTTGTCCCCGAAGAATCCACTAAGCATGTGTCACTGGGTATGCGGGATATTGTTGAGTCGGTGTTACTGCCCGAGCTGATGAAGGAGCTGCATGTTGAAGCCCCCCAACTCACCGTATCGAGTGCCCGGATTCAACGCCAAAGTATGGAAAGTGAATTGGCCGCCGGGAACGTGGATTTAGCTTTTGATGTACTGCTACCCATCAAGAGTGCCATTGAACACGCGAAACTAATGGAGGATCGGTTTGCGGTCGTGGTCGCGAAAGGGCATCCCTTAACCCAAGGGCCGGTGACTATTGAGCGTTATTTAGAATTTCAGCATATTGTGGTTTCATCCCGTCGAGAGGGTGTTGCGGTTGAAGACTTTGAACTAAGTCGACAGGGAATCCGGCGTCACATTGCTCTACGCTGCCAACATTATTATGTGGCCTGGCGAGTGGTGAGGGAGACCGATATGGTGTTAACCGTGCCAGAAGGTTATGCGCGCTATTTACAATCTTTAGGGGATACCGTGGCAATAGAAATGCCCGTGGAATTACCTTCGCTAGAAATCCATATGTATTGGCATAAGACCGTTAACAATGACCCGGCTAATTGCTGGTTGCGTGAATTGTTCCTGCGTATGGCGAAAGGCCGGTATGCACAGCCCCTCCGCTAGAGGTATATCCAATACGGTCTTGAACGGCTACGCGACTCACTTCCCTAATGTCAAAATGGCGTGATCTTAAGTGTTCAATCGCTGAGATTTTGTCCTGGCCAGATAGGCCTGAATTATCGATCAACACTTTTTCTTGACGGTATACCCCATATTGTTGGGTAAAAAGCTTCCGTTTTTCTTGCAGAGCGACGAGACGATTAGCTGCCTCATAGCCATAACGTTCAGTATTCTCTTGGTATGCATCTTCAGGAGTAATATTCCCCGTAACACTGCTCGCAACGTTGTTGTGGCGAACTGGCGCTTCATTGGTTTTTCGCAACAGTGCTGGCAGTGTTTTTTCGTGTTCAGCTAGCGCTATTTGCCGCTCTTCCTTACTCAGGTCTTGATCCGCAATGATCGCCACGCGAGCGAGGGTGTAATCATCATATCGTTCATCCTCCGCCCATAGGGCATCGACCACATCTTTATTGATATACGTTCTTCGCATTTGTTTAATCTGACTCAGGCTTTGGGTTAAGTGTGACAGCATTTCCTGCTGAGCCGTAGCTCCTTGGGTCAACGCTTCAAAAGGATCAATTGTATGTATGCCCGCAGGGTCAAGGTTAGTCATTGCGTTTTCGTTTATTATTTCTTGCGCTTCAATATACGATAAATAGTCTTCATATATATCCAATGCTTGGCTTAGTGCGGGTTGGGGTAATCTGCTCTTAAGATAATCTCGTGTACCTAGTTCTATCACCTCGTTAGGGAGCTCACCGGATGCGAATAGAAAGTAGTCAAATAGGTCGACAATACCGGGTGTTACGATCAGTTCATTGTTCTCTGTTAATTCAAGGTTGTCCATTACCTCTGTTCCAGACAGCGATCGTGAGGTTATTAGCAGCGTGAGACTTGGTGAGTTGGCAATGGAATCATTGCTTTCGATGCCACTTTCTACATGGCTTGTGTTGTTGCCACTTGTTGTTATTTGATTTTCTTTGGGAATGACTGAGGAGAAGTTATTTGTGTTATCAGTAAGGTTGGTCATGGCAATTATTACAAAAATCGTGAATGCAATGGCAATATAAATGAATAGTTTTTGCAATGAAATATTCGTATTTTTCTGTTTCATATTGTCGCTCTGTAGATATTCTTTGTGAAAATAATGTTCTACGTTGACGTTATATTGGTGATTAGGATAATCGCTAGAGAATGTATCATGGTGTATTTGGGGCATGGTTATGATCAATTGACAAAAAGGTATTGTGATACGCCATTTTGGGGTGCACTACTTTTGGGTGCACTACTATAGGTGGGGGAGTATTAGCGCGGGTAATAAACGTTGATTCAAAACTGTTGACTTTATAAAAAAAATAGAACAACAATAGAGGCATAACAATAAATCAAGGATGATTTTATGAGACTGTTAGCCTGTGTGTACCTGCTTTTTATCCCGCAATACCTCTTTGCTATATGCGATATTCATATTCAAAACCCCAGCGGTCAAGATACGATAGCCTTTCCAACAAACGATTTTGATACCTGTGCTGACTTAGCAAAGACCGTGAGAACCGAGAATAGCAATCAAGAAATACCTGATCGTGCACCTTGGGTATGGAGTCATTATGTTCGTCAATCGAGTGTTAGTGCTCAAATGTATCTATTTTCTACGCAAAGAAATAGTACATTTGGTTCAGGTGGTTTCTCAATAACAGAAGAACCAACAAAAGAATGTTCCGAGAGGGATGATATTCTTTTCCCCCATGCTATCCCTTCTATTTCCCCCGCGCATTGCTTCTCTCAATGTGAATACCTCTCACGCAGTTCTTCGGAACCGGGCAGTGAAAAAGCATTAGTGTACGAACCAACCGGTGAGGCCTGTGTCGATGGCGATTCATCAGGCTCCGGGGGGGACTCAGGAGGGAGTGATTGTGGAGGTGGAGGTGCCTACGCTGGGAACCCCATCAAGGTCGGTCCATCCAATAAGATACAGCAAGAAACTGATTTCGATTTCTCATACAAAACGTCAATGCCGTTCACTCGAACCTACAATAGTAATTTACCTGCGAGAGGTTTTTTGGGTTCAACTGGACGAGCGTGTTAGACCAACAAGTAGTTTTTGATATCAATAAAACTGAGGCATATATACGGCGTGCTGATGGATGGACACAATTTTTCACGCAGCAAAATGGAATATGGGTTGCTGAAAATGGATCTGGGGATGATTTAAAAGAACACCTTGATGGTACCTGGTCTTTTTTAGATTCATCAGGACAAACAACTGTATTCAATCGCACAGGTAGAATCATCAGAATAACGCAACCGACAGGGGATAGTTTATACATTTCCTGGAATGGAGGCCGGTGGCCAACAGGAGTATCGAATGATACTAAAAAGCTCTTAGATATCACGGTTAATACGGTGACGAACCTAGTTGAAGTCATTATAGATTCTACTGGCCTACGCGTAACCTATGGCTACGAAAACGAGCGATTAGAATCGGTTAACTTTTCCTTTGCAGGTTCGTCTCTTGGGACTGTTAATTATGATTACGATGATCCCAACCTACATTATTTGCTTACAGGGTTGCGTGATGAAGAAAACGACGCTTACGCTACTTGGGAATATAATAGTAAGGCGGAGGCGATTTATAGTGGGCATGGAGTTGTTGATTCAGAAGGGAAACGAAAGGAGGAGGTTAGCCTCTTGCGCCACGGGGATGGCACGACAACAGTCACTAACCCATTTGGTAAGGAGACTGTTTATCGAACAGAGCGTTATTTAGGTGCGAGTAAAGTAACCCACGTGGAAGGTGTGAGTACTTCAAATTGCCTCCCTTCTAATGCCTACCTTAGTTATGATGATATTGGTAATCGAGATTTCGTGACCGATGCTAAGGGGAATGTTACAGATTATGATTACAACACGTTAGGCCAAATGACCCGTAAGATTGAAGGGTTAGTATGGGAAGGCGAATCTCGTACTAATGCAGTAGTCACCCCTAATACTCGCACGACCGAGTGGGTGTGGGATCCAGAAAATCACCTCATTGATATGATAGAACAACCGAATGTAGCGGTTGATTATGATTATTATCCGAACCAGCGCATCCAAAGGGTTACCCGTACAGATAAGACGAATATCACAAACTCCTTTGGGTCGACTCTGGGTCAGCAGAGGGTGTGGCTCTTTGAATATACTTACCATGAAGTACCGGGCGTTACAGAGGGGACATTAGTGAGCTCTGTTTCTATTGATGGCCCTCTACCTGGGACCTCGGATGTTACTACAACAAAATACGATAGTGACGGTCAACGTACAGAATTTATAAATGCGCTAAGCCACACTACTTATTACCGCGATCACAATAGCAGGGGGCAGCCTCAAACGATAGAAAACAGTAACGGTGTTATTACGCAGTTATCGTATCACCCTCGTGGTTGGCTCACACATGTGACAGTAAAAAGCCCTGATGGCGACCCTACCAAAGATAGCGCGACCCAATATGACTATTATGCCAATGGACTACTGAAGCAGGTGATTTCTCCCGATGGCTCCTCAATATTCTATGAGTACAACGAGGCGAGGCACGTCATAGAAATTCGGAATAATATGGGTGAAAGCCAAATATTGACTCCGAATGAAGAGGGTAAGTGGGAGGCCATTGAAACCAAAAACGCGAGCTTGGCACTAACACGTCAACAAAATAGAGTATTCGATGAATTGGGTCGGGTGATGGATCTATTTGGACAAAATAATCAGCACCAACATGTTGATTATAACGTTAACGATCAAATCGATACCGTCACAGATTATGGTGTAGAGCGAACACTAACATCATCGCACCAATACGATTTCCTGAACCGTCTATCCCAAGTCATTAGACCTACTACGCTGTTGATTGATGGTCAACCGGAGTTAGTTTCAGTAGAAACTGTGATGGACTATGATGCACACGATAATCTTGCATCCGTGGTTGACCCAGAAGGGAACGAAACACAATACATTTCCAATGGGTTTAATGAACGCGTTACGCAAATAAGCCCAGATACTGGGACAACCGAGAATTGGTACGATGCAGCGGGCAACCTCGAACATTCCCAAGATGCTCGAGGCACACAAAAAGATTACATTTACGATCCGCTAAATCGCTTGACGCAAATCAAGTATCCAGCATCAACGTTAGAAGATGTTAACTATTTCTACGACGAAGTAAGTGCCAGTAACCCCTATGCGAAGGGGCTGCTCACCCGCATAACCGATCCGACAGGTTCGACTTCCTTTGTCTACGATCATCGCGCCA
The DNA here is from genome assembly GCA_002162955.1 of Gammaproteobacteria bacterium 45_16_T64. GTDB lineage: Bacteria > Pseudomonadota > Gammaproteobacteria > Pseudomonadales > Ketobacteraceae > 42-54-T18. The sequence continues at coordinate 63,134 of MABD01000029.1, forward strand.
ATATCTCAGCCGTAACACGCGTTATTGGCGGTCAAATCTATTCAATAGCCTATCAATATAATTTGGCCAATAATCTAATAGCAATCACTTATCCTAGTGGCCGTATTGTGAATTACCATAGAGCAGATGATCTTGGCCGTATCAGTGCAGTCTCTATGTTGGCGCCGGGCTCAAGTGTACCAAAGATACTGGTTACTGATATTCAATACGCACCCTTTGGGCCCATAACTCAGTTTACTTATGGCAATGGTTTGCAGCGATCAGTCCCACTAGATCTAGATTACCGTATTGAGAGTATTAGTGTTGCCGAAGGGCCGTTGGAAAAGCTTAACGTAAGCTATACCTATGACTTGTTCAATAATATTAAAACCATAACGAACCTGAAGGATAGCGCTCGATCGCAGTCCTTTATATATGATGATTTACTGCGCATACAGGATGCTTTCGGAGCATACGGTAATGGTACAGATCACATTCATTATGAATATGATTTGGTGGGCAATAGATTGCTCCGCTCGTTGTCGCAATCGTCTGCTGTTTTTAGCAGCGAGGCATATACCTATTTTCCTGATTCGAATCAATTGGAGTCAGTGACCGAGGCGCGAGGAGAGGCGGTCAACGTACGCCAGTTTACCTATGATGCGGCAGGGTTACCGCAAACGGAGATCACCCTCGGTAACAAGTCTAGAGTATTGAACTTTGGCGATAATCAGCGATTTAACGAGCTGACCGAAGAGGGCGAGACGTTGGCAACATATCAACATGATGGGTTTGGTCAGAGAGCTTACAAGAAAGCAGCGGTTGAAACACATTTTTATTTCGGTTTAAACGGAGAGTTGCTGGGTGAAAGCCTCGGTGAAAACTCAGTCCGTCGAGAATACGTCTATTTGGCGGGTCAACCAATAGCCCAATTCAAACGTGATGTGTCTGATCTTCAATTAACTGCCGAGTTTACTCGTGATGGAGCCACCGTAGATTATGTGCTATCGGTGCTCAATGTAGGGCCTGATCCGGCCCTTAATATTACACTGCAAAATCAACTTCCTGATGATGTGGTTATCAATAGCATTATGCCGTCAGCAGGATCTTGTCAGGAAACGGTCCTCCTAATCAGTTGTGAATTGGGTGATCTTACTGCTAATCAGGATATTACCATTAGTGTTCAATTTACGGCATCGGCTAGTGTGGATGCCGACGCTCTGGCGACAGCATCTGTGAGTTCAGACACTCCTGACCAGAATATGGCAAATAACTCAGTAGAGTTTACCCCTGATGATGTGTGCTTTATTGCAACAGCTGCATTTGGCAGTATGCAGCACTCAAACCTCCATATTCTTCGTGACTTTAGGGATAACTATCTATTGCCCACCGGGCCGGGTCAATGGTTTGTTAAGCAGTATTATGATTACTCCCCACCTATAGCGCGCTGGATTAGTGGGAACGAGATCGCTAAAACGGTGACTCGAGTGTTGCTGTTGCCCATGATTTTGCTCGCTTGGTTTATACAGTCTTCGGTGATGACGAAAGCTTTGGTGACTATGCTGATCATTGCAGTATATACAGGGGCTAAGCGTTTCCTGTTGGTGAATAAAGTTTGGCATCAACGTAAAAAATGGTTAGCCGTACTAGTGGCTGCCATTGCCATGATTTCTAGCGCTACCCAAGCTGAAGAGTTGTACTATATTCATACAAACCACTTGGGAGCGCCAAGCGTTCTCACTGATGAAGAACAAAATGTAGTATGGGAAGGCGACTATCGACCTTTTGGGGAGGTTGTTGACATTATTAGTAATGTTGATCAGCCTATTCGTTTTCCTGGTCAATATGAAGATACGGAGTCAAATTACTACTATAATTACTTTAGGGACTATGATCCGGGTTTAGGGAGGTACTTGCAGAGTGATCCCATTGGGTTGGGTGGGGGAATAAACACCTACGCTTACGTTAGCGGGAACCCTGTCATGGCTATTGATCCCTCAGGGCTACTTCAGCAGTGTCAAGTCGGTATTTCCACAACTGGAGGTTATGATATTGGACCATTTCATCATGACTACCATTGCTGGACTGGCAGGGAGGGGGAGAGAGTTTGTAGAGGCTATAGTTTCAGTACGAGCTCGGGCGCGAAATTATATGACAAGGTGATGAGTCTTGCAGATGGCGAAGTACTTAAGGATGAGGAGAACTCAGAAGATGGACAGGAAGAAACTTGTACAGAGGATGACAACGATTCCTGTATGGATACGTGTGCTTCTGGTTTTTGGAGCGAAGCTGGTAATAACCCTCCCTTTTACGGGCTAATTAGGGGGCAAACGTGTCAGACTTTAGCGTCAAACATCTACAATGTTTGCAAAAGTATGTGCAGTGCAATGAAAAAATAATGGATAAGATGTTAGGATATTATACTGTGGTATTAGCATGTTTAAGCCTACTTTAATAATGTTATTTATCTAATGGAGCACCCTATGCCTAGTATTTATTGGCTGGCATTTTTTGCAAGTCTAATCGGCCTGTTAGCTTCGGGGTTGAGCTTTTTGTTTAGTGAGCAAAGCAAATCTTATTTTGCTTTTCTTTACTTCTATATTCCGCTTCTTTGGATGATTTGGATTGGTTGCTCTTTTAAGATGCGGCACGAGAGAAGGTTATATGCGTTGGTATTTCTTTGGATGATTATTAATTTTATTCCACTGATAACGCTAACTTCTTTTTCTATTGGCGATAGTGACTTTTACAATAGTAAGGGCCTCGACTTTACAATACTCGTAATCTACGCTCCAGTTATTCTACCTCTTGTTTTTTTGTTCAAAGCCCCCCCAGAGTGGGTTCCTGACATTGCTGGCTGGATAGGTTATTCTGAATACTATGGGGCATTGTCAATTTGGCTGGAGGCCTCGGTTCTAGTCATTGTCCAGTCTTTTTTTATTGTTTTGATTTCGAAGTTTCTCGCGAGACTTGAAAATAATTATAATTAGGAAGCAAATAATGATGAGCAAATTATGAGGACAGCCACCCCAATGGACATTCATTCTTAATGGTCTTAAACTTATTTTTCTTTAGTAATATGCGTTTTTGTTTTTAATGAGATTAAGGATGACCCGCGCTAGAAAAGAACTGGTCAGTATAGAGGCTACGCCGTATCGCGTGAATAGCTAGGGCATCCACTCAAATTAGCAGTGTTTTTCAATAGAATTCTGCCTTTTTCTTGTCGATTAAAGAAAGAAGCAGGAAACTACCACTAAAATTAAGACCTGTGTGGATGCAGCATCCATACCTCTATATTCTTCGTGACTTTAGGGGTTATAATCCAAGTTTCGGGCATATGAGTGGGCAAGGGTCATCGGATAATTCAAGTGACCCCAGTGTCTATATCGATCTGTGGGAAAAATCATTTTCAACGTCACAATAACTTTATTGGAATTAACAAATATGCCTAATCAGGAAATGAAAGAGAGAAAAAAATATACAACGTAATGCTTGTTGTTTGGTTTGATCATTACAGATAGAGTCGTCCATTTTGAATTTACCATGCATATCATTATTCTGAATTTTGTATCTATGGCTTGCGTGGCATTCCTGTTAAAGAAAGAATCATTGCATTACTAGTTGCGGGGGGTGTTGTTATTGGATCTCCGGCTTGTTATTTCAACGGAATACAAACATTCAAATTCTTTTCTGAAAATGACTCTGAGACATTTATATTGGTAGAAGAAACCGAAGGTGGTTACGTGTGCTATGGTTCTTATGTAACCAACGTAACTGAATGCAAACGACTTGGTTCAACAATGTTTAGGTAGCAAGTATCTGATGATTGCTTTTGAGAACTTGTGATGCATTAAAGGGTAGAAAGACCTTTCGTTATTATGAAGAAAGAAACTGATAAGGGCAAGATCCATGCAGTACATAGCGGAACGAATACTATTGTTCTCAGAAAAAAAATGCTCTATTAGAAAAGAGGTGCGCATAAGAATTGGTGTGCCTTATCCCGTTCAACAGGATAAGGTTGAGTTTTCTGTTGATAGGTATACGTCAGGTTGTCGTGTGGAAATTGAAGGCATTGATGAGTGTGGATTTGATTTATATGGCATGGATTCGCTTCAAGCCGTAAATCTGGCTTCTAACATTGAGCCGCTAATTGAAAGATTAAGTGGCGATTATGACTTTTTCTGGTTAAGTGGGGAGCCATATTTTGACGAGGAAGATGAGGTAGATTGAACACTACTATGATCTTCCACTGGCTCCTTATCTATGGCTCTGACAAGCCCAACTACGAAAAAGGATGAGTGTTACGCTTGGCGTCGTTGGAACAAAAATAGATGCGGAATCAGAAATTCTATAAGTGTATGATAAGCGTATTCACTCAAACATCGCATTAGCAGCTCTTACTGTTAGATGTTTACTGTATTTTTAGAGGTCTATAATGTCAAAAGATGTAGGTCAGCCAGACGATAATTGTGAGAAGCTGCTATATAGAATTAGGATTTCTCTATTGCCGATTATTTTTTTGGGAGCTTGTTACGGGGTTTATTCTGGCCGTGTTTCGATTAACGAAACGATTGTGTTGATGGTTTGCGGTGCAGTGATGGCCATAATGTTTTACTGGTCTTCGAAGAAAAGGCCAGTATCGAATACGCTAATTCTCTTTATTCCGCTTATAGTGTTGCATGCTCTATTTAGAGGGTCTTCTATTTCCTGGTTGTTTGGGGTGTCAATTATATTCACGGTTGTATGGGGGGTAGGGTACGTTTTTGGGAGTAAGTACTTCGTTAATGCTCTGAACAAAACAGAGTAAGCGAAGGTTTTTAGACGTTACTTATTTCCAAGTTAAAGCGTGTGATGGCGGAGCTGCCATAGGGGGTACAAGCGCCCACCATTCGAAAAGAATCAAGTAGCCTACTCCACCAAGAATCACACTGTCACTCAGTGCTTTGACATCAACTTGATTTCTGATGCATGTACAGAGTGACTGTCAAAAAACGCTCCTTTGACTAACGCAATATTCCCCGTTCGAATCGCGGCCATTTGCTGGGCGCTTAATAACGCGCTGTGTGTAATGCGAATACCTGCGATTGAAAAGGTGTTATCCGTATTTTTTGTAATTGGACCTTTTAGTACGACGTTATTTCTCGGCGCTATTTCACTTACGCTCTTGATGAGAAAGTTATCGTTTACCATGCGGCCTTTAATATCGACCCAGCTGCCGACCTCTATGTCCCTAAGAGAAATATATTTGTTGTGTTTCTCTAGGGTTGAATTGTAGAGCGTATCTGTACTCACTTTTCCTTCTAGACCTAGAACAACCATACTGCCAAGGGTTGTATCAATTGAAGATACTGGGGCCTTAAGTGAACTCTTTGATTTCTCTTTAATTCTAATGGAGCGTATGGCAAAGGTGCCTTTATTATTGATGTAGCCAACGGCACGTATACGGGTACCGTTACGTAAATCTTCTGCATTCCCTACGACAAAATGAGCGTTTGATGCATCACTGGCAAAGCCATTCAGCTGGAACGTGTTATTCGATTTATAGTGAGTCACGAAGGTATCCAAATCTACACGGTTACCATTGCTAACATCCAGTTCATGTCTCTTGTACCTAATGCGGTTGGCGGTGACGCTATGGGTTGTCCCATGATATTGGCCAATGACCTCAACCTTATCACCTACCTGAATGCTATCGAGTGTGCTGTGTTTCCACTGCGTGTGACTGACATCAATGGACATTCCATTGATCGTTAGCCGTTGTTCAGCATGGTCTATTGCTTGTATTGTCGCTTCGAATTCAATGTCTTGCTCATCATCAAACGGCTGTGCGTGTACCGAGATATAGGTTGCCAGTAGTTGCTGCTTCTCATTGGTGATACCGCTAACCGTGACCATCTTGCCTGCAACCATAGGTGTCGATAATACGCGATGTATTGATGTGTTATTATCAACAATCACCGTGCTGCCTAATACCGTCAGTGTAAGGGTATCGCCCATGGCGGTAACCGATGCGATTGGCCCTTCAAGCTGTTTGTCGAATAGAACAGATTGTGCGGTAAAGACGCCGTTGTCTTGTTGCTGCCAATCGGTATTCACCTGCACCATCATGCCGAGACGAAGCTCAGGGTTGCCGATATTATTGGTGAAGGTAATGGCTGCATCATCTATTTCATATTTAGCGCCGTTAACATAAATGCTACCGAACTGAGTGATAGGGCCATAGGTTATTAATTGATTTTCTGCCCCGGCAATGATGCCAGTACCTTCAATACCGTCTTCATCATTCTCATCGTTAAACAATGCATCGTCGGATTGGGTTGACTCAGAGCCGTCGTTAATTCCGGTGCCTTCAATACCACCTTCCACAATGGTATTGGGAGGATAAAAAGAGGACCGTGAATCGGTATTATCGCTATGGCCTGTCCCTTCAATGCCGTCATCGGCCTCGTGAAGGGATAGGCTGATTGAATGGTCGACGTCCTGCGAAAACCGTATAGAAGGAGGTGATACTGAAGGTTCTAGCGCTAAAAACTCTGGCGCTAAAAATTCCGGCGTTGAACGGTCTTGCGTTAAAGGCCCAGCGTGCGCGGTTGGTTCGAATTGAAATATTCCGCAGTCTGAAGAGTGACAGCTATCATAGGTTTGCCCTATGAGATAACAACTCAACACTAGCGCTAGTACTTTGAACACTAGATTCATGCGTCTGCTTCCTGCTCGACAATGTGTTCAAAATAATAGATGCCAATACCTGCTCGGGCTTTCCCACTGCCTTTGCTTTCAGGGTTAATATCTTTATCTTGTTGGGATAACCACTGATTAATTTGCAGTAAAAACTGCTCGCCTTCTTCCTTGCTACGTAACCTGACTTGGCTTAACGCTTTTACCGGAATATTACTGTAAGCAACGGTACGTTGTAGTCTCGTCGTATGGGGATCATTTTCTAGGTTGTGATCTAAGGTGTTGAAGAGGTCATTGGTTGCTCGGCCCATAATACGAAATTTTTCTTCTAAATCAGCTTGGGGAATATAGGCACTGGAGCAGAGTACGATACGCTGTTGCGGATTCAGGTTGACGACATTCACCCGTATCAATTCATCAAAAACAGCGCGGGGTGTCACATCGCCACCGTAACGCCTGACTAACTCGGAAAAACTATTCTCTGCACCTTCAAAATGCAGAGGTTTGGGTGACCCGGAATCATTAACAAAATCATCGTCCCGAAGCCAGCCCTGGATAATTCTGGAAGGGCGGTTGGTACCTTTTTGGTTGTCGCTTTCTGAGGGATTGGGTCGGTCTAGAATCTTCGCGATATCTTTACGGTTGATACCGGTCAACACAGAGATTCGAGACAGGCTTTGTTTTTTCCCTGGGATCTTAAACTCTTCAGCTGCGACATCGACAAACAAACGGCGAGCAACCTCAGCAAAGCTGGAATAGGAGAAGCCTCTCTTTATTAAGAGCTTAACAAGCGGGCGAAGCAAGTTCGCCAATGCCGATTTGGTTGTCGTTTGTATGTTTTCTGACATGTTTGGGAGTATATACCCAAAATCGTGAAAATGCGTGTCATACCTCTCAGTTGCAGGCTTTATGGCTGGGTGACCACAAATATCCTCCTTATTTAGTCTTTTTGGGACATTTGGGACTAATAAGACAAGGCAGTTATCCCGTTTTGTTATGTAGAGCACCCGCTGTTTCGCTAAAAAACACTCTATAATCATGGTTTGGGACAAAAGGCCCAAAATAAATGGTGCTAGCGTGATCATGTTCAAATTCCCCAGTGAGAACCAGCGTTACGATCGTTAGCGTTAACAATCGAATAAAAGATTGTTTCATTTACATCAAACAATGGGGTGCGGGTATGACTACGGTGCGTAGCTTGCAGAAAATGATTAGCGTAAGAAGGGCGATGACTTTTTTAACGGTTGCCGCGCTGAGTTGTTCGCTAAGTGGTTGCGGTGGAGGCGGCGGTGGCGGTTCCGATAGTGGAAGCGGGTCGGGTGATCCATCGGGTTCCGCAGTGATAGGAGAAAATGAATACAGTGCGAATTGTGCTGGTTGTCATGGGGCGGAGGGGCAAGGTGGGGTTGGCCCCGCGCTAAATGATGTGGCATATACTTTGGAGGAGCTCATCGACACTATCGATAGCACAATGCCACCGAGTAACCCCTCTGCCTGCGAAGGAGACTGTGCTGAGGATGTGGCTGAGTATATATTTGCTGAGTTGATGGGTGAAGATATTCCGGTGGATGATGACGAAGAGCCAGAACCAGACGTGACCGCTAGCGAGTACTACGAACAACATGTTGAAACGGATATTGTTCAAAGTAAGTGTGCGTTGTGCCATACCAATGGCGGACTAGCACAAAGTACTGATTTGCTCTTTACCCAAGGCAATAATCGCGCGTCACGTAACGAGGCAGTACTGACTAACTTCTTTTACTCTCAAGACGATGCATATACTTATATTCTCAGTAAAGTAAGAGGGGGATCGGCACACGGTGGTGGCGTGCAATTAGCCTGTGAGGACAGTGGATTTTCAGCGCTAGAGAACTTCTTACAATTGCTAATGGGGGACGATGCACCGTCTGATGAATTGTGTGCGGAGGCTTTTTGGGAAGGCATTGAAATGGCGGATGCCCAACACACCCTACGAAGAGCGTCATTAATCATTGCCGGGCGACTACCTGGCGATGATGAATTATTACTTGCAGAAACCGGTGAATCGGGTCTTAGGCAGGCCCTGCGGAACATCATGGAAGGTGAGAACTTCCATGAGTTCTTGCTCCGCGGCGCCAATGATCGATTGCTGACAAAAGCATTTGTGGGTGATGGCGATCTCAAATTTGGTGATCGTCATGATGTGCATTACCCGGAATTGTCGAACCGAAGTTATGCAGCGAATATCGCTGCGATGGAAGGGGATGAAAACGCCGATGGGGAATTTATCACGTTGCTGAATGGATTTCGCTTTGCGGGAGCAATGGCACCACTGAAGCTCATCGCACACATTGTTGAGAATGATCGACCCTATACAGAGATACTGACAGCTGACTATACAATGGTAAACCCCCATACCAATACCATTTTTCGCTCCGAAGTTGAGTTTGAGGATGAGTCAGATCTGTTGACCTTTAAACCCGGATTAAATCGCGGTCAGATTTTGGAAGATAGTGATGCCGAAGTTATTCGAGAGGAAAAATCCTTAGGACCGTTTGTGGCTTCCCACGGTGGCTTTATCGATTATCCCCACGCAGGGCTGCTTAATGACGTGGCACTATTGAACCGGTACCCCAGCACCGATACCAATCGTAATCGCGGGCGTTCCCGTTGGACCTATTACCAGTTTTTAAATTTTGATATTGAAAAGTCAGCGGCCCGTTCCACTGACCCTGAAGATTTAGCCGATACCAATAACCCCACATTAAATAACCCTGCATGCACCGCATGCCATAGCACCCTCGATCCGATTGCCGGTGCTTTTCAAAATTACGGAGACAAAGGACATTATCGCGGCTCCAATGGCGGCCTGCATTCTTTGCCGACAAGTTATACCAATGATAATGACTCGCTGTTTGAATCGGGCGATCTTTGGTATCGCGAAATGCTGGAACCGGGATTTAAAGGTGAAATTGTTGAAACCGAAAATAGCTTGCAGGTGCTCGCTCAGCGTATAACTGACGATGACCGATTCGCGAACTCCGTTGTTAGTTTTTGGTGGCAAGCATTAATGAGTGGTGCAATACAGGACGCACCGGAATTGGTTAGTGATAAAACCTATCAGGCACAATTTGTTGCTTATGAAGCGCAACAAGAAACCATTCAAACGCTGGCAGCTGATTTTAAGAGCGGTGCATCAGGTGACACTGTATTTAATCTGAAAGACTTGCTGGTAGACATGGCGATGTCCCCATGGTTTCGAGCGGCATCCTCTAAAGTAGAATTGTCAGAAGAGCAGGATGTGTCATTGGCGGTTGCGGGCATAGGCCGATTATTAACACCAGAAGAATTAGCACTAAAAACACAGGCAGTCACCGGTATCTTGTGGGGGGAAACTGAAAATGAGAACAGCATAGATCCGCGTTACGACAACCTTAAAGATAAATTCAGTACTTATTACGGCGGTATTGATTCCTTTGGTATTACCACACGCGCAACAGAACTTACCCCATTAATGTCTAACGTCGCAATGCGTCAAGCGCTAGCGATAAGTTGCCCCGCAGTGGTTATGGATTTTCAACGTAACGTGGGCGATAGGTTATTGTTCGACTCTATTGATCTTTCGATAACACCGATGACAGAAGCTACAGTTCAGTTTGATGTGGGTGAGCACGGTTCGCCTATCTCCTATCAAAGTGCGTTGGTGGTTAATCGTGTGGGGGATAAAAAACTGCGGTTCACCATTGATAACCCGGCAGGTTCAGGTAATCAAAATAACAGGCGGGTGTATATTGATCGTGTACAACTAAGCGGCCCTACTGGGGCAGTTATCTTGTCCCTTGAAGCGGAAGATATTGTCGCGTCTGGTGGTACCGCTCTGGACTATGATGGATCAGCGTCTGGCAATGTGGATACCACTGATGGTTACACCACCTGGTCTATGAATAGTGGTTATATAGAAATACCGGTAACAATCGATCAGATGGGTAATTATCAAGTGACAGCCATTGCCTACAGCTCACCCATTGAAGATGGCGTTAATCCTTTGCTTTCTGCTCAGATAAATAGCGTGGAGTATTCAACGCAAAATATGGGGGCAATACGTATCAAAGAGCAACTTAAGGCTCTCCACAAACGTTTCTTGGGAGAAGAGCTGAGCAGTACTAGCGATGAATTGGAGGCCTCGTTGGCCTTATTTCAACAGCTTTGGTTACAGCGTTGGGACAGTGGTGATGAGTTTGCGTTAAGTGATGCTGCTGATGAATCCTGTGAAGCGCCAGAAGGGGTTGTGTTTTCTGATGACGACCTACAAGACCCACAGTATTTGGCGTCAACCTGGAGCCGAATGCTGCTGTATTTTATGACTGACTATAAGTATCTTCACGAGTAACCCTGGGAGTGACTACGATGAATCGACGACATTTTTTGACGACGTTGGGGTATGCCAGTGCGGCGTCCTTATTACCACTTCCCAATATTTCTCGGGCAGATACCTTTGTTCCTTATGAGGGGGAACTGTTGGTCACTGTTCAAGCCAATGGTGGTTGGGATGTCTCTAGTTTTTGTGACCCTAAAATTAATACAGACAGCGCAGTGATAAATCACTGGGCCGATGGAATGAATGCAAGTGACCTACCCAAGGCAGGGAATATCGCTTATGCTCCCTTTGCCAATAATGCCTCGTTGTTTGAGCGCTTTCATGATCACATGTTGGTGATTAATGGTATTGACTCACAAACCAATGCCCACGGTACGGGGAGAGTGCATACTTGGAGCGGAAGAACCGCAAGAGGGTACCCGTCGTTGACGGCAATGTTTGCCTCACAGCATGCCCCTACGTTACCGGTGTCCTATTTAAACTTTGGAGGCTATGCTGAAACCGCACGGCTTATACGGTATTCCCGAATAGATAAAATCGGTGAGTTACGCAGTGTATTGCAACCCAATGAAGTGAGTCCTGGCGGCAGTCGTCCGTCGCAATATTTTCCTAACGGTGATGTGGAAACCATCATGGCGGCTCAACAGTCGAGGCTTGCGAGGCTGCAAAGTGACGCTGGATTATTGCCCCGACAGAAATCTGCGATGGCATCTTATTTTGAAGCAAGGCCGAATGTGCAAGCTTTAGAGCATTTCTCAACATATATTCCCGATGATAGCTTAATTGAAAGTTCCAAATCGTTGTTTCAAGCACAGGTCGCGGTGTTGGGGTTTAAGGCGGGGGTAACCTGTGCTGCAGATATAGAGCTGGGAGGGTTTGATACTCATACGAATAGCGATAGCGGACAAGAATCTGCATTAGGTTCGGTGAGCGAATTACTGGAATACTTGTGGGATTACGCAGAGTCTGAAGGCGTGGCAGAGCGAATGACGGTGGTGGTAGGGTCAGATTTTGCGAGAACGCCTTATTACAATAATAGCGATGGTAAAAACCATTGGCCGGTGGGCAGTGTTATCGTTATGCGGAAAAATGCGCCTTGGGGTAACCGCGTGATTAGTGGCAGTGATGAAAACCAGAATGCGCTTTTCGTTAACCCTGCTACTTTATTGGCGGATAACGAACCAGGGAGTGTAGTGATGCATCCTATGCATGTTCACAGTGCGTTACGTAGGGAACTGGGATTATCGACCGGGGACTTTTCGTTTACCAATACCGAGGAATTTGATTTCTTTAACCCTTCGCTTGGCTAGTGGATTCCTGTCAAAGGCACAAACCGAACGGGTAGAACCTGTAACGTCTGTGTCTTTCCGTGATTATCTTTTTAAGTAAAACAAGGTTTTGAGGCATGTTTGGGGAGCCTATCGGAATGATCATTCTACCGTTGTTTTTTAGCTGTGCGACGAGTGGGGGAGGAATTGTGTCAGTTACGGCGGTGACAATAATACCGTCGTAAGGCGCATGTTCTTGCCAGCCATAATATCCATCGCCTCGTGTGGTGTGCACATTTATATATCCCAGTGCCCACTTCGAAAATAAGATGCTCAGAATTGACATGGAGAATGTCACTCATTAGCGCGACAATATAAGGTTGTGAGATTGTCTGTCCGTAACCAATGGTTAGTGGATGATTTTCATAAGCAAGGAGTTGCTGTTCTTCCAGGACAAATCTATGTCGTGGCACGGTACTCATAACGTTCATGATTTTAGTGCTAAATTCGTTGGAACCGACAAAGTATTGAACATCTAATGTCATTGTCGAATTTGCCTCTATCGATCAATCGTTGTTAATCAGTGTTTGTTGTCTTGTTGCTTGAGTTTTGAAGTGTATTCAATATATCAATGGGTAGCGGAAATACAATAGTATTACTTCGCTCATTGGCTATCTCTGTGAGTGTCTGAAGATAACGAAGCTGCAATGCTTGCGGTTGCTTTGACAATACTTCTGCGGCTTCTGATAGTTTAATCGAGGCTTCCATCTCACCAAGGGCATGAATGACTTTGGCTCGACGTTCTCTTTCTGCCTCCGCTTGTTTTGCGATGGCTCTCACCATGTTTTCGTTTAGGTCCACGTGCTTGATTTCAACGTTGGTGACTTTGATACCCCAGCCATCGGTTTGTTGATCCAATATTTCTTGAATCGCTTTATTCACTCGGTCACGAGATGACAGCATGTCATCAAGCTCATATTGCCCTAATACAGAACGCAGGGTTGTCTGGGATAACTGGCTGGTGGCTTGGTGAAAATCCTCAACTTTGATGATGGCTTTTTCGGGGTCAACGATTCGGTAATAGATGACGGCATTTACTTTTACCGATACATTGTCCCGGGAGATAACATCTTGCGTTGGAACGTCCAATACAATCGTTCTTAATTGCACTCGTACCATTCGTTGGATGATAGGGATAACTATGATTAACCCCGGTCCTTTGACCGAATAGAAGCGCCCTAATAGAAAGATCACTCCTCTTTCATATTCCCATAAAATGCGAATAGCACTGATAATGAGAAGGGCAACCGAAACGCCAATACCAATCCAAAAATAGAGCATGACACTATTCCTCCGAGTTAGGTTTAACCAATAGCTGTAAACCGTTAATGGAATGGATTGTTACACTGTCTCCTTTGCACAGTGGGGTTTGGGTGCAGGCTTTCCATAACTCGCCTTCTATTTTTACCATTCCGTCTTCATTAAAATCATCAACGACAACGGCGTGTAACCCTATAAGCGTACCGATGCCACTCACTGTTGCTTGTTTTCGCGATTGAATTACCATATGAAGTAGTAGCATTAAGAACAGGCAAGAAACAATCGTTAGCGCTGCAATAATCGGAAGTGCCACCCTGAAAACTTCAATATCGGTATCAAATAGAAAAATGGACCCAGTAACAAACGCAATAATTCCACCAATACCCAATATGCCAAAACTAGGTGCAAGCGTCTCTGCCATCATTAAGCCGATGCCGAGAAAGAGTAACCCTACGCCCGCATAGTTTAGTGGCATCATTTGTAAGGCATAACCTGCCAATAGTAATGAAATTGCACCAACAACGCCGGGTAATCCGAACCCTGGGTTATAGAATTCAAAAAGTAATCCATAGGTGCCAAGTAACAGTAGGATATAAGCGACGTTAGGATTGGTGATGACTCCGAGAAATTTGTTCCGCCAGTCGGGGGTTATGTGTTTTTTATCCAGTTCTTGTGTAGATAGCGTGATCGTCTCCTCGTTAACGCGCAAGGTTCGGCCGTGCAATTTTTGTAGCAAGTCATCAATATCCTTTGCGACAAGGTCGATAACGTTGGCCTCCAATGCATCGGTCGCGGTTAGACTTGAGGCATTTCGTACAGCGTCTTCTGCCCAATCAGCGTTACGTTTATGCAATGTGGCAAGACCTCGGATATAAGCAACCGCATCATTTATCTGCTTTTTTTCTAAAGTGGACAGCGTTGTGCCTTTTTTGTTGTCGCTGGGGGCTGTGGGAGATGCGGGTGAAGAGGGCGCACCAATCTGTATGGGTGTTGCTGCACCTAGGTTTGTCGCGGGCGCCATCGCCGCGATATGGCTTGCATATAATATATAGGTGCCTGCACTCGCGGCTCTTGCACCCTTTGGTGACACAAAGGTCGCCACTGGAATCGGCGATGCCAGTATTTCTTTAATGATGACCCGCATAGATGAAGACAATCCGCCGGGAGTGTCAAGGCGTAAAACGAATAGTGCAGCCCCCTGTTCTGCGGATGCTTGCAGGTTACTAACAATAAATTCTGATGTGGAGGGGCTAATAGCACCATTAACATCAACAACCCACACTGATCTCGATGGTTGCGATGCTATCGCAACAGAGGTTATGAACACCAAAACCAGCCAGATAAACTTTATGCCGCAAAAGGGCTCTATCTTCGACAATTTCACTGGGTCCTCCCAATGTGAAATATTGTTATTTCATCTTTGGTAGGCAGGCAACGCTTCTCACTATAGTAACGGTATATTTCACCCCCCAATAGAGTGTTTTGGTATGCACATATAAGGTATTCATCTATTCAAATTGCATTGGTCCAACATGCTGTCTACCGCGGGCCACTCTCGCATCAAAGATGGCGTTTCAGCCATATTAGTAAAATACTTGAGACTAATACTGGTATAACCAAAGTCTTATATGGTACTAAGGTATCACTTTGGTTGTGCTCATGATGTTGAATTAGCGACTGTATCTTACGGACGGAGTTTAGAGCGCGAATATTTACATAACAAAAACAACAATGAGATAGCGTATGCCGAAGATCAACATTGGATACATCGCCTATATTTGGGCTGTGTGGAGTGTGATACTACTTGCTTTAACGAGCACTACTTCCATTGCGAATACTGATAGTGATGCTGATAGTGATATCACACACGCAGGCCCTATTGTGGGTGGGCAGGCATCGGGTTCGAACGAAGGTTTACCGGAAGTGCCACTGATCTTTCGTAATGTTACCGGCATTATTAATGACGAGTTTACTCGGCCTCATATCCCACCAATACGCCCAACCAAAGATGGCCGTATTGGCGTGATTAGCCAAATTTATAATGACGGTGTGGCATTTGTTCTGCTTAATCCAGAGAAGCTCGACCAGCCAAGCCTTCTGTCTGAACGGGGGGCTGCCATTATCAGTGAGGCAGATCCTTACCTTGTCAGCAATGAATTGGTGCAGGCTCCATTGGGGTTTCAGCACGGCACGGTATGTGAACCGAATGCGAGTATTTCCAGCCGCCGTCAAAACCCGTATACCTGTGGCGAAAACGGTGAACAAGATTGTTACGACGTAATATTTGTCGGCGGCGAAAGTATCAGCCGGGACTTGTCTGTGCTTATTGGCGCAGTGAATGAGGGCAGTGTACCGGATTCAAATCACGATATTTTATACAGCATTCCGATGACTGTGACGGTGTCAAACCCGAAAACCCCCGGAGCCTTTATTGCCGATGTTTCGGTAGATCAAAGCGCAATTAAGCGCGCAGATAAGCCTTATCAAGCATCCACCTTTGAGCACATTACGCCAGGGGATGGGCGTTTGTTAATTATGCGCTCGGGCAACCAAGCGCTAACGTGGTTTAACGAGAATACTCAAGAATATGTGAGTGATGCTTACGATATTGTGTATAGCGTGGGTGATGATAATGCTGAGCCTTGTGATATTGATCAATGGACGCATCTCTATCCTATTTCACATGCACCTTATCATGGGGTAGTTAAATCCCGTTATGACTTTGCTGCCAATCCGTTTCGTGACCCGATGGGACACATTATTCGTGATGGAGAGGAGTTTAAGGGCACCTACCCCTGGATGGATAGCAAAGCTAAAAACCTGACGATGACAGTGCTACCAGGGCCTAATTTATATGGGGCGCCTAATACAGGGGAAACAGGCGCGCGATATCCAACACGTTGTGTCATCGATGGTTGTGACGAAAGCCAATTGCAAGACGTACCAAATCAGCATCAAGGGTTTGTGATTATGGGGTCGTGGACCCAAGGTAAGGCGGTTTTATTAGATGGTGTGCTCAATGACATTGATTTTGAGTTGCCTCAACATGATGAGCGCCATAGCTATGTGAAATTGTATCAAGCAGGCTCAGGGGCTTATGGCACGGAGACTGGTGAAGTACGAATGGGCAGCAGCCGGCAAGTGGGAAATGAATTTGCCCCTATAGGCACCAGTCGAAACACCACGATCTTTGATTCCGTAGAGGCCCGTTTTAATTACTTGCAAAACCTGATCCCCATCATGCCGAAAGATGTGGTGTGGCATGGAAGTTCAGGCCGCAACAGCGATGAGTTTGCCTTTGATGATTATGTCGATCCCAATGCATTTATCATTTCCAATATGGTTGGCGCGGTAAACTTTAATGAGGGCAATTATGTATTTGGCCGTTATTACGATGGTTGGAATAAAGAGCAGCAAGCATTTTCTGATCCTGTGTATGTCCAGAATAGCTCGACCGCGTTACGAGATCAGTGGGTCGTGCCTAATTATGGTGAGGTGCACAACGGGCGACTAGAGCCGGCGGCAGTGGGTGGTATTCGCGGTAAGGGTATTTGGTTAAATGGTCAAGATACGTTTATACAATATGATATTGAATCTCAACCACGACGAGTCGATGCCTATCCCTGGTTTGTTTCGCTATTCATTGACACCCGAGCGAAATCCAGTGAGCTACCCATAGAAACCGAGCAAGCATTGATTGCTTTTCCCGATGGCAGTGAACTGACGTTATTGGGCAACAGTGATATTCATTACCGTGATTCCCAAGGCAATATTGTGAATAGCATCGAGTTATCGCAGCCTATTAATACTACGCAGTGGCATCAAATAGCGTTGAATATTCATCCGGATGGAAAACGTGTTCGTTTTTATCACAATGGTTTTCCTCTCCAGGAGTGGGTTGCCGAAGACGGTGCTGCTCCTATTTTTCAGTTTTCAGAAGGAGAGTTATTGTTAGGCAAGAGTGCACAGCCTGGTGTCAGCCCTTTTACCGGTTGGATGGATGAATTCAAAGTGTACGCCCATAGCGTTACTTTGGAATCTGTGTGTAATCATGCCCATGGGACATTGCTCGCATTGGAAGACACCTATCAAGGTGAGCTAGGGAATATCAGTGCGCAATATTCTGCTGCTCAGCAGGCAGTGGTGAGCCGTGAGTTGACGATGAAAGGTGCAGAGCCTTATGACCGGTATGTGTGCTATACCGAAAACGCACAAGAGTACGGTATTAACCGCCGTCAGTTACCGGCGAATACCGTAGCGATTGGTCAGATGATCAACTTTCCAGAGGGGCCGTTATATCATGATGCTCCGCGTCCAGATTCCCGCTTTAATCAATTTTGTCTGACTTGTCATCATGTTGATGGAACACCAGGGTTGGATCTTGACGCGTTGCGGTTGAATGAGCAGTTGCTGGCGAAAACAGATCCCCGTCGTCAACCCATGCAACCGGATTCTACGGTCTTTGGAAACATCCCCGCCAGTTGGTTACCGGGTTCACCGAATGCCCATCTAGGTTTAAGCAATGCAGGAACCTTTATTGATGAATGGGTATTAGGAACGGCAGCAGGGCGATATGCAGAAATTAAGGGGCTTACTCTCGTTAGCGCAGAAACGGGCGAGGATATGTTGGCCATTGAAGACGGAATGGTTATTGATATAAATCAGCTTCGAACATCTCGCGTTAATATTCGTGCTGTGGGTAATGGGCTCTTACGTCAGATTAACTACACTCATAATGGTGTGGCGTCGACAGAAAAAGAAGCGCCTTTTGCGCTATTTGGCGTGACTGATGAGCGATTTAATGCGGGAGCTTTAGCGCCGGGTGTGCATAGCTTACAGGCCGAAACTTTCACCGGTGAATCCATGTTGGCCGTTGTATTTACGGTACAAGGAGAGAGCCAGCACAATGAGACGGGGGAGAGTGCGATACAAACTCCATTACCCGATAATAATACGGTATTGGATTGGATCGTTGATCAGGCCCGTTACATTCTTCAACAGATAGCCGCGTTTTTTGACGACCTATTGGAAGGGCTAACGGAGAACGGTTTAATCGCTCCTTCTGATGAAAATGATGACCTAGTAGATGATGATAATGCGTTGGAAATTTACGTAGATAGCGCAATTCGTGATGCAGGAACCGTCGCGATTTCTGGTCGTGTGGTGGGGCTACACACTGGCGTCATACTTGTAAATGACCAATCGCTATCGTTATCCAACAACCAATTTTATTATCAATCGAGCACGGATGTTGGTGAATTTTCTTTATTGCTGAGTAATCCTCAGGGAGATGAAGAAGAGGTACTGATTCGCTTCGACAAAAACAGAGTAGCGAACGGCGCACAAATACGGCTAAATGGGAAAGGCGGTGTTTTTAGCTATCTCAATCGAAAGTTAACCGAAGAATCTCAAGCATTAGAAGGCCTAATTGAGGGAGCTCTGAGTAATATTCCTCTATTTAGTCAGGAGTTACTGGGCATAGCGATTAACTACACGATTGACTCCGTGGCGGTGAATGATATCGCCTTAGATATTGCACCAGGACAGGCGCCATCTGACGATCTCACCATCGGAGGAGAGGTGCTGGTAAATACGATCGATCTTGATTCTCGGTTCAGTGCGGTGGGGTGGTGTTTTAATTGGTGGGGTAAAGAGGTATGTCCTATTAATATTCACATCAACCCACTTCGCGTCGGATTGGATGAGCTGGTGATACCGTTTGATCTGTCTATCATACCGGGTGCAGAGGTTGATGCAGCGAACCGGCTGTTGGGATTAGGCAACCTTGATGTCGCCATTAATTTTGATCGTTTGCGTGTTGCCATTGGTATTATTCCTGAGTGGTTACTCGGGATTATTATTGATCCCTTGAAAGCCTTTATTTTTCCTATTGTTGAGCAGCCTATTGCTGATGGCGTTAGCGGCATTTTGACTGATGTGGTAGAGCCTATGTTGGCGGTGATCCCTGATGGCTTGAACATCGGTCGGGCAGCACGTTTTCATGAACTCACTAAAGCATTTCCTCTTCCTGAGGAGTTACTACCGTTAGTGAAAGTACTGACCGATGGTGCTGGGCTTGAGTTCTCTGTCAATCATTTGCAAACTCAGCCTGAATTTAATCAGCTCGGCTTAGATGTCGGGTTATATTCATTAACTGCCGATGATCAAGTACATTATGGCTATCGCGTAACGGGAAATGAAACCGGTGGTGTTTCGTTGGATAGTGTCGATGTAGGCGCAGATGTTCAGGTGGTATTAAAAGAAGAAACGCTGAATAAAACCCTCGCGACCTTGGCCCAAGAGAGAATAGTCAATGCTAGTATTCCGGCGGAGTTGACCGAGTTACTCGCATTCGATGATCACTTTTCGTCACTGGACCCTATTGATGTCATCCTGTCAGTAGAAGTGCCTTCGGCGCCTTATGTGAGTAAACCGGAATCCAGTGATGTCACGGCCCGAATTAATATCGATAATGCACATTTTATTCTGCATACGTCGGAGGATCTTCTTGATGAATATACCGAAGATCAGGTTGTGACGTTGTTAGAACTCACTGCGGATCTAGCGTTAGATATTCGGTATAACAGTGTTGTAGGGGATTGGCAAACGACAGTGCAAGTGACGCGTGCACACCTTGTATCAGTAGAATCGTCGGGATTAGATATACCGGATAATATGGCAGCACACTTGCTTGAGCGTCTTGCATTAGCAATCCTGCCACAAGTGATTCGGCAAATGACCTATGCCGATACACTGCCGTCATTGTTTGATTTGGATAAGACGACTGTTGAGGCGTCTCGCCCGGATAGCGAAAGCAATGATCTCCTCATTGAGCTCTTAATGTACCGCGGAGATCAATAAGCGGTAGAGTATTGTCGATGGCAAGGCGTTACGGTGCTGTGCGCCTCCGTAACGTCAGTTTCAACCCTTGTGCTGGCTTTGGAATGGGGATCAGTGATACATCCTCTTGTGCACACTGTGCGCTAGGAATGGTTTCGCGAAGCACATGAAAGGTGATTAACTTTGCGATAAATTCGCCAAGGTATGCGCCGATACATCGGTGAGCCCCCATCCCAAAGGGAATGTAGGCCCAGTGTTGCTCGTCGCTCAATGGCGTTAAAAAGCGCTCTGGCTGAAACTGATCTGCATTTTCCCATAGGGACGGCAACCGGCAAGTATCATCGGGTACGAGCATCAATTTTGTCATGGCGGGAAACTCAAAGCCGCCGAACTCAAATGCTTGAGTGGCCTGTCGTGGTATAGAGCGAAGCGGTGGATATAGGCGAAGCGTTTCTTTAAAAACCAAAGACAGGGATTCTAATTGCTGTAACTGGTTGTTATCGGGTGTATCCGATGGGCAAGCGTGTATCTCTTCGCTTACCTGTGTCATCCAGTGAGTGTGACGTGTCAGGTAGTACATGATAAACGTTGCGGCTGATGCTGTGGTGTGATGTCCAGCAATCAATAAAAACAGTGACTGATTAAAGGCTTCTTCTTTGGTTAATGTAGACTGGGTTAATAATGAGTTGTAAATCGAGAATTGTTTGTCAAATTCTGATTCTTGTAAGCACGCGCTTAATGCGTTTCTTGCCCTTTGTCCGCGCCAAAATTTTGAGCCGGGAATTGCCTTCTTAATAAATGCCCCAGCACTATTGATTACATCTTTGGTGTGCTGCCGGATCTCATCGGTGGGGTTACCTCCAAATACAATGCGGTACAGTAAATCCACCACGATATCATTACAAAAATCAAAATACCCAACATCACGGGGTATGGTTTTCTCGCAAAGGTACTGATTAATGATGTGGTTAAAATGCGTTCGGTTGTCTGATGAAAATGTTCTTGCCATTTCACTGCGGTGCCGGCTATGTTCACTACCATCCATTGCAAGCAGCGTGTCTTGAGCGAGATCGCCAAAGTGTAGCTTCCAACCCAGCTCATTTGAAAATATTTGATCTTTATTCGTGAGTATAAATTTATTGGCTGCAGGGGACGCGAAAACGACTAACCGATTTCCAAAGGCATGTACCTTGTAAATGTCGCCATAGTTTTGTAATAACTGATCGGTAAGCGCTCTGCGAGGTTTCAGTAGATAATCGAGTGTTGATCCAATAATAGGTAAACCATCGTGACCGGGAATGTGTTTGAGTGTCAGGTCATTTACATGGGAGTTCATATGAGCAGAGTCCTTGCTGGATCAAAAAATTAGCTTATCCGTAGCGAATAATTATTATATTCATGATTTTACTGGAGGATTGTTACCGATGTATATAGCGATAATGCGGATTACGTAGACTCTTCTTGTTTTAATCTTTTATGGCGTAGATTATTTATTGGGTATCTACCAGTTAACGTGTAAAGAGTACAAGATCTAGCCAGTAATCGGTGGGCTGATATTGGCTAGATCGAACCTTAACTATCTGTTAGGGCTAAATATTGATGCTCATAGGGATATTGCGAGGTTTTAGATATGTATAGGCAATACTGCGATCTTGGTTACGATTATCAATGGCTTTGTCGATCTCGCTAAGGGAGTCTTGAAATCGTTCGAGTGCATTGCCCTTACCGATAATACGTTTGTCTTCAAACCATTCGGTGTAGGGAAAATCATTGGTTTGATAATGCCCAAGCATGCGATAGTACACACCACCCAATACGTGTAATAGTGCCAGTTGGTCTGACGCCAATTTTATCGGCGGCAGTGTGTCCAGCCATTGTTCACAGGTGTCTCCTTTAGGATCTTTTTCGCCCCAAATAGAACCGGAAAATGCTGGTGCATAAGTCATCAGAGTACTTTGTGGAAAATTCACCGCCGCATGTTGTGCACTACCGGTAAAAATAATCATCGTGAGCACATCGGCAAGTTGCTCTTTTGTGGTGATTGCGGTGAACCCTTTTATCTTTCCATCGCCTTCTAGATCGGCTGTCCACGCGGCCAGTTCGGTGTCGCCCATAACGTCAGTGTCGTGGCTGTAATAAATATTGATGTACTCAGTGGTCCATTTCTTTATCGCGTCCCATACCAGCGTGGCATCATCGCGGTAGGGGTATTTGGGTAATATGTTTGGATCTTCTACTCGTCTAATTTTTAGATTCGTGGGTAGCATATTCTGGTAAAAATCGTAGGCGAGCCGGTCACTTCCTGAGGCTTGTTGAGTCGCGGTGATTTCTCCGGCGAAGATTTTATCGATAGGGCCATCTTTGGCGATTAAGCTGCCTGTCGCAGCATTGTTAATAAAGAGCGTTCCCTCAAAATGCGGCACCAATAAAACATTCAGCGGGTGAGAGGGGGCTAGGTTTCGATAAGTGGCTACCGCAAAGGCTTCGATAAATAGGTGTGTTCTGGCTAGATGAACAAACAGCTCATGGTAATTACCTTCCGCCATTTCGACGATGCTCTTGGCGGTTTGCCATGGCCAGTAGCTCGGACTTGCTTTATCTTCTGTAAAATAGACAACACCAGAATCAGCGACATCTTGCGTGCGCTGGATGGCAACAGGAACCAAATCTTCGCCATCTTTGGGTTTTGCTAGAAGCACCAATGGCGCAAATAGCTGTTTGGGTAATCCGTCGTATTCACCGGGGTTATCGACGATATATTGCAGCTCGTGGTAGTCGAGCATAAATAGGCGGTTATCCGTAAGCGCCGCCTCTAATGAATCATCGCTGCCCATTGCGGATTGATAACCTGAGTCAGTCAACGCAAATTTATTTGGAATCTCACTTAAACATTGAATCAACATTGGGTTAGGGCCAGTGACACGGAAATAGCTGAATAAACTGTCTTCTTGAAAGCTTTCAGCAACAGGGTCGAGCTTGATCGTGTCGAATAGCGCTTTGTAGGGGGCGAGCCCTTCTTGGGATGTGATGGCATCGCTTAGGGTGTGGGCGCTGATAAGGTCCTTTAATCGATCCAATTCCTTTTTGATTGATAGGATACCTTTGGTATTGATATCAAGAGACAGAAGGTGTTTGGCTTCGGAAATGGTTCTGGCAATTCGAGACTCCAGTGATGACTTTTCACTTGCTGTGTGCTCGTCTTTGAGTGCTGCTAGGGAGTTCTTTATTTCTTTGAGCTCTACATTATTCTTGTCACCGGTCAGAGAGTGTACAACCAGGTTGTCAACCACCTGAAGCGCCACGTCAGCGGCTTTGAGTAACCATTCCATGGTCGGGTCATTGGTTTCCGGTACGTTCTTAGACATAGGGACCCCTTTAACGCTGGCGACGTCGGTATCCCAGATGTACTTGGTTTTCATCTTAGCGAGCTCTTCTTCACGCTTTTCTTGGTGCTTGGGGGAGTCGAGTTGGGGTAATCGAGGATGCTTACGAGCTTTAGAGCCAAATAGCGCTTCGAACATGGTGTTATCTCTCTCTTTATGGGTTCTTCTATGGATGTCTTAAGATGCAGGTGCCTGCATGTAAATAAACCTTACGAGGAGTAACTGTAATTCAAATGCGCTAAAACATTATTACGCGACATTACAGGCGTAAATTTGTGCGATATTCACGATTTTGGTATGCATCCATTTCTGCTTTTTAACCGTAATAGATAGGGAAACGATAACTTAACCGTAAAAAGGACCGATTATGCATAACAAGTTCGAATTCCCTGCCTCTTCAGCCCACGAAGAATTTGGAGGTGCGGCCAATTTTCAACAAGAAATGATGACTCTGCTATGTTGCATCTATCGCACAATCGTGGGGCGACAACTGATTGATAGCCTCGACCCAGCCGTGTTACGTCAGCGGATTAAGATCACACCGTTATGTGGTACTGGGTTTGGGTTTCGGGAAGCGTTGGAAGATAAACGGGTGCGCGTTCGGGTAAACCCTCGGGCGTTTGATGTGGCATGTTATCCCGTTAATCAGTTTCCGCCTGGGTTAGGGCCGTTCCTTGGGCTAGCACATGAGCTGATTCATGTGCTGCATTTTCAGCAAGGGCTGTTAGACGGTTTTGACCCGTCAAACCCTACGCAGCGATTAGAGGAAGAATATCGAACCGTGGGGTTAGGAATCTACTTAGATGAGACGATTACTGAAAATGCACTACGCCATGAGATGGGGCTAGCGTACCGCTTATCCTACGATCCTAGGGGTGACATGGCTCAATATACCTTGCCGAGACCCTTGCCAATGCCTGGTGCTTCTCTGTCTTAGCTTGTGTGCGTCAGTAATTGATGCGGTTTACAGGATGCGCAATGGTCAAATTCATCGTGATCGTGGGAGCAGAAAAGGGTGATATTGGAGCCATAGCTGCGTTTGAGTTCTCGAAGGCGTCGTTGATTACTGATTCGCTGTTTGCGGTTGGTATCATCGAGCGCCTGAATAAGGCTCATGCCGATGGTGCCCTTAGGGCTCTCTATATTCATTTCATTCTTATGAAAATAGGCATCACCACAATGTAATAGCCAGCCGTCTTCACTGGCGATAGCGACACCGCAATGTCCTCTGCTGTGACCCTGTAGAGGAACAAGTAATATGTCGTGCAGGCTGTCTTGAAGCATTCTGACACTATTAAATCCAAACCAGTCTTCACCCACGGACGGGTGTAGTCGCCACTGTGGAATATGGTCCCACATCGCTTGGCGGTAGCGGAGTTTTTCGCCGAGTGTGGCAGGTTTGGTCGCAGCGGTGTGCTCTTCTTCTAGGAGGTGAATCGCTGCATTAGGAAAGTCTGCGATGCCACCAGCATGATCGGGGTCGAGGTGGGTAAGAACAATATGTCGTACGTCGCTGCGTTTGAATCCACGGGCCTCGATCTGCCTAACGGCCGTTTCTTCTGGCTTTCTTTTTGGGTTAAGCGCAATGGCGGCCGATTGCCCCATGCGATCCAGGCTTAACATGTCCTGAATGCCAAACCCCGTATCGACTAAAATCAATCCATCATTGGATTCAATCAGCAAGCAATGACAAGACAGAAGTGACTCCTCAAGGAGTTTGCCTTTGCCATGAATAAGTCGAGCACCCTGGGGGCATAAGGTGGCACAATTTAAGTGGTGAATCTTGTAATTCATGGCATATCCCTTCGCAAATAATGGTTAGCATCATCGTACACAATCCTAAAGGGGTCAATCGTTTAGCGATAATGAGACTTGGCTCACAAGCATTGACGGTCTAAAATAAGAACAGTTTTTCAGATACCAAAAATGACCATTGGATTGTTATTATGTTACGACCCCCCGTAAAGTGGATAGCGCTTGTCTCAAGCTGCTTGTTGATCAGTATTTGTTCGCAAACGCTGCATGCACAAGGTTTGGCTAAACCTTCTCGTACCGACTTTTTAGAAGTTGAGCCAGTATTTGAGCTAATTACCGTGAGGAAATCCAATGGTGCGGATCAACTTATACGCTATAGTCGGCGTACAGGTGTGACCAGCTATTTGAAAAAGAATCGCTGGCGATTGATCAAAGAAAATGGCCGACGGGTAAGAAATAGCTTATATCAAGTGAGCGCCACCGCAGATGCGACAGGTGGATGGAACTTATACCGGATGGATGTACTCAATGGTGACTCTTGGGCAGTGAGTAGCTTGGTGTGGAACCTGATTGAAGAAGATGGTGTAAAAGAGCCTACGACAGAGCAACGGTACAAATAAGCAACGGTATAAACAAAAGGAAGATTGATGGTGAATGTTAGGGTTATTTTTGCGGTTTTAGTTCTCATGATTATGAGCGGTTGTGCCGCGTTGCAGCAACAAATGGGGGCGGTATCCTTGGATTCTTATATTCAAGGTTGTATTTATCGCGGACAGGAGCAGGGCATTTCAAGTGATAAAGCCAGTGAGCTGTGTCATTGCCATGTGAATGCGGCCATTGAGAAAAGCTCTCGGCAAGAATTCTTGGATGCAGCGAGTCGTTTAGCAAACGCGACCAAGGAAGAGAAACTGTCCGGGGCCCTTAAACACGAAATGGTGCTTGTGAAGCACACATTCAAACAATGTAAAACATCCTTAGGGTTGTAATGGCATTAGCCAGATAGGTTAGGTGATATATGAGCACGTTAACATTTACGATTCCTTACTATGACAGCGCATTTGAAGAAGGGTGCTCGATTACCCGAGACGAAGGTCGATTCGATATGCGCGTAAAAAGCGCGGGCGACATTATCATTAGTAGTGGTGAGCTGATTGGTGCAGACCCATTTATTTTGGTGGGTGATGCACCTTTTGTGCAGACAGTGCCCGTGGGTACTTTTCCTGTTCGGTTAGCGGTTGCCAAAATAGACGATGACGAACGTGTCGCGTTGGCTAGAATCGATTTTGCGACAGATACTGTTGTGCAATGGGAAATGGCATTGTTGCCAGAGCAAGACCCCGATGCATTAGAAGAAGATGAAATTTACGGGTTTACCACCGATGCCGGTGCAGCCTGTTTTATGGATAAAGACTCATCTGCTGCACTTAAAAATGAAATTAGAGACGGCAGCGACTTTTTCGAAGAGTTGATGGAAGAGATGGATGAGAATTTCGAGTCCACCTGGGCATGGGCCAATATGGAATTAGAAACCGGCAATATCGTGAGTTTTATGTCCGGTTATGGCAATGGATATTACGCGACGTATTTTGGCAAGAATGCCGCGGGTGACGTCGTTGCTGTTGTGACGGATTTTGATGTGTTGCCTTGGCATGGGGCGGGGTGTTAAAGGAAGCGTCGTTCCCTCTTAGTGCGGTTAAAAATGAACCTGCCCATTGCATGTATTGTTATATCTATTGTTGTATATATCGTGTGATCGATACCCTTTTTTAAAACAGTATGACCTCCTTAAAAGCCCACTGACATAAGTTATGTCAGTGGGCTTTTCTATTTTGCGCATTAAACACCCTATTTCAAATTTATTTCACTTTTTTTCATAAAAAACGAAACGATCGCGATTTTTTTGTGGATATACATATATAGGTTTCGCAATTACGCG
>MABD01000012.1 GCA_002162955.1 Gammaproteobacteria bacterium 45_16_T64
AGTACTTTACCACTGTCGAGATCCATAACAGCCGCTTTTACAGCGCCCAACTGGATTTTAGCGGTATCAACATTCGGAAAAGAGGCACTTGCAGTGGAACCTATCCCAATGGTTAGGTACACAAGTAGCGATAGTAAAACTTTGAAGTACACGGATCACTTCTTCCCAGTTAGTTTATTAGGTTAACCCCACTTAAACATTTCCCTTCTGCCTTGGGAAGGAATCGTTTCGTATTTCCCTGCACTTCTTGTGGTTCGTAGCGCAAATGACACAGTTTGCTCATCCCGAGTCAAGCAGAAGCTATCGCAGCTGGGGAGCGAGCAAGATAATCCAGAGCCTGTTGCGTATCACCTTCGTGTATAGGATGAAAGAAAGGATGTACTTACAGATTTTAATATACTAAGACCTCTAGTGATTAGCGGCTTACTCCGTACTTCTTTAGCAACGCAGTATAATGTGTTGATCTCTTAAACTCAGCCATATACTTGGAAAACGCTTCTCCGATATCGCGTCGTTTTCTAGGTTTCGAAAAACCCAAATAGTTTGGAAGCTCGGTAAGAGGCGGTTCAAGCACTTTGATACTGGAGAAGTTCTCATGCTCTACAAATCTCGTTCTTAGCTTTAATGGGTTAAGTAAGGCCACATCAAGCCTCCCTTTGGAAAGCATTGCCAACATTTGCTCCCTCTTGTTCACTCGATACTTTTTTATGTAATCGGCTTCTGAGAATTCATCGCCATACATAAACCCTCGAACAATTCCAATTCGATAACCCGATAAATCCCTTAAGTCACCATTGTACTCAATGTCTCGTGACCTGGAGATCACGAAATGATTTCGCGTATATGAAAGCACATTACCCTTAAAATAATAGGTGTACTTCTCCCTTTCGGGTCTTCGGCCAAGATAGGTAATGGCATCAGCCTCTCCATTTTCGACCATGCTCATTGCGCGCTTCCAAGGATAACTCTTGAAAGAAACCTTAATATTAGCTTGCGTGGCGACGTTATTGATCATATCAATATGCAAACCGACCAATTTGTTATTTTGAGTGAACTCAAAAGGTGCATACTGACCATCCCCTCTAACGATTAACAGCTCCTCAGAATAGAGCCGCGGAGCAAAAGAGAGACATACCAAATATAAGATCAACAAGGTTACAATTCTATTATCCACTATAAAATCCTTCCTAACATCAATAGATTATAGTTAAAGATATAGAGGAAAACAGTACTATCTATGCCTATTTACTACGAAGCCAAAGCGTCCTAACTTAGAAGGATATGGTAAGAAAAACCTAATACACTAATTATGATACGAACAGCAGCACTAGCGTATTAGGCAATCAATTAGACCTCAGTAACATCTCCGTCATTAATATTCAAAACTCGTCCATCAAATCTAGTTAAGGTAAAACCAAAGAAATCCGATTCATGAATCGTTCTAGAGTGGTCCTGCAGCAACCCAATAGCAAGTTGCTCTCCAGCAGCCATCCCTTGAACGCCATCTTGACGATAATGAACACCGGCTGCATCACGACCGATTGAAATGTTATTAGCAAGCTTATTTATTTCACCACCAAGCGTTAAATCACTTCCTATATATGGAAGTAAGTTATCGCCCGTTGCATCAGCTACCACTGGATTCTGAATCACAAAATCCTCATTAAAACATGCTTTCAGTATGGTGGCACAACATCCCGCGATCGTAGCGTGTCCAGCGGGGAAAGATGGATGCGTTGGAGAGCCTTCAGTGTAGGCTTGAGGGCAAAATCCAGTACCGTGCAAACTAAATACTTCATTTACCGCTGCTGAATTTAGGAGGTCTGAATGCAGTTCATACTCCCGTTGATTTGTTTGATGGAAATGTACCCGACCAGCCAAAACCTCAGGACGTAAAAATCTGTGAACACGCCACTTCTGGAACCATGCGCCCGCTAATGCTGTGTTCCCCGCCTTGGTCACCATATCTAGGATGAAAGGCCCCCCTAGACTGGTAAAGCCATCTTGATTGTGGCTTTGCTTATAAGGGTTCCCTGTTGCAATAGCGTCTGGGCCGTAGCCGAGCATAACAAACGCAGCATTTAAGTATGCTTGGAAAAGTACATCACGGTGAACATACTCTGATAGTGCTCGATTGTTATAAATATACCGTGGCGTACTGTCAAAACCTAAACCTTCATTTGGAGTACCGCCTCTCTGCACGTTAAGCCAATTTGCCTCATCGACCATGAAGTCAACTCCTGCTAACCCAACGTCATAACGCTGCTCAATCTGACTGGGGCCGTAATCAAAGCCCTGCCACAAGAATTGGCTTATTTGAGGGCCGTTTAGGTCGCCGACTGTTTCACCTCGGAAGATATTGGCTACAGATGTAGAGCCATTTGCAACACTCCCCGGTGTCGCACTCAAAAGATTTAGATCAGTAATCGCCTGTTGAATTGAAGTACTACTTGAGTATTCAGAAAAAGGAACATCCCGAGTTAGCGCCTGCCAATACACTTCGACCATTTCGCCAGCAAGATCTGCACTTCTAAATGTCCACGCAGGATTGATTCGCGTTGCATGACTATCCAGGCCTGCTATTTCAAATCGAAAAGCGCCTTGTGGATTCGTAAGTCGTCGCGATGCCGTTGAGTCTAATGGAATGTTGTTAAAGTCTGTAGCGGCTCCTGTTTGTAGCGCTCTCTGTAGCGATTCAAATGCTTGGGGGTCAACTTCACCAAATTGGTTACAGGGAAGCGTCTTGCTATAACTCGCATAGTAGCGCTCATACTGATAGCGCTGCTCATCATTGTTGATTTCTTGTTCGCTAGCATCACGTGTTTCAAGAAAGTGCTGCCTAGATGCCTTTATTTTTTTTCTTAATGCCTTAGCTGCACGACGACGAGAATCTATTCCTGTACCAACATCGGCCTCATCAGTATCGATCACCTGAAGCGCCTCTGCGTTAACATCAACTTCTGCGCTAGCAACATTATTTACACCAAGACCTGCTGCTCCTAATACTGCACCCGCCCCAGCGCTCATTTTTATGAACTGGCGTCTAGATGACGTTTGGGTTTCATTCCTGGTTTGGTCGTCTGGTGGGGTTTGATCTATGGACATTGAGCATTTTCCTTATTGCTGTTTAAAATATGGGTACCAATAAACGAACTAATAAAACGGCATAAATCCCACGCCGCGATCACTAATGATAATCATTATCAATACGTTACAATTATCAGCCTCATAAGGTCAAGTGCTTATTGTTACTCCGCACAGGGTTCTGCATACAAATTTTGGTAGTGTGTCCAGGTGCACAAATATAGTATTTTAAGATCGCTAACTCTTCGATTAGCTTCACATCCTAGTTGATGAATTTCTAAACGAGAAAGACCGTTTTTCCAAATCACTGTATTCTTAATCAAAATAAAATCGCTAGTATAGGTCGCACAATTTTTTCGATCATTCGATTAACATGATCAACAATCAAAGAGGTGCAAATTGAATAACGATGTTCTTATTAACGAAATGTTCGGACAGACACTCTGGCTAACAATGAATCGGCCAAAAGCGTTGAACTCACTAAGCTTTGACTTGCTCAACAGCCTTATGTCAGCGTTACTGGATGCAGAAAGCGATGACAACGTACGTTCAGTAGTCATCACAGGAAAAGGGAAAGCGTTTAGTGCTGGGGCTGATCTTAAAGCTCAAATTGCTGAATACGCACCGGGCGAAAAGGATATCCTCGATAGTTGCGTAGAAGTCTTTGAGCAATTACGTAATTTTAGCAAACCGACTATTGCTGCAATTAATGGCCTGAGCTGTGGGGGCGGCCTAGAGCTTGCGATGTGTTGTGACTTGCTATATGGCAGTGACAACGCGAGCATTGGTGATGCTCACTGTAACTATGGCATTGTTCCCGGCGGCGGCGGTGCAGCTATTATGCCTAGACTGCTTCCCTTACCTATCGTCAAATATCTTTTGTTCACCGGTGATTTTTTGCCCGCTAGCGTTTTACAAAAATATGGAATGATTAACGATGTATTTCCGCACGATGAATTTGAGGGCTCTATCAATAAGATAGCTTCCGTAATAAACAGCAAAAGCCCCCTAGGGTTAGCACGCTCAAAACGAATTGCGAATAGTGCACTGGACAAGTCTGCCGCAGATGCGTTGTACGAAGAACGTCTATTCGCAAGGGACCAATTTAGATCCTATGATTATAATGAGGGTATTAGTGCATTCCTTGAAAAGAGAACGCCTGAGTTTAAGGGTTACTAGTAGCGTGTAAACTCAGGTAGGACTTCGATAGTAGATATATTTATCTATATACCGGCTACCCGGCATATATCCTTGGACTTTATGCTGGATCGTACTTCTCGGTTTCTTGAGTTATACTGAAAAATCGAGAAAATATGGAGGACGAATCAGTCTATAGGAATAATGCTGGTTCGGAAATATGAACAATGTCGAAGATTAACCAATATCGCGTTTTTGTATCTATAGTAGAGAATGGTAGCTTTTCTTCGGCAGCGAAAGAGCTACTCGTATCTCCGTCATCGATCAGCAAGAAGTTAAGCTTGCTTGAAGAGACCTTGAAAGTAAAATTGATTAATCGTTCCACCCATTCAATTTCAGTTACCAGCCAAGGAGAAACATTCTACAGAAAAGTAAAGGACATTCTAGATCGTATCGAAACTGCAGAAGCGGTCATTAAGGATAACAATACATCTCCTCGGGGTAAATTGACAATCTCCCTACCCCCGATATTACTTAGAACCCCTTTAATGACACTGCTGAAGGATTTTACTGAACGTTATCCAGACATCCATTTTCACCTCATAGTTTCAGATCACTACATCGATTTGATAGAGAAAAATGTGGATTTCGCATTTCGGCTAGGTGAGCTAGATGACTCACGGCTTACTGCCGTGACGTTGGAAAAATTAAAGCTATCCTATTATGCCTCGCCAGCATATTTGTCCCTACACGACGACATACAATTTTCGGCGCTATTCAAGAAAAATCACATAATCATGCCATCATCTATGTCAAACTCTGGCCTAACGAAATTGATTGGTTTGACAGGTCAAAAGAACATGAGCGACGCTTACGAATACCATTCCACAAACGACACCAATTCGCTTATCGAAATGGCGGTAGCCTCAATGGGGGTTGTTATGGCGCCAGACATTACGGTCAAAAGTAATGTGACGAACGGAACGCTACAATCAATTTTTCCGAAAAGGAGGCTACCAAAACTCCCTGTTAATCTAATTTTTCATAACAATGAATTTCTAGCCGAAAATATGAGTATCTTTAAAGAATACATAAAAGGCAACTTTGCCGACGCAATGAAATAGAGGGCTGATCTGCAGTTAGATTTAACTGCGACATCATAATAGGGGCATAGATCGCTCTATGCCCAATTCCCTGTAAATACGGCTCAGCATCCATCGTTGTAGAAGTTCTGATACAGTTAAACTAACCGGCCCCACAATGGTCTTAGCGCCCATAGAGACAGAAACACTAACGATGGAACATGTTTCTTTTTACTCCACAAAAATCGAGACTGCTCGCGTAAGAAAGCTGATCCCAAAAATGCATCAGCAAGTTCAGCTGACTCAGTTGCATTTGCTAGCTCAAGTTCTTTCAACTCGCTTCCTGCAAGGAACGACCTAGATGCGCCGTCATCAACCCAGCCTTTCGCAATTTTGTGTGCTTCTTCTTGTAACTGCTCATGGGGTACGACCCATTGCACTAACCCTGCGGATACCGCTTCAGCTGCGGTTGGTTTCCAGCCTTCTGTACCCAGCATCCTCTGCGCATTCTTCTCTCCCATTAGGCGGGGAAAATGAATACTTGAACAGCCTTCTGGTGTTATTCCTAGTGCAGCGAAAGGTGTAGAGAAAGTAGCCTTTTCTGATGCAATAATACCACTACACAACGTCGCAGACGTAACACTTGCACCGATAGCAGGGCCATTAATGGCAACGAGAATAGGTTTCGGAAAATGAAGAAAAGCCTCGAAGAGCTGCTGATTATGATCGATGATAAATCCATGTAGTTTCTTCGGATGCATAGGCTTCAACGTTCCGCCAAGATTAACTCCCGCTGAATAGTAGCTGCCTGCTCCCGTGAAGATTACTGCTTTCGCAGAATCTTCCTTACCCGCTTTTCCAAACGCTTCCTTGAATGCATCCATCATCTCTGCGGTCCAACCATTAAGCTTCTTTGGCTGATTCATCATTATTGTCAACACACCATCCTTCAATGAAGTCTGGATGTATTCTGCGGCACTACTTGTCAAATTAAGCACATTCACTCAGTTTTCTCCTAACTAGAAATATCGATGGAAGGATTATTCCTGAATTTGTCTTGCTGAGCTAGAGGTCAGGCCTAGAAATGTCTATATAGTCAGATTCAACACCATAGCGGTGAAATTTCACTCAGACATTATGTCACAACAAGGGCATGACCAATGGGTCACTGCTACCACCCTCCATACCAAAGGATTAAATGCCCGCCCTTTTCCATAATATGTCCCGATCAGACCCAATATGTCCATTACAGTGCTGAACACACCTCAACTCAAAAAGTACACTGGATTTATATTCACAAACCCATGAACTTCGGTGACTTGTTATGACAACGGAAATTTCCATACTGCTCTCGGTAATGCTGCTTCTATTCATGTTGACGGCTATTCAAGTAGTGATTACGATTAAAAATTATGGCAGTTTTACCGCTTTAGGTGTCAACGGTAGCCCAAAACTGACCCACTTAACGGGATAAACGGTAATCCAAAATTGACCCACCCATGGTTAATTTACTATCGTTTGTGGCGGTGCGATCCCCGCGTTCTTCTTATCTTTAAGCCGATAACTTTCTCCTGATATTTGGGCAATATGTGCATGATGAAGTAACCTATCCAGCAGAGCGGCAGTTAATGTGGTGTCGTCTGCAAAGGCGTTTGACCATTGGGAGAATGGCAGGTTACTCGTAACGATAATGCTACCTCGCTCATATCGTTTAGCGATGACATTGAAGAACAGATTGGCTTCTTCTCTACCAAACGGTAAATAGCCAATCTCATCGATAATCATCAATTTAGGAGCCATCACACTTCGCTTTAGGTAGGCTTCTAACCGACCCTGTGCTTTGGCGGTTGAGAGCTGAAGCATTAAATCCGCTGCAGTTATAAATCGGGTTTTATGACCTGCCAGGATAGCTTTGTACGCTAGCGACACTGCTAAGTGGCTTTTTCCCACACCGCTCGGTCCAAGTAATACGATGTTCTCTGCGCGCTCTACGAAGCCTAGCCCGGTCAGCTCCTGAAGCTGCTTTTTTGGTGCCCCGGTGGCGAACTTGAAGTCGTATTCTTCAAAGCGTTTAACCGAGGGTAAGCCAGCAAACTTTAGCAACGTTGCTTGCGTACGTTCAGCTTTAACATCAACTTCCGTTTGCAATAGGAGCTCTAAGAAGTCTGCAAGAGTACTCTCTCTAGCGCTAGCCTTGTCGGCTAGGGCCGACCACTCATTGGCGATAGCGTCTAACTTCAATGCGGAGCAAGCCTGTTGAATGCGTTCATGTTGAATATTCATCAACAGACCTCCAATAGCTGATCATACACTGCCAGTGGGTGCTGGAAGCTTTCGATCGGTAGCGGCGTAACCTTCTCAATTGCAAGCACCGATTTAGCTGATGCCTTGGGCGGTAATGGTAGGAACACTAAACGCTCTTCATCTAGCCTGATTTGAGGCTTTACTCTCGTTGTTCCATGATCCCGCTGATGAGCTATGTTGGTTAACCATGGTCCGACGTGGGCATTAGCGGCTTCTACAGTAAGCATTAATCCTGCTTGCTTCAGCGTGGCTGAGAGCGGCGTGATAAAACTCTGCTTTAAATAGGAGTTAAATCGTTCCACTTTACCTTTCGTCTTCGCCCGGTAGGGCCGACAAGCACGTGGAATATAACCATAGGTTTTAGCTTGATCCAATAGCGCAGGGTTCCATTGATGCTTGCCTTCTCCGTAGGCGTCACGTTGGATCATAATGCATTTAGCGTTATCAAATAGCAGTTCCTTGGGTACGCCGTCGAAGTACTCTAACGCCGCTTCAATCCCATCAAGCCAGTCTTCTTGTCGTTCTGTTTTAGTGAACCTTACATAGCTTGCTCGGCTGTAACCGAGTGTTGCAACAAAGGCTTTGAGTGAGTTATGGCCACGCCTGATCGTCGTGAAATCAACTTGTAATTGAACGCCAGGATCGGTTTCAAAGCGAACAAGTGGGTCATTCTGCGCTGGCTTAAACGCTCGAATAAAAACCTTAACCGTCGATAGACCACCTTGGTATCCTTGGCCTTGGACCTCTCTAAGCAGCACTGTTGCTGGTATCCAATGCGGTCTTGCCGCTTTGATGCGTTCAAGTAAGTAAGGTTTAAACGGGTCAAGTATCGACGGTTTGACCTCGCGCTCTGCATAGGTTGGTATCTTGGCGGGTTGCCGAAGATAGTTCCTGACGGTGTTTCTCGATACGCCCAAAGTACGTGCAATCGCACGTATTCCGTGGCCTTGTCGGTGTAGAACATGAATTTCCACTAGCATCTCCTGAGTTATCATCACCGCCACCTTATTATTAATTTGGCGGTTATTTTGCCCCAGGTGGGTCAATTTTCGATTGTCGTTAGTGGGTCAGTTTTACATTACCGTTAACATTTAGGAGGGCGCGACAGCATACCCTATTTTCAGCCAGGTATGGCGGGACGGCTACAACGAGCAATAGATAACTTGAAAGAAAGTCTTCACTTTTTTGTGCCTCTAATCTTATTGACCGCAATTCTCAATATTTCTAACGACTCAACCGTGTTGGGGGCTCAAATTTATCTTTTCGCTAGAATCCTTCATACGCCACTTTACCTATCCGGTATTGCAGTCCCAAGAACTATTGCCTATTCGATAGGCGTCATTGGAATGGTTTTGATCTCTTATGGTCTCTTCTTCAATTCCTAAAAGGAGCATTAAATAGGTTTACTGTGTCTTTTAACGCTTCTTCATCAACGCTAGGTTGGCTCTCTTGGTTTTGAGCCTTTTTCTATATTAGGCATTGGAAATCTCTGCCATCCAACGGATGGCTTTTTATGATCCCTTGTGTTTACTATGGGACTTTTAATAACGCTAGCACTCCAAAACGATCTTTCCTGCTACTCTCGATTCGTTTAAAATCTGGTGCGCACGATTCGCATCCATCAACGGAATCCGTTCGCTCACAATCGGCGCTATTTTCCCTGCCTCTAACAACGAGAGTAATTTACTCATGTCCTCCTGATAGATACTTGGCCGCTCATTATTTAGATTCCAAATAAAATAACCTAACATGCCTTTGTTTTCTTGATACATATTATAAAAACTAAATCGAGGAGTCGCTAACAACGCAGGCACTGCCTTCAACAATGCTAAATGCCCCGATGTTGTTGCCTCGGAAAAACCATACCCAACCACTTTGCCACCAAGTCGCAGAGCTTTGTAGGAACGTCGCCAATTGCTACCTCCAATGGGATCAAAAACTGCGTCTACACCTCCTCCTTCATTGGCGGTGACTACGTTAACAAAGTCCTCAGCATTGTAATCTATAGGCACACCTCCTAGAGACCGAACCAAATCATGCTTCCCCTTTGATGCGGTGCCCCACATTTCAAGGTTGTGTAATTTCCCTAACTGCAACAACGCGCTACCTACACCACCAGCAGCGCCGTGTATTAGAATTTTCTCACCCTCAATTACCCTAGCAACGCGATGTAACAGTTGATACGCCGTCAAGTAATTAAGTACCATAGAAACCGCGTCGGCCTGATCCAAACCAGGGGGCTGCTTCACCACTCTTTCCTGGGACACATTGAGGTGTGTAGAATAACCACCAATTTGTGTCAGTGCCACAACGGCATCCCCTTTCCGAATACCCGTGACCGCAGCACCCACCTCTTCTACGATACCTGCCACTTCATAGCCTGGAGTGACTTGAGGTCCACGTATACCAGGATAGAGCCCCTCACGCACCATCAGGTCAGCGAAAGATACCCCGGCGACCTTTACTCTGATCTTCACCTCTCCGCCAACCGGAGCAGTTAGCTTCTCTTCTAATAACCTCAGTACTTTCTTTCCGCCCTTTTTTACAACAATCATCCGCTTGTTCATACATATTCTCCTACTGGGTTATTATGAATCATTCTTTTTATTCCTAGCGTTCGAAGGGTAGAAAATCGCGATTCAGGCCGTAGCGTTGATTCTTTATCTACCCAACCCGTAAGCTCCTCTTTCAGGTTAAGTCTTGGATACCTTTCCAACGTTGAATTCACACACCCTATAGGCATATCGGAAAAACGATTCCCAACAACATCTAGCGAGCTACCAGCTTGCAGGTAATGAGCTTCCCAGCCACATTCTTCCCCTGGAATATCCATATTTAGATGAATGAGAATGGCATCGCTGATCTTTTTCGCATTCTTTTCATTGGTAAGTCCCAGCACATCTTCAGCACCCTGGACACCATCAAACGTAAAACACGTGGCGTTCACGCAGCCTCCATGATGTTTCTCCGTCAGCCCTAAATCGTGCAACATCATACTTGCATATAGTATTTCTGGGTCCCAGCAACTACCGTCAAGTTGCCCCAATAGTGATGCCCAGATATACGATCGATGACAGTGATTAACCAACGCTATGGATGAGTCTGACTCCATCTTTTCCATAGCTGTCCTAGCAAATACGGAATCAGGGTAAACGATCTTATCGAAATCAATTCGATTAAAGGCTCGTCTCTTTCCAAAATTTAGAGCGCGATAATAAAAAGCTAATTTTGCTTTCACCGCAGAGAGTGCATACAAACTCCGCTCTGCTCTCGTTAATCGCCCCTGGTTTTGTTCCCATGCATCACCATCATTCATTG
This sequence comes from Gammaproteobacteria bacterium 45_16_T64, assembly GCA_002162955.1. GTDB lineage: Bacteria > Pseudomonadota > Gammaproteobacteria > Pseudomonadales > Ketobacteraceae > 42-54-T18. The sequence continues at coordinate 10,926 of MABD01000012.1, forward strand.
AGATCATCATCTTTCCCTTCGCTGCATTACGTTTAAATCGCTAGAACTGTGTAATATCTTAATGAATCTCTTACTGGATCTGCAGTGGCATATATGACAATATTCATAGACATACCTGCCACTTATATTTTGCCCAGCCCAGTGAGATTACTCACCAATGCGAAACGTCGTTCTTTTTGCACTCGAAAATGCTTTTATCTCGACCATATCGGGACCACTGGAGATTTTTTCTAGCACTGGTCTCATGTGGAACTACCTGGCCGGCGAACCCCTTGACCTACAATTTCAGGTGACTGTTGCCAGTCTCCATGGCGAGCCCATCAAGACCCGAACAGGCTTGATCGTACAACCAGACACCTCCATTTTTGACATAGAAGATGCGGACCTTATCCTCGTAACGTCCTGCGGAGAGGACATAGAAGCCGCGCTCACGCACTACCAATCCGCATTGCCCTGGTTGCGGCAACAACATTCTAACGGAGCAATTCTTGGTTCAATCTGCTCCGGTCTTTCATTGATCGCTGCAACGGGTTTATTGGACGGAAAAAGTGCCACTACACACTGGGGCATGGTCGACATTTTCCGAAAGAGATTTCCAGCTATAGATATTAAAGCAGATCAGTTATTCGTTGATGAAGGTGACATCATCACCAGTGGAGGGGGATTCGCGGGAAACGATCTCGCTCTATATTTGGTACAAATGTTTTGCGGAAAAGAACAGTCTAAACAATGCGCAAATGCCTTGCTACTTGACACCAACAGAAAATCTCAGAATCAATTTTCTGGCATATTGCATCACAGAATGCATCAGGACGATCGAGTTCAGGAAATACAATCCTGGCTTGACTTACACTATCAGGATGAAATCAATTTAGATAAGTTGGCTGAAAAATACAGCATGAGTCCGCGTAATTTCAAGCGTCGCTTTAAACTCGCCAGCGGAGCAACACCGCTTGCATACCTGCAAAAATTAAGGATAGAGGTCGCAAAAAAGTTACTGGAAAGTAGCGACGTTCAAATTAACAACATTGCAGAGACTGTTGGCTACCTAGATGACAGTCATTTCCGAAAAATATTCAAGCGCTACACCGCATTAACACCCAGCGACTACCGCAATAAAAATTCCTAGTATGGTAGAATCTATTGTACGCTGATATGGTAAGTCACAAATTTCCTACCTAGCATCTTCGTGCTATGGGTCTTAAGCGAATTTTTCTTCAGGAATTTGTATATAGGTCGTGTTTCAAGTAGATGAATAACAACTTCCTTATGGCCCAGCTCTTTCGCCCACCCCATTAGCTCTTTGAAGATTAGCGATCCAATCCCCCAAAAAGACTCAGAGATGACAATGGCAATTTCATAACCTTCGTTATCTTTTTGAATACCACACCACCCTGCTAGCGTATCGCATGAGTAAACTGCCCTAACCCTACAGCCCTCCATTTGATTACAGTTAATTTTATCCTCTACCCAGGCATGAATACTTGTAGAGTCGAACAAGGGATGATGTACAAGGTGATTTCGTACCTGCTCTTTATTAAGTATTGGTAGAAAGTCGTCAGGATTAATATCGCAAAATTTAACGTAATTTATCGTAGTAGCAAGCATTGATAGCCTCATCCTTGAAATTAGAAGGCAAGTTTATGCTAAAGAGATTACAAAACACAAACGTAATGACCAGAATTGAGAATAACGTCCACTCTTAAACGTTATTCTCAACCCATTCAACCTGTTTTGTTAACAGTCTTTGTCATTACCAAAACTAACAATATCTGAATTAACGCCATCTCGTGATTCCACAAGATCATATAACGCTACCGCTTTAGACTCACAGAGATTGAAATTGCCTTTTATGTGAAAACCATCCTGTATGTAACCGAGATTATTCAAATCCTCTATTGAGGTTAATACCGAATTTTGTTGGATATTAAGTATACCCTCTATGCGAGTTACTCCCGCTAAACCTGATAAATTCTCTAGAACATAGTTATGAGTAACGTCGAGGTTCCCTCCAACGAAATCTACCATGCCTAGTGCAGAAAGTGATTGTAGTGATTTATGATATTCAACCATAATATTACCAGGGATTTCTGTCAGGTTATTCAAACCCTCTAGATTTGTTAGCATCGGATTGGATCTTATAGTTGCCCCGAAAACTGACGATAGATTTTCTAAACTATCTAACGACAGCAACGCCTCATTGCCATCAATCACAAGATCCTCACCAACAGTTAACAACGACTCAAGGCCACTGAGTGAGGTTAATAGATCATTGTTTCTAATCTCTAGATTTCCACCAACAAACTCTATGTTAGACAAAGCACCAAGCGACTCCAATGAGCTGGAACCGGTAACGCTAAGGCGACCGCCAACACTGGAAACGTTTTCGAGCCCCGCCAAGTCAGTCAGCTTTTCATTCCATGCAAACACCGCCGCACCTTCTAGACGTTGAAGACCCTTTAAAGCATCAATAGACTCCAAATTTTGATTTGATTGAAAATACAAATCACCACCTAAAACCGTGAGGTTATTAAAGCCCTCTAAGTCAGTAATTTGGTTATTTTTATAGACCATCAAGTTCCCATCTACACTTAGTAGATTGTTAAGCTTATCAAAAGACGTTAGTCTTTCATTGTGGAATACATTGAGGTTCCCACCTACATGGTTAATGTTTTCCAAAGCACTTATATCAGTAATCAGATTTTCTTCAGTGCGAATGCCCAATGGAAGAGTATATTTGAGATCCCTATGATCTATTTTGCTGATGGCAATGACCTGATTATCTCCGTCTAACAAGCTATTATCCGATTCCTCTGAGGTAAAAGGCATAATACTTAGAGTTCCATTGATACTGGTATAACCTTCGAGCTTATTGATGTCTTCTATGCTACCCACAAGAAAATCGCCTTCCCATTCTGGTGGAACCTGGTTTTCGTCCCCTGCATAAATCAGCCAGGACCGACTACTATCTGCAAACTTCCATGAACCACCGATAATATGGCGATACACCGTATAGGTAACAAGGTAGTACTGCGAAGGTTGATTCTCCGGTATTGTAAATTCAAAACGGGTGGCATTTAGAAATGTAGCGGGAGCATACGCTATACTTTGCCCCGTTCTGGTACCTGCCATAATATTAAACACAGGGTTTGTCAGATAGTTATCAGGCTCATATTCATAGACCTCCCATTGAGCACGAACACCTACTTGTAATAACGTTTCATTGTAGGGGCTATATACGGGGCCAAATGCACTAAACGCCAACGATTCACCATCGCTTGCGTATATAACAGATGAATTTGAAGGCGAGTGACTGTTAATATCTACCTTTACACTTGCGCCGCATGCAGACAGAAGAAGCACTAAACCGACTGCAAACGCCTGCTTTAGGTGCCAAAATTTTATCATAACGCTCATAATACTAATCCTTAGCTCAAAATTTCCAATAGGAGTTATTCCGAAAATATATCCTTCGTATTTTTTCGGGCGGCAACTATATCGTTTTGATAAAGGATACTCTACTGCGAATAAGAGGAATGACAAAAACTGTGAACCGATGCATAACGGGGATCAACTGGACCGCCCGATTAGGGGCGGTCTTAACCCTTCATATTGAGCTATTAAAGGTTGAAATGAACTCTTTTGACGCCCCCTTGCAAACCAAAGAGTCTGGGTGGATAGCGATCGGATTTGCTTTATCGTGGGGGTAAGCAGGCACATTGAGTTTTTCAAACGCAATATATGCATCTGGTACATAGGCGATAAAGGCATCGATTCTACCCGAGTCCAATTTCTTAATATTAGTACCAATCTCAGAAACCAACTTTGCTTCTATCCCAGAGTTATCAAAGGTTTTTCCGTAGGGCATCCCTATACGAGCCCCTACTTTCTTACCCTTAAGGGAGTCCAGTGAACTCAATACAGCCTTCCCTTGTCCTGTGAAAATGTAAACCTTAGCGGTATCCATGGGCTTTGTTACCACTACTTCGTCGCCATAATCGTAAAATTCAGGATTATTATTCGCCGGACTTAAGCAGCAATTGGTGCACTTAGTAAATTCGGCCTCCGCTCTTGCTGGGGGTAAAATAACAATCTTTGCTTTTCCACTATTAACTACAGATTTAGTAATCACCTCATCATAGGCACCTTTGCCGTCTTTTTGATGTAATCCAGGAATATCCAATGCAATAACCTTAACTTCCGCGTTAGCTGAGCATACGAACATAAACGTAAGCATAAACAATACTGTATTTTTCATATTTATCAGGCTCTTATTTGATCAAGAATCCTTTGACGATAGCTCAGTCTAGTAAAAGCTCCAGTCTATATCGATAAATTGAGTCCAAGAGTCGTACTCAATAATCCGCCTAATTAATAACCCCATCAATGACTTAACCTTACTGATGTCTTCTATGGAAAATAATGAATCATCATATAAGCTTAATAGAAGGCTACGCAAAACCCTGGAGTATGTAGACATGCCACCTATCAGAATACTGATTGTAGATGATGCTCTTTCACAGCGATTCGTGATTAAAGAAATCATCTCTGGTTACGATGATATCGAAATTGCCGGAGAGGCTGAAGACGGTGCTAAAGCAATTGAGCAATTTGAGCTATTACAACCCGACATAGTATTGCTCGACCTCGTTATGCCTGTGTTGGGAGGCAAAGCTGCACTAGAAAAAATACTCGAACTCAATAGCAAGGCGAAAGTCGTTATCGCCTCCTCTTTGGGTGGAGAAGAAGATATCGAAGAGTGCCTTCGTACTGGAGCGATTGCTTTTGTACAAAAACCTTATGACCAAGAAGACTTAATACGTGCGATACGGCTCGCCAACTGAAACATAATGTCTAACCCAATCCAATAACCAAGCAGCGATTCCTATGAATACTAAATTTTTTGGTCAATATCTCCTCGAAAAAGGCTTGATTAATCGCGAGCAGTTACTCAGCGCCCTTGACGCACAAAGAAAGTCATCGCCATTACTAGGGGACATTGCGATCGAGATGGGTTGGATAAATAGCAAGCAAGCAGAGAAAATCAATACTGAGCAGCGAAGGCTAGATGAACGGTTCGGTAAAATTGCCGTAAATCTATCACTACTCACCGACGACCAAATCGATACACTTCTTGAGGCTCAGCAGTCTCGACGTAAATACTTTGGAGAGATATTAATAGATCTTGGATACATTTCTTCCCAGGTTGTTAACGAGCAGCTCTACGAACATAAACAAGAAGCATCAAATCTCGGTGAGAAAATCGATATTTCATTGAAGGGATCGGGCTTAGATAAACAAACCCGTGTTGTCTGCGACGTATTTTCTCGCTTTTACCCACGAATGATGAAGATTGCGACATCGATAATCGATATCAATCCGACGCTACCTATCGAAAAAACCGGGCAACTGTTTTGGGCGCAAAAGATTAAAGGCAACAAAGACTACTATTTGATATTCGGAATCGACGCAGAGCATGCCTGCTATATTGCATCTAAATTCTTAAAATTCGACATGACAGAATTAAATGAGCTTTCAATTGATGCGGTGTGTGAATTTATGAACACCTTCATGGGGCATGTATACAGTAAACTTGACGAAAATACACAGCCTGAAGTACACCCACCAAAACACATCGGTGACCAACTCAACATGTCGCTAACACCGTGCACAACAATCTATCTCGATAGTGGTCAACACCAGATGTCCGTCAGTCTTGGGGTGGTAAATTAGCCACTTCCCTGTTCATTTCGTTAGTCCATTGTTTATACTGGTAACCCCATAACCAGTATTCAGCACATGACAAAGAAACAATCGACAAATCCACAATGGGTTATGCCCGCGAAGCAAGCCAAGAACACACTCCAAATAGGCGAGCGCCTAGGTGTGCCTGAAGCTGAAATTATTGAACAATGCGGCATAGATAGATCATGGTTCGATATTCCAGATTACCAAATGCCTGTAGCGCCTTTCTATCAGCTTAATCATGAAATCGCGCTAGCGTCAGGTTATCCTGATTTAGGGATTTTGGTGGGTCGGGCGACCTATCTCAATATCGGCCACCTTCTTCTATACCTATCGAGTATCTGTGATTCACTTCGGCAATGGTTAAACATGATGCCTAACGTGTTAGAAATGTACGGTGATCTTGGGAAAGCGGTTATCGTGCGTGAGCACGGCACATTACGAAGTGAATGGTGCCCCACAGCCCCTGTTGATATCAGTAACCGCTATACAATCGACATGGTCCTAAGCACAGCCAATTCAATATTAACATCCATCTGTCTTCACCCCATCACCATTACCAAAGCACAATTTACCTACCCAGAACCAAAAGACCTCAGAATATTAACGCAGTCCTTTGGAGGCAATTTAATCTTCGATCAACCTTTCAGTGCACTCTACTTTGACATTGCCTCATTAGATTATCCGTTAATAGAATCTATCAACGATACGACCACAACACCCCAGAATCCATGGCAACAGTATGTGGATACCGTGGTTGGAGACGACTTTCTTAAATCATTGCGTCAGTCTATTGCCTACGCTCTACCCACAGGTGATATGACCATAGACATGATCGCCAATGAACTTCAAGTCTCTCGAAGAACGCTACAGAGGAGACTTTCAGATAGGGGCACTAATTTTCTACAGGAAGTGCAAGAGCTCCGTTCCCAAATGGCCCTACGCTTCCTCGCTGATCGCCAGCTAGGTATTACCAATATTGCATTTCTACTAGGCTATGCTGATTCATCAACTTTCTCATCCGCGTTTAAAAGCTGGCATGGTTGTGCTCCTTCCGAGTACCGCCGCTAGTATGGCACCAAAACTAGGATCTTTGGCACAAGAACCAATGCAGCTATCTATAGAGAGTTCTATCATCGTTTTAACGATGCAACCATGCTAAGGCTTGACCTTTAACCAATAGAGAAGGATGACTCCATGTCTTTGGACTTTGATAGCGCGCGACTCCACAACCCGAACCTTACTGCCGACCATGAAAGCTGGAGAGGCCAGCTACGAAAATTTCTAGATCGAGAAGTCGCACCGTTCTTAGAAGAATGGGACGAGAATAGAAAAATCCCTGATGAGTTATGGGCCAAAGCCGCGGATATCGGATTGCTGCAAGTTGGTTACCCGGAAGCATACGGCGGAGTATCAGAAGGTATTGATCAACATTACGTAAATATCACTGGCGAAGAGTTAGGCCGCATTGGCTCCGCCGGAGGAATAGCAAGTACGCTGCTAATCCACGGAATAGGATTGCCCCCCGTTGTTAATTTCAGCAGAGAGGAGATAAAGGAGCTTGTTGTCCCAGCAGTACTATCTGGAGAGAAACGGATTTCACTCGGAATCACAGAACCATCTGGGGGGTCTGATGTAGCAAACATCCAAACAACGGCCAAAAAGGACGGTGATTTTTATATTGTTAATGGAAGCAAAACCTTTATTTCGGGTGGTATGGGTGCGAACTGGGTAAGCACTGCAGTAAGAACAGGCGGAGAAGGTGCCGCTGGTGTATCCATGCTATTAATACCCATGGATCTGGACGGTGTATCGAGAACCCCTATCAAGAATAAACAGGGTTGGCTCTGCTCTGACACGGCTACATTATATTTTGATCAAGTTAAGGTGCCAGCTAAATACCTTATCGGAAAGGAAGGCCAGGGCTTTCGCGTTATTATGAACAACTTCAACAGCGAACGTCTAGCAATGGTTGTTTCTATGGAAGCTTCATCTCGATGCTGCCTAGAGGAAGCAGTAAATTGGGCTCGGGAACGTAAAACATTTGGGAAGCCACTGTCAGAACATCAAGTTATTCGTCACAAGATAGCAACGATGAAACAGCGAATTAACGCCACTCAAAGTTATTTACTTCACCTCACCCAGGCTTATATTGAAAACCGAATCCACCCAGGAGACCTTGCGATGCTAAAAGTCCAGGCAAGCGAGACAATGGAATTCTGCGCCCGTGAAGCCAGTCAGATTTTAGGTGGCGCAAGTTATCTTAGAGGAAGCAATGTAGAGCGAATTTATCGCGAAGTTCGCGTTAACGCCATTGGCGGTGGCTCAGAAGAAATAATGCGCGACCTAGCTGCCAGTCAATATCAGCTTTAATCACATCGCCTAGCAGCCTGTCAACCCCCATAATGGATGTTTTAGGGGGTGCCAGGCAACACCTATACTTCCCTCAAGCTTGCAAGCTTTCCTAAGCGAATCACCAACTGTCGCGTACAGGGAAGTCGATACGTTATACTGGCGCCAAACAACTGGCTGCCAAAGGGATAACGCACTTGCTAGAACACGACAAGGAATTACATAAAACCATAGAAAAAATATACTCATCGGTACCTGGCTGTTTACCTGGTGAGCATTGGCAGTCAATGTTTGCTATTGTCGACCAATTTATTCCCATAAGAGGGGCTTGGATGGGCCATAGTGAATGGTGGCTACATGAGGATTATCGCGAAGGTTATCAAGAATTTTACAAAATGCCTGATGACTTCGCGGCTTCTTATTTTTCAATGTCCACTGAAGATGAGGGTAACAGTGGTGATCCTCTGGTTATTAAGGCCCTAATGGCATCTGACAATAACACGTTGCGTTTAAGTGAGGTCTTGCCCGACCGAGATATACGGATGTCGACGGATGCTTATCTACAATGGGGTAAACACTATGCCATTGGTGACGCAATAATGTTTCACGATGAATTTAGCGGCACTAAAGCGTCCGTGTTTATCGCATTCTATCGGCGGGAAATAGAAAATGATTTCAATAGCCACGAGCATCAACAATTATTGATACTTAAGCAGCACATGATGGCAGCCCATCGATTACTTTTACAGGATATATCTAGACGCTTCGACGCCGATAAAACCGAAGGTTACCTAATGCTCGTTGATGCCCTTGGACTTGTCTATCACATGGAAGATACCATAGAGAAATGGCTTAGATCCATGGACCTGTCATTTACGGGAAAGCACCTACCCCAGGGACTCCTCGACGCTATCACACAACGCCTTACATCTTGGCGTCATCTGACAATCAGCACCGAAATGATTGGGACTAAAGGTTTCTTGTTGGTTAAACTTCAAAAAAATGCTTTCTCCGATACTGACTCACTAACACAAATGGAAAACAAGGTAGCGGATTTATTAGGTCAGGGATGTACGATCAAACAAGTTGCTAACGAAATGAATATCGCAGTATCAACCGCGTCAAGTCATTCTAAAAAAGTCTATTCGAAACTCGGCGTCTCGGGTAAACACGCATTAGTAGAGCTCTATCGAAACTTATAACAGGGTCACGAAAGATATGGATACCATTCTCGTGCTAGACGATCATGCATTGTTCGCGCAAAGCCTTTCTCATCTACTGTCTACGCGACTCAGGGCAACCAATGTACATGACTTCCAGAATATCAAAGGAGCATTAAGGTGGATTCATGCAAACACAACCCCTACTCTCGTCGTTCTAGACATACATATGGGCAGGGAATCAGGGTTACTCTTTCTTAGAAAAATAAAGCACATGGACTTCCCTCCTCCTGTGCTAATCATCTCCTCTGATAGTGACCCTAGAAAAATTTCTAGCTATATAGATAATGGCGCAAGCGGGTTTGTAAGCAAGAATGAGGATGTCGACATACTTCAACATGCCGTTCAGAGCATCATTGACAATGGTGTTTATTTTTCAGAAGACATCCGTCTTAAAATTAAGGAATTTCAAAATACACACAGTGCCCCCGCAAATAACCTATCAGAGCAGCATAGGCGTATCTTATGGCACCTACAACAAGGGCTGGGAAACAAAGAAATTGGAACTCGCCTAAATATAAGTGAGCATACGATAAAGTATCATCTTGCTAACTTATACAGACAACTCGGTGCTAAGAATCGAACGGAGTGTTTAATGCAGGCCAACAAGCAAGGGTTACTCTAGAAGTTCAGGGTGACTCACATCATCCAATATACGCGTGAATGTTCTACGTATGTTAGAGACAGGGTGAGATAAAGGTAACACCCAAACGCTTTCACTTAAGCGCTTTGAAGTATCAATCGTATTGCTTAGTATTAACGTTGGCTGAGACCAGGATCGAAGCCTTGAGTCTAATTCAAGCTCTTCTAAGGGTGAAGCTGTTACTAACAAGTTAACTAACGCACTTGAATCCGCACACCAACTTACCCCCCAGGAGCAAAACTTATCTCTCAATGTACTAGGCATAGAAACTTCCTCTAGCAATCTGACCGTAACATTACCAGTGACCCCCTCGACCTTAATCCCATCACTGCTACGTGGGATCTTTACTAGCGCCAAGCATCCATTGCCTTCCTCACTTTCTAATGAAAACGTCACACCAAGCATCGCACACAACCGGGCAACTATATCCAAACCTAAACCAATCCCGCTTCGTTCAATACCCTTGTTAACTTGATAAAATGGTTCAGTTACATAGGAGAGGTCCTGTTTAGGAATACCAACTCCGGTATCTATTATCCTTACATCGACCGTATTGTCACTGGCTGAAGTCGATATTGAGATTCCCCCTTCATTCGTGTTGTCAATGGCATTACTCAACAGGTTTCTGATCACTCGTCGCAACAGTGCTTTATCACTAAACACTTGCGTATCGCTATCTGACTGCATGGCAAGCTGCAAACCTTGTCTTTGGGTAAAGGGCCTGATTTCCTCTACGAGATCTTCCAACAACGTCATCAGACAAAAGGTCTCCTTAACCGCTAGCTGTTTTCCCGTTTCAAGCTGCTCATAGCTAACCAATTGCTCAAAAAATTCATTGATAGATACCAGGCACAATTCTGCATGTTCCAAGCAGTTAGGATCATTATTTTCTTTAAGTTGGTTTATTGTGATCGATAGTGCATTCACCGGTTGACGTAAATCGTGAACCGTACTCAACAATAGCTGGCTTTTGCTATTACTAAGTTGAAGCGCTAATCGCTTCTGAGTTCGAAGGTCCTCAACTTGGGATAGATAGCGAAAAATAAAGAAACTGACGCACATGCTAAGAAGAGACACGAGCAACATCCAACTAGCCCTCCACGGAAACTTGTAGACTTCCTTTGGCGTGGCCGTGAGCTTCCAGTTCGCGTGCGGAAAATCAATAAACTCAGACTGAGTATAGCGACGTTCAGCGTGTAATTTCTCTCCCAGTATATTGTTAAGGTAATGGCCATCATCAGAGAGACTACTAACATGCAATCGATAATTCTGTAAAAAACGGTTTAACCTAATGCGCTGCTTAATTACATCCCAATCCAGGACAACGGCTGTTTGCCCCCAGTACTTGTCGCCATTAACATATACTGGGGTTCTCGCGATTAGACCGCTCCCTCCCTGTACTAACTCAATCGGCCCCAATAGTATTGTGCTCTGATACTCTATGGCCTTTTCGAAGCCATTGATTTGGCGTTTATCAAAACGCAGTCCAATTGCATCCTCATTCCCTTGAAGTGGATAAACCATAACTAACTCATGCCCCCTAATAAGACTTATATTACGCAAACATCTCGAGTGCTTAACTAAAGCTGCCGATAGTGAAGAAAATGTATCTTTCTCGATACCCCCTTCAACCGCAATATGGGCTTGGATACCATAAGTTAGATATATTGACTGATTTATTAGACCCTCCAATTCAATACGCAAATTACGTAAATCTGTTTTAACCAGAGCATTCTGAGCGACAACCCCCTGACGCTCGACTCTTTCAATCAAGAGGTTAGCGGTCAAGAAAAAGGCCATACCAACGGAAACCGAAAAAACCAATACAAACCATGAACGGGTAACAATTGTGTCCATCAAACGCCGCACAGCCATCTCTCCATAATACATTACATACATTTATCGCTATTGTTATTCTAAATCGAATACGTACACACCAGTTTCAGGTCTCCTGCCATACACCACTAGCTTACTATCATTTTCAAATGGCTCAATGAACACAATACTACGAAACGCTAAGGGGTCTACAGGAAATTCCCCTCCAAGTGTACTGGGTACTATTGACCAGTCAACCTTCCATAATCCATCATCTTGAGATTCTGCTAACTTGAAAACCCCTTGGCTAAATGCAAGTAGTAAACCCGTATCATCATCGATAAAATGCATAGGCGTTACTGATCCGCCATTATTAAGACCTAAGAACATAGTATCTGAGGAGGAGATCTCCTGTATGTAGGACAGGCTACCATCGATAGGATTTCTATCGAACAACATCAACCCTTGTGTGGACGACACAACTAAAAGAGTTCCAGCGTCATTTACCAAAGCTTCTTTAGGGAAAGCCAACAACCCAACGTTATCTTCATTATTCTGTATAACAAAGGACGCGTTAGCTCCACTACTACTATCAATTTCCGCTACGTAAACCGCGCCAGACGCCAAAATAAACATCTGTTTAGAATCGGGGCTGAACGTCACGTCTCTCCAACCACTTCCAGGCATTGAGAAATCGGCATCTCTGATCCTATCGAGAAAAGTAAGTGAATCACCTGCCTTATTACGCAAAAATACAATCGCTGTTTCCCATGCGCCGATAGTGACTACCAACAACTTCCCATCTGGTGATAACACAATATCGCTAGCTTTTGTCAGAACACCAGGAGGCGCCCCTTCGAGATTGTCTAATTCATCATTATATTCGGCTACATGTAGGTATCCCTGAGTGCTAGGATCCCATCTATATTGGTGAATACTATAATTATTCGATAAGTATTCATGGTGCAGTTCGAAATATTCCTTCTTATCCTTTGACACAGTGACATACTGGTGAGTATATGCCGACCGCATTTGCTTCCAGTTACCTTTCGAAATCGGCTGATTCGGAGAAACATCAAGGCTATATGATTGCAAATCAGGTGATGTATGGTTCCTTAACGCTAATTGATTATTTTCTAATAGCTGAATCCAGTTCTTTCCTGCTACAGAAATTATTAAATGGTCCAATCCACCGGAACCCGCCCGTATTCTGTCGGACTCGCTATATTCGTTATCACTCCAACTCACTGAATAGAAAGAACTGGCATAATGACTATCTGATCGTAACAAGAATAGCGCCTCACTATTACTATGCCATACCGATTGGGTATACGACGCATCGAACACAAGATTATTAGGAACTACACTATCGACATACCTATACACTTCCGTTTCGTCTAACGAAAAACGTAACATAGAAGGGCCAATAACAAAGCTGTTTGTCTCTGGCATCGAGGTAATCCAAAAAGCGCTAAACCCTGGCGTACCATCGACTCCTTGCTCTATTTTCTGCTGTAGTTCTAAGTCACCATCAGCATCAATACTATAAGTAGACAGTGCATGGTAGCCATCCGCGACAAGAAAGAGATCACCACCTAGGTGCCCTATGGCTTGATGCTGATTTTTACCTTCAATTTTGTCAGCCAACACCAGTGTCTCTTCAGCGTCATCGATTTTGTAGCTCTCGATTCCACTTGCTTTTGCCAAAACGATACTATTACCATCTTCAGTAAATTCGCCACCGAAAATCCTATCCCCTCCACCAGCTGATATCCAATATTCACTCCACGATTCTGCGCCAGATGATTGCTTTAGGAGAGTATATACGTGCGCCGAAATACCATTTGTTGCGGTACAGAATATTCGTTTTCCAGATGCGGATATATTCAAGAGATGACAATTCTTGGGAGCAACAGTGCCCCGAAAGCTCAATTCTCCAGTTTCTACATCTCGATCATAGGATAATAGGTATTGTGATCCTAAGTAGAGGCGATCCCCAGAGGGGCTATACTTCGCAATACGTGAGTATCCTTTTTCAACGGGTATAGTCTTGTCAAATCTAACATCACCAGTATTAGGGTTTCGACGGTACGTCTGAATATTATACGTATCAGCAATGACAACTTGATCGCCCGCAGGACTAATAGCAATGTCTTTTGCCAAGTCAGGGATAGGCAAGCCATTCTGGCCATCCAATACATGAGAGACCATTCTTGGATAAACGATTTCAGTTATTCCATACCCTCGAACAGAGAACCAGCCTTGAGTTACATTGTTTTCTGTAATGACCTCCAGTCGCCCTACATATTGACCTTCGACCAACGGATTAAACGTAAGTAAATATTGCCTCTTCGAATCGCCCTCTATTATGTCGCCAGAATTAAAATCAGGAACATTGAAACCCTCAGGCAATAATAAATCAGACACCACGACTGGCTCTACTCCAACATTTTCTATGCTGAACACCAAGTCCTTGGTGCTAGAAATGGGTATATGCCCAAAGTCCAGCGACTGTGATATACGTAACCCAGTAATGCTAGGGTTATAGGGATACCCACTTGCAACGGAAGACAGAGGAGAGACAACATCCCCCCTAAATGCCTCCACCGCGTAAAAATACATACGTTCATTCAATAAGTCAGATATAGATAGAGTATTGGCAGTGATCTCTGCGATCAACAGAGCACTTTCTTTACTAAAATTCACTCCCCGACCCTGGTACACCCGATAACCCACAGCACCTTCGACCTTGTGCCAATCCAATGCTATTTGTTTATCTGCTGAATTCGCAATTAGATTAATTGGTTTTTCAAGCACGGTTGTATCATCAAAATCATGTAATGCTATCTGACGATCGCCTTGGAGGTAGTTTGCATTCTCAACATTGGATATAACAAGATGAAAGTGCTCCTTTTCTTCATCTAGACCATCTCCATAAACCGGTACCAATATAGTTACCACATTATTACCTGCTTCTATTGTTACACTGCCCTGCATACTACCAAAATCAATACCTTCCTCTGCAAGATCTCCTGCTAGAGAAAGTACATTGTATTCGATGGTAATATCTTCCCGAGCGATACGATCTATTTGAAAGCTAACCAATAGGAATGACTCACCCTCTTTGGGTTCATTCGCCTCACCGATATTTACAATCAACGTAGGTTCCTCTTCGCAAAAAACAACGCTGCTGCGAACACTATTCAACGGGCAGATATCAACGCTATCAGATATATGATCGTTATCACTATCTTCATCCCAAGGGTAAGTTGCCAATAGTAATGGCGTTAATATTTCTACGCCATTAGGTATGCCATCCCCGTCACTATCTGCATCAGGCAATAATAGACTTTCTTCGGACAGTATTTGCGTAAGACCTTCATCAAAGAGCATCAAACGCCCCCTATAACGCTCTTCCTCTACCTTCGCCAAGATCTTCTGTAAGTACAGGACACTATCAACAGGCTGGTCTTTGATATCATGCATTGTGTCCAATATTATATTCTTGAGAGGCAACAGAACATCACCTTCAAGTAGAGACACAATATCTTGCGCTACGTCCCACAAATTACGTTTTTCTCGTGATGATAACGTATCCATCAACTCACGTATCCTTTGCTGCTGGATTAAGCTTAGCTCCCTAAAATCAACAATTTCCCCATCGGCGTTAAAGCCTAATTCTTGTTGGATCAAAGACTGTAGAATATCAACATACAACCCATCGTATAATCCAATAGAATCATTCCCCCTAATAACAAGGTTATTTTTGAGATGTTCAATATATAAGGCTTTCCACTCTTTTGCTGTTTCCCAAATCTCCACTGGAACAAAGTTATCAGGGGTTATATCACGATTCCCCGGATACAGTTTTCGATGATACTGACGTTGCATCGCATCCCCACTGTCCGTAGTCAACAGTGCATCTGTCGCAATATCAACGATGTGAATTTTTGATCCAGGCGTACGGATCGATATTCGTTGCTCATTATCACGAAGGGAAGAAAAGCTAGATTTCTTAACACCGGAATGTATATCTTCAGGGTTCACATCAGCCCAAACTAGCTGATTTTCAGTCAACAGTGTACCACTCCTATAGAGCACATCCCCCGTTAACGATAATGCCGTAACCTCTCCATTCCAGGAGAGAACCTTATCTTCAGTTTTTTGGTGTAAATCATGAATGTATTCGACGGCATACAAACGATCAGCCACCGGACGATCTTTAAAGGATAGCAATAGCCGGTTGTATTGCTCTGACCCCTCGGGTGGCAATATGCCGACACCATCGTTACTTGCCAAAGACGTCACTAGATCGTAAGGATTGGTACCCCTCCATATTTCATCCGTATTACTCCAACCATCACTATCCGAATCAACGGGTAACCTATCCTTATCACCCGATTCTGATCGTAACCATTGGTCAAAATCCGCCCACCCATCGCCGTTGATATCTGCTTGCCAATTACTCTCTAGCGGATCTAATCCTACTGCCAGTTCAACAACATCAGGCAATCCGTCTTCATCTGTATCCCGCTGTGGGCCATCTGGATGAGCGCTACTTATCATATAGGTCTCATCTAATTGACCTAATGTAATCACTTCATTTCCCGTTTGCGCCGTTAGGGTCCAAACGACTCGAGACTTGCCATCATGAATCAGGTAAAGTTCATCGCCGAGTACTCCGTCTACTATTGTAGAGGTATGATCAAAACGCAGGACTCGATTTTCAGTTCCATCAATCTCAATGGACAGGGTTAGTTCCTTATAACTATTTAACAGCCCGCCATCTACTGATACCGTAATTCTAATGGTTTCACTAAATTCCCCACTCTCTGGATATACTGTCAGCGGAACCCTACCTACATCCTTACCTATGA
The DNA here is from genome assembly GCA_002162955.1 of Gammaproteobacteria bacterium 45_16_T64. Lineage (GTDB taxonomy): Bacteria > Pseudomonadota > Gammaproteobacteria > Pseudomonadales > Ketobacteraceae > 42-54-T18. The sequence goes on from MABD01000012.1 coordinate 27,578, forward strand.
CCTGCTGCGCTTCGTTAAGGCCAACCAAACTAAGCGGCGCGAGACGTGAGGAACCAACAACAGAACTTCTTACCACATGATTAACCAATGCTTGTTGATTTGCCCCGAGTTCAAATTCAACATCAAGGAAATCATCCAGCCAACTATCATAGCTAAATGAGGTCACATTATTGTGTTCGTCTACCAACCATAGATTGGCGTTACGCCCATCAAACACAGCGCTTCCATAACACATTTCACAGAGCAACATCAGTCCAGAAAAAAGAAATCCATATCTCATATTATTCGCCTCCTGCTTGTACACCTGGCGATACCCATTCGGAGATACGCCATGATGAGATTGCATGGTTGTCGTTAAATTGCACCATTTGATAGCGGTAGTCATACCCGTTTATATATGGGTAGTGATCCCGATAAGCCAATTGCCAGTCACTCTCGTACTTATCGTCACTATAACGCTTACGATAGAACACAAAATTATTGTCCCTAAAGTGGTAACGAAGGTTTTCACCGAATTTGCTGGAAGCTTCCCAATCTAACGTCTTTTTCAGGGGGCTTACCTGAATCCATAAACCTTTTTTTCCACTAGAAGCTCTAGCCTGTCGATACAGCATAAACGGAGAAGCTAAGGAATTATCGAAACGCGTTTTTCCCGCTAAACCACAATGAAACTCAGTAAAAAATAATTGACTAAAATCAACCGTATTATCTACCCCCAGGGAATACTCGCATAACGGATTACCTAGAGAGAACATCCCTTGTAGCTCATTAAAGTGTATTAACACCGACTGTTTATCTACTTCCTGACCCTGCTCCTCCGTCACATAATCTCTTGCCAATTCCACCGTGAGTGGCTCCTCAGCAGGCAAAGGGGCAACTTTCGGCCAAGGTAAATACTCTACTTCATTAGGACCCGTGAGCCTTCGCGTTTTACATAGGCTACTACTCCACTCTGAATAACGAGCCCCCCCTTCAACTTGTGCGCCGATTGCAATTGCCCGTATACACCATTGGTCACGACCATCCAATAGTGCGTGAATATTCGTAGACTGGTCACTAAAAAGCCTCCCAGATTCCAAACCGTCGTTTGCAAACGATAGAATCTGTGTATCACTACTAGACACATCAGAACGTATTTCTATCAGCGTACTCGCCGTTAACTGCAATGGAGTACGCCAACTAAACCGCAACGTCTCGTCTTCCACTGCTAGCGATAAGATCTGAGGTGGACTCAATGGGTTATTATCGATCGCTAACGTACAAGGTACATCGGCAGGGGCAGATGCATTACTGCTTGGATCACGCGCTACAGCAGTACCACAAACAAAACCATGCTCGACACCAAAAATTAGTGTGCCAGGCGTATCAGTCCCACATGAGGTATGAAGCAGCGTATTTCTTCCAGCGATCGTATCGTAATACTCCAAGCAGGATTCATCGTCTATCGCCCGTAAGGTAACTGTCACAGGACCTTCTATTACGTCTCCGCTTTCAACTGCTTCTTCTTCTACACAAGCCTTTTGAGATAATTGCCATGCACCAGATTTACAGATATCCATACCGGCGGGAATATCCACTTCACAGTACGCTTTGTTTATGTCCTTTTTGTCTTTTGAGTACACTAACTGACGTAGAACATCATCAAGTCCACGCACGCCCCAAAAACTATCTATCTGGCCTGGTGATAAACATAGCCTCGACACCGGGGACCCAAAATCTTCTGGATTCATTCCACCAGATTGATTATCCCCCTCGAGCAATACAATACTTCCCCCTCCAACCGAATCAGTAAAGCTCCAATTAGGTTGACTGCGATTGATCTCATCGATTTGACAACAGTTTCCTGCTACCGTCCTCGTAACGTTAACACTAGGAGATGGTGGCGCAGTGAGGTCGGGCACAAGTACTCTAATCGGCCGACTTGGCAAACTATATTTCCCGTCAGCGGTATAACTTGCGATACGATACCAATAATACGATCCCACCATAAGATCGCTATCTTGATCAGTAAACACTTTCCTTTCGACAGTACCAGATTGATCCGCGATTTGTGGATCTAACACTCGATAATCTGATTGCCCTAACGGCTGTATCGATCCATTACACTGGCTCTTCTCAGCGTATTCTTTAGCATCAGATACTCCATCACCATCGCTATCTTTAAAACCTCTTGCCTCGGAAAACGTGTTAAAACGGTATAATTGATAGCCTTCAATATCCACCCGTGCTGTGAATGCTCTCTCGCATTGCTGTTGTTCCGTGCGTGTAAATTCTACAAACCCGGTTTGCGCAGCATCACTTTTATTACACACTGCTATGTCCGGATTGTGTACAACAAAGTTTTTGACGTTGACGCTATCCCACGATAGCTGTATCCCACCCTCAGGCATGGAATTGTACGCACTCTCTATATTCCAAGGCGTTACTGGCGGTAAACTTCGAGGGATTTGTACAACAACAGATTCAGACTCTCCGTAGTGCCCCGCAAAATCACGACCAACCACATAGTAGGTTCTACGATCTCCAGGTCGCAGTCCAGCGAAGGATAAGCGATCTCTTGCTTCGATAAACTCAGGGGTATCTGTACCATCGCCATCTAACATAAGTAACGTATCATTAACTTTCTCAAGCCCTTCGAAAACAATCTCGCCGCGCCCATTGTGCATCAATACTTTAGCTTCAGCGGCAAAATCCCTCTCCACCGGTGAATTACCTTGATCCACCATAGAACGGTATATCTCATACCCCGCTAACTGAATATTGTTTGATGCTCTATCAGTGATTGTTTCACCCGCTGCCAGCCAATCTAGAGCAACAGTAAAATGATCTTTGGTTGAATCGCAACTATCTGCAATAGGCAACTGACGTAAATTTCTCACTTTTAGAACGCTGTGCTCTTCACCGGTATTAACCGTCGTCTTTCCAATAAGTGCATCTTTTTTACCTTCTCCAATTGCGTAAAGTCGGTATTCATACTCACGACCTTTTTCAATATCCCGATCTAGGTAAGCCCGATTTCGCACGCGAGCAATATTCACGTTTTGTCGTGAAGCAAAGTGCGACCAAAATACATCCTGATCTAAGCGACGAATAAGTTCTTGTCCATAGGCACTGACGTCAAAATCCAAAGCGTCACTCACTAACTCGTGTTGCATTTCAGATAAAGAAAGCTCCTTTAGCATCGTTATCAATTGTAACAATCGTTGTTGCTGACCTTGTTCTGAGAATATCTGAACTATCTCTGCATCGTCCTTATAACCTGTCACTGGCCATTGGCCCAGGACCTCTCCGTCTTTGGTTAATCGGATTTCCTCAATATCTTCTGGTAAGGCCCCCTCCAGTATGTCCCACCGTAAATGTACTGCACCTTGTTCTTGACCCAATTTTGATGCAGCACCAAGCGCCCCAGGTTTTGCAATAAAATAGAACTGACTACTAGCAATGCCTTGTAAAGGCAACCACAACCCAAAGAATACAACAACTAACAATAACCGACTCATACGAACAATCCCTAGTGAATACCTGATGGTCTGTCGACATCTGCATGCCATTTTTTATTCTGGTATCTGACATTTGCAGATATATCCGCTGTTCCGCACCAGTCATCACCTCTTGAACGGCCAGCACTCGTCCACGTACCTCGGTCACAATCAAACCCTGCACCACCGACTGCAAACGCCTGCCCTGAGAAGTACACATCTCCATTACTATCTACAGAAGCTAGTGTATCTAATTGACCTCGGACAGAACCTAAACAGGCTATTGATCCCAGTGTCCCCCCACCAATAATTCCACCGACACTGGGAATAGGTTCTGCAGTAATCCATGCACCTGCACTCCCCCTAAATGAAACATCCAATGCACATCCAGCGGTGATAAAGGGCGCTGTTAGTTCACCCCGTAAATAAACCCCTAAGAATGGTTCTCCGCTGAACGGTAAGATACTGGATACCGCAGAATCGATGTTACTGACATTTTGATCGTTACAGGTTCGACCAAGAAATACGTTCAACCCCATTTCTGATCCATCAAAAGCACCCAGTCCCCCGACACCCAGATACACTTCTGATTGGCCTATCGATGCATCAAATTCGAATTGATACAACGTAAAAGATTGATAATCGGTTGGCTCAGTCAAGCTTATTCCACCACCGATACCTATGGGGAGGTACGCGGTAGCACCTTCACTTTCACTTAACGTAAAATTCAACTCAACGGTGTCAAATATAGTATTGGTACCCAAAACCTTAGCACTCACATCATAGGCGCTAATGCTAACGTTAAAACCATTATCTCCTGCTCCTGCGTCGCATGGTGCATCCTCACCGTCACCATGAAACGCCAACACATCCAGCGCCCCATTAAAACTCGGACCCTCTATGTCTGATACGGCTGCCTCCATTGTCCAATCAGCATCGAGATGAAGCTGATTAAATCCAAACTCGTTAAATCGGGCAAATCCGTCAATGCTTCCGGTAGTAAGCGGTAAATTGGGCATAGAGCCTGTTGCAGCATCAATCAAGTCTGCGGCTTCAGGCAAAGCATCTGCAATCGCATTTTTTGCCAATCCATTAATTTGATCTGTTAGACGTAAACTGAGCTGAGAAATCTCATCAACAAAACTGCGAGTAAACTGCTGTTCCTGGCGAACGACATCCTGCATCGAAGGAGTGTCCATTATTTTTTCCGTTATAAATCGCTGCAACTGAACTGGCGTAAATTGTCCGGCAATAAAATCTCCCGCGAGTTCGGATTCCACGCTTTCACCTAGGGTATTACTAAACTCCATAAGTAAGCTCTTAACGGGTAGATAAACCGCACGACGAAAGTCATTATCATCACTGTCCGGCGATGAATAGAGAGAATCGATAATCCACGGAAAACCCGGTGCTGTAGTTAATGTCACGAGATTTTCATTAGTTGAATCAATAACTCGCTGTGCTAAAAATGGCTGCCCTTCACTTTGAGTATTTGCTGTATTAAGTAGCTCGGCAATTAAACCATCGAGCATGTCCTCAAGCACAGTGGCATAAACATCGATGTACGCCAAATTGTCAGCAACTACGCCTCCTCTAGATTGAATAAAACGTTTAACATCTGATAATCGATCATCAATACCCTCCAACTTTTCCAACAATCCAGTACCTTGATCGTTTTCCAATAGATACCTATTAAGTAACACAGTGAAATTCGAACCTGACTCCGAACAAATTGATGAGCGCAATGGGCCAATCCCCTGCTCCCAATCACCTCCAAGACTACTGGCTAAAGACTGAATTCTACGTTCAGTCCGCGCCAATAAAGCCAACAATTCTGAAGAACCTTCCGTTAACCCTGCGAGGTCAGTGGATACACTCAAATTCTCGAGGTTCTCAAGCAGTCCCTCAATATTTCGGTTGTATCCCACAATGGGGCTAAGATATAGGCTCTCTTCAGGTAAGAGATCTCCGCTAATACATGCGTTCACGTCAATATCAAATAGCGTAGATAAACGCCCCGATTCTCCTGCCACTCGTAGTATATTTTCCCTTAGGTCCATACCACGACTACTTACAACGCTAAGTAAAGAAATCGATCGATTCGATGACTCAAGCAACGATTGCCGTAACTGCCTATTGCTTAAAAGAAAGTTGGGTAACACATCGCTTTTAAGCCGTTGTATGTGTTGAATGGCCGCCGAAAGATAGGCAGACTTCTCCGAGGGGTTGGTTACCTGATCTATCGTAATAAGCGCTTCATGCATTCCCTGAAGATTATCATGAAGCTGATGCTCCCAACCTTCCTGCACCGACAAATCTTGCATTATGTCTGCACTTGTCATTGCGGAAAGTTGATTGGATGCGCTATTTATTCCCGTGAGCAACCCCGCCAAATCAGCGATATCTTGCCCTGCAACGTTTTCTATTAGAGACAATATCTCAACTTCCATAGCTGACTCTAGCGCAGCCCCGGATTGACGCTCAAGCGCTGCCAATCGAGTTTGGAGTGGGGTTAACACCGCACCCAAATTTACATTAGCAATACCGGCGCTTTGAATAAATTCACCTAGACGGCCAATACTCTCGGAACTACTAAGGTCTAGACTCATCGGTAACTCACTGACTTTCGCAATATCTGCTGACAGCCCGAAACTAAGCATTGAGTCATCGGGGCGGATATAATCAATACCCGCTCCCGCTTGCATCACCAGTAGATCAGTCTGTTGATACCGTCCTATAAAGGCGGGGGCTGTTGTGCTATCACCGGAAGTATAATAAGTCGGCAAAGAAAACCCGAAGTTATCACCCCACTGACGATGTGCAGTCACATCAAATTGAGGATTATCCGGAAGATTGAATTCCGCATTCTTTAATGCGTCCTCTGAATCAATCAATCCAGCACCAATAACCACGGATCTATCCGCACCATGCGCGGTATTACGTAAGCGTATATCGACAACGGGTGCCTGCCATAAGTAGGTTGCAACCCGTGCACCATCGAGCTTAGCAACACCATACAATGCATCGGGTTGCCCCTCAGCATGAAGCAACGTCTCTAATCTTCCTTGATTTACGCTAACGCCAAAACCTGCATAATTTTCTTGGCCATCAAGCACATAATCTTGATTGGTTAACAGATTACTCGCACCAATAGCGCCATCAGGGGACCACTGGACACTAACCGCCTTTAGCGGTTCGTTAAGAGCATGCATATCAAAGGTTTGATCCAATGTGACCCACTGCGGATCGCTTGAGCACTGACCGATTGCACTGCTTCCGGCCGTATCAAAACCCATATGATAAATATCCGTTTCCGCATTCCAGGCGTAGGCTTTTGGCAACGCCCCCTCACCAAGCACTACGTTTCCACCATTAAAGCGTCCGCGGCAATCCAGCGCTAATGATACAAACTCGACGTCAAACCCAGCGGCTCCTGCTAATGGATTTTCATCTTCCTGTTGCGATAGCAATACATCGTTTCTATCAGGTAGCCGTAACAATCCATCAATCCAGCTATATTCATCTAATACATTATCAACGACGGTAAATGCAAACCTATCAAAACGCATATCGTAGCCATAGAATCCAATGGGATTATCAAGCTCATAACCGGCAATATTAAATACCCCGGTTAATCCTGCATTTCGCAACACATACTTAGCTCCCTTACTGACGTCAAAAGCGTAGGGGGCATCGCTACCATTATTGATGCCTATTGCGCTGCCTTCTAGGTTTCGACCACTCCCTACTTCAGGTAAGGCCCCACCATCTCTACGTGAATACCATTCCGGTCCTACTGTAATCCCAGTAGGCCAATAATTACCTTCCACCGCGTCATCTGACCCCAGGGGATAACGTTGCAAGCCAACAACAGGTAAAGGCGAGGATGAATTCGTACCGCGTATAAGGTGACCATTAAGCTGAGCATCCAATCCATTGTCATCAACATCTAGAAATTGATAGCCAGGTAATGATAAAGTCACAGCACTTCCAGCGTTTAAGTCATCAGTTCTTGAGAAGGCACTACCACTGGTCCCCTCGTGACCACCCCAGTGCACTAGCGAGTTGTTTTGTACGTTCAACTCTCCAAGCACAGCCCCCAACCCATCTAAAAATCCATCGCCATGAATATTGTGGGTAGATTGGGGAATTCCCCCGCAATTAAGTGACCCACATTTACTGCTTTGCTCCAATGAAAATTGAAGGTTACGTATCTCCATCAGAGATAGGGAGTCAATTCGCCCATTAACAATAGAAATGTCAAAGGGGTCCCAAGATACCAGGCCTTCTGGATAAGCATATGCAGCACTCTCACCACCAGGCACCTCTACTGATGTATTCATTGCACCTTCAGTCAGTAGTAGACTCCCGTGCTTATCGTCACCATGAAGAGTCGAATAGAAGACATCATTGGACGCGAGAACCGTTTCAGGCTTATGTATACCTTGATAAGGTAAATAAAGAATACCCGCGTAATCTAGCAATAAACCTTGAGATGTAATTCTCGCCCCACTGATTCTGAACGCAAAGGGTAGCCCATCTGCATGAAGATAGGTTTCATTCGTTGATTCTGAATTCACTGCAAAGGGAAGGATTATTCTTGGTGCTCCAAGCACAAAGGGTTTTCTACTGCGCTTAGGACGAATAAATGAAGAATGAAAAGGCGCTAGCTCAATGCGCTCCCCACCAAGAGAAAGAATACCAGACACCAGTTGAGCAGAATGTTTATCAGCTGATACTGCAACACACAGCCTCGCATCATGGTAGGTAACATTGTCTATGCTATAGATACCCTCTAGGAAAAAATCACCTTCAACGCATTTGCTATTATGCCCTCCTTCGCTTTCAACCACTGAAATTATCTCATAGCCAATCTCTGTATCACCTGCACTTATCGTGGCAGGAAAAACCCTTGGCAACGTAAGATTGCTCACTGCTGTCACACGGGCATACCCCATTAACCGAGCTTTAACCCGTAACGCCCTACCCTTGTCTGCAGCGACATTTACCAGCTCAAAAAAATCATCGCCAATATGGGCATGTAAGTGCTTTGGCTCACCTACAATATCAGTATCCCAAAGCGCTTCTCCTTGATAACGATAACGTGCAAACACCAAAGATTCCTCGATCGTAGAACCGTCATCCCCAAGCATTTCTAGAATAAACTCTGTTCCCCAGTTCCGTTGTGTCGGGTCGCAGTCCACTCGATTATCACAGCTTATTGCCATACCCAATCGCAATCCCAAAGAAGCTCGTGATGAAGTAACCAAAGCATCAACGGCATCATCAACACAGACCGCGTCAACAGCACTCACTCCTGAGCCAAATCCAGTAAGACAGAAGTCAACGATACTCACATGATCAATTAGCCTATTAGCCGAGTCACCAACACCTTCCCGGATTAATATGCTGACGGTGCCGTTTACTACTCTATGTGAACTTGAATCACTAATTATCGAAACAGAGACATACTCGTTATTCTCCTCGATATTGTCTAACAAAAAATAAAGGCTAGTTTCTATTTCTGTTTCACCCGCAGGAATAGTTAAGCTCTGCGATAACGGTAGATAATCTTCTCCAGCATTTGCACCTTGGTCAGCGCTTTGAATGCGAAGCGCTACGTCACTCGTGCTAGGCCCAGATAGCTGAATCCGCAACGTCGCATCGCCATCTGCCTCGAGGCTGGGCCCCGTAATAAGTGAGATAGAGGGACCTTCCAACACTTGCCAACCACAGGCTACACTCAATTGACATAAAAACACAGGCTGAGCCCCGTTGAACAACGACAATGCCGGTAACCCTAAATTGTTCTGCACAGCGAGATAAGTGGACTCGGCTCCCAAGCCGCCTAGACCTGCTAATGCCGTTTGAATAAGAGCATTATCATCTTCTGTCGATAACGTCTCCACCATAGCCCCCCAGGAGTGCATTGTTTCATCGGGCTGTAGATGGTCAAGTGTTGCTGCAGAGAATAGTAATAACTGTAGATTCGGATCATCTATGGTTGTCTCTTCGGTAATCCCCAGAAGATTTAATGTGTCAAACTCCACACCAGGATCAAACCCAAAACTGTTCGTGACGAATTGCTGAGCCTCATCTTCCGCGTCACGTAGTGAGGTACCTGCGGCTATTCTTGAAAACACTTGTTGCGTAAAAATGTGTGTCATTAAATTTACGTTACTCGTGATCGACGGTAGCGCCGTATCTACCGAGATCAGTGATTCTAAACCAACCTCTAACATCACAGGCAACCCAGTGACTTCATTGATAAAGCGACCTTTTGCTTTAATTACATAAGTCCCTGAGGTCGGTAAATCCAATGAATAATGTGAGCCATCCGTTTTTGCTAAAATATGCTTATCGGCCTTGAGCTTCCCGGATAATTCATCAACTTCTACTGCCTTTACAACAAGCTCGGTAAAAATCCCTTTTTGAACAACGCCAGACACATTAATAACGTTACTGTTAGGGTGCTTGCTACTACTCCCGCATCCTTGAAGGAATAGCATGCTGACTATCGAAAGCAACAGTACACACCGAATAACCACACTCATCCCATACTCCCTGTCAATGGCTAGCCCTAACCTAGAAAACCTCAGTTTTCCACGCAAGGTCTTGAGTGTATAGTGTGGCTACATAGGTAGGGTTAATCCACTAGCCACCTGGCTAGTTTTAAGTACAGTGAATAGAGCGACAAAAATGTGTTTGCCATTATTCCAACTCATTGGCTCTTCTATACCTCCCTTCATAATCGAATATCTTTTCCGTGATTTGCCAAAAGCGATCCTTCTTTCCTTTACGCCCTATGACAAAATCTGGTGTTCTGAAACGTAACTGCTGAGCCATTACGTCCGCTACCGACGTATCCTTGAGTCGCGGAGAACGCTCCTTAAGATGGTACTTACTAAACTGATGATAGAAAACCCCGCGCTGCGCTTCTGTGTCAAACGCAAAATATTCCGCCATCTCAGTAGCATCCTCGTCATAAAACGAAATCTTAAGCCGATCAGCCCCTTTTACATTAACTGCCTCAAACGTCATTCCTGAACACCGCAACACCATACAGTCCCGTAAGGCCAGCGCCTTTTTTAGCATTTCATCTGGATCGACAAGTAAAAGCTCACACTGATGACACTGGCGCGCGGCAATATCATTGGGCTCACCGCAACCGCTGCACACCTTGAACCGCCAACGGTAATCACATTGCTGCAACTGATGGCACAAAGCATCTTGGCTCTCGACCAACCCCCGACAGCGACGACCATAGTGCTCTACAATATGGCCATTATCATCCTTAATACCCCAAAAATTATTGGTATGGGCACATAGTGGGCACGTTATATCAACCACTTCACTTTGGCTATTCGGTTTGGTTTCTGCAATATGTGGGCGATAGAGGTCGTGTCTGTTCCCAGCATAATCCAATACGAGACAATCTTTCTTTCCTTCACTCAACCTTAACCCGCGCCCGATGATTTGTTGATACAGACCAACAGACTCTGTAGGACGTAATATTGCTATTAGATCCACATGAGGAGCATCAAATCCTGTGGTTAACACAGACACGTTGACTAGAAATTTTATGTGCCGATCTTTAAATGCTGCAATAACAGAATCACGGGCTCTCGCTTTCATATCACCAATGATCATTGCCGAGTTTTCTGGTGGCAAATACGTTAGGATTTCCTTTGCATGAGCTACAGTCGCAGCAAATATCATTACCCCACTTCGACCCTTAGCCTTATCCACAACCTGAGCAATTATTCGTTTAGTAGCCCTCTTTGATCCTTTGAGTACGGCATTTAACTCCGCCTGAGCGTAAATACCCAAGGCAGTTGGTCGCAATTTCTCAAAATCATATAACGCGACAGGTGCATCCAGCAAAGTCGCAGGTGTGAGATAGCCTTCTTCAATCATATGCCGCAACGGTAATTCGAATACACAGGCAGTAAAGGGTTTAGTCTCAGCAGAACGCTGACAGCCCTCTCCTAGATGCTGTTGATAGATCCATCCACCATCAAGCCGATAAGGCGTTGCCGTTAAGCCTAGTACTTTTAGCTGGCGATTGTGTTTCTTGAGGCTTCGTATGATTTTCTGATATTCAGAATTGTCTTCTAGCGAAACGCGATGACATTCATCAATTATTAACAGTGAGAAAGAGTCTTCAAACGCGTCGAGATTTCGAGCAACGGATTGCACAGAGCCAAATACTACTTGAGTATCCGCTTCCTTTCGTCCAAGACCCGCCGCAAATATTGAGGCTGGATGACCGTAGCTCTCATATTTTCCACAGTTTTGCTGCACCAATTCCTTTACATGCGCTAATACCAAAATTCGCCCGCGTGCAATCCGCGCTAACTCTGCGATTACCAAACTTTTACCGGCACCAGTGGGCAACACTAGCAAAGCTGCTTTATCACTTTCCCGAAAATAACGAACGACCGCATCAACAGCGTCTTGTTGATACGGTCGCAATGTGAAGCGTTGGGATGGTGAATTAGGCGTATTCTGATGCATGGCTCGATTATACACACCTGCACCGAGCTTTTAGGCCTTAATTCCCATTCCAATGGTTTAGGTTAAGGCCCCTGCCTTCGACAGGCTCTCTATCTCGCTGTCTGAAAAGCCCCAGTCCTTCAGCACACTAAGAGTATTTTTACCTTCAGACTGAGGTACAGATGGCTTATCACACGGGGTACGGCTAAACCGTGGCGCAGGAGCGGGCTGTTGAACACCTCCCACTTCAATATAGGTATCGCGGGCTTTATTATGAGGGTGCTCAACTGCTTCTTTAAAGTCTAAAATGCCAGCAACGCACGCATCACTTCCCTCAAAAATATCGGCCCATTCCTCTCGAGTTTTGGACTTAAATACTTCAATAAAGGTATTTTTCATTTCAACCCACTTCTTCGGATTGTTCTGATCCTTTATAAAGCGCTCCGGCATTCCAGCTTTGGTGACCATTTCAGCAAAAAATTGAGGCTCAATAGGGCCGACTGACACAAATTTACCATCGGCTGTTTCATAAGCACCGTAGAACGGTGCTCCACCGTCTAGCAAATTGCTCTCCCGAGAGGTATTCCATGCGCCAATTGTATTCATTGTATAGAACATGCTCATTAGGTGAGCGGAGCCGTCGGTAATGGCGGTATCAATCACCTGCCCTTTGCCGGACTTCTGTGCATCCAACAACGCCGCCAGCATACCCGTCACCAAGAACATGCTGCCCCCAGCGAAATCACCTACTAGATTTAACGGCGGGACAGGCGTGTCTGCAGTACCTATTGCGGCCGCGGCCCCTGTCAGTGAAATATAATTGAGATCATGTCCGGCAGCATGAGCTAACGGTCCCGTTTGGCCCCAACCAGTCATACGCCCATACACTATCTTAGGGTTTCGCTCTAAGCACACGTCAGGACCAAAACCTAAGCGCTCAGTCACCCCAGGACGAAAACCTTCAAAAATTCCGTCAGCCCCTTCCACAAGTTTCAATAAAGCATCAAGCCCTTCCTTACTTTTTAAATCAAGTGCAATGCTCTTTTTTCCGCGAGAGAGCACATCCATCGCAGAAGGCGGTGCAATACTGGACGGTTTTGACGCTCGTTCAACAACGATAACTTCAGCGCCTAAATCTGCCAATAACATACCAGCATATGGCCCAGGGCCGATGCCCTTGAGTTCAATAATTTTTATACCTGATAAAGGTCCCATCAATGTCACCTGTAAGTTCTATAACATAAAAAAAGCGCCAACTAAAATTCATCATAGTGGGCGCTTTAGAAAGGTTGCTAATTCCAGAAACTAAGCGCTACTGAAATGTCTCACCACTTGCAATTTTATCGGCAACAATTTGTGGGCAATCAAATCGCTCGCCATACTGTTCTGAAAGCTCTGCACAACGTGCTTGGAACTTCTCAAGGCCGTAGGTATTTACAAACTGCAAGAAACCACCCGTCCACAATGGAGCCCCGATACCCATAATCGAACCAATATTACCATCAGCAACTGAACGCAATACGTTGGTTTCTAGGCACTTCAATGACTCAATGACCTGGCGGAATAGCAACCTGTCTTTGATGTCTTGATCTGATATTTCAAATTCAGGCTTATGGAACTTGTCTACGATTCCCGGCCAAATGTTTTTGTTACCGTCAGCATACTCATAGTAACCACCACCATGGTGACGACCACCTCGACCATTCTCCACGGTAAGAAAATTAATCACCTCACGTAAGGCATTCTGCTCACCCCACTTATCAGGAATGCCCATAGCTTTCCAGGTCTCCATCCCTTTACGGACTAATTCTAAACTTACTTCATCATTGACCGTTAATGGTCCTACTGGCATCCCAATGGCTTTACCCAGGTTATCCGCTCGAACTGGATAAACGCCTTCGGTAACCATGCGGGCACCTTCGTCGAAGTAAGTACCAAATGTGCGAGAAGTAAAGAACCCCATGGAATCATTAACCACAATAGGCGTTTTCTTAATCTGCTTTGTGTAATCAAATGCTTTTGCTAAAGCAAGATCGCTAGTCTGATCACCACAGATAATTTCCACCAGTGGCATCTTATCTACAGGCGAGAAGAAGTGGATACCAATAAAGTTTTCAGGCTTGCTTGAGACTTCAGCAAGTTGACCAATAGGCAACGTTGAGGTGTTTGAACCCCAAATACCGCCTTCACATAAGTATTTTTCGGTACTGGCAGTAATCTTGTTCTTTAGCTCGATATTCTCAAATACAGCCTCAATGATCAGATCGCAGCCCTGCAAGTCAGCATCAACAGCCGTAGGCTTGATAAGAGCCAAAACCTCTGATTTTTTCTCTTCAGTCATTCGCCCTTTAGCGACACGTTTTGCAAGCAATTTTTCTGAGTAGGATTTTCCTTTTTCAGCAGCTTCCGCAGAAATGTCCTTTAGAATAACTTCAATTCCTGCCATCGCAGAAACATAAGCAATCCCCTGCCCCATCATACCAGCACCTAGCACACCGACCTTTTTAGTCAGTTGCGGCTCGATACCCTTAGGTCGAGATGCACCGCCATTGACTTTATTCATCTGAAAGAAAAAAGTGGTAATAAGATTCTTGGCTTCTGGTGTAGTCGCGAGGTACGCAAGACCACGACTCTCAATACGCATAGCGGTATTGAAATCTACGCGAGCCGCTTCAACGGCACAGTTAAGAATTTCTTCTGGAGCAGGTAATAATCCGCGTGTTTTTTGCGCCAACATGGCGGGTGCACCACCAATAACTTGGGCTAGTTTAGGGGAATTAGCACTTCCACCTGGAATTTTGAAACCCTTTTGATCCCATGGTTGCACAGCCGCTGCACTGTTATCTTTTTGCTCAAGAATATAAGCCTTGGCACGCGGTACTAATTCCTCTAACGAATCAACGGTTTCATGAATCATACCCGCCTTTAACGCTTTCTCTGACGTGACCTTTTTACCTTCTAACAAGTATGGCAACGCATTTTGCAGTCCAAGTAGGTTTACCATGCGGACTACACCGCCACCGCCAGGCAAAAGACCCAAACTCACTTCCGGCAACCCAAGTTGTACGGATTTGTGATTAAAGGCAATGCGATAGTTTGTGGCCAAACAGATTTCAAAACCGCCACCCAAGGCAGCACCATTTATGGCAGCAACTACAGGTACGGGTAGCTCCTCTAAGCGACGTAATGGCTGCTTGATTTGCGTAAGCATTTCCATAAATTGAGCTTCTTCGCCTTTCTTAGCCAATAGAAGATCATTTAAGTCTCCACCCGCAAAGAAAGTTTTCTTAGCAGACGCAAATACCACGCCGGTTAAACCATCTTCAGCTCCAAGCTTTTCAACGGTTTCTGCCATTGCCTTCCGATATTCTGTGTTCATTGCATTGACTGGACCCGTTTGATCCATAGTGACGGTTACGATTCCGTTGGCATCTTTTTCGTACTTAAATACACTCATGATTCTTTTCCTGAAATTTTGTTGTTAATCGGCAACGGTTCGTTTTATACGCGCTCAATGATAGTCGCAATACCCATACCACCACCTACACACAAAGAAAGCATCGCGCGTTTAAGATTACGGCGCTCCAATTCATCCAACATAATACTCACCAGCATCGCTCCGGTGGCACCTAATGGGTGACCCATTGCAATCGCACCGCCATTAACATTAGTCACGTCATGACTGATATCCAGATCTTTCATATAACGCATGGCTACCGAGGCAAAGGCTTCGTTGATCTCCCACAGGTCTATATCCGACGCTTGCAAACCGGCTTTTTCTAAGCATTTTTTGGCAGCAGGTCCAGGTCCCGCAAGCATAATGACCGGGCATGTGGATAGAACAGTACCCGCAACAATACGTCCACGTGGCGCTAGACCTAGATCTTTACCGGCTTTTTCGCTACCAATAAGTACCGCCGAAGCACCATCAACGATACCCGAAGAATTACCAGGGGTATGGACATGCTCAACGCGCTCTAAGGAATTATATTTACGCAATATCACATCATCAAAACCAAACCCACCCATCTTCTCGAAGGACGCTCTTAAGTTTCCTAGGCCTTCCATAGTCGTGTTTGGCTTAATGAAATCATCTTTTTCTAGAATGATCAGGCCATTTTTATCAAGAACAGGTAATACAGATTTATCAAAATATCCGTTATCGCGGGCATGAGTCGCGCGCCTTTGTGATTCCACCGCGAAAGCATCTACATCTTCACGGCTGTAACCATCTAAATTGGCAATAACATCAGCGCCAATACCCTGAGGTACAAAGTCAGTTTTTAGTTGAAACGCAACATCTCCGCCTAAAGCTCCGCCATTTGATCCCATAGGAATACGAGACATTGACTCTACACCGCCAGCAACAACAAGCTCTTCCCAGCCAGAAGCGATTTTTTGGGCTGCCATATTCACCGCTTCTAAACCAGAAGCACAAAAACGATCCAATTGAACTCCCGCGACGGACTCATCCCAATCAGCGTTTTGAACAACCATCTTTGCAACATCTGAGCCCTGCTCACCAACAGGTGTTACACAGCCTAATATCACGTCATCAACGTAAGAAGTATCAAGGTCTAACCGAGACTGTAGTCCTCGTAATAGGCCAGCACCCAAATCAATCGGTTTAACTTCGTGCAGACTTCCGTCTTTCTTACCTTTGCTACGAGGAGTACGAACGGCTTCGTAGATATAAGCGTGATTAGTCATCATATGTCTCTTTCTAGTTAACAGACCCAAGCGGGTGCAAAGTGCAACCAGTTTGCGTCGTAAGGCAGGGGGAAACAATGGCATGGGCAATCACAAAAATAGACATAAACTATCACCACTTCTAGGTATATCGACCTACGATAAAATAGCTAAATCGACCATAAGAAAGTCAATTAATGAGCGATATACCGAGAAATATGCTCTGTAGGCCACCAACCATCACAATTAACTCACTTAGGCATGATCCCCACGGAACGAGATATGCCTAATAGTTGAGACACCACAAACCCAACCAATCGGCCTTTATGTTCGAAAAAGCTGATAGGGTGAGTGAAATGACGTCATCTTTGGCCGTTCCATCCTACATTGATATTCAAGGCCAAGAGGCGCCTCCTTTGCACACCTTAACTTGCTCTACGTTGCTGTCAGAATTATCGAGTTAAAACTACACTTGTTGAAAGGCTAACGTAATTCGAAGAAGCAACCTCTTTGGGTGCCATCATAGAGATTATTAAATGAAGATTTATCAAAAACTATTGCTTGGATTTATCCTAATCTCGCTATTGGTACTCCTTGTCGGCAGCATTTCAATATTTAGTGACGATCAAATATCGAATGATATATCCCAACTGGTCAATAGCTCCCTGAAAGAGGCAGAGGGTGCTGCCAAAATGAATTATGCGCTACAAAAAACTCAGCTAAATGCTCAACGATTATTATCAGAAAGGCTCCGTGAGATTGTAGAACCAGCTGAAGCCGCTAGCGCAATAGTTGCTGCAACAAGAGCAAATATGGAAATACACAAAGCTATCGTGGATTTTGAAAAATGGTTGATCAAAGGTAGAGAAGCAACAAACCAAGGCGTTGTCCTTGCTGGTAAGGCTGGGGAAAAAGATCAAGTTAAAGAAGAGAAGGAAGATCTACTCATTCTAAACAATATTGGGCTCCAATTTACAGAGTATAAGGCGGCTCTATCGCAGTTCATTGTACTAACCAAGGAGGATCTCGATGATGCTGATGAATGGCTAAAAGACGTAGTGAACCCTTTGCTAATCAACGTGACGCAAAGGGTTCATAGCTATCAGGAAGACACGGAAGGAGAATTACATGCTGAAGCTGGGGAAATAAGAGAGGCCGCAGAGGGGAATACCAAAATAATGCTCACCACCACCGCAATAGCTCTCTGTATGGCTTTGATATTAGGTTTAAGTAGTGCGCATGCGATTACAAAGCCTCTTGTTGACCTGAAGATAGCGGTGACTGCTATAGGCGCTGGAAAGTTAGATACGAGATTGGTGGTTAATAGTAACGATGAAATTGGCGTCCTTCTAGACTCCTTCAACAATATGGCAAAGGATATTGAGTCTGCTAATAGCGAGTTAAAGAATAGTCAACACCAACTTCTTCAAACTGCAAAGCTAGCTTCTATCGGAGAAATATCTGCAGGGCTGGCCCATGAGCTCAACCAGCCATTAGGTACGATTGGAATGATCGCCGAATTCGCCACCAAATTACTAGACGATAGCAACTTTGACAGAGACAACTTTAGACAAAAAATGCAGAAAATCACAACTCAGGTTGACCGCGCAACAAGAATCATCACTCATTTAAAAATATTCAGCCGAAAAGAAGAACATGAATCGGAAGAAAAAGATATCAACTGGATCATCGAAGAGTCTTTGGTTCTATTAAAAGAACCATTAAAGCTATGCGATATCTCCCTGGATATCGAACTCGGTGATAGATTGCCAAAAATTATATGTAATTACATCCAAATAGATCAAGTGTTGATAAATCTAATAAAGAACGCACAGGATTCCTTTGACAACTTTGACAACTTTGACAACTCTTATAATAAACTAATAACCGTACGCAGTTATGAAAAAAATGAGACTATCTGTATAGACGTTGAAGATAATGGGTCCGGCATGTCCGAGTCAGTTGTTGATAGGGTATTTGATCCTTTTTTTACCACAAAACCTGTTGGCAAAGGTGCCGGCCTTGGAATGTCGATTAGTTACGGGATAGTAAAAGAACACAAAGGAATATTATCTGTAACCACCCGTGAAGGAAAAGGCACCCTCTTTACTGTCGCACTTCCCATGAAAGAATTAACCTAATTCACTCTACACATACTGGTTTCACTATGAACAAGATACTACTGATTGATGATGACAAAGACTTTAATGATACATTGAAAGAATTTCTAGAATACGAAGGATTTAGCGTTATCTGTGCTTATAACGGAAAAGAAGGTCTTTCATTAATACGTAAAGAAAAGCCAGACTTGATCATAACAGATATCGTTATGCCAAATGTTGATGGTCTCGAAGTTTTGGTTGAACTACAAAGAGAACCCTTGTCGTTTCCCACAAAAATAATAGCCATATCCGGGGGTGGTCGCATTGATGGGGAATACTACCTTGATACCGCTGAGGCGTTTAACACCGATTATACGTTCGAAAAGCCGTTAGTTGTCGGGGAATTACTCAAGGCAATTAGGGAATTATTGAACTGACGTTATCCATCAGTGTTCATTGCAAAGATATTTTTAAACCATAGCCCTCTTTAGTCCATCGTAATATATGGCTATATTGTTTTTATATAACAGCAGAAAAAGCATAGAAGTGCTATATAGTAGTATACGACTTTGATTGAGTTAGTTCTTTTGGTTCAGTAATCTAAGGGCAACAATAAAACATGCCAACTCCTACCAAAATTTTACTCATTGACCATGATGAATGTGACATCGATACACTGGAATATATGCTGCAAAAAGACTATCTCATTAGCAGCCTGGATGACAGTGAAAAAGTCGTAGAACGCGCGACATGTATCCGACCCAATATCGTCATCGTCAATCCCGAAATGCCGAACTTACCCATCAAAGCATTATGCGACAAATTAAAGACACTACGACCACCAAGCTCTCTGTTGTTCCTATCATCTACAAACACCATCGAACTATGTATGGAAGCCTACGAAAATGGTGCCGACGACTTCATTCTAAAGCCATTCAATCCTATTGAAATACATGAAAAGATCCGTGTACTTACCCGAAACATAGCTATCAAACAAAAACTCGAAATGGCAAGTGAAACTGCTCGTGTCGCGATGGAAAATAGTTTTGAACTAGGTACTATCATTACTTTTATGGAGTCGATGGGGGCATGCACTGATTACGATGAACTTAGTCTATCATTTTTCAATGCAATCGAAGACTTTGGTTTAAGTGGGTCTCTCCAGATAAGAGGAAGCTTCGGATCCCTGAATTTTAGATGCGCAAATGATTCTCTCGACGCCACAATTTTAAGTGATTATCAGGGAGAAAAAAAGACCATAGAGCAACCTCAAAAGATGATAATTCATCACAATAACATTTCGGTAATTCTTAGGGATCTCCCCTCTCCTGAATCCATGAAATATGGACGCCTCAAGGATCACCTTTGCATTATGGTCAACTCTACGGTTTCTAGAGTGACCAGTTTAGCTCTGCAAATGGAATTGGAAGAGAAAAGGGAATTTGGCGTAGAAGAAACACTAAAAATGACGTCTACTATCAAGGAGAAATTCCAGCAAAGCTATGCACTGTATCAAAGTAATGCCGATAGCCGCGTCTCTGACTTTGGACAACAAATGGAAGCTGTATTTTTCTCTCTATCACTCGACTATCAACAAGAAGAGTTACTACTGGACTCTATGCGCTCTCTCCTTCTTGAAATGTCTGATTCAACGGCCCTAAAGACGATGTTGAACAAGAATATAGACGAATTATTACATGCAGTAACCCTCCTACTTGGTGATCAATAGGTGATTTTGTTAGGGTCTGGGTTCTCTATCATATCACTTCTATCATTGTTGATATTGAAGTAAGACCTGGTCAATTGACCACAAAGCTCCTCATCAAGAAGAACCAAGTTGAGTCAAAAAGGTCATCATTTTCGGCCAATGAACAGTAATAATACGTATTAACTTGCACTAAAAATACACATGAATATACGCAAAGGTCACCTATTTTGGTGATTCCTTTTGAATATTAGAATCTCTAATAAACATAGCGAATTTTTCGTTATCCCCGTTAAAACGGTCTACATCAACCGCCCCCTCTATACCTGCTACCTTTCCAGTGTCCGAATATTGCCATAAAGACCAATCACGTCCTCTCCAGGCACCTGGTAGGAATTCGAAGGATTTGGTGTAATCTGCAACCCATAAGGTATATTCCGCCAGCCTAGTATCCGTTAAAAATTCATTGGCAAAGCTCACATCGGTATACAAAATAGGACGGCGCCCTGTTGCCTCCTTTACGGTTTTCAACCATTCGAGCACGCCGAGCAGCAACTTCTCCTTCGAGACATGGTCAGTTATCTCTACATCCAATATCGGAGGAATATCAACTGACCTAAACTTTCGCACGGTGTTTAAATAATGATTAGCTTGGGCTACAGGGTCATCATCAGCATAGAAAAAATGGTAGGCTCCCCGCGTCAAATTGATTGCTCTTAAACTATGCCAATTCGCTTGAAATTGTGGATCCACATAGGTAATTCCGCCTGTCGCTTTAGCAATTGAAAAACCAAACTTCTGTCTATCCAATTGTGGCCAGTTTACAACGCCCTGGAAATGCGACACATCGATGCCTAATACATAACTAGTTTGTTTCGCGTGACTGACAGAAGAAGACATCACGTACCATGCTATCATTGGCACGAAAAACAGGAACAAAGACAATACTTTCTTAAACATGAGATACCATCCCTCGACTTCTCATTTAATATTTAGCCCAGTAATCCCATATTGCAGAGTACAATGTCCCGCGATATAGGCTTCCCTCGCCTATATGAGTAAAGATGCCTTTTCTTATTAGCACAAGGAATTTACAGCATACTGCACTGATTAAATTGGAATAATAAACAACCAACGAACCATCACTAAGTCTCTAGATATTCACCCTTTTTCAGTTTAAACCCGATTAGGGATTTCTAGGGTGTTTAGTCTTTTTACTCATAATCATATGGAATTATGTTTGTTCATATCCACTCCTAATACGGGGTAACATATGGTAGGGACGAGTGTCTGTATTGATAGTAACCGTTTCATCATAGTATTGGGTGTTGTATGAATAATCGAATAGTAGGTATCGACAAAAATTTGTGCGACAGGTTTACTCCGTTAAAGGATATCCCCAACAGTATGCGGGAGGAGCTACTCATTCACGCAAAGGTTACCGGCTTTGATGTATACAGCAACATAATATCCCATTTAGAAAACCCACATATGGTCCATTTTCTGATAGAAGGTTGCGCCGACATTCGTCATTCATTCGACCGACGAAAAAACCTCTCCAGTAATGATCCTAAATGTACTTTTCCTCTTGAAGAATTAATAACTATCGGTGGTAATATTCGCGCGATCACCCCCTGCAAGGTGCTGATCGTAAACAGAAATTATCTAAAAGAAATTCAGATAAAATCGAGAGCAACAATAAACCACAAAAATCGTAATAGAGATAATACATCATTATTCTTGTCGGATTTTATCGAAAAAGACAGTAACTCACATTGGAAGACCCTGTTTTATCAATCGCAATTAGCGTTGAGCTTAACGCCAAAGCAAATACATAAGGTTTTTCGTGGGCTTAGGGATATCTTCGTTCACGAAGGTGAATACGTAATAAAACACCAAACTAAGGGGGAGTTTTTCTACATTCTAAAAGACGGTCACGCAGTTATACTACCCGACGAAAAAGGGGAATACTATGGTGACAAATATAACGTGTCTTTGGGTGGGTATTTTGGAGAAGAAGCATTGATTTCCGGACTACCCCGTAATGCGGATATAATCATGAAATCCGACGGCATAGTCGGTAGGTTGGATAAAAAGGACTTTGACGAGTATGTTAAAAAGTCACTTGTACGCACCCCATCGTTAGCCTTGTTACACAATTTGGCGAACCCCATCTTCTGTGATGTCCGTACTCCAACTGAATACAAACGAGATCATATGCCGCATAGTATCAATGTGCCGGTAGGAAAGATCAGAAAGTACATAAGCTCGTTTGATCGTAAATTATCTTACGTCGTTACTCCTGAAGGTGGAAGTAAAAGCGAACTTGCAACTTACCTAATGCGTCAGGCAGGTATTGACGTGTACTATATGGATTCATTATTACGCAAGCAATTTATACAAGAAACAGAAGGCCTCAGAGCCTAGTCACTCTTTAAAAATGATAGTTCTATAACGAGAACACCTTAAGGAACTAGACCAATAATCACTTGGCAAACCGGCTTTTCTTTTTAATTCTGTCAGAAATACTCTTGCCGTAGGTAAACTATCCCATACGATAGGTAAAAAGGTGCCTCTATGGTGTTCCTCCTCTAACACCAAACCATCTTCATAGGGAATAATTTGCCTAATCAAGTCGTCTTCATTTGTGAATTGAATTTCCTCGAGTGGGCCAAGCACAGAGATACCTATTGTCAGCGTTGCTAACTCTTCATTTGTAACTTGAGGAAAGCGGGAGTCTTGAAAAGCGGAACTGTAGGCGTTACCACATATATCGTCAATGAGAGACCTGTACGGCTCTAGTGTCCCTATACATCCCCTTAGCTGCCCATGAATAGTCAGAGTGACAAAACATGCCCCCATACCTACCAATAGGTTATCAGTTGCTTTGGGGGGATTCATTTTGTGCCCCGTTAACAATCCATGCCTAATCGATTCTCTAGCTAACGCTAAACACTGGGTGCGTTGTTCAGCATCTATAAGGTTGCCACCCATCAAAACACTCCTCGATAATTGAAGTACTAGAAATTTATGTATTAATAGAGAGCAAAGCTACCGTAACCCACAACACGCTGCTTATCCCCACTGGTATCACCTGAGTTACGCAATGCAAGTTGCTCAATGTGCAATCCCATTTTTTTTGCATAGTAGAGCATCCCGTTAAGCGGTCGACAGCCACAGGCCTCATCTCCACTTAAACTAGATTCTAGCGCCATGATTTTGATCGCCGTATCAGAATCCATTTTCATTGCTTGGTTATAAGATAGGAAATGGCTTAAGTCTGTACTAATTACGATGAGCGTTTCTGCCTCCCCCCATACGACATCTAACACCTTGGCCACATCAACAGCACTACACTCCCCTACAACCAAGGGTACCAAAGAAAACTTACCAATAACCTCTTGTAGAAAAGGTAAGTGTACCTCAAGGCTGTGTTCTAGCTCATGTGCTTCATCACTAGCCTCTACAAAAGAAAGGCGGTTAATTCGTTCTATTAGCTTAAGGTCCAAGGGTATATCACCTAATGGCGTTGAAAAGGCACTGACTGAAGGGATGGCAACGCCGACAACCGGTACCCGATGACATGGCCCCAACAATATCACTCGCTCAATTTTGTCGTCACTTTTCTCTAACAACTTATAGGCCTCAGCAGCCACTTGACCAGAATATATGTATCCAGCATGAGGCACGACGAGTACTTTAGGCACTAACTCTCTATCCCGAGACGCTTTCAAAAAGCGAGTGACAGCCCCTTTCAATTCCACTGGGTTACTAGGATAGAACATTCCAGATACTGCTGCTGACCGGATATCCATTCAAACTCTCCTAAGAGGCAAATGATACATTTACCGTGCAATACACTTTCAAATTTGATATTAGATCCTCATACTACTAATTAGTACCACTTTCCGGGACAAAATTATAGGCTGGGATTATCGCTAACCCCAAAACGGGAGGCTTTCGTGAGTGTTAGTTTATCGGACAAATTTTCAGTACCTGCACGTTACTGGCATACCCTTGATGATGGCCGAATTCAATGCGACCTATGCCCCCGGTATTGTAAATTACACGAAGGTCAACGTGGCCTGTGTTTTGTACGAAAAATGGAACACGGAAAAATGCACCTCACCACTTACGGTCGATCCAGTGGATTCTGTATTGATCCCATCGAGAAAAAACCGCTAAACCATTTTTTCCCTGGCTCATCAGTACTTTCATTCGGCACTGCTGGATGCAATTTGAGCTGCAAATTCTGTCAAAATTGGGACATCAGTAAATCTCGGGAGTTAGACACGCTATCCAGTGAAGCAACCCCGCACATGCTTGCGCAAGCCGCGAGTAATTATAGCTGCAGCAGTATTGCTTACACTTATAACGATCCTGTCATATTTCTTGAATATGCAACTGATGTTGCACAAGCTGCCCATGAATTCGGCATTAAGAATGTGGCTGTTACGGCAGGCTATATAGCTGAAGTTGCTCGAGACGAGTTTTTTAGACATATAGACGCCACCAATGTTGACCTAAAGGCATTTAGTGAACGCTTCTATCACAAAATATGTGGAGGGCACCTACAAAACGTATTAGAAACATTACTATACCTTAAAAACGAAACGGCAATTTGGTTCGAAATTACGACACTTCTTATCCCCGGTGAAAATGACTCTGATAAGGAGTTGAATTTGATGTGTCAATGGATAGTAGAGACACTAGGACCAGATATACCACTTCACCTAACCGCTTTTCACCCTGAATGGAAAATGTTAGATAACCCTCGTACACCGCCTGAAACCCTAACAAGAGCTAGGGCGATAGCAATCGATAACGGATTGCACTATGTATACACGGGTAACGTACATGATCCAGCGGGTAGCAGTACGTACTGCCCAGAATGCAAAAATTTGCTCATTGAGAGAGACTGGTATGTTCTTGGTGCGTGGAATCTAACAGGAGGCAAGTGTTCTTATTGCGGAACAAAAATCCCAGGGAAATTTAGGTCAACTCCGGAGAGCTGGGGAAGTAAAAGAATACCAATTCATCTGTTATAAGGATGAAATAAAGGCGTAATTCCTTACGCCTTTATTCGTTAACGGTTAAGCGGCATTCTTGTCAAGATTTATAGACTTTTGCGGTATATTGACGGACACAATTTCTGCTGATTTTTTCTGCTTGGCTTTCTTGCCAAAAGGCAGAGCATACTTGAATATTCTGCCAACAACCGTAGAGAACTGCTTTTTGAAAGACCCAGTATTGTAATTCTGACCGTACCGTACACAAATATCTTGTACCTTTTCAGATAGTTCTGCATATCGAACCCCAGGCACATCTGGAAACATATGATGTTCAATTTGGTGACTTAGATTCCCCGTCAAAAAATCAAACATTCGACCACCAACAAGGTTACTAGATCCCCTCAATTGACGAAGGTACCATTGCCCCCTAGATTCGTTCTCTATAATCTCTTTTGGGAATGTCTCTGCGTCTTCAGTGAAGTGACCGCAGAATATGATACCAAATGTCCAAAGATTTCGTATCACACCAGCCATTAGGTTACCCGTAATTACCGGTATGAACATTGGACCTGCCAACAGAGGAAAGAAAAGATAGTCCTTAGCAAATTGCTTCCGCATTTTCTTAGCGATAGGCTTAAGCTCTTCCCTTATTTCAGCGAATGACTTTTCACCAGTAATCAATTTCTCTAATTCTAGAGACTGCAATGCTAACGTCCACTCAAACGTTAACGCGAGAAAGGTAGCAATAATTGGGTTCGCGAGGTATCGAGGGCTCCACTCTTGCTCAGGAAATAGTCGCAATGCTCCATAACCAATATCATGGTCCATTTCCAATACATTCGTATACGTATGGTGCATAAAGTTATGGGTATGGCGCCAATTATCAGCCGTACACACTGTGTCCCATTCGTAAGTGCTGCCTCGCAATGTAGGATCATTCATCCAGTCATATTGCCCATGCATCACATTATGACCTAGCTCCATATTCTCGACTATTTTTGACACACCTAGAATTGCGCTACCTGCAACCCAAAATGGTGGTAACCAGCCGAGCATAAGCGAACTTCTGCCAACTATTTCTGTGTAGCGTACAAAATTTCTAACACGATAGATGTAATCAGCTTCTTTTTTCCCAAGAGACTCCATTACCTCTTTTCGGATTTCATCAAGCTCTAGACCAAATGCAGTAATTTCTTCTTCATTTAACTGACGACTTTTACTTTTAACATCCATAATAATTCTCACTGTAAAATATTAGATATCTAAAACTACGGCACTTAATGGTTCGCTCACACAAATCCGAATTTGCGTATTAGGTTGGTCATCTATCTCACCTGTTACTAGGTCACGGACAACTCCAGACACCTTAGTACAGCTACAGGTCTTACACATTCCAATTCGGCACCCGTGAGCCGGTCTGGCTCCAGCGGCTTCAGCACTTTCTAAAAGGCTTGGTTTACTATTCAATAATTCTTGCTGACTTCTACGCAACATGATCGGCATTTTATTAGCAGGCACATCGCTCTCAATAGCCGGCAACCCAAAAACTTCTTTATTCAAACGCGGTGTTATATTCTGTGCTTCCCAAACCTTGCTGACGACTGACATCAATCCTGGAGGACCACATAGATAAGTCTCCCTGTCACTGTAGTCGTTACATAACGCTGCAAGCTGCTCTATGCTAAAGCTCCCCGCATCGCCATCTTCTGCTAAAGCGTAGTGAACCGTTACTGATGGATGTTTCTCCGCAAGCTTGTCAAATTCTTTACCGAAAGCGAGGTCTTCTTTACTGTTAGCGTAATAAATTACTGTGGCATCAACGTTGGATTGGCGGGTTATTGCTTCAACTAAAAGGCTAAAGATTGGTGTAACACCACTTCCCCCAGCAATAAACAGCAAGCTGTCGGGTGTCGTTTGAGGCAGTACGAATTCGCCTGCAACATCAGCCATCTCAATGGTGTCGCCTACTTCTAATTGATGATGCATCCAATTAGATACTCTGCCATAAGGCTGTCGCTTTACCGCAATCTCAATGACTTCACTATTCGGAGGGCTCACCAAGCTATAGCAACGCTCCAGAAACACTCCATCGATCATAACCTTGAACGTTGCGTATTGACCCGCCTTAAACGCACTCCAGTGACGGTTAGTCCGTAGTGTTATACGTTTAATATCTGGGGTTTCGTCTTTAATTGACAGAACGCGTGCCATCTTACGATTAGTCGTTAACATTGGGTCCATGTGTGCAAACATGAAATCAATCCAATCTTCTTTTACTGTTTTTCTTACAATCCGCTTGATCGTTGAATTAGCTGCATTCATGTCTAAACAGGCCCCATATAATCTTGAGTGAACATATGCTCACCGAATATATAGATATCGAATTTTAAGTCAACACCTGTACACCAATAATTGGTGTAAAAAGAGATATAAACGCTCGAAATTGCAATTAGATAACCCAATTACAGGTATTATCGGCGAATATGGCATATTTTTGGCTGGTTCTAGCATATACAGTTTATAAGCACATGTGCACACAGAACACTTTCTACTTTACCATAGTCTTAAATATCACGACAAAACCCACCGTCATCAAATCGTGATATCAACGAATAACTTTGTCCACCTGAAGCAATTTACTTTCCTTAAACCGAATCCCCCGGTCCTGGCTTATCTTAACGTTTACGTGCTTGATCACTGACAATGGCTGTTCGAATGTTTCCCCCTCTATCTTCCAGCGATTATCCATTAGGTCAAAGATCTTGCCTGCAGTCTGAGCGCCTAATCCAGTATGGTCGGGGAACACTGCGAGGCTCCCCATATTCAGTTGTGTCTTAGTGAGCGTTTCTACACCCACTACCACCGGCTTGTTAAAGCGAGTCATAAATGGCATCCAAGATCGAGTGATCAGATCTCTCGTAAGTAACCGGCTGTCATTGCTAATCCAAAGTGCATCTATGGATTTGTCGGCAAGCTTTCTTAATGCCTGCTTTGTTTTTCTTGTGCTATTCGCATCACTATCCGATATCCCTACGGAAACCAATTCAATACCTTCAGATTCACAATAGCGTCTATTCTCCTCAATCATATCAATCATATCGTGGCGATAGAGCACGCCGACGCGTTTGATGTTTTTAGCGGTAATCGAACGAAGACTGACTAGACTCGTCACTGCGGGTATTTCATAAAGAATGCCGGTAACGTTCTTACTCCCCGCCAACACTCGATCTATAAATAACGCGGCTACTGCAATGCTCGGTGGCAACGAGATAGCAGGTCGATCTTCTTGAAGCCCTCTGAATAGCTTCAACTGCCTATTCCCCATAAGTACTATTGCACGGGGCTGATATCGCTCTATAACCGCATATAGATCGGATTTCGTTGATTTTGCATCAAAAACGATATCTTCATAACGTAACTCGCCGGCCAATTCATCGGAAATCCCCGAGACTATTTGCTCAAAGTGATGCCCAGATGGACGAACAATCAATATAGAATCAATGGCATATACTGGGCTGCTTGAGACCAGCAACAGTAGCAAGAAAAATACAGCCCGAGAAAAGCTCATAACGCCTTCCTCCACTTCTCTACCCGAAGGTAGCTGTTCACCACAGGATCAAATCTAGAGACACAATCGGATATCACATCCCTATCGCTTTGCTTCAAATAACTTACTACTGGTAACCCGAGTCGAATATCTGTTCTTGTCACCTTCAGCTTTAGTCGGGTAACTTCTTTTAAGTCAGTTAAATCACTGTCAGATATAAATAAGGCGTCGGCTCCGTTAAAATTCAGTAATGGAAGTAAGTCTTCGGCTTTTCCCACTCGCTTTATCGCGACATCACCCAGCAAGGATCGTATGAACGCTCTCATGGCCTTCCTACCCAACAAATCAATAACGCCGATTTTCTTCTTCGACAACTCACTAACACTAAGCGCATTTCCCAGCGAGACCAAATAGTAACTTTCGAGCTGAGATTGCTCTCTCTGGCCCTCCAATAGCGTTTTATAAACTGTGTACGGCTTTATTACATCGGGCAAAGAGATGGTTGCATCGGGAGCCGAACTCAGAACGTGCTTCTTGAAGTCTTTAGCCTTGCCGTAAACATGCACTTCAAGCGAAGGGCAAATCGCTCCAATTTTCTTCTGCATCGCATGAGCTTTGGTATAGCTAGGATTATAAATATACAAAGTTGGTGGTGAGTTTGCTCTACAGGGCTCAGATAGGAAAAATAAACAAGCAAATACCGTAAAGAACGAAGAAACGCAAAGCTTCTTCGCCTCTGGACAGAATAATGTAGAGAAACGACAATGCATCATTCCCCCTTACAGCCCCGACATCTATTTCGACTCAATCCGACCCCTCCTTCATGCCTATTAAATGTAGCACAAATCGTGTTAGGTATTTTCACCCTTACACCACGATCGAGCACGCCTTCTAAGCTTATGACTATTAGGAATAAGCTTAAGATCAATACTTGTTAACACCTGCTCACTTTGCCGCACTCTCCCTCTTTTTAAACTATAGTTTATGAATATGCCCTACTTGCCAATATGGGGAAGTCTGCGTTGAAATTCACTAGTATTCGTAAGAAACTCATTGCTCAAGTCAGCCTTATCTTGGCAGTCTCTTTTGCGTCTGTGTTATCACTTATTTCCTATATGAGTGTCCAAGAATCTACCGAGTTCTTTGAACAAAACGAAGTTCAAATTGAACGCGCGCTCATCGAAAAGGGAAAGCTACTGACAGAAAACAACTCAATTGCGTTAATTGGCATGATCGAGGATAATGCGTTTTCTGCAATTCAGGAGCTCGTTTCATCTACCGTACGTTCTGATCGAGATATTCTTTTTGGTAGCTTTGTTGACATGGAAAATAGCCCCTGGGTAAAAGTAACCCCAAACAACCCGACGGGCTTTCTTGAGCAGCAAGAAATACTCGTTGACGTAAATACCCAGTGGGCATCTTCACTAAAGAGTAGTGGCGTTAAGAAAACAACGATGGAGGGGTACTCCGTCTATCTTTTTGCTGCGCCAGTAACCTTCGATAGCGAGATACAGGGCTTTATTCAATACGCGTTATCTAATAGGTCCGTGCTAGAAAGTATAGAGTCAGCTCGAAACCAATCAGATAAGTCACTGAGGCGCACGCTATCCCTTTTGATTTTATTGGGATGTCTCGCAGGAGGCATGTCCTTTATTGCAGTAAGAAAAATGGCGGTAAAACTATCCCAACCACTCAACGCCCTTAAGGAAGCAGCTGAAAATATTGGCGATGGCGATTATCAAACAAAAATACATATAGATAGTAATGATGAAATTGGCCTCCTAGCAGGTAATTTCAATTCCATGCGTAAGACTATAAAAAAGAAAATAAAGGACCTTAGCGAACTAAACGCATTGGGCAGGACTCTTTCAGTCATCAAATCAGAGAAAGATGTGTTTCGACTAACGCTCATAAGTAGCCATGTTCATGCGAACGCAAAGTACAGCTATATTCACTCAAGAGATAAAGAGATTCCTATTGAGAGCCAATGCCATCAACCAGAAAATGCAGAGGACCCCATATGGAACAACGCCCTTCAAAATCTAATTTCATCCTACGTAGCCTCTAATCTAGAAACCTGCATTCATCAGATGTACGTCCTTGATGACATACGGACGGTCATCGAAGTACCATTTCTTGCAGGAGAAACAATCGTGGCGTCTATGTTTCTCTGCGGTGACGAGGATTCACTGGTGTTCTCTGATAGTGACCGAGAGTACTATCAATCTTTGGCTCAGGTCGCGATGGTCTCCCACCACAACCTCCACCTTAAACACAAAATTGAAATTCATAATAGAGACTTAGAAGTAACCATTGGAGAACGGACTACATCATTACGAGAAAAAACCAATGATATTAGCAGCATGATGCAAAACCTTAGCCAGGGATTATTTACCATTATCGACAAAGGAATCGTACATCACGAGTACGCGAAACACCTTGAGACTATATTCAACACGCCGTTTATTGCGGGTAGTAACGCTATTGACCTTCTGTTCTCACACTCAACCCTTGGGGAGGATCGGAGGGAGCAAATCACTGCTGTTGTATACTGTCTTATTGGAAGTGATGAAATGATGTTCGAGTTCAATTGTCATCTGTTGGTGTCACACATAGAAGTCACGCTGGACCAAGTAACAAAAAATCTTGAATTAGACTGGAAGCCGATTGTACACGAAGGTCGCATTAGTAAAATAATGGTGGCCGTAAGAGATGTCACCAAGATAAAGGTTCTTGAGGGGGAAACCAAAAACCAACAAAAAGAACTCAATATCATAAGCCATTTACTCTCTGTAAAAATAGATGACTATCTCCAGTTTATTTCCACAACGGGAGAGTTAATCGCCAATAGCAAAGAGCTTATCGACAGAAGCCCACAAGAACCACTCGATACGATCAGTGGCCTTTTTAGAAACATGCATACCATAAAGGGAAACGCCAGAATCTATGGATTTTCTTACATATCAGACCACGCACATTCCATCGAAAACTATTACGACAAACTTCGCAATAGACCCAACGTATCTATCACCCCAACTGAAATACTATCCAAAATCCGTAACTTAGAATGCATCATCCAACAATATGGACATGTGAATGACAACATATTGAATAGAAAAATAGATTCGATGGCCGAAAACTGTGACAACCACCGATTTATAGAAAAATCTAAACTCAGCATTCTTCACGACGACATTAATCAGCTAAACCGGTTAAACCTTAGCTCTCCTGCACGCAACCTAATAAACAATTTATCGGAATCTATTGACTCATTGAATGCAGAAACGCTAGAGCAGTCCCTATCCGGTATATGCAGAGTATTGCCTGCGTTAGCAAAAGATATGGGAAAGAGAAATCCCAATATCATCATTAATGCAGAGGGAGTGCTGATAAAAGAAAGTGCGGCCAAACTTATAACAAACATCATCACCCACAGCATCAGCAATAGTCTATGTCACGGCATAGACAATTCAGAAGTTCGCATTGACAGCGGTAAATCTCCAGAAGGAAATATCTCTATTGATGCAAGAATAGTAAATCAAATGCTAGAATTAGAGATCTATGATGATGGCAAAGGATTGGCCATAAAAAAGATTAGGGAACAAGCCATATTGAGAAACAAACTCAATGAGGGAGAGCAGTTTACTCGTGAATCATTAAATAAAACGCTATTCTCATCGGGCCTATCAACATCGAGTAGGGTCACAGACATGTCTGGCCGGGGGGTAGGCATGGACGCTATCAAGCACGCGATAGATGACGCTGGTGGAAGCGTCATAATTGAATTTCTAGATGACATCAATGAGACTGAAAATGATTTCATCCCCTTTAAAATTCACATCAGACTCCCAAGTGGCACTTTCGTGGAAAGTTGTCGCGAAAAACGTTTGTCTCCAATGATAAAAAAAGAAGCGGAAAGATGAAATCAATTTTAATCGTAGAGGACTCATCAATAGAAACAGAAATTTACCGTAAATTGCTTAGTAAGGACTTTCTTACTCACTTTGAACTCACTGCCGAAGGCGCTCTGAAGAGCATCCAGAATAACAGTTTTGATTTGCTCGTTAGCGACGCTAATCTTCCAGGTATGAGCGGGCCAAGATTGATAAAAACGGTTCGCGCCAATGGGTTCTGTCCAGGCATTAGTATTGTCGCTGTAAGCGGCGACAGAAAAGGAATAGAAGATGCCATTGCCTCAGGTGCAGACGCTTGGTTTTTAAAACCGATTAACCACAAAATATTTCAGCAGTCTCTGCAAACGATACTCGACAAAAAGGCAGCCCCCTCTCCTTCTGACAATTTTCTAACCTAATTCCGAGGACTTATCAAGGTCACCGCCCTAAATATTGTCTTGTAAAAGCAACATAACTATACTAGAGTGGTCATTCTAATATAGTTATGTTGCTTTTATTTATGCCAAGACCCAAGACATTTAATCGAGAGAAAGTACTGGAATCAGCGACCAAAGTCTTTTGGAAACAAGGCTATGCTGGTACGTCGATGAAGGATCTGGAATTAGCAACCTCTCTCACCCCTGGCAGTATTTACCATGAATTTGAGAGCAAACAAGGTCTATTCGAACAATCCCTGCAATTTTATGTCGATAATGTCATTACATGGCGGGTTAAGCATTACCTAAAAGAGGAGAATTCTCTCCAGGGTGTTCGAGAATTTTTACTCACATCCGTTAAGAATGTACCCCAAGAATTTTATGGACAAGCCTGCTTAGCCACCAACTCAACGATTGAGCTTGGCACAGGTATTCCAACCGTTAATACAATCCTTGCCAAGAGTTTTCGAGTTATCGAAAATGGCTTGCATACACAGCTTCTTGCAGCACAAAACCAAAATGACATCCGTAAGGATCTGAACTGCAAAAAGGCTGCTCATCAGTTACTTCTGCTGATGTCAGGATTAATGGTTGCAAGTAAAGC
Source organism: Gammaproteobacteria bacterium 45_16_T64 (assembly GCA_002162955.1). Classification (GTDB taxonomy): domain Bacteria; phylum Pseudomonadota; class Gammaproteobacteria; order Pseudomonadales; family Ketobacteraceae; genus 42-54-T18. The sequence continues at coordinate 61,542 of MABD01000012.1, forward strand.
TAACACACGACTAGAAAAGCTAGAAGAATCCATTGATTTCACATTGGACTGTTTTACCTAACGAATCCAACTTTTTTTTGCCCGATACTAGAGCGACCATTCTAGTATATTATTTATTCACACGAGGAGATAGTAATGACAAAAATATTGAGAACGCCCGAAGATCGATTCCAACGCTTGCCCAACTATGCCTTCACCCCAAACTATCTTGAGGTTGACTCCCTTCGCATGCACTACATTGACGAGGGTCCATCAGATGCAGACCCAGTATTGATGTTGCATGGTGAGCCAACCTGGTCATATCTGTATCGCCACATGATTCCGATTGTTGGTGCAGCTGGCCATAGAGTCATCGCCCCCGACCTGATTGGGTTTGGAAAATCAGACAAACCAACCAATATTGAAGATTATTCCTATCAATTGCATATGGACTGGATCACACAATTTATTGAAGCCCTTGATCTAAAAAATATTACCCTGGTTTGTCAGGACTGGGGGTCACTACTAGGGTTACGCTTAGCTGCAGAGAATGAAGATAGGTTTAAGGCAATTGTAATTGGAAATGGCATGCTACCGACCGGTGACAATGCTCCCCCAGTCGCATTCAAATTATGGAAAAATTTTGCCGTCCATAGTCCTATTTTACCCATTGCAAAAATCATTGAATTTGGCTCATTCAAGACGCTTAGTAAAGACGAAAGGCGTGCGTACAACGCTCCTTTTCCGAGCAAAGAATATAAGGCCGGAGCACGAGCGTTTCCAAAATTGGTGCCCGTAACACCAAACGACCCTGCCAATGAGGCCAACAAGAAGGCCTGGAAAATTCTGGAGGCATGGGAAAAACCATTTGTAACAGCATTTAGCAATGGTGACCCGATAATGCGAGGATTTGATAAGATTTTTCACCAAAAGGTTCCTGGTTCAAAGGGAAGGAAGCATGTAACGCTAAAAGGAGGTCACTTTCTGCAGGAAGATTCGGGCACCGAATTTGCCCAAGTGGTCAATGACCTATTGGCAGATATCAATTAAAAACTACCATGGGGGCTATAGGCCCCTATACCCGTTCGAAATACATCGAACCTGACGAGGGATATGCTCAAAATACGAGCATCACACCAATGATTGTCTATAATTAAATACAAATCCAATGACCTAGTTAGGGTACCCAAATGCTACCCAAGCTCACGACAGTATCTCTCTATTTACTAATAGCCCTCATTTTGACGCCTAATGCCAAAGCTGATACTGATTGGAGTTTGGTCGATCTTCTAGAGATGAAGGTGTATAGCGTCCATAAGTCTGATACTGACTATTTTACAACACCCGCCGCGGTCACTCTTATAACACGAGATGACATCAAAAACTCATCCGCCAGAAATGTACCTGATCTATTAGTCAGTGTTCCAGGACTCTATACATTCCAACATCAATCGAATCTAAGCTCTGTCGGCATTAGAGATGATGCTCAAGTATTTGTCAGTACGTCGCTGGTGCTGTTGGATGGCACGCCAATCTATTCAATAATCACAGGGGGACCTGAGTTTCAAACACTTGGTCTAACGCTTGACGATATTGAACGAATCGAGATTATACGGGGTAGTGGCGGAAACAGCTGGGGGGCAAATGCTTCATCAGGTGTTATTAATATCATCACCCGAAACGCAGAAAATATCACAGGTACAAAAATTTCTCTTAGCACCTCCAGCCGATCGACCCACTCCTCATACCTACAACATGATATATCACATCAAGCATTTCATGGATACATTAGCCTAGGGTATGAACATGACCCAGGTTTTGACAATGATGCAGATAACGAATCAAACTATTCGAGAAAATTTCTCCGCTTACGGGGTGACTTTGAAGACCAGCGCTGGAAAATCATGTCTAGCTTTTCTGCCACATACAATGGTAACCAAGACGAAAACTTCTACTCCCATTCAGCAGGAGATCACGAAGATACAGAGAACGTCAGGCGAAGCAATCTTCTCCTAATAATGCAGGCACAATACCATATTGATAATCAGGACACTGTCACACTTCAATCATCTTTATCTCAAGACGATGCAGAAAGGCGGTTTTTACCTGCAGATTATTATATATTCCTAAGAGATATGGAGTTACGGTATATGCGTTCTTGGACGGAACAAAATACAACACACACAACGCTAAATCACCGATCCTACGATATTGAAATTGACGACCTCACACCTACCTTGTATGGGTATGATCCGAATGAGGAAGAAATATATTTAACTGCCTTTGGCTTTAATCATATATACCAATTATCCGATGCCGTCGCGCTCGATTTTGGTGGTCGAGCGGAAGACTATTCCATACTTAACGAAACCCTATATTCGCCCGCAGGTAGAATATCCTTTGAATCAAGCGAGTCGCTCTTTTTCTGGGGGAGCTACACTAAAAGTTATCAGTTTCCAAATTATGTACAATACGCAAACTACCTCATCATTGATGGAACGCCTCCGCCGCTGTATCTAAGAGGATCTACAACACTCGACGCCGAAGAGAATGATGATTACGGCGTTGGTATACGTTGGAAGAATGATAAGAATTTAATTGACCTTGCGATATTCTACAAAGAGACTGAAGGGCAAATCCGCAGCGACTCCTCAAAAATCACTTTAGTCCCAGGGCCACCCGCCAGCCTAACCTTGCCATATACCAATACCATTGACGTTATTTCTAAAGGCTGGGAAGCCTCTTGGACGCGATATTTCAGCGTTAACCAAGTATCGACTCTGGATATTACCTACTTTACCAGTGCCGCAGAAATATCTGGTGCAGAGGACTCTCCAAGATCTTACTCCTTTGTGCCTGAATACAAAGTGAGCTGGACCCACCGAATGTCAATAGGAGAAAAAATCGAGCTATCCAGCGCACTCATTTGGTATGATCGATACGCCTCCGAAAATATCAATGGGATATTTGCGGAACCTAACTGGATTGACCCGCATTACAGGTTAGATGCAAACGTAAAATATCTACTAACAGATAATGTATCGTTTGATCTTGGTGCCAAGAATATCTTCAGTAGAGAAAAGGAAGCAAACTATCCAATTTCGACACAACATCCTGAAGACATAGAGCCGAGCCTACATATCACATTAAACGTGGACATTTAGTCATGTTTACGCTCGTAGACTACTCGGTATGCTTACCGTAAATATACTACCCTCACCTTCCGTACTTTCTACCCAAATCTCTCCACCGAGCAAGACAACTAGCCTTTTGGTTATGACAAGCCCTAGACCTGCACCTTCAATCTTTATATTATCAAAAGAATCAACTCGTACAAACTCCTCAAATATTTCACGCAAATACTTCGAGGAAATCCCAGTCCCAGTGTCTCTCACCTCGAATTGAAACCAGCGATCTTTCGATTTTTTTTGAAAAGTGCTTACATAAAGCTCAACTCTTCCTTTATCCGTATTTCGAATTGCATTATCGATGAGATTATTCAATATACGTGTTAATTTGGTACGATCGGTAGTCATATCTTTCATCTCAAATTTCTTCGACACATCCAGTGAAAGACCTTTTTTGTCTGCTAACCCTCCTAAGGTTTCTATCTGTTCACTAATCACATCATTGAGACTAAATGTAGAATATAGAATTTCCTCTTTTTTATTTTCAATTCTTGATATATAGAGTATCTTATCAATTAGTTCTAACAAGTGCGCACCGTTTCTTTCCATCGCCACTAAGGCCTCATAATCTCGAGCCTCCAACGTTGACTTGGTTCTCTTAAGTAGCATATTAGTGAATCCAATGATTGAACTCATAGGGACTCGTAATTCATGGGACATATTCTCAAGAAAGAACGTTTTGTTCCTATTTGATACCTTCTTCTCATCTCCGGAGAGGGAGATATTATCGACCGATATCACATCAGTACTTTCAAAATATTTTTTTGCGGAGCACAAAGATATCAATAGTAAAAATAACAATATATTGATGAATATTCCGTACGCAACAAATACAATGCGCTGCGTATTATCCAAGGAAAGGGGGAAATATTTATTGCTCTTAAAACTCAAAATCCAGGACTGCTCAGGAAGCGTAACAAAATGAGATAGAACAAGCGTATCTGGAGGTTCGGTTTTTGGTTCTACATCATTCCTAGAGTCATAGAGCAAACTGTCTTTATGTATTGATTTTTCATGAATGGTAAAATCTATACCTTTATCCTTGTTCTCAATAATCTCTTGTGTAAAGGCTTGAACATTCAATTTACTATAAATCCACCCCTTATGTAGTGCTACCCTATCTTCTCTAAACGAAGGGACCTCCCTATCCAGATAAACTGGCACGTATACAACAAACATAGAGGGCATGCTTAGCAAGGTTATCGCCCGCCCTTCATCCCGTGCACGCAACATCGCAGACTTTTGCATCTGGCCAGACCATAATTCCGCGCTAAACCCCATACCCTGTACCGCAGGCCATTGTTGTGTAAAGCCTTGTCCGCTAACAAAAGAGTCTACGTTTGAAGATGATGCGCCACCCCGATCATGGAGATACGCAACAACACTCCACATCAAATTCTCGTGAGCCATCAGCGCTTCTTTAATCCCATGCTCGACCCTCAACGCCCCAAATGCGAACCTATCGTGACTACGCTCATCTAATGACTGTGTTATTACGCTATAGGCTAGCACCGTTAAAATGACAGACAGGAGCAACACCCCAAATGCAATGAGTCTATTCAGAAACATATCAAGTAGCCAACGCTGAAAAGTCATCCTCTAAAGAACTCCTAAAACGTCACATCCCAAACCGCATAGATAAGCGTAGTCGAAAGCCATCAGCTTTGAGGGTAAAACTAAACAAAAAAACCTCGTGTAACTAGGCAAAATCTACTAGGAAGCAAACATTTGAAAAATCACATCATCATAAAATATATACGCTGGGCGCTAACAAACATAGCTTAGCCTTGCGTAGCTATTACTCGGTCATACATCGCTTTGAGGGTTTTCCCCCTCGCAGAATTAAGATGACCAACATGCGCAATGCTACCTTCTAGATACGCGAAGAAATCTGGATGATTATCACGGTTCTGGGATTCCAATCCATGTCTCAGACAATTAGTCAGTGTGGCTTTCAACCTATCGTAGTGCTTACGATCTACGTTAGGTTTTGTATTGACAACCACACCGGTTAAACGCTGTTTTTGATGTGACTTCATTATCCTGGTTTTTCTATGATTGAGTCGAAAACCCTGCTCAAGACAAATTGAACCGACAAGAGGCTCTAAGAACCGCCAGTCACGCCCAGTGTCACCTGAAAAAGCCAAGTCATCAGCGTAGCGTGAATACTTCATATTCAAACTTGCTGCTAATCCCGAAAGACGACAATCGAGAAAATATAACACCGCGTTAGATAACGACGGTGACGTGGGTGCCCCTTGTGGTAAATGGCGTTCACGTAACAATGACCGATGGTCAGTATCCAGCTCTCCCAAACAACGATCCTTCATATAACAACGATGGGTCGTTAGCGCGGTAAGGATTTTACTTACGGAATTGGTATAACCCAACCCGCTAAAAATAGCGTATACATTTGGCCAACGGATGCTATGAAAATAATGTGAAAGGTCAAACGTAAATAGAATGTCTTTTCCGCTATGCTGAGAAGCGTGTGTTTTGCACCCTTTCCCTTTCAGAAACCCATGCGCAGAATCGTGGATGACGGCGTGATCAAGAATCTCACTATATACCTTTCGTTGAATCGCTCTTAATCTAGACTTGGGCGATTCAATAAGTCTTGGAGAACCATTTCTTTTCTTCGCGATACTGTAGTGATAGTGCTTAAAGTAGGAAGGGGAAGTTGGATCAAGCCGATACAGTTCAGCTAACCATGTTAATTCTTGAATCGAGACGTTTAGCCAATTCGCTACATCGCTTTCAGTATTCAAAACAGGTAACGCATCATTAGATAATCGAGAAAGCTGACTATTGATCAAACAAACCGGCACAACCCTTGGCCCATGGTCATCATAAAACCAACAACCTAACCGCAGCGATTGCATTAAGTAGTCCACTATCGGGTTTAGTTCCGGTTTCGTATCAAATTCCGCCAACAACTCACTGACCAGATCATCGGCATCGCCAGGAAGCTCATCTGCAACATCGATAAAGACAGCTAAGAGCGTAGAATAATGCCAGTCACTGACCAAGAACCACTCTGCCAATTGCCTACAAAAGCGTATTTTCTTATTCATTGCCTACTACAGTCATCCCACAATGCAATCTGATTAGAAGAGGCACCCAACCCTAATTCGCGTAAACGGACTTGCACACCGTGCAACACCGTTTTCGCAACGTAACGCCAGTAAAACTCAACCTTGGGGTAACCCCAAAGCCCGCCCAAACCTTAGCTTAGTCGGTATAGCTTGGATGCCTCGGGACATATTTAATCGAATTCACCTATAAAGGTCAAACTGAACTAGGCAAATAACCCCCCATTTATTCTTCCCTACAACTCTCGTTTTGGCAAATTTGATCTAAACTTAGGCTATTAGCGCCAGATTATGCTTTTCAAAGGAAATATTTCCACTGAAGGGTTTTAGTCATATTTGGGTGATCTCATGAGGTCTACATTGTCGGGCCAAACTATCCTTCTTTTATTATTGATACTCACCCTAGCGATACCGGGTTTGTCTCAAAGTAAGGATAATGATTATGCCGAAATGGATTTATCTGAACTCGTCAACCTGGATATCTACGCATCAAGTGTTCTAACAGCCCACATCCATAATAGGGGGGATTGGATGCTTGATTATTCTTACATGTCAATGTCTATGGACGGAATGCGGGGTGGTACACGCTCTAGCGCTACATCAGAAGTACTAGAATCATATATGGTGTCACCACTCAATATGATGATGGATATGCATATGTTAATGGCGATGCATGCTCCAAGTAATGAACTTACCCTAATGTTCATGCTTAACGTAATAGACAAAGAGATGGAGCTTGAAACCCGCGCTGGAAATGTATTCACAACAAAATCGTCTGGTCTTGGCGATATAACCGTGAGTGTTAACTATGCCATTGGAAAAAGCGATACACATTTCGGGGAGCTAGAATATAGCGCAACCGTTGGAATCTCCTTTCCTACAGGGTCCATAGACGAAGAAGACTTTGTCATGGCAATGAATCAAAACGTACGGCTGCCCTATCCAATGCAACTTGGATCCGGGACCTATGATGTAATTGTTGGTGGTGCATACACTTTCTTTTCCCCGAATTGGTATTGGGGTGGGCAGGTACTGCTAACACTAAGAACACAGGAAAATAAAAACCACTATCGCTTGGGAAATCGTACTGACCTTAAACTATGGATCAATAGAGCTTTGGGAGATTCTCTGAGCGTTAACCTACGTATCGATGCGTACTCTCTCGATAATATTCATGGGGAAGACGAGGACCTAAACCCAATGATGTCCCCTACTGCAGACCCGAATTCAGCCGCAAAACAAGTCGCAAACGCCAGTTTGGGGCTGGATCTTTACCTTCCTGGAACCCAATCTAATGAATATAGAATGGGTTTCTCTTTCGGAAAACCAATCTACCAGGATTTTGATGGGCTCCAGCTAGAGACCGATCAAATTATTAAGATAAATGTACAAGCATTGTTCTAACACCGCAGTAGAACCTCAGGATGTTCGTGATAACACAAAGCGCTAGAGCAACCTATATTCTTCTTATAATGGCTTATCTAGTCACGACGCCACCTACCCAAGCAGCAACAAAGGAGCAGAAACTAAAGGCTGCTTTTCTAGTGCAATTCGTAAAATATACGACCTGGCCTAACGACAATCTTGACACCATCACTATCGGTATTTTTGGGAGAAACACATTTACCGACGCATTCGAGCGATACGAAGGAAAACGGCTACACGGCAGAGAAATCGTTGTCAAAACAATAGAACGAATCGAGGAGATAAGGGGTTGTTGTCAACTTTTGTTTATTTCTAAGTATAAGGAGGTAGAGGTTGAAAAAATACTTAACAGATTGCAGCACGACCCAGTACTGACGGTAAGTGAAGCCACTGCCTTTAGCACTAGGGGGGGTATAATCCACTTTATAAGAAAAGGTACCAAACAAAAATTCATCATCAATATAACCAACGCTAAAAAAGCCTCGATATCCTTAGACACGCGTATGCAGAATATTGCGTATGCGATTGAGAAATAGGAAGAGATCTGGATGAAAGGGCTAATTCCAAACAACCACCGTCGCTGGAAGCTTCAGAACTACCTAGTGTTCTGGAGCGTGATGACATTTCTAATTCTTGTACCACTGATAACCTATAGCATATACACTGTTATCAAACAAAGCAGCCAAGACCTGTTCCTCAAAAATGCAAACATAACCTTCCAAACATTCGTTGAGCTAGTGGACGAATCTGAAATACTCGACGACCAAAATAGAATGCTTGACTTCCTGGACAACGCCGTATTCATTGGCGATGTTGTCTATGCAGAAATAATAGTAAACAGCAAAAGAATACTGTCTCCACTTGTCGATGATTCACTATCCAATGCTTACAAAGAAGACACTTCATTTGGTGAAGGCGAAGACAGCATCTATTTTATATCGACGACGTTACATCACCCTAAAAGTAACGCAGCCATGGAATTACGCTTTGGATTCGATGAATCTTTTGTAGAAACATCCGTATCCACTGCGCTAAATAGAACCGAAATACTATTCATGATATACGCTATAACAACGCTAGTTATGCTAGCCAAAATTGCAAAAAATGTAACGCAACCTATCGACAACCTCCGCAATATTACGCGACATCTCTCATCTGGTAAGATTCGAGAGCCTATCAGCTTCGATTCTAAATTTCAGGAAGTACATTCCCTTGGTGATGATTTGGAAAAGATGCGCAAAGAATTATCACGCTACACAAGAATACTAGAAAAAATCTCACAAAGAGATGACCTAACCCAATTACCAAATAGGATGGTTTTTAACAAAAAGCTCGTCGAAATCATGGGAGAAAGTAGCAATTCCACTGCATCATTTTCGTTATTGGTTATGGACCTTAATCGCTTCAAAGAGATTAACGATGCCATGGGCCATCAGGCTGGAGACATCCTCTTGCAAAAACTATCCTTACGTATGCTGGGTAGCGTTAGAGGCACCGATGTTGTTGCGAGGCTAGCAGGCGATGAATTCGCCATATTGCTACATGAATCTACAGGAAAGGATGTTGATTCTATCTGCGAAAAAATAATTGGGGTAGTAAATGCCCCATTTCAAATAGAAGGGCAAGTAGTTCATGTGGGAATAAGCATAGGAGTCGCGTTCTACCCACTCCATGGGACCACACCGGAAGAATTATTGAGAAAATCAGATACGGCCATGTATCACGCAAAACGCTATAACATGGGGTTTTGCATATATAGCCAACAACATGATAAGAATGTCTCAGAACAAATAAGACTTCGTTCAGACTTTATGGGAGCCATGCCTAATGATGAAATCAGAGTATTTTACCAGTGTAAAGCTGACCTTAAGCGAGGTGCGCTATCAGGCTTCGAAGCGCTTGTTCGTTGGCAGCACCCCAATAACGGATTGATTCCACCTATTGATTTTTTAGAGATCGCAGAACAGACAGGTCTTATGAACGAGCTGACATTTTACGTGCTTCGCCAGGCTGCTAAAGACACGTTGGCATGGCGCAACATGGGCTACGACATAAATGTTGCCATCAATATTACCCCCAAGAATTTGATGCGTCCGAGGTTTGATCAGGAAGTTATCAACATCCTTAAAGAAATAGGACTATCACCTAAACACGTTGAATTGGAACTCACAGAAGACGACATATTAGATGAGCCTGAACAGGCGATCAAAATACTGGAAAGCTTAAGAGATCAAGGAATCACTATTGTAGTCGATGATTACGGTACAGGTTACTCCTCACTGTCATACCTTAAAAAGCTACCGATTTCTTCTTTAAAAATCGACCGATCTTTCGTGATGGAACTGGATAAAGATAATACAGAAATAATCAAAGCCAGCATTCAAATGGCTCACAACATTGGTCTTAAGGTGGTAGCCGAAGGCATTGAAACCAATGAGGCACTAAGCTTTCTTAGCAATCTTGGTTGTGACTGGGGCCAAGGGTATTATTTAAGTCGCCCTATCCCAGCTGAAGATATTCTCCCACTATTGGAGTCATACGACAATTCAAGTAACTCAATGAAAAAACACCTGTAATGGCTAACAAGGTTACTTGATCTTAAATTGATTCACCAGCCCTTCTAACTTCCGAGAAAGCTCCTGCTGCTCTTTGCATGCACTAGCAGTGGCCCGTATCGCTTCCGACGTGGTAGTCGCTGTTTCATTGATATGGTGCACCCGACGGTTGATTTCATCCGTCGCAGCACTCTGCTCTTCTGCTGCACTGGCAATCTGAAAATTTACCTCGGTTATTTTCGATACAGCGGTGGTAATCGCTTCGAGAGCTTCCCCTGCACTTTCAGATTGCTCTACGGCTTTTTTCGCTGTGACTTTTCCTTCTTCCATTACCGTTACAGCAATACTCGCGCCTTTTTGTAATCTCTCGATAACGGACTGTATCTCAGCGGTTGATTCGTGGGTACGTTGCGCCAAGGTTCTCACTTCGTCCGCCACCACAGCAAACCCCCTTCCAGAATCCCCAGCCCGGGCAGCTTCTATCGCCGCATTAAGCGCCAAAAGGTTTGTTTGTTCGGATATCCCTCGAATGACCTCGAGTACTCCACCAATACTCGTGCTTTCTTTCGAGACCGTAGAAATCACATCGCATGCTTCATCAACTTTGGTAGAAAGATCATTCATGACTTGAATGGTCTCTACAACAACATCATGACCATCTTTTGCAGCCTCATTGGCGATATTTGCCGAATCAGTGGCGTAGACCGTATTCTCGGCTACCTCTTGAACAGTATGCGACATTTCATTGATGGCGGCAGCGACTTGATCTGTTGAATCTTGCTGAGCAAAGACTTCCTCGCTTGATTTGTTCATTACCTCCGCCGTATGATCTGCAGCACTATGTAATTGTAATGACATATCAGCAAGGTTTTCTATGGTATGTTTAAATTTTGCGACCATTCCATTTAGTGCACGACCGGTAACCCCTAATTCATCGTTACTTTCTGCCGAGGTTGAGATCGTCAGGTCAGAATTTGATTCAATCAGCAGTAACGTGTTTTTAATTCTATCAATAGGTGGGATAATTGTATTTATCAGCACAAAGCCAAACCCCAGGCTCAGTATCACTATCACAATAAGTGAAACAATCGCTGCTGTTTCCAATCGATCGTTATTTGACACGACAACATCGACAGAGAGATCAATATCGGTGGCGCTAGTCGACAGCAATAATGCAGCAGAATCCACCTTTTCATTGGTGTTACTGACTGATTTTTGAGAAACAGCAAGTAGCCCTGCTAATCTATTATCAATTTCCAAACCAACGGTTCGAGATTGAGCCACGAAGGAATTTCCGAGCACCCTATTCCCATCAACATAGGCATCCACAGCTTCGAGCATTTTTTCACAGAATATTTCAAGGTTCCCACTTATTTCCTTAGCCGCATCGGAATCTAATTTCTCGAGCTCTACCAAAAGCGCCTCCGTTTCCTCCTTCGCGCTTTCAAAATTCTCTTCTGATTCGTTTAACCAGCTAACTGAGAGATCATACAACCAAAACCGTACGGAGGAAAAACTAGCGGCCAATTTATTGCTTAATTCTAGCTGGCCTAAACTTATTTTTTGTTCTGACAAAAACGTTGACTGAGTATCAACGTAGCCTAGCTGCCCATCCACTAGATTTTTTTGAGAGGCACTTATCTCTGAATTCTGCCGTATCGATATATTGAGATAGAGAATTGCCGTTAACGTCAACGCCGCAAACAACACCAATGCTAATTTTATCTTGGTTGCTATAGTAAAATTGTAATTGAACATAAACATCTCTGTCTCAGGAAATAGTGGCAATTAACCTCATACCACAGAACCCATATTTATCTATGTATTAGCACCTTGCCCCTACATTTAGCCATTTATTCTAAAAAAACTCATCGCATCGAGCATACTTCGAGACTGCCCCGTCATCTCTACACCAGTAGCAGTGGATTCATCCACTAACGCTGCATTTTTTTGTGTAATCTTACCAAGGTGATCAACGGAACCAGTAACGTCGGCAATACCCTTGGATTGTCGCTCCGATGAAACTGATATTTCTTCTATCTTGTTCGCCATTTCACCTACGGCATGGATGATTTTAGACAATGCTTCTCCTGATTCACCCACTAATACAGTACCTTCTTCAACCTTTCTCACGGAATTGGAGATTAGCGATTGTATTTCTTTCGCTGCATCTGCGGACCTCTGGGCCAGGTTTCGTACTTCACTCGCAACCACCGCAAAACCTCTGCCTTGCTCACCCGCGCGAGCAGCCTCTACCGCTGCATTTAGTGCGAGCAAATTAGTTTGGAATGCTATTCCATCTATTACTCCGGTTATATCGGCAATACCTTTGGTCACTTTCCTAATTTCATCCATGGCGTCGACCGCTCGGTTAGCCGCTCCACCACCTAACTGTGCAATCTCTTTTCCTTCAATAGCCAATGAAGATGCATCGATAACAATTTTTTCACTCTGCCTTATACTATCAGTCATCTCCATCATATATTCAGCTGCATCACTTAGGGAAACCGTTTGATCCTCTGTATGCTGATTTAACTCCACATTACTATTCGAAATTCGTTCTGCGCTCATATCAACAGACTCAGCAGATCGCCGAATATCGCTAACCACCCTGGTTAGCTGCATAAGAGTGCTATTCGCGTTCTCCTTCATCTGCGCAAATATCCCCTCATAATTCTCTGATATTGACTCAGTGAAGTCACCATCGGCCATTGATGCTAAAACACGTAGAATATCGTTCAGTCCATTATTAGTGGTTGATACCAATGTATTAAGATTTTCACTGAGTGCATTAAAGAATCCACTTTTACCTTCCATACATATTGAGCTTTCAAAATTCCCTCTATTTCCCTGCTCCACGAGTTCAGATATCTCGTTCATTACCACCGTCAATTGCGACACGGTATGATTCGCATTGCTTTTTAGTAAACCAAAAGTTCCGCTATATTCTGTAGAAATAGTCTGGGTGAGGTCCCCTTCCGCAATCGCTGACAATACTTTTAGTACGTCTTCTAATCCGCCACTAGTCGTAACCATCAGTCGATTAAGATCGCTACTCAACGACCGTAAAAAACCTCTTTTTTCCTTTAGCTCAATCGTCGTTGTAAAATCTCCGCGATTGGCCGCATCAACCAGCAAACCAATCTCGTTCATCACAGTTGTAAGCTCTTCAACCGTATGATTTACGTTATCCTTCAAGTCGGCATAAGTGCCTTGATAATGCGCGTCAATCGACTGGCTGAGATCCCCTTCAGCTATCGCCGTGAGCACTCGAAGCACATCTCTAATACTATCTCCCGTTGTGTCCATTAGCGTATTCAAATTATCACTAAGAGACTTTAGGAAGCCTTGCTTGTCTGAGAGATCTATAACAGAACTAAAGTCACCTCGATTAGCTGAATCAACTAGGTCGGATATCTCGTTCATCACTGTTGTGAGTTCTTGTACGGTATGATTGACCTTTTTCTTTAGCTCACCGAATGAACCTTCATATTCGGCAGTAATGGATTGAGATAAATCCCCAGCCGCTATCGCTGTTAATACCCTAAGTACATCTTCAACACTGGAATTCGTTTTACTCATGAGTGCATTAAGATCGCTACTCAATGACTCTAGGTAGCCTTGCTTACCGGTTAGATCGATCTCCCTAGTGAAATCCCCTTGATTTGCGGCACTCACCAACTGAGCAATCTCCCCCATTACAACCGTTAATTCCTGTACCGTATGATTGACGTTATTCTTAAGCTCCCCATAGGTACCTTTATAGTCTTCGGTAATCGTTTGGGATAAATCTCCCGCCGCGATGGCGCTAAGAACACGCAGCACATCACTCGTGCTCGTGTCGGTAGTGCGCATTAGGATGTTCAAATTCTGGCTCAAAGACCGCAAGAATCCCTGCTTACCATTGAGCTCTATTTGATTGGAGAAATCACCCTGGTTTGCGGAGTTCACTAGCGTAGCGATCTGCCCCATCACCGTCGTGAGTTCCTGTACCGTGTGATTGACATTATCCTTCAGCTCGGCATAAGCCCCCGAGTAATCGGCTTCTACCGTTTGAGTTAAGTCTCCTTTTGCAATGGCAGAAAGCACACGTAGCACATCACCTATACCGGAATCCGTCGTGGCCAATAATTCATTGAGCCCCTGACTCAAACGCAGAAAGAATCCTCGCTTACCTTGTTCACTGATTGTCTTTGTAAAATCACCCCGGCAGGCAGAAGACACTAACAAATCTAATTCAGATTCTATTTCTATTTCCGCTGTCCGATCATTCCATTCCAGCACAGTACCAATTCTGTGTTCACCATCGACTATCGGATTAACCGTTACCTCAAACGTAATACCAGAAATAAACTGCTCACTTTTATCACTGGCAAGAATGTCTTTTCCAATCCCCGACTTCAGATAATCTAAATTCTTCCCTAACAAGTTTGACGCTACAAAATTAGGAGACTCTTCTTTTATTTCCGATTCCCGCTCTGCAAAAAGATGCTGTAGCGCAATATTCGTATAGATTATTTCTTCGTTTTCACCCAAGATCATTCCGCATGTCGCGACGTTATCCAACGCTTGCCTAACTCTAGAATTTTCTTCTGCCACTAATCGTTCTTTTGCTAACGTCTCTTTCTGCTGAATCTCTCTAACGACCTCTTCTGTCCGATCTAGCCACTCTATGACCACACCTAAGCGAACACCTTCGCTATTTTTTACCGGTGTTATTATTCGTCGTAATGTTAGGCTTCCCCAATTAACGTCTTCAATACTTGATTCTTCATAATCCTTAAGATCTTGCTCGCCATCAGAATCAGCCAACGTCACCCTTTCTCCAAACATAGAGTGAGCATCAAAGTGTAAGAGCGTGGAGTCCAATTCCGATCTTGTTTTACAAAATTGAGATTCGTTTGCTTTATTCGTATAGATCACATTTAGATTTTCATCGGTTACCATTACGGCACTACTCGTATCATCAAGCGCCTGTCGTATCCTCAGATTTTCAGCCGCCTCTATTGCAGCCCTCTTTAGGTCTTCTTGCATACGAGACAATGCCGTTAGCAATTTACCCGTTTCATCATTTCGTGTAACCTTTATGTCTCTACTAAAATCGCCCTCTGATATCCTATTTGCCACATCAACAGCATCATTGATTGGAACCGTAATCATCTTAGCAAGGGTCAAGGCTGAAACGATACCAATCAGTAGTACCACCACTAATGCAAGCAATGCCGCGTATACCATAAAACTATTCGCTGAAATGACACGAGCGCTTGATTCCGCCACTTCATTCTTGAGTATGGCCATCAGCGTCTCAATATCGCTGGTCATTGTTAGACCTATAATACGGCCCTTACTGACGAGAAAATTACCTCTAACACGGTTTTCGTCAACATAAGCATCAACTGCTTCAAAATTCAGCTCGATATATTGCTCTAGCAAGCCAAGTAACTTACTCGAAATACTAGGATGCTCACTTGAGATACTCTCCAAGATCCCACGTAATGCTTCTGCATTTTCCTCTAGATTCTCTTCTGATTCGTTAAGCCAACTAACAGCCAAGTCTAAGCTCCAATATTTTACTTCAGACAGCCTAAAATTCAGCCCTGTGATCAGCTCTTGTTTTTTAAGAATATCCTGTTGTAGTTCGACCTCCCCATCAGTTCTTAGCGTACCCATGATAAAAAAAGACAGCACTAGAAACGTCGCTGCTAAAACAACGCTATTGAAAAGCAAAATTCTTTTCCGAATTGACATGTCTGAGAAATTAAACATAGATACGATATTCACCCACTACTATTGCGATTTAACAACCCTTTAAAGGGTTGTTTTAGTGGAAGCCGCTATCAGCGGCCTCCATCTGTAACATACAACCCCTAATCGTAAATGGACAAGCTTATTGCGCCGCCGAGCTCACCAAGAACACCGCCTTCCTTCTTTCCACCAGTGATATCCAAATCACCCTTAGGCTGTCCGTGGCATCCCAAGCATGATTTACCATAGTACTCAGGGAGAATGTATCTATACGCTTGCTTACCTTTTACTTTCGCATTTTCATAGAAGGGCTTTCCCTTTTCATAGGATTCACTCTTAAACATCGTCTCGATAACTTTTTTCTCCCATTTGTCCGGACGATTTGCTCTATTTCTGACGTAAGCTTTAGGCGCAGTCAGCTTAATTTTCATCTTTCCATTCATATTTGAATTGAACTTATTCGCCACCTGGCGAGCGAATATCGCAGGTAGAAACCCTTTAAGCCCCACCCCTTTCTCATTGATAAGATCCTGCGCTGCGTCCATCACTCCGGCAACGGCTGCGAGCATCGCTTCCTTAGATTCTTTGCCCTTTGACATATCTATTTCTTTTCCTGTGGCGGTTTTATAGTTTTCTTTAGTCTGTGCTACCACTGCATCTGCCGATAGTCCTTTATCACCAATGGAGGAGTCATTAATATGCTTCTGATTAACAGAAATCACCTTTCGTGCCGCACGATAGAGCGTGGTTAGCTCTCCGCTCAGAGCTTCCTTCTCATCCGCAACAACATTGCCAGTTGAGAAGACCCCAAGGATCATGCCTAACAACGCAATTAATAGGGTAAATTTTGTATATCTTTTCATAGTAGGTGTCCGGTGTGTTTCGGTTCTGTTATTAGACTGGTGCTCATATTGAGTGTAGGTCGGCTTCTTTTGGAGTCAATTTCTTGAGCGATTGATTTCATTGCTACTTCGAATAGGAATAAGTCAAGCCGTTTACATTCCATACCGCTCTATAGCTCGATAGGAACTACACTACAATTGTGTGATCACCACTAGGAAATCGAAAGATGGCCATAACGCTACGATCAATCCGTAAAGCATGCTCCACATTTATTGGCACCGTGATAACGCTATTCATCGTAATACTGCTACCAAAGCCTGTGTTGTCAGATACTCAGCCTCACACAAAGTCATGCTTAGCGACCTATAAAAAGGAAGCTCCTCAATATCTTTCGAAAACCTGCTTATATTCAGACATATCACATTACGTTATCTCCAATGAACTTCTCCCATTCACACCAAACTACTCTCTGTGGAGCGACGGTGCAGCCAAAAGCCGCTGGATCTATTTACCACCACACACACAAATCGACACATCAGATCCAGACCATTGGCTCTTCCCAGTGGGAACTCAATTTTTTAAGGAATTCCGAAAAACCATTACAGACATTGAGGGAATTGACACTGAAATTAGAGTAGAGACACGATTGTTAATGAAGGTAGCGCCTAGTGCCGGAATCGACTCATGGTCCATCAAGAGCTATGCCTGGAGAGAAGATCAAAAGGATGCAGCCCTAAGTGATGGCGAAAGAAATGTGCTTGGTACGGGGCATACCATACCCACCCATGACGACTGCGTTATTTGCCATAAAGGCAATATCGATGGCATTTTGGGGTTTGAAGCAATACAGCTAAGTGATCTACAACGCGTTCAAGCCTTCGACCACAAAAAACGGCCTTCTTCTACATCAGTAACGCTTAAAACCCTCATTGATAATAAGAAACTCACCTCCCCCGTTAGACAACATAACTTGCCCGGTACGGCATTAGAACAACAAGTTCTTGGCTATCTACATGCAAACTGCGGCCACTGCCATAACCCAGAAGGACACGCAGCAGAAGAAGAAGCTGAACACTTGGTCCTTCGCCACTCATTGGCGTTTGAGACAGTAGATCAGACCCAAGTGTATCAAACCGCCATTAACAAACCGACGCAAAACTTTACCATTGCGCCTTATATTGTGATGGGTGCCAAGTATGAAGAAATGGCGCTCTATCAAAGCGCTTTATTCTTGAGGATGAACAGCGTAGATGAAGACTATCGAATGCCTATGGTTGCTAGAGAGCATGTGGATTATGACGCCTTACATCTGATGCATCAGTGGATGCTAACTCTACCCACCCCAAAAGAATATGACTTTAAATTTGACGAGAAGCGGGAAGTCTCCGGCGACGCCACCTCCGACAACACCACCACTGCCGACGCAAAAACTAAAGCCGTAATTCCACAAGAAGAACTCGTCGGCAAAGGTTTACATGTTCAATTACGTTTTGATAAATCGGAAGACATCCCTCCCGTCGTGATGATCTATTGGCCAGAAGGTGAGGGTCTACAAAACACGCCTATTATGGATCACAAAGAGGGGTATTTTACTGAACGCCTAATTGTGGGTAACAAGGGCAGTACGATGAGTCTGAGGAACTCTGACGATGTGGGTCATACCATCTATGTAAAGGATAAGCGCCGTGATATCCGCTGGCAGCTTAGCTATATGCCACCGGGATCAACGTATGAACAAGAGCTTTTCTGGCAAGAAGACGTTTTTGTGGAAATGCGCTGTCGACTCCATTTATATATGAGCGCCTGGGCAGGCTCTATTTCGACACCCTATTACACCATCATCGAGCTAGACAAAGGTGACACCAATAAAGATCTCCTTATCACAGATTATCCCGACAAATTTTCTGATGTAAAGGTCTGGTGGCCTAAAACCAATCCTGTGGAGTTCAAGCTAAAGGGCGGTGAGACCAAAGAAATAGAGATCGGACCCTCTGGCCACGCAACAATATCCAGAATCCCATAGCATTAAGAGCTCCGTGGCACATGCATGATATTGACTGGGCAGACACTGTTTTCTGTCAACCTGCCTTTATTGTGGAATTTCTGAACACTTAGTAAGCTGTTAACTCACATACTATAAAAGGAATCTACCAATGTCTCTTCATACTGTTGCCAATGAAAACGAAATACCTATCGGTTCAAATAAGCCAGTCACTGTTGCAGGAGAGAACATTCTAGTGTTTCATCTGGAGGACGGGTATTACGCCACACAAAGCAATTGCACACATTTATTCATGCCCCTTAAGAAGGGAAAAATTCTTGATGGGTGTACTTTACAGTGCCCCTTTCACAGGGCACAGTTCGACATAAAAACAGGTAATGTTGTCAACTGGGCGAGCTTCCCGCCAGGAATTCAGCTAGTGAATAGCATTCGTAAGGAAAAGCCGTTAAAAACCTATCCCGTTACGATAGAAAACAATGAAATACGCGTTGATATGACTGAAACTGAAAGTATAAACTGACATCCGGCTTGCCGAATGGTTCTTACCGATAAGGGTCATTCGGGGTTGCCTTCACCATTTTGATAAACAATATCAGATTTGAGAGGCGCTAGTTTTTGTAGTATTAAATTTTCCTGTTGATAGCTTAATCCCATTCGACGCATCGCATACTGAACATGTTCCACCAAGCGATAAAATTCGACCTCAGTCACGTCGCGTTCATTATGTGCCTTCTTCATGGATTTACCTGTATATTCACAAGGCCCTCCAATTAGCGCACAGGTTTGATCCACCAGCTTTTTCCTTAACGCTTTTTTGGGAACGCCCTTAAAATGAGGATAAAGTATAGGATCGTTATAGATTCGACTTATCGCTAAACCAAAAACCTTTTCCAGTTTTTCCTTGCCACCAATGTCGGTATACAACGATGTATTGGTCTGTAAATTTGAACAACCTCCCGCTGATGACAACAGTAAGATCACAACGAATAGATAACGAACGGGATTGATTGTATAACGCTTCATTAGAGATTCACCGTCACAGAAAGATAAAAGCCAGAGGCATTATCATCAAAAGGCAGATTACCTAGATCGACGTAAGCTGCGGTTAACGAAAGCGTTTTATTTGGAAAGTACGCGATAAAAACATCATTAACCGTTTCTTCCTTTGCTAAGCCATCAAGGCGGTCTGTTTGAGTGCGCCACTCAGCACCTACTGCGGTAAACGGGCTTAACGCGACAACAATAGAGCCCTCCCACTCTAAGGAATAGTCATCATCATCGTTAGACGAGAAACCGAGCAGTCCAAACGTATTCGCTTTAGTCCATCGTGCAGTCATATTAGCAAGTAGATTATTCCCACCTGCCACACCCAGTAGATACTTAGATGCAGAGAGATATACATCAGTACCGCTATCATCCTTTGCCCCGAGTAACAGAGGAATACCTTGATCAGGTAATGCGACAGAACCGTCTGCTAACGGCAGCGATGTTTCAAAATCCAAATTCTGTTTATATTGAATACCCAATGATATCTGAGGAGCCCAAGTCTCTTCGCTAAAAATAGCATCCCCCCATAATTTGAGTTTAAGGCCTACCACATCTTGTTCAATATCGGTGCCTGGTGCAGAATCAACCGTCCCACTCGTTAGCACATTAAAAACGTTACCTACTACTGCTGAAGAGACGGACAAAGTTTGACGTTGATACGAAAGCTCTAATCGATCATATAACCCGATAGCAAAACCGACCGTCTTTAGCTGATATTCGCCGGTATCGAGAAGCTGAAGGGAACCGCTCCCCTGAACCTCCTCCTTTGCACCGTAACCCGCAATCAACGCCCACGGAGTAATGCCGCCGCCGCTAGAGCCCTCGAAACTAGTAATGCCACCCGAGCTAATGAGTCGACTGCCTGTCGCGGATACCCAGGGTGAATAGAGTAAAAAAAATACTATTAAGAGATAAGTACGCATTTTCTTCCCAAAACTTGCTGTTTAACATGAGCTTAGTAGCAGTTTGTTAGATAGCAAGGAGGGAAGAAATGCAGCAAAAAGTCGCAGGCAGTATTGACTAATTTACTAGCCGAATCACTGCCTGACCATTAACGATATCGATAGTGCCGTATACAACGCCACCCTTAGTAATGGTCCCAGCATTCGTAGATTTACTAAAGTCTATTTTCATCAGAACGCCATTTTGATTCTGAACAATCACAACGGAAGGTTGTTCAATATCATAGTGAATGTCATATTCTTTGCTATCCCACAGGATAAGTAAACTCAGTAGGCCCTCTTGTACCTCTTCAGGGCTTGCAGTGACCTCTACAGTGACGTTAGCTACATCATCCGGCGTTCTAGTTTCAAAATTAAGCGACAAATCGTCTCTCGCGCCGTTAGGCAACCCGACAGATCCATTGAACACATTATCTCTATAATCTGTATACTCACCCTGTGCATCGAGTGTTAAGTCAATACCTGAAACACCGAGAACACCTTGCCCCCCAGACTGGCTAAGATCTACTAGTTCTGCATCAATATTAACGGCTCCCTCGTAAAAAACGGGGTTCGTAATAACACCATCCATTGTCTGCTGGAATTCTATGTTCAAACTGCCTGTTGCATTCTTTGGTAGCGCAATCTTGCTACCACTAAGTGCTTCTTCATAGATAAAACTGATTTTGCTTTTAAGAATGGTGAGTACTGTACCCTCTTTCTCTACAGTACCTTCAATTGAGAAGTGCACTTGCTTACCACTCACTTCTCCTTCGGATAAGGCAACGTCAAACTCTATTCCTTCCCATTCGTTATACACCCGTGCATTGCTATCCAGCAAAGCAAATTCTACCCAAGGCCCTGTACTCTCAACATTTTGTGGAAGTGTACTGGGAAGAATAATAGGCACTGGGACCGCATTAATAAATTCACAGAAGTTCAGGCCAAATAGTTCGAAGTCTACATTTGCATTACAAAGCTGCTCTAGATTACTCGTTTTCAGAAGGGTTTTACACCCGAGTACCGCTAAAGCATTCCCGAGATTCTCACACGCTTCGGATAATGCCAATTCTGGAATAGCGATTAATGCTGCGTGTTGGGTCGTAAGCATTACGGATTGCAACATTACATAAATATCATCTGTCGCCAGTGAGGATATCGTTCCAATGGTGCCATCAAATGACGGCACCTCAGGGTTAAGATTTAGCTTCCCTTCCCATACCTTTAGATCCTCTTCGAACCCCCTTACCTGCCTTAACGCTTCGCTATCTACAACAGGAGTGTCATCGTTAGAATCATCGCTTAGAGTATCTTCGGCATCGGAATCCGAAAGGTAGGAACTACCCGAATTATCTGAACTGCCCTGACCACCGCAACCAGATAACAAAAGAATCATTAGTAACATTGTACATTGTGAGAACAACCCAAAAGCCCGCATGTCTATCCCTATTATTATTTTAATGACGATCCCTAAAGCGTTGCTTTAGCAACAGAGGCGTGTAATCGAGGGCAAGATACACCAGGAATAACTAAAAACCGATAGCGGATTTAGTTATTCCTTAGAATTGTGAAGTTGAAATACAAAAGTGGCCCATTAATGATCAAAACTAAGCTCTAGTTCACAGAAGGATTCTATTCTTCGGGTTGCCCGCCCGGATTACCCACCCTCTATATATAGAGTATTTGTCTATATCTCACGCATTTATAGAAGTATCAAATAGTTTTTACAAAAAATAAAGTTCCAAAAAATACAGCATTTAGCTGCCAATACTTTTTTCCAATTCAACCCGCATTTACCGCCAAAAGTTGTCGCTAAATTACGTCTTAATCGTAGAAATCAACAAAACCTCCACCTTCTGGAGCATTTCTTTACGCTCGCAAGGGTTAACCAGCCTCGTCTCTTTTGAATCTATTATGCAAGCCAATTGCATAATAGATATTTTCACTGTGTTGCCATGATAAAAAGACAATGCCAGCATGACTTCGTAGTCCACAAAAACAAAAAGATGAACCAATAACAACAAGGGGAAAGAGATGAATTTTTTCAGCCAAGCTAAACGCCTTATATTTTTTGTATTGCTTTTTGATCTGACAGGCTGTGGCGGAAGCAGTCCCGTTGAAGGACTCTACACAGCTATCACCGCCGATGATGTAGAAATAAAAATTAAACGGTACCGCCCAGATCCACGTGAAAATTATCTCAACTCTCAACCGATCATTTTATTTCCCTCTCTATTAACAAACATAAATATGTTTGAAACTCACACACCAAAAGGAAAAGAATGGGCGTATCGACGAATGAGCTTACCGAACAATATCGCGTCATGGGCAGAAAATGATGAATATATCGCTGATGATCCTATGGTCTATTACAGTCTGGCCCATTATCTGTGGACGCAGGGTTACGATGTGTGGATGGCAAATTACCGCGGTATCGGGCGAGGCGATTTCGCCAGCGAGAAAGGCAATTTACGAACCAATATGGACGTCTGGGCAGCACTCGATGTTCCTGCCGTAATAGACAAGGTGATGGATGTTACCGGTAAAAAACCCGTTATTGGAGGTCATAGCACTGGAGGCCTTGTTACGTATTTATATCTACAGGGAATTCATATGGATGCACGCGCAGCGAAAAAAGGAGACTACGTTCCTCATCTAGAATCAAGTGAGGTATTAGCCTTAGAGCGCAACAATAACATTGCCGGATTCCTCGGCCTTGACCCGGCTGGATCACCTCCTTTAGCTTATGAAGCATTAATTGACAGCGGGCTGGTTTGGACTGTTTTATCTCAACCTTGGTATATTGACTTAGACCTAGTGGTTGGCGACGTTATCATGCCGGCGGTGCCCACTACCCTAACCAGTGGTGCAATATCTTTTATCTTTTCAAGTATATCCAACCTCGCCGATGCGTTTCCAGAAGGGCTATTACCGGGTTATGCTGATGTATTTGGCGCACTGGATTTCTGGCATGTTGAAAACATGAATCGTTATACCGAAGACTACATCGGTCGGCTTGGTCTCTCGAGCATGTATTTAAGAACGCTCGCGCAATATGCCGACTGGGGCATAAATGGCGTGTTCAGGGAGCATTGGATGAATGGAGAAGAAAACTCACACCTTACCGTCCCGCCAGATGCGATGGAAGGTGATGGTTATTACTATTACGCAGATTACATGGATAGGATGACTGTTCCCGCACTATCTTTCTTTTCTAGCTCATCGGCTCTAGTCAATACTGAGGTGATGGTAGAGCTTATCTATAATGGTAAGACTCCCCACCCTCTGGACCAATGGTTAGAAGTATCTGGCACAGGACATCTAGATGTTGTCATGTCCGATAATACGCCTGCGACGATGTTTCCAAGAATTGGGCAATGGTTAAGCGAATTGTAAGACACTGAATGTAGATCGTACGTATAGAAAAGCACCATTTCTTGTATACGTACGATCTCCCAAGCTGAATTGTCTTCAGTACTTCCACCTTAGAACAAGTATTGAAGGCGACATCCAATAATGTTCAAATTATCCCCCCCGACGAACTTTCCTTTCTTATCTGCATCATCGTCATTATCTACCGAGATATAGTTCAATTTCATCATGAAGTTATTGTTAATATACCAATTTACTGCCAACGTTAAATTCGTTGCTTCTCCCCCGGTAATTCCAGCACTACCATCATTAAGGTCTAAAGTACTGTAACGAAGGGCTATCTCCCAAGCCCCGTTTGTTGCAGAGGGTTGTACTGCACCAAATTCACCATCAGAATAGTTGTATACTCTGTAATCCGATGTTATAAAATATGCAATGGTTCCATACCCCCCATCAAAAGATGAATTACTTCCTTCCGACTTCACTTCCACCTCAGATTTTAAATATTCGGCTTGCGTCGAAAATCGCCCCCACAAACTAGCGACCTCGATTCCGGTGGTAATAATCTTATCAACATCTGAAATGGTATCTGTATTCAAGTATTTATAATCAATGAAATGAGATTCTGGTCGTGCACTATATTTTATTTCATCACCAGAATCAGACTGTGGTTTCCGCATCATGTAATTTAAACCTACATGAAGTACCTTATGATCCTCAAGCTTTGCAAATGGGCGGTACACTGCTCGTACAGAGTATCCGTATCGCTCAGAACGATCCTCTTCAGCGTTATTGACAACTGCTTCATCTCCAAATAGAGAGACCCCAAAAAAATAGCGATCCGCATAATTGGTTGCACTAATTCCAATACGCCGCCCTGGAGCAAATGTATCACTTACCATAGAGGTTTCCATGAACGTTGCCCAGCGGGAAGTGGTAACTTCATTCATACTAAAATTAGGTTTTTGATGGCCCACTTTTATTTTTAGATTTTGGCTTGAAAAGCCATCGTAAGCGGCCCACAAATCCTTTAATTCGACTGCCCCTTCAGAAAAGTCTAAATCGAATTCGCCGCTCCAATTTTTGTACATCTTTGTTTTTATTGCCAAACGTACTCTTCGAAACTCTGAATTAGAGAATAGCTCGTTCTCATCTTTAGAATTGCTGACAGTTCCAAAATCCAGCATAACCCTACCATCCAGCTTGTATTGAAATTCATTGTCATTTGATTCGGCAATAATGTAACTTTTATCGATACTCCCAGACAGTGGTACGCCTTTCACCCCAGCACCCACTCTCCCCTCATACGCCTCAAGCTTTCTCTCAAGCTGCTTATATAACTTGTAGAGTTCTTCGTTCGACGATTCCTCAGCAGCAAAGCAGTTGAACACAACGAATGGCAGCAATATAAATAACGCACTCAGACCACCTTGTTTTAAGTTATTCATTCTTAAACCTTTTCTATACGTGTTGTAGAGATAGTGTTAACTCTCACTTTAATAGTTCAAATCAAGCGTTCGCTTTCAAATTAGCCCAAAATTAGGAAAAATCCAGAAACTGGACTAAAGTATAGGTAATTGACACATGCAAGCAGCCAAATTGGGTGGATATTACGATATCTTAGGTGACTCCATAATCAGAGAACACATTGCCCCGCAGGCCCTGATAGTGGCACCAGCATAGATCATTGTTGTATTTTTATTACCCCCTAAAAAGCCCCTACTACTAACATCAAATAACAGAGGCAAACTCACTTGAAAAAACTAATTTTTCTAATAGGTTCGATTCTAATGCTAGGTATTTCACAACCTCTATACAGCATAGAACTAAAAACATCGGCCCAATTAAGTCCACCAAAATATATGAAGCAATCTGACGGGGTCCTTGGTGGAATATGCATAGATATCATGAATGCATTGGAAGTAGCTGACCCTATGCTTAAATTCACAGGAAAAAATAAAATCCTGCCATTCAAACGGCTGCAACACAACCTTCAAAAAGGCGCTATCGATATATTTTTTGGTTTCAAATATACTGAAAAGCGCAATAAAGATTATGATTTCATTACTACTCCACTATATGAGATAAATTACGTAGTGGCAGTAAAGACAGGCGACGACATAAAGGTAAATTCTTTTGATGACATCAGGAGACTAAAAGAAGATGGAAAAATTCTAACTCGATTTGGTACAGCAGCAAACAAGTTTCTGGAAAAACAAAATGGTCTCCTAGTTAGTGACGGAGCTAAGTCCACTTCGATATTACTTAAAAAACTTGATCGTGGGCACGGCCGGTTTGTGTTCTATCATGATCTAGGGCTGAAACATACAATAAAAGAAGAGGGGCTTGACAGTAAAGTGAAAATCCTTCCAGTATCTTTTCTAACTTATCAACACTACGCGGCGGTTTCCAAAAGCACTCCAAAAACTACAAAAGATAGAGTCTCTGCTGCTTTGGAAAAAATAGGTAGGGATGGAACACTATTGAATATACACAAAAAATATGGAATCAATTAAGCCCCACCACCCTTGCATAGAAAATCTATAGAGCCATTTATTATAAATGGTCATTCCCTTAATAGAAAACAGGACTTTACGATGTCACAATCATTTCAATTAAACTTTCGCCATAACTCCAGAGCTATTTCTACCGCATCTGGCTTGAAGCTTTAAAAATCTCCCACTACAGGAGAGTTAATATGAAATCCAAGTGGTATTCTATATTCTCACGAACAGTATTGTACGCATTTTTCTTTTTTTTGTCAGGGGCGCTAGGTGCAGTAGAATTTAGTCTTGAAAAAAAAGGAAAAACTCCACTCTACATGTATGGTGACACTGCTAGACAGGACCTTAGCGGTGTAGCACTGGTTGGTAATAAAATAGTTTTTGGTTTTGATGGTGGAAAATCCGCGCAACAACCTGAAATTAGAATTTCAACAATTAACTCTATTGACAAACCAGCGTATATTTTGCGGCATGAGATTCTACAAAAAGATATTGAAGCTATGACATCAATTGATAATACATTTTATGTGCTTGCTAGTTTAAGCCAAGTAAGTGATGAAAGCGGGAGCTATCGGTTAATTACAGAGAATAAGTTATCTGAAAACGGACGATATACGAAAACCGGAAGATTTCGGTACTTGAGAGACATAGTTTTTAATTCGCTAAAAAAACACATTCCGAATAATGCCTGGTTAAAGCGGGTTTCTACAAGCTTTGGAAAACACGGCGGCATTAATGCAGAGGGCTTAAGTTATACTGGGGATGAAAACGAAATAGCGATAGGACTACGCTCACCATTGTTTCACCCTCTATTTGGCTCACCGATTAATGGTGAAGACTACTCTCTAGACAAGGGCAAATCCATATTACTTTTTGCTAATGATATTTTTGAAGATGACATATTCGACATTGAGTTAGTGGACTTAGGAGGCCAAGGCATTCGAGGAATGGAATACATTGCTCCTTTAGGCGGGTATCTAATAATATCAGGCACTGTTCAGAAGGGTACTAAGTTTGGTATTTGGTTCTATAAAAGAGGATCTGGGGCTGTGGAAATGGATATCCCAGGTTTTTCCGGTTTATGTAGGCCTGAGGCAGTATTATCGATACCCCAAGATCAACAAGTATATATATTGGGTGAGGAATCAGGGTCTTCTTGTGAGAATTCCACACATAACTATATTTTATTAAGCTACTGAATCAGATCTATCAACTTAGTTGGCATTTGTAACTAATGATCTGTCAACACTTTGCCGGACACCAAATTACACTGCTTTCTGCATTTCTTCGTAATCTACGGGTGACCAATAGTCATTCGTAGAGTGAAGTCG
>MABD01000019.1 GCA_002162955.1 Gammaproteobacteria bacterium 45_16_T64
CTCTTCGCCGCTAACTATCAGGTCTTAAAGACGCTGTGTTTGCGTTGAAGAGGAGGCGCATTATAGAGATTCAACGCGCCCCGTCAATGGCTTATTTTGCTTTTCTTTCAATTGGTTACAATCAAATGAAGCAAACTGACAAGTCCGCTAAACCAAAGCCGCCAACGCAGCAAAACTGCTGAGCCGGGTCTTAATTTATAGGACAGAATCTCACCGCACGCAAACTTAAAACCAAAAAAAAGGCCAACGAATGTTGGCCTTTTTTAAAGGGTATACTTAGCGCCTTTTGAACGCCAGCAACGGCCCAGATAACGCGTAGAGCAAAAACACCGCAAGTAGCACGCCCGAGGGGTACGTCGCGATAACAGCAAAGACTAACACCACCACTAGAATAACCACAAAAGGTACCCGTCCCTTCAGGTCTAGCTCCTTGAAGCTATTAAATTTCACGTTGCTCACCATCATAATTGCAGCAAACGCAGTCACAATTCCTGCGATAATAGAAACATCCTCACCTTTTATGCCCAGGTCGTTTGCTGCCCATACCATACCAGCTACTACCGCAGCCGCAGCTGGGCTCGGCAACCCGATAAAGTACCGCTTGTCTGCGGTATCCATTTGCACATTAAAGCGCGCCAAACGAAGCGCCGCACAGGCCATATAGATAAAACCAATCATCCACCCAACCTTGCCCAAATGCGATAAAGACCAAGAGTATGATACTAGCGCTGGCGCAGCACCAAACGACAAACAATCCGCCAAGCTATCATACTCAGCGCCAAACGCGCTTTGAGTATTGGTCATGCGGGCAACCCGGCCATCCAACCCATCAAAGATCATGGAAATAAAGATAGCAACCGCCGCCTGTTCAAACAAACCATTCATTGCTGCGACAATTGCATAAAACCCGGAAAACAGGGCTGCCGTGGTAAACAAGTTAGGAAGTAAGTAGACGCCTTTTTTAGGCTTCCCTTTCGCCACCTCCTCAACAACTTCAAAGGTGACCCCTTCTCCATTGTCATCAATCCCCTCATGCGCTTCGCCTTCCGGCAACTCACTTTCTTTCTTTTCACTATCACTCATTTTTTGTTTACCTATTTACTGACTGAGCAAGTTTCCATTCAGCAGACAATATACCAAAAAAAACGCGGCAAATGCCGCGTTTTTTCCTATCCAAAGATCTAAACCTTAGTTTTTCTCTTTGTCGATGATCTTGTTGTCTTGAATCCAAGGCATCATTCCACGTAACTGTGCACCAACAACTTCGATTGGGTGCGCAGCATTGTTACGACGATATGCAGTCATTGATGGGTAGTTAGTCGCCCCTTCAGAGATAAACATCTTAGCGTACTCACCATTTTGAATGCGCTTCAGCGCATTACGCATCGCTTCACGAGACTCTGCGTTGATAACCTCAGGTCCTGTCACATACTCACCGTACTCTGCATTGTTAGAGATAGAGTAGTTCATGTTGGCGATGCCGCCTTCATACATAAGGTCAACAATAAGCTTAAGCTCATGTAGACACTCGAAGTATGCCATTTCAGGAGCATAACCCGCTTCAGTTAGTACCTCAAAGCCCATTTTAACAAGCTCTACGGCACCACCACACAATACCGCTTGCTCACCAAATAGATCAGTCTCAGTCTCATCTTTGAACGTAGTTTCGATAATTCCGGTACGCCCGCCACCAACACCGCTCGCATAAGAAAGCGCTAGCTCTTTTGCTTTACCAGATGCATCTTGATGGATAGCAATCAGATCAGGAATACCACCGCCCTTAACGAACTCAGAACGAACAGTATGTCCAGGTGCTTTAGGCGCAATCATGATTACGTCTAAGTCAGCACGAGGCACAACTTGGTTGTAATGAATGGCAAAACCGTGAGCAAAAGCAAGGGTTGAACCCTGCTTTAAGTTTGGCTCTATTTCGTCACGATACAATTGTGATTGAAACTCATCTGGAGTAAGAATCATAACAATGTCAGCACCAGCAACAGCTTCAGGTACAGTGCTTACCTTAAGCCCATGAGCTTCGGCCTTGGCAACCGATGAAGAGTTCGCGCGCAACCCAACGGTGACATCAACGCCAGAATCCTTAAGGTTACATGCGTGTGCGTGACCTTGTGAGCCGTAACCAATGATGGCTACTTTTTTGCTTTGGATGATGGAAAGGTCACAATCTTTATCGTAATACGCTTGCATTATATTCCCCTATAATTTTTGAATGCAGCTTGAGGGAGCGAGCAGGTTTCACTCGCGCCCTTCAACTATTTGTGTGTTACCAGTTACAGCGCTAGGATTTTGTCACCGCGCGCCATACCAGAAACACCTGTTCTTACAACTTCCAGAATCGAGGCATCGCCCACTGATTCAATGAAAGCATCTAATTTATCACTTGTTCCCGTGAGCTGGACTGTGTACACAGCGCTAGTCACATCAACAATCTGGCCACGAAAAATATCTGCAGTTCGCTTTATCTCTGCTCGCTGAGCACCCGTCGCTTTTAGCTTAACAAGCAGCAGTTCACGTTCGACGTGAGCACCCTCTGTTAGATCGACCAGCTTTACTACTTCGATAAGCTTATTGAGCTGTTTAGTAATTTGCTCAATAACCCGATCGCTGCCACTAGTTGTCAGCGTAAGACGAGACAACGTGCGGTCATTTGTTGGCGCCACGGTTAAGGTTTCGATGTTATACCCGCGCTGTGAAAACAACCCTACCACCCGAGACAATGCCCCAGGTTCGTTTTCTAGCAACATTGAAATGATTCTTCGCATTTAGGTACGCTCCGTTTTACTTAACCACATATCACGCATAGACCCTTCTTTAATCTGCATTGGGTATACGTGCTCCAACGGATCAACCGTAATATCCATAAAGACCAAGCGATCTTTAAGGCTAAAACACTCTTCCATTGCGGCATCTAAATCAGCCGCTTTCTCAACCTTCATACCGACATGGCCGTATGCTTCCGTTAATTTAACGAAGTCAGGGAGAGACTCTTCATATGTCGAACTTGAATGACGCCCCTGATAAACCATATCTTGCCACTGCTTAACCATCCCGAGAGCCTGGTTATTTAAGCATATGATCTTAACCGGTAAGTTGTACTGCAAGCAGGTTGACAGCTCCTGGATACACATTTGGATGCTACCCTCGCCCGTCACAGTGACAACGGTTTGATCAGGCTGGCCGACTAGACACCCCATTGCCGCAGGCAAACCAAACCCCATGGTCCCAAGTCCACCGGAATTTATCCAGCGACGCGGTTTATCAAAGGCATAATATTGCGCGGCAAACATCTGATGTTGACCAACATCAGAACAAACGATGGCATCCCCCCCAGTCGCTTTGTACAGGCTTTCAATAACTTGTTGAGGCTTAAGCAGGCCGTTGTCGTTGGTTTCGTAGCGTAAACCATGAAAACCTCTCCAAGCATCAATCTGTTTCCACCACTCGTTGCGCGCATCTTTATCGGCAACAAGGTCGGTCTTTCGTACCTGCTCAAGCATTTCCTTAAGCACAAGATCAACGGCACCAACAATTGGAACGTCAACAGCAATATTCTTAGAAATGGACGCGGGATCCACATCAATATGTATTATTTTTGCCCCGCTACAGAATTTCTCTACATGATTGGTTACTCGATCATCAAAACGAGCCCCTACCGCCAACACTACATCTGCATGATGCATGACCATGTTAGCTTCATAAGTACCATGCATACCCAGCATGCCCACATACTGCTTATCTGTGCCAGGGAAACCACCCAAGCCCATCAGGGTATTTGTACAAGGCGCACCCAGCTCACGTACGACCTGTGTTAACAGCTCCGCACCATTACCCTGAACAACACCACCACCCGCATATATGACAGGGCGCTTTGCACTCACGAGCAGTTCAACAGCCTTTTTAATCTGCCCAGTGTGGCCACGAGTAACAACGCTATATGAGCGCATTTTAACTTTGGCTGGGTAGTGATACTCAAAGCTCTCAGTCGGCGACGTCAAATCCTTAGGCACATCGATAAGAACCGGACCAGGTCGCCCCGTTGTTGCGATATAAAACGCCTTTTTGACGATTTCCGGAATATCTTCCGGACGTGTCACCATGAAGCTATGCTTTACGATAGGGCGAGTCACACCAAGTATATCGGTCTCTTGGAATGCGTCATCCCCAATCCAGTCCGATTGAACCTGCCCAGTAATAACAACCAATGGAATCGAATCCATATATGCGGTTGCAATTCCCGTAACAGTGTTTGTCGCTCCAGGCCCAGACGTTGCCAAACAGACACCGGGGCGGCCTGTGGACCGAGAGTACCCGTCGGCCATATGGGATGCAGCCTGCTCATGTCGAACAAGCACGTGAGTGATATCACTTTGTTGAAACAATGCATCGTATATATGAAGTACGGCTCCACCTGGGTAGCCGAATATGGTATCTACTCCTTCGTCCTTTAAAGAACGAATAAGCATTTCTGCACCTGATAATAATTCCACTTTTCTACGCCTCAGTTAAACCAGAGCAACCCGTAGCGCTCAGCATTACGGGTTGGCGTTTAACAATTCAAACCAATAAATTCACGTCTGCATGCTGTAAGATAGACACAAACGCATTGCTAGCATGTTTTTAGGGCACAGCACGCCCAGTTTGTGGGTTTAGAGCTAGCAGTGGCGGAAAAAGCGAGGTTTGGGGCAATTTCCACCTCACGTGCTTTGGGCACATGATTGATCAAGAAGGAATAATGATATGGAGGCTTTACCTCCAAAGGTCTGCTTATTCCCACTCTAGCGCTGGATTCCATTAGGTTGTCTGAAGAAATCACAGCACCCACCACGGTGAGCCGTGTATGTTGCCAGAAACTCATATTATGTCAACCGAAAACCTCTTCCGCCTACTATATCCACTGGGGTTGCGCAAGTAATTCTGCGGGTTGGCGATGCTTTGTCAGCATATGTCACACTATGAGCGGTGAAAGCTACGTTTTCGCACTGTATGGCGTTATATTCTACACTTGTATTACATTCCGCTTCTTATCTAAGGACCCTTACTGTGAAAGATCAAAAAACTACGATGATCTTGGCCCTCGCCCTGCTTCTTACCGGTTTATTATTTACCGGACAAATTCAAGCTCAGGATTATTACAAATGGACCGATGACCGAGGTGTGACGCATTATGGCTCCCAGCCACCAAAGCAATTTATCAACAATGCCATTAGAGTCCGCGTGGATGCCTCAACCCCCAGTGGTGCAGACGTAGCTCAATCGAAGATAAACGCTCGCACAGAGCAACTTGAGAACAAAACAGAGTCTTCCAATACAGCAAAAGAAGAGGCCGAGAAAAAGCAGAATGAGGCTAATCTCGAAAATTGTGCCATTTATAAGAAAAATCTACTGCTAATGACACAGAACAATCGCATACGGGGAAAAAACGCTGAAGGTGAAGTGATCATTCTATCTGCAGAAGCCAAAAAGACAAAAATGCAAGCAGCCGAAAGTTACATCGCGGAATACTGCAAGTAAGCTTGTGATAGCTGATGAAGTCGCAGTCATCTACGACATCATCAGCTATCAAAACAGATCTCTCCCTTTTTAAGTACGCCTTTTATTACGGCACCAGGTAAATACTTGCCCCCGAGAATCTGCTGAGCAAGTGGATCTTCAATGTTCTTTTGGATCGCCCTTCTAAGTGGCCTAGCGCCATATACGGGATCAAAGCCCACTTCGGTCAAATAATTCAGAGCATCATCAGTCAACGACAAGCGTAAATCACGCTCCATCAATCGAGCTTCAAGTTGCTGCAGCTGTATCTTCGCAACGCCCTTAAGGTGATCAGAACTCAAGGGGTGGAATACCACTAACTCATCTATACGATTAATAAACTCCGGTCGAAAGTGCATTCCCACCGCCCCCATAACCGCACCTCTCATCTTCTCATATTCCTCCTCTGAAGCCATTGTTTGAATCACGTCAGAGCCTAAATTGGAGGTCATCACCAATACACAATTTCTGAAATCAACGGTTCTACCTTGACCATCGGTTAGGCGACCATCTTCCAATACTTGCAGTAATATATTGAATACATCAGGGTGAGCCTTTTCGACTTCGTCCAGTAAAATGACGGAATACGGTTTGCGACGAACCAGCTCAGTTAAATACCCACCATCTTCATAACCGACATAGCCCGGTGGCGCACCAATCAACCGCGCCACAGAATGCTTTTCCATAAACTCCGACATATCGACTCGTATTGTCGCGTCTTCTGTATCAAATAAAAATGATGCTAATGCTTTGCATAACTCGGTTTTTCCTACCCCAGTTGGCCCCAAAAAGAGAAACGATCCGTTGGGCCTTTTAGGATCAGACAAACCGGCCCTTGATCGCCGCACGGCATTTGATACCGCCGCGACTGCTTCTTGTTGGCCGATCACTCGCTCATGAAGCGATGACTCCATCCGCAACAATTTGTCTTTTTCTCCTTCTAACATTTTGCTAACGGGAATGCCTGTCCATTTTGACACCACCTCCGCTATTTCTTCTGTGGTAACCTTATTTCGCAATAGGCGCATTTCCATCATTTCAGCTTGAGCGGCTCGATCTAGTTGTTTTTCTAAATCAGGGATTCTGCCATATTGAAGTTCTGACATTTTTGTCAGGTCCCCTGCTCGCCGCGCGGTATCCATATCCAAACGCGCTTTTTCCAATTCTTCTTTTATTTTTTGGCTGCCATGTAATGCAGCCTTCTCAGAGGCCCAGACTTCATCCAAATCGGCAAATTCCCGTTCTAGAATTGCCACTTCACCGCTGAGTTTCTGCAGACGCTTTTTTGAGGCCTGGTCACTTTCTTTTTTGAGTGCCTCTTGCTCTATTTTTAATTGAATGAGACGTCGCTCTAACTTGTCCATTGCTTCTGGCTTGGAATCCATTTCCATACGAATTCGACTCGCAGCCTCATCAACCAAATCAATGGCTTTATCAGGTAACTGCCTGTCGGAGATGTAACGATGAGATAGCTTTGCAGCCTCCACAATGGCCGGATCTGTGATATCTACGCCATGGTGTAACTCATAGCGCTCTTTAAGGCCACGCAAAATGGCGATGGTATCTTCAACGCTAGGTTGATCAACCTGAACTTTCTGAAAGCGACGCTCTAATGCCGCGTCTTTTTCAACGTACTGACGATACTCATCCAACGTTGTAGCTCCCACACAATGCAGCTCTCCCCTGGCGAGGGCCGGCTTTAACATGTTACCGGCATCCAGCGCCCCGTCGCTCTTGCCTGCGCCAACCATGGTATGCAATTCATCAATAAATAATATGATGCTACCTTCCTGTTTCGATAATTCACTCAATACTGTTTTTAACCGCTCCTCGAACTCACCACGGTACTTTGCACCAGCCAGTAGTGACCCCATGTCCAGCGATAATACAAGTTTGTGTTTGAGGCCTTCTGGTACCTCTCCATTAATGATGCGCTGGGCCAGCCCCTCAACAATGGCTGTTTTACCAACCCCAGGCTCCCCTATTAATACAGGGTTATTCTTCGTACGCCGCTGCAACACTTGAATAGTACGCCGTATCTCGTCATCTCGACCGATGACTGGGTCCAATTTACCCGCGCTAGCAAGTGCGGTTAAGTCCACAGTATATTTATCTAATGCTTGCCGGCAATCTTCTGCGTTTTGATCCTTCACTGATTCTCCACCCCGAATCGATTCGATAGCGACCTCAAGATCCTTCTTCGAAACACCTAGTTTTTTGAAGGTTACCCCCACCGCTGCTTTTTCTTCCGCAAATGCCAAAATCACCATTTCAGAGGATATAAACTGGTCCCCCTTCAATTGGGCATTTTTATCAGCAACATTAAGAACCCTAACCATTTCATTGGATAGTTGAATATTACCGTCAGGGTTGGCTATTTGAGGCAGGCTATCCAAAGCAATAGAGAGCTCCTCACGTAACCTCCCAACATCTACTCCAGCCTGTATAAGTAAAGGTTTCACTCCAGAAGATGCGTCATCTAGCATGGCAATAAGCAGATGTGCTGGCTCGATCACATTATGATCTTTGCCAATCGCAACCGATTGAGCATCAGAAAGGGCGATCTGTAATTTACTGGTCAATCGATCTATTCGCATCAACAACTCCTGTGACTTCTACCTACCTTCCACGGATAAAACCAACGCTGATAAACAGGAAAACCTGGATATGAACAGTATAATTATTGGTGCAAAAGCGGCGAATTCAAGGAGCTGCATCAAAGATAGGGCGTGATATTTAGCGATTATCGAGCCATATCATCGATAACATCCGTCCTGTTTGTGGTTGCTGCCTGTAGGAGAAAAACCGATCATCACCATAACTGCATAGCTCACCGCCAAAGACCCTACAACGTGGATTAATTGATAAACGCAATCGTGCAATAAAATAGAGGTCGCAAAGATACTTGCCTTCATTACTCGGACCAAAAGCTAGAGCTGCCCTAGCATCATGGGCAACAAACAACTCACGTACTTCCTCTCCTACTTCGAAATGATGTGGACCAATGGCGGGGCCAAGCCACGCATACACTTCGTCGTCAGGTAAAAAACAGGCGAGCGTATTTTCTAACACTCCATTCAGTAATCCGCGCCAACCAGCATGTGCAAGCGCAACCCTAACACCGTCTTTATCGGTAAAAAATACTGGTAAACAATCGGCTGTATGAACGAGACAAACGGCGCCAACCTGATCTGAAGTTACCGCATCCGACTCAGCCAACATCGGCTGGGATAAATCCTCTACCACTACACTGTGAGTTTGATTAATCCACCGAACAGGGGCTCGCCACTGGAAATACGTTTGTAACTGTTCTCGATTAGCCTCAACCTGTGCAATATTATCCCCAACGTGATCAGCGGTATTAAACCCATCAAAAGGCGGGCTGTTAACATCACCCGCACGTGTGGATACATAGGCTCTAACATGAGGGGCAGCAGGCCACTCAGGCGCAACCCAGTGAGAGAGTAATTGCTTAAGTGGCGGCTGATTCGGAGAGATCATCTGTGTTGTTCGGCATCCTCACGAAGCAACGCTAACATTGCTGCAAGATCCTCCGGCAAGTCCGTCGTCCATTCCATGTCTTCCCCGGTTTCAGGGTGAACAAGCCCAAGCGTTCTAGCATGCAGTGCTTGCCGAGGAAAACCGTGTATCGCTTCCAATAACGTTTCGTCGGCTCCTTTGGGTAGTCGCATTCGACCATACAATTGATCACCTAATAGCGGGTTACGCAGATGAGCCAAATGTACTCGGATTTGGTGAGTCCTTCCTGTTTCTAATTGCACACGAATATGAGTATGAGAACGAAAACGTTCAATGACCCGAAAATGAGTAACGGCATCTTTCCCACCTTCAACCACTGCCATTTTGACTCTCTGCGTAGGGTGACGGCCAATCGGCTCTTCCACTGTAGCCCCCCCCGTTAGAACACCCGCAGCAATAGCTTCATATTCACGAAATACGGTTTTTTTCTGTAATTGCTTAACTAAACTATGGTGCGCCTTTAAGGTTTTGGCGATCACCAACAAACCTGTCGTATCTTTATCGATACGATGGACAATACCTGCTCTAGGCAAAGCCGCTAAGTTTTCGTCATGATAAAGCAAACCGTTCAATAGCGTCCTATCTCGGTTACCCGCAGCTGGGTGCACAACAAGCCCTGCTGGTTTGTTAATCACCATCAGGGTGTCGTCTTCGTAAACAATATCTAGCGGAATATCTTGTGGTTCGTAGCTCTCATCACCCACCAACTCTGCTTGGAGAGTTAGCAACTCGCCCCCCATCAATTTGTCTTTGGTTTTTCGCTCACGCCCACCAACCGTTAGGTTGCCAGATTTAATCCATTCCTGCAGACGAGCTCGAGAAAAATCGGTAAACAATTTCGCTGCTATTTGGTCAAATCGCTTGCCGTCCATTTCGTCCGGCACCATTTCCGTCAATTCTATTTTTTCGGTCATACATTTTCTATCCAATAACGCTTATGTTCATACCCTACCACGCGCAGCAGGTCTATATTACGGTTCTATTTTACCTCAGATACGTTCTAGTGTAGATTGCTTATCCTCTGAACTGATAGGAATTAGCGCTGTCGAAGGTCCTGATTGTTAATTTCTTTACGTATTAGCACTGTACATTTTACCGTAATCGGAAAAAAACCTATAAACCGCGTTGTGGATACCCAATGAACCAAGTCATTCTCATTACTAAACGTGGGGTTATCACCCTATTGCTAGCCCTTTCTCTTGCAGCTTGCTCTTCCACTCCGGAAAAAAAAGAACAGCTCACTGAAAAGCAGTACTACGAAGACGCCCAAGCCGCAATGGCCAACAACCGCTTCTTACTAGCAATCGAAAAACTACAATCGTTAGAATCCCGCTACCCGTTTGGCCGCTATGCTGATCAGGCTCAACTGGAATTGGTCTATTGTTACTATCGCACCATTGATTTTGAATCATCTGCAATTACCGCAGAGCGCTTTATTCGACTCCATCCTGACCACCCCGATCTAGATTATGCCTATTATATGAAGGGGTTAGCGTCATATAGTGTTGATAGAGGCCTGGTTGAACGTTTTATCCCCACCGACTTCTCAGAACGAGACATGGGGCCTGCTCGCGAATCCTTTGACGACTTTAATCGCCTTATCAACCGATTCCCTAGCAGTGAATACGCAGAAGATGCACGCCAGCGCATGATTTATTTGCGAAACCTACTTGCGGCCTACGAGCTTAAAGCCGCTAAGTTTTATATTTCACGGGGTGCCTACATCGCTGCAGTAAAACGAGCAACGTTCATCGTTCAGAACTACGATCGAACCCCTTCTTTACCTGAGGCGTTGGCAATCATGACCAAAACCTATCGTGAGCTTGGGTTACCGGAGCTAGCCAACACGGCAGAACAAACCCTCGCTTACAACTTCCCCCAATATGATGGGCTTAATGACGCGGGTAAATTAGATTACTCGCCGCAAAAAAGACAAAAAACCACGTTATTAAACGTCATCACATTTGGCTTGCTGGACTAATTTCCAGCCGGCCAGCGGCAAGTGATGGGGTAACGTCGATCTCGACCAAATCCCCTTGCCGTTATTCTTACGCCAATTGGCGCTTGTCGGCGTTTGTATTCATTAAGATCCACTAAGCGAATCACATGCTTCACTATTTCTTTATCAAAGCCTTCAGCTACAATAGCGGCAAGGCTACAGTCGTTCTCGACATATAAACGCAAAATTTCATCCAATACAGGGTACGGAGGCAATGAATCTTCGTCTTTCTGATCTGGAGACAACTCTGCAGATGGCGGTCGATCAATGACGCGCTGGGGGATTGGCGGGTTATCAGGTGTCAGTTGGTTCCTGTATTCGCATAAACGAAATACTAACGTTTTTGGTACGTCTTTTAGCACGTCAAAGCCACCAGCCATATCTCCGTACAACGTAGAATAGCCAACAGCCATCTCACTCTTGTTACCCGTCGTTAGCACAATAAAACCACGTTTGTTAGAAACAGCCATCAATAGCACACCTCGACAGCGAGCCTGGAGATTCTCTTCTGTGGCATCCCTTGTTGTGCCCTCGAAGTCAACCTTCAGCGCATCAATGAAAGCGTCGTACATAGGTTCGATGGGCTTGATCTGGTATTCCACTCCTAAGATTCGAGCTTCCTTTTCCGCGTCTTCTAAACTCATCTGCGAGGTATATCGGAATGGCATCATGATAGCCTCTACTCTGTCTGCGCCCAATGCATCCACCGCTACCGCAAGCGTTAACGCTGAATCAATGCCGCCAGACAAACCGAGTACAGCCCCTTTAAAGCCATTCTTATTAACATAGTCTTTCACCCCGAGAACCAACGCGTCATACACACTCGCTTCGATGTCAGCATCTTTCGATATTGCCTGTCGGATCGGTACAGGGATGCCCTCTTCTACCTGAAAATCAAAAGAGTATAAGCCCTCCTTATACGTGTCGGCCTTCATCACGCACTGCCCCAAACTATCGACCACCATTGACCCACCATCAAATACAAGTTCATCCTGACCACCCACTAAGTTCACATAGACGATGGGCATTTTGGCCGATAGCGATCTCTCTGCCAGTAACTTTCGTCTTTCTTGGGGTTTATTGCCATGAAATGGAGAGGCGTTAAGGTTAAGCATTATCTGAGCGCCTTCAGATTGTGCTTGAGCCATCGGGCCAGGATGCCAGATGTCCTCGCAAATAGTGATTGCTGCTTTCACATCACCAATCATTAAACAGCAAGGCTCTGTACCTGAAGTAAAGTAGCGCTTTTCATCAAAGACCTGATAATTTGGTAGTTCCTGCTTAAAATACTCGGCAACAATCTCCCCACCCACAATAGCACCAGCAGCGTTATATAACGTGCCATCAACCAATTTTGGATAGCCTATTACAACGGTTAATGCCGAAGGAAGCTCCTTCAATAACCGCTCCAATGCGTCTTCTACTCTATTTTTTATGCTAGGCCTGAGCAAGAGGTCCTCAGGGGGATAGCCCGTTAACGTCAATTCAGGAAAAACGATGGCATCCGCCGCATAGTTATCTGCTGCTTCACTAGCCGCATCGATAATTTTCTGTGTATTTCCCTGAATATCTCCCACAAGAAAATTCAGCTGTGCTGCAACAATTTGCAAACCCTTGTTTTTCATGGATATTTGACTCTTATTTTTTACCAAAAGGCGATCTGCCTAAAACGATGGCGTATTTTGGTCGAAATACCTGAAGAAGGCAAAGATAAGCAAAGCAAAATTGCGTGCAGATTCCTCTACAAGTTTTGAAGCTTAGGTTAGAATTAGACTAACCCAAGGATTTTTAACTATATTTTGGACTTTCTATGTTTATAAAACTAATAACACTTATCGTGTTGATTCTGGTTGTTGTGACATTAGTTAAGCGCGGCAAGAACAAAAACAGCGTTGCGGATAAAAGCACACCACCGGCTGTTGTCGATGAATCGATGAAAAGATGCGCGCAATGTGGTGTTCACCTACCTGTTGCTGAGGCTCAAACCTATCAAACGCTGCATTTTTGTTGTAATGAGCACAAAAGATCTTACCTCGAAGATCAAGATCACTGACAAGCCCGTATGATTGCGATACGTTGCTATGCTTATGTAGACTAGAATCAAACAGGCGCATACCGTTGAACACCACCCACACAACCAATACGATGTCACCATTAGAGCGAGAATGGAAAACCCTAAGGATCTATCTTTTTTATAGGCTAATCCTTTCCATTTCCTTGCTTACACTCTACCTACTATCGCCATCTACACAGCACCTACCCTCAGAAAGTCAATGGTTCGTCCTCGGTACAACCATTGGCTATATCGTATTATGCTGTTACCAATGTATTGCGACCCGAAAGGTCGCAGAAATAGGCAAGCTTCAAGTCTTCCTTATTGTGGCCGTTGACGTAGTTTGTGTCGCTTTACTAGAGTTCATTAATAGCCCGGAGGGTAGCAATCTATCGATACTGCTGATCGTCACTGTTGCTGCAGGAAGTATATTGGTGGTTGGTCGCCTATCACTACTATTTGCGGCGATGGCGACGTGGGCGATTTTCTTCAGGAATATCGAACAAGCCATCACCACTCAACACCTTAATAGTGAAGATTTTCTACAAAGTGGTTTTTTAGGTATCGCATGCTTCCTCACTGCCATAATAGCGCAGCAATTAGCCAATCGGCTGAGAGAAAGTGAAGCCTTAGCCAGCAGCCGAGCAATAGAAGTTGCCAATCTGGAAGAGCTCAACAAACATATCATTCAGCGTATGCGCACAGGTATTGTTGTGGTTGACAGTAACTACCAAGTATTAATGATTAACGATGCGTGTTGGAGGCTACTGGGGATGCCAGAAATCCAGTCTCACACTCATATCGAAAATCTATCACCGGAACTGTCCGAGCACCTTTTGCAGTGGAAGGAAAGCAACCACTATCGAAGCCCTCCTTTTAAAGCGTCAATAAGCGGACCAGAAGTACAGACCAATTTCACTCTCCTAAAATCCGGAGCGGACTCAGAGGTACTTATTTTTGTTGACGATAACACCCGTATGGCACAGCAAGCCCAACAACTTAAATTAGCATCCCTAGGTGGACTTACTGCAAGTATTGCACACGAAATACGCAACCCTTTAGGAGCAATAAGTCATGCAGCCCAACTTCTTCATGAGTCGCCCGAGCTTGCCAGCGAAGACGTTAGACTGACAGAGATTATCCAACAACACTCTCAACGCATGAACAAAGTCATTGAGAACGTACTGCAGCTTTCTAGACGCAATCCAGCGCAACCGCAGATAATAAACCTACATCAATGGCTCTCTGAGTTTATTGATGAATTCGCTCACACTCTTTCATCCCCAGCAGACATTCATTTCCAAAGTACCCGAACTGCGACAGAGTGCAGAGCCGACCCCAGCCAAATCCAACAAGTGCTTAGCAACCTGTTTATCAATGGTCTTCGCTATAACGAGAAACAAACAGGTAAAAGAGAGCTTTGGGTCGTCGCTGATATA
The DNA here is from genome assembly GCA_002162955.1 of Gammaproteobacteria bacterium 45_16_T64. Classification (GTDB taxonomy): domain Bacteria; phylum Pseudomonadota; class Gammaproteobacteria; order Pseudomonadales; family Ketobacteraceae; genus 42-54-T18. The sequence goes on from MABD01000019.1 coordinate 14,579, forward strand.
TCATTACAGACAGAGCAACCCTACGTCGAAATTATTGATAAAGGGCCCGGCATTCCCGAAGACACCGCGTCAAAAATATTTGAACCTTTTTACACCACAGATAAAACAGGTACAGGATTAGGGTTATATATCTCAAAAGAGTTGTGCGAAGCAAACCAAGCACGACTGGATTACATCCCCATCACCACAGGTAGTTGCTTTCGAATTACTTTTTCACACCCAGGAAGACAAACGGCGTTATAACCATGACAACACATCACGCACTTATTATTGACGACGAACCCGATATAAGAGAACTACTTAACCTCACTTTGTCGCGTATGGACATCAAGGCATCCCTGGCTGCTGACTTAAAACAAGCCCACGAGCTAATACAATCAGGCGAGTTCGATTTATGCATTACCGACATGAATCTGCCCGATGGGAACGGCATTGAGTTAGTAAAATATGTTCAACAACACCGCCCCAACATGCCTGTCGCTGTATTAACCGCCTACGGAAGTATGGAAACAGCCGTTTCTGCATTAAAGGCTGGTGCTTTCGACTTTGTGTCAAAACCTGTCGACTTACAACGGCTGCGCGACTTAATAGCGACCGCTATAAAATTGAAGAGCAAATGTAACAACCTGGAAAAACCTAGCAGCCATACCTCCCCTATACGAGGAGAATCCAGTGCGGTACGCAAGCTACACCAGCAAATATCCAAACTCGCCAGAAGCCAGGCACCGGTTTATATTTGTGGTGAATCGGGTAGTGGCAAAGAACTTGTAGCTCGTCAAATCCACGAGCTTGGTGCTAGGGCCAACGGGCCTTTCGTTCCCGTCAATTGTGGGGCAATTCCAGACGAACTCATGGAAAGTGAATTTTTCGGGCATAAGAAAGGCAGCTTCACGGGTGCTTTCGAAGATAAAAATGGGTTATTTCAAGCAGCCAAGGGCGGCACGCTATTTTTAGATGAAGTCGCTGACCTCCCAATACACATGCAAGTAAAACTACTACGAGCAATTCAAGAAAAAGCGGTAAGACCGGTTGGAACCCAAAAGGAAATTGCAACAGACATCCGCATTCTGTGTGCCACTCATAAGAATTTAGAAAAGCTAGTTGAAGACGGCAGCTTTAGGCAAGATTTATTTTATCGCATCAATGTCATACAAATAAATGTGCCGCCCTTAAGGAACAGAAAAGAGGATGTTCCACTGTTAACCAATCATATCTTAGAAGACCTTGCTAAGGAATGGAAAATAGACCGCATAGAACTCACTGAACATGCGATGGCTGCACTCTCAGAATACAACTTCCCTGGAAATATTCGCGAACTCGAAAACATTCTTGAGCGAGCCACAACACTATGCGACGACGATACAATTACACCTGAGAATCTACAATTGCCTCAAGATACTCAGGCAACACCAACCGAAGCGCTATCGCTCAACGACAGCGAGCTTTTAGATGTCTCTATCGGCGATTCATTAGAAGAGTATTTAACAGACATCGAGAAACACGCAATCCTCAAAGCCCTTGACGAAACCCGTTGGAACAGAACCGCTGCTGCGAAAAAGCTAGGGATGACATTTCGATCATTACGATATAGATTGAAGAAATTAGGGTTGGACAAGGATGAATAAATTGAACAACCTTTACTTTCATCGTGTCTTTATACAACAGCTATTTATGAAGCATTAGCTCGCTCACCCCAATATATTCGACACCAAACCATCAACAAGGATGTATGATGAAACCGAACACACCAACCAATGGATTCTCCCTCCTGGAGATTCTAGCGGTACTCTGCATTATGTCTGCCATTTTTTCCTTTGCGGCCCCATCATTCGGTAGCCTGATTGCACGATCTCAGGTTGATAGCAAAGCCGACACCACATTCGATCTATTCCAGCTAGCACGAAGTGTCGCAATAGATAGGGGGCGATATATCACAATTTGTCCCAGCACCAACGGAACAAAATGCGAATCAACATGGCAAAACGGTATCATGGCATTTGTTGACAATGATCATAATAGAAAAATATCCCTAGACGAAGAGATATTAGCTTTTCAACCAAGCACATCCTATGCAACTTTACACAGTAATCAACCTTACTTTACTTACAGCCCTTTAGGCACACTAAAAGGCCGAATGGGCAGCGTCATTGCCTGTCCCAACAATTCGCAAAGCACCTCATCTATTCGCCTACTCATCAGCCAGATGGGTAGAGTCCGAGCGCAATCAACACCATTTGACCCAACCGCTCCCTGTAAGAGTAACTTTACCTATTAATGCAGATCTACATACCTTCCTTTGCATACGCCTCATAAACATGTCGACCGCGGTCGACCTGGCGCCATGAAATTTTGTGCACAAGATTCGGCGGCATTGCTATTTCGCCCACACGTAGCGACCCCGCGAACAAATGTAGGGAGTTGCCCACAATAGCACTACGGATCGCCCCTAACCCTGATAATGGTAAATCATGCACTACTGGCGACGCGTCGATGCTCGGGGCAACGATGCTTCCCTGTGAATCAAACACCCCGAACCCCGTATCAATATCAACACCGTACAAAGCAACCTTGGCTCGCCCATCACAGACGGAGGATACTCCGGTATTAGGCGTATAACTCGAAAAAAAGACCTTCCCATCAAGCACAACAGGCGAACCAAACACTTTTTCTCCCCGCCCATCAAGAAGCAATCGAAAACCCTGCAACAGCTTTTTTTGTGACAACTGTAGATTATTTCTGACCGCTAAACTCTCCGCTAAGATAGGTTTGTCACGCCCTTCTTCGTGCCGATCTTTTACTACAAATAGTCCATCGTGCATGCTTGTATCGCTAGGGCTTGCACGCCAACCAGAACCGACACTGATAAGAGTATATTCCCCGAAATCATCTTGACCAATACTAAGGCTAGGGCCGTCATAAAAAAAACGATTCAGTTTGCCGGAGCTTAGGCGACTTTCGCCACCCAGAACCGCGACCAAGCGACTTTCAATCTTAACGCTCGCATTCGATGACGCTCCGCTACCTCCGTCAAAGGAATATTCGAATATTCTGCCTCGTATATCAACTGCATAGAACGCATCCAACAGACCATCACCATCCCGATCGAGGCTACGTATTTTGCCAACGATACTATCCCTCATATCCATATTGACGAAATTACTCAGGGGGGTATTTGAACTCCACCACAACACGTCACCAGCACGATGTGGCCCCGCTTTCTTCTGGGCAAGAACCATATATATTTGGTTTCCACATTGTACTGACTCGCGGTTACAACGCTGACCCGTATCATCTCTACGTTCTATTTTTTTTGGATCATCATAGCGCTGATCATAACCGCCGCCCAACAGAAGCACCGTAACGGGCTGCCCTACATTCGGTAGTCGCACTCTGGCTAAAGTAGGCTCCGACCAAATCTGCCCGATGCTCTCCAGCGGTTTGCTCTGCCCCGGTTTAAGATTAAAAAGTAGCTGTGGATTCCGAGGGTCAGTCACATCAATTGCTAACACATCCCGTCCACCTCGACGCATACCACCGTAAAGATAGACAAAATCAACGGTGGAACCCGCGCTAATCACACCATCATTATCTCCATCATGCCGCCAAACTGTCCAAATACCATCAATACCTTGCGCCAATTTGCCAACCGGCCGTTGCACATACTGATCGATATTCTTAAGTAGGCTCATCGGAAAAAAAGACGATAGCTCTTCCCCCGTCGCCGTATCAACCGCACGCATAAAGCCATCACTAGTAGTCACAAACACAACTTCCTGCATTTGGGCACTGGACCGATGATCGTAATTGACGATAAGTGGGCGAGAGTGCAGTGAGGCTCCATAATATTGACGTGAAAAGGCTTTATTCTTTGGTAATTCTGGAGCCCAACTTTCTCCCGGATGCTTCGCTAGCTGATCATATTCCTTACCTACCAGCGCCCCTTCTCGCCCAGAAACATCGTGCCCCAACAACCACGCTATTTGCGAACGAACCTGATCCTTAACCTTTTTAGATAACGTCAACCAACGATTCTCTCGGGGTGATTCACCGAGCATAGTTTCTAGCAGCTTCTCTCGCAGTATATAGAGAGCGCTATTAACCTTTGTACTGTCTAAGTCAAGAAAATCAGGATGAATTCCCCGCAGAGACTGTGCATCATTAAGAGACGTTTGCACAAACACGTTCCGCTGACCTAGCGCCGCTTGTTGTACCGCAGCACCTCCCTTTGTGACGATATTTCCATCGGCAAGACCAGCTTCATTCCACCAACTGCGCGCTCGCAGATAATTACTTCGACCATGGGCCAAACAAGAGCCCACCCCAATATCGTTTAAAACGCCACAATCGATAACCGCAAGTTTAGATTGCCCTTTTGAAGAATAGCTCAACTGTTTTAACGTATCACCGTCACCCAAGCTCAACTCGTAACGTTTCAGGTTGCCGTACCAGAATGAACTTTGAGACGGTTGAATTAGTGAATAATAGATACTGTTTTGATGGACAAACGGATCCAAATAATCGAGCGGTACGGCTACCGAAGACATCAAAGATTGCGTAGCAACATTTTGGCTCCGCATGATTTCAGATAATTTTTCCCTAATAAAAACTGAGGCACTTGTTGCGTCGGGGTCATGTTGAACAAACACTCCCCCCCCTTGTTCGGCAATACGATTCAGAGGCACTTCGTTTACAGCCCCGAACAAGAGCACATGGGTCAACGTTGAATAGTTGTGTTGCAGCGTGGCGACTAAAGATTCCCCACATTGCCAAAACTCACTCTCCTGCGACATATCGAATGCTGATCTATCTGCAACAGATCCGTCGTTGATTTCCGCCGTAGATTGGCAAACACCGCTATTACCGAACGTGGCTGCAATTGAATCATTAACCCTCTCGCCCACACTCCCTCCTTTGATACGAAGCTTTGCCGATTGGATCTCCTGACCTCCAGCAGAAATAAATATAATATGCCTCTGCACTTCAGAACGTTCACACTCAACGCCATCGTTGTTAGCACGACCATCATAGCTAACTGAACCTTTACCCAAGGACATAATCCTTTCAGATAAACAAGAAGAGTGATAATTACCACTAATACCATTTTCTACTATTTTTTTTAAGCACTCTTTACTCCGGTGCACTTGTGAACTCCCTGCCTTTAGTAAACTCTGAGTAACTACCCTATCTGATTCCAACAATTTTCTATCTGAAAACAGAAGCTCACCTGAAGACACCCATTGAAATATTTCTAACAGGCCATACAAGATCGTATCGGCGTACTGCCATCGCATATCCCGAAGTTCTTCACGCAACAAGTTACGCTGAGTCACTCTTTGCATCCCCAAGTCACTTATCTCATCAGGCCGTGAATACAAATACGATAACTCCTTGGGCTTTCTAATTACGGCTATGCCTTGCTTATTGAACTTAGCCAAACCCACTAAAACATGGTCAGGAAAAACATCGTCATTACCAAGCGCATCAATCAGGCCTGCTAACACCTTACTTGATTCTGGCTCCTTCATCCGACCCATCACAATTAACACTTCAACAGGCATATCATTATTTTGACTATAATAGACCTCACTATCATCAGCGTAAGAAAATCCGATAAGACTGTACGCTGCGATTAAAAACAGCAGTCCATTACTCAAAACCCTACACAAAAGTCGTTCCATTAATGCTCACCCTCAAAAATTCCCGCCGCACCCAATCGTTTCCAGCGTTGCGAATTAGCGTATCCATAAGCATGCCTTCCGTCATGTGAGGCAGCAATACCAATGGTCTCAAATACGTGAAAGGAGACTACACCCACATCATACCCAGGTACTGGCAACACGCCTTTTTTGACTGTAATAGCGAAAGACTGTAGCTCAAAATCACCTCCACTTTCGTTTTGTGGTCTAACAAAGAAATCCTCCGCAGTACAATAACCTTCCTCTATCGATAAGCCTCCTGCCTGTAAACAATTTACCTGTATACCGCCGGTCATCGCAGTCGAGAGAAAACTTCTCTTAGCTGCCACACCACTCGCCTCATTCAACACACTATTGATAGATGACTCTGCGGCTTGCAGCGCAAAACTATCCAGAGTGGAATTACCTATCATTTTCAAATGATACACCCCACCATTTAGTGATGAAATCGCCAACCAGTTAAGGGACGCTAACAACACAACAACGACAAGCATTACAGAACCTTTGGTATTAAATCGATTGCCCATATCCCTTCCACCGTTAAATTAAGAAAATATCATTCGATACTGAAGCGATGATGTTGATTTCGTAAGCTTGTTGTCCCTATAAACAACCGCCTCAGATATCCATCCGTACTTACAGAAAAACGGTTAGGGATGTACTGGGTTAAGACCCATACGCGTTCCTGAGGCTGCTCGTCCGTTCTAAACGCTACCTTACTATCGCTTTTGAGTGTTAAAGAAACACGAACACTGACGACATTTACAGAGGCATCACCCAAAAGAGCACTTCCGTCGACGTACACATCAGCACTACCAAACCCATCATCCGTGGCGATAGAATCGTCTAAATCCACACCATATACAATTTGAAATGCTTCCACGTTTTGGATAACTGGCGCGCTAATACCGTCACTATCTTTGCAAAGTAAGGTCTGATCTTTAACATAGAACTGCTTCCATAAGACTCCAGCCCTATCATCCAAGATCCCTCCCATGCAATCACTACCATCTTTCAACATCTGAATGCCTAACACGTCATTGTTGACACCATCAGATCGTTTCGAAAAATAAAAAGGCGCGAGAGAACTTGCTGCATTGCCATACCCCGACATTTTTAATTGGGCACTCAATAGCTGCTGAGCGTAACGACCTTGCTCCTGTATTTGAGACAATGATTTTGATATATGTAAGACGCCACTGTGAACCAGATAGAGCTGTATTGCGATGCAAGAAACAACGACCCCAAGTCCTAAAGCAACAATTAGTTCAACCAGCGTAACGCCCGATTGCTTCCGGTAATCCCACACAACTCCACCTTCCTTGGCAAGATATGTTTATTGACTAAAACCAACGAATCTCATGGACATACAGCGATGCTCTTTCACTTGAGCCATGCTTGACGGACTCACATCACAACTCGACACGCGCATTCCCCCCCAAGAGATGACGACGCAGGAAATCATTTTTGCCCCGTCGCAGCCTAGGCGAATAAACACTGTTGCATCGGGTAACGACACGGACAACAGTTGACTTATTTCAAAATGATCAAAATTTGAAATTTCCTTTGCACTTGTGCAGCCTGACATTTTTGCTTTAGGTAGAGTTCGCTGATAGCACGGAGGTTTACTTACCTTATCCTCCCCCTTCCATTCTTGGCCATCGTATAAAGAAGGCCAACCACGAGGGTTGGCTTTAATACGTTCGATAATATCCTGAGCAATACCGAGCGCCTGACTTCGATAGTAAGCATCGTTGGCCACGGACAATGTTTGTATTTGTATCGCAACCAATCCGGCACTACCAACACCAAGAACAAGTATAGCAATCAGCACTTCAATAAAGGCCCAGCCCCCATGACGTTTCATAAGAACTAACCAACGCAGTCGTCGTAACTAAACCCGTTCTCGAATTCCCACAGCCCACCAGCGTAATATAGCATTTCACCGCATTGATCATTAGATTGACTTCCAATGGGAGTCGCCTTGATGATATATCCGCTATCATCATCCAGACTGACTCTAATCTGATAGTCTTTTGAATCATTATCTTCCCCCTCAGCCAAGCGATAGCTCATCGTTGTGACTTTAACTTTAGTGAGGGCGGCGGCGAGCTCTAAAATTTTTGCAGCAGCTTCGGCACGGCTCGCTTTCTGAATGTGAGATACAAAGGATGGAACCGATATTGTAAGTAGTACCCCGACAATGGCAACGGTCACTAACATCTCTACTAACGTAAATCCCTTACGCTTACCCATCAGCCTCTCCCTAGCCTCAAAATCACGGCCTCACCCCGAGGCCTCCGTCAATTCAATATACTTCCTTAGTTAATAGAGACAAGTCGAAAATAAACAATCTGTCTAAATTGACAAATTAAACGGAAACTATTTTAAGTTCTTTTGGCATAGAAAAAACAATATTTTCCAATGTACCTTCCAACTCCGCCGGCACATTACACCCCCACTCCTGAAGTCTAGCCACCACCTGCTGCACCAAAAGTTCAGGCGCAGAGGCCCCTGCTGTAACACCGACTGTTTTAGTATCTTTGATCCATTGCTGCTGTAATTCCTCAGCATTATCAACTAAATACGCAGTTGCTCCACAGCGTTCAGCCAGCTCTCTTAGTCTATTAGAATTAGAACTATTAGGAGAACCGATCACAAACACTACATCACTTTCTAGCGCGAGTGTTTTGACCGCGTCTTGTCGATTTTGGGTCGCATAACAGATATCGTCTTTTCGAGGCCCCTCTATCGCCGGGAATCGCACCCTCAACGCGTCAATGATATCGGAAGTATCATCAACAGAGAGTGTCGTTTGTGTAACGTAGGCAAAGTGCTGAGGATCCCGAACATCTAGACGTGACACGTCAGATACATTTTCGACCAAATAAATGGCCCCCTTATCGCTATCATACTGCCCCATCGTACCTTCAACTTCAGGGTGCCCTTCATGACCAATCAACACACATTCACGATGATCCCTGGAATACTTTGCCACTTCCATATGTACTTTTGTTACTAGAGGGCAAGTGGCGTCAAATACTTTAAGTCCACGGCGTTTGGCCTCTTGCTGAACCTCTTGCGAAACACCATGAGCACTAAAGATCACGATAGAGTCATCTGGAACTTGGTGCAACTCTTCAACAAACACAGCTCCGCGATCACGTAAGCCATCTACGACAAATTTATTATGCACAACTTCATGACGAACGTAGATTGGTTTACCAAACACATCGAGCGCTCGATTTACGATTGCGATCGCTCTATCAACGCCTGCACAAAAACCCCGAGGATTTGCCATTTTTAAATTCATCATAAACCTCTTGCCCAATAGTTATGACATGATTTGGACAGCTTGACTGTCCGCATCAACGACATTAATGATCTCTACTTCAAAGGTAAGGTCGCGCCCCGCCAACGGATGATTAAAGTCGATAACCACATCATCGCCTTCAACACTTTTAATCACGCCCGGAATTTCAGCTTTACTTTTATCTGCAAATGAAATCACTGTACCCGGCTCTAATACCAGCCCTTGCTTAAAGCGAGAGCGATGCATTCGCTGTAAATTATCGTCATTATAAGGACCGAACGCTTGTTCTGCCTCAAGCACTACCGAGCGCTTATCTCCTGCTTTAAGCCCATAGATAGACTCTTCGAAGCCGGGTAGCAAATTACCGTCACCCACAACAAAGGTTGCTGGATCTTTTTCCTTTGTCGTATCGAGTAACGTTCCATCCAGCAACACCACTGAAAAATGTAGTGTAACGCGTTTATTTTTACCTATGAGTACAGGCATACTATCTATTGAGGACATCTATTCTCTCTCTGCTTCACTCTATTGAAGTCTTTCATTTTGGCGCTACCATTGCGTGCCAGCAGCGCTCTCACTTAGTCGGGTTTTTAATAACATCAATTGCCATCATAATTGCGCCTACGGTAATTCCCGAGTCCGCAACATTAAAAGCCGGAAAGTAACTTCCATTCCAATGAAACGACAAGAAATCAACCACATAACCGTAAGCAACGCGATCAATAAGGTTACCTACCGCACCGCCAAGCACCAGCGCCAAGCACACTCCCATCCATCTATCGGATTTAGGCAGTCTATGCAACCACACCGTTAATACCCCACTAATAACAACCGCAATAATGGTGAAAAACCATCGCTGCCAACCACCTTCGTCAGCAAGAAAGCTAAAAGCCGCTCCAGGGTTATGTGCCAAAGTTAAATTAAAAAAAGGCGTAATTTCCAATTGCTCATATTTAACAAACAAATTGCTAATCAGAAGTTTTGTGGCTTGATCTAACACCACAACAAACACTGATAACCACACCCACTTCAGCATCCCTGTTTCTTCGGTTGTTTCCACTCGATCTGTCATAATTGATCCATCTACAACTAAGCGAAGAGACGGCGTTCGCCGTCACCTTCAACATTATCAACACAGCGACCACACAGCGTGTCATGATCCTCATGAGAACCCACATCTTCCGTATGGTGCCAACACCGTTCACACTTGCTATTGTCAGACTTTGCCACCAACATCCGCAAGCCTTCCACATCTGTCTCATCAGCGTTATCAGGTGCCGAGGCCCCATCAAGCACTGATACCTTCGATGTGATAAGAACAAAACGTAATTCATCTTGCAGCTGATCCAACACAGACTTTAGATCCGTTGAGCAATACAGCACAACCTCAGCCTCAAGACTGCCGCCCACAACACCGTCTTTACGAGCGACTTCCAACTGTTTATTAACCGCAGTTTTCACAGCTAATACTGTTGCCCAATAATCATCATTCATTTCCGTATCGGAAGAGAGAACCGTCAGCTCGTCATACCATGACGCTAAAAAGACACTGTCTTCTCGGCTGCCAGGAATGTGTTGCCACAACTCCTCTGCGGTATAACTCAAAATAGGTGCAATCCAGCGAGCCAGCGCTTCCACTATGTGGAACAGCGCCGTTTGTGCTGAGCGTCGTGCCTGACCATCTGCCTTAGCCGTATACTGCCGATCCTTGATGACATCTAAATAGAATCCGCCCAACTCTAGGGCGCAGAAATTATGAATTTTTTGATAGATTCCGTGAAACTGATATGTGTCATATAAACCCTGGATCTCTTCTTGCAGCTTGGCCGATTGGCCCACAGCCCAACGGTCCAGCGCAACCATTTCACTCGCAGGCAGCATATCCGTCGCAGGATCAAAACCTTCCAAATTCGCCAACAAAAAACGAGCCGTATTACGAATACGACGATAGGAATCCGCTGTGCGCTTTAAGATTTCATCGGAAACCGTCATTTCACCACGGTAATCTGTCGCAGCAACCCATAAGCGGATGATATCGGCACCAAGCGTCTTCATCACTTTCTGCGGCGACATAACATTGCCGATAGACTTTGACATTTTCTTGCCATCTTTATCGACGACAAAACCATGGGTCAATACTGACTTGTAGGGCGCCTTACCCCTGATTGCAATGCTTGTTTTCAATGAAGACTGAAACCAACCACGATGCTGATCAGATCCTTCAAGGTAGAGATCGGCAGGTACATCTACACCACCTCTCTCTAACACAGCAGAATGAGTAACACCGGAATCAAACCACACATCGAGTGTATCCGTCACTTTCTCATAAAGATCTGCGTCATCCCCCAGCATTCCAGCAGCATCCAGTTCAAACCAAGCGTCCATACCTTTATCTTCAACCCTTAACGCAACTTCCTCAATCAACCGCGAAGTTTCTGGGTGTAAGGCCTGTGTTTCTTTATGGATAAATAATGCAACCGGCACCCCCCAAGTACGCTGACGAGAAATACACCAGTCAGGGCTTTGTTCCAGCATACCTTCTATTCGGTTTTGGCCCCACTCAGGCAACCACTGAACGTCTTTGACTGCTTCTTTACAGGCGTCCAGCAGTCCGTTTTCCTGCATACTAATAAACCACTGAGGGGTCGCGCGAAAAATTAGTGGCGTTTTTGTGCGCCAACAGTGCGGGAAGCTATGCTGTAATTTGTCTTGAGCCAATAATCGGTGATTTTCTTCCAACAACGCCAAGATGCTCTCTTCAACTTTATACACATGCTGACCCGCAACCAGCGGAGCCTCACTGCTATAAGTCCCGTCGGCCTGTACATAATTTAACGTCTGAATACCATATTTTTGACCAACGATAAAATCGTCCATGCCATGGTCGGGAGCAATATGAACAGCACCCGTACCCGCATCGGTAGTAACATGATCCCCCATCGTGATATTAACTTGGCGTTCGCTATAGAAAGGGTGCTGAAGTGCAGCCCCCTCTAAAGAAGCCCCCGCCGTTTCGGCCAGAACCTCGTAACCTTCAACACCATACCGACTCATCACGGATTCAATCAGCGCTGTCGCAAGCAGAATAACTTCCTCTCCTTGCTTACCTCCAGCAAACTTCACCAAACTATAAGGCAGGTCAACATTTAGCGCTACGGCTTGGTTTGCTGGCAATGTCCATGGAGTTGTTGTCCAAATAACAACAGACAATGGAAGCTCTCCAATATCTGCAGAAAAAGCGCCTAAGAACTTATCCCGGTCAACCACATCAAAGCGCACATCAATTTGCGTTGATGTCTTATCCTGGTATTCCACTTCCGCCTCAGCCAACGCAGAACCACCCACAACACTCCAGTAAACAGGTTTAAACCCCTTCACTAAGTGGCCATTTTCTGTGATACGTCCCAATGAACGAATAATGTCAGCTTCAAATTCATAGTTCATGGTCAAATAAGGGTTTTCCCAATCCCCAAACACACCTAGCCGAATAAAATCTTCGCGCTGTCCATTGACTTGTTTTTGCGCGTATTCACGGCATTTTGCCCGAAATTTTTCATAGGGAACTTTACTGCCTGCCTTACCTATTTTCTTCTCTACATTGTGTTCAATCGGCAAGCCATGACAATCCCAACCAGGCACATAAGGCGCAGCATACCCACTTAAGCGTTTGGATTTGAGAATAATGTCCTTCAAAATCTTGTTAACTGAATGCCCTATATGAATGTCCCCATTGGCATAGGGAGGTCCATCATGAAGGATAAATGGGTCTCGGCCTTCCGAGGCATCCTGAATTTGCTGATACAAATTGGCACTCTGCCATTTCTTTAGGGTTTCAGGTTCACGTTGAGCAAGGTTAGCTTTCATTGGAAAAGCCGTCTTGGGCAGATTCAGTGTCGATTTATAATCAGTCATGGAATAGTGCTAATCGTCAGTTAATTGGATTGGGTAAAGTAAGATTTTGCGGAAAGTATGTCTTCTGCAATTTGTGCTTTAAGGGCATCTAAGCCCGAGAACTTTTGTTCATCTCTAATCTTATGTCGAAAGGAAACAGATACCCGCCGACCATAAATATCTTCATCAAAATCAAACAAATGGGTTTCTAGCCGCATCTGGGTTCCTGAAACAGTAGGTCGCAACCCAACGTTGGCAACACCAAGCGCCGAGCGCTCAGTACGAACCTTACCCAGCACGTCGACATGCTCCGGCATTGTTACGGTCACTGCAAACACACCATTAACGGGCGAAATATCTCTATTCAACAAAACATTTGCCGTCGGCACCCCAATGGTTCGACCAATTTTATCGCCGTGAACTACCCGGCCAGAAATGCTAAAGTGTTCACCTAATAGATCTTTTACTATCTCAATATTACCGTCAGCCAAAGCGTTGCGAATACGAGTGCTGCTCACTCGCCCCCCTTCAACTTCATAAGTACATGTGTGTTCAACGGAGAAGCCGTTGCTTGCCCCTGCATTTTGTAGGAAGCTAAAATCACCGCAGCGATCATTACCAAAGCGGAAGTCATCGCCAACCACTAAATGCTTTATACCAAGCCCATCCACAAGGATGCTCTTGCAAAACTCAGCGGCACTTAGAGAGCAAAAAGCCTCATCAAATCGAAGGCACAATACTCTATCAATTCCAAGGCTCGCGAGCATATTGAACTTATCTCGCACGGTCATCAGCCTTGAAGGAATAACCCCGTCAGAGAAGTATTCTCGCGGCTGAGGCTCGAACAGTATCACCACAGAGGGCAAAGATAATGACTCACCTTTCGCCAACAACTGCTCAATGATTGCCTGGTGCCCCAAATGAACGCCATCAAAATTGCCAATAGTCGCTACACACCCTTGATGATGTGTACGTAAATTATATGCCCCGCGGATAAGCTCCATCACGCCTGCTCTGCTACTCGAAACCCCGCATTATATAAGAAACTTACTGCCCCGTTAACCAATGGCCCCATAATAACAACAATTTAGTGTACTTTTAGATGTTTTGATCGCATACCGCAGGCTATCAGCACCAAAAAGTAAGCCCCAACTCCCGAAAAGACAATTAGCGTAATCCAGCCAACTCGGACTTCCCAGCCCCAACCCAGCCAACTCGCCTCAGGGGCCATTATTCCAAGCAGCACCCCTACCAGCACAATATTCGCGGCAACCAGCTGAACGGCAAAGCGAGGCCATCCAGGTTGACTTTTAAACACTCCCTGCTGGATCAGCCCTGCCAATAATAGCCCAGCATTAAGAAAGGCAGACAGTGACGTTGCAAGCGCCAACCCTGCGTGAGCCAAGGGGCCGATCAATAACAGGTTCAACACCATATTGGAGACCATCGCAATTATGCCGATCTTTACTGGCGTTCTTGTATCTTGGCGAGCAAAGTATCCAGGCGCGAGGACTTTAATCAACATAAAGCCCAATAACCCCGTGGCATACGCACGCAAACTCAATGCTGACTTTTCTACATCCCCGCTGCTAAATTCACCGTACTGAAATAGGGTGATGAGCAAAGGTTCTGCCAAAACAACCAAAGCAACCGCAGAGGGCACCCCAACCAACAACACCATCCTGACTGCCCAATCCAACGTTGCAGAGAACTCCTGCGTCGATTTCTCCGCATGCTTGGTTGATAGACTGGGCAAAATCACCGTCGCTATTGCAATACCAAATACCCCAAGTGGCAACTCCATCAACCGATCGGAGTAATACAACCAAGAGACACTGCCGCTCTGGAGGAAGGAGGCCAAAATAGTATCCAACAGTAAGTTGATCTGCCCCACCGAAACCCCAAATAATGCAGGAATCATTAAACGGCGAATTTTCACCACGCCCTCATGATTCCAATCCCAGCGAGGGCGCTGTAACAATTCGATTTGCTTCAAAAATGGCAGCTGAAAAGCCAATTGAACGCCACCCGCCAACAATACCCCCCAAGCCAGTGCCATCACTGGCTGCTCAAACATCGGTGACAAAAAGAATGCGCAGGCAATCAATACGACATTGAGGATAACAGGAGTAAATGCCGGCACTGCAAAGCGCCCATAACTATTCAGAATGCTACCAGCAAATGCAGTAAGAGATACCAACAGAAGGTACGAGAACGTTATCTGCAGCATATCTCCTGCAAGCAACATCTTGCCCGGCAGATCAGCAAAACCAGGAGCAAATACGTAGACGACGTACGATGAGCTAAATACCACCAGCGTAGTAACGATGGAAAGCACCCCAAGCAGCGCCCCTGCCGTGTGCGACACCAGCAACTGGACGGCCAAATGATCTTGCTTACTCTTATACTCTGTTAATATTGGTACAAACGCTTGATTGAAGGCACCTTCCGCAAATAGGCGCCTAAAGAAGTTCGGGATTTTGAAGGCAACAAAAAAAGCATCTGCCCCCGACCCCGCACCAAATAAATTAGCAAATGTTACGTCCCTCGCCAACCCAAGCACCCTTGAAAGCATCGTCATAACACTGACGATACCTGTTGACCTCAGCAGCCCACTGCCACCTTTTGCGGCCTTGTTTACCGTTGGCTTTTCTGATTTTTTGCTCGTCGTAGACACCTTTGCCATCTTCCTTAGTCAATAGAACAGCGGGATCATATAATACTTTTGATACTTTCGCGCCTGGATTCCATATACAATCTCCCTCGCTGGCAACAAATTCGCCACAAAATGACTATAAAGGTTGACTTTATAACCCTTGGCGGGAATAATTCCGCGTCCTTGAATTTGGTTTCATTAAAGCGAAGGCGCTTTTGCCTGCAGCAACAATGATTCCGAACGTTTAAATAAGCTATTTAGGAGTAAGACCTTGGCTAACTCACCCCAAGCAAAAAAACGTGCTCGCCAAGCCGAGAAGAACCGCAAGCATAACGTAAGCTTGCGCTCCATGGTGCGCACGTATATCAAAGCAACTCTTAGCGCCATCGAAGCTGGCGACAAAGAAAAAGCACAAGCGGCTTTCACCGCTACCGTACCTGTCATCGACAGCATGGTAAACAAAGGCATTATGCACAAGAACAAGGCTGCTCGCAGCAAGAGCCGCTTGAACGCTAAAGTTAAAGCTCTCGCTTAAACTGCCGCGTCAAGACATAAAAAAAGCCGTTTTATAAACGGCTTTTTTTATGTCTATCATTTAGAAAAGATCAATAAACAACCATATTGTCGAGGTGAATCAACTCCGGCTCATCCACATAGCCCAGCACAGATTCAATACCCGAACTCGCTACCCCAACCACCCGAGCAGACTCCTCGGAGCTATAGTTAACCAAGCCACAGGCCACTTTGGCGCCATCAGGCCCAACACACAGCACCATCTCACCTCTTGAAAACTCACCTACCACTTTACGCACACCCACCGGAAGCAGGCTCACACCGCCCCGCTTAAGCGCCTTAACGGCACCTTCATCCAGGGTAACCTCCCCCTTCATCTGTAAATGCCCCGCAAGCCACTGCTTTCGCGCCGCAAAGGGCGCACTATCTGCTGTTAGCAGCGTACCGACATCATTACCCGCGAAGATATTCTCTAACGCAGCAGGCTCCCTACCCCCAATGATTACAGTAGCCGCCCCTGAACGCGCCGCCAACTGAGCCGCCCGAACTTTTGTGGTCATCCCGCCGCGCCCCAAACCTCCAGCGGTGTCCGTTGCCATTCCCGCCAAAGACTCGTCAAACGCCCGCGACTGGGAAATCAATGAAGCATCGGGGTTGCCACGAGGGTCGCTATCAAACATACCCTTTTGATCAGTCAAAATCACCAGCAGCTCAGCCTCAACCAAATTGGTGACTAACGCTCCTAGCGTGTCATTATCACCAAACCGAATTTCGTCCGTGACAACCGTATCATTTTCATTCACGACAGGTACAACACCCAAACCAAGCAACGATAAGAGCGCGCTGCGGCTATTGAGGTACCTTTTTCGATCCGACAAGTCATCATGGGTCAGCAATATCTGCGCAGTATGAAGACCATGACCCTGAAAGCAGGTCTCCCAGGTTTGCACCAACCCCATCTGCCCAACGGCCGCTGCTGCCTGCAATTCATGTATTGTAGATGGGCGCTGAGCCCATCCCAAGCGGCTCATACCTTCAGCCACAGCCCCAGAGGAAACCAACACCACCTCTACCCCATGAGACCTCAATTTAGCAATCTGACTAACCCAACCAGCAATAGCCTCCCGATCAACACCCTTCCCATCAGCGGTTAGCAGTGCGCTACCCACCTTAACCACCCAGCGACGGGTAGCAGGGATCTGACTACGTGCAACAAGGGACTGACTCTTATTCATACAACCTATCCTTACCAAACGCCTTAATAAGGCGCTGTAACCACATCCATATCATGATCATCGTCGTCATCATCGACATCGCCTTCCTCCAAGCCCTGCTTCTGCCGCAACCTGCGTTCCACAAGCTCTTTCATCTTGAGACGAGCCTCCTCTTCCAACGATGACTGCGCATCGCGCTCTTGCTGAGCAAACTCTTCATCTTCTTCCATTCGAAGATTAAGCTCTTCTAGATAATTCATTATTTCAAACACCAAGTCCTGCGTTCCATTCCCATTCACCGCAGAAACTTTAAAGACCGGCCCTTGCCAATCCAAGTCCTCAATAATTTGCTGACAACGCCGCTCCGCGTCTTCCTCTGTCATCAAGTCCAACTTATTAAGAACCAACCAACGATCGCGCGACGCCAACGTCTGACTGAACAGGTGCAACTCACCCACAATAGCGTCGACAGCTTCCACTGGATCACTCTCGTCCCAAGGCGCCACATCTACGACATGCAACAACAACCGAGTTCGCGCCAAATGCTTCAAAAAGCGCACCCCCAACCCTGCGCCATCTGCAGCACCCTCGATCAATCCCGGGATATCCGCCATCACAAAACTTCGATAGCGCCCCACATTCACCACACCAAGGTTCGGCACCAATGTAGTGAACGGATAATTTGCCACTTTCGGCTTTGCGGCCGACACCGACCGAATCAAGGTAGACTTACCCACATTAGGCATCCCCAGAAGCCCTACATCCGCCAAAACCTTAAGCTCTAGGCGCAAATAACGCTGCTCCCCCGCCTTACCAGGCGTTATCTTTCTCGGAGCTCGATTCGTACTGGACTTAAAACAGGTATTCCCTAAACCACCCGCACCACCGCTAACCACGACCAAAGACTCTCCTTCCTTGACAAGGTCACCTAGCACTTCATCCGTTTCTTCATCAATAATTGTCGTACCCACCGGCACCTTCAATACAATATCTTCTCCGCCGGCCCCCGTACAATTGCGCCGAGTACCATTCTCACCGCGCTTAGCCTGGTGAGTTCTCTCGAAGCGATAATCCACGAGAGTATTAAAGCCGCCGTCCGCTGCAATAATAACGCTACCACCATTACCACCGTTACCACCATCTGGCCCGCCAAACTCCACATACTTCTCACGACGGAAACTTAGGCAACCATTACCTCCATCACCCGCAAGCACCCGAATGCTCGCCTCATCAACAAATTTCATGGTCAACCTCCAATTTTCGCAGCCAGTAGCCACACAGTATAACAAACCAAACAACAAACCAGACGACACAAAGCCTATAACAAGCCACACCGTCTAAACGCAAAAAAGCCCCACCTAACCGGAAGGGCTTTTTCTAATATTCCGCAATGCGGAGTATCGAGCGTAAAAGTAAACCTATGCCGCAGGTACGATTGTCACGTACTGACGACTTTTAGGTCCTTTTATCTCAAACTTCACTTCACCGTCTGCAGTTGCAAACAATGTGTGATCTTTACCAATACCAACATTGCTTCCAGCATGGAACTTAGTTCCGCGCTGACGAACAAGAATATTTCCAGCGATCGCTTGTTGTCCGCCGAAAAGCTTAACACCTAAGCGTTTCGACTCGGAATCGCGACCGTTACGGGTACTACCACCAGCTTTCTTATGAGCCATTGTACTGTCTCCTTATTAGGCGCTAATGCCCGTAATTTTAACTTCTGTATACCACTGACGATGGCCCATACGCTTCATATGGTGCTTACGACGACGGAACTTAATAATTTTAACTTTCTCGCCACGACCGTGCGTTACCACCTCAGCAGTAACCTTGCTACCTTCAACCAGAGGTGCACCGACTTTTACGTCGCCACCGTCAGCTACCAGTAACACTTCATCAAATTCTATAGCGCTGCCAGGTTCTGCATCAATCAATTCTAGCTTTAATACTTCACCTTCAACAACACGATGCTGCTTACCGCCGCTCTTAATTACCGCGTACATGTTAGCTGACTCCAATATATGTCTTTATTTATTCAAGTAAGGTATCTCAACCTCACATTATCAATTCTTAGCCATGCCGTTAAAACTTAAACGATACAGGGCTACAGGGGGCCGAATTCTACGGCAATGCATACCCCCCCGCAAGCCTTTTTAACACCAGATCAAAATATAACGGATGACAAAAGAAAAACACCGGGGCTACCCTAGTAGAAAGGCATGTTTATCAGGTTAATTAACCTCACACCTTTAGTTTGCTTGACACCCTCTAATCGGCCCAATAGCATTGCTGCACACATCGCTCACTACAGAGCGAACCAAATGGATCTAAATCGGTCGGTTAGCCATCTCTATGAATTTCAAAGAAATATCTGCAGCGGTTGAAGAGGATTTTCAAGCCGTAGATCAACTCATCAATCAACAACTCCACACCCGCGTACCGCTTGTACAAGAAGTTGGCAATTATATCATCCAAAGCGGCGGGAAACGACTTCGCCCACTTATTTCTTTGCTTAGTGCTCGCGCTGCAGGCTACGAAGGCCAGCAGCACATCAATATTGCTGCTGTTGTTGAATTCCTACACACCGCAACCTTATTGCATGACGATGTCGTTGACAAATCGGACCTTCGCAGGGGACGAGCAACAGTGAACAGCGTCTGGGGTAACGCCCCCAGCGTACTCGTCGGTGACTTTCTGATTTCCAGAGCTTTTCAGATGGTTGTGTCTATGGGGAACCTTAGGGTGCTAGGCATTATTTCCGATGCGACCAACCTAATTGCTGAAGGCGAAGTGCTTCAATTGATCAACTGTCGAGACCCCGAGACAACAGAAGAGCGGTATATGGAAGTCATCCACTACAAGACCGCTAAGATGTTCGAAGCCGCCGCAGAGGCAGGAGCCGTATTAGCAAAACCCGAGAACGGCCTAGAAAGCTGCTTCGCAGTCTACGCAGATCATCTCGGGCGTGCATTTCAACTAATAGATGATGCATTGGATTACACAGGCAATGCGGATGAGATGGGCAAAAACGTTGGGGACGACCTCGCAGAGGGAAAACCAACACTACCGCTTATCGAAGCCATCAAACGCGGCACACCGGAAGAGTCCGCGCTAATCAAGAGCGCCATCAAAAATGGCGGCCTAGATCACCTAGAAGCAATCACCGCAGCCGTACATAACAGCGGCGCCCTTGATTACACTCTGGAATCCGCCCTAAACCAATCAAGACTAGCGAAAGAAGCACTCTCGAAAGTTCCCTCCTCTAAATATAAAGATGCGCTAATCGGGCTGGCGGACCTTGCAGTTAATCGGGACCACTAGCCTACATCCACTTGGTCCTGCCGGCTTATCGCTGGCAGGACACTAGCTTCGCCGCCAACTGCTACTCCTCCCAACAACCGGTTTAAACAAGCTTCCAACTCCCGCTGCTTAATCGGCTTGGTCAAAAAACCCGACATACCAACGCTCTCACACTTAACTCTATCCTCTTCCAATACATTTGCGGTTAACGCCACGATAATGGGCCCAGCCTTATTGTCACCGTCCTTAAGCGACGCCGACAAAATACGCTCTGCTGCTTCCAAGCCACTGAGTTCAGGCATCTGTAAATCCATTAATATCAGATCGAATTCAACCCGATCCGATTTAGACACGGCCTCGACACCATTTGCCACAACCTCGTGCTTATAATTAAGGTTCTTCAACATTTTGGAGACGACTTTTTGATTAACGACGTTATCTTCTGCAACTAAAATATTGATATTCTCTCTTTTAGCAACGGTCACTATTTGCTGCTCGACTATGTCCGAGCTCTCCACATACTGATCCACCTGCTCGACACGAATCGAAAACTCAAAACAGCTTCCACGGCCTACCTCACTACGTACCGATATTTCTCCCCCCATTAACGTTACTAACAGGCGGGTAATGGACAACCCTAGCCCTGTTCCACCAAAGTCACGGGTAATAGTGGAGTCTGCCTGAGTAAAAGAATCAAATATGTGCGGCAATACTTCTTGCCGAATTCCAATGCCGCTATCCCATACGCGAAAACACAGTACGCCACCCTGATCTTCATCCATGTACACCTGTAATTTCACATAGCCAGCGGGGGTAAACTTCAGCGCATTGCCCAACAAATTGACGATAATCTGTGACAATCTATTTTTATCAGCACATACCAACTCAGGCACGTTAGCGTCAATAACAAAAGACAATGAAACATCATCGGACTTACTCACACCCACCAACTGGATGTTATTTTTGATGCACGCGCCTAACGCAAACGGCACACTATCCAGCTCGACCTTGCCTGCCTCAATTTTAGACAGATCCAAGATGTCATTGATTACTGTCAGCAAGCTATCACCGCTGGTAACAATGGTATCGGTATACGTTTTTTGGGCTGCGGACAAATTTGTCTGCAACAACAAATCAGCCATTCCCAACACCCCGTTTAAGGGCGTGCGTATTTCATGGCTCATTACTGCCATAAACTCACTACGAGACTTCACTGCAGCATTAGCTTCCAGCGCGACCCCCCGCAAACGCGCCTCTGTACGCAACTGAACACGCTGGCGCCACCACATAAGCAATAACAACGTCACCAAGGACCAAGAAACAAAAACAAATGCTTGATAATAGAGGGATATTTTCTCCGTTAGACTTGCGTACAACACGTCGGCATCTCGCTGATCAGAAAACGCCGACAACTGCAGGCTACTTCGCAAACCTTCAGCCAACCGCTTAGCGACTAGGTTAGTACTTTCTTCCTGAAACAAGCCTTTAGCCATTCGCTCAGCAGCACGATCAAGCAATTCACGGTATCGCTCAACTGACATAAGCAAGTGCCGAGAATCAGTATCGCTACGTTCATCAGGCAGACCATCCAGTGTCACGAGTGCTAACTCCACCTCCATCAGCGCACCCTCCATCAATGGTGCCTCATCCTTTTGAAGGGCCAACGCATACAATCGCAGGGATGCCTGCACAGACGCCAAAGCTTGTAGCTTGATCGCCATCGCTTGATGAGATTCATGCTGCGACACCACCAAGGCTTCAGTGGAGCGAGTAAATTGTGTATAGATAACCAACAACAAGGCCGCGCAAGGTATTGCCAGATAGGTAAAATAATTAATTACAGAAACGATAGCGCTGTGCTTTCCAGCAGGCTCAGAGGTCATCCAAAAACCTTTATACTTTTTATTAATAGAGTTATTGGCAGTATATCGCCTTATAACCCCGTGGCAAGAGGGTCCATGGACAAAAAACTTCCGTAAATGACAAGTTGTAAATCTACCAAAACCTGCAAGAATGGCCTAATAGATATCGGAATAACATCTTCGGAGCCTCCATGAATCGCCCCACGCTAACTACCCTGCTGCTTGCCTCTTCATTCACTCTAGCGGCATGCAGTACTGCCCCCGCTCCTGTTACACCTCCTAAGCCACCCAGCCAAACCAAAACAAACATCGTCAAATCCAGCGTCAAATCAAGTGCCAAGCCAACGCCTAAGAAAACCGTAACGCAAACAAAACAACCCGTCGTCTCAGCAAAGCCTGCCCCTGCGCCAACTAAAAAAACAACCACCACGAGCACAGTCAAGGTGGCAACATCTCAAAAGGTGCCTACGCCAAAAAAAGTCGCGAAGCCTAAAAAGGTCACCACCAAGCCGTTAACAACCAAACGGGCAGCACAATCAATTCCAAAACCAGTAAAACCGAGTATCAAAGCCCCCAAAGAAACCGTTCAAAAAACAGCCCCTACTCCCATCAAGCCACTGCCTAAAGTTGCCGCCCCAACAGAGCCGGCCAACAGCATTGGCAAAGAAACGAATATCAGCCCTTCCCCAGCACTACAAATGGAAGTCACACTTGACAGTTTACCTATGAACATTGGTGCCTGGACACTAGACAGAAGCTCACAAAGCGCCCAGCAGTGTAGCTTAGTCAGCCAAAAAAACGCCATGCCCGACGGCCAGGGCGTCACTCCGATTTATCTCGAAATCACCCGAAATGACGCCATATTGTTCACTAAATCCAATATTGATCTGAGCTATCCAGACTCCGGGCTATTTATTGACCAAAAAAAGCAGGCCTCTTTGGGTGACCTTTACACCCCAACCTCTGTCACGTTCTCCGCACAATACCCTTCTTTAATTAACACTCTCAAGAACAATGCTAATATTGAATTTAGGCTAGGGTTTTGGCCTTCTTGGCCGATAACACAAACCTACAGCACAACATTAATGACCACGAATCTACCACAAGCACTAACCGCCCTAGCAACGTGCAACAACATCCTGTGAATGTAGACGAAGTTAACATTTATTTTTGCCTTTCAGTTTGGTAACGTGCCCCCAGAGAGAGGCATGTATATTTCATTTACTTAACAATAAGAGAGAATAGTATGGGCTTAAGAATGAAGTTTAACCTGGTATTGTTTATCGCAATTGCCGCTGGTTTAACTATCGCTGGAGCGTTTAGCAATCAACTTTTGAAAGAAAACGCTCGCGAAGAAGTCCTACAGTCTGCACGCATCATGATGGAAAGTGCCATTGCTGTGCGTGGATACACAGTAAAAGAAGTAAAACCGCTATTGGCAGTACAGCAACGGCGTCAATTTATCTCCCAAACCGTGCCAGCCTATGCGGCCTCACAATATATAAAACGCCTACAAAAGAAGCACCCGGAATACAGCTATAAAGAAGCGACTCTCAACCCAACGAACCCGGCCAACCGCGCAGCTGAATGGGAAACAGATATCATCTCATATTTCCGCAATCATGACGGAGAGAAAGAACTGATCGGTGAACGTACCACGCCAACAGGACCTCAACTGTACCTAAGTCGCCCAATCAAGATCACCAATCCCGCGTGCTTAGCGTGCCACAGCACCCCTGCCAATGCACCCGAGACACTTATCAATACCTATGGTGACAATAACGGATTCGGCTGGAAACTTGACGAAGTCGTTGGTGCACAAGTGGTATCAGTACCAATGGCTTTACCACTAGAACGTGCAAATAGCACATTTATTACCTTTATGATTGCCTTGCTAGGGGTGTTTGCTTTACTTATTATTCTACTCAACATCATGCTTCACTTTATTGTGGTAAAACCTGTGTCGGCAATGTCCAAAAAAGCGGATGAAGTCAGCATGGGCAACCTCACAGTTGAAGAGCTCGCGATCAAAGGTAATGACGAAATATCATCTTTGGGCCGTTCTTTTAACCGCATGCACCGCAGCCTAGACAATGCAGTCAAGCTGCTCGACGAAACTATGGATGACGAATAATCAAACGTAATGAGTAACCAGAAGTCAATTCCATCGCGCATCGCCAAATATGAAATCAATCGAGTACTTGGCAAGGGCGCGATGGGAATCGTATACCAAGGCCTAGATGCGCAAATCGAACGCAAAGTCGCCGTCAAGGTACTTCACACTCACCTGATAGAGGGTGACCTTGGCGATGACCTCACGGTACGCTTTCAACAAGAAGCCAAAGCTGCTGCGCGCTGCCTACACCCTAATATTGTCAGCGTTTTCGATTTCGGCTTTCATGAAAGCCGCCCCTACATCGCCATGGAATATGTCGAAGGCATCGAGCTCAAAGCACAATTGCAAAGTGACTCTCAATATTCTCTAGCTGTCGCGGCAGACATTACCATCCAGATCCTGCAAGCCCTAGAGCACGCTCACGCCAAAGGCGTCGTACACAGAGATATCAAGCCTGCGAATATAATTCTGCTAGAAAATGGCGATGTGAAAGTCTCCGACTTTGGTGTCGCCAGACTCGACACCTCCGACCTTACCAGTACAGGGTTTATGGTAGGCACACCGAACTACATGTCGCCAGAAGGCTTGCAAGGCCTAACAGTCGACAAGCGTACAGACCTTTACAGTGTGGGGGTTCTATTTTATGAATTGCTCACGCAACGGCGACCCGTTCGAGGCCTCAGTCTCGATGAAACTATTGAATCCTTGGACGTCCTAGGTCACCTATCCGTACAAAATATTAATTCGATAAAACCCATCTTGCGCCGCGCACTGCAACCCAATGTTGAAGCTAGGTTTCAAACAGCGAGAGACTTTATCAGTAAGCTTGAAGCTATTGATGACATGGAACTAAGTGAAGCGAAAACGGGCTTCTATATTTCCCCTGATGCAAAAACACTTATTGCATCATCTAAGCCTGACATAATGGCTAACACATTAAGCTCGGAAGTGCTGGAGTCTCTCGAACAAACATTAGCAAAATATGTTGGCCCAATGGCTCACTACTTAGTGAAAAAATCCAGTAAAAAAAGCCAGACAATGGAGGGGTTATCCCAAATTCTTGCGCAACATATCCCTAACGAAACCGAACGCCAAGAATTCATCCAAAACCTTACATCATCAGGGATTTACAAGAAAGGAAACGCAAACCAAACCTCCAACACTGCCAATTCATCATCCGTATCGCGCATTTTTGGTCCTAACGATTCCACCTCAATTAATACCGCAACCCAGTCAACCATCATCAAAACCATCTCGGCCGATGAGATAAAGAAAGTCGCCGATGCTCTGGTGTTTTATGTAGGGCCTCTAGCAAAGCGTTTAGCTAAAAAAGATGCTAAGAATTCAGTGTCTCTGGATGACTTCCATCAACGGGCTGCCGACAATATCCCTAATGCCAAAGAACGCACTGAGTTTCTTAGTAAACTATAACGCTCGTTTACAAACTAACTCTGCAGCAGGAAAAATTCTTTTTCGGATATAATATCTTTTGTACTGGCAACTCGATCCAAAAATGTCAGACCAATTAAATGATCATATTCGTGTAAAAAAATCCGCGCAGGAAAACCCTCTAATGATATCTGTTGGCGCTCCCCCTGCCTATCATAATACACCACATCCACCGACACCGACCTTGTCACCAAGCCTCTGATATTCGGCACACTCAAACATCCCTCCCAACCAACATCAGTCTCTTCTGATTGTATCACTATCTCTGGATTTAGCATGACAAGAGGGCCTAGCAGCGGCGCATCGGGGTAACGTTTGTTGGGTTTTGACGCAATTATCAATATTTGCTGTGAAACGGATATTTGTGGTGCCGCTATCCCAACACCTTGCCGCTGATTCATCAGCAGCGTCATATTGTCGATAGCCTCCGTCAAGGACATAGCCGTAAAATCACACACCGGCTCTGCGTGCCGACGTAAAATAGCATTACCTATTTCAGCAATTTCTGCTGACATCACACTCTCCTTAAGTAAAAAGTTTCGCCCGTGACAACTTACCAACAAGACTTAATGGGTTCAGCGTTGGCAAATAGACCCGGCGCATACTGCGCTGAAACACATCCAGCGTTTTTACAAAATCCTTCGCATTAGTAGGCGGACTCAACTGCAACAAACCCAGGGTATAAAACATTTCTTTAGCGGCTCCCAACATAGAGGACGACACAGAAAAACCATTAAATACCATAAATGTATCGAGATCACCAAAACTAACCACCTGAGGTTTTGATGCCGGATCGAAGCGTTTTAATGCCCTACCTGACAACAACCGCTCAACATTGGCGGCAACGAAACGCCCCATATCAATCGCATGATAGGTCTGCTTATTCATTACGCTGGAAATATCGCCAGCATCACCGACAACAAATACAGATTCAAAATGTTGACTCTGGAAGGTCTGGGCCACTTGCCCCCATGGCTGCTGTTCTTGACTACTTGAGCCAGGGAAGCCTAATAACGACGTAGTTGATCCCGCACCTGCCCAAATCGTCAAATCGCTTTCCAATGCCTGACCGTTGTGTAAATAGAGCCCTTCTTTCTCTACAGAGGCAACACCACTGCCCATCCGAAAATCCACGTTAAAGTTCGATACTAGGCTTCGCACTGCCTTATCAAGGTTACCCGCGCATTGCGGCAAGACGCTATCACTAGCATCCACCATCTGAAACTCCAACTGTGGGCGATGCCGATAAGCCCTTAATGCCTCACCTAGCACTTCGACACCTTCTGTTCCACCACCTACCACAGAAACCTTTAGGGTCCGATGCCCCAGCGTTGCCCTGCGCATCTTATTCGCAATCTGCTGACAACCCGCCACCGTATTTACGGTATGGGCAAACTCGCCTACACCAGTGACCGTCGGATATGCACTCCCGACACCCGTTGCGATAACACAAGCATCAAAAGCCAGCATCTCACCGCAATCTAATTGCAACGAAGAGCCACCCACATCAACGACCTTTTGCTGACAAAAGCGATGGCCCATACGTTCAATAATGCGTTGACGGCTTAGCTTAAGATCCTCCCCTGTCTTTCGCCCCGAGATAATCTCATGCAAGTTGGGCAACCACTCAATATAGAGAGCAGGGTCAATGACCGTTACGTCATACTTTGAAGACTTCAGTTGTTGAGCGGCATTTAACCCCGCAAAACCCGCACCCACCACACACACTCTGGGCTTGCTGCCCATACCTAAAATCATTTGCTATAAGTCCTCCAGCAATATGTCGCGTATGATAGTCGCGTAATCCCTCAGGTCAATTGTCAATTTCCGATAATGCATGAGTGTATTACCACAGTATCGCGCTAACAGACCAAACCGCCATGTTAAGGGGCAATTATTTTACTCGCTTTACGGCTATCCCTTGTCCACGGTACTATACGCTCCAGAATACACTCTATGTGTTACAGCCTTCCAGATTCCTATATTCAATTCGATTACCCACAGGTTACGTTATGCCAGCGCTCTTTGTTAAACACCTTACTGTCATGGATTTTTCATACGTCGATCCCAGCCGAGGTATTTTAGGAGAAAGCTGGATTGTCGATGTTGTGCTACACGGCGAACTGGACCACCAAGGTATGGTATTCGATTTTGGGCACGTCAAAAAACAAATTAAGCATGCTATCGATGAATCCTATGATCACCGCTTATTAGTGCCCAAAGGGTTGTCAAAACTTAGGTCATCGATCGACGATGGAGGCTTAACAATAAGCTGGCAAGACAATCAAGGCAAAGCATACAGGCACCTGTCTCCGCCGTCTGCCGCGGAACTCATGCCCTGCAAGGAAATCACCGTTACCTCTATCGCGCCGCTAATGGAAACCAGGCTTAAACAACTATTACCCAGTAATGTCACCGACATCGCCATCACTCTGCGACCAGAAGCTATCGACGGTGCCTTTTATCACTACAGCCATGGCCTGAAGAAGCACGACGGCAACTGTCAGCGTATCGCCCACGGCCATCGATCGCGTATCGACATTCAGTTTGATGGCCAACACAGCCCTGACGCAGAAGCCTTCTGGGCCAACCAATGGCAAGATATTTACATCGGTACCAAAGAAGACGTCATAAGTACCCAATCTGACGATGATCAGATCACCTTCGCTTACCAAGCCCCACAGGGCTATTTTGAACTGACGCTCCCAAGGGACCGGTGCTACCTCATCAGTACCGATTCTACGGTCGAATATTTAGCAGACCACATTGCTAAAGAGACCCAAAAACGTCATCCAGGGCACCAAATAAATGTGTGTGCCTATGAAGGAGTGCTCAAAGGGGCCATGGCAAAGGCCTAAACCTACACTCTTTCGGCTCGAGCCCACCATTAACTTACCCATATTGTGCTAAATCTCTAGTCAACATGACAGCGCTATCAACCGTAATTATTGAGATATCGCTTTAGCTAACTGCCGATCCGTTATATCATTTCGCGTTCGCGCGCCCACAAAGTAGGCAGCACCCTTTAGCACCCTTTAACTTTGGTTTGACATCAATTCAGGAACCACCATGTCCATTGAAATCACCCTGCCGGACGGCAGCGTTAGAAGCTTTGAAAACCCCATTACCGGCTTGGAATTGGCGGCCGATATTGGCCCCGGCCTTGCTAAGCAGGCCGTTGCAATCGCCATTGACGACGAAATGCTGGATCTAAGCACCACATTGGACAAAAACACCGCTGTCAAAATTATTACTCGCAATCAGCCAGAAGCCCTTGAGCTAATCCGGCATGATGCTGCCCACGTAATGGCGCAGGCAGTACAAGAGCTTTACCCTGAAACGCAAGTCACCATTGGGCCCGCAATTGAAAATGGGTTCTACTATGATTTTTTCCGCGAAGAGTCCTTTACCCCAGACGATCTTGAAAAAATCGAAAAGCGCATGCAACAAATCGTTGAGCGTGCAGATGACATCGTACGTGAAGTATGGGATCGCAATGAGGCCATTGCATTCTTCGAGGAGAAAGGTGAAAAGTTTAAGGCAGAACTTATTAGCGACCTACCAGAAGACGAAACCATTTCGCTGTATCGACAAGGCGACTTTATCGATCTTTGCCGCGGACCTCACCTTCCAAACACCAGCAAACTCGGTAAATTCTTCAAAGTCATGAAACTTGCTGGCGCTTACTGGCGTGGTGATGCAAACAATCCACAATTGCAACGAATTTACGGCACTGCGTGGCGCGACAAGAAAGAGCTAAAGGCTTACTTGCACCAGCTAGAAGAAGCAGAAAAGCGTGACCACAGAAAGCTTGGAAAAGAAATGGAACTTTTCCATATGCAAGCCGAAGCGGTAGGTAGTATGTTCTGGCACCCAAAGGGCTGGAAACTGCGTAAGAATCTGCAGCATTATATTGGCGAGAAAATGGAACGCGTAGGATACCAAGAAGTTTGCACTCCACAAATGATGGACCGCAAATTGTGGGAAGCTTCTGGGCACTGGGAAAAGTACGCCGACGACATGTTCACCTGCTGCGGTGATCATGGCGATATGGCTATCAAACCGATGAATTGCCCTGGCCATGTACAGATATTTAAGCAGGGCCTTAAGAGCTACCGCGACCTACCTTTGCGCTTAGCGGAGTTCAGCACACTGCACCGCAATGAAGCTCATGGCGCGCTGCACGGACTGATGCGCGCGCGCTCCTTTGGTCAGGACGATGCCCACATTTTTTGCACCGAAGAGCAAATCAACAAAGAGACAAAAGACTTTATCGATTTCCTTGTGGAAGTGTACAAGGACTTCGGGTTTGAAGACATCCTGGTTAAATTCTCTGACCGCCCTGACAATCGCGCAGGTAGCGATGAAACCTGGGACAAAGCAGAATCAGCGCTCAAAGAGGCTGTTTCTTTAGCTGGCCTTGAATATGAAATGAACCCTGGGGAAGGTGCTTTTTATGGGCCCAAATTAGAATTCACGTTGCGCGACGCTATTGGTCGGGATTGGCAATGCGGTACACTTCAAGTAGATTTTGTTCTCCCAGAACGCTTAGATGCCGAGTACGTAGGAGCCGACGGTGATCGCCATCGCCCAGTAATGCTGCACCGGGCTGTGATGGGGTCTCTTGAACGCTTCCTTGGCATGTTGATTGAAAGCACCGCAGGCCACTTACCGCTATGGCTAACCCCGATTCCTGTGGTTATCGCGACCATAACCGAAGAAGCCAACCCTTGGGCAGAAGACGTACAGAAACAACTTCAAGCTGCGGGCATTAGAGCGGAGCTCGACCTTAGAAACGAGAAGATTGGACGCAAGGTTCGCGAACACAGTAACTCCAAGATCCCTCAAATCTGGGTTGTTGGGAAAAACGAAGCGGAAGAGAAGCAAGTAGCTATCCGTAAGCTTGGCAGTAAAGCCAATACTGTTACCGATGCAGCAGAAGCTATCGCGCAACTTGTTGCTGATACAACCATGCCGATTTAATCACAACATCGGCATAACCATTGAAAAAGGTCGTTATTTAACGGCCTTTTTCAATGCTATACCTCCTTTGGGTTTGGCTTTTGCTACGCTCAGGGGGGCATACTATTAATCAACCTCCCTATTTCACTGAGCGACTGCAACCTCCAATGACCATTAAACTGCACAACACTCTCACACAACAAAAAGACGTCTTTGTTCCGATCAACCCTGACCATATCACTATGTATGTCTGCGGCCCCACGGTTTACAACTTCGTCCATATCGGTAACGCCCGCCCGGTAGTCATTTTTGATGTGTTATATCGGTTATTGAGTCGCCACTTCCCCAAAGTGACTTATGCGCGCAATATTACCGATGTTGACGACAAAATTAATAAAGCCGCCGCCGAAAATAACGAGAGCATAAAGCAACTCAGCTCGCGCTTTGCTGACGCCTTCCACGAAGACATGGCGCAACTGCACACCCTCACGCCGGACCTTGAACCCAGAGCCACTGACAATATCGACGCCATGATCGAGACCATTCAGGCATTGATCGAAAAAGGTCACGCCTATGAAGCAGAAGAGCATGTACTCTTTCAGGTATCGACCGACCCTAACTATGGCCAGCTTTCAAACCGCAACCTGGACGATATGATCGCAGGTAAACGTGTCGAAGTTGAACCCTACAAACGTGCACCCGGCGACTTTGTGTTATGGAAACCATCTACTGACGATTTGCCTGGGTGGGATAGCCCCTGGGGACGAGGTCGCCCTGGCTGGCACATTGAGTGCTCTGCAATGATCAACAAGCACCTAGGTAAAACTATCGATATTCACTGTGGTGGCCAGGATCTTATTTTCCCTCACCATGAAAATGAAATCGCCCAGGGCACCTGCTGCCATGATCAGGGCAGTGAGAAATTTGTTAACTATTGGATGCACAATGGTTATATCACTATGGACGGCGAAAAAATGGCCAAGTCTGTAGGTAACTTCTTTACCGTCCGTGAACTATTGGAGAAGTTTCCTGGTGAAGTCCTGCGCTTTGCATTACTCACCGCCCATTACCGGTCGCCGCTGGATTGGTCCGAAGATACGCTCATCCAAGCCAAAGCTAGCCTCGATAGATTATACGGCGCCCTAAGGAATGCCCCACCCTCAACTACTGACATTTCACACCCAAAGATCGACCAGGTTGAAGTGCACCTCAAAGACGACCTTGCCACACCACAAGCATTGTCTGTCTTGCATGCCCTTGCCGGCGACATCAATAAGAGCGACGGGGAAGAAAAAGCGCAACTGCAACTTGCCTTACGCCAGGCAGGCGATCACTTAGGGTTACTTTCTTCAAATTCCGACGACTGGTTCAAATGGCAGGCCGACAGCAGCAATAACGAAGGGCTGTCAGATGGAGACATAGACGCTCTGATTGAAGAACGGCTACAGGCAAGAACAGATAAGAACTTCGCTCGCTCTGACGAAATCCGTGACGAACTCAAAGAGCAAGGCATTATCTTAGAGGACTCTAAAGACGGCACTCGCTGGACTCGCGGATAACGCCTAGCCAGCAACATTTCGACATCCACAAAAAAGGGCGATAATGATATCGCCCTTTTTTGTGGATGCTTACGAATCCGAGTAAGTACTTAGGGTTGCGGTAGATAACCGCCCTTAATCCCTTTGGTCACGATACTTACCGCATTATGGGCATGCAGACTCTCCAAATGGTTGATTCGAATCCAGAAATCAGGATACGGCTCATCATTCAGTGCCTTTTGGATTTTACGCGCTGCATCTTCACAGAACATCAGGTTCTGACCGTTTAAACGAGCAAACTCCTGCTCATCTTCACGCTTTACCGCTGTCTGCACAGGCGTCTTCAACGTGCCTTCAACAGTATTAATAATTTCTTCAAGGGCAAAGCTATTCACAGAGCTGTTTAGCTTAACACGCACCTCCGCCACACTGCGCTGACTGTGAGGCGTCGCCACGATACCTTGTTCCGTACCCAGCCAACCATAAACATCTTCTGCGGCTACTTGACCGTCTCCGAAGTCCGACTTGAATTGCTGCTGGATCAGCTGACGAGCCAAGGCTGCCGAGCACGGACAAGTTGACGAATAAGGAATTTCACAGCGTAACTCCAACTCTATCTCGTCACCGCGCTGAGTCGCAATTATACGGGAAGGGTATGCCTTCCAACCGCTAAACTCACTCTTTAACGCCGGCCTGCGAGCAAGGAATTCAAATCGAAAATCCAAGAATGCCTGATCGCTTAAGCCCTTGTGTGACTCAAGAAAACGCCCCAATACTTCTTTAAGAGAAGCCACTGTAAGTGGTTGGTGGCATAGCTCGTCCAATAGCAAGTACAGACGAGACATATGTATGCCTTTGGCATCGGGATTAATCAAATTCACATAGGCTTGAGCTTTTGCCACTGCATGTGCGATACCACCATTTCGGGTGGCAATCTGCAAAGGCACTTCGATTTCGCTCATACCAACCCAATCCAGCACACCAGCTGCTTTGGGTTGTGAAACACTCGCAATATCGGGCATCGACTTACTGCCCATCGAAGATAGATCCATAAATTTCATACACTTACCCCTCATCGGGATATTAAATCAAACGTTTTCGTTGGTACGTAACACGTAAAAATATCGGTGAAACGTAAAAATGACGGTGGATTGTATAACAAATCACAAAATTACTGAAATTTTCAGTGCAAATTGCTCTCGCGCGCCCCCTGTTAATTGTCTCAAAATATAAACTTTTGCCTCTCGGCACAAGGGCCAAAAGTGACAAACAGTATCCCAAAACTACTCTCACGCTGGTAACGTCGTTAAAATTCGGCCTTAATCCCTAACGTCAACGAACGCTCAATCTCCGTCTCAGCTTCCGGCTGATCTCCCGGAACCCTCCCCTCATAATGCCCTGGGTCGAAAATATTTTTACCAATCAGATACACCTGCATGTCGGGTGACATTGCATAACTGAGCTTGCTATCCACGGTGGTATACTCCTCAACTGGTGCAACGTCATAGAAATACGGTGCAGTTGTCACATGACGGATAAAAGTGCTCCACTGCCATTGCGGGGTAACTCTCCAATGATTCTGCAAGGCAATCTGTTGAGGGTCATCAACATCTTCCTGGAATTCAAAAAACAACAATTCACCATTCTTCGGGACGACATTTAAATCAAAATACGAATAGGAAAAACGCCAATCAACATCCTGAGACCAGCGCCAACTTAGGACAAGGTCAGCGCCACTACTGTAGGCATCTGAATATTCTTCGTAATGTAGAATCCGCTCGATATAATCATCCTCTAATCCTGCACCACCTTCATAAAGCCGGTATGCCGCAGTAGAGGTCGCAACAATATTCTTATAACGGTGATAATATGCAGACAAATCGACAGCCCATCCGCCTCCTAAACGGGAGCGTACCCCCCATTCCCAAGCGGTAAGTTCAGTCTGAAAATGATTATCGGTCTCACCTTCTACAACAGAAATAACTGGCACCGTATCGGTCAAATGAGCCCACACGTAAGCCTCAATCTCAGGAGTTATCCCTACCCGCTGATCATCCCGCAAATATAAAGCCACATCATATAGGGTTTCACCACAAGTGCAGCCTAAACGCCAACTAATCCCCCTAGAATCCCTTGTCTGTGCTTGCATCGCTCGGGAATAGGCAAGCCATACAGTCATATCATCACCAGACCAGGCCAACCTAGCAGTAGGTTGAATAAAAGCCGGCTGATACCGATGCCATTCGTACTTTGCCCCCAACGTTAGCATCCACCTTTCTGCAAAAGCCCATTGATCCTGAGCAAACCCGCTGAGCAGATAGTCATATTCGCTCTCTGGTGTCGCATACGCGGTATCGGACCCAGAATAATTATCAAGGTAACCGCGATAATTAGCCCCCAAGGTTAGATGGTGGTCATTAACCACAAACCGATATTGCCCACTTACATCAAGCTCGCTTTGACGCTCCCGCAAGAAGCGTTCAACATCACGGTCGTAATACTCCGCAAATACCTGAACACCCCATTGAGACGCATCGCCAAGATCCTGTTCAATGCGCGAGTTAATGACATAACCGTCCACCTCCATCGTTGTATCCTGAGGGCGATAACTAAGTCCTTCAAAGATGTTTTCCTGCCGATAGGTGTCGGTACGATAATAATCAAGATCAACCATCCACTCTAATTGACCAGCCAACACGTGGTCATATCGAAACCCCACACGACGGGTCCGGCCACTATCATCATATTCATCCGACTGACTAGACTCAGAATATACATGCTCGTCTGCAAACAACCGCCAAGTCGCCCCCTTATCCGTTGATTTAACGCCACTACCGGTAACTAAAGTACCCTGTTGCTCACGATGGCTACCCTGCAATACCAATTCAGCTCCCTGCTGTATTGCACTCGACTTGGTAATAATATTAATCACGCCATTTAACGCATTAGAGCCCCAAACAGCACCTCCCGGTCCACGCACCACTTCGATTCTATCAATAATCGATAGCGGAATATCCCGCTGCTCCCAGTACACACCGGCATAAAGAGGGTTATAAATGGAACGCCCATCGATCATCACAAGTAGGTGCCGAGGGAAAGAGCCATTAAACCCCCGAATGGACACATTAAACTGAGTATTATTGATTCGCTGAACATTGAGGCCAGGGATTAAGCGCAGCACTTCGACCAGCGTTGTTACCGGCGCACGCTGAATGTCTTGTGCGGTAAGTACATAGACCGCTGCAGCCGCTTCAGAAACGGACTCTTGGTGTTTCGACAACGAAGAAATAGACAAAGCCATTAGATCTTCTAATTCCATGCCTTCGTATGCTTCTTGTTGCTTAAATTGGTCGGGCTCTAACGCACCAGCAGTACCCAACGAACACACGCAAAACCAACAAAAGATCACCGCCAGAACAACTCGCCTAGCCAACCTCCACCTTTCAAACATCCCCATACCCCGATCCAGCCGCAACACGACTGCACTTCCAAACCTGCTCATTTTTACACTCTCTGATTCAGCCTCCATTCTGCTCAGTGAATATTTTATTGACTGTATGGTACCCGATTCACAAACTACAAATCCACGCAGCAGAAAAAAACTCTCTATTTAACTTAGGGTGCAGGATGACATCCGAGGCACTACACGGTAGGATTTTGAAAAATCAAAAGGAAGATACCGTGCAAACTGACGAAAATCCCTATAAAACCCCCGAATCTTATGACGCCCTACAAACCCCTAGCAGCTCAACGCTATACCCCCCAAGAACTGTAGGAGCAGGACGCGGCATCTCGTGGTTGGGAGAAGGCTACACTTTATATCGAAAGTCACCGTTAGCCTGGCTGGGGCTCACCATCATATGGTTAGTCCTGATGGGGATGTCCTGGATGATCCCTTTAGCCAATAACTTAGTACAACCCTTGTTACTTGCGGGTATTGCCACGGCGTGTCTACGCTTAGACACCGCCCATCATTTCAGCATGGAAGATCTATTCGTCGGATTTAAACAACAAACAGGCTCTCTTGTATTAGTTGGTGCTATTAGTGTCAGTGCTTCGCTGGTCATTATTATTGCAGCATTCCTAATGGGGTTAAGCTCTGTATTATCGATGGCCGAGATGTCCAAAGAAGCCATTGCCGGTGGTGCCGCTGAAGGCGCAATTTTAACCCTGCTGACCCTGCTATTGGTAGCCGTCACCATCATGACACCACTCGCCATGGCGATGTGGTTTTCGCCACTGCTCATTATTTTTCACAAAGTGCCTGCATTAGAAGCCATGAAGCTAAGCTTTAATGCCTGCCTGTACAATATGATTCCTTTTCTTTTCTATGCCCTTGCTGCGATTCCACTGCTGATTCTGGCCGCTATTCCTGCATTTCTGGGGTACCTCATCCTAATCCCCGTGCTTTTTGCATCAATATATACAAGCTACAAGGACATATTTCTCAGAGAAGGGAGTTAAACAAACATATTTAGGCTATCGAACCGTCGAAAGCCTAAAAACCCTACATTTTCTTTGCGTCAATCCTGTCTTTTACAAAAGTCCTACAAATATTCACCGATATTTCACTCGAACACAGTACAATTGCGTTCAGTTGCCTGACTAATATTTGACCACAAAACATGACTCCATTTTCACAACAGACCAAACGTACCAGAACGTTAACCCTGCTCACGCTATTGCTGCTTGCCATCTCGCCAATCAAGCAGGCCTTTGCTGGTGAGCACGATCATCTATTCAAAGCTGCCGCCCTCAACCATGGCGTTAGCGAAACGGTCTTACGTAGTATTTGTGAAATCGAATCGCAGCATAACCCCTGGGCATTTAACGTGAATGGCGAAGGGTTCCAACCAGAAAACTTACGCCAAGCCGTCACACAAATAGAAAACATTCAATCGCGCCCCTGGCTCTTAAAAGTCTATTTTGGTAAAGGGCCCGCTACCCGGATATTTTATAAAAGCAAAAGACATGCAACCCAAGCATTAAACGATATCAAACAAGATGCCAAACAATGGGGGTTCACTGCGCCCCAAAATACGAGTATACGAAAACTCGATACTCGTAGTACTGATATCGGCTACATGCAAATAAACTGGCTTTTTCATGGCAGGCATTTTGACAGCCTTACTCACCTCTATGAGCCAGCCACCAATATTGACTATGCTGCACGGTACTTAAAAAAGCTCATCCGACGCCATGGTAGCATGGCTAAAGCAGTGGCCTTCTACCACAGTAGCACCCAACGTTATCAGGCCATCTACCTGAATAACTTTTGGCCCGTGTATCAAAAACACATCCTTCTGGCGAGACGTTAACTTGCGCTGTCACTTGCCTTGCGTTTGATTTCCTGTTGTAGTTTTATGACTTAAAGCAACCTTCGTATAGCGCCTATGCCTCCAGTACTCGCCGTGTCCATCGAATACTCCCGCGTACTTGCCAATGTTATCGGCATCACGGACAGTGAGTTACCGGCATTATTGGCCGGCACTTCTATTTCTCCTGCTAAATTCAAAGTACACGAAGGGTATATTGATTGGCACGATCAACACCGCATAATAAAGAACGCGCTGTCTATCTTTAACCAAGAAGGTCTTGGGGTTGTTGCAGGCCAATTCTATCCACTGGCCAGCCATGGTGCGATGGGCAGTGCCGCTATGTCAGCGCCGAATCTTAAAGAAGCACTCGCGATGTTTATGCGATACTCACGTGTTCGCGCCCAATTCACACAGCTATCGAGTACCCAAAAGGACGGTAATTTCATCCTCACCCATGAGTTACTGGTAGAACATGATAGTGTCGGCCAGTTCCTCATAGAGGCATTACTTATATCCGCAAAATTATCCATAGATTTTCTTGTGGGCCGCCCCATCAACAACGCAAAAGTACTGGTGAATTTTCCGAAGCCGTCCTATAACGAGCTAATGGAAGACATTCTGAAGTGCCCGGTCTATTACGAGCAGCCAGAAATAGAATTCATTCTACCCATTGAATACTTAAGCTTACC
Source organism: Gammaproteobacteria bacterium 45_16_T64 (assembly GCA_002162955.1). Lineage (GTDB taxonomy): Bacteria > Pseudomonadota > Gammaproteobacteria > Pseudomonadales > Ketobacteraceae > 42-54-T18. The sequence continues at coordinate 53,099 of MABD01000019.1, forward strand.
TGTCGCAACTCGTAATAAAACCAACAAGGAGTTAGCAGAACAACAATGCCAAACACTGGAACAACAATTTGAACCGACCACAACAGTTTCGGAACATGTCATTGAACTTCTTCGTCAACTACCCGGCCGCCAGCTGACCCAAGCCCAGATGGCTCAATTACTTAATATGTCCTCTCGAACACTACTGCGCCGGCTCAAAGAAGAAGGTGTGGGATACCAAGCCTTACATGATGCTGAACAAAAAAAACTCGCATTACATTACCTCAACCAACCGAACATCACTTTGGAATTAATCTCAGAATCAATGGGTTATCACGACCCATCAAGCTTTCGTCGTGCCTTTAAACGCTGGTTTGGCACCCCTCCATCAGAATATAAACGCACTCAGTAACAACCTATTCTTTGCAGTACATTCACTCTGGCGAAAAATGTCCCCCTCCGGTCACAATATCACCTCACATCATTAAGCAAGTTCTGCCATTCTAAATGCTCCTTCCGTCTTCTTGCGGGTTTTTAATCAAGGAAAAAATAATGTCAGAGAACGCAAAGCACTTATTAATAAATGACGCGAGCCAGTTTAAGGCCCTCAAAAAGAAACCGCTTATCGCTTGGCCAACCGTATTGCTACAGTTTTCCGCACAAGCAACAATAATTGGCACCTGGATTTTATGTCTATCAGGGGACCTATCAATATGGCTAGGGTGCCTTGTTAATGTGCTCGCGTATTATGTGCTTTTCACTCCAGCTCACGAAGCCATGCATAATTCAATATCATCTAAGAATTGGGTTAACAGCGCCAGTTTATTTATACTCATGCAAACCGTTGTTCCTGGAAGTACCGGAAAATTTTTAGGTCTAATGCATATGCAACACCACCGGTTTACCAACGACACACTAGACCCTGACCACCAACTCGTTGCCAACCCTGCTAACATTTTCTTTCTGTGGTTTTTTTGGGACTTTCGCTATATATCTGTATACTTGAAAAACCACAAAAGTTACACAAACTACAGTCTCGTACGGTTATTTCTAGAGGTTGTTTGTGGTTTCTCACTCATGGGGATTGTCGCCTATTTTCTGCCGATAGAAGTATTGCTGCTGTGGTTTATTCCTTCCCGTATAATGATCTGGTTAATTTGCCTAGTATTCATGTACCTCCCACACATGCCCCACACAACAACCCATAAAGAAAACCCTTATCAAGCGACACTCATCAGAAAAGGTTGGGAGTGGTTATTAACGCCACTTATGATGTATCAAAATTTTCACCTGGTTCATCACTTGTACCCTACAATTCCGTTTTATCGATACAAAAAAGCCTGGCAAGCACGACAACAATTTCATGAAGAGCAAAACCCGTCGACTGTCTCTGCTTTTCAGCTAATACCAACACGGAGCGGCCACTAGAAAAAATCGAAAAAAATACTGCGCCATTAGCCCAAGTCTAACGGCTCGGCATTTGCTTGGAAAATAAAAGTCATATGGCTAGGAATCCACTTCCACGCGATTCCTTCCTGATTTCTTCGCTCGGTATACCGCAGCATCAGCTCGGCTTAATAACTCCGTAAAGGATTCACCCGACAATTGAAGCTGAGCGACACCAATACTCACCGTCACGTCTATTTCTGATGGCCGCAACGCAGCAATAGCATCCACCAATCGTTGAGCTTTATTCGCCGCTGACATCAAATCACAATGATCGAAAAATATGACAAATTCTTCGCCACCAAAACGCGACACAATATCTTCAACGCGGGAATCCTGACCTAATACAGTGGCAATAGCACTGAGGACATTATCGCCTTTTACGTGACCGTGCTGATCATTTATACGTTTAAAATGATCCACATCGAGCATCAACAAACTAATGGCATACTTATGCCGTAATGCCCTTGCCACTTTGCTGTGAGCAGCATCAAGAAGGTAATGTCGATTGTATAAACCCGTCAATTGATCACGCAAAGCAAGATCCTTTAACTGGTCACTTTGTTGTTTTAATGTTAGGTGTGTTTTGACGCGGGCAGCAACAATAGCAGGACGAATAGGCTTCGTAATATAATCAACAGCCCCCAATGCGAGCCCTTTCTCTTCATCATCATCATCATCCATTGCAGTCACAAAAATAACAGGAATATCCTGCGTTAGTATATCCGCTTTTAGTTTACGACAGACCTCATAACCATCCATTCCTGGCATAACGATATCCAACAATATTAAATCAATACCTACATGCGTTTTCGCCAATTCAAGGCATCGCTCTCCATCGGTCGCCACTTTAAGATGGCCAATATCTTTTAAACACGCTGCAAGGACTTGAATATTTGCAGGTGCATCATCAACAATTAATACGACAGGATCATCCCGCATTTGACACATTCTCACGACCTTCATTCTGCGTCAAACGAGAAGTTTCTTCCACAATCGCCACAAGGTCCCTGACAGATTGCGCTGCGCGATCCAATTCAAACTGATCAAGTTGTTCCAGCAATTCAGCCACGGCAACTTCCACTGTCGACCTCAAGGACAATTGTTTGAGCGGCACCAAACTTTCTTCATCAATAAAATCACCTAATTCAATGCGAACCAACAAGTCGTTTAAAATAGCGATCAGATCTCCTCCCGAAAATTCTGCCCCTGATTCATCTCCCACACTCTCTCCATGCCTTTCGGTATATCGAACAAGCAATTCACTAAGCACATCATAGGCACTTTCTAATTTTGGTAGCAGAGCATCAATCAGCGCACTATCAGCAAACTTTGCCGCACTTTCTATCTCTCCTGCACACTGCTGAACATCCACGCCGCTTAGATTCGCTGACACACCTTTAATCGTGTGTGCAACCATACATACGCCTTCAAGGTCATTGCGTTGATAACATATATTGATCTCTGCCAACTGATTAGGCATATCATTCACATAGAGAGAAATCAACTTATCCATCATCGACTCGCGCCCACCCAAACGCTTAAGTGCTGCATCTTGATTCCACGCGGCGGAGCTATCTTTCGTAGCAACCACATCGATCTTATCCTCTACACCAACACGTTCTATTTTTTGCTCCGCATCTTCGCCAACCCACTTCAACAACATCGCTTCAAGATCATTAGGCTCCAATGGTTTGCTTAAGTAATCATTCATGCCAGCATCCAGGCATTTTTGTTTATCACCGACCATGGCATTGCCTGTCATCGCAATGATGATAATATTCTGATTACAATAGCCAGCCTTTCCTGCTCGTATTAATTTTGTCGCTTCGTAACCATCCATTTCAGGCATCTGACAATCCATCATCACAAGATCATAAGGATTCTCCTCCGATGCTTCTCCCAAATAACCCAGCGCTTCTTTTCCATCATTAGCGACATCAGCAGTAAGATCAACATCCTCCAACATACCCAGCACTACTTCTTGATTAATGGGGTTATCCTCAACCAACAATAAACGAATACCCTCAGGCCAAGAAATATCTTTCCGCTCTTGATCCAAGGTCTGCAAATAGTGGTGGGTTACCAGCGGTGTCGCATGGTCTAACACCGCCCCTCCATCAGCAACAACCACAAGCGTATCAAATAGATCACTGGTAGTTACAGGTTTAGAGAAGTAACCGCTAAACCCCAAATCAGAGAAATACTTAGCATCACCTCGATGCCCCATTGACGTCATCATAACTAACTTTAAGTCCTTTAATGACGGGTCTGACTTTATGGCCCGTCCTAATTCCGCCCCATTCATATTGGGCATTTGCATATCCAGAAAAGCCACATCGAATGCTGAACCACTGGACCCGAGATCCCTCGCTCTCTCCCGTAGCAAGGTCAACGCTGATTCTCCGCCAGAAACGTCCTCAACAGAAGCTCCCCAGTGTTCCAATTGCCCTCGCATTACGACACGATTGGTCTCATTATCATCAACAATCAATAATTGTAAATTTTTCGTATCTACAATTGGCAGTATTTTTTTCGATTGATCACTTTTCTTTAGTAGTAAGATAAACTCGAAGCAAGATCCTTCTCCAATTTCAGATGCGACGCTAACACATCCTCCCATCAATTCGCATAACTGCTTAACAATAGATAAACCAAGTCCAGTGCCACCATACTTGCGCGTTGTTGACGCATCAACCTGAGTAAACGCATCAAACAGATGTACTCGTTTATGTTCGGGAATACCAATACCGGTATCACGTACGGTACAACTAAAAACCAACTCACCCCCACCCACTTCACGCACATTTGCACGCACCATGATTTCACCACTCTGGGTGAACTTAATCGAATTCCCGACTAGATTTACAAGAATTTGCCTAATCCTACCTGGATCACCTCGCACCTTTGACAATTCGACGTTTGTCACGTCCAGTATTAATTCTACACCTTTTTCTTCAACCCTTAACGCCATTGATTCTGCGAACTCATCTAACAATGTACGCAAATCGAAATCCAATTCCTCCAGCTCTAATTTTCCTGCATCCACCTTGGAGAAGTCCAATATATCATTAATTACTGTAAGTAACGCACGAGCACTAGTTTGGGCGACCGTTGCTTTGTGATGTTGATCCTTATCTAACGCAGAGTTAAGTAGAAGGCCTAGCATACCAAGCACGCCATTCATCGGCGTCCTAATTTCATGACTCATACTGGCCAAAAATTCGCCTTTAGCCAATGTCGCAGCTTCCGCTCCCTCCTTCGCTTTTATTAAAGCAAATTCAGCTTTTTTCCGTTCAGTTATGTCACTACTAATGGCAACGTAATTTATTGGTACGCCATCATCCCCGACAAAAGGAACAATCGTTGTGTCAACCCAAAATATACCACCGTCTTTTCTACGATTTTTTATTTCAGCATTCCAAACATTTCCGTTAGATATTTGGGAATACATGTCTTCCCAAAAATATTCGCTATGATATTCAGAATCGAATAGGTTACAATTTTCATGTAGCAGTTCAACTGTCGAATATCCTGACAGCCTACAGAATCGATCATTTACCATAGTGATCGAACCTTGGGTATCCGTAGTAAAAACAATGGCATGTTGATCAAATGCAAACGACTGCTGCTTCAAGGATTTTAGCGCTAACGTTAATTGTTTGTTGATCTGGGTGATTTCTATCGTCCTAATGTCAACGTTATGCTCGAGCGTCTTATTTGCCTCGGCAATTTCATCCCCCATAGAATTAAAAGTGCACATTAAGCTTGAGAACTCGTCCTTGCCAACAACAGGCAATCGATAATACAGATCTCCACCTTGTAAACGTTTCGCGCCCTTTTCAAGAGTAGCGATAGGCTCAAGCACGCTACGACGTAACAACCACCCACCGATAAATAACAGGACTATCAACACGGGCACTATTGCGACGATCAGCTTAAAGCGCAAATCCTGCAACACCATTTCCTGCTGGGACTTGCTGTACTGCATAACCAAATCGAAACGGTGCTCACCTAACAATATCGTCTCTTTTTTCTCAAAAACATTATCTCTACGCTGATACTCTCCCGCCATTAAAAAATCCTGCGACGAGATAACGCCAGCACCGACAATATCAAATCCCTGCCCCAACAATTGTTCCGTTTTTTGCTTCAATAGCCGACCAACGACGGCTTCCCACTGATAAGACAGCACCACCCATCCTTTCGCTCTTCCCCTTGCAATCACAGGAGCAACGATCCATTGACTCGTAGTAACGTCTAATTCCAGCGCAGGAAGGTAGCCGTCTTCACCGGGAGCCCCAGAGAATGTAGATTGCAATGGCAACGGACTAAATAACGAGTGGGACTTTATGGATTCAGCTAACAATGACTCTGAGTGTATTTTTTTGCGCTCGCCATTGATTGTATTAATCGCAAAAATTCGCTGATCGGGATCAATAAGCATTAAATAATTTAGATCAGGATAGGTTGCCGCGATACGATTGAGCTGACTATTAATCCCTAGGCTATCGCTTCTATCCAGTGCTTTACGAATTGCTGGATCACTAGCAATTACTCGAGCAGCATTTTGAATATGGAAGTTCTCCCGGTCAATTGCATCTTGGGTAGCGAACAAATTACTTCGCAGCGCACTATCAATCTGTGCGAACAGCACGTTACGCAACGAATAGTCCGCCAGCCCACCAGCCACACCGACCAAAATAAGTAGCCCAACACAACTCGCGGTTAATAGCTTGGGACCCAACCTTACAATAGGATTAGTCCACATAACTCACATTCGCCATATCATTAGGAATAGATATATTAAGTGCCTCAATTGATTTTCGATTCACCAATATCAGCGGCGTTTCCATCACACTGGAGGCAAGATCTGACGGCCGGGCCTTACCACTAAGAATTGACGCGGCCAGCCTCCCCGAAATTTCCCCCAAAACTCTAAAATCAGCAACTGGCCCAAAACTAGACCCCAGCTCGATACCTTTCTTATTAGAACTCATTATGGGCATATTGAGTTTATTCCCCACCTTAATTAATCGTCGCTCTCCACCTCCCTGCATTAACGTATCGGTGGTCGTAATAAACACATCCGTTTTTCCTTTATGTGATAACGCCACACGCTCCACCTCATCTAACGTCGAAACTTCAACATCAATAACGTCAATGCCATCCCGGCCAAGTAATCGCTTTAGGTTTACCGCCTGTAATTTCGAGTTAGGCTCTCCAGAGCGATGAAAAACACTGGCTCGCTTCGCATTCGGCAACAACGTTCTTAATAACTTAACGAAGTTATGCTGTGGTACAAAATTACTTGTGCCCACCAGGTTATTACCTGAATAATCATAAGATTCGATCAACCCGGAATCTGCGGGATACGTTACAATGGAAAATACGATCGGTATCGAAGGCGGTAAGTCGTTCTTAATGATGACAGTACCTGGTGTTGTCAATGAATAAACGAGATCTACTTTTAGGTTCTTGAATTCCTCAGCGATTCGATGCTGCTTATCTTTGTCTGCCCCAGAGGACCGGCGAATCAACGTAATATTTTTCCCTTCAATAAAACCGCCTAGCGCAAGCCCTTTAATAAACCCTTCTACACTAGTCGGGTACTCATTCCATGTGGATATCCCCACTGTTTTGGTATCAGCCCAAACACAACTCGCGACGAGCCAAAGCAGGATACTCATCCAGATCCTAACCATTCGTTATAACCTTTCGAATTTATATGCAGACACAAGGTGACCCACTTACCTCAGTACATCAATAAGGTTAGTCGATGAGGGGGTTCTTGCCAGCACCTTAACTGGCTTCAAACCCTATTCCACTTCCCATTGTGTTTATCTACTCCATTCAAATGCTTAGGTTTGTTGCCTAGATCCACAGTGGTACAGTTTGAGGCCCTTTGATAACATCCCAGAGCAATAATCAACCTATCCCAAACAAGCCCAACATTTAACCTAGGATGCCATGGCATTGCTTTCTGACAATCCGGTTCGCCATTTCATTGCAATTTCAACATTGCTGTTATTAACAGGGTGCAAGATACATGTAGAAGTCCAAGGGGATGGCGCTGGACTCGTCACCTCTTTACCGGCAGGTATCTATTGCGGCAATAGTGAATCCCTGTGCGATATCACCATGACTGAAGATTCTTATCGGCTTACCGCTAAAGCAGTAACTGGCTCTGCTTTTATGGGATGGATGGGGCTGTGCAACGACATAGCCACTAGCAATGATACAACCACGAGTAGTTGCACTGCTTCCTCACCAGGAACCGTAATAGCGCGCTTTAAGAAAATCGATGCAAAAGTGGATTTGGCGTGTGATACGGACGCGGCGAAAGCCCGCTGCCTGACCCCGACCCAAACAAAGGAATATTATATAGATCAAAGCATTAAGTACTTTCGAACTATGGAGTCCTCAGTAAACCCATTTGTCATACCGAATTATTCCCAGCAGGTAGCACGATGGGAATGGCCGCCCTGGCTACTTCTGACAGGTTATGGGCGGTTCAATATGATATGGACCGATATTGCACTGAAACTAAATCCGACCACCTATGCAGCATTGGATTGCCGTGCATTCGATACCCAGCCGTTTGGGCGTTGCCACGTGGTGTTTGATTATGGCGGGGAGCTGTGTCCTATTTACGAGGAATTCACTTTTAATGATCAAGGAGAAATCACCTTTATTGAGGCCTGGACTGATCATCCAGATTGGATACCTATGGCTGCGGAGGATTATTGGGCTGAAGGTGAAGGCGTTCAGCGACTGGCAAATAGAGTGCCTGGCTTAGGTAACACTAACGGCCTTATTGACCTGAATGCAGACTGGATGACAAACAACACGCGGGAAGATGCCGACCTCGCGGAATTTGTTAAACGGGCAAAACAGCCCTACGCAACGTGGTTGAAAGAGCTCATCGATCACGCCAACGATGTAGCTGGAGGCTGCCACCCAGAGGGCACGTTGCATCGCTAATCTCACCACAGAAAACTAAGCAACATAGGTATACGCTGACAAACCTAGACGTATCCTCAAACTGAGCTAAACTTACTCTACATGAACGTTTTTCACTCAAAGACAGCGTGTTATGAGTTTATTTCAACCAATAGAAACATTGCATGAAAACGCCAACCAGGCCGATGTATTTCATCTCGGCCCCCATGGCTGTAGCGTTATGTTCACGAGTTATGAAAAAGACACCCATACCGGTACGCTTATCAATATCACTAATGCCAAGAACCGACTGATTTCAGGCTCAATATGCCTCACGCTGAACGGTAAGCATCAACTGATTCATGCCGGAGAGTGGTACAACGTTCCCGCCAATATCGAACATACATTGCATTACCTGTCGGATTGCAGCGTCATAGAGTTCTGGTTCGACCAGAATTGATTCAACAGCATAGATAACACCTCACTCTCTTTTGCAACATTCTATCTCAGCAACAACGCTTTATTTTGCCTGCTCTCGTTTGTAATCCCCCGCTTTCTATACCACAATCACCTGACAATTATTAACCATTCCTAAGCGACATGGAGAACGCTATGATTACCTTTTCACTGAATGGAAAAGAGTTTAGCGCAGATGCTGACCCCTTCATGCCCCTGCTATGGGTGATTCGCGACCTCGCGCAATTACAAGGGACCAAATTTGGCTGTGGGCAGGGTCTCTGTGGAGCCTGCACAGTTCACCTTGATGGCGCAGCCATTCGATCCTGTATTACACCGTTGAATGCAATAGAAGGTCGACATATCACAACCATTGAAGGCCTGAGTAGTTCGAGCGATAACACGACCCCATCCCACGACCACCCCGTACAACAAGCCTGGATTAAGAATAATGTGCCGCAATGTGGGTACTGCCAATCCGGTCAAATCATGTCTGCAAGCGCGTTACTTGCCACCAACGCGGCGCCAACGGACGAGGAAATCACCCGCGCAATGTCCGGTAATATCTGTCGCTGCGGTACTTACCCTCGCATTCGGCAAGCTATTCATGATGCGGCAAAAACACTCACGCCGAATATAGATACCGAGCACTTTCAATCTGATCTCACTAGTGAATAGTGCGCGAGAGAAACATATGAGTACAACAATAAATCGCAGACAATTTTTACAAACATCAGGACTCACGGGCACAGGGCTCGCATTCTCGCTTTCAATTGGCGGATGTGCCAACCTATCCAGAGCAGATACTGCGCACGCCTGGCAAGCCAATGCTTGGCTAGAAATTACCGCTGACAATACGGTATCGTTCTATTTGCACCGCACGGAAATGGGCCAAGGCACGATGACGGGGCTTACGACCCTGATCGCTGAAGAGCTGGAAGTTTCACCTGAATTCATTAACGTCAAGACCAGCAGCGTGCACGCAAACTACGTTCATCCTGATTATGGACTTCAAATTACCGGTGGGAGTAGCAGCACATCGAGCAGCTGGATTCCTCTTCGCACCGCAGCGGCAACCGCAAGAGAGATGATTCGCCGAGCAGCCGCCCAGCGCTGGAATACCACTATCGACAACGTACAAATCGCCGATGGAAAAGCACACTTTAAAGACATTAGCTTGCCCTACGGTGATTTTATCGACATCGCTAAACACCTTTCTATTCCTACAGTGTCACTTAAAACCCCTGAGCAATATAGTAAAATAGGCAAACCTGGCATTCGTCTAGACGCACCGATGAAATCCAAAGGCACCGCGACCTTTGGTATCGACGCAGCACCAGCATCCTGCTTAAAAGCCACCCTGGTTCGCTGCCCCGTCATCGGCGGTACGGCAAAGTCATGGAAGACCAATGGTGCCCAAGATATGCCTGGCGTCAAAAAAATCGTTGAGATTCACAACGGCATAGCGGTCATTGCGGCAAGCTGGTGGCAAGCCAAAGAGGCCGCTAAAGCGATTACCGTCGACTGGAATATGCCTCCATTTTCAGCGCTTTCTGACGACACAATTCTCAGCGGGTTTCGCGACGCGCTCGCCAATAATTCAGGGAAAGTTGCTCGAGATGACGGGGATATAGAACAAGCACTAGACGATGCAGAACAGGTCATAGAAGCCGAATATTATGTACCTTACTTGGCCCATGCCACCATGGAGCCGATGAATTGCAGTGTCATTCTAACTGACAACTACTGTGAAATTTGGGCACCAACCCAAGGCCCTGATATTGCGGCAGTTGCTGCAGAACATGCCTCTGGCTTGCGCAGAAATCAGGTGACCGTCCATACAACGTTAATGGGGGGTGGATTTGGCCGGCGCTTAAACCAAGATTTTGTCGAAGAAGCGGTGCTTATCGCAAAACACTCTGGACTGCCTATCCAGTTAATTTGGTCACGAGAAGATGACATCCAAAACGACTTTTATCGCCCCTCTGCGTTAGTCCGATTCAAAGCAGGCATTGATAAAACAGGCAATGTGAGCTGCCTATCACACAAGGGCGCAAGCCCGAACATTATGCCGTACACCTTCAAAGAAGCCGCTGGGGCTGTGTTGCCGGCTTGGTTGCCCGATGGCATGGTTAAATCCATCGCATCGTTAGGCCCAACCATTTATGGTGACGTACTATTAGATGCCACTAGCGTTGAGGGTATTGCCGATTCCTGCTATCAATTCGATCATTTTCACGCACGACATGTACAACATGACCCAGGGCTACGCGTTGGTTACTGGCGCTCAGTGGGCCATTCGTTCAATGCTTTCTTTATGGAAAGTTTTGTCGATGAGATAGCCCATGAAAGCAAACAAGACCCCTACTCTATGCGACTTTCACTTCTTAGCGAACACCCCCGCATGACAGCGGTGCTTAAGTCAGTCGCGCAACATGCCCAATGGGATAAAACAAAAGCGCCCTCTGTATTTCAGGGCATCGCTGTCCACCACTCGTTCAATACCTCTGTTGCCATGCTTGCTGAAATTTCGATTGAGAATAATAACAACGACCGCATCCGCATCAATAAAATTGTCTGCGCCGTGGATTGCGGCCAAACAATTAATCCCGACATCGTTAAAGCACAAATGGAAAGTGGCATTATTTTTGGTCTAACACAGGCATTAAAAGGAAAAATCACCATTCGCAATGGGGCAGTACAACAAAGTAATTTTCATGACTACGAACTAATCCGGATAAATGAAGTACCCGAGATGGATATTCATATCATTGATAGCCGTGCAGCACCAACCGGTGTTGGTGAGCCAGCCGTACCATTAGTTGCCCCGGCCCTTGCAAATGCGATATTTGCCGCGACGGGAAAACGACAACGCTCCCTTCCCCTTTCCTTGCTTTGAGGGACCTAAGTAGCACCGATAACCGCCCCGGCTTCCTAGTCCTCGCCGCGGGCAGTGCCAGGCGATTTGGCAGCAATAAACTACTCACCAATTTAGACGACAAACCCGTCATCCAGCATTGCCTTGATACCCTGTTAGAAACAAAACACCCCATTGCGGTCGTATCCAATGCTAACGATATATTGGCGCAAAACCTGCTATCTAACGCCCCCGTCATGAACATACCCTACCGCCCCCAGTGCGACACCCTTCATGGGTTAGGGTACAGCCTTGCCCATGGTATAGAGCATACTCGCCACTGGAATGGCTGGGTAATCTGCCTCGCTGACATGCCATGGATTCAAGCAGGTACCTATACCCAAACTATCAACGCCCTCTCACATTCAGCCATTACCCGCCCGATATATAGTCCAACCCAGCAAATCGGCCACCCTGTCGGGTTTGATTCACATTACCGAGATCAATTGCTCGCATTGACCGGAGACCAGGGGGCAATATCAATTGTTTCTCGTAATAAATCCACGCTTTCTCTCATAGAAGTCGAAGATTATGGTATTTTACTAGACATTGACCTGCCTTCTGACTTAAATAGAGGCCCCTAACTGACACGAGCATAAGAGCGCTAATGCAGCACGACACGCCGGACGCCGAAATCCAAGAAACAAACCCTTCGACAGAAACTGACAATGCTGTAGTTGACGCCCCTAAAACTCCCTTTAGCGACCTAGACCTAGACCCTCGCCTACAACAAGCCATCGCAGATATAGGATTCACCCATTGCAGCCCCATTCAAGCAGAATCGCTTCCCCATAGCCTCTTAGGCCATGACCTTATTGGTAAGGCGCAAACTGGCACGGGGAAAACAGCGGCGTTTCTAATCACTGTTATCAATACTCTGCTAAAACGCACCGAGCAAAACGAACGCTACAACGGTGAGCCTCGAGCATTGATACTGGCTCCTACGCGCGAGCTTGCAATGCAAATAGAAAAAGATGCACTCGCTCTTATTAAGCATACGCCAATCACGCTAATGAGCATCGTCGGTGGCATGGACTATAAAAAGCAACAGCGCCGCCTCGAAGATGAAATTATCGATATTGTCGTAGGTACGCCAGGTCGACTGATTGACTTTCTAAATAACAAAAAACTGTTTTTGTCTGAAATTGAGTTTCTCGTCATTGACGAAGCCGACAGAATGCTCGACATGGGATTCATTCCTGATGTTAAGCGCCTCATTCGCCAAGCGCCTCGAACTGAATACCGACAAACGTTACTGTTCAGCGCAACCTTCAATCCAGATATTATCAACTTATCAGAGAGCTGGACTTTCCACCCGACACACGTGGAAATCGCCGCTGAAAAGCTCGCAAATGCCAATGTCGAAAAGAATATTTATATAACAACAACAGAAGAAAAGTTCACTCTGCTCTACAACATCATCACCCAAAAAGAGCTTGAACGGGTTATCGTGTTTTGTAACAGAAGGGATGAGACTCGATCGCTCATGGAGCGCCTTAAGCGAAAACGTATTCGCTCTGCGGTTTTGTCAGGAGAAATCCCTCAACATAAACGCATGAAAACATTGGAAGATTTTCGTAGTGGCAACCTACGTGTATTAGTCGCAACAGACGTCGCAGGCAGAGGGATACACATCGACGGTATAAGCCACGTAGTCAATTACACACTACCAGAAGATCCAGAAGATTATGTACACCGCATAGGCCGAACCGGCAGAGCTGGGAACACAGGTATATCAATTAGTTTTGCTTGTGAAGAAGATGCTTTTCAGATCCCTGCCATTGAAGAACTACTAGAAGAAAAACTCACCTGCTTGCAACCGGAAGAATGGATGCTGAAAGAAGTTAATTAAAAAAAAGGGCTCATCGCAATAACGATGAGCCCTTTTTTTAATTGGGTAGAAATTACATTTCCACCGGGATGTATGGCTCACCCCAATTCTGGCTTAACGCTTCACGCAGAGCCTGAACATTATCCACACCAATACGCGAAATCAATTGCGCTTCAATTTCAGATAATCCCAGTACGGTGTTTTGACCAATCTCATGACCTTTATCGGTATATGTAACGATTTTCGCACGTCGATCGGTTGGATCGGGCTCCAAACTCACATACCCCAAATCTACCAATTCATTAATAGTCTGATGGATCGCCTGACGCGTAACGCTCATGCGTGCTGCAATTTCAGAAGGGCGTGTAACGCCTTCCCCAATACTAATGAACACTTGAGATTGCGCCTTAGTAATCTGAGCCCACCCCCGTTCTTTCAAGGTATTTTGTAGACCTTCTTCGGCCCAGTAAAATGCACGCATAAATAACTGCGCTAAATTAGTATTAATTGGAACTGTCATAATTACTACACTGCTACACTATTTAATGGAATACAGGGTTTTCACACCCACTCATCTTCTCTCTATTAATTCCCTTCGCTTTTTATTTGAGTGATCAAATCATCCTTTTCCTGCCAAATCCCCCCGAGCCAGCCTTGCAACTGTTCGCGGAATTCAGGATCACCCTCATAATCACCTAAGGCCATATTTTCTGGGATCGGCCTTTCTACAATCCGGACAGATATATCGCTTACCCGCCCAAACATTAAATCCCAAAATTCAAAATTCTTATCGTGGTACACAATAGTGACATCCACCATTGACTGTAACTGCCCGCCCATTGCCGACAAAACAAAAGCAACGCCACCTGACTTAGGGTTTAGCAAGTTTGCATAGTTGGACTTATGCTTAACCCTTTTAGTTTCATCAAAACGCGTGCCTTCAACAAAATTCATTACCGACACCGGTAGCTCTCTAAATTTCCTACAGGCCTGCTTCGTCGTTTCCAGATCCTTTCCCTTCATTTCAGGGTGTTTTTCCAAATATTCGCGACTAAAGCGCTTCATAAAAGGAAAATCCAAAGCCCACCAAGCAACCCCCAAAAAAGGTACCCAGATAAGTTCTTGTTTCAAAAAGAATTTTAGAAAGGGAATTTCTTTCCAAAATATCTTCTGCAATATCAGAATATCTACCCAAGATTGGTGATTGCAGGTCACCAAGTACCATCCACTGTTCCCTAGTGATTCCGGTAGCTTTATATCTATGTTAAGCCGCTGCATTAGCCCAAGTATAAGACCATTAATCCCAACCCAGCTCTCGGCAATTAACACCAAACATTTCGCCAACAGACGTTGAACAAACTTGATTGGTACCAGCACTTTAAACAGCGATAACGAAAACAACGGCACACATAGCAGGACTGTATTCAGTAATATCAGCCCAAATGTTAACACCGCTTTTATTGGCCCAGGGAGAAACGACAACATAACTACACAATTTCAGTAACACGATAAAATAACGGACACCTAAACACTTTAGCTACCCCCTTATAGGCGCCCATTATGCCACACCTGAGCAATATATAAACACCCTTGACAGTAGACAAATAACCTCTCTAAACGAAAAGTTACAAAACTCATACCTCAATTACAGGCATTCAGGACAAAATGAACTAAAACGAAAAAAACACAGACTAAAGATTAAAAAGTGTCGCTTAATTGTGACTAAAATAGACAAATTCCTTTATCATAGAACCAAAGGCAACAAAGTGTTTATCTATTTCCGTCTTCCTTTGTTACAAGATCACTACAAAACTACTTTAGTTTTCGGACATGACACGAGTAACAATAGGTTTCGTTTCTAGACGTGAATTTAGAAGCCAGAAAATAACACAACAAAAGAATAACAAGCACATATCAACAGGTATCCTATGAGGCTTGAGAAATACTTTACATACATTATTTTTGCCATATTAACGTGTAGCTTTTCGGCCCAGCGCGCCATGGCGGATGAAACCACCCTTGATCTTGCTATCAGCGAGTACATCAAAGGCTTTCGCGCGTGTAACGAAGCGAATAATTTGCGAACGTCCGACTTAGCCCAGGCAAAAGCTAACTTCCACTATTATTCACAGCAACTCAGTAAAGCCATCTCTATCGATGATGCGGTGCTTCATACCACATCAAGAGAAATGGCGACAAACATAAAATACTGTAAACGCGTTGAATCCAATCTGCAGCGGGCAGAAGCCACTCCCATTCTTGAGCAAGGCATTGAGTACTGCAAGTCAGCCAAATCTGCACTGAGTAGCGGTAACTTAACGCTAGCCAATGAAGAGCTTAATCAATACCGTCAACTCAAAGAGGAGTCATTAGACATTGCCTCAGACCTCATGGAAGTCTTTGCACTCGCAAGCAAGATTCGAACCTGCACTCGGGTAGAAGAAAAACTTGCGAAAGCTGAAAGTGCAGCGTCTCAAGCCGAAGACGAAATGAAAAAAGCGATCGCTGCTTATCAAACGTTTAACACCCAATGTGATATCGCTAAGCAATACGTCAGTTCGCCAACCTTTGACATAAATCAACTGCTAAAAGCCAACAAACTACTTAATAATGCCCGCAAGAGTAAAAAGGGCGCGCGCAAAAATGAAAAGGCATTTGAACTCGCCGACGAATCCCCCAACAGTGAAAGTGCCGCTACTCTAACCTCACTGATAAAATCATCCCGGAATTGCGAAAACGTTGTTTCCACGGCAATTCGCCGTGCAACCAAGGTAAAACGCAGTTACGAGAAAGACTTGTCAAAAGCGAGCAAATCTTTAGCTGCAGCCTTGAAAGAATGCAAGAGCGCCCAGCACGAGCTAAGAAAGCCACTCACCATTGCGGCGTTGGATGGGTTAAGAGGCATTTACCACGCAACCTCAGATGTGCGAGACACTATTTCTAGCAATGAATCTCTGCTAAAAATCAGTCAACTTCATAAGGGCTGGCCTCAAAGCAAGAGCCTAAAGCAAAACCTTAAGAATACATCCTCTTGCCTATCTATATTTACCGCTACTCTAAAAGCCACAAAGCCCATTCCTAATCAAACGGTATCCATTGAACCTGAAGCGATAATTGCCAAGCCAGAAAAAGAAGTAGTAATTGAAGAGGTACAGAAAGCTACCGACGAACTAGTGGTATCTGAAACACAATCGCAACCTACAAACACCCAACAAGACTCAACACCTCCCCCCTCCCCTGTGGTAGAGGAAGAAGACATTGATGAATTCGATGAGTTTGACCAAGATCAAGAAGCTGCACCAAAGAAGTCTTGGGTCGACATCATCAACTAACGCCTGCCACCTCCCCCTTAATATACTCCATGATAATTTGCGCCACATCAGCACTATGAGTTAGCTGGGGGTAATGGCCCGTCCCCCTCACAACACTTAATTGATCTGTAGTATGTGGCTCCACCAACGGATCAGCCTCTCCTACTATAATCTTGACTGGCACCTTTCCGCCTTGCTCTGCATCCAATGCTGACAACATCAAGGCCAACTCATTTCGCAATCTATCGGCAGACCCCTTCGCCAGTGCTGTGGCAAACTGAAGCCCTTTGCCTGGCCGCCCAAAACTAGTCATTGTACTATTTAGCGCTAGATCGCCTGTAGACTCAAAACCAACAGCACTGGAGATAAAACGACTAGTACCTAGCAGCCGTGTAATTGCAGATAACAACATAGGCTGACGCAACCACCACGACGCTTTTGATTGCAAAAAGAAGGGGGCTACCAGCACCAAACCTCCTACCTTCTCGGGGTTAGCCTGCGCATATCGCAGGGCGTACTCACAACCTAAAGAGTGCGCCACGATAATTGGTTTTTTATCATTCCTGCCCAAGAGAGCATCCATCCACTGCTCTGGATTAGACATCCCCCGACCATTTCTCCCATGCCCTGGTAAATCAACCCTAACACTAGGCACCGACAGCTCTTTTTCTACCTCCAGCCAACTCTCCGAATCCAATGGCAAGCCGTGTAGCATGACTACCTCAGCCTCATCCAAGTCTCCTACTACATAGGTTTGTATGCCCGCTGCTCTCACAAAACCACCATCTGGCAATGCTAAAGCGGCGCCAAATTGTTTTGAGACCAAAAAATTGATCCATAATCGAAGCGTCCGTTTATGGTCTGGCATCGTTAATTGCATCTTTCGCGACAGCGCATCAGCACTCGCGGTATCATAATCCAGCGATACTAAAAAACTTAATGTTTCAGGCTCAACTCCAGTTACCATTTTTGGAAGTGTAGCGACCAACGCTTTTGGCAACTTTATTGTGGGTGCAGTCACGCCCAGATGCAGGGCCATGTCAGCAATCAAACGATGCAATTTAGGCGTCTCCTGGTCCAGCAACCAATATGAACAATTCTCCGCTTCAGAATATTCCGTCACCCTAGCGATAAATTGCGCAACATAATCCACTGCCACCATGGGTAGAAAGAGATCGTCACCACCCACCAATGCAGGTAACTTTCCGAAATAAAGATCCCGAACTAAGTCACTTGGCCCCAAATACTGTGTCGTTTCACCCGTGACAGAGTCTCCGATAACTGCAGAAGGGTTGATCACAGTTACAGGCACACCAAGCAGACTTGCCTCGCGCTGCAAGAGAATATTCTCCTCAACCTTCGACGCTTCGTAACCTCCATGCAATTTATAGTGCTTATCGATCAATTCCTGCTGCTGTGAGGCCGGAACACTTGTAATTTCATTGGCATGCACCGCCCCAAGGTAACCTGTGACAAACACAAAGCGGCGCAGCAAAGGCATTGCGCTACTCCACTTTAGTACCCGCAGACTACCTACCACGTTGGTCTGTCGTGCATCAGAATGCGCCAGACCAAATTCATAACGTGCGGCCAAATGGTAAACATCTTTTATCTGTGAAATATCAAGTTCAGAGACACCCAGATCATCTACGAATAGATCTAATTCTTGCACCTGAATACGCTCAGGATCCCCACCTTGATCCTGGACCCACTGACGATACCCACTCTCACGCGCCTCCGCATTCCTTATCAATACCAATACATTGCGCTCCAACCGGGTCAATTCAGGCACCAGCCAGCGGCCAATAAGACCTGTCGCTCCCGTAACTACCGTATCCGCTTTAAACATTACCTCACTCCTATATAGACCAGTCTATATATTAAAGTTTGAAAAAAATGGCCTAACTGATAATTAGGCCCGCTACGTCAATTATGTACCGCTAATAGTGTCCACCACCAATGCTGTACAATACTTCTCTACAATATCCAGATGACTCAGGTCAGAATTAATCCTCGAAACCATCAAACCACCTTGAATCATACTAAATGCGGCATCCGCCACCTCACCTGCCTTAGCCTCATCAATATGTACAGACAAATAGTCTGCCAATATTTGGCTCCATTGTAGATAGGTGCTCTTACACGCATCCAACACTGGGGAGTCTGTACCTGACAATTCAAGCCCCACCGTCCCAACCGGACATCCACATCGGAAATCCTCCTGGACAAGGCGCATTTTAAAAAAGCCCACCAGCACCCCCATGATCTTATGAGGGTTTTGCTCAACAGCAAGACCAGCCTTTAACAGGTCACCTATCTGCTTACCGGCAAACTGAATGGCGTGAATAGCCACGTCATCCTTACCGCCAGGAAAGTGAAAATATGCAGAACCTTTCGGTGCCGACGCTCGAGACAGAATCTCATTCATCCCAGTCCCATAATACCCACGCCGCTCAAATAGCTCCGCGGCTGCCTGAATAATGCGAGATTTGGTTTCTTCGCCTTTCTTGGTTGTTGTTGCCATAACTACCTTTATAGACCGGTCTGTATATTATGTCAATCTTGGGGCAAAAAAAAGCCCGCGATGATATCGCGGGCCAAAGACTACAGAGGGAACTGTTGATCTAGCAATCGATCAATAGAAACCGAAGTTATCTTCTTCCATATCCATTAGAGTATCCAATCCACCACTCATGGTTTCAACACAAGTACGTGTTCTAGGCAGGATACGCTTGAAATAGAAGTTAGCGGTCTGAAGCTTAGCCTTGTAGAACGCTTCTTCAGAAGTGCCTTCAGCCAATTTGTCAGAAGCAACTTTAGCCATTTGAGCCCATAGATAAGCAAACGTCACATAACCTGAGTACATCGCATAATCAACCGACGCAGCACCAATTTCGTCTTGGTTCTGCATAGCTCGCATACCAATTTGAGTGGTTATATCGCCCCACTCTTTGTTTAGCTTGGTTAAAGGTGCTACAAATTGTGCGATAGCTTCATTATCAACATTATCTTTACAGAATTTGTGGATAATTTTTGTGAAGTTCTTAAGCAACTGACCCTGGGTAAGCATGACCTTACGACCCAATAGATCCAATGCCTGGATGCCAGTAGTACCTTCATAAAGAGTTGCTATACGGGTATCACGAACAATCTGCTCCATCCCCCACTCACGAATAAATCCGTGACCGCCAAATACCTGAACACCATGGTTAGCAGACTCTAGACCCATCTCGGTACAGAATGCTTTGGCGATAGGCGTAAGGAATGCCATTAAGTCGTCAGCTTCTTTCGCTTCTTCTTCATTTTTGCTCATGAATGCGATATCCGCTTGAGCAGCCAAGAAGTAAGTCAACGCTCGACCACCTTCAGCAAATGATTTTTGCGTAAGCAACATGCGTCGAACATCAGGATGCACGATAATTGGATCAGCATCTTTTTCAGGGCACTTAGGGCCACTCAAAGAACGCATCGCGAGACGGTCCTTGGCGTAGGTCAATGCACCCTGAAAAGAACCTTCCGCAGCAGCAACACCTTGAAGTGCAGTACCGATACGTGCAGTGTTCATAAAGGTAAACATGCAGTTAAGACCGCGGTTAGGTGCGCCAATCAAGAAACCCTTAGCGTTATCAAAGTTCATCACACAGGTCGCTGATGCTTTGATGCCCATCTTGTGCTCGATAGAGCCACAAGTTACGCCGTTCGCGTCGCCCACAGAGCCGTCGCCCTTAACATTAAACTTAGGGACGATAAATAGAGAAATACCCTTAGTGCCTTTAGGCGCATCCGGGAGGCGTGCTAGTACGATATGCACGATATTTTCTGCCATGTCATGATCACCAGCAGAAATAAAGATCTTGGTACCTGAGATACTGTAAGAACCATCAGCATTTGGCTCAGCTTTAGAGCGCAACAAACCAAGATCCGTTCCGCAATGTGCCTCAGTCAAACACATAGTACCTGTCCAGGCACCTTCAATCATCTTGGTAAGATAAACTTCTTTCTGCTCTGGAGTACCATGAGCTTCAACAGTGTTGATCGCTCCGTGGCTTAGACCTGGGTACATCCCCCATGACCAGTTCGCAGTACCCATCATCTCGCTCATGACGATGCCCATAGAATACGGTAGGCCTTGACCACCCACTTCTTCAGGAGATGAAAGAGAAGGCCAACCGCCTTCAACATATTTCTGATACGCTTCTTTAAAGCCTGCTGGCGTGGTTACAACACCGTCGTCAAACCCACACCCTTCTTCGTCACCACTACGATTTATCGGTGCTAATTCGTTCTCACAAAATTTAGCGCCTTCTTCAAGAATGGCATCGATCAATTCACGGTTAACATCTTCGTCACCACGAAGTGCTTTATATCTGTCTTCAGAACTTAATACTTCATGCAATAGAAACTGAATATCACGAATGGGAGCTTTATACTCTGGCATAACTTGTACCCTCTCAGCCCAAAAATATGGGAGGTTTAATACGTTTTTACAAGTACCATTAACCGGCACCTGCCTTAAGAGATCTCACTGGTATGAGCAGAAACATACGCTCACTGTCAACAAAAAAAGACCCCTACCTTAGGTGCATCAAATACTACATGATGTTTCAAACGACTGTTAGAATTTTGTGTGACCACCAAGTTCTGGTAATTACATTGCCACAAACCCCTTCACATAGATCAAAAACACCTACCATAAGAATGGGATATGCGAGAACCGTAGCACCAACCCAGTTTCAAACAAACGTTTGAAACATGCAAGACGGACACACAAAACAACCACAAACAGTAACATTAGTTAACATGACGTATAATCGAAAAGTGTAGACCTATACGGCGGGAAAGAAAGCACTCAATACTTATGCAATTTGGTAAAACGGAGCGCCGTCGTTGGACGAGGAAACACCCTCATTCTCTTCAGCATCAGGTTGAGTCGTCACAAAGATTTCCTCAAACGTCTCTTTGGCTGTAACATTTGGCTGATCACTTCGTCCCTCAGGCTCTGAAGGGGAATCACTTAGCTTTTCCGACTCTTCTGCCTCATCCTTTGTATCTATTTCAGCAGCCTGTTTGGCCCCTTCCAACACCTCAGCCACAGGGCCCTCCTCTTCCACTGCCTCCGCTTCTTTTTGTTTGGTTTCTTCTGCTTTAACCTCCCGAAGCTCTACACGAGCATCCGCTTCGAGTTGCGACGCTTGAGCAGCAACTCGACGATCTTGGACAGAAGGTGATGCGGGAGCGAGTGCAGCAGAGCGGATAACCCTCGCCTTTTCAATCGTGGCTTGTGGGTCACCTGCCACTTTACCGGTACTAATTCTGACCTCTCCACTTGTCGCGTAATTCACGCCATCAGGCCCACGAGTAAATTGAAGGCTCGGGCTACCCGCATACTTCCCGCCCACTGCGGCATGAGCAGCCTCGTGAACTCTCACTTCCTGATCTCGTGCTTTCAACTGACTAATAACAACGGCATCCGCTCTTTCTTGAGCCCTCTGCTCGGCTTGATCGTCAGCCCCACTTGATGCTTGCTCGGTTTCCTGTGAAGCGCGACCGCTAGACGGTGCTGCTGTGGGCCCCGCACCACCACTAGCACCGCTTGGATCACTACTTTTGTTATCGGTCGGCAATACGGGTGGATCGCCTGGGGAATAAGAATTGCTCTGCGAGGCGGGAGATTCATCGGCTTCATTTACTGGGGGCAATTCTGTACGCGGTACATCCTCCCCCCTATCAGCGGAATGAAATTTTGATGCATCAATAGCAGAATACACCTGAATCCCATGACTAATGTGCACAATTCCCCCCTCTACACCTTAATATCAATGAGGCTGCCAATTATCTGGTTTTCTGTCTCAATCACTTTCGCGGACGCCTGAACCTGTATCTTGCCACGCTGCAAGTCCACTGCTGACGTCGCTAAATCTTCACCAACATGATCAGAGTCACTTAGTTTTGCAATATTGTCTGCGGCAGCACCCGCAATACCATACCCTTTGCTAATACCCTCTAACCCTGAGCCAGTTATGGAACCAATAGCCATAGCAAGACCTCTCGTAATACTAGAGTTGTACAATCAGCCGCACTTAGGCGCGACAGTTATACCGTTATTACCAGTATAAATAGTCGAGAACAGATGTATATATAGTACTCAGATGAATACGCTATTAGGGGGTAAAGAACTACATCGTAATGACATTAGTCCTAACAGGATTGAAGGCTACAGCAACATTGATATATCTAAATGATCTGCACAGCTCTGTGGGGATTGCCCTTCCACAAAAGGTATTCGGCCTATCAAAGGCGCATCTAATCTAGCAACAAGGCTTGCGACGTTTTCATCAGCAAAATCCATATCAGCCTCAACGTGATTAGCAACCCAGCCGGCAATCGTCAGGCCATCTCGGCGAATCGCTTCCTGGGTCAACAATGCGTGGTTAATGCACCCAAGCCGCATCCCTACAACCAAAATCACCGGAAAATCTAACACGACGGCAAGGTCTGCCAGGGTTTCCCTTTCGTTTAGGGGAACTCGCCAACCTCCTGCCCCCTCAATCAATGCAACATCGACCGGGTTCATTAGCGCCCCTCGACAAATCCCCTCTAAACGAGACACCGTCACTCGACGCCCTTCACTCGCAGCTACCAAGTGTGGAGCTGCCGCCTGCGCCAAAGCCACGGGGTTAACTTGCTCATAACTTAAGGTCGCCGTCATTGCTTCGCGCAACTGCATAGCATCATCGTTCCGCAAACCTTCAGGGGTATCTTCACACCCTGCTGCAATAGGTTTCAGCGCCAATGTTGATGCCCCGAACTTTTTAAGCGCGGAGAGCAAAGCAACGGACACAAAGGTTTTACCCACATCGGTACAGGTTCCCGTCACGAAGTACTTCTTCTTTCTCACTGACATCATCTAATTCCTTACGTTTTGCTGCTTACCAATACGCCAAAGATGACATTCCAGGTCGCAGGCAACAAACCATCCTCTTGGCGATAGGTTTCATAGGCACTCACTAATCGCTTCAAAGTACCTTTACCTGTGAGCTGCCTCGCTCTTCCGTCTGTTACGTTATGAGCACCAATGGCCTTAAGCTCTTGGGTTAGCTCCTGCAGCTTTGTATAACGGGTCATTTCTATTTCCGTTTCCAATGAGACTGCAGTAAGTGCTGAACACTCAATATCGTTAGCAATTTTTTCCACTGAACAAAATTGATTAACATGGGAGTGATCCGGGTCAGCGACATTCCAGCTGCTTTTTAATTCACACAGAGTGTCGGCGCCAGGCATAGAAAAAACACATAAACCACCAGGTGATAGCACACGGGAAATTTCATTAAAAAGCGCCGTTTTGTTTGGACACCATTGAATGGCAAAATTACTTACCACAATATCTAGCGAGTTATCTGCCAACGGAATTGCTTCAGCATCTGCACACACATAATGTATATGTGAATGTCCGCTCACACGCTTTGCAAAACCAAGCATGCCTTCTGCTATATCCAAACCATATGCAACAGTCGTCTGCTCTGCCAAGTGATTTAATATATACCCTGTCCCACACCCAATATCGAGAACCCTGGCAGGAGAACTCCCATTAAACACATCACCAGAAAAGTGACGATTCAATAAACACAATAATTTGTCACCTATCCGCTGCTGCAGTTCAGCCGCGACATTATAGGTCGATGCCGCATCACCAAATGACTTAGCAATTGCATGCTTGTCATGTGCAATGTCGTCATTGAGCTTATGCAAGGTTTTGCTCCGTAACGAAGTCGGTCACGGCCGACAAAAAAGTCGACGGATCAGAAATAAAGGGGACATGACTTGCGCCCTTTATTACCGCAATCTGTGCATCAGGCTGACTCTCTTTTAGGGAACGACTTATCCCTACTGGAATAAGATTATCCATTTCACCTAAAATGTGTAATGTCGGCGCTTTGATTTGCACTAGCTTATCAACTAAATGGACACCAGCAAGCACCTCTAAACCACACCGCAACGCTTTTGTTGAAGGGTGACCATGAAAAAACACGATCTCTTTAAGAAAACGAATATCCTCTTTGATTGTACTCGAGTCTTTACATTGCAACGCTAGAAAACGCACCAACGTACCTTCCCAGTCTTCTGCAAGAAGCGTCTGAAACTGAGACAGCACCTCTGCATTTAACGCCAGCGGCCAATGCTTATCTGCGACAAATTGTGGTGTCGAGGCTACGGTGATTAGCCCGCTCACGCGCTCGGGATATTTTGCAGCAGCATTCATCGCAATCATGCCGCCCAAAGACCACCCCATCCACACGGCCTCA
Organism: Gammaproteobacteria bacterium 45_16_T64; assembly: GCA_002162955.1. GTDB lineage: Bacteria > Pseudomonadota > Gammaproteobacteria > Pseudomonadales > Ketobacteraceae > 42-54-T18. The sequence continues at coordinate 78,284 of MABD01000019.1, forward strand.
GCAGGAGCAATCGCCAACACCTGCTCGGTAAGATATTCAAGGTCATAATCACCACTAGGAATTGGGCTCCGACCTAAACCAGGCAAATCCACAACAGTCACTTGAAAATGTGACAACAATACCGGCATCACGTTGTCCCACACTACGCTATGTAACCCCCAGCCATGGATTACAATTAACTCCGGTGCATCCTCTGCGTCTTTTATATCCGTACATCGATATACATCGTGATAAAGTGCTAACGTCATGCTATTAACCCTAATTATTTCTTTGTTCGCTACGCTAACGTAGACTCACGGCAATAAATTAATATTTTGTCACTTCAAAACATTTTCAAAAGCACTTAAGAGGATATCGACATCCTCCTCGGAATGCGCAGCACTCAGCGTTACGCGTAAACGCGCACTTCCTTTAGGTACCGTTGGTGGGCGAATGGCTGTCACCAACACGCCCTGCTTTTGCAATGCATCACTCATACCTGTGGCCATCTCCGACGTTCCTACAAGTACAGGTTGAATCGCGGTCTTGGATTCCATCAACGCCAAACCCAAATCATGGGCTCCCAAACGAAAACGTTTAATCAAGTGCTGCAACTTCTCTTGACGCCACGATTCATCACTAACAATACGCAAACTTTCCAGTGTTGCTGCTGCCACCGCCGGCGGCAACGCCGTCGTATAAATATAGGTCCGTGCCTTCTGAACCAAATAGTCGATAAGGTCTTCGCTGCCCGCAATAAACGCTCCAGCTGTCCCCATAGCTTTACCTAAGGTTGCCATCAACACCGGTACGTCTTGTTGACTTAACCCTGCCGCATTTACTGCACCAGCCCCCCCTCCTCCCATCACACCAAAACCGTGGGCATCATCAACCATCAACACCGCACCGTGTTGCTGGCATACACTACTAATGCTCGCTAAAGGCGCAACGTCACCATCCATACTAAATACCGTATCAGTGACCACAAGACGCTCGCCGTCAGCATTTAACTGCTGCAAGCGTTTTTCCAGGTTCGATGGATCACTATGAAAATAGCGCTGTAATTTTGCGTTGGACAACAAAGCGCCATCCAGCAAAGAGGCATGATTTAACTTATCTTCTAAGACATGATCACCGCGCCCCGCCAACGCATTAATCACCCCCATGTTCGCCATATAACCAGAAGAGAACAATAGCGCACGGTCTCGGCCCACCCGTTCCGCTAACGCTTCTTCTAGTTCATGATGAACACGGCTATGACCAATAACTAAATGTGATGCGCCACTGCCAACACCATAGATATCGGCAGCCTGCTTAAATGCGGCAACTATTTTCGGGTGATTCGCTAATCCTAAATAATCATTACTGCAAAACGCCAAGAACCTCTCACCATCGATCGTGACTAAAGGTTTTTGCGCTCCATCCAGCAATCTTCTTGATCGATACAAACCCTGTCGCTTACGCTCGTTCACGTAATCAGAAAATGACGTTTTCATGTGGATTTCTTTTCCTCACCTCAAGAAATAGAGCAAAAGAATTCGGCACTATCTCTGCCTCTAAGCTAGGCAGTTGTTGCTGATGCAGCGTCCGTATACAGGTGCTTCGTCGACTCATCTTTTATTGCAGCCCGAATAACTGCTTCATGGGTCTCATCAGAAACCGAACCACCTATCTTTAATGGGTGAATGCCTAAACGATCAAAAAGCTCCATATCTTTGGTCGCTTTACTATTCTCTGCCGTCAGCAATTTTTCACCATAAAAAATTGAATTCGCACCGGCCAGATAACACAACGATTGCATTTGATCATTCATACTTTCGCGTCCGGCAGATAAACGTACATAAGACTTCGGCATGATGATACGGGCAATAGCAATGGTACGAATAAACTCAAACTCATCCACGTCATCTGCATTCTCAAGTGGCGTGCCTTCAACTTTAACCAGCATATTAATTGGCACACTCTCGGGGTGCTCAGGTAGATTAGAGAGTTGCTTTAGAAGACCTGCACGATCTTTTCGGCTCTCACCTAATCCCAGGATTCCGCCGCAGCACACTTTCATACCAGCATCACGAACATTCGACAGAGTATCCAGCCGATCTTGGTAACTACGGGTGGTTATAATTGCGTTATAGTGCTCAGGGGATGTATCGAGGTTATGGTTGTAATAATCCAATCCCGCATCAGATAATTCTTCAGCTTGAGACTTATCTAACATGCCCAAGGTCATGCATGTTTCCAATCCCAAAGATTTAACTTGCTTCACCATCTCAACTACGTACATCATGTCTTTTTCGCGAGGTGAGCGCCAAGCTGCTCCCATACAAAACCGCGACGCCCCTTTTTCTTGAGCGGCCTTAGCTTCCTGAACAACCTTTTCGATTTGCATCAATTTTTCTTTTTCAAGACCAGTATTGTGGTGTCCGCTCTGCGAACAGTACTTACAGTCTTCTGGGCATGCACCCGTTTTAATGCTGAGTAAGGTGCTGATCTGAACGGCATTAGGGTCATGATACTGGCGATGGGCAGTTTGCGCTCGATACATCAAATCACTAAATGGCAGCTCAAATAAGGCTTCTAGTTCTTTCACGGTCCAATCATGGCGGATTTCCGCTGCTGGATTGATAGCCAATGGCTGATTCATAGTGACTCCTGGCAATAGTCTGTAGATTATTAGATATTTTTTAACTGAATTAGGTCTTTATAAGCACTCAAACTCTCGTGAACACTGAGTCACAAGAGGCGTTTGGGTCATCATACGGCATGACAAGCAAGAGTCAACTCAATGAGAGAACCCAGGTTTACTACTGTACTTAATTCATCCAAAAATGCATTATTGACACCCGCAAACTGCATTCTATGCGACACAAATAATTCTTACAATTCAATGGCTTGTGTGGATTGCACAAAGGATCTGCCATGGAACACGGTATATTGTAACCAATGTGCATTGCCTATGGATTTACTGGAGAACACCTCTGATATCTGCAGCGATTGCCTGCAAAGCTCCCCATTATTCAGCTATTCGCGCACAGCCTTTCATTATCAATTCCCAATCAAGCAACTTATAGGAGCATTCAAAGAGCAGCAAAACACCCTTGCCGGAACATTACTATCTCAGTGTTTAGTACACCAATTATTGCTTGACGACAGCTTGCTCGAGCTACCCCCAGAAATACTGATTCCGGTGCCATCTCACAAATCCAGTGTTCATAAACGGGGTTATAACCCCGCCGAGGTAGTGGCCCAAAAAATCGGTAAAGGACTATCGATACCGGTCGCTGAACACTGGATTCTCAAACAGAAAAAAAGCCCAAAAAATCAAAAATCACTGCCTGCCCCCCAGCGTAAATTGAATCTCCAACAAGCTTTTACCCTATCCGCTCAGGGTTTAGAGCAACTACATAAATTCTATCGTGTCGCAATTATTGACGATGTCATGACCACAGGCTCAACAGCAAACGCAATGGCATCACTCTTGTTAGGCGCCGGCGTAAGGGAAGTAATTGTATGGGCCATTGCAAGAACACCGTAACTATTATGGTATGATCTCGCAGCTACTCTTCCACTCAATTAAGGATTACGCTACGCATATGCTTGAGACAGATTACGACAACCTTACTCCTGATATCGTCATACAAGCGATTGAATCTATAGGTTACCTCTCCGATGCTAGAGTGTTTGCCCTAAACAGCTATGAGAATAGGGTTTACCAAGTAGGCATCGATGAAAAAAGCCCAGTCATTGCCAAATTCTACCGCCCCCTACGTTGGACCGATGCTCAAATAATTGAGGAGCATAACTTTACTCAACTTCTCGCAGATATTGACCTTCCCGTCATCCCTCCTCTGCGTGATGAGAATGGCCACACCTTACATCAGTATGCGGGATACCGATTTTCGCTGTTTGCGAGACAAGGTGGCCAAGCTCCAGAGCCCGATGATTTTGATCAGATTTATAGGCTTGGCATGCTACTGGGACGAATCCACAAAGCCGGCTCTGCAGAAGCTTTTCAGCACAGGCCCAACATATCCATTGACAGTTACGGTATACAACCTGCGTCACTTTTACTTGAAAACGGTTTTGTCCCAAACTCCTTAAGCAAACAATTTGAACGCGTAATAGAGCAGATATGCACAAAATGTGAAGCCGCCTTTCAACACACTAGCGGCCTTACATTAATTCGCAGTCACGGCGATTGCCACATTGGCAACATTCTTTGGAATAGAGATACTGGGCCTTGGTTTGTCGATTTTGATGATTGCCGTACGGCGCCAGCGATACAAGATTTATGGATGCTATTGTCTGGAGAGAGGGCAAATCAAAGCCAGCAAATAAGCGAAATTCTTGAAGGCTACAGAGAATTCCACGAATTTAATTTGGCGGAATTACAACTGATAGAACCACTGCGTAGCTTACGTATCATTCATTATGCTGGCTGGTTAGCAAAGCGATGGTCCGACCCTGCTTTTCCCTTAAACTTTCCCTGGTTTAATACCGACAACTACTGGCAACAATTTCTTGGGGAATTGGAAGACCAGCACAATGCACTGGATCTCCCACCGCTGACAGTTTACTAACGCCTCTTATACAACAGGCGCGCCATCTTGACCCATATCAGACCCAGCAACCATTGGTAGTCGGTCGAGTAACGCCTGTAAAGACTGTACATTTCGCCCTTCCTTTTCGCCTTCCAGAATGAAATGCTGCAGCATAAAACGCGTCTGACCTGCAGTTTTTTGGAACTGGTACTTCAAGTACGACTCAACGTCCATGGGTGATAACCAACGAATAAACGGCAACCCTATCTTTAGCCACCAGGCACTAAAATATTTCTCGGTAAGATTAAGCGGCCGGTGGAACTTTGCAGCCACCACGTCTAAAGCCTCTCGTACAGCATCAACACTGGTATCCAACATATCGCTATTTCGTAACCGTTCGATCGACCAGGTATTCACTTCTAACAGAGCAATAAGAGGAATCATCATTGCGGAACGATCAGCATAGATTCTAGGCACATTTTGTTGAATTTTAACTGGGAACCGGCCATCGGCCAACGCATCAAGTACGCCGGGCAATTGATCTGGGTCACCCGAAAATTCAGCCGGCATCATTGGCAATAGTAAATAGGCAACACCTTTTTTATCGAAATCGGGGTGATGACTGGGCATATCGGGAAGCGGCGTCTGGTAGCTCAAAAAATTAACTAAACCGTACACTACCTGCTTCGCGGGGAAAAAACCCAAAATATAATCTTTATCATCCAAGTCTGGTTGTAGCATAACCAGCGTTGCTTCTCCAATAGCATCTTTGAGCAAACCTAGCCAATCACCTCGTAGATCTGTTGACGCAACAGCAATCCACACCTGATCCCATTGCTGCGCCGCAACATCAGCGTAGTCTGTCACTATCAGTTCTGCCTTAAATGTCTCAGGGGCCGACAGCCCCACGCGACGACTGCGATACAGCGAGAATCCCTTTTCACATTCTTCTTTATATTTCTCTTTCACAAAAAAGGAGACCTCTGCGCCCCCTCTTTGCAGGTAATGGCCATACACCTGGCCTACCGCACCAGCACCTACTATCAATACCTTTGTCACACGCTGCCCTCCAAGCACCTATTGATACTTTTATCTCTCGGGTGCCATCAAAACAACAGAATAAGCGGTTACCCTATTTCATTTTATATTGCCACAAAGCCTTCTCCCTATAGGCTTCTCTATCTCGATACTGATATACCTCTATTGCGTTTTCAAGGTTTTTTTACGCAAAAACGAATCGACCTGGCACCTATAAACAAGCGCTCATACTAAATTAGGAGGCTTGATACACCGGTATCATGTACGATATTTACAGATGAAGAAGGGGGGACGTGCTCCATGCACATACCTTCAAGAAGATTGTCGTTGTCGCATTTATCAGAAACTTGCCCTTTTATACCAAGAATACCCAGTTAACCAGTAATAAAAAAGGAGCCAATTGGCTCCTTTTTTATTACTGGTTAACTTTACTCTTCGTGTAAGCTTTTAGCCTTCTTCTTCAGCCCTTGCTGAATAAGGGTCTTCACTTCATCCGGATAAATTGCTTCTCCACTTACTCGCAGATCACCTACATCATCTAACTCCAACTGAATGGACTTCACTCTCGCATATTGTCGAAGCGTTATTTCATCGGCTTTCTCGGCGGTACGAATAATCGTTGGGTGAAGTAATACAACCAAGTTTCTTTTTACGTGACTTTTCTGAGTACTTCGAAATAGCGCACCCAGCAAAGGAATGTCCCCTAACAAAGGTACCTTACTTTCGCTAGTCTCAATATCATCCTTCATTAACCCACCCAAAACGATAATCTGACCATCGTTAGCCAATACCGTAGTTTTGATTTCACGCTTATCAGTCACAACATCGGTAGCCTGAATTGCCGTTGCGGTAGAGGTGACATTTGAGGTTTCTTGTTCTACTTTCAAGCGTATAGTATTTCCCGCATTGACTTGTGGCGTCACCTTCAGTGTTAGACCTACGTCTTTACGTTCGACCGTTTGAAAAGGGTTATCACCGCTTGAGCTAAGCTGGCTGCCGGTTACAAACGGCACATTTGAGCCAACAATGATTGACGCTTCTTCATTATCTAACGTCATAATACTTGGCGTAGATAAAAGGTTGGTATTTGTTGCACTACTGATGGCTTGTAAGATCATCGCAAACTCAATCTCACCCTCGTCATTCACCTTCCCTCCACCAAGTGTTATTCCGCTAGCCAAGGCTGCATCAGTCGCGTCCCCTGAAGCCGCGCTAATGAGCGAACTCAAACTATTCCCAACATTGGTGAAATTCACACCACCCACAAGTCTCGAATCATCTGCTGCACCCCATTGAATACCCACACCTTTGCCGACGGTTCCGGTAATCTCAACAACCGCAGCTTCTATCAACACCTGTGCACGTCGCACATCTAGCTGATCGATAATATTGCGAATCTCAGCCATATCCGAGGGGGCAGCCCTAACGACAAGCGCATTCAATGTTTCATCCGGCTGAATCGTTACACCGTTTGAGTTCACAGAAGAACTGCTAGATGAACGAGTGCTTGTTGACGTTCGCCCCCTGCTAGTACTTGGCTTTGCGCTACTTTTGCTTGTTGACTTACCCGAAATAATACCGCGCAGAATTTCAGATATTTTTAGCGCATTTGCATGCTTCAGATAAATAACTTGCGTCGCCCCTTGGCTTTCAACGGGTTGATCCAATTCACGGATAAGACCTTTGACTCGTGCTCGAGCCGATTTTTCCCCGCGTAATATAAGACGATTAGCGCGTTCTTCAGCAACGACCCGAACTCGCGATGCTGCGCGGCTCCCGCCTTTTTTCTTGCTCGAACCGGTTTGAACAGGCGTCAACTCTTCCAATAGCTTAACAACATCCGTCACCCAAGCGTGGGTCAGCTGAACGACTTCGATCTCTTCACTTTCTGCGCTATCAATACGTTTCACAATATTCATGATGCGATTAATATTTGATGCATGATCGCTAATGATAAGCGCATTGGCAGATGTTACCGCTGCTAGGTGGCCGTATTGCGGCACCATAGGACGCAAAATAGGCACCAGTTCCACTGCGTTTGTATTTTCAACAGGAATAACACGAGTGATCATTCTCTCTGATCGATCACCCCCACCCGCTAACGGCAAATTATCTTGCTTAGCGCCCTGGGTCGGCACAATCTTATAAATAGAACCCGACTTAATAGAGGCATATCCGTGGACCCGTAGCACCGATTGGAACATCGAAAAAATATCTGCTGCAGTCATATCAGCGTGGGATACAACAGTCACTTTCCCCTTAACTCTCATATCTACAACAAAACTATAACCCGTGATATCGGAAATTTGCTCAATGAAATTACGGATATCCGCCTCTTTCATGTTTATTTTCCAAGTATCCTGCTCTTCTTCCGCATAGCCTACGACTGGCACTGTCAGTGCCATACAGAGGCAAAACATCGCCAGCAGACTCCACATCGTTACTGTTCTTTTCATTACTTCGCTTCCACTATCTAGAGCATTTACCATATTCATCAGTTCTAATCGTCCGCTATAAGCCGCCACATGGGAAAGTCTGACTGAATTGACGACCATCCGATTTTTGAATTTCTACTGTGCAATTACCGCCGGTACCTTCCAGTGCTTCAGGTATCGCTTTTACGTCTACTTCTGGGTTACCTATCGATAAGCCATTCACCGACATAATTATGTCGCCTTTTTTCGCACCTATCGCCGAAAATAATGGATTATTGCCATTGGAGATCTTATAACCATTCCCGTTATTTTGCGCTAGCCCTAACTCTTTAAGCGCATTCACCGCATTCTGTCCTAGCTCTTCTTCGATCACAGAAGCAATCTTTCCTGGCGACGTTGCACCACCGCGCATCATCTTTGATATACCTGACTGACCAGAAGACCTTGAGGCTCTCGTTGAGCGCTTTGAGCGTGAGCTTGCAGACGACCGTTTCGAGCTCTTCTTACTTGATTTGCTCGACTTACTGGTTTTCGAGAAATATAGGGCTTCTAGTTTACCCCGAGTATTCAGTAACACCCGGTCTTCATATACTGCCGCCAGCGTGGCATTGCCAGGAACTTTATCCCCAACATGGAACAATTTACCTGGCTTACGTTTCTCAGAAATAATGGCGGTTGAGCGCTCTTCTTCCTTATGCGCAAAGACGCCCATCAACACAAGCTGTAATCGAGTAGTCGGGGCCACAACTTCGGTATTAGCAGCAGCAACTTTGGCCGCCCCTTCCTTGCCGAACAGATTCCACAACGGAATAGCACTAGGGTCAACCGTAGACCTGACAGTGGGGTTCGCAACCGGTGACGCATCAGTAACACCTTGACCTCCATATACTTTTGGAGCGACCATGGAGATCTGAGGATCAACCATGGCAAATATCCCATTTACCAATACATAACTGATAGCAACGACCAATCCAGCACATACCCCTGCGGACAGTCGATCCAACAATACATTAGTGGGAGCAGCTTCTGCGGCCACAATTAACTCCTACTTTTAATTCCGATGACGCTAGCCCAAATTTTGGTTTGGCTCAGCGCTAAGTATCCCTGTTCAATTCTCCAGGGTCTGTTTTATTTTGTAAAAAACCTGCATGCTTATTACATACTTCAAAATAGTGGTCGCTGAAGGTTAACCAAGACCTTGTCATCGTCGCCAGGGGCTGAAGATAAGCCAGCCAACGACATCACTCTCTGAAGTACTTTAACACCACCAATCCCATCAGCCCTCAACATTGCTTCTCCTAGAGACTGATTCCCCTTGGTTTCAATCACAGCCAATGTAAGGGCACCTTCATTTTCCGTTAACGTTCCCTGAACTCCAGGGAAGTCAATACTTTGTGATGAGCGGCCTGATCTATACTGCACCTTGCCCCCGTCCCAACGGATTACGCCTGAAGCATCCGAAACACTGTCTCCAGACACCTTTACCGAAAGATTTTCTACATGTAGAGCACCTTCGGCGCTAGCGCCAAACTCTTTTAGCAACGGCTCAATCATTGTGGCAGATACATTACCATTTAGATCATCAACGCCCTTACCGAATAAGCCTATATAGGCGCCACCAGAAACAATAAGGCTCTCACTTTCAGCCATAAGGTCAACTGCGACCTCTCCTAGCAGGAAATTGAGTGGATGCAAATCCCATTGGGCAACATGTAAGCCTGTCACAGGGCCTGCCCGTAGGTCTAGCACCACAAAACCATTCCATAAAGTGCCACCGACAACCTGCACCTTACCAGGAATGGCAGCAGATACAGAAGACTCGATGGATTTCCATACAATATTGGCAGGAAATAGTGCAACTACAAATACCACGAAGGAGATTATCCCTAATGCGATGTAACTTCGAACTTTCATTGCCATCCTACGATTGCTTTGATGTTATTTTCTCCAGAACGAATCCGAGAGTCATTGTTAGAGTTATATCTAATCATTGTATGCCAACTTCCTAAAAAATATCAGGTTTCCACAGCTCAAACGTTGATTTTTGTTCAAAATAAGACAGATATATCGAAAAACAATCTGAATTTATCGCAAAAAGCGGCGGAGTCTCTTGTGACAACAAACTCAATCACTATACTCACGCCTTTTCTACTCCTACCGATGGACCTTTGGATGAGCCGATATAGTAGTATTTTGACCGTAAACTTTCTCTTAACTGCCCTGTTAACATTACCCACTGCTGCGCTCGCAATCAGCAACATTGAAAGCGAACGCCTAGAGCCCACGCCAGAGGGACTATCGGGGCAGCTGGAGGCAGCGATAGAAAACAAATCCGGTAACTCTGATACGGAGGACTCCAGCTACGGGGGTAAGGTCACTTACAAACAGTCGCCTCAACAGTGGCTTTTCATCATTGCCAAAGAGTACGGCAAGAGCAATGAAGTTAAAAGTAAAGACAATCAGTTCGCACACCTGCGCTGGTCATATGACCTAACCCCTGTCTTATCAGCAGAATTATTCACTCAATACCAAGATGATGACTTTACTCGCCTCACATCGAGAGTATTACTTGGCGGAGGGGGACGATTCAACTTACCGTATTCTAACAATGAGCTTAAACTCGCCGTTGGAATTGGTGGGTTCCACGTCAAAGAAAAGTATGAATTAAATACCTACAACAGTTCAGATAAATACTGGCGCGCCAATACGTACCTTAGCTACACTCATGCAGTGAACCCTCAGGTATTATTCGTCGCAACGGGTTATTATCAGCCAAGAATCCAGGACGCTGCCGATACTCAAGTACTCTTCAACGCCAATGCCATTATCAAGATGAACGACAGCCTAAAGCTCAAATTATCGTACAGCCTTAGACATGATAGTAAACCACCGGAAGATGATGGTTTGGAGATAGAAGAAACAGATAAAGAACAGAAAATCTCTATCGTTTATCAATTTTAACAATGCAATAAAAAAGGCCTTAAACGCACTGCTGTCCCACAGTGAGTGACTAAATAAGAAAGCCTGAATCTAAATAGATATAATGTGAGTGCGAACAAACGTTATAGCTATAAGG
>MABD01000022.1 GCA_002162955.1 Gammaproteobacteria bacterium 45_16_T64
TAGGCATCGCGAAATTCCTGATGAGCACTGAAATCAAATCGTCCCTGGATCTTAATGGTCAATTCACCAGCGGACCCTTCAGAAGACCATATAGCCATTATTACACCTCAAGACAAAGTTAAAGTCTTAACACCTACCAATGTAAATGTTCTTGTTGTTATACCCGCAAAGTCGCGAGCACTCCAATTAAGCTCTTAATACTGAGCATAGACCAAAATGTTACGTCACGTAAATATTAAGAGATAATTTCATGCATTTTATCGTGCTGATCCACAAATTGTAAGAATCCTTCATGTATTTCAACAAGTTGGTGGCGATTTAAGTGCTCACTAAGGCTCAAAAGTTGCACATCGCGGGTTAAATTTTCGACGATATTCAACAGCGAACGCAAAGTGTCCCTCAACCCAGCAACCACCCGTCGAATTGCCTCTCCTAACTGCAACCAACGCACATCCAATTGCGATGTAGATTCATACCTTTCATATAAGTCATCTAAAATACTCAGGCAACCCGACACGCTAGCGTACAATCCATCACAACGAGCCGCCGTTAAACAATAGTCTGCACCTGACATTTCCGACTCCACCCAACTAATTGCTGCATTACTGGGCAAATAATCTACAGTTGTAAGGCTATTCGTCAATCCCTGAATCAAACTATCCAGTCTTTTCAGATCATTTTCAGCTCTTTCGCTGATACCCACCAAATCTTTTGACACAGAAACAAAGCCACGACCTACTTCACCACACCTAGCAGCAGACACCATAGCGTTAACGGCCAATAGCTCAGTATTTTTCGCAAGGTCATTTGCCTGATCGACACGATCCCCCATTCTACCTAGTAATACCAGTGTGTTTGTAATATGGGCCGACAACATTTGAGATGACTCATTTAGACTCAGCAATAAACGAAAGTAGTACTTTTCAACATCAGAGAAATGACGTTCTTCCATCATTTTTTCATCCTCGTCTATTAGTGTTGGTTGTTCAGATAGGCGTTTTATCGCTACTCGATACCGATAATATGCCGTTGTCACCCAAGCGGCATATGAAGTTAAGATAAGCAACAAAAGGTAAAAAGGTACATCGATGATAATACAACCAACTACCACCGCACCAGAAATTGATAGCGCAACACCATAGCGCAGAAAAAATACAGCCAATTATCATCTACCCCGCATCTTTTCGCGACAATTTTTCGGTCCTTCGGTTCGTCAAATCGAGCAAGCGCTTAGAGATCTTGTGCAGCGCCTTAACCTCGCAGTGTGCACCCAGCTTAAACGCCACTCCTGGCATTCCCCACACCACCGAACTATTTTCATCCTGTATAATGGTATAGCATCCGAACTCTTTCATTCGAAGCATTGCTTCTGACCCATCAGCTCCCATCCCCGTTAACATAACAGCAACCGTGTTCTTTAGCCCACACGCGATCACAGAATCAAACAACACTTCCACTGAAGGCCGATGTCTATTTACCGGAGGCTTTTCATCTATATGCGTAACATAACCTCCTTGAACCTTCTTGATGGTTAAATGATATCCACCGCGGGCGATATAGGCATGGCCTGGCATGAGTTTTTGATTGTTCTCTGCTTCATGGACCGTCATCGAGCAGCAGGAATTCATCCTGGCAGCATAGCTCGCACTAAAACGCTCCGGGATATGCTGAGTAATAACCACTGGAGGACAATTTGCGGGTAATCCCATCAGAACATCTTTGATCGCTTCCGTACCGCCAGTAGAAGCACCGATTGCAATGATTTGTCCTGCTCTCGGAGCATAATCAGTAACTTTAAGGATCGCTTTTGGACGATCACTACTACTTCTTTTAGATCGACGCTCCAATTCACCTAGATTCGCTTGAATAGAAGCACGTAATTTTGCAGTAACATCAGCAGCGTAACTTTCTAAGCCCTTGCCTAGATTCTCCTTCGGCTTAGGCACAAAATCGAAAGCACCAATATCCAATGCCTCCATAGTGATTGCAGCTCCAGCCTCAGTTAAAGTAGAAATCATTACCACAGGCATCGGCCGTAAACGCATGAGGTTACGTAAAAAAGTGATGCCATCCATACGTGGCATTTCTATATCGAGAGTAATCACATCAGGGTTTAGTTGCTTGATTTTATCTCTCGCTATAATTGGATCCGCGGCGGTACCCACAACCTCCATATCAGGCTCAGCGTTTATCATCTGCTTTAATAACTGTCGAATCACCATTGAGTCGTCAACTACTAGAACCTTTATTTTATCCATTCGACACTCCTAGCATTAAAACAACTCAATATCACCTTGGGTCGGCGTAGAGTTAATCGTTTTAGCGTAACTTTCCTCTCTCTCAAAGACCACGTTATTGGTGGTGGTCTTCAACTTTCGAACCTTCACCGATCCCGTATCGGGGAAATACAGTACTTTTCTGGGAAACATACCCCCAAGATCTTGCACTGCAACTGAAATATTCTCCTGATCAAGGTAATGTAAAATAAATTCGATGTTCTGTTTACCCACATCCATCTGACCCTTTCCCGATAAAACCCTACCACCGCCAAATAATTTCACTTCAAGGTTCTTTCTAATGCCGCCATTTTTAAGCACAGCATTAATCAAGTACTCCATCGCCCAGTTACCATACCGAGCCGCGCCAGTAAAATCTGGGTTCACATTAGCACTTTCATGCTGAGCGGGTAACATAAAGTGATTCATCCCCCCAACACCATTAACCCTGTCGCGGACGCAGGCGGAAACACAAGAACCTAACACTGTGACAATCATCTCCCCGTGTGTACTTACGTAAAACTCCCCAGGAAGTATCTTTGCGGCATACAACCCCATGCGTTTGTCCCAATAGCGATTGATACTACCAAAACCTTCAAGCGCTTTCGGTTGCGGGTGAGTCGGAGAGCTATATTCAGGGTTCGCGCTCATGATATCTTCCTGTAGACGGTTTTCCCTAGAGATTCAAACCGCGTAGTCACACCATGTAGTGTTTCAGAGTGTCCAATAAATAAATAACCATTCGGCTTTAGTGCGTTCGCATATCGATCGAATAGTATCTGCTGCGTCTCTTTATTAAAGTAAATCACCACATTCCGACAAAATATGAAATCAAATTTCCCCTTGATCGGCCATTCATTAAGAAGATTAAGCTGATTGAACGTAATGTACCTTCTCAAATGATCGGACACCGAAAAGACACTGCCTCGCCCATCTGGATTAGGGATTTTCGTAAAATTATTATGGGTGATTGATCGTGATAATCCATCTAACCTTTCTGGTGTGTAAATACCCTCACGCCCAAAGGACAGCACATTTGTATCCAGGTCAGTGGCAAGCACCTTAACATCCCATTCTTTCTTACTTCCAAAAGTCTTATCAAGGGAAATTGCAAGCGAATATGGTTCCTCGCCTGTAGAACACCCCGCTGACCATGCTCGTATTTTCTTGGAGCTTTTTTTCTGCGCAATTATCTCTGGATAAACCGTATCGGAAAGGAAGTCAAAGTGGTGTTTTTCTCGAAAGAAAGACGTCAAATTAGTTGTAATCGCATTAACAAAATCACCTAGCTCTTTATCCTTATTCCTGACAAGATATTCACAATACTGATTGAAATTTTTCAATTTCAACACCCGGATGCGTCTAACGATACGACTATATACTAAGTCTCTTTTATGCTCACCAAGTTGAATCCCTGTCTCCTTATTCGCCATCTTAGAAAGAAATTCGAAATTTTTTTCTAACATTGGAAATTCGCGACGACTAAAATCCTTATTGTCTATCTTACGATCTAATATCCGGTTACTTTGCATTATATTCTAGACACCTTGCGGTCAGTGAACAGATACATTTGCAGCTTGGCTTCGCATGTCATTCGCGAGCAAAGCATCGATATCCAATACCACTATCATTTTCTCATCAACACCGGCGAGCCCCTGAATATAATTAGTGTTAATATGGTCACCTAAATCTGGGGCCGTTTGCATATCCTCTAAAGACAATCCATATACATCACTCACTGCATCAACAACGATACCCATCACTCTCTCAACAGTACCCAGCGCAACTTTTAGCACAATTACTACCGTCAATGGGCCATAATCAATAGCGTCCAAATTGAATTTAGCCCTCAAATCAATGATGGGGACTATAGTTCCTCGTAAGTTGATAACACCCTTCACATGCTTGGGGGAGTTAGGAACAGGGGTTACCGACTCCCACCCCCTGATCTCTTGTACACTGAGAATATCCACACCGTATTCTTCCTCTGCCATAAGAAAGGTGAGATATTGCTCCAAATTCTCTTCTTCTGATATTTTTGAATTGTCCAGCTTCTCTTCAATACTTTCAACAGATTGTTGTTCTGTGGATGCCATGATCGCCTCTTTATATTACGCTAGCGAATTTACGCTGCCTTATGTCGGTCTTTCATCTGCACAACTTTACTATCTTTGTGAAAAACACCTGCCATACGAACCATATCTGATATATCTAATATAAGCGACACAGTACCGTCACCCAAAATTGTGGCTCCAGACACACCCTCCACTTTTTTATAATTAGATTCCATACTTTTGATAACAACCTGCTGTTGTCCCAATAAATCATCGACAACCAGAGCAACCTTTTCTGACCCCGACTCCAGCACAACAAGCAGGCTCTTGGTTAGATCCGTTGTCACCGGTTCCACCGAAAATATTTCCCAGAGTTTTATGATAGGAATATAATCATCTCGAAGTCTAAACACATCGCAACCACCCGCCACATGATTAATGTCATCCAATTCTGGCTGTAGAGATTCAACAATCGAAACCAACGGTATAATGTACTTTTGCTCACCCAGTTGAATCAGTTGGCCATCAAGAATTGCCAAAGTAAGCGGTAATCTGATGGTAAACACACTGCCTTTTCCTTCCTCTGAACGTACTTCAATTGTTCCATTTAGTTCTTGGATATTTCGGCGGACAACGTCCATACCAACACCACGTCCAGACACATCGGTGACAGAATCAGCGGTTGAAAAACCCGGTTTAAAAATAAGATCATTAATCTGATCATCGCTTAAAGCTTCTTTCTCCCCAACCAGTCCATTTTCGACCGCTTTCTTGCGAATTTTATCTTTATTTAGCCCTGCACCATCATCAGTTATTTCAATGATAATATTACCACCCTGGTGAAACGCATTTAGCGTAACAGTACCCGTATCTGATTTACCGGCAGCGATTCGTTCAGCGGGTTTTTCTAAGCCATGATCCAATGAGTTTCTCACCAAATGCACAAGCGGATCACCAATTTTTTCCATTACCGTTTTATCAAGCTCTGTCTGCTCACCAATCAAAACAAGATCAATTTTCTTTTCTAGCTGCTTGGATAAATCCCGCACCATACGAGGAAAACGGCTAAAGGAAAAGCTAATCGGTAACATGCGAATACGCATAACACTTTCTTGAAGTTCTCGAGTGTTATGCTCAAGTTGCGCCAAACCTTCTTGCAACTTCGCCACATGACTCATATCAAACTCTTCACCTAACTGACCGAGCATAGACTGAGTAATAACCAGTTCACCGACCAAATTAACGAGGCTGTCGATCTTGTCGGTTCCGACTCTGATAGAGGTCGCCTCAACGGCTTTTGTTTTCGCCTTACCGCCAGGAGAACTTTCTTCCTTTACCGCCTCAGTCGTAATCATCGGCTGTACGGTGGCGCTGGAGGTTTCCGCCACAACCTCACCTGATTGTTCTTCAATTACAACGTCAGCAACTGTTGGCGATTGAGATTGTGTCCCATCCGGTGTTTCGTCCAAGGGAGCAAACATTCCTGCCAACTCATCGATCGCGAGAACAGATTCATCAACCACCCATTCAAACACTTCCTCGATCACAGCTCTAGATGCCGTAGTATCCAGAATAAGATCCCAACCTAAGTGACACTCCTCCGGGTGTATTGCACCAAAACCCGGTACATTCTCTAGAATTGCGGTGACAGATAGAGTGCCAAGCTCTTGTAACTCTCTGAACATTCGAACCGGCTCATTGCCCGTTCTCAAAACATTAACATCCGGTATGAAGTGAATTTGCCAGGTGCTCTCGCCCTCACTTACATCTTCATCTGCTGATGAATCCCCAGACCCACCATCGGAGCCAGAGGCTCCCGTATCAGATGTACCTTCTGTGATTGAGGCAGCGCCTGATACCGGCTCCTTCCCATCTAAAATTGCGTTAAAAGCCGCAATCAGCTCAGTGGAGTGACCCGTTGTCACGGTTTCTCCAGCCTGCAACTGTCCGAGCATCGCTCGAAGACAATCGACAGACTGCAGTAATAGATCTACGTGATCAGGCTGAAGCTTACGCGAACCATCTCTCACTTGATCCAGCAGGGTTTCCAACACATGAGTAAAGTCTGCGACATCTGCAAAACCAAAGGTACCGCTACTTCCTTTAATAGAATGCGCCGCTCGAAATATAGTATTGATGCTCTCTAAATCAGCATCATCACAATCAATCTCTAGCAAGCAGGATTCCATCGAATCCAAACCTTCAAAACTCTCTTCGTAGAAAATCTGGTGGAATTGACTTAAATCAATACTCATATCCTTCCTCCCAACACAGCAACTTCCACTCGAATATATCGCTCAAGCAAAGTAGACACTGTGAGAACACCCTGTTATCGGTTAACCCAACACTTTCTTAATGGTATTTAACAGCTGGTCTGGATTAAACGGTTTGACAATCCACCCGGTCGCTCCTGCTTGCTTACCTTCAGATTTTTTCCCTGCGGCAGATTCTGTGGTCAGCATAAGAATTGGGGTGAATTTATAATCGGGCAATTCCCGCAGGTTCTTAATTAACGTGATACCGTCCATTACCGGCATGTTAACGTCCGACAACACCAAATCTACAGGACCACTTTTTGCTTTATCCAGCGCCTCTTGGCCATCAGCGGCTTCAACCACATCAAAACCTGCACCTTGCAAAGTAAAGCTAACCATCTGTCGCATAGACGCGCTATCATCTACTGCTAGTATTTTTGCCATTTCTCTTACTCCGATTAACCCTGGCTATCAAACCGATTTCCAACTTCATTCTATATAGCGAATTCCTACCTACTGCTCAATGTGCAACACTTCATGCATGCCTAGCAAGGTTGCATTTTCCATAAACGTTGTAGATGGATTAACAAACACCACTGGAAACTCTTTTGCCTCCATTGCTTGTTGATAACTGTACAGTAACTGAAATGCCGCGGTGTCGACTCTTGACACTGAGGATGCGCCAATACGTACACCTTTTTCATCCGGAGATACTTCACTTAGTCTCTCGTGAAGCTTTTCTACCACACTGATGTCAATAGATTCCTCCAAGGCAAACGTTACATTCTCTGTCACTTTAGCACCCTACCGTCTTAAATTGATGTCCTTACCAAAAAGCATAGACGGGTTACCTTTAAGTGCATCATCAAAAAGGGATAATTTACTTATTTGCCTTTCGTTATAATAAAACGGTATTTATGAAGAAGGTGGAATGAATTTTTCCTATAACAACTCCCGGTGAGCAGACCTCTTACCATTGACGCTTTCGATACTGTGACTGTTCGTCTATGGATTTTTGCTCCTGCTTATCCATAAATAGAGTTTCTTCAAGCTTTGCTCGGTCGATTAATTCATCGATGCTTTTTAACCGTGCGTTCGCTTCCGCCCATTTTTTCCTATGAGAATCAACATGTTGCTTATATTGCTCAACAGTCTCTTGCTGACGCTCAACCACACCATTAAGCTTCGCTAGAAATAATTGGTATTTCTCCAGCGACGTTGCGGGAACACTACTGCTTCCCTCTCGCCCTTCAGTAAGGGAGGCATAATAATCTTGACGATATTGTTGTAATTCTTGCAGTTGTTTTATCGCAGCGTTCAACCCTTGCTGCGCTTCACCTAATCGCTGCGCTGCCTCTTTTTCTTCCTGCTGCTTAATCTGCCTAACCGGTGCAAGGCGTTTAGATTTCTTCACGAGAACAGAGCCCCTAACTCAGTTAGCCCATCATTAAACCCCACTCGCTTATTAATCGACTGCCGTAAGAATGCCTTCAAACTATCAATCTTTTGAATCGCAAGATCCGTTTCTGGATCGCTTCCTGGAACATAAGCACCCACACTAATAAGGTCTCTACTTTGTTGATAACGGGAGTAAAGTCTCTTAAATACTTGCCCTGATTGCATATGATTATTATCAACGATATTCGGCATCGCCCTGCTTATCGATGCTTCTATATCTATGGCGGGATATTGTCCTTCTTCCGCTAAGCGTCGAGACAATACAATATGCCCGTCCAGAATCGCACGAGCAGAATCCGCCACAGGATCTTGCACATCATCGCCTTCGGTAAGTACAGTATAAAATGCCGTGATTGACCCCCCTCCTTCAACTCCGTTACCCGCTCGTTCAACCAGCGCTGGTAATTTCGCAAATACTGACGGCGGATAGCCCTTTGTGGCAGGTGGCTCACCCACTGCCAACGCAATTTCTCTTTGTGCCTGAGCGTAACGTGTCAGCGAGTCCATTAACAACAGAACATTTTTACCTTGATCACGATAATATTCCGCTATCGAGGTTGCTACCATCGCTCCGTGCATCCGCATTAACGGCGAGTCATCAGCAGGGGACGCCACCACAACTGAACGCTTAAGGCCTTCTTCCCCAAGAATTTGCTCAATAAATTCTTTTACCTCTCGACCACGCTCGCCAATCAAACCCACAACCGTTATATCCGCAGTGGTATATTTGGTCATCATGCCCAGTAACACACTCTTGCCCACGCCACTACCAGCAAACAACCCCATACGCTGCCCTTGACCTACCGTAAGCAATGAATTAATTGCCCTGACACCAACATCAAGTGGCTCGCTAATAGGGCGCCGATGCAATGGATTTATAGATTCTCGAGTAAGTGATACTGACTGATTAAGGTCAAAGTTACCTTTGCCATCCAGCGGAAATCCTCGCCCATCAAGTACCCGCCCCAACAATTGATCCCCTACCGGTACTTTAGATACATCATGCAACGGAATAATACGAGCGCCAGGCTGCAACCCCGTCACTGGCTCTAACGGCATAAGAAATATTTTATCTCCGGAGAAACCCACCACTTCGGCTTCTACATCAGGAATGTCCACACTGCGAATCACGCAATGCCCCCCCACAGGGACACGACACCCCTCAGCTTCCAGCATTAAACCGACCATACGAATCAATCGCCCTTCTACAATAAAAGCTGGGCGGCGAGTCGTGTAAGGTAAATAGGCACGAATCTTTGATGCCACAGATTCACGATCCTTCAACTGAAACGCCATTAGGTGTCACCCTCTGGTGAGTCTGGTGTAAAGATTTTATCATCTCCCTCTTTAAACTGCTTAACTTCACTCAGTAACTGGTCTATTCCACCAGCGGAGTTAGCCGCGTCTTCAATATTTCCCAGCACATCAGATTGCTTACTGTATACCTGCTGAATCACCGCACTTAACCGTGTTTCTGCTCGCGCATCAACCATGCTCTTGTCGGTTTCTACAATACAACCACCGGGGGATATCGTAGGGTGGGGGGATAATTGCCAAGGAAAGTCAGCATTATCCATAGCGGCCAACTGATCCTGAATAAATGCCACATCGTCTGGGTTCAAATGAATTCGAATTCTCTTTGCCCCCGGTTGTATACATTCCAACGCCTCTCGCACGATTCCCCCTAAACTGGAGGAATCCAACTGTAATTCTCGCTCAACTACACGCTCACAAATGCTTGAGACTAACACCTTGATAGCGTCTTCAATATCTAAATCTTGCTGAGGAATAGGCTCCAATAACGCGCGACAAATATGTGACATTTTTGTCAGCATCGCTTTAAGGTCTGCGACACCGTGCTGAAAACCTTCCTCATACCCCTTTTGCTTTCCAGCTTCAATACCCTGCGCCAAACCTTCTTCATATGCAGCCAAACGAATCGCTTCAACATCTTCTGCCGTCAACGGTTGTATGTCATCATCTTCCTCTACGACTTGAACTTCAACACTGTCTCGGTACATTGACACAAATAGAGAATTATTCGCATCGGCTTGCTCAGAAGACATACTGGGCAACTCCCAACGTTCATACGCCGATAAACCCGATTCTCCTACATTGTCTTGATTCAACACGTTAGGGACACCCGGTTTATCTTTATCGCCCGTTGATTCGTCAGTACTTTTAGGCTCAACCATACTAAATCATCTCTTCTCCGCCAGCGCCACCTAGCATGATTTCTCCCGCGTCCGCCATTCTGCGAGCGATGGATAGAATTTCTTTTTGTGCTCCTTCCACTTCACTAATCTTAACTGGACCTTTCGCCTCCAGATCATCCCGCAATAATTCCGCAGCACGTTTAGACATGTTACCAAAAATCTTTTCTTTCACCACTTCGTCAGCCCCTTTGAGCGCCAACATCAATGATTCCGAAGATACTTCGCGTAACAGTGCTTGAATACCACGATCGTCCACTTCACCTAAATTATCAAATACGAACATCAAATCTTGAATCTCTTGCGCCAAATCTTCGTCCGCTTCCTTGATATTCTCCATTAGATTAGATTCGACCGCAGTATCCAAAAAGTTCATGATATCCGCAGCGCATTTCGAGCCTCCAAGATCCGTCGCTGCGGAGCTAGTTTGATTGGTAAACTGTTTTTCAAGAATATCGTTAAGCTCTTGAAGAGCATGTGGCTGAACAGTAGTAAGCGATGCAATACGCATCAATATATCTAGCCGTTGGCGTTCGTCAAAACTAGAAAGCGCCTCAGCGGCCTGGTCAGGATCAAGATAGGCGATAACAATAGACTGTATCTGAGGATGCTCAAAGCGAATAAGATCGGCGACGTTACGAGCGTCCATCCAACGCAAAGTATCAAGCCCGGCAGTGTTACCACCGTCCAATATTCTGTCTATCAATCCACCGGCTTTATCTTCACCCAGCGCACTCACCAACATGTTTCTAATATAACCGTCAGCCCCCATACCTAAGGCGGTTTGGTTGGTGATCTCCCCCATAAAAAAGGCCATCACCGCTTCAACCTGGTCTTTTTGAATATTCTCAAGCTGAGCCATTGCAGCGCCAATCTTCTGGACTTCCTTGGGTCCCATATGCTTGAGAACTTCTGCTGCCGCTTCTTCACCCAGCGACATCAACACAATAGCTGCGCGCTCTTCTGCGGCCAGACCTTTTACTAACTCATCATTGTTCGGATTTGCGTTTGCGTTTTCTTCACTCATTCATCGGCCAACCAGGTTCTCATTACCTGTGCAACCCGTCTTGGGTCCTCTGCAACCAGGGATTTCACTGCATCGAGGTGCTGATCATAGGATGCATCAGGACCAGGCAACAAAGGGTTGGAATCGCCCGTTAACATGACATCCCCTCCTTCCATGCCTTCACCCATCCCACCAAGCCCAAGATCTCCACCCATCCCACCTTCCAGCGCCATCAAGGCTTCATCTTGTTTTGTCGATGCTAGCCCCTTTAGTATAGGCCGCAATAGACCGAATATCAGAAAGATAACGGCAAGAATTGCAACACCCAATTTTGCCCAATCCATCACCCATGCTTCTCTGTACCATTCTATCGGCGGAATATCTTCTCGAGCGGACTCGATAACCGGGGCAAACGCCTGATTAACAATCGATACACTATCCCCTCTTGATGCGCTATATCCGATAGCATCTTTGACTAAAACCTGAATACGTTCCACTTCCGAATCGAGCAAAGGTTGATTCGTCTGCTTAGCATCCTTACCTTCTCCCGTCGTCACTAATTTATCGTCGATTACCACTGCTACGGACAAGCGTCTCAACTTTCCTACTTGATTCTTGGTATGACTTATCGTTCTATCTAACTCGAAATTACGGGTTGCCTGACGCCTCAAATTCCCATCAGCCCCCGTGGACTCCCCTGCAGCACCAGCACCGGCTTGCTCTGGTACGGTCGCTGCCCCTGGTGGTTGATTTGACAGAGCGCCAGGAATTCCCGCAGCCGCGCCAGCACCAGAAAATTCACTGAGAGTCTGCTCACTGCGCATAGCAGGAAGGTCTGGGTTGAAAAGCTCAGCCGTTTGTTCTGTAACACTAAAATCAATATCCGTAGTCACTTGGACCTTAAATTTTTCGAAACCAAGAATGGGTTCCAGGATGCCATTAATCCGGTCCACATAGAGACGTTCAACATTCCGTGCATATTCAAAATTTTTGGCCGCCAATGCTATGTCAGAATTTTTGTCATCGCTGGAGAGTAACTCCCCTCGTTGATCGACTACCGTTACGTCACCTTCATGGAGCTGTGGTACGCTGGAGGCCACCAGATGGACGATCGCCGCCACATTCATTTTTTCCAAAGCATGGCCTGGATATAGTTCAAGAAATACCGATGCGGTAGGTTTTCTTTGATCCCCCACAAACACCGAACGCTTCGGTATTGCCAGGTGAACTCTAGCCGCACGTACCCTGTTCATA
Organism: Gammaproteobacteria bacterium 45_16_T64; assembly: GCA_002162955.1. Lineage (GTDB taxonomy): Bacteria > Pseudomonadota > Gammaproteobacteria > Pseudomonadales > Ketobacteraceae > 42-54-T18. The sequence continues at coordinate 12,517 of MABD01000022.1, forward strand.
CTCGACACTGTTCTAGCCAACTCACCTTCTATACTCCGGTAATACCGAGCTTTCTCCATAAACTGGCTGGTCCCGAAAGACTGCTCTTTATCTAACAACTCATAGCCCAAGGTATTGCCGGAAGGAAAGCCTTCCGCGGCCAATAACAATCTCGCGTCATGAATTCGAGAAGCCTCGACCATAAGCATGTTGCTATTAGTATCGATCTTGAATTTTATCTTCTCTTTCTGTAAAAGGTCAGCCACTTGACCGGCTTCGAGATGACTAATGTCCGTAAAAAATGGTCGGTAGTCCGCTTCTTGAGACCACAATATTATACCAAACCCGAACGCCACACTGAACGCAAGACCTACCATCAGTCCAATCTGTTTTAATGCACCCAAATTGCCAAACCCTTCCATCACTGCGAAGGTGCCTGAGGTGGGTGCATTAGTTTCTTCTACTAGATCATCGGCCATGAATTGTCTCGCTTTACAACTAAGAAGGTATTATAGAGAGGTGACCTAAATAGACATGTTCATGACTTCTTTGTAGGACTCAATTAATTTATTTCTTACTTGAACCATAGACTGAAACGCTAACCCGGCTTTTTGATTTGCTACCATGACTCGCGTAATGTCGATGCTTGGATCACCATTAACATAACCCGTACTCAGCGCCCCAGATTCCTTCTGTATTTCATTCACCGTATCGATGGCGTTCTTAAATACGCTAGCGAATTCCGATTGCGGTCCAGTAGTGTTAGCTTTAAGATTGTCACCTAAGTTAGGTGCCTTATCCATGGATGCTGCTTGCTCCATCGCTTTCATTTGAGCAAGCATTGAATTCATCTTTGTAGATACATCCATCTTAATCACCTCTATCTATGCGACGCCGTTGGTATATTTGGCGTCAAAAAAACTCACACTATATTATTCCTTAGTTAACTATCTTCAATAAACATGCCAACAACTCATTTTGTGGGCAATTGGTAATTATTCGGCTGTTATGCGACTTCAAAATCGATGCCGGACTCACGCATACGCGCAAGCTTATAGCGCAAGGTCCTGGGACTAATACCCAGTTTATCGGCAGTGTTCTTTTTGCTCCCGCCTTCCTCACGTAATGTCTCCAATATGACCTCAAACTCTCTTTTCTTAAGGTCTTCACCCAATCCTTTGGCCGTTGAGGCAGAGGCGGCAGCATGACTATCAGCGGACGACTGAAATGGCAGTTCATCCTCTGGAATAAAAATATCATCTTCCGTTATCACACCACCGCTAGACAAAATCATCGCTCGCTGCATAACATTATCCAGCTCTCGTATATTTCCAGGCCATTGATGCGCCAATAGGCGCTCCCTCGCTCCGTTTTCAAGTACCATTGGCGACGTTGCACGTCCATTTTTTGACGCCCCTTGTTTTGAGGATAAAATGCGTTCCGCCAACGCCACAATATCGCCTTTTCGCTCTCGCAACGGCTTCCAACGCAAGGGGAATACATTCAGTCGATAGAACAAATCCTCTCGAAAACTTCCGTCTTCTACAGACTCCTTCAAATGGCGGTTTGTTGTCGCCAGTACACGAACATCTAGTGCGATAGCCTTCTTCCCACCAATGCGTTCCACTTCCCGCTCTTGTAGAACGCGTAATAACTTAGCTTGTAAACTAACATCCATTTCAGATATCTCATCAAGCAAGAGCGTACCACCATTGGCAAGCTCAAACTTTCCGGCATGACTTTGATGGGCTCCCGTAAAAGCTCCCTTTTCATGACCAAATAAAATAGCTTCTATCATATTCTCCGGAATGGCTGCACAGTTTATTGCAACGAAAGGTTTATCTGCTCTGCTGGAGTTATTATGAATATAACGTGCCAATACTTCCTTACCGGTCCCACTTTCTCCCATTATCATTACAGTAGAATCAGTACCCGCCACTTTTTTCGCCAACTGAAAAAGGCGTATGGTTTCTTCGTCCTCAGCAACTGGTTCATCTCCATCAATCATTTTCTCACTCGGTAAATGGCGCTTAACAGTCGCCAACAATGTCTGAGTCGAAAATGGCTTCTCCATATAATCAATGGCACCGTTACGAATGGCCTCCACCGCATTTGAGATACTGCCATAAGCGGTCATTATCAAGACAGGAAGCTGAGGCCAATCTGTCGCCATTTTTCGCAATAATTGATACCCATCCAATCGAGGCATATTAACGTCAGAAATCACCAGGGATACGCTATGCCGAGACAACTGCAACAAAGCCTCCTCACCATCACATGCGGATATCACCGAAAAACCCTCCATCTCTAGAGTATCTACAATTACCTCACGAAGATCGGTGTCATCTTCCACTATCATAATATTAGACTTATGCATTGTTCTTCCTCCCTACCCCGCGACCGCCGAGGCCGATTTCCGAGTGTAATCTAGCGACTCTATCTGATGAATCGCGAGCACGTTTTCAGTATTTTTGTTGTTAACCGTGGGGAATGTAATCGAAACCTCAAGACCTTGCGTATTCTGATTCTGGGTATTACGTATGGTATAATCGGCACCGTGTGACTTAGCAATCAGCGTTACCACCGCAAGTCCCAGCCCCGTACCGGTCGACTTGGTGGTAAAGAACGGTTCCCACACATTAGAAATTATTGACTCGTCAATCCCCCCTGCGTTATCCGTCACAGAAATTGTCACACGATCAAATGCACTAAGATTCGCCTGCAAATAGATGATTTTGGGGGACCCTGGTTTATTCGCTAACGCCTGCAAGGAATTTTCTATCAGATTTCCATATGCACTCGTTAACAAGTCGATATTGCATTTTAGGCTTATAGGCTGCGACAGCGTACAGGAGCGTATTTCTACGCCTTGTTGATCGGCCAGATCTGAATAACGACGTACCAATTCTTGTAAGAACCAATTTACATCCACTTGTTTATCTATGACGATACCGCCCTTAGAGAAAATCAACATGTCATTTACCTGGCTCTCCAACTGAAGTAACCGGCTTTTTAACTTTGTTGCGTAACGCTGCTGACGTCGCTCATCTAATTGTTTATCCGCGAGATGATCGGCATAGAGCAACGCTGTTGATAATGGCGTACGTATCTGATGGGCTAGTGATGCTGTCATCTTTCCCATTTCAGATAGCTTTTGGTTGTGGTTTACTTTCTTTTGCAGTGCTCTTGTTTCAGTTAAATCATTAATAACGATTATCTGCCCCGGGTCATTGCCAAGGGACTGAGTTGCTAAACTGACAAAGCGCCCATTTTTGAGTGAAATTTCATGCCCATCTGCCATGGTTGGTGAAAAACATCGATGTATAACAGACAGCCATCGCTCTCCTTCTAAGGGATCACCCAAAATATCTCTTGCAGCACCGTTTGCTTCCGTAACGGCGCCTGCGCCGTCAAGAATCACAACTCCCACAGGCATCGCACTAAGAATAGAGTCCACTCTGGTTTCTAGAGAACGTTTTTTGGAGACCTCCTCCGTTAACGCACTGTCAGATTCATCGAGCTCATCCTGTAACTCAGCAACACGACCTTCTAACTCTTGATACGAGGTTGTGAGTTTCTGCGATAGGTTTTGAAATAACGTTAACGTATCTTGAAGATTTGAATCAAAGTCTTCACTTGGGGTTTGCTGTGACGCCTGTGCAACCATGTCAGATACCTAGCTGTTAAATTAATGACACATAAAAAACAGTTTCATGGTTATCTGCAAGGCCTGGGCCAATTACAATTAATAGAATTTATTCAGTACGTTAGGAAGACTGGCTATAAGATGGGTCAAACAATTGGCGAACAAAAAAGCCGATACTCAAAGAGTATCGGCTTAAATAAAAACACCTGCTAGAGGTTCCTACTGTTATTTAATACCTAAGAGGCGACTCGATGTAGATCATACTTACGCATCTTCTCAACCAATGTTGTACGGCGAATGCGTAACTTTTCTGCAGCTCGCGCGACCACGCCATTGCAGTCATCCAGCGCCTGGCGTATCAAGTTACATTCCAAATTACTCAAGTATTCTTTTAGATCAATACCACTTACTGGCAGTAGCGCTGGGGTATCCATATTGACAAAGCCCGGCACACCTTCTCGATCCCCTGTGTCTGGTAGTACCATCTCTTCATCTAAATCATCCACATGACGGAACCGCTTAGGCAAATCGGTAACCCCAATAACTCCGTAGGGGTGCGTTATCACCAATCGCTCCACGAGGTTTGCCATCTCACGGACGTTACCGGGAAAATCATGACGGCATAATGCCATGATGGCGGTTGAGTTAAAACGAATCGAACCCCGCTTTTCATTTTCAATACGAGACACCAATTCATTCAACAACAGCGGTATATCCTCCGTACGTTCTCGTAGCGGTGGCATCTCTAACGGGAAAACATTAATGCGATAGTAAAGATCTTCCCTGAACTTACCATCGTCAATCATGGTTTCCAAATTTTGGTGGGTCGCAGCAATCACCCTTACATCCGCATTCAGTGTTTTGGTTCCTCCTACCCGTTCAAAAGTACGTTCTTGCAACACTCTTAATAATTTTACCTGCATGTGCAAAGGCATATCACCGATTTCATCCAGGAATATAGTGCCTCCCTCTGCCATCTCAAAGCGCCCTGGGCGACTGGTCACTGCTCCCGTAAATGCCCCCTTTTCGTGGCCGAACAATTCACTTTCCAATAATTCCTGTGGAATAGCACCGCAATTCACCGGGACGAACGGTTTATGTCGACGATGAGAGTGATAATGCAGGTTACGCGCAACCACTTCTTTACCCGTTCCTGACTCCCCCGTAATCAACACATTGACGTCTTTGTCCGCAACCTGGGCCATCAGTTCTCTCACTTTTGACACAGAGCGACTAGTCCCAACAAGACTGCGGAATAACTGCGTATCACGACGCTGACCCCGAGCAGTGTTAGCCTTAAATTGTCCTTGGTATACCTGAGCTCGATGTAAAGTATCCATCATTTTCGTATAATTTGGAGGTGTTTCCATACGGGCAATAACGACCTTCTTGATAGACTCTTCCGCATCATCATCAATCGCGGCGTCATCAAGAAGGATTATTGGCAAACTGGACTCCCACTCCAAAACCGCTTCCACCGTTTTCGCGACGTCGCTCACCGAACCCACAATAAGACATCCGACATTATCTTTGTCTTCAGATTCAACGCGAGCCTTCCATTCGTCATCCGCCACCGAAATGGCTTCCTCCCCTACAAAGTCCAAAATCACTTTAAGGTCATGACGGCGTTTTTCATCATCATCGATTACCAGAACTTTTATTTCTTTCCACATACAGGGAATGCCTACTCCAAGGAATGAATGTCACTGCTTTCTACCCCCCCAATATCACACAATAATTACGAAACACTATCAGAGTGACGATATTCGAGCGCTTTTATGTCAAGTAAAGGTCAGAAAACCCAGTTTGGTCAAATTAATGACGTAAAAAAAACAGGTTTTTTACATAAACGTATCGATGACTCGAATAAATACGATAAATGGCGGTTTTGTGAATAAAAACGAGCACGCTAATTGACGTTCTTCTCTGAGAGAAGCGACATCCAGCACTAAGTAAAGGCCGAGTATTTGTAACTGCTCAAACCCCTTCTATACTGCAGTTAAGCTATAAAAGTCTAAACACTGCCGGCTTTATGCACATACATAAATTTGCCACCCTACTGTTAAGAATGTTTCTCAGTTAGGCATGGCATTTGCTTACCTCGAATAGATATTCAACATTTTGGCGGTGTTGCCGATCTAGATTATAGACTTAGCGTAATAATAAGAGGCCCTGAGGAATGGATAACAAATCATTTATACTAACATCTCCCCGTTCTCAAACGAGAAACTTGGACTCTCTTCCATTTCCAGATCGCTCTCTAATAGATTATGAGGCCTACCACAAGTTCATTGGACATGCCGGCGTGAAGCATGGCATTGCGCTGCAAGCGACTCGTGGCTGCCCCTACAGATGCTTCTACTGCGACATTTACAAGACAACTCATCACCATTTTCGTCGCTCAGATGACGACTTATTCGAAGAAATCAAAATACTCACCGATCTAGGCATTCGACGCTTTGAATTTATTGACGATATCTTTAACGTCAATAGCAAACAATTCATCCGTTTTTTCGAGAATGTGATAAAGAGTAACCTAGACTTGCAGTTTTTTTTCCCCACAGGCCTTAAGGGTGACTTACTCACACACGACATGATTGATTTAATGGTAGAGGGTGGCGCCGTTGGCGTAAATCTATCATTGGAACACGCCTCACCTCGATTACAAACCGTAATGCGAAAGAACCTTGACGTAGATAAGCTTCGCGACAATTTGGAATACATCACTAAGCACTACCCAGAGGTAATACTTACACTTAACGCAATGCATGGATTCCCAACCGAAACCGAAGAAGAAGCATTGGAGACACTAAATTTCATCCTTAATGTAAAGTGGATAGATTTCCCCTATTTACATAATGTCAGAATATTTCCAGGCACCGAATTGGAAGAATTTGCGTTGGAAGTTGGCATTCCTCGAGAAATTATTAATTCATCCCAAGATATGTCTTATCATGAAAACGCGCCGACTCTTGCCTTTCCAAGTGAATTTACGCAAAGAATACGCATTCAATTCGTAAAGGACTATGTACTGAATCGAGACCGTCTGCTTTCAGTGCTTCCCAAGCAATTGGAACAATTCAGTGAAGATGAATTAAACCAGAAATATAATAGCTACTTCCCCAACAAACGCATTAGTACTTTGGATGACGTACTTAAAATAGCCCGTATTGATCGAAGTGAAATACAACCTAAAGCACTTTTTGACGAAAATAGCGTACGCGTGAAGGATCTCAATACAAAACTAAAAGCCGCATTCCCCAAAGATACAACACACAAGGAGGAAATTCGTTTCCTACTTATTGATATGTCATCATATTTTTCTGACGACTTTGATAACAGAGAATACAATGTATTAGAACCTCCGTTGGGATTACTCGCGCTGCAATCTTATATCGACAAAGAATTTAAGGGAAAAGTCCTAGGAAAGATAATGAAGTCTCGATTGGACTTTGATTCATTTCCTGAACTTGTGGCTAGAGTGAATGAATTTAAGCCTGATCTTATTGGTTTTAGGGCAATGACGTTCTATAAGGGGTTTTTCCATGATGCTGTAGCAGCAATCAGAGAACATAGTATATCTACCCCTATCATTGTGGGTGGCCCTTATCCAACAGCGTCCTATGATGAAATTATTGAAGATCACAATATCGATCTCGTTGCCGTTGGTGAGGGTGAAAACACGCTCATTGAACTACTACAAGCAATGATAGATTCAGGCCGAGAGCTTCCAGATCAAGAAACACTGAACGCCATCAATGGTTTAGCATTTCGACCATTAGAAACGGCTCCGGCCAAATACACGTTGGGGCACCCGGCCATTGCCGTTGCCAACATATAAGGAACTTATTGAATACCTACAATGAGTGATAACAACATATACATCTACGGTTACGGTGGCATGGCGACGTTGTTTCACCATATCGCCAAAAAAAATGGCTTATCTATAGCGGGATTTTGCATAGAAGACACGTTTTTTAATCCTCAAACTATCGAAAACTTACCGCTAAAGCGCTATTCTGAAATCGTAGCCGAAAACAAACAGCAAGCGATAGATCTATATATTGCAGTCGGACCAACAAAAATGAATCACGTCCGAGAAAAGATATATAAGATGGCTAAAGGTGATGGTATCAACACGCCCAATTTTATCTGTCAATCGACCTTTGAACTTCCGCCCTATAGTATAGGAGACGGCAATATTATTCTTAACAGCGGCGTTATTCATTCAGGTGCCACTATCGGAGACAATAACTTCCTCTCGTCCAGCGTCACATTAGGTCATGGTGTTACTCTAGGGAATGGGAATTTCTTTGCTGGCGGTGTTATTGTCGCGGGAGAAGCAACGATTCAGGAACGTTGTTTTTTTGGATTAGGCGTCACCATATCTGACAATATCACTATTGCCGATGAATCTTTTATAGGCCAGGGGTGCGCTATCACAAAAAATACAGAACAGGGATCTACTTACACTCCTGCTGCGTATAAAAAACAAAAATTCAAAAGCGATCGATTTTGTGATCTAGTTTTCTGAGCACTGAACAGTAGTGAGTCTCTCACTTTATTCAGCGTCTTCTTGTTCATTACGCAAAGCGTCATCCACTATTTTCTGTAATTCGATTAGGCGAGAAACCCTCGAACGCTGAAATATTCCAGCCCCCTTATCGCCTTGATTGAGGAAGTTATTCTCAATATCCTCATTACCCCTCAGAACTTCTACAGTGCTATAATCCCTCGCGCTTTGATACACAAAATCAGCGACGACCCGGTAGTGCCCAGCTTTGTAAGCTGGCGAGCCATGCCATAATAACGAGTTCATAATAGCAATATCTCCTGCCCGGAGAGAGGGAGCCACTATCGGCCAATCGTCTGGCAAAGTGGTTTCCTTAATCTGTCCCGCGTCCCCCAAATATCCAAATCGATGCGTACCAGGATAGAATTTTAAGCCTCCATTATCGGGGGTCATGTCAAAAATAGCACCAAACAACGAGGCTTTTTCGACCAAACCACATTGGTAACAGGTATCTTGGTGTAAAAATACCTCACCGTTATAGAACGCGTCTTTAACTACAAAACGCTTGTTAAAAAGGCCAACGGGATTTCCAAATATCTCTTCCGCTAAATCAACAAAACACTCATCTCGATGAATACCGTCCAGCAAGTCAGGTAAATTGGTTTTTATCTCTACCTTACTGTAGTTGTCTTCCGCTTCTTTTCTCTCGCCCTCTTCGCTATTGGCATATTCTTCCCAGGCATTCTGCCATCTATGTAATTTATTATCGGGTATTGCATCTCTAACGATAAAAAGTCCAGTTTTCTTAAACACGTCTATATCAAACACACTGCTATCCATTACAGACAACGACGCCAACATGTCATTCTTCAACTGATCGACTTTCATTGTGTACCCTCAATAGATGATCATTAATATCTCTACTTCTAGTACGAATACAACTTCAGTTTATCGTTTTCTGAGAAACAATGTATCGCTCATGGAAAAAGCCACATCAAAGCGCCCGGTCGCTAATAATCCATCCCCAGCTCTCTTTGGCCCATCGCCAAATGCCCAAACGTAATCATCTAATAATACCCAACCGCCAGATATCACCTTTGGCTCCCATGACTCGATATCTTGACACACATGGTCATAGCGATGATTCCCATCGATATGCAACATAGATACTTTACCGCTAATAGCGACGGTACCAAGTTCTGGGCATTCTATTTCTTCTTTTTCCGTAGCTCTATTATAGGCATCAATTGCCTTACTGGAAATATCTCTTATATACCCTGCATTATTTAGCAGTGAAATTGTTCCAATATACCCCCAAAATACCTTCTCAAAATCGATGACATCAGTATCAGATTCCAATTCTCTATTAAGAATCGCGGCCTGCTCCCCCTGGTCTTCCGTCTTAGCATTTTCCCAAGGGTCAATACTGATAATATTTCCGATCTGATACTTCCCTGCCAGCCAACCGATCGCAAAGGCTGATCGCCCCGACAATGAGCCTATTTCAACCAAGTCGCCTTTTGGCAACACTCTGGCGATATGAGCTAATGCAACTAATTTATTTGCATCGCATTGACCTGGTATGCGTAGGAATTGTTTATGCAGGCTAGCATACCCCCCCCGACTAAGCTTAGGCTGCAACAAACTGCCTTCACCCAACTCCAAATTTTCAACAAAGTGCTCCGACAACAGTTTATCTGACCACAGGTAGCTGGATTCGAATTCTAACCAATCGGCATTATAAGGCGACGGGGTACATAAGTGGTAATTATGCACGTCGGGATTTTTTTCTTGGAGGCTCTTAAGATGACTCCATACGCCAGTGTGCGGAGCATATATATAGGTAATACCGTAAGTCGAGAGAGCATCCTCAAATGCACCCATGAAATCCTCATCAGTGATAAATGGTAACGAAAGAAATTCATCAACCGCGTTGTCCCCTGCAGATTTCATCTCAGAACTCGCACCAACCACTGATAATTCCAGCGCTTTTGCTACCGCGATAAATTTCTTTGATGTATCAACATCAAGCGGAAATACCAGAAGCTTTACGTCTTTCATACTCACTTCCCCGTAGTGTTGCCAAAATTGACACTATTCAATGTTTTTCCTCCACCAGTCTTCCACAGTCTTAACAATGCTCTCTTTGGTAAGCCCTTCTCGTTCTAGTATTTCTTGGTATCCACCAGAATTTTGATAACTATCCCTAATACCCATGATTATTTGTGGGGGCGCATTGGCTTGCTCTGTTTTTACTTCAGCAACCGCACTCCCTAAACCACCAATAACGCTATGCTCTTCAATCGTCACGATCAACCTCGCATTTTCACATGCATTTTGCACGGCGCTCTGATCAATAGGTTTAATGGTGTGGATATTAATCACTGATGTCGAGACCCCGCTCTCTGTTAGCTGCTTTCCTGCTTCTAATGCACGGTGCACCATTGTACCCGTGGCGATAATACTAACCTCAGAGCCATTCAATAAATTAACCGATTTCCCGATAGTAAAGTCATAGTCTTCCTCATAAACCACTGGGCTAGGCGCGCTACCGGTAAGTCGAATATATACCGGACCATCATGATTTAGCGCTGCCTCGACCGCTTTTGCCGTCTCACCACAATCCGCGGGAGAAAGTACGGTAATATTAGGGATGGCACGCATGACTGCCATATCTTCGATGCTACAATGGGTATAGCCTAGTTTCCCCAAGACAACGCCACTGGCTAACCCGACAAAACACACCTTGTGCTTCATATACCCAAGGTTTACCTTAATCTGCTCACAACAACGTAACGTCTGAAACGGAGAAAAGGTCGCGGTCACCACATCCATTCCCTCACTAGCCATACCCGCGGCAATACCAATAAGGTTTTGCTCCGCAATGCCCACCTCGACAAATTTTTCAGGGAATTTCTTTCTAAAACGATCTAAACCCGCTGAGGTCGAAGTATCGGAAGAAAGAACCACAAGCTCCTCACGGCTTTCGGCAAGCTCGTATAACACAGAACCAAACGTCGCCCTTGAGCCGATACGAGACCAAGATTTTACATTTTTCTTTGTTAACGTCACCATATCTATTCGGGCTCCAACTCGTTAACGGCTTGATCGTAGAGTTTTCCTGTCAATATTTTATGATGCCAGGCATTATCACCTTCAGCTTCTGAAAACCCTTTCCCTTTAATTGTCTTCGCAATTACGGCTCGCGGGACAGCTCTTATATGATGGGAGGTAAAGGCGCGATATAACTGTTCCACATCATGACCATCAACCTCAAGCACCTGCCAACCGAAACTGCGAAATTTAGCCCCCACGTCTCCAAGAGACATGATATCTTCGTTACTGCCTGTTTGTTGAAAACCATTTCTATCAACAATACAGGTGATATTATCTAACTTATGCTGTGGCGCAGCCATCGCCGCTTCCCATACAGAGCCCTCATTGCACTCCCCATCTCCCAGGGCGACAAATATCTTGTTGTCCATTTTTCGCCGCTTTGCGGTAAGTGCTAATCCTAAGCCTAATGACAGCCCCATTCCTAAACTCCCCGTCGAGAACTCAATACCTTTATCTCGATTAATCACGGGATGTCCTAATAAGAAGCTTCCATCCTTTTCGAATGTCATCAATTCTTCACGGGTAATAAAGCCTACTTCGGCCAATGCTGTGTAATAAGACAACACCCCATGCCCTTTACTTAATATAAATCGATCACGTTGCGTCCAGTGAGGGTCAGAACGATCAATTTTCATCACCGACGAAAACAAGGTAGCCGTCACCTCAACTAACGACAACGCACCACCAATATGAGCACTATCAGCCCCAGCCGCATGAGCCATATCATATATTTGTCGCCGCTGACTTAGGGCAAACTGTCTTATTGTATTTACTATATTCTGGTCAACAGTTTCTTCGCTATATTCTTCCACGTCACATCCCCCCATCCACTGATAACACTTGCCCCGTCATATAAGACGAGAGGTCCGAAGCCAGGAACAAGACCGAATTGGCAATTTCCGCCGGTGCAGCTACTCGACGAAGAGAGACTCTCTCTAACGTTGCGTCGAGAATTTCAGGCGGCGTACTACTTTTCATCATATCCGTCTCAGTCAACCCAGGCGCTACGCTATTCACACGAATGTTATGAACACCTAGTTCTCTCGACATGACTTTACCTGTCGTAATTAATGCGCTTTTGGAGGCAGCATAACTCGCTCGCCCTTCGTTAGCTTCTATTGCCGCGCTAGAAGCAATATTGATTATCGATCCAGACTTCTGCTTAATCATCGGGCGGATGAGTCGTTGCGTAAACGACATCTGGGAGAAATAATTAACATCAAACATGGACTTCATACTCTTAATCGACGTCATCGCAAATATGGACGTATCAATAACCCCCGCATTATTAACGATGATATCAATGGGTACCTTCTTCTTAGTAATCACTCGACTGGCTTTTGCTACCGTTTCCTCATCCGAAAAATCCACCGCCACTAGCTCTATCCAGTTCGAATTTTTTTCAGACAACGATTTCATGGTTTCTTGAGTCTCTGCATTATCGATATCGCGACAACATGCCCACACATTGGCACCTTGCGCCGATAGGCACTTTACAATTTCTAATCCAATACCCCGATTGGCTCCAGTCACCACCGAATTTTTCCCCTTAAGTAGCATTTAATACCTCCTATTCAGCGATAGACACGCTATATTCTTTGATCACATCAGGCATCACCAGAGTGAAACTGATCTGGCAGGCTTTTTCTCCGTTCACAGACCCCATGGCTTCACATTTTGCTATCCCCCGCTTCCAAGATATCAATTTGCATTCAATATCCAACGTATCGCCAGGTATAACCTTGCGTTTGAACTTTCCCTTTTCGACCGTAGAAAGATAACATATCTTCCCCTTATTACCGGGTAGGCTCAATACCATAAGCGCAGACATCTGAACCAGTGCTTCCGTTTGCAACATACCTGGCATATTGGGGTCTCCAGGGAAATGACAAGGAATAAACCAATCATTTGCAGTGACATTTTTATGCCCTTTAGCACTCTCACCAGGCACGATTTCTTCCGCATAATCAATCATCAGATAGGGATGTCGATTCATCTGATATTCAAGTATACCTTGTAAATCTAGCGTTAATTTCTCTATCATAACTCTTGATAATCATCCTAACGTAATCATTTATATTGTTTGGTTTCTACTTAACACTCACTCGGCGAGACAAACTTTTTAGAAGATCAAGCCCATCCCAAATCACGTCAAAATCCAATGCAAGTCCAATCGGAACAATTCTATCGACCCCTAAACATCCGACGGCCAATAGTCGAGAATATAACTCTCTACTATCGATACCACACACCGTTATAGTTTGCACTTTAGTTCCGAGCTCCGATAGCAGATCATCAACATTGTCTATATCGGCTTCATAAAAAAAACCACAGCGACCGCGTGCATCGATCAATTTCGAGTCGAACTTATCAATTCGAACACGATACAAACGGTTATCATTGTGCTCTACTTTCAAAACACCCGAATTATTCGCGATGCTAGACAATAAGCAGGTGTATTTTTCCACAGCCTGACTTTCGGACCATTGATAACGCGATGAAACGACATCCAATAATTTTTTCCAAAACCGACTCTTACTCACATCATCACGATCATTTAACCAACCGACAAAATGAGGTGATGAACAAGCGTTTTGGTCCATCTGATAACTGTCGTTATAGAATTTGTCACATAGTTTGCATAATTGATTATCGTCCATCTCCTGAATTTCACGACCGTCAATTAAAGATAACGAATATCGATCCGAAAAAGCCACATCCCGAGTTCGAGGCCCTGTGGGTAACTGACGAACAGCATTTATCGTCGAATCACCACCCCAAATAACCCTCGCTTGGCAACCGACACTAATTGCTTCAGCAATTTTATTTCCGGAAGAAAATCGTAAGAATAAGGTTCGCTTTAAAATTTCGCTAAATTCCTTATCTTCAAACAATTCCTGCATAGCTGCTATCACTATGGATTCTTGCGGGCTGGATTTCGTGGGTAATTTGACGATATTGGAATTCCCAGACAACAGCCCCATCGCAAAACTGTACGCAAAATTTAGCGGGACATTAGAGGGAGCGATATGAAACACAAGCCCCAACCCCATTGAATATTCACATTGAGTATACTCGTCCACAATTTTTTCAAGATGCTTTTTACGCAACCAAAATGACAGTGCTGCAATATCAGGAAACTCTGATTTCTGATCCTTTGATATGCCCTCTCCTACTTTAGATAGAAATCTGACCGCTAAAGGATTGAGCAGAGCGAGGGGCTCAGCTGCGACACCTGTATTTCCAAGCAACATATCAACATCGGTATACTCAGCGTCGAGAATCACTACACCCTCTTATTTCTGCGTTGGCGGCCCTACCATGCACCGAAAAATACACGCCATGCCGGCCACAAGAACAATCGTCTTCACCCATTGTTGACCCTATATCCTCGGTTAATAGACTATGACCGGGATAACTACCGGGTAGTAGTGAAAATAATTGGATCAAACCACGCTCGCCAACATCACAAAGACTAAAGTCAGCCCGACGCGTTATCATGTGAGAAAATATAGAACAGTGAAAATATCCGCGTTCACACTCGAAAAATATGGATCCTGTTTGTTCGATCATCCCATAATAATTATGCACCCTCGATATTCCAAGGATACTATTAATGGCGGCCTTGAAGGTGATGTTATCCACTGCCCTATCTTGTAATTTCTTCCATCCACCACCATGCACAACAATACCTTGCGTAATAGAATAACGCTTTCCCACTACCTTCAGTGCCTGCACAAAATCTTCATAAACTAGCGAAGTAAACCCAAATATTAACAACGGTTCATCACCATACTGCTGGAAAAACTTATCTATCCTCTCAAAATTCAGTGACATATCTTCATTTAGTGCGTACTCGATTTTCTTACCAAACATCGAAAAACCCTTAATCGCTGCCGTTCTTGCAGTGAAATGGTGCCTATCAATGACGGTTTTTTCTGCATCGATCACCAACATGGGCAGTCGCTTCTTACCAATGAAGTCATTCGTTATTTTGGTCAGCACCTTCGTTTGATTTCGTGCTGTGCCTTTGTCAACGTATATTTTTGATCTCGGCCCACCGCTAGTACCCGAGGATGTCATCACCTTAAATACGTCCTCTTCCGGCACACTCACTAGATCTAGCGTCTTGAATATATTAACGGGAAGGTATAACTGACTCTGTATTTCCGACGCATGAACCGGGTATTGTAAACCATCAACAATAGCACGGTACTCTGCGCAACAATCATAATGATGGCCATTAAGATTATTTAGAAACGTATTAAATTCAGGATTCTTTAGGCTCCTATCAAGTCCAAACACAGGCTGCTGGAAATACGATTCAATATCCATTTCCAGTTCACCCACAAGAAGCTAATGTTTGATAATCGACTTTTCCAGACTGTAATCGAGGAATATCGTTGCGGTCAAACACTTGAAAAATACGCCGTGGTATTTTTGTTTTCTTGGATAGCACCTTAAAAACATCTACATCCAATTGTCGTTCGGGGATAAATACTCTGATTTCATCATCTTTACCCAAAACAGCATTTTCAACTCCCATCCCAGAAAGAATGGCTTCGATTTCATCTAGGCTTACACGATTACCATGAATTTTTACGAATCGCTTTTCCCTACCCACGATATAGTAATAACCTTCCGCATCAAAATACGCCACATCACCCGTATCAAGCATGGAAGGCGCGTCGCCAAGTTCCGCAAGGTCTTGCCAGCCAGTGGCATAACCGTAGGTTACGTTACCACCCACATACGTCAAACTGCCGATTATATTCGGTTCCAAGATGCGCTCACCATCAGCACCACGCAACTCGAATTCACCATTTCCAATCGCTAAGCCAATACTACCTTTCTTCTCTACAGCCATGCCGCTATCTAAGATAGACATTCTAGCGGTAGCTTCCGTCTGACCGTACATCGAATAGAAATCAATATCCAACTCGGCGCAGATATCACTTATTTTTTCGAATTCTTTCAGCTTCAGCTTGCCGCCCGCTTGGGTCATTCGTCGCAACGACTTTGGTAACTTTTTCCAAAATTTCAATCTGATCAGCGTTTCGTAGGTAAATGGAACCCCATTCAACGTACTTACATCGTGACTCTCAATATGCTGAAAAAATTCTTTACTGACAATAGAGCATTCGTCGACAACAATAGAAGCGCCTGAAAAAAGATGGGTATTAATAACCGATAAACCGTAGGTATAGCTCATCGGCATCATTGTGATGGTTCTATCGCATTTATCTATCAATAGCGTTCTTGCAATATCTGCGGTATTGGCCAACAAGTTATCGTGAGAAATACGTACAAACTTAATACTACCCGTAGAACCCGAGGTCGTCAGCAACAGCGCCAAATTCCTGTCAATAACATAATCTGTATCATCATAACAACGACCTAATGAATACATACCGACTTGATTCATTACCTCTACCGCTGTTGGCAATTCTCTTTTTGATGGGAAAAATAGATATCTCGGTTTAAATCGTTCGAGTATTTCTTCTAAAAACTCATCGACAATACTCTCATGCAATAAGATCACTGGGATATTGGCGCGAATACACGTCACATAAGCGCTCACAACATCGATGTGATTGTTACAAATAATAAGCGTAAGATGCCTCCCTTCCATATAGGGGAGAATATTAGTAGACCACGCACAAAGATCATCGAAAGTAACTACAGCAGACTGCTTTCCAATCAATGCTGGTGTGTCATCGTAACTATGTATACGTGAGAAAATATTGTCGTTCTCCTCGACGTCAGGTATATCTACAAGCGATGGGGTCGTTCTCACAGCTATCTCCTCAATCGTCAGGAAACCTCAACCATACGAATTAAATTGCTTTCACCGTCTACGAGTTCATCCTCCGAAAAAATATCCTTTGCCAGCTGGGGTTTGAAAATGGTGGTCCCATCCTTTCTCAAGAATTTATTGACGAATTCTTTATCTTCGCCAGCCAGGCAAATTTGGCTGTTATCCCTAAAATATTTTATATTAAATCCAATATCACTAATTTCCTTAAGACTCTGTTCGTAAATATTACCCAGTTTTATGTGAACATAAGGACACGGCAACACATCTCCAATGGGAGTCACGTACAGCCTGTTTACGGTATTACAGCCTATTACCGCCTCTTTTTTACGGTCAAACGGGTCCCAGAGATTACGGAGCACATTTTTGTATTGTTTTCGCATCTCAATTAGGTGTTTTCGATCTTCATCGTCCACCATAATATCCGACATTTTCGCCCACATTCCTCCCGGTGTCGCTACGTTCAACAACGTGGTATAACGCTTATCTTTCGAGTATTCCAGCAACAATTTAACGTCCTCGGACAGGGCATTATAGTGACCGACCGTTATATTTAAGTAAGGTGCTATACCGGCATTCTGCACATGTTCCAACGCATTTATCGCTCGTTGCCACGAGCCTTTTTTTCCGCGAAATTTATCATGAGCTTCGGGGTCCATACTGTCTATGCTGACAGATACTCTATCCACACCCAAAGCGGCTAGCTTTTCGGCAATCTCTGCCGTCATATGCCAGCCATTAGTCGTGACATATACATAGAACCGTTCAGTGCCTATCGCCTCAAGTGTTTCGTACAACAGCTCAGGGCGTAGCAATAACTCTCCACCCTGTAGATCCCATTCGAAAATCCCCAACTCATGGGCTTGATCAGCAATTTCAGCAATCTTAGCAGCAGGTATCACATCTTTTGAATGATCCCCTATCGGAGAATTGGTAAAACAATGCTCGCACCGCAAATTACATGCATTGTTTAAATTGACATCAATACCTCGTTGCTTAGTCCCTATTTGGCCATTGTTCTTTTTTACATACTTGTGGAAGTCTCTAAACTTAGTAACAACTATGGGTTTTGATAACAATGCCATGAGAACTCTCCGAATGACCGTTTTCTATTACTTATAGGGGCTAATAAATGATGAAACTATATGACAACTTCATATTTTTTCATGATCGTCTTTCCAGTCACAAAAGAACTAAATTCGACGATATCATCTGTCTCCATCGAAATTTCGAAGATATCTTCAAGCTCAGATATCAATGTCATGTGTCCTACAGAATCCCAATTTTCTATCGATTGATATTCCAAAGCCGCTGCCTCATTTCGATCGTCTAACTCAAACGCTTCTACAAACGCATCGATATACTTTTCTATGTGTGACATAACTTTCACCAGCCTTCTTAGGACAACAGAGTAAATAACACTTCAAACATGGACAAAAAAACACCAGGCCTTTAAATCTATATCGGCCTAGCAATGGCAATATTTAGCACAGAGTGATGTCTTTTCCCGTCAATTTTTTCGCTTCCTTCAATAAAAAGCAGGAACCGTGCCATATTGACAACTCGAAATCACATCAACTAAGCCTATGATTATTGAGATAATATCTGTTCGTACCTACAGTAAAGTTTAGGATACACGCGCAGTCAAATTAATGACGATTTAAAATCCAGCTTTTATTAAGACTATAAGTACGGAATTATAAGAAGGTTATCGCATTTTTAGACATGCCCTGGCATATGGCCCTAGTCAGGACCAAACCCATTGCCAGGACTATCAATTACAACGCTTCGTCAAGCTCCACAGGCTCATCCATGTAAAATACCTTTTCGTCCGAATTTTGGTAAGCCTCGTGATTTATATACGTATTCCATACTGCTTCAACAGCCCTTACAGCGGTATCGGTATTGTATAATGTTTCATCTAGGTTTAGATCAAATAGTTTTTTGGCAATAGACTCTCGATAATCATCCTCCTCAATCATCTTGAGTGCCAACTCATAATATTCTTCAAAGGTATCCGCTATCATCTCGCTGGGTGCCTCAGCTTTTTCCAGCACACTCACATCCGCTACACCTTCCACGCCACATAACTCTGGGTCCCCCCTCAATACCACCATCGGCAAAAACACTTTAAGTGCGTCAACATTTCCGTTGGAGTTATTAAATGGGAACGGCCCCAAATACAGATCACAGGCCGACAACTTCTCCATATACATCTTATAATTAAAAGGGGGATGTACAACAGAATCCGGTAATACGGTTTTTATTGCTTTCATTGCATTCTGATAGGTAATGCCGGGGACATGCGGAAAGAAATGAAATTTTATATTCCGGCTAACACGCTCCTTTATCAGGATTAGCATCGACAAGAAATCATGATTCAACTTCATTAACATTGACGGAACAGCAATATCCAATTGTTTCTTATTCTCCCTAACATGGGTTTTAGGGGCTTTCCATTTACTCTTGTCATCGACTTTATACATCGGCAAGGTGCCACCAAAATCAACAATTTTCTCACTGAATACACGCGTATATGGAATAGAGCAGGTTTCGGCACCAATATAATCGATATGTCTTGATTGAGTTGACATTGGATGGCCCAAAAATGCCATTTGTATAGGTGCCAAGCGAATATTCGCCATTGGAATCATGACATTATTCATACCTAAGCTAGTATAAATGAGCATGTCTGGTTGTTTTTTCAAAACCAAACTAATAGCCTTTTTGATATCACTATTACTATCTGGGAGCTCTACGATTTCATCAAAGGCGAAATGTACGTTTTCGTTAAAACACCCTCGACAATGAAACCCTATTGTATGAAATCGCTCCTTCAGTCCAATAATGGTATCGCCATAACACCGAAACATCGCGTGGGTAACATTAAGCGCTTCACTCATAATCGCTAATACGGGCTTGTCTTTTAATGTCCGAACTACCGGAAACTTAGGTTCTTTAACACCTCGTCTTTTCATCCAACTTTCATACGAACGGTTAAAAACTCTTTTTGCCTCATATTTATTATATGCACTAGCATAGCTAAGATTCATCCACGCAGGGCCCACCATTGAGGCCACCCTATCGTCATTTATCTCAAGGTCAAACCCTTCCATTTCAACCAGGGTTCTCACTACTTCTTCACGGTTTTCATGACTATGTTTTTCTGCATAATTTAGCGCTCGAAAACAGGATAAAACAACAGGCGTCATTATTTCAGGATAATTCGTTAAAAATTCCTTGAAAGGTAGCTGCACTTTTGAAAAAGGCGACCACAAAAAAACCATCTTTAAGAAACTATGTAGTGATATATCATCGCTGTGATTACCATCTTCATCCATATCTAGAATTCTACGAATAACAAAATCACTATTCTTAAATGGTGTCAGATAAACAATCGCTGCATAGTTTGATTGAAAAGGTACAAGCTGTGAAAACCCCGCTTCGTTAAGTTTAAAGGTCTTTTGCAAGAACAGAAAATTAACTGCCCCAACCAGCCTCGTCGCAATATACTGGACTTGTTCTTCTGTCCAGCCACCGAACACTTCATCCTGTTTCTTCCGGTGAACGGAGGTTTTTTTGAAGATTACCAGTAATGATTTAAAAGCTGCATTCAGATCTTGATTTGCTATGCAGGATTCTAATTTTTCCAGGTCTTTTTCTATTGTACTCATTTCCATCGTCGTAAACCTTCTCCGCTTTTTATATCACTAACCGATACGTATTACCTTTGAGGATTTATTGTCTCTACGTCCTATGCTCTTCTTAGTGCCATTAACAATATAGTCTATATCTTCATTCACGAGAAAATTATGAAACGGTAAGCTGAATAGGGTTTTGCCAAGGGTATTCGTGACAGAAAGACAAGCCTCTCCATGTTGGCCCATCAACTGATATTCACAGAATGCCGGATGCTGATGAATAGGCTTGTACCAAGGCCGGGCTTCTATTCCCAGTTGAAGCAACGCATTAACAACATCATGATTGTCTTTTCTTCTAGTATCTCGAATACCAATAACACAAGAGCTATAGAACACCGCTCGTTGAAGGTAAGAGATATCGCCACCTGGTGACTCATTACTATGGCTTTGAAAAAACACCCAGGATTTGATTGTCTCCATCGCAGACTGATAGTATCGACGGATTGCATCACGACGATCAACAACCTCTTGCCAACGCTCAAGTTGAGCAAGTCCCACCGCAGCATGATATTCGCTTAGCTTGTAGTTACTACCCACCTCTTCGATAACGCCGGCCGAAAACCCAAAATTCGATAGTTTTTTCCCTCTAGCCGCCTCTTCTTGTGAAGGGTAAATCACAAAACCACCCTCACCTACACCAAACGCTTTTGTTGCATGAAGACTGAAACACACGGTAAGTTCAGTGCTCACTTTCTGACTTTCTATCGCAGGTGCTGCATCGATAATAACAGGTAATTGAGTATCTCGAGCAAACTGTTCCCAACCATCAATATCCTGCGGCATCCCCATGGTCGCCACAGGCAATACGCCATGAAACTCTACAAAGCTCATCGCGTCATAGGCTATCTCTGGCGTCATTTGCCATGATTTTTCATCGACATCACAAAATACGGGGTTATGCCCACAATTGACAATCGCCGTAACCGTAGCCGGAAAAGTAAATGAGGGTACCAAAATGCTAGAACCCGCAGGAAGGCTAAGAGACTTAATAGCCAATTCTATAGCCGCTGTCCCAGATGAACAGGTGATCAGGCGCTCTTTATCAACACCAGGAAAAAATCTATCCAAAATGCCTAATTCAAGCTCATTCACCAAAGGACCAAAGTTGCTATACCAATGCTTTTTATCAGTGGACTGTAAATAGCGCGCAAGCTGATAATATTCCGGCATATCCGGAATAAGATAGGGTATTGTTTGTCTAGAGGTCGAGTGAATCGCCACGGGTTTCTCCAACTTTGGCGAAGCACTTCTCGGTCTTACTCAGAACCGCCCCGCTACATCAAGATACTTATCGGTATTCTTTTTACTTGCTTTTAATTCCAAACACGCCTTCTTTAAGTCGTTCGACTTGTCCTGACATTTACTGACCACCCGCTGATACACGTTCATTAGATCGACAAATTCCTTTTTGATATTTTCGCTCTCGTCCTTTCTTAATCCGCCGTCAGCATTCCCGCTCACAACATGACAGCTCATTATTTCAGTCACTTGTTGTTTGATGCGGGTGTCAAGATCCAGTAATCCATGATACTGCTGCAATTCTAGTGCCGAATTTAACTCTATTTTCAATTCTTTTAGCGCATTGAGTGAGTTCATCGTTTTCTTAACCTGCAGTGTTTTTGTCAAATATCGCGGTAGCTTCCTCTTTAATGCCTTCCCACCCCGTTTTGATCTCTCTTACAAGCCCGATAATTTCATCCACAATCGCGATATCGTTATTCATCGACGCCTCGAATAGACGACGTGACATGTAGTCGTACAGAGCATCCAGATTTTCAGCCACTTCACCGCCTTTTTCCTTATCAAGAAAGCTCTGCAACCCCCCTATAATATTAATAGCCCGACCCAAGGTCTCACCTTTTCCGGCAAAATCCTTCCGGTCCATGCAACCTCTTGCCTTAGCCATATTATCAATGGCTCCCTCATACAGCATTTGAATGAGCTGATGAGGGTTAGCGCCTTCGACCCCAGTTTCCTTATTAACGGCAGCATATTGATTCACTGCTTTATTTGTATACATACCTTTCTCCAAACCAATTGCTACTTCTAATTATGATAAACTCTAATCTCTTCCTGCATTCAACGCATCAAATTGCTGCTTAATAAAATCACCCGTACTATTAAACTGCGCAACAATAATATCCATAGCAGAAAACTGTTTTCGTATCCTTGCTTCAACCGACTCTAACCGAAGCGCTAAGGATACGCGTTGATCAGCAATATCCACCAGTTGCGATTGAAACGTCGCCTCACGAGTGGGGATGATCCCACCCGACTTGAGAAACTCATCGTGCACACCATCCATTTGCGTTGCTATACCACCGGTTCCGGCGATAAGCTCTGCCACCTCATCAAATTCTTCATTTAGTGCGGTGGATAATACTGTTTGGTCAAGAACGAGTTCGCCTTCTTCCCCAACGGTAATGCCAATTCTCGCTAAGCTTGTGTAAGTATCATTGGTGGTATCACCCACTTCTGACTGCAATACCCTTCTGATTTGGGTTTCCAATGACCTTACCGTTGCATCTCCGGTCAGTAAGCCCGCTTCCTTCTTCTCTATATCGACCGCAGTTAGGAATTTATAAGTAGATTCGAAAGAATTAAATGCATCCACAAAACTACTAATCTTGTCAGACACATCCGACACATCAGAAGCCACTGTAAGCGTATGCGTATTCCCTGGGTCCGCAGACACTGCGGAGAGGGTAACCCCTGCGATAACACCGGTAAATACATTGGTAGAACTGGTTGCCGTAAATCCATCGACCGTAATTGAGGCATCTGTTGCAGTATCAATAGAGTTTAGGTTTGCATTAATAAATTTGGATATGCCCGAATCATCAGTATCATCACCATCAGCATCATTCGCAACAGTGATGGTAAATGCATTATCTTCACCCGTTTTATCGGAATTTAGTACCAACTTCGAAACAGTCTGCCCCGGTGTCACTGGGTCATCAACTGTCAAAATACTGGCAGATATCCCGACGTTATCTGACGCGTCATTAATCGCATCTCTTAAGCCTGTAAGTGTATTGTTTGATCCCCCTACGATACTAACGGTAAAGGAATCTGAGCCTATCGTCAGCGTGACATCACCCGCACCAATTGCGGTACTCGTGGTCTCGTAATCATCAGATACCATTTTTTGGGATGATGCTAACGCAGTCACTTCGATATCTGTGGTGCTGGGTACACCGGCATTGGAGGCTGTTGCAGTAAAGACTGATTCAGAGCTGGAAGTTGCTGTTCTCGTTGAGAAATCTGCTAATGACGTTAAGCCACTCAAGGCACTTTGAAAGCTACTGAGCGCGCCTTTCAAGGAGGTATACGCAGAGATGTCTGCCTGGACCTGTATTTCACGAAAATCCAGTCTATTTTTAACGGGCTCTTCTTCGGCAGCAGTTAAGGTTGAAACCAGTAAATCGACATCGATTCCTGAACCTAGCCCGCCAGCGGTAATAGTCGCCATTGTTACACCTCAAAGTAGGGACTCTATATCT
Organism: Gammaproteobacteria bacterium 45_16_T64; assembly: GCA_002162955.1. Classification (GTDB taxonomy): domain Bacteria; phylum Pseudomonadota; class Gammaproteobacteria; order Pseudomonadales; family Ketobacteraceae; genus 42-54-T18. Next base: position 36,791 of record MABD01000022.1, read on the forward strand.
CTATATCGTCCGGTTCCTGTACTCCTTTATAGTAGCAATAGATTAATTTGCAAATATTAGACCAACTTAGTTAGGCTTTTGATTGAATCAGTATTCCACTACTTTCAAGTAAATCGCCACTTCTGATTGCATCAGACAACTTCACTATGTCCTCTGGAGGTATCTGACGAATAATCTCCTTCGTTTCTTGGTCAATCACCGTGATAATGACGCGATTGTCTTTTTCTGCCATTTCAAAATTGAGCGTACGCTGGTTATCTTGCATATACTCTTCAACGTGGACAATGGCCTCACTGACTTGATTGAGCTCTTCCTCTTTCAACTCCTCCGGGTCTGGCGGCGCTTTCACAGATTGCTCGGTCCGTAGGCCTCCTGAAGAATCATCCGTAGTCGTCGATTTACCCTGTGCTGGCTGACCCGAGTCGACATTGGAAACCACCTGATCAACCGGAACATCAGGCACATCTTTGACAGGCGCGGCGACTACGGTTTTATCCGGCGTCAGCGTTCGTACGTTAATTGATGATGCATCGTTATTAATCATACTGTCACCTTTTCAATACAAACGCGAGCGCCCGAGTGGTTAGCTCGGGGCTCGCTTTTTACGATTTTGCACGTCCTGTGCGCTTATTCCTTTTGCCTTATCTCAGCGCGTTTATCCTAATAACGATAATGCTTGCTGAGGTGCGGCGTTCGCTTGAGCGAGTACCGAGATGCCTGCTTGTTGCAGCACTTGGTTTTTCGATAATGCCGCGGTTTCCGAAGCAAAATCAGCATCCAAGATCCGCGAGTTCGCAGCCGCTAACGATTCCGATACACTGGATAGGTTTCGAATCGTTGATTCGAAACGGTTTTGCACCGCACCCAAATCAGCCCGGAAGGAGTTGACTTGACCAAGCGCACTATCTACCGCTTCTATCGTTAAGTTAGCTGCATCGATACTGGTAATATCAGCGTTGGCGATGGTACCAGTAGCTTGGACATTGTCTTCAGACCCAGTCAGTGCTAAGCCTGTCGCATCCAATCCCAAGTTGTCATTGTCAGCACCGGTAAAGTTCAGCGTATCGGTACCGGTTATCGTTAATGTACCGCTAATACGAAGTGAATCAAGATTAGCATCAAATCTGTCGGTGTCTTGTTCATCTCCCGCACCAAACAGGTCGTTAGTGACAATCGCCGTTGAGGTAGAGACAATAACATCGCGACCATCTTCAGCCGTCAGCACTAACTCACCATCTTTATTTACGCTAGCTTCGACACCCGTTGTATCACTCTTCGCATTGATCGCATTGGTCAATGATCCAGACGAATCATTCTCCAAGAAATCAACTGGGCCAATATCAACCCCATTAATCGTTAAGTCACCGTTAGTCAATGAGCCAGCGCCTACGAAGGTATCTGGCGTATTGGTACTATCGATGTTACCAGAATAATCGGCGGCAGCTAAATCACTTCCCTGGAAGGTTGTCACAGCAGATGCGTACACACCCTGCAACGTTTCTTCCCCATCGGCACGTATGGTATTAATCCGAGTAGCAATGGATTTTGCTAAACCAGAACCATAGTTATCATCAAATCGATCCGTAAGATTTGCAGTGCCTACGGTTGCAACATTCCCACCAAACTTCGTTTCAGTAATATCGACTGCATCAGAAGTATTCACACTATCTAAGCGAATAGTAAAGTCGGATATATCGTTCGCTGCGTTCAGTGCCCCTGTTTCTTGGATACCTTGAGTGCCGTTATCCGTATCACTAAGGAAGTCAACTCGACCGCCCGTAGACTGCAAGATACCTGGTTGCGACCCTAAGGAAGACGCCTTCGCATCAACCCCTGACACACTTACTGTCTGGTTTGCATTCGCACCGATATGGAATTTAAGGGTATCTTTACTACCGTCCAACACATTAGTGCCGTTAAAGTTAGTAGTGCCTGCGATACGATCGATCTCTGATACTAGCTGATCAACTTCCGCTTGTAGTGATTCACGGTCAGATGCACTGTTAGTATCGTTTGCGGACTGAACCGCCAAATCACGAATACGTTGAAGCGCGGTACTTACTTCCGTAAGCGCCCCTTCTGCCGTTTGAGCAAAGGAAATACCGTCATTGGCGTTTCGCACCGCAACGTTTAGACCACGAATCTGCGTGGTAAAACGATTGGATATTGCCAAACCCGCCGCGTCATCCTTTGCCCCGTTGATACGAAGACCAGAAGACAGACGCTGAAATGACGTTTGCAAAGAACTTTGAGACTTGCCCAAGTTACGTTGCGCGTTGATGGATGAAATGTTCGTATTAATTGACAGTGCCATGGTGGTCTCCTGCTATTTTTCTTTTCGCCCCAGCGTTATCGCCTTAGGGTTTGAAAATTCTCTGGGCCTCTGGCTGAGACCGAAAAGACTATTTGCCTACACAAATCTTATCGGCGCAGTAAAAATAACCTTTAGAAATTTTCGTTACTTTTTATAAAGAAAAATAATAAACCATATAGCACGTCTAACTTATTGAATTTTATCCGATATATTTCCCTCGATTTTTGATCTACACGTTTTCAACATATACCCAATCATACTAAAAAACAGACCAATATAACCTATACGCAATCACCGTCAAAAACCCAACGAAGTGACAGGAATATCAGCCAAGAAAAAGCCAAACGCCAACATTTGGACAGGGGCTTTACGCCCCTTTCTACCCTTTTTTCGTTTACCCTTGGAGCAGAGAAAGCACCTGCTGTGGTAAACCGTTAGCCTGAGCCAAGACTGATATGCCCGCCTGCTGAAGCACCTGATTCTTCGATAGCTGTGCGGTTTCTGCGGCAAAATCCGCGTCTAATATCCGAGAGTTTGCTGCTGCCAGCGATTCCGAGATACTCGACAAGTTTCGAATAGTCGATTCAAATCTATTCTGAATCGCACCCAGCTCACCTCGGATCGTGTTGATCTGATCAAGCGCGCTATCGACAGATTCAATCAATATATTTGCAGCTTCACGTGTCGTTACATCTGCATTGGCAATAGTACCTACTGCTTGAACATTATCTTCAGATCCCGTTGCTGCAAGACCCGTGGCATCTAGTCCTAGCTCATCATTATTAGTACCCGTGAAATTGAGGGTATCCTGGCCCGTAACAGTAATTCGCCCGGTAACCCGCAAATCAACTAAATTGGCACTAAATCGATCGGTCGTCAGCTCATCGCCTCCTCCGAATAGGTCATTGGTCACACTGGCCGTTGATGCCGACACGATAATATCTCTTCCATCCTCCGCCGTTAGGACAAGTTCACCGTTTTTATCAACCGCTGCCTCTACGCCTGTAACGCTAGTTTTAGCATTGATGGCATTGACGAGTGTCCCCGATGCATCATTCACCTGGAACGTCACCGGTCCAATATCGACACCGTTGATAATTAAATCACCATTATCGATAACACCCTGACCGACATTAGTATCTGGCGCATTCGTATCATCAATGGTACCACTGTAATCATTCGCCTCCAGATCACTGCCTCTAAACGATGTTTCCGCCGTCGCATAGACTCCTTGCAGTGAATCTTCACCTCGCACCCTTATGGCGTTAACCCGTTCTGCAATTGCTTTTGCTAATCCCCCCCCGTAATTGTCGTCAAAGCGATCCTTAAGATCCGTTGTGGTAACCGTTGCTATATTTCCGCCATAAACAGTATCGGTAATATCTACTGCATCAACGGTATTGATGCTATCCAATCGTATAGTGAAGTTGGAAATATCATTGGCTTCAGTCAACGCACCGACTTCTTGAATGCCTTGAGTGCCAAGATCGGTACTACCATTACCGATAAACTGCACACGATCACCGGTAGATTGCACCATTCCCGGTTGAGACCCTAATGCACTTGACCGCGCATCAACACCGCTCACCGACACCGTCTGGTTAGCATTGGCACCAATATGAAAGCTCAAGGTTGCATTTGACCCGTCTAATACGGGACGATTGTTAAATGTCGTTGTCTGTGCAATACGTTCTATTTCCGAGACAAGCTGAGTAACCTCCGCCTGTAGCGACAATCTATCTGATTGACTGTTGGTATCGTTTGCTGACTGAACACCAAGATCACGCATCCGTTGTAACGCCGTTGCGATTTCTTCAAGCGCACTTTCAGTCGTTTGCGCAAATGAAATACCATCATTCGCGTTTCGAACCGCAACATTGAGGCCGCGAACCTGAGTGGTAAATCGATTCGATATCGCCAATCCAGCCGCATCATCTTTCGCACTGTTAATACGTAGCCCCGAAGACAATCGTTGCAATGAAGTTTGTAACGCACCTTGTGATTTATTTAGGTTTCGTTGTGCGTTGATAGACGAAATATTGGTATTAATAATCTGTGGCATGAGTATTTCTCCTAACTGCCGTCCCACGTATCCAACATTGGATGGGGAGAATTAAAATGATATTTTTCAAGAAGCAACGTTTTGGTTAAGTGCTGTTATCAGCAGTAACACGGGTTGCTTAAGATTTTTCTCATACTAACCTCCCCGCCACACGCCAATTTGACGCAGTCGTAATGTAAATTCTGACGAAAAACGTAATTTCATGTACTTTCTAATGCGTAATATATTCATCGTATAAACTGAAACAGTGATAACCCTTGAATCTGCACAAAACTTTGTTGTGCTGCCTGTAGTGCCACCGACTGTTTATTTAGATCGGTAATTGCTGATGCGTAATCCAAATCCTCTACCAGAGAAAGTGAACTTTCCGCTTGTACAATAATATTTGCGTTAATCGATTGTTCGCTCTCTATGACATTTAAACGTGTACCTACCGCTGAGCGCCCTTCATCAATATGCCCCAACGCTTGATCCAAATTTATCAAACCATTATTTAGCTGATCTGCCATTTGTGCCTGCAAGGTTGGTGACGCATCCGATGATCTCAAACCGTCAATCACTTGCTGCAATGTGGTAAAGATATCCTGACTATTACTAGACTCCACCGTAAAGGTATCACCTACCTGCGGGATCCCACTGATAGAAAACTGGATGCCGCCAAATTCTATATTCGCACCTTCTACGTAACGCGGTGCATCTGTCAAAGGCACTCCTGGAAGCGCCGGAATTAACTGTCCCGTTGTTGCACCGTCCACTTGATAGGACAACACGCCAGACGCATTATTAAGAAACGTTACCGTATAGGTATCCGGTACATAGGCGGAGTTATCGAGGACGCTACCGCCACTGATCACTCCAGTACCTTGATTCGAACTACTACCCAAAGTCTGAAAAGTTCCATTACCAGTAGGGACGTCTGAAAACAGTTCCGAACCAGAAAAGTTTGTCTGTACTTCAAGACTGGAGTTCACATCCACAAACTGCTTACCCTGATCGCCGTTATAGATAAAGTTACCGGCGATGTCTCGGGTATAAGGCGCTACATTGGTTGCGAATCCCGAGAATATATAATCACCGCTTGCCGTTTGTGTATTGGCCAAACTTACCAATTCCTGTAGTCGGCTCTCTATTTCTAACGCTAATGAGCGTCGATCCTGGCCACTTAAGGTCCCGTTAGACCCTTGCAAAACAAGATCACGGCTACGATTCAAAATATCCGTCACACTGGCCAGTGAACTTTCCACCACTTCCAATTTGGTTTGTCCGGTTTGTCCATTACTGACGAACTGCTCTGACGTTTGAATTAACTGTTTAATACTGAGGGCAATCCCCGAGCCGATAGGATCATCCGAGGGTTTAATGATACGTTTGCCTGCGGCAAGTTGAAGCTGTGTAGTACTTAACTTGGTCTGCTGGTCCAGCATCGAGTTCAAACCAGTATTGTATACATGTGATGTAGACACTCTCATCTCATATCACCCCTACCCAACCGAATTCAACAGCGTATCGAACAGTTCTGTCGATACCTGAATAATACGAGCCGATGCTTCATAGGCTTGCTGAAATTTCAGCAAATCCGCTGCTTCTTCATCTAAATTTACCCCCGACACGGCTTCCCTCTGTGCCACAGTTTGTCGTAACACACTTTGTGAGGCCTCTTGTCCAATCAGTGAATCACGAGTACGCGTCCCGACTCCTCCAACAGTTTGTGCATATGCGCCTTGATAGTTGACAGTGCCACCAGCCATGGTTTTTGCCGCCTGCAAATCCGCCAACAAAAGTGCATTTCGATTATCACCAATACCATTAGAGTTATATTCGATAGTTACCACGTCACCAGCAGCAGGAGTACCGTTTACGACAACTTCATACCCTGGAGTTAACGCTGCATTAGCAAGCATATTATTCGGTTGATTGGGATTAAACACCACAGGGGCACCAGTCACTAACACAGGTGTTGCCGGCACCGACATATCGTAAATATCGTAGGTCGTCGCCGTCACAAATCGCACTTCGTAGGGAGGGCTCAATTGTAACGCCGCGGTGGTAAAGTCCGTTGTTGTCACGTCAGTGATCTGAACCTCTTCAACCACCATTGACCCCGAATTAGTCAGTGGTGTCGACGCTTTCACAGGCAGCGCAGCAGCAATTTCACTGGTGTTACTAATTTCGGCATCAATGGCAGACGCACCAAAGCGTGTTGGGGTCACCAAATATAGATCGCCATCCGCTGGTGCTCCCGATAAGAAGTTAATTGAGAACCCCTCACCGGCAAGTGCTACCGTGCTTGGTACAACTCCTGGCGCAGGAATCGTAGCGATGGTGGTATTATTTGCGGTTTCGGTTAACGTATAGTTTCCCGTTGTTGCACTATATCGTAACTCGAAGTTATCTACCCCCAATACAGAGGTGTCATCAATGCTAACCGACATCGCCATCGTACCGGTATTCGTAGTGCTTCTTGAAACTCGTGATAACACTGCAGAATTAGAATTAATATCGGTAAAAAATTCCTTACCCAGGTTCCCGGTAAGATCAACGCCCAACTCATGCTGTGCATTAAAGGTCGCTGACAGCGCCATACCCATGCGTCCCACTTCGTTAAACACCGGGTCAATCAACTGCTCTCTCACTTCGAGCAGCCCACCCAAGCGTCCACCCGTAAGGCCACTACCAATAAGTACAGAACTACTGCCCGAGGAAAGTGATATTTCATGACGAGTAACACCCGACATCGTGCTACCAGCGCTTAATGTAAATGCCTGTACTCCCACCACTAACGCTTGGCCTGTCCCCATCGTAACGTTAACCGTACCGTCAGTATTATTAATGACGCTAATACCGACCAATTCAGATAACTCTCTTAATTTTTCATCTCTTTCATCCAAGAGATCATTAGGGTTGCCACCAATACCGCCTAATGCACCGGATGTTTGTATCGAATTGTTGAGATTTGCAAGCTGTGACGCAATTGCGGTGATCTGTGAGGTAGTACTGACAAGATCCGCATTTAGTGTATCGTTCTGTAATGCAACCTGGGCGTAAACGGAATTAAAACGATTGGCCAGTGCTTCACCTTCACTAATCAGTACCTGCCTTGCTGGCACTGAGGCAGGGTCATTTGATACATCGCTGACCGAGTCAAAGAAATTCAACATGGATGGTGTAATTGCCGTAGCATCATCACCCAATAACGTATCTATTCTGACGGCATATTCATAATAAGAAGAGAACGACGAATTATTTTGCGTATCACGACGCATTTGTTCGGTAATAAAATCATTGGCAATACGCTGCACACTCGCAACGTTCATTCCCGTGCCGACAAATTGGCCACCGATCTGCTCAGGGGCATTGGTCCCAAACTGGACATCCTGCCGGCTATAGCCTGCAGTATTTACGTTTGCAATATTGTGTCCCACTGTACCTAACGCGGTCTTCTGCGATATCAGTGAGGAAACTGCAATGCCCATTAGGTCTGCCATAAACTATCGTCTCGATAAATTCAGCGTTAATTTTCTGATCGATTTGATAGAGCGGCAGTTTTTTGTTCAGGCGGCAATCGATGGTAGTATTAATTGCCGCTTTGACTAGTTTTTGTCGCTTCTATCAAGCCTTGAGACTATACCTGCAATCTTCTTGCCATAATTTGGATCAGTGGCATATCCGGCTTCTTGAAGCGCAAAACCCCAATCTTCAGCACCACCTTTTGAATTCAGTGCGTCTTGATAACGAGGATTACTTTTAAGGAAGGAAACATAATCTTGAAACGCAGCATCCATACTGTTGTATGATCGGAAGGACGCAGTCTCTTTTTCTGCTATCCCACCTCTAAATTCCAATGTCTTTACCTTTGCCGAATCTCCAGACCAATGAGACCCCGACTTTATACCAAACAAGTTAAACGACAATTTTCCGTTTTCATCATGAATGACATGCTTACCCCAACCGGTCTCTAAAGCCGCTTGAGCAATAATACCATTTACCTCCACCCCAAGTTCATTAGCAGCGGCCTTAGCGTAAGGTGATATCGCGTCAATAAAAGCAGCAGCATTGGGAAACAAGTTTCGCAGTGATTTTTCTACGTTAGTGGCAAGACTATTCCCACTTTGCGCATTTACTGTGATGTCGGATTCAACTTCGGCCGTTGCATCAATAGTTGACACAATTCCAGTTGCCATTGATGCTGGAGCTACATTTGTCTTGTTATCCTGCGGAACCGCTGCTGCAATCACCGATCGCAACCGTTCCATCGGCAACGCATAGTCCGTTTTTGGCACTGGCAGATCAATTCCATGAGTCTCTGTTAACAAGGAATACGGCGTCGCTTCCTGAGTCATTGCAAAACCGGCAATCGGATCATTCAGACCCGCTTTGTTCTTCTCCATCAGTGCTTGTAGCTCTTCTGGATCTGGCTCTCGACCTCGCATTTGCCTCACGATCACATCGGCAAGCCCTATTCCTTTTCCCTCTGCCATTGTCAAACTGATCTGCTGGTCAAACATACCCTGGTAGAATTCCGTTTCTTTTGTATTGAGAGGGTTGCCTTCAGAGAACACTTTATTGGCATCACGCATCCCCTTTAACATCATATTAAGAAACACGCCTTCCAACTGCTTAGCGACTGCCACCAGCGCTTTGTCATCATGATTTCTTGCGCCTGTTCTCAAGCGCTGGAAATCTGACATATCATGATATGACGAACCCACTGACGGTGCGGATAGAATCGGCTTATCAGACATTAGATAACAACTATCTCGGCGCGCAATGCCCCTGCCTGTTTAAGCGCTTCTAATATTGCCATTAGGTCACCTGGTGCGGCCCCGACACGATTCACTGCACGTACGATTTCATCCAATGAGATACCCGGTTCAAAGAGGAACATACGGCTATCCTCTTGCACAATATCGATACCCGAATTATCAACTTCTGCCGTACGGCCACCAGCGAATGCTTCAGGTTGCACTACTTCTTTTTTCTCAGAAATGGTCACTGTTAGACTACCGTGACTCACCGCCGCTGGAGACACCTGAACATTTTTACCGATCACGATAGTTCCTGTTCTAGAATTAATAATAATCTTTGCCACAGGTTCAGCAGGTTTTATATCCAAATTTTCCAAAACGGAAAGAAATGTGACGCGCTGAGAGGGGTCTCTGGGAGACGATACCACTATTGAAGTGGCATCTAACGATCTTGCAACACCAGGCCCCAACAACCGATTTATCTGATCTGTCACACGCTTCGATGTGGTAAAGTCCGGCTGGTGAAGGTTAAAAGTAAGTGTACTCGCATTGGCAAATGGATTAGGGCCCGCCCGTTCAATAGTAGCACCATTGGGAATGCGACCAACACTCGGCACATTAACGGTAATTTTTGACCCATCACTGCCTTCTGCGCCGAAGCCTCCCACGACAAGATCACCTTGTGCAACCGCATACACGTGTCCGTCTGCGCCTTTTAGCGGTGTCATTAACAAACTTCCCCCTCTGAGGCTCTTGGAATTACCAATAGAAGAGACCGTAATATCGATTAACTGACCTGGTTTTGCAAACGGAGGCAACCTCGAGTGAATAGCAACAGCAGCAACATTTTCCAATTTAGGATTTAAGCTATCAGGTACAGATATTCCAAATTGAGCCATCATGTTCTTAAAGGTTTGGGTAGTAAACGGCGTGCCACTGGTTTTATCTCCCGTACCACTTAGGCCTACCACCAAACCATAGCCGATTAACTGGTTATAGCGAACACCTTGAACCTGAGAAATATCCTTTAGCCTTTCTGCCTGTACAGCGCCACTCATCAAAAGCAAAGCGACAACAAGGAAAAATCGAATGCTGTTCATATCAACTCCTAACGTCACGGGATAAAATATAAATTACTATGCTTAGAACGGCCATAACGGACTTGTAAAGAATTCGGTTAACCAACCTTGGCGCTGGGCATTAGCCAATTGACCTCTTCCGCTATAGGTAATTCGCGCGTCAGCCAATCGAGTAGAAAGGACCGTATTATCAGGGTTAACATCCGCTGATCTCACTATTCCTTCGATACGAATAAACTCGTCTCCTTCAGAGAAGGTCATCCACTTCTCTCCACGTACCACTAGATTTCCGTTACCGACCACATCGACCACCGTCACAGTAATACTACCATTTAACTGATTGCTCTGATCCGCACTCGCATCACCTTCGAATTCCCTCTTATTCGACGTCGTTGTATTCGGAGTTAATGGTGTTGAACTCCCAATAAAGCCAGGCAATAGTGTGGTTGGTGTTGTGCCTAATAACGCAGTAACCGACATCGCGTTATCGTCTTCTTTAGTTATCGCTGTCTTGCTTGATTTCGTTGTTGAGGTTTTTTCTGCCAATATTACGGTAACTATATCACCGACCCTACGAGCACGCTTATCTTCCCAAAGAGCCACCCCTGTACCGCTAGCATAGATAGAGCCTAAGGACTGTACATTTGGTTTCGGGATAATGGGGGCAACGGGGGCATACCTTGGATCATTTGGTACAGGAGGGTTCATAGCACAACCTAACATTAATCCATAACACAAAACCATCCCAAACAGCCCTACTTTCCTAAGAAATGTAGCGTTCATTGTGTCACCCTCCTCACATAAAATTAATGCCATCTTATAGATTTTGACTCGCGTATTGCAGCATCTGATCCACTGTGGAAATTACTTTTGAATTCATTTCATATGCTCGTTGAGTTTCGATCATATTGACCATCTCTTCCACGACATTTACATTTGATCCTTCAATCGCTCCTTGGATAAGCGATCCAAATCCGCCCTGCCCGGCTTCGCCTTGTGTAGCAGCACCACTAGCCGCCGTTTCTCGAAACAGGTTTCCACCTTGTGACTCTAGACCTGACGGATTAACAAAATCGGCGAGTTGTATGGTACCCACTTCTGTTCGCGTGCCGGTGGATGCATCCACCACCCCCACTACACCGTCAGTGCCAATGGTGACCGATTGGGTGCCATCAGGTATCGTAATTGCGGGTTCAACAGTCAGCCCCGTCGATGTCACCAATTGCCCTGCGTTATTTATCTGAAATTGACCATCCCGGGTATAAGAAATTGAACCATCGGGATTCAGCACCTGAAGAAAACCACGTCCATTAATAGCCACATCTAAAGGCTGCTCAGTAATCTCAATGCTGCCTTCGGTAAATTGTTTTTGGGTAGCGACAACACGCACACCCGTACCAAGCTGTAATCCAGATGGGAGTTCTGTATTCTGCGATGATTGACCACCAGGCTGCCGGTCAATCTGATAGAGAAGATCTTGAAATGCAGCCCGGTCTCTTTTAAATCCATTCGTAGACACGTTAGCCAGATTGTTAGAAATTGTGGTCAATCGTGTATTCTGGGCACTCAAGCCCGATTTACTTACCCATAATGCTGCTTGCATTTTATTCTCCCAACTCACTTCTTAAAATTATGGCTAACGTTAACGAACGCCATTTTTTTATCGTTTCTCTATCTACTTAATTAACTCTGCATGATCCGTGCCGAGGACTCATCATTGCTTTTTGCATTTTCCATCATTTTCACATTCATCTCGAATAATCGAGATGATGAAATCATATCAGCAAGCTCAGCCACAGGATTTACATTGGAACCTTCCAATACACCATTCACTACCTGCACGTTAATATCCGCTTGCAGCGCCGCTGCGTTAGGATCCTTAAGATGAAACAAACCATCCTTACCTTTTTGAAGCGTACTTTTATCAGGGTTAACTAACTTCAACCTATCCACTTGAGTCAGCGCCAACGGGTCCTCACCCAACCCTCGAATAGAAATTGTTCCATCTTTACCGATAACCAATTGTTCATATTCAGGTAAAAAAATTGGCCCGCCATTACCCATAACAGGCAAACCCGTGCCGGTAGTAATGATGCCGTCATTTGATCGTTTTAAATCACCTGCCCTTGTGTAGGCTTCTTTTCCATCAGGCGTTTGAATCGCAAGCCAACCATCCCCGTTTAACGCCACATCTAAATCGCGCCCGGTTGTTTGAAAGGTGCCCGCCGTTGTATCTGACCCTGGCCGCTCAACAACCGCATATGCCCGACTTGGCATGCCATCACCAAATACCGACAACGTTCGATACTGACTGTAATCAGACTTAAAACCTGTCGTTGATGCGTTTGCCAAATTATTGGCTCGAACGGTCATGGACGTTAGCGCTTCTCTTGCACCTGTCATTGCTATATATATCGATTTATCCATTGCGCACCTTTTCGCTTGGCTACTGATTTATATCACGGTATGCCAGAATTCTGACCTATGACTTCGCTATAGATATTACTGCAAAGTCTTTGCCAGTTTTTCTCAGCCACAAAAAAAAAGCAGCACACCCATTGGTTATGCTGCTTTTTTACAAACGCTAGAAAACTATCTGTTATCGTATTTGTATGATTGCCTGGGTAATCGCATTGGCAGTTTCAATGGACTTGGCGTTTGCCTGGAAATTACGCTGCGCCGTAATTAACCCAACCAACTCCGCCGTTAAATCCACATTTGATTGCTCCAACGCGCCAGAGCGAATCAAACCGTAAGTCCCTGTACCTGACTCACCCGGTAATGCTTCACCGGAATCGGTCGTCTGGGTCCACGACGTATTTCCGTTCTGCGATAATCCTTGGTTATTTGGGAATCGAGCCATTGCTACCTTACCAACAGCGGTCGTTTGCCCATTAGTGTATGTTGCTCTAATCACGCCCGTATCACTCACATCCAAACCCGTTAGTCGACCAATCGCAAAACCGTCTTGGGACAACGTATTCACCGTAAAGGATGATGCAAACTGCGTGGTGTTGGTACGATCATAATCAAAAGTAATCGCTTGGGTACCGTCTACACCCGCTTGCCATTCCGTCAAGTTCGCGCCAGTGACACCTAATGCGACCGTCGTCATCCCCCCTGCGGGGAGTATGGGATTAACAACAACTCCGCCCGTAGCAGGGTTAAATAGTCCATTTGCCTCAAACTCGATAACACCCGCCAGCGGTAGCGTCGCATTCGCGGTCTGGCCAGTATTGTCCCCGCCCGCAATATCGACCGCTTCATTATCAATGTAATGGAAAACATGCCATACGTTACCAGATGCTGCAGTACTATCTTTTACATAATAAACCGTCGCCACGTGACTCTCACCCTGAGAATCGAATACGTTCACCGAGGTAGACGCGTTGTAGGTCGTATTATCACTAGGATCAAACCCCCCGACAGGCAATGCTCCGGAATCTGACGGTAAGTTCACCCCCAAACTCACCGATGCGGTCTGTTGAGGTACACCTGCTGACTCAGGGAGTCGCAAGTTCTCCGTACTACTCAATGACGTTGACTGCACCGTACCGTCATTTGCATTCACCGGAAACACTTGCAGTAATTGTCCCGCGGTATTGACCACATTACCGCTACTATCAACACCAAAGGCACCGGAGCGGGTATATACTCTCTCTGAACTCCCCTGATTTGGCGCAAGCACAAAGAAACCATCACCACTAATCGCAAGATCTAACGTATTGGATGTAAAATCCATATTCCCTTGTGTGAACTGCTGGGTAACAGCCTGCAGTAGCGTACCGTTACCAATTGATGTACTACCACTACCAAATGCGGATGACGCATAGATATCACCGAACTCCGCCCGAGACTCTTTAAATCCAGTGGTGGAAACGTTGGCTATATTGTTACTGGTCACCTCAAGTTCTGATTGCGCTGCGTTAAGTCCACTGAGTGCTGTATTAAATGACATCTTCTACTCCTTCCAATTAACAGGTTATCGCTAGTAACTATCGAACCTGCTGAATACTGTTAGAACTAATTTGTCCCAAACCATTAAGATTTAACAACATGTCGCCATTGGTATTAACAATGCTGACACTGTTTACATTGGCATACATGCTAGTACGTAAATTTTCAACATTTTCACCCACCCGGCCAGTAACTTCCATCGTGTAGTTGCCTTCCGGCAATCTATTGCCGTTCTCATCAGAGCCATTCCACGCAAACGAAGTATCATCCGACGTCACTGAGTTAAGCTCAATTTGTCTCACAATTTCATTTCTTTCGTTTTTAATATTCACAATTACGTCTGTTGCCGCTACACCATCGGCGTGGATAACACCACTAATCGCGTTTGCGCCACCATCCAAATAACCCGTATTTCCACTCACCAAAACGTCTCTTCCTACCAATGCCGTTGCTTGTAATGCTTGATTCGAGCGATATAAACCATTGAGTTCGTCAATGCCTTTATTAAGATTTCCAATACCTTCGACCGTACTAAACTGTGCCATCTGAGATAGAAATTCTGTACCATCCTGAGGCTGCAAAGGATTTTGATTCTCGAGCTGCGCTAACATCAACCGAAGAAACATATCTTGATCGGTTTCTTCCGCTGTATCCTGAACACTATCAATGGACATGCCGGCAAATACACCGCTCTGACTGTCGACTCCGCTGATACTCATTGCTCTTCTCCTAACCAGTAAAAAAAGGTAATTACTGACCTAGTTGCAGCGCTCGCTGCATCATGTCTTTTGCTGACTTCATCATGTCGGCATTGGTTTGAAATGATCGCGACGCACTGATCATATTCGTCATCTCTTCTACAACATTGACATTCGGGTACGCTACATAACCTTCTTCGTTCGACATCGGGTGGTGTGGTTCGTACCTCAACTGGTATGGCGCATCGCTTTCGACAATTCCCGCAACCTTTACCCCTGCTCCCGCTCCTAAACCACCGTTAAATGCGAAAGGGTCCTGCTGTAATTCGTTTTGTAGCTGAGTCGCGAACACTGGCTGCCGTGCTCGATATGTTTCGTCCATATTGCTACTCACGCTTTCAGCATTCGCAATATTCGAACTGGTTGTGTTCAATCGAACAGTCTGGGCACTCATGCCACTACTTGCGATATTAAATACATCCATCAACGACATGACTATTCTCCCCTTATCGCAGTCATTAGCCCGCGAATACGGCCATTAAGAAACGTAAAAGAAGAATTGAAATCCAAGGTGTTTTTAGTAAATTCAGCACGTTCTTTTTGCAAATCAACGGTATTTCCATCGATAGATGGCTGGTCAGCCATTCGATATTTTAACCCGTTAATAGAATCCGCATTCAGCAAACCGTTGACATGCCCACTTTGTGTTGATGTCATCGACATATTCATTCCCGGCTGACCTGACATCGTTTTAAGTACTTCCTTAAAATCAATGTCGCGAGCTTGAAACCCAGGAGTATCAGCATTGGCAATATTATTCGCCAAAATATTTGCTCTTTCTGCCCTGAGCGTCAATGCATGCTCATGAACACCAAATGCTTTATCAAAATTAATTGCCATAGGATTATCTCGTTGCCGCCTTAGTCATAAGAGGAGGTACCATCCTTGGAAAATTGTCCTTTACCTCATCCTCACCAATAAGAATGCAACCTATATGCCAAGGTTAGGGAAAGTATCATTATTGGTTGGAAAGCTGCTGTATCAGGCGGGTAGGTTCTTATACAAACGAAAATAAGGAGGATGCTATTACAAAAGCCGCCAGAAAAGCGGCAGACTTTGAGGCAATGTGGTGGCAAGTTTTTTCCACTGGCTAGAACGCTAACACATACTATTTCTTTCGATACACAACACCCGGCGTGTAGTATCTCACTTCAAAAAAGTCGTTAAGGCCTCTCGGTGTTTCAGACCCCCCTAAAAACAGGTACCCCCCCGGCTTCAGAATCGAGTGGATATTCCGTAAAATTTTATTTTGTAGTTCTGACGAAAAATAGATGAGTACGTTGCGACAGAATATCACGTCAAAACGACCTAACGTAGAAAAACTCTCTTTCAAGTTAAGTTGCCTAAAATCAACTCTGCTTTGTATTTCCGGTTTTATCTTCCATTGACCTTTTTGATGCTCACTAAAAAAACGATTCAAACGGTCATTAGACATCCCTCTATTGAGTGCCAGCATCTCATAGACGCCCGCCTTCGCCTGCTCCAATATTTCTGTACAGATATCGGTTGCGACAATAGACACGTCTCGATAAGCCTTTGATAGATTTCTTTTTTTGAACTCTTCCGCACAGATGGAAATCGTGTATGGCTCCTGCCCAGAAGAACTTGCTGCACACCATATTGAAATAGGCTGACCCGATTCAGAAAGCTCACCAAGTAATGTATCAGTAAAGAATTCAAACGGATGACGATCCCGAAACCATAGCGTCTCATTGGTCGTCATCGCATCAATCACTTTTTGCTTTAGCGGGTCCCTACCGATGCGATCCACCTTTTTTACCAATACTGACAGTGTATCAATATCGTGGTCGCGCATAATTCTACGCAAGCGACTATCGATAAGGTAGTTCTTGTTATCGCCCAATAATATACCGCAACTCTTTTCCAAAAAACTCCGAAAGTCGCGATACTCATGTTCGTTGAACTTCGACGCTTGATTAGCTTTGAATACCATAAGTCACATTCGCCAATACTCTAGTTCACTTTCAACGGCTTCCTACAGTCTAAATCCTGTAGCACCGAACTACGACTCAACCGTGAGCACGCTATCAATCCTATTTTGTACTAACGTCGCTAATTCATCCGGCTTAAATTTCGCTAAAAAGTCATCTGCGCCCACTTTTTCAACCATAGCCTGATTAAAGATTCCACTCAGCGAAGTGTGCAATACGATATAGAACCCTGCCATACGTGCATCATCTCGTATTGACGCCGTTAGCGTATAACCATCCATCTCTGGCATTTCAATATCTGAAATAAGCAGTGCATAGTGGTCCCTAGGGTTAATACCTTGTTCCGCAAGTTCTTTAAGATGATCTAACGCTTGCTTTCCGTCATTTACCACGTGTGTCTTAACACCCAGTTTCTCAACGCACCGCTTAATCTGCTTACGCGCAACACTGGAATCATCAGCAATAAGTACCGATATCTCCTGCTGAGCGGGAGCCTCCACTTTTTCAACCTGAATCACGCCTTCACCGATATTTTCATTCATCGGCGAGACTTCAGCTAGAATCTTCTCTACATCGATAATTTCCACGATTTTCTTATCAACTTCCGTGACAGCCGTTAGGTAATTATCCTTCCCCGCTCCTCGTGGTGGCGGGTGAATATTCTCCCAATTGAGGTTAACAATCCGCTCTACCGATCTAACCAAAAAACCCTGAACCGCCATGTTGTATTCTGAAATGATGATAAAACAGTTATCAATATCATCCAGCGGCTGACTTCCCATCGCCAATGCCATATCCATTACGGAGATCGTACCGCCGCGAATATGTGCAATACCACGAACAATGGGGTTACGCTTAGGTAACTCCGTCAATTTAGGGCACTGTAATACTTCCCGCACCTTAAATACGTTGATGCCGTACATTTGATTGCCATCTAGCCTGAACAGCAGTAGTTCCAACCGGTTCTGCCCCACTAATTGGGTCCGTTGATCGACTGCGTCTAAAACACCGGCCATATCTTAACTCCATCTACTCGTAAATCGGCACAAGCTTTGCTTAGTTACTTATTGTTTACTGCTTTTATTGGATATACGTCATCAAATTGACTTTTTAATAGCAACTTGATTCGATTCCACAGAAAACTGTCACATACTCTTGAGCATAGGCGAAAACGCATAAATGAACAGATTCCGTGTAAATTTAATGACCGCTTACTACTGCAAAATAGTGTCGGGCGCGCTTTGCTTACTCTTCCTTATGCCTAATGCCTACGCCGAAGAAAATATACTCGCAAGTAAGACAACGGCCGCTAATAACATCATAAATACTGAAAGTAATAAGAAACGCGAAACAGCCAAGACCCAAATTATCTCCGCGGTCAGTACTTTTGCGAGTAACCTCGCAGGGGCGCAGCGTTTTAGTCGTATCGAAACCGTACTCCCCCAGCTGGACCCGAGACTACGGCTGGCACCCTGTACTCTACCGCTTGAGACCCGTAGTACCTCACCCCATAAAAAAATTGGTAAATTCACCCTCAAGGTATCGTGTTTGGACCAAAAAAATTGGGCTCTACATGTCCCGCTAGAATTGAAAGCCTATGAAAATGTCGTCGTTACAACACAACCAATTTATCGCGGCCAGTTGTTGACGCAACAGAACATCATCGAAGAAGAACGTGAAATTACTCGACTCAACCAAGGCTACTTTAATCGCTCTAGTGTGGCATTAGGCGCGATTGCTAAACGCAGTATTCCCAGCAATAAAGTCATACGCCCTCAATTCGTCCAGCCCGCAATGTTGGTAAATAAAGGGGAAAGGATTGTCATACAAGCGGCAATCCATGGCCTTTCAATCAAAACCACAGGGGTTGCCCTCACCGCGGGTGGGTTAGGCGATCTGATACAAGTAAAAAATAGCCGAACCCAGCGAATTGTAGAAGGACGTATATCTGCTCCAGGGCAGATACGCATCAGTTTGTAGGTTTACAATCACTCAGAAAAATTTGTTATTTTTCATGAAAATATTACACTTTATGCTAAAGCTTTGGTTCGTGAAGCCGATACAATTTATGAGTTAAAGCAGCATTTTTTGAGGCAATCAAAAATGAGTTTAGAAATCAATGGTTTACAGACCAATCAAGCGGGTAGCAATAAGGCCAAAGCCAGTGGCCAAGTTACCAAATCCAGTGGCGAAAGTGGTGACACAACCAAGGCACCGTCTGCAAACGCAGAAGGGACCGTGGTATTGAGCGCCGAAGCTAAGTCTCTGAGTAAATTGACGGGCGGTGTCAGCACGGAGCCCCCTATCGACCAGGCTAAAATAGACGCAATCAAAGCCGCTATCTATGATGGCTCATTCAAACTTAATGCTGAGAGTGTTGCCGGCAAGCTCATCGATTCCGACGACCTATTCTAAAAAAGAGTCGGGCAGCGCTTGGTTGCCTCCCCTGTCCGGCTTTTAGTTCTTTGTTTTATCTTCTTCGGCACATTCTTTGCTTTCTTAATTAACAATTGTCAAAAATGTTCATTAAGGGGCTAGTGATGTCTTCAAAAGTAAATCCCGCACACGCGCAGAACCTTCTCAAAGTATTGGAAAAGGACCGTAACCTCAGTACTCACCTCGTTTTATTATTGAAAGAGGAAAGAGAATCACTTGAGCTTCGACAGTTTAAAAGCTACAGCCAAATCCTTGCGAGAAAACAGCGAACGTTGGTAGATCTTGAGTCAACCGATTGCCAGCGCCGTGAGATTATGGTCGGAATGGGCTTTAGTGGCGATAATGACGGCTTTCTCGCCTTTTTGAAACTCATTCCACATCAGTGGCAAAAAAAATTCTCAGCCCTCTGGGAGCAGCTAACGGAAAGCCTACAGCAATGTGAGAACCTCAATAAAATCAACGGCAAGATCCTACTTCATTCTCAAATCGCTATCGATCGCTTGATGGGTTTGATGAAAGGTCAGACACAACAAGCCTGTCTCTATACCAAGTCTGGGCGCGCAGGCCCCACTGAAGCCCAACGAATGCTGGCCACTGCATAACCCCTCCCTTGGGGTCGTCATGCCCAAGGGGCTTGCCTAGCGGCAAACTTCTGCCGATATTTTGCTACACTGTTTAACGATAACTCAAAATAATTAACTGATTTAAACCAATCAAAGACTAATTGCATGCGAATACCGTTTCTTGAACGCTTTTTTGCTTCGAAAGATGATGTAGGTAGACCGACTGTTGGTTCCCCAAAGAACATCAACCATAGCACTAAGGACATCTTACGACTCCTTGGTGGGTACGCTCATGAGCATCACCTTATTACCATCCAGCGCTGCAACCCTGATGGTTCGGTTGATAAACAATCAGAAAATACAACAACAGGCATAATCGCAATTGATGAGAAAAAGAAAACCATCGCGTTTGAACAATTTACGCCTAGCGACATAGAGCTAACACTTAAGAATGGTGATCTGCTGCACTTCTCCCTGACTCATGAAGGTATCTATTGCCAATTCAACTGCCAGTATGCAAAAACCATCAACACCAAAGAAGGTTATGCCCATATATTTAAGCTCCCCCAGGGTATCGAACAAGTTCAACTCCGCGATGCCTTCCGCGTTTCCATCAATCGATCTACCCCGATAAAAGTCAACTTGCTACATACGATAAACCCGGTGATTGCTGGCTCAGTGGTCGATCTATCGTCAAAAGGCATTCGAATGAGAATGAAGGGGTTGATTGAACCTAAACCCAAACGTGGCGAAGAGTATATTTCTTGTCAAATGGTATTAACCGATGGCTATTCGATGCATTGCGAAGCAAAGCTTATGCACTGGATATATGATCCCAAAGACAAATGTACTTATCTAGGAATACAATTTGTCGGACTTGAGGGCACCAACGAGCGGGTGCTGAATCGCTATATCACACAGCTACAACGCAGTGAAAAAAGTATCTTTCCTCGGTGAGATTACAGTGCACCTAGAGCCCTTCTAGTAGCTCTGGTGCATGCCGTTGGATATCGCCCCAGGTATCAATATCCCAACGCATATCCAGTAAGCCAACACTTTTATCAAAGGACTTTACTCTGTCCATAGACGCGGCCAATACTGTACTTTCTCCCCAGCGGATATTATCTAACAACCCCATCGACATGGATGTTGCTCCGATAAGAATATAACCACCATCATCCGCTGGACCAAACACCGTATCTTTCGAGCTCAACGTATCAAACGCCGATTGCAAATAATCCTCTGTCAGTGAAAAACAATCACCACCCACCACAAGTACCTGATCCGCACTACACAAACCTTGCGCCATAGAAAAGCACATTTTCTGACCAAGGTCTTTCCCATGCTGTTGATAGACCGAAACACCATATTGAGCCGCTTTCCCCTGAATATAGGGATGGTTAATATCAAGATCCGTCCAGAACTCAACCTGCAACGCAATATCCGAATTTTTCTGCCTAGCCGTTTCCGCAAAGGTCATTACCGTATCGATGACCCCATCACACAACCGCTTGTGAACTTCTACGCTGGCCTCTACACCAATATTGGGAATGAGGCGTGTTTTCACCTTACCCGCGATAGGCGCTTTGAAGAATATTTGTATTACTTGTACTAACAAGAATAGTATTTCCTATATAGATCAATGGGGTCAGCCCCTCGATAGTAGGCGTAGCGTAAACACCACATTAGCCAAATTGTTTTCCAGGTACCCTCACGCTCCCACTTGCGGCTTGATGTTTTAACACGCAGTTCACTGCAATAAGGTTTATCCAGCAAGCTCTTGCAGCGCTTGCAAATCTCAACATCTTCCATCAAGGGTATATCGGCATACCCCTGCAACGAATCAAAAAAGTGTCTGCGAAAAAACAGGGCCTGATCACCGGTTGCGATTCCAGTTATTCGTGAGCGCCAATTAATAAACCATGCGATTACCAGAAACATCAGTTTGGTTCCAGAAAGTTGGACGTCAAACCGTCCCCACTGACTACCTTGTTGAACGAAATCGCTAAATACACTCTCAGCTCCTAAGGGCAGTACGGTGTCAGCATGCAGGAAAACAATCACTTCACCTTCGGCCTGACGAGCCCCTGTATTCATTTGTATTGCCCGCCCCACTCTAGAGGAGAGCACTAGCGATGCCAAAGGCTCTGCTTTTTTAATAGTGTCATCTTCACTACCACCATCGACCACGATTAACTTCCAACCTCGACGTCGCATCGGTTGTAGTTGACCCAGCACCCGCTCGATGTTGCTGCCTTCATTAAGAACCGGTATAACCACTGATCCAATAATCACTAGTTAAGCGCACCGCCACAACTACTTCCCTGGCCAGCAGTACACCCAAAACAATGATCGGCGACTATAACAGGGTGACCTTCAAAGGAACGCTCTAACACCTGAGAAAGTGTCACCGGTATATCGTCACGCAACACAGGAAGAAGCAACATTTGATTGAAATCGCAATCAAATACATTCCCCTGCCAGTCAACACTCAATGTGTTACGGCACATCACTCCAGCCAAATTTGCCGAAGAATAGTTGTCCCGTAATAATGTCATATACTCGTCAAACAAACCTTTCGACATTAGCATGCTGCCAAAACGACTAATAGGCATATTGGTAATCGTCAGTAAACCATTGAATTCAATACCGTATTGTTCACCTAACTCCCGCTTGTAATCCGCTTGTAATGATTCCTGAGGCGGAGGCAAAAATGCGCCTCCAGGATTGTACACAAGATCCAACTCCAAACCGCTACCTGGGTTGCCATAACCCAATTTGTTGAGCAACTGCAACCCCTCTATTGAGGATTCAAATACGCCCTTGCCGCGCTGACTATCAACGTTATCCTCTGTATAACAAGGTAATGATGCAACCACGCTGACATGCTGCTCTGCCAGAAAATCAGCGAGATCTTCATAGCCAGGCTCTATCAGTATGGTGAGATTACAGCGGTCGATTACCTTCACCCCAAGCGCCCTCGCCGCAATCACTAATCGGCGAAACTCTGGATTCATTTCCGGTGCTCCCCCGGTTAAATCCAGCGTTTTGACGTTGAGTTCACGTAACACATCGATAACGGTATCAACCATACCTGCATCCATCAATTCAGTCCGCTTAGGCCCTGCATTGACGTGACAATGAGTACAGCTCAAGTTACATAGGTAGCCTAAGTTAACTTGCAATACCTCTAATTGAGCTCTTTTTATCGGCGGAAAATCAGTGGAAGACTTATACAATAATGGTTTGGAATCTAACATAGGGGTCATCTTTTTCGGTAGTCGATAGCCGAATATGACCATAAATCCCTACCCCAGTTCAAGCTTTATCAGGGCCAAAATAGAAAGAGCCCTCTAATTACATCAGAAGGCTCTTTTTTTCAATCTAGACTGTAAGAATTCCTCCATAGCCCCGACTAACGTCTAGGCCTGAGGAATTACCACCATTTTCAGGGCTGTTGTGCAATCGCCTTTACATCGCAATAAAGCGTTGCAAGTGGTAATCAGCATTGCCAAAGAGTGTGTTGATCACGTTAATGCGTTTTAAGTACATACCCACGCTCATCTCGTCAGTCATCCCCATACCACCATGGATTTGTACAGCTTCATGAGCCACTTGCTGACCCGACACACCTATTTGATATTTTAGTGCAGCAATATTTTTGGCAGCATCAACATCACCCGCATCATAGGATAATACCGCCCTTAACAACAAAGACTTACATTGCTCATGGGCGGTAAACATATCCACCATACGGTGCTGTAAAGCCTGAAAAATGCTAATCGCCACGCCAAATTGCTTACGTTCTTTGGTATAGGCGACAGTATCCTTATACAGTTTCTCCATCGCTCCCACTGCTTCTGCACACAAGGCCAACATCGCCTCATCAGCCACGGCATCAATCACCGA
Source organism: Gammaproteobacteria bacterium 45_16_T64 (assembly GCA_002162955.1). GTDB lineage: Bacteria > Pseudomonadota > Gammaproteobacteria > Pseudomonadales > Ketobacteraceae > 42-54-T18. Next base: position 60,566 of record MABD01000022.1, read on the forward strand.
CGCCGCTTTGCCTTCTGTCCCCATTAACGCCTCAGCAGCCACCGTCACATTCGTGAAGCTAACTTCAGCAGCACGATGACCATCTAACGTACGCGTCGTCTTAACAGACACACCATCAGCATTCACCGGAATAAGTAACAGAGAGATCCCGTCGGCGTCGAGTGAATCTCCACTGGTTCTAACAGAAACAATCAACCCGTCGGCCGAAGCACCATGAAGCACCACACTCTTGCTGCCATTGACGACATAACCCTCCGCACTTTTAACTGCGGATGTTTCAACATTATGCAAATCAAAACGTGCCTGAGATTCATTGTAGGCAAAAGACACTTTTTTGGTGCCCTCGATAATACCACTAATCCATTCCGCTTTTTGTTCCGCAGTACCCGCTTTACTTAACAACGCTCCCCCTATAATCACTGACGATAGGTAAGGTTCAACGACCAATCCTTTACCCAATTCCTCCATCATGATCATAGTCTCTATCGGACCACCACCAATCCCCCCTTCATCCTCAGAAAAGGGGACACACAACCAACCCAACTCCGCGAACGTAGACCAGTTCTCAGCAGAGTACCCGGCATCGGTCTTAATGATCTTTTGGCGGGTCTCATAGCTATATTCATTCTGTATATACTTCGCAACACTGTCTTTTAATAAAGTTTGTTCTTCAGATAAAGTAAAATTCATAATTTGTCTCTTTCCTACGTGTAAATGACAGGTGCTCTACAATCCCAAAACCATCTTAGCAATAATATTCTTTTGCACTTCGTTGGAGCCACCATAAATAGTCGCGGCTCGACCATAAAGGTATTTCGCCGAAGACGTCCACGCCACATCATTACCCACAGCCTCGCCATCATTCATCACATGGGAATAATGCCCCCCCGCTTCTACCGCCAGCTCAGAGACCTGTTGTTGAATTTCTGTTCCTCGTATCTTAAGGATGGATGATTCAGGCCCAGGGGCTGCACCCGCAGACACAGACGCAATGGCGCGTAATTCGGTATATTCCAACGCCATCAGATCGATTTCTATTTTTGCAAGCTTTGCATTAAACAACGGATCATCCGCTAACGAGCCAGACCCCACTCTTTCATTTGCCGCAAATTCCTTCAATTTATGTAGCGCTTTCTTCGACGAAGCCACACCCGCAATTGCCGTTCTCTCATGGGTTAGCAGTACTTTTGCGTAGGTCCAGCCCTTGTTCTCTTCACCGATAAGATTCTCAACGGGTACCTTCACATTATCAAAGAACACTTCATTCAACGTATGTTGGTTATCAATGGAATCTATCTTGCGAACCTCTACTCCCGGAGTTTTCATATCAATCAGTAGAAAGGAGATGCCTTGTTGGTGCTTTCCTTCTGAGCTGGTTCTTACCAAGCAGAAAATCCAATCGGCATGCTGCGCATAGGTTGTCCAAATCTTTTGACCATTTACCACATAATGATCACCATCCAACACCGCTTTAGTCTGTAGCGATGCTAAATCAGAACCCGCACCCGGCTCAGAATACCCCTGACACCACCACACGTTACTGTCCAAAATATCTGGCAAAAAGCGTTGTTTTTGTTCATCACTACCGAAGCTATAAATAACGGGAGCCACCATTTTTAATCCAAACGGCACAACAGCAGGCGCTCCAGCTTCCGCACACTCATTCTCAAAGATATACTTTTGCGTAATACTCCAACCTGTACCACCATAAGATTCAGGCCAGTTAGGCGCCGCCCACCCCTGCTTATTCAAGATTTTCTGCCACCTTATCATCACACCGGGGTCGACATGACCTCCAACATAACCTCCGCGAATTTCGTCGGTAAGGTTATCAGCAAGAAAAGCGCGAACGTCTTTCTGAAACGCAAGATCTTCAGGCGTAAATTGTATATCCATGTTAACTCTCAGGTTGGATCAATAGAGAAAAGTCATGTCCATAAGCTAGACAAAACCGTGCAGTCTCATTTATAGATCAAGCAATTCTCACATTAAAGAGCTGAACTCGCCAATTTCATGGGCAAGAATTGTCACAGCGTCAATTTACAACAGTACAAACCCACTAACCCCTATTTTTCAGCTTGACGAAATATAACATTTGTTATAAATTCATCAAATGAGCACATTAAACGAAAGACTACGAACAGCACGCAAAGCATTAGGGTTGACTCAGAAGGAGCTCGCGGATAGCGCGGGGGTTTCTCAAGTAACCATTCAACACCTAGAATCCGGCCGTAATAATTCCTCCAAAAAACTGCTACAAATCGCAGTGGCCCTACAGGTATCAGTAGATTGGCTGGCAGCAGGCGACGACTCGCCGGGTAATACCGGTACGCCAACACGCTCACCTCTGGGCAGCCCCCCTGCCCTCGCTCCCTTAGTACTCACTTTTAAGCAAGCCGCCACCCCCCAGGCTGCGTTCGAGCAACTTAACAATTCTCCATCCGCTGAACGTGCATTTTTATCACCCCGCAGCCTCAAACATTTTAGCGCTCATGCATTCGCAGTATATATGGAAGACAATTCTATGCGATCTCGCGATGATAGAGAGCACGCCCTACTTAATAGCTGGCAAGAAGATGATCTACTGGTATTTGATGGGACTTCCCTGGGTGAGCTGACGCCAGGCAGCCCTGTGATTGCTTTAGTCCATGGGAGTGATACCACGATATTTAGAAAATACCGTGACAAAGGGGTAGATCATAATGGCGAACCAACGTATGAATTGATTCCTCTCAATGAAGACTACCTTAGCATCACGGTATCGGCCAAAAATCCGGCAACCATCATGGGTGTATTGAGAACAACGCTAAGAGAAAGTCACCGATTGTAAGCCTGTAAGCTACCCGACCCATCGACTATTTACCCACAAAAACCCGCAGTAGTTCTGTTTTACAATAGCGCTCAATCTCCACTGGCAGCAACCCTTTGCCAATCAACTCTGCCCCAGTAAACCACGCTGTATCACCACTTATTCCCCGCAACCGAATATGGAAGTTCGAGCCCGACTTCTCAATTAAATCGACCACACACGCCTTATCTGTCAGGAATTGATCCCTGACAGAATGAGTAACGCTCTCTTTGGCTGAGTATAAAACAGAAACATCCTTCATCGATTCGACACCTTCTTGCGGCAATATAGATAAATCGGGAATAGAAAGGACTTACGATGAAGACCACCCTACAACACAACTATCCGAACGTGGTTTCGGCTCCAGCCTGTAGGTGATCACGTTGGTTGTAATTATAACAGCGAAGCACTGTATATACAAACAGCGGACCCCAAAATAATCCCAACACGCATCAGAAAAGTACCCATATGACCGATCAATAACTCACGAAGCGTAAAAGGCCAATTTATAACATTTCCGGGGTGTTTTATAACATAATCCCTTGCCCATAATATAACTTATGTTATTATACCCACCCTAACCAAGAGGATGCCTATGAAGCAAAAATATCGTGACATATCCCTATCCACGTCACTGCATCGTATTCACACTCGAAACGATATGACGCAAGTGCAACACAGAACCACCCCGCAAATCATGATTTACAACCATGTTCTTCAAGCTGTCACAAAAGACGGATATTCTGAGCGCACAGCAACGCACTGCGCTTGTTCAGCGATACAAACATATCAACAAGAAAAACGTAGGCGTTACCAACAAGGGTGGGTTGAGCAACTGATTCAAACTCATGTTGCAAAGGCCTCTGTGATCGAACAGGAACAGCCCAATCGATTCACTGTGTAGCATTCGACGAACCAACAGAAGTGAGCCATATGAGCCTAGATGAGATTTGCGATAATGAAACACTGCACAATAAAGCGTTTGAATCCTGGATTAATAGCAAACATCAGTTTCCTCGCTTAACTCCAGATAACAAAGAGGACCTGATTGCCTACGTGCAAGGACTCAATCGAGAAATAGCGAATCTACAAACAGAATCAACACGTCTATCCCTACCCTGTAAGCCTGGAGTAACGCCAAATGAATAATGCCATTAATACTGATCAACAAACCACAAACGGCCAACAGGTTGCTGAACTATATACGCTGCTGTCATCACTCGCGCAAAACCTATTTAATACCAAAGAAATTCAGCATGAACAGCATGCGTTAATTAAGAAAACGCAAATGTTAGAGAACCAAATTCATAGCATTCAAAACAGTCGTCGAAAAGGCATACCTGACGGTTTTATCTCGAAAAAAGAAGCGTACTTTACACATGGATTGGGGTTATCGGAGCGGGTGTTTCACTTAGCTCTATTTACCATGGGCGTTAACACACATGAGTATGTTCATCTTTCCGAAGCAGGACATGAAGTCGACACATTCAGCTATGAAGAACGTGAAGTCATTATCGCGATCGATATATTCCTTGATGATGCGATACAGGTCACTGGCCAAACCTGTGAATCCAGCATTCTCCAGGGTAAACGTTTTCGCTACATAAAGTCGATTCAGAAAACAGCGTAACTCGAGCGCTTGCTGTAAGGTATATAAGGTATGGCATGGTGCAAACGTGCCATACCTTAGCAGCTTAACGTACTTAGATCATCCCGCCTTGAACAACCAAATCCGTATCACTGACAATAATTTTTCAAAATCGATAGGTTTGGTAATATACTCAGAGGCTCCCGCCGCTAAACATTTTTCTCTATCTTCTGGCATTGTCTTAGCCGTCAACGCGATAATAGGCAACGCTTCATAATGTGGTATTTGTCGAATACGAATCGTCGCTTCATTGCCATCCATCACTGGCATCATGGTATCCATCAAGACCAATTCATAGTTTTCATCCTGCTCTAGAATCTCCAGCGCATCTTTTCCGTTACTGGCCATCTCTACATCAAAACCAATTTCAATAAGCTGTTTTGACAATGCATACGTATTCCTCATATCGTCGTCAACCAATAATATACGACGATCTTTCAGCATTGCGTCTTCGTCATGTAGCCGACTAATGGATTTCCTGTTCTTTTCGTCAAAACGAGATTCTATACTGTGTAAGAATAGCGATACGTCATCCAATAAACGTTCGGGGGAACCCACACCTTTTATCACGATAGTCGAGGTATATTTTTCCAATTGAAATTGTTCTTTCTCACTCAACTCTTTCCCCGTATAGATGATAATGGGTGGTTTTTTTTCAAGATCACCGTTCTCTTTGATGCGTTCCAGCACTTCAAAACCGTCAATATCTGGTAGCCCAAGATCTAAAATTACCACATCGAACCCGCCCGAAAGAACCTTATCCACCCCCTCACTTCCAGTGTCCACACAGGTAATAGCAAGCTCTTTTTGTTGCAGAAGTTGGGTGATTGCCTTCTGATTCGTCTTATCATCTTCAATGACCAATATATTTTTCACTTTCGCCTGCGTGAGTTTCGAAATATCATTGAGCACCATGGATAGTTGATCTTCGTTCACCGGTTTGGTCAGATATCCTATAGCACCCTGGACCAGCAGCATGCTTCGATCACGTTCACTACCGGAAACAATTTGTACCGGTATACCTCGAGTTTTTAGGCTAAATTTGAGTTGCTGCAAGACTTCTCTGCCATCAATATCCGGTAACCCCAAATCGAGAATAATACCATCAGGTTGATAAGCCTGAGCAAGGAATATTCCACTACGCCCATCACCCGCGGACAGGCATTTGTAACCGCTATTTCGCACATATCGCTGTAATATCAGCGAGAACTCTCTGTCATCCTCAATTACCAGTAGGATCTTATCACCCGCATGAAAAGTATTTCGATCGTCAGGAATAAACTCTGGGTATAGTTGACGCTCCACACCAGTCGTCACCGATGAAGTAAGATCACGCATCGCCACATCCGCCTTGTTAGCATCCGCCTTTTCCGGTACGCAAGGTAACGTTGTCGATATGCTACTCCTATCATCCGCAGTAAGTTCTCTAGGCACATATAATGTGAATGTACTTCCCATATTTTCCGTACTTGAAAGCTGTATCTCCCCCGCCAACAAGCGAGTCAACTCCCGAGCAATAGTTAACCCTAACCCGGTACCACCATACTTTCGGCTTGTAGATCCGTCCTGCTGCTGAAACGCTTCAAAAATTGCTTGTTGCTTGTCTTCAGGAATCCCCACCCCTGTATCAATCACTGAAAAAGCAATCGAGGCCTCCAATTCCAATCCGCAATGATCAAACGTGACACCCTCTTGCGGCTGATAGACCTTCAGCGAGACCGAGCCCTCAGAGGTGAATTTCATTGCGTTAGACAATAGATTCCGTAATATTTGCTCTAGGCGTAATCCATCGGTGATAATTGTTTCAGGAAGCGTGTCATCAATATCCACCGTAAACGTTAGATTTCGATTCATTGCAATCGGATCAAACATTTTCATCACGTTCATTCGTAATGCTGAAAATCGAACCTCCTCCAAATGCACCGTTAGTTTTCCAGCCTCAACTTTCGACAGGTCCATGATATCGTTAATCAACGATAGTAGACTATTACCCCCACTATAAATAACCTTAGCGTCCTCTACCTGAGTCTCGCTTAGGTTTCCATTTTGATTCTCTGACAATCCTTTCGCCAATAATAACAAACTATTCAACGGCGTCCTCAATTCATGACTCATATTAGCCAGAAACTCAGACTTATATTTGCTCGCGAGGGTTAACTCGTTTGCTTTTATCGTAAGATCTTTTTGCGATATTTCTATCTTTTCTTTCTGTTCCTTTAATTCATTTTGTTTTTCTTCTAGCTCCTCGTTGGAAACTTTGAGTTCCTCACTCTGCTGTTGAAGCTCTCGCTCAGAGGTTCGCAGTAGTGCTGTTTGTTCTTGTAGATTTTCATTAGAGCTCTTTAGCTCTTCTTGTTGTGTCTGCAACTTTTCAGCTTGGCGCTGGGTCTCCACTAACAACTTTCGAGTTCTCTCTTGATTTAACATGCTATTGATGACCACACCAATATTTTCTGCCACTTCCTGTACTATTTCTTGATGGCTCTCCGAGTACTGAGAAAAAGAAGCCAGCTCAATTACCCCCATCAATTGATCCTCGAACAGAATAGGACTAACAAAAATATTCAGGGGCGTACCCTCACCTAAAGCAGAATTAATTTGCACATAGTCTTTCGGCGCATTAGACAATAGAATAGGTTTCTTCTCTTTCGCCGACTGGCCAATCAAACCGTCTCCTAATTCGATAATCGATGATATGTTCTTTCTGTTTTTAAACGCGTAACTCCCCATCAAAGACAGCATTTTTTTCGAATCACTGGATCCAACAGTATCATCCATCACATAGAGCACACCGTGCCCAGACATTGTCATACCTGCCAATGCTGAAATAATATCATCGGACATAACCTGTAAATCTTCAGCTCCCTGGATAAGCTCGGTTATTTTTGATACTTTGGTTTTATATTCATTTTGAGTCAAAAGTTCATCGTTTGATCGGTTAAGCTCCATCTCAAATTTTTTCTCTTTCGTGATATCCCGAACAAACCCTGTAAATAATACCTCACCTTGTTGCTTTATCTCACCCACCGTCAAAAATATTGGAAACGTCGACCTATCTTTTCGCAGCCCTGTTAATTCCCGACCTACACCAATAACCTTTTTAACCCTAGTATTTCGATAATTATCGAGATAACTATCGTGCTCCCCTCTAAAAGGTTGCGGCATCAACATTTTTACATTTCCACCCACTAACTCATGAGGTTCATATCCGAATAATTTAGTTATGGCAGCATTAACACTCAATATTTTTCCACGGCTGGTAATAGACACGATGCCATCGGCCGAGGTATTCAGCATCGCCGTTGTGGTCGCATCATTTTTTTCTAGCGCTTTTATTTGTTGTTCAATTTGCAATTTCATATCGATAAGTGCGCCGAGCAATTTATCCCCATCACTTTTTTTCGTAATAGAAACAGAGAAATCACCTTTAGAAATCAATCGAGCTATTTCTGCAGCAGAGCTCATACTTTCGACCAGAGTATTTATTGAAATCGCTAAATCACCTATCTCATCAGAGGAAACTCTATCGATGCGCTGATCTAAATCGCCCCTAGATATTTTATTGGTTACTGCATTGATTTCCGAGACAGATCGAGAAATAGACTGCGTTAAAAAAAAAGAAAACAAACCGCCTAAAAACATCGAAAACACCAGTAGTATAACTATCCCCCGTAACCCCGATTTTTCATGTGTATTCGCCCTTATTAACGACTCCTGAGTAGACCTCTCGATTCCTCTAAGTAACTCCTCAATTTCTACAGAAAGTTGAACCTCTTCTTTATCGACAATATCGACTAGATTCCTATACTCAATAGGGTCCCATTCGCCAACCTCTATCAAGGTCAGTAATTCATATAGATTTGCCTCATATTCAACATACTCCCTCTCAATGCTCGAAAGCGACTCAAGGATCAACCCCGCTTCCCTTCTATCTTCCTCAGAATGACCTACACCTACTCTCTGCTTCGATAATGCCCTAGCTTCCGTAATTTCTATGGATAATTTTTCAGAGTAAAATTTTATTTTCGAGACCGCACTTTTGAAGCCAAATATCAAATCTGGATTAGTTTTCATCTCTAGCGCTATTCTCTCGGCAATCCCGAGATATCGAGCCTGTTCCAACTGATGCGTTTCTATCTCAGTAACTGACAATACCAACGGCATATCCACCGATGATATTTCTTCAACCTCCATACCAATAAGGCTCATTCTATTAACAGAATATGACCCAACAACCAGCAACAGAAGAAGATTAAACGCCGCGGCCATAGAGAGTTTTCGGCCAATGGTAAATCGAAACGATGGGGCGTTACCTGTACTCATATGTCGTCGCTCGCAGTAAACACGATCAAACAAAACGCTATAGTATAGAGTAGCCAATTTTCGGGATTTCGCTCGATCCTAATAAGACGGGAACATTCCAAATACGATCATCCAAATGCGATAAGGAATAAGAATATAACCACTTGTTATGTTAGCACTCGTGATTAAAACACCCACCCACCCAACATTAATATTGCTGACCTATACTAAACAAAATTCATTACTCTCGTTGAAAGTAAAGAGGGATTAATAATCAAACATTCAAACGCGGAAGATGATAAAGAATATAGATCTGACTGCCAACAGTTCGAAATTGATCAATTACTAGAAGCCATCATTTTTCGTTATGGTTATGATTTCAGACACTATGCACGAGCATCCTTAACACGAAGGATTCTCAACCGAGTTCAGCTATCTGACCTCAAAAGTATTTCTGACATGATTCCAAAAATCATGCATGACCCACTTTTCTTCGACTTATTTCTACAGGATATGTCCATTTCCGTCACTGAAATGTTTCGCGACCCCAGTGTATTTGACGTGATTAGAAAAAAAATATTCACCTCGTTAAAGACCTATTCCAAAGTAAACATATGGCACGCTGGATGCTCGACAGGTGAAGAAGTCTACTCGATGGCCATTATGCTCAAAGAAGAAGGTTTACTTAAAAGAGCAAGAATCTATGCTACCGATTTTAATAACCAATCGTTAGCATTTGCAGAAAAAGGAATCTATGCAGCCAACAAGATAAAACTGTATACCAAAAACTACCTTGCAGCTGGTGGCAAGGCATCATTTTCTGACTATTATCACGCCCGATATGAATCTGCCATTATGGACGATTCTCTAAGACAGCATATTACCTTTGCAAATCATAACCTTATCAAAGACCAAGTATTTGCTGAAATGCACTTGATTATTTGTCGTAATGTCTTGATCTATTTTGATCAAACCCTACAAAACCGAGTGCTAAAATTGTTTTTTGACGCCCTAATACATAGAGGATTTCTCGTACTAGGTGACAAAGAAAGCATCGACTTTTCGGCGGAAAAAGAAAGTTTCGAGGTCTATACTGACAAAGAACGTATTTTTCGTCGAAAAGTCCACTTGTAGACCCAGGATTTTATACCTGAGGGGTAACAACATTGAAAGCCAAGATCCTAATAGTGGACGACGAACCCAACAACCACATCGTGTACGAACGTATATTAGCGCCCCTAAAACTGGAGTTTGTTAAAGCACTTTCCGGCCAGCAAGCTCTCAGCGTTGCTCATAAATACAATTTTTTCTTAATACTCATGGATGTACAGATGCCCGGTATGGACGGGTTTGAGACCGCCTCGCTCATTCTCAATCATCCAAAAACTTCTCATATTCCCATTATCTTTATTACCGCCTTTGCCAGAGACGAATCCCTTGAGTTTAGGGGCTATGCCAGCGGAGCCGTCGACTTTATGGTAAAACCTATTAATGACGATGTACTACGCAGTAAAGTGAAAATTTTCCTTTCTCTTTTCAACGAAAGAATTCAACTAAAATCTGCATTATTTGTTATACAAACCAGTGAAGAGCGTTTTCGAACATTATTCGAAAAAAGTAATGATGCAATTTTTATCATGGATAGTATCAACCATCATTATCTTGATGCCAATCAATCTGCGATCGGATTAACCGGCCGTACACTCATAGAATTGCAAGCATTAAACTGTGGTGAAATATTCACACAAGATATTACCGTAGAATTTGACTCGATAACACCGTCGTTGCCCACAAAAGACTTTGGTATAGTTGCCGTCACAAGACCAGACAACAATAATCGATCTGCTCGATTTAATATTATCTACCTCGATGACAGTACACTAGTGGGGATTGCTCGCGACATTACAGACGAACAACATATGCAAGTTCAATTGCGTCGAACACAAAAGATGGATGCTGTCGGTCAACTTACAGGAGGTATTGCACACGACTTCAATAATATCCTCGGTATTATTCTCGGTAACATCGAATTAATTCAGGGCCAGATCAGCGAGGAAGATAAAATAGCCAAGAAAATCGAGAGCATACGTAAGTCAGCTAAACGAGCAGCTGATCTCACAGGGCAATTACTACGATTTTCTGGTCGACAGGCGATAACAGTCACATCCATCGATATAAACGAAGTCATCAAACAAATGGATACGTTAGTAGGACGGTCTGTCACCCCTCAAATTAGGATTGAACACTATTTCGCGGACGATTTATGGAAAACATCTATCGATTCTGGCGATTTTGAAGACGCACTACTTAATTTAGTCATAAATGCACATGATGCAATGAGTGGTAACGGGCAAATCACCATCGAGACGGGGAACTTTCACATTGATGAAGGTTTTTGTCGATTAAACCCAGGGGCCACTCCAGGAGACTACGTACTTTTAGCCGTGAGCGACACCGGAAGCGGTATTCCTGCGGATATACAAGAACGACTATTTGAGCCTTTCTTTACCACCAAAGAAGAAGGCAAAGGAACTGGCTTGGGGCTAGCGATGGTATATGGCTTTGTTGAGCGCTCGTCAGGCTATATAAAAGTTTATTCTGAATTATATATTGGTACGACATTTCGTATCTACCTACCAAGAGCCTCAGAAGAAAACCAGCCCATTGAAGAAGAGCCAACTCACGTCAATCATACTCCTACTGGTGGTGAAGTCATTTTGGTAGTCGATGACGAGGCAGCTCTCGTCGAATTGGCTGGTGAAACATTGGAGAGTCTCGGCTATAACGTCATCACAGCCTCAAACGGAGAACAAGCGCTTGAATATCTAATGGGGCACCCTGAGATCGATTTGTTGTTTAGTGATGTTGTGATGCCCGGCAGACTCAATGGATACCAATTGGCAGAACACGCTAGCGCCAATGATCCCACCCTAAGCATCCTCCTCACCTCAGGATTCACGTCTAGATCCTCTGTGGGGAATGGTCAGGAGAAGTTTAAGCGGCACCTTCTCAACAAACCCTATGCCCAAGCGGAAATGGCCGAGAGAATTGGCCAACTGCTATCAGGTGACCTAAAAACCGACACCGGTGCCAAGGGTGGAGAAAGCTAATGACACAACCAACGGTATACCTAATTGATGATGAACCTGACATGCTCGAATTACTCGCCAGCGCAGTCGAAATGGTCGACATGCTACCGGTGGGCTTCACCCTTGCAAGCGACTTCTTTCAACAAGTGACTGACATAGATACCCAGTCCATTATGGCCCTTGATCTTCATATGCCGGAAATGGATGGTATAGAGGTAATGCGACGACTGGCCACAATGGATAAAACACCACAATTAATCCTAATGAGCGGACACGATGAAGGGGTATTACACTCAGCGGAAAAACTCGGCAGAGCGCATAACCTTAAAATAATTACCTCTCTCACAAAGCCCATCGTCCTTAAAGAATTTCAGAAATTGCTCGTTGAGCAAAAAGGTGTTTCCCAACACGTTGATAATAGGAGTACGGAGAATAGGCCCAAAGTAACGGCAGCAGAACTTAAGAAAGCGATCGAACGTCACGAACTCATACTGTTTTATCAACCACAAATTAACATCTCCACTGGTGCCTTAGCAGGTGTTGAAGCCTTAGTTAGATGGAATCACCCTGAGCGAGGCCTGATCTACCCCGATGAGTTTATTTTATTAGCGGAGCGAGAAGGGTTGATGAAAGATCTCACCCGCACGGTAATTGATCAATCGGTACGACAAGAACAACTCTGGCAGCACGAAGTTGATCGCTTAGAAGTATCCGTTAATATTTCTGCCATCGATATCACCAGCTTGACGCTTCCTGAACAACTAGCAGAATTGTTGGCTGAAAACAAACTGTCCCCTTCCAAGCTCACCCTGGAAGTCACTGAAAGCGCACTCATGGGTGAACTGGTTAAATCCTTAGACATCCTTACGCGACTCAGAATGCGCGGTGTAGGGTTGTCTATTGACGACTTTGGCACCGGATACTCATCGTTATCTCAATTGCACCGGGTACCTTTTACTGAATTGAAAATTGACCAATCCTTTGTTTTTTCCATGTTGGAAGATGACGAAGCCCGCGCTATCGTGAAAACCTGCGTCATGCTAGGCCACGAATTAAAAATGAAAGTCGTCGCTGAAGGTGTTGAAACCAAGGAGCACTTGGATCTATTACGTGAAATTGGCTGCGACTTTGCCCAAGGCTATTACTTTAGCCGTGCGATGCCCGCCGATGAGATGACAAAACGGCTACACTCAACGTGGCCCTGATTTCATACATACCCGACGGCGAGTGTTTTATAAGACAGCTTGCAATGGAATAGGGAAAAAGTATAATGAAATCAATGGCCCTGGTAGCTCAGCTGGATAGAGCGGCCCCCTCCTAAGGGGCAGGTCGGACGTTCGAATCGTCTCCGGGGCACCATTTTTCTTTCAAAGACATACCCAAGCATTACACACGCTTTCTCGCAAGCCCTAATCCAATCAAGCCAATTCCTAATATTGCAAAGGACGCAGGTTCTGGGACCTGAACGGTACTTTTCACAACCCAGCTTCCCATTTCATTGCTACTGCCCTCACCCCAAAACAAATCATCAGGATCAAAGGAATCAGTAAATAGTCTCACGACCGACTCATTCCCAATGGATGTATCCGGTATATAAAACAACCAATCTACGTTATCGCCACCTTCATTCAAAAACATACCATCACCACGCTCGCAGCAATTATCCCCAGTTTGACCAAAAAGATCATAAATATCCGTGATTGCATCTTTCGAGGCTAAATCAGTAACGGGGTCATAAAAGTCACCGCTATACCCCAAATTATTGAACAGGTTTTCAACTAAAGATCGTGACGCGTATTCATATCCATAGAAAAGACTACTCTCGTCCTGAAAGTTGTCGAGCATTTGGTTATAGGTGAACCCCGTTGACACAGAAAGCTCTAGCCATTCCAAACCTGCATCCGTATCAGTTATCACAGAACCATTTTTGATTAATGTCGCGTGGGCCGAACTCACAAATAAACACATTGATAGTAAAAGTAACCATAAATACCGTTTCATTTCTTTCTCCATATACTGCTGATTGGGTGATGCGCAATGATTCTACATTGCGATCTAAAGCACATTAGCTTCGGTACGTTACGTTGAGTGCAGCCGCCACACATTCTGTGCGCGCCTCTTTAAAGGAGATATAGAACTAAACATCCCTGTAATGAGCCGTACCAATTACTGCGGATCCATTCCGTCTGGCCAATTTCAGCAATATACCTTCAAATGATGACACTTCCAATCGCCGACTAATGACATTAGGGGTTTAACTAGCTTTATAGTCTTTAGACACCCAATCAGCTATATATTTTGGACTACTCGCATACCCGCCTTTAGACTCACACTACAACCCCGTTTGTTGCGATAGAAAGCTCTGCTCTACTTTCTTCCCCGCCAAGCCAAAACCCTCCACACGTGTATCTTGACTTAACACCAACACGCCAAACAACCGATCCCATACAGCCAATGTCGCGCCAAAATTCTTATCTATATGTTCACGGGCAATACTGTGATGCACCTGATGTTGCGCTGGGCTAACAACCCACCGCTCCAACCAACCATAGCCCAGCCATACATGGCTATGACGTAAATTAGCCCCCGCCATATTAAACAAGAAGCCGATAACACTGGCTCCCAAAATAGTCACTGGATGAATTGCATTATCAAACAGGTAAATAAACAATGCGCTGACACCACCAATCACGATCAAACTTCTAACACTATTAATGATCATTTCTAACCAATGAATACGATACAAGGTGATGGGTGTGAGCACGATAGCGCTGTGATGTATGGCGTGAAACCGCCATAAAAAGGGAATTTTATGGTAAGCAAAATGAATCAAAAAACGACTCAAATCCTCCATGACAAACAACACCACGGTAAACACAACACTCAACAGGATATCCGGCAGCTGCCAAAAATCCCCTGCACCGAACCATTGATATAGCACTCGATTAATTGAAATCGATAACGTCAATCCCCCACCCAACACAGGTACAACCAATAATACCCGAATGAGGTGGTTGGTAAAAAACCAATAGAAATCGACGCGACTGGAAGGAGCCAACCACACCTTAGGGCTGACTGCTGCCTTCAACGCATCAAACACACCGCCACGCCGTATCAGCACCAGTCCTAATGCAATTAGCCCGCTGCTTAATAAGTACATCCAAAAGATTCGCTTCTGAGAATCGATCAAATAATACAGGGGCTCAACACCCACAAGGATAACCTGCTCTATTTCGCTAATCATTTCGCATCATCATTGCTTTTTATCGCTGCTTTTTATCGCCGTTTCTTATTGCCCCTTCATGGAGTCGCACACATTCTAACCAAATCAATTGGTTAAATATATAACGATAATGCTATTGATAAACTAAATCTTAATCATTATCATCACCGCTTTGATTAACAATTGTACTTAGGGGAATAAGTAATGATCAATTTTAGAGGCCTTTTGGGTGTTATCGCACCCGTTGCGATGGTAAGTGTGTTTACCGCATGTGGTAGTAGCAGTAGTGATGATGCTGCCACTGTTTCCGCAGAAGACGTGAAAAGTAACTACGTTGATATCGCTTTTGCCGTGTATTCAGAGTCATTGTCTACCGCACAACAGCTTCAAACCTCCGTAACGAATTTCATCAACACACCCAACGAAGACAACTTGGAACTTGCTCGCGCGGCATACAAAGCTGCCCGTGTCCCCTACCAGCAAAGTGAAGTGATGCGCTGGGATACCGATATCACTCTGGGTGGAACAACCGGTGACGAAGGCATTGAATCTGTCGATGCATGGGAAGGACAAGTCAACGCTTGGCCATTAGCCGAAGGCCTGATTGATTATGTTGACGGATCCGCTGACGACAATATCATCGCGGGAACTGACATTATTAATACTGCCTACCTCACAAGCCAAAATGGCATCAACGACAACGAAGCTAATGTCGCAACGGGGGTTCATGCCATCGAATTTCTATTGTGGGGACAGGATCTCAATGGCACTGACGCAGGCGCTGGCAGTCGCCCTGCCTCGGATTACGATACCGGTGCAGGTTGTACAAACGACAACTGCGATCGACGAGCACAATACCTACAAGTGGCAACCAACCTATTGGTTACAGACCTGACCGACATGGTTGCTGAATGGTCCCCGACTGCTGCTGTTGTAGAGGGAACGCTTGCGTATAACTTCCTACATCATGACGACGCTATTGCCTATATCGCGGGCTCGATGAAAGTCATGGCGGATGATGAGCTTGCCTCTGCACGTATGGGATCAGCCCTTGAATTAAGCGACCCTGAAGAAGAGCATGATTGCTTCAGTGACTTGAGTCATGTTGCTATTTATAACAACTTCCAAGGCATTAAAAACGCATTTTACGGATCTTATACCACCGCAGCGGGTGTCACTGTATCGGGCGCTAGCTTTGGTGCATTACTTAAGCAAACCGACTCAAACACCTACAACATTGTTGATACAGCGTTGACCAGCATTGAAACAAAAATGGCCGCTATTCAGCAAGTTGGGGAGTCTGGCACACCGGTTCGTCGCTTTGACCAAATCATTGGTCTAACCGAAGGAGACGAACACTGGGATAACTTGAACGCTGCCAGTTTAGAGTTAATTGAGCTTGGCACCGAACTTGATTTAGCCCGTCAGGCATTATCGTTAACTGAGCTAAATACTGATGGTGGTGGTGACGGAGATTAATTCCTCCCTTCTTTCAAAAGAAAGATAAGACACTTCCGAACGGTAGTGAAAACGAAGAGCGAGGCGTGCCATTAAGGTCGTCCCGCTTTTTCGCTATTGACTACTTTGCTTTATCACCGACCACGACACATACCCATCATGAAGCTATCCCATATTCCCGTTTGCCTTTCAACTTGTCTCCTTATCGCTTGCGGTTCTGGCGGTGGTGGCGGCAGCACTACCAGAGACCAAGGCCCACAGATTGAGCACCTAGCTGGCGGCGACGCCACCGTAAACCATTCAAACCCCAGCGCATTTTCTCAACATTCCGCTAATATGACCGATGCCGAGCGCATTCGAAAATTTAACAACGGCGATGATTTTTTTGAAAACCCCTGGGTAGCAAAAACCGCCAGTACAGAAAACAGAGATGGACTGGGCCCCTTGTTTAATAACAACGCCTGCCAAGACTGCCATATACGGGACGGCCGTGGACATGCCCCAGCCGTATCCGATACCGAAGATGGCACCAATTTTTCCAGCATGTTAATTCGTGCATCCCGCAGTATAATCAGTGACGCAGACCTGCTTGCCATGCAAAACGGCACCAAAGCAAATGTAGGCGACAGTAGTGTCGGCGGACAGTTACAGCAAGACGCCATATATTCCATTACCAAAGAAGCAAACCTACGTGTTAGCTATTCCCCCATTACGGTTACCTTTAACGATGGGTTTGAAGTGATATTACGCAAACCGGAATGGCACCTCACCAGCAATTACGCCAACCAAGGCTATGACTTTGATGCCGACACAGTGTTTTCTGCTCGTGTTGCGCCACCGATGATTGGTTTGGGTTTACTGGCGCTGATATCTGATGCAGATATGTTAGCCAATGAAGATATCAACGATACCGATCAAAACGGTATTTCGGGCAAAGCCAACCGCGTACAGAACCATGTTTCACAGCAAGTTGAGCTTGGTCGATTCGGCTGGAAAGCAGGGCAACCTACGTTACGTCAACAGGCGGCCGGGGCTTTCCTAGGTGATATGGGTCTTACCAGTGAAATATTTTCTACTGAAAACTGCTTAATGCATCAAGATGACTGTAGCTCTTCCCCCAATGGCAATGGCGACAGCACTGAAGATTATGATTTCGAAGTTAACACATTAGTATTGGACAATATCGAGATCTATTCCCATAATCTCGCCGTGCCGGTGCGTCGTGACGCTTACAGCAATAGCGTACAACAAGGTAAAGCGCTATTTATCGAAGCAGGTTGTACTAGCTGCCATGTGGAAAGCTATCAAACAACCACAAGTACTGACCACCCTGAATTATCCGACCAGACCATCTTTCCGTATACCGATCTATTGCTCCATGATATGGGAGAAGATCTTGCCGACTTCACGGTGGACAATGACAGTGTATCAGCAGCCGTGTTAGTGGAATACCAGGCTAGCGCTCAGGAATGGCGTACTCCAGCGTTGTGGGGGTTGGGATTAACGCATACCGTCGACCCTGAGGCAACGCTCTTACATGATGGACGTGCACAAACGATTATGGAGGCGATCCTCTGGCATGGGGGTGAAGCACTGAACGCAAAGAATGCAGTGCTAGATTTTGATAGCAATGAACGTGATGCGTTGATTTCGTTTTTGTCTGATCTATAGAGCAATGGAGATAAGGCAACCATTCTGGAAAAGAGTGGATGTCTTATCTCAAACTGCCTATCAGTACATGGACAATGTCATTTAGAACAAAGATAATTAAGTCAAAATCTAAATGAACAGGCACCAATTAACTATGGGTCACTGCTCCCCACCTATCAAGGCAACATCCTGACCATCACTACTTTTGGCCCGTTCGAGAGCAAGACGAAGATCCTCTTTTTGTTTCAGCTTTTTATCTCTATAAGCCATAGACACATCAAGAGAGCCATAGGTTACTGTCTCTGAAATCGTTGTTTCATAGTTTGCGTTTATACCGGAAAAGGTATTGTGATATTTGGACTTAATGCTGCTATACCACTGAATAGTCTCTGCTCTAAAGCGCTCTAACAATTCAGGGTGTTTTAGTGCAATGTTATTTTTTTCCAGAGGATCAGCCTCAAAATCATAAATGGCCTCCGCTCTATTCGAGAAATAGAAGTGATAACTGTACTTACTATCAGTTCTCGCAAGACAGTCCAGTTCATGCCAACAAGCAGTGAATACAACACCACTATGATCGGAAAAGACACTCTCTCCGGTTCCCTGATAGTCCTGTTCAACGTCCAACAAACTCAGTATCGAAGGAACAATGTCAACTTGAGAAACTGCGTTGGTCATACGCTTTGGCTTATCGCGTGACTCTCTGCTGTGAATAATTAAAGGTACATGTATACCTTCCCTATACACAATATTGTTGTGGAACCACTGGTTATGCTCACCAAATCCCTGACCATGATCCGCCGTAATGACAAAAATAGTATCATCATATAAACCAGCTTCACGATATTGCTCAAATATCGCCTCAATAAAATCATCACCATACCGTATTGAATTCAGATAATCATTGAGTGCAATGTCTTCGCTGTAGTGTTCTTTATTGTAATCCGTTGGAGGCTCATAGCCGTGATGGGTCATACCGGTAAAATAGAGAGCATAGAAAGGCTTTTCTTGCTTAGCTATCCACTCTTTGCTTGGAGGTAACATAATATTATCTTCATAGCCGAAGTAATTCACCATCTCGAAATCACCCTTAGGAAGGCGCTCCATAGGGTAGTATTCCTTGAAGCCAATTTCGTTCACTAGTGCCGTTCTATTTTCAAACGTTTCCGTGCTAGATTCGAACAGTACCGAGTTATATCCCTTTGCCCCCAAAATTTCAGGTAAACAGGGAACAGGTACACCTAACGTAGATTCAAAAATCGTTCTTCCCAAATAGGGCTCTATTCCACAATTAATCGCTACCGTTGATTTAGATGTATGTGGAACCGTCGTTATTGCATTTTCTGCTACATAGCTAGATTCAGCCAATGCCGCCAAATATGGTGTTGTATTGGCATCTCGCTGAGGGTGTAGTGACGTAGAAAGATAACGTACTGATTCAAGAACAATAACAACGACATTTCTTGGATCTTTCACCATAGCTTTCTCCACCGGTAGCACGGCGGGCCAATGGTCATCGTTTATTATTGCAACATCTTCTCTAGGGAAAACCCCTGTATACCACAGGTACGCTAAGGCATCATAGCTCGCACTTGCTT
Organism: Gammaproteobacteria bacterium 45_16_T64; assembly: GCA_002162955.1. Taxonomy (GTDB): domain Bacteria; phylum Pseudomonadota; class Gammaproteobacteria; order Pseudomonadales; family Ketobacteraceae; genus 42-54-T18. The sequence continues at coordinate 80,382 of MABD01000022.1, forward strand.
TATTTCCTTTGTCAAAAGGCGGAACAAAAGCCAAAAAAAAGCTAACAGCAAGCACAGTGAATAAAGCCTTCAAAACGCCTTTATTCTTCACTTGATCAGAGCTATCTATAATTCTAGCTTTATATATAAACGACACTGTAAAAAGCACGACAGGAAGTACAAGAAAAGCAAGAAGCGCGGTTACATCATTCGCAAACGGGCTCTTGAGTGAAGAGAATATGTATTGCAAACTATCAAACGCAAACGTTTTACCGAACTCTGCTGCTCCCCTCGCTCCTTGAGCGCTAAGAAGAAATAATGGTGCCACAAAAATAATAGCAAACACTCTAAAGCGATAGTTTTTACCTTCGGTTTTAAGTAATAGAATCAACACCCACGTTAGGAGAAACGTAACAAATCCGAGTTCCAAACGATACAGATCAAAAACCCCCAAGGAGGAAAGGTGATCAGTATTAATTCTTGAATCGAATTTATTACCCAGAATAAATGTGCTCAGAGGCACAAATATCAAGCAGAAGATAAAGAGATTAAAATATCCAAAACGTTCGTCCCGAACAACGTTAACAGTACTCATCAAAAATCCTTAGTTACTACGACCTATCCTTTTTGCGAGAGTGTAATAAAAATGTCATTCGCGCTCAACGCGTAACAACAAATAGACACAATTAATTACCTTTCCATTCAGAATTCCGATATGGGAACCCCATCACGCAGAGCATAGTCAATATAAATGACACATTTATATTGACTATGCTTATTCCCTATACATAACGTTGCATTTTATTTATCGCGAACGCCGTATCGATTTCCCGCTAGCCGAATGTTGTTGTTTTCATCACTCTGAACAAACAGATGTACCTGTCCCCTCCCACAGATTGACTTCTTTATAGATAACCTCATCTGCAGTCACATCAAAACGACAAGGATAACCTGCATACGCCTGATGGCCATCGACCCCACCAGCCCAAATATACCAATTATCTTCTTCCACATCCGGTATCGCTACACTCACATGTCCTTCCAAGAAAACTCTAATGCAATTATCCAGCGTATCATCGCAGACAGCATTATCCGACTTGTGTAATGTAAGCCTTCCCTCATCAAATTCGGGTAATTCATTGCCGTCAATGTCTTTCATATCGACCACTACACCTTGCCCCAACTCATTACAAATACTCGTCCCTACACCTGGCTCCAATATTACGATGGCCGACAGCTCAGCATCTGCAACAACTTGCAACGGGCAACTCGCCCCCGTCCAAGATTTAAAATCCGCAAACCCGCCTGTCCAAATAAACCACTCACCAACAGGGACATTCTCCACAACAGCAGTGTTACCTCCATCAAGCTCAACGCGAATACAATTGTTTTTAGTATCATCGCACACAGGGTCACTTGCTAAATGTAACATTACGTGGGCACTCTCAGTGGTGAAAGCATCAGCAGAAAGTGCATAGGTCTCCTCTGAATGCTCTTCGAAGTACCGCACAGTCACAGTCCCCGTGCCATAACAACCCGAAATAATCGCTGAAAGAAATACCAGCGGCGCAATCTTACTCACTACATTTTTTATTCTAGAAAACATTGTTACCCCCTAATTAATCGATTTTTATACACAGAATAGCCGTAATTATTCCTACGCCCATACGCTATATAGACGAACTCCACAAAAGGTTTATGTCATTTAAGTAAAGGAGAGTGAGAAAAAATGAGCACTCCAAGGTTACAATAAAGAGCGACTGTCCTAGTTATTACTAGTTATTACCGCTTTCTGTAGGGCTGAAATCTGGCATCTTTGAGCGTAAGTCAGTAGTTGGTAGCTCATCGTTGCTTCATCTCTTGCCGGAGTAGAAGGAACGGTCAGTTTACCTTCAGCTGGCTTCTCTTTCTGTCCCCTAAGGATGATGCACTTCAGAGTTGAATCCGCGAAACATTAAATACGCGCAGTATAAAATCACACATCCTAAACGTCTTCAGATATATTTTACATTGAAAGTACTCTAGTGAAAACAAGGTGTATAATAATGACATCTGAGTTTTTGCTTATGACTAATAGGATATCTCCCCACCAAAGAATTTCAACTATATGCCCGCCTTAACTAGCAAAAAACGACTCTAGATAGTGACAAATTACTTTTCTGTCGTCTTCGCTACGATATATTGCATTTTCATTCCAAGTCTTTAAATATGTATCATTAAAAACTCTAACAAGCTCTTTGCTTTCATCTTTTAACAATCGTTTTATACTGTCTTGTACAAATACAATGTCGTTTGAGAACAAGATAGGACATTCTGGAGAGCCATTATAAGTCTGATATCTCGCGTATCGATCCCAATCAATTAAATATAGTTTTTTTGATTCAGTATCGATTAACCAATTTTCAAAATGCGGATGAAAGTGTATTTGGTTTGCTGTGACAACAACAGTAGGTTCTTCTGAATCCACACTTCCGGTGTGGAAAAGCTCTATGGGATTCGGTATCGTGTGCAACCTTGCTAAGTAGGTAGCTATATTTCTCACAATTTTTTTCCACCCCCGACAATCCAGCGCCTTTTCTTCTGCAGCTTGTTTTAACGTAACAGTCCCTGAAACATAACGCTCCAATTTAAAATAAACTAATATTGGTGAAGCCCCTTCTGTTCCCACGCTTACAAAATCAAAATCGCTTAAGACTGGGATAATACTTATATCCGCGCCAATGGTGGAAAGTAATTTTTCATTTTTCTTTGCGTTACGTAAATTAAACAGTATCGAGAAGGTGGATTCGTAATAATATTCATTCTGGTCCATAAACTCTAAATGGTTAGATACATGCTTTAGGATGTATCTATTTTGTTCGCCATCCTTTAAGAGAGAAACGCTATCATTGATAGAGACCGACAAGCACCCTAGAAATTTAAAGGTCTTTCCTCTACAAGCGGCAGTGGCAATTCTGGGTAAATTTTCTCCCATGCAACCTAGGTCAAGTGAAAAAATATTTTCTTTTTGCTTCTTTCTTAATTTAACATCTGAACAGTGAGAAATTGAAAATTTACATTGTGAATTAACTGCCACATTACTTTTCAGAAAAGGCCCTTCAATCCATTGCGAATACAAACTACTTATCTCTTCTTGCTCTTCACCCTCTAAGCCGGGTAATTCACTTATATCGATCCCATTCGCTATTCTAAAAAAAATCTTAGGATAACTTGGATATCGCCTATCTAGCTCATATCGGTGAGACGGAACCAGGCTTTTTTGCCATATTTTTGGCCTAATATTAAAAACCTTATTCTTCGTTTCGATTAATATCTGCCCCTTCGTTATTGCTGGATCATAACTGCGTGCTTTCATGTATACCCTGCTTTCCACCACTTAATTTTTTACGCCCAAACCATCAAACACCATAGAACGATAAGGTGCTAGCAGACTTTGGGGGACGGCTGTCGAAGCTACGCTAGGACACTGACCATACCCAGCTGCTAGTCACGATAGCCTTCACAAGAGATCATTCTGACTGCAGACAATGATACATCAGCGTTGCTGCCAACGACTAATAAAAGTGCTCAGCGAGTGGATAAAGCCTGTGAGACTTATCATTCTCATCAACTTAAACGGAATTGCCTGATTCTGGCTAGCTTTGAGATTGATCATCCCATTACTGTTAGAGTAACGTAAGATTGTCTTGAGACAACGACTGCATAAATTTAGGCCTCAAAACAAGAAGCCAAGCGTGCTCTATAATACATTTATTCCGACCACGTCAGGCAACATGTGTTAGTGCTGCGCCAAATACTCGATCTATTGTCAGGATATTCCCTTTCGAAGATAAGGCCGCACCAATCCCTAACATCCATAACTCTTCATCAATACCAAGACGCTCTAGAATGGGGGGTTCTGTGGTCGCGATGTATCCGCGTTTATCTTTTCGTATTGCCCTACCTGTCCAATCTATTAACTTTAGGTACTCATGCCATTCAAAGGGGACCCCTTGAGATTGGTTTGCGCGATAGCCTCCCGTGAAGTCGGCAAGGTGGGTCGGGAGTGCTTTCTTATTTTGAGATTCTCTCGCTAGTGCATACTCACAAATCCGGTCCTGAATGGAGGTAAAATCGGATGTTTCTGGCGTATTCGCTATGCCCGCGCGAATCGGA
>MABD01000052.1 GCA_002162955.1 Gammaproteobacteria bacterium 45_16_T64
AAGAAATGCAGAAAGCAGTGTAATTTGGTGTCCGGCAAAGTGTTGACAGATCATACTGATAGAAAGTTTATGAACGTTAGGTGAATGAGGCCAGCGTTAAATTGGAGATACTATGTCAAACGTAATTAATTTGAGTTGTACATGCGGCACTATAAAAGGAAAGCTCAAAGTTGTCGATGGTTCGTTCTTACACATACATTGTCTTTGCTGTGATTGTCAGAGTTTTGCTTCTTACCTAGGTAATGAAGAAAATATATTGGATGAGCATGGCGGGACCGAGCTATTTCAAACCTATCCCGCCTATATGGAAATTACAGAAGGTAAAGAAAACATCGGCTGTGTTCAACTTCGGGAAAAAGGTGCGTATAGGTGGCATACTACGTGCTGTAACATGCCCCTGGCTAATACACTGACTTCGCCAAAGGTGCCTTTTGTCGGTGTGTCGCCTAAGCTAATGCAATTCGATAACGAACAAGATAAATTGAGAGTTATCGGGCCTGTTAAAATGAAGGCATTTGGTAAGTATGCCAAAGGTAAAATGCCACAAGATGCGCATCCCAAAATTCCACTTTCCGTTATGCCAAAACTAATTGGCTTTGCGCTAAGGGGGTTGTTCGGTAAAAAGAATACTCCTTCACCATTCTTTCGCAATAGAGAACCGGTTGTGAAAGCCAAAGTTTTATAGATGTTGCCTATTTGACCAGGCGTAAGATTCCTTAGGTGTTGATGAACCAATTTCGATTATGTGAATACGAGTCTATGAAAATAAGAATTATTACTCTGATAGTTACACTTATCTGCTGCATCCCACCAGTTCAAGCCGAATGTAAAGGGGAGCGCTATGAAAACTATGTTAGTTCATTCCAGTTTTCGCCTTCAAAACATATTTGCGGCAAGGAACTCAAGAGGTTCACGATCTTGCTTAAGAATAATACCTCTAAAACTACGCCTAGTTTCAATGGGGCAGAAATATTTATTCGTGATAAAGAAGGCAGTATGGTTACGCGCCAAAAGCTTCGGTCGCTTGGACTCAATCACAACGACAAAATATACGCTTGCATAAGTGAAGAATACATCGATAACAGCTATGTAAAGCTTTACTATAGAGAAGATAAACAGTTTGCTTCCTATTCTAATGGAGCATCTACCAGAATACTGAGAAGCTCCCCTATAATAGATACATGTGATCTAAATGATCTTATTGGTAGCATATAATTGGGCTATAGTAATGCTCGAGCGCCTCTGTGCACATTCCATTAGGACTCTGTACAGCAACCTTATATCGATGAGAATCTAATTGTATGCCTGAACCCGATCCAGCGAGAATCATGACCTTTGTATTGCCGAAAGATATTGGCCAGTGGCTCTCGGTGAATCACTCTACCGAAAGTGAATTGTGGGTGAAGATATTCAAGATAAAGACTGGGATTCCAAGCGTGACCTGGGACGATGTTGTGATTGAAGCGCTGTGCTGGGGCTGGATCGATGGTGTCAAGAAGTCAATCGATGACGAAGCCTATCTCCAGCGAATCACGCCAAGAAAAGCGCGAAGCAATTGGTCAAAAAGGAACAGAGAGAATGTGGAGCGTTTGATAAACGAGGGCCGGATGGCGGAATCAGGGCTTGTGCATGTTCGTGCCGCCAAAGCAGATGGTCGGTGGGAGAACGCCTATACGGCAAGTGAAATGAAGGTGCCGACGGATTTCTTAGTAGCACTCGATAGCAGGCCGAAGGCGAAGCAATTTTTTGAAACGCTGACTAAATCGAATCGTTATGTCATCGCGCACGGATTGACCAGCGCGAAGAAATCTGAAACCAGGCAAAGGCGATTTGAAAAATTCTTAGACATGCTTATCAGCGAAAAAAAGCCGACTTAATCTTCAAAAAGACGTAGAAAGCTATGTAGCGGAATTAGATGTTATAGTGAGGCTTAACAGGAGTGAGTCATGTTAGAAAAAATAGCAGTCTTTGGCATTCTTCGGTTCCCTCCAGAACGCGTTTCTGAGGTTTTACCGTATTTGAAAACCTTAGTGGATGCGACATACGAAAATGATGGGTGTATTGCTTACGACGTAGCAGAAGATCCATTTGACCCAGGTCTTATTCGTTTTTCCGAATTGTGGCCAGACGAAAATAGCCTTGCTAAACATTTGGTGGCACCACATATTGAACCGTGGCGGAGCGCGGCACGGCAATGTGGATTGTTGGAAAGGGAGTTCACTTCATACGAAATTACGGGTGCTAAGCCTGTCTAATATAATGCCTCCTTTAGATTGATAAAAATTCACGTTTGTTGGGGAGAATAGATGCTATCTTATCGCTTTGGCGGTTGCTATCCGCAAATTACGATCATTGGTGAATGAGTAGATATTTATGGAACGAAAGCAGTACAAAGGCATGCGTCCACATATTAAGTCTGGGGACCTTGTGGCATGGCAGGGGCGTTTTACCAATCGCAATATACTCAAGCTTTTTAATCAACAGGTCGGGCATGTAGGTATCGCTTGGGTGGTGTCAAATAGAGTGTTTGTTATACATGCACTAACAAAAGGTATTGTCATCAACCCGCTGTCACGATTAACCCCGTTTTGTTGGTTGGCGACGGAATCCGATTGGACGGATGATGCACAAGCATTTGCGCTGAGTGAACTAGGGCGCGCATACAGCTACGTGGATGTGGTACGCAGTGTAGTGGGCTTATCATCAATAAGTGATAATGGGTGGATGTGTGGTGAGTTCGCTCGGGCGGTATTACAGCAGGCCAGTATTCCTGTTACGAAAGACCTGCCCTATGAATTGGTAAAAGAGGTGCTGTCACTAAAGCCCGAGAACACAATGATCAAACTGACCTAATTATTCGCCAGCTTTTATCCTGCGCTTTTACCGGCAAAGATAATCTTGGTACCTTCTTCAGCAATGTTGCTGACCACTGTAGAGGTTACGTTAAAGAGGGTTTCAATAATGACCCATTGGCCACCTTTCTTGACATACTTATCGTGGTAGCTGCCTGCGAGTTGCGTTAGGTTTTGGGTATCAGTATTGACTTGGTAAAAATATAGATCCCAAAGGGCTGAAGCGCTATCGGCATTATGCCAAGTGATTTGTGAGTTCTGGCCATGGTGCATATCGTTCACAGCATCATTGCATGCCATGGATTGAAAGAGTGCGATAAAGCTCTCGCGATCACTAAACTCGCCAATGGCACCATAGTTGATCACGATGTCACCCTCAGCAAAACACTCACGAATACCGTCTATGTTTTTGGTATCACAACTGTGAAGGTATTTGGCTTTGAGTTGTTTGATGGCTTCAATATCTTCTAAGCGTTGAATGCGTTGCTCTAGCTCACTCATATTCAATTCCTTGATGAATCAATGGAACCCCGACAACCGATACGGTGGTCGGGGGGGATAGGTTCTAAGCGGGTTGAGTTTCCTTGCTTTCCTTTTCCAGCATTTCAACCATCGAATCACGCATTTTAAATTTCTGAATCTTACCGGTAACGGTCATCGGATATTCAGATACAAAACGTACGAGACGTGGCACTTTGAAGTGAGTAATCTTATCTTTGCAATAGGCTTTGATATCATCTTCAGTGGCGGTTTCGCCATCGCGTAGCTGAACCCATGCACAGACTTCTTCGCCATACTTTTCATGAGGAATACCGAATACCTGTACTTCTTGGATAGAAGGGTGGGTGTAGAGGAATTCTTCTACTTCACGAGGGTATACGTTTTCACCACCGCGAATAATCATATCTTTGATACGCCCCACGATCTGTACGTAGCCTTCTTCATCCATAATGGCGAGGTCACCGGAGTGTAGCCAGTTAGCTGCGTCGATAGTTTCTGCCGTTTTTTCTGGATCGTTCCAGTAACCTTGCATGACAGAATAACCACGACAACAAAGCTCACCTTTTTCGCCCAGCGGTACGACTTTACCCTCTTCATTAATGATCTTAATTTCTTGGTGTGGACCCACTTTACCCACTGTTTCGCAGCGCTTATCAATGGGCGCGTCGATGGCGGTCATGTGATTGACAGGGCTGGTTTCAGTTTGTCCGTACATGATAGTGATTTCACTCATGTGCATCTTTTCTATCAAGCGCTTCATTACTTCGGCAGGGCAAGGTCCGCCGGCCATAATGCCGGTGCGCAATGAGCTTAAATCAAAGGTATCAAACTCCGGTGTTTCTAGTTCAGCGATAAACATGGTGGGAACACCGTGTAGCGCCGTACATTTTTCTGATTCGATGGTTTGTAATACGCTAAGTGGGTCAAACGCATCGCTTGGGAATACGGCCGTTGCACCCTGGCTTAGGCACGCTAAGTTGCCCATCACCATGCCGAAGCAATGGTAAAGAGGAACGGGGATACACAGACGGTCGATATCGGTTAATCGCATGCCTTCAGCTACTTGAAAACCGTTATTCAAAATATTGAAATGGGTTAACGTTGCACCTTTGGGGCTACCAGTGGTACCACTGGTGAACTGAATGTTGATGGCGTCATCGGGCTGAAGGGTCGCAGCTAATGATGCAAGTTGGGCGGTTTCTTCCGCGCCGCCACTTTGGCATACATCGGCGAAGTTCATCATGCCTGGAGACTTGTCTTCGCCCATGCGAATGATAAGTTCTAAATGCGGGAATTTGGCGGACTTCAACTGGCCAGGTTCACACTGTGAAAGCTCAGGTGCTAACTCTTGTAACATGGTGAGGTATTGGCTGGTTTTAAAGCTCTCAGCAGTAATAATCGCCTTACACTCCACTTTATTGAGAGCGTATTCGAGTTCAACTACGCGGTAAGCGGGATTGATACAGACCATGATGGCACCGATCTTCGCGGTTGCGAACTGTGTAAGGCACCACTCGATGCGATTCGGTGACCAAATACCGACTCGATCACCTGCCTTTATGCCTTGCTTCAATAGTCCAGTCGCGAGTGCATCGACTTGGGCTTGGTATTCCTTAAATGTCCATCGAATATCTTGGTGTTTGACCACAACCGCTTCTTTATCGGGATACTTGCTGGCGATGCGGTCAAAACAGCTGCCAATTGTTTCGTACAGCAAGGGTTGGCTGGCAGAACCGCCGAGGTAACTTTGGTCTTGAGGTCGTAATGTCATGAATGTATCCCTTGTCTATAGTTTTAGTTGAAATAGTATCTGGTAAACTATCGCAACTAAATGAATTTGTTAAGTACTTGTGTGCCAGTCTAGCCCTGTTGTAGCCTAGGCTTTGATGATAACTTTTGATTGTAGAACCATTCAAAATCCAAATAAACCATTATTTTGCAATAATATTGCATAAATGTATTTTGTCGACCTCAAAAACAGTGAAATGGAAGAATTTACGATGAAGGAACAACCGATGAAAGGGCAGTGTTTATGTGGAGGAATTGCGTTCTCAGCGCAGGAAATGCCAGGTAAGGTAGTGAACTGCCATTGCTCTCGTTGTCGAGTCTCCCATGGCGCAGATTATGCGACACAGGCGTTTGCGGTAAGGAGTAGCCTCGTGTTTGAACGGGGAGAAGCATTACTCAAGGAGTACCAGTCAACCGGAGGTATTCGAACGTTCTGCTCACATTGTGGTTCACGACTGATGAATTACGCCCCTAATAATGGTGATTATTTGAGTATTGCAACGGCTTGCTTAGATGAGAACTATACCCGTAAGGCAGTGTCACATTGTTATACGGGATCAAAGGCGGTGTGGCATGAGCCCAGTGTGGCAATACCGAGTCACGATGAGTTGCCAAGCGACCTTTTCTAAAGTGTGAATATTACCAATATTTTTGATAATTATGTGCCTTTCGCTGCCGTGCATATGCATATAAAGTGAAGGTTATTGCACATATATTTAGGCAGAGAGCGTAGAAAGTCAGATGAAGAAAGTACTATCCATTATTTTGTTGTTGGCGGCACAACCGGTGTTCGCAGATCCGATGAAAAAAGAGATCGACTATTTGATGAACTATATTTCTGTCTCATCATGTTTGTTTGATCGCAATGGAAACGAGTATTCTGGCGTGGATGCGGTAGAGCATATTAAGAAAAAGTATGATTACTTCAAAAGCAAAATCGATAGTGCCGAGAAATTTATTGATCTGTCTGCAGCGCGAAGCAGCATGTCTAAGAAGCCCTACCAGATTAAATGTGCAGGCGAAGACGTGGTGACTTCTAAAGCATGGTTGTTGCAGGAGCTTGAGCGTTATCGGACGACAAGCGGTAAGACTTAACATTTCATGAACTAGCCCTCTGATGAATATTATCTTGCTTACCCATGAGCGAGAGCTTGCTAAGGGAACCAATACCGGCAATATCGTTCTCGATAGTTTGGGAGAGCGTGCGACGCGTATTACGTGGCAGCGAACGGAACCGTCGGCGACCTTATTAGATCTCATTGAGGGTCAATCCGTTGCGTTACTTTACCCCTCAGACGAGACTGAATCAGATATCAGCGATTTTGAGCATTTCGTCATTTTGGATGGTACTTGGCAACAATCCAGAAAAATGATCAATCGAAGTGCTTACCTCCAGTCGATGCCAAAAGTATCCTTACGTACAACTCGCACCTCCAATTTTGCATTACGTCGTAATCAAGTGGAAGGCGGCTTATGCACGGCGGAATGTGCCATTGAATTGTTAAAAGCAAAAAGGGAGTTTGTGCTAGGGGCGTCGCTTGAAGAGCGGTACACGGAATTTAATATTCGGTCAAATGAAAGTAAAAAGCCCTGATAGATCAGGGCTTTTTACTTTCATTTTATTGTCATTACGCGGCAGTTTTTAATGTGTTGGTATAGGATACGGCTTGAAATGCCTTGATACCGCTACGTTGGTTGGCTTCATCCGCAAGAATAAGCTCTTCCTGACTGGCGTATTTCTGGTCCCATTCGAGTACTTTAGAAACCATTATCTTGTTCCAAAGTGGTGGGACAAGGGTAAGGAACATGGTGCCCAATAGGCCATTAACCATCATAGGAGCCTCGGCATAGGGCTTTAACTCATGGAACGGTACATCACCTTCGGCATGATGATGCGAATGTCGGGTTAAGTTAAAGGTTCCCCAGCTGCTGATTCGCTTATTGCTATTCCAGCTATGATACGGTTGAACCGGTGATTTAGGATGACGCACAATGCCGTAGTGTTCCATAAAGTTCACCATCTCTAGCATGGATTTTGTGACTAATGCAGAGATAGTAAAGATCGCAACACCTTCCCATCCGGCTAATGCGAATGCTGCAACTTCCAATACCGCTGACATCAGAAGCCCTCGAATGTATCGGTTATGTAGAGACCATACACCTTGACGTTTTTTCTGTAAGCGTTTGGCTTCTATGCTCGCGGCGCTGACATTACCGGTGTAAGTCGAGATAAGAATATGCTGATAGACATTGCGCCCGCGAGGCGCGGTTGCTGGATCTTCCACAGAACCCACATAAGTGTGATGCCCGTAAACATGCTCGATAGAAAAACCGGTGTCCCAACTAAACGCCAATAACCAACGACCAATAAGCAGTGATACTGGGTCCCAGGTTCGGTGAGTAAGTTCGTGTCCAACAATGGTACCGACAATGGCGGAAAGTAATGAGCAGCCTAATACTGCACCAATAATTCCGGGAATAGTGTTGGTTGCTTTAGCCGCTAATGCATCGAAACCCGTTAACGATTGGATTAAGGCGCCGTAGCCTAATGGATCGCCATCGGCAACAACCCACATCAGCAGAAAATTCATAAACAAAATTAATGGCAGGGAAGTCCATAGCTGTATGGTTAACAGTCCGCTCTTATTGAATTTGGGTGTGGACTCATCATCTCCCAACAGTATATCCCCTAATACCACAATGCCTGCGGCACAAATAAAGCCTAAATACAGTCCGCTGCCGCCCAACGTAAAGCCGATCATTAGCGGCACCGTTAGAAAATGAAATAGTGTGTATTTTAAATAATGAAACATAGGTTCTCTCCTCAGTAAAACGGGTTATGCGACAGCATCGGGCGTATGGCTTTGATCCAAAAACTTATCGAAATAGATTTGCGTGGGGTTAATGCTTAACGCTTGCAGCGACGTGACGGTGGCATCAATCATGGGGGGTGGGCCACACATATAGACTTTTTCATTGCCGCTAACGTTGCCCTCCATTGCATCCGTTACAAACCCTCGACGTCCTTCCCAATCTGAGTCTCGTGGTTCGTCAGAAAGTACGGGGATAAAATGAAAATCCGAAGGCCAGGCGCTGGCGAGTTTTTCAATGTCTGCGACGCAGTAAAGGTCCGCTTGGGTGCGAGCACCAAAGAAAAACGTGACAGGTCGTTGTGTATTGTTCGCAACGGCTTCTTCTAATAAAGACTTCAGCGGGGCCAGTCCGCTGCCACCGGCGACACATAACATGGGCTCTTCCGCTTCCCGTAGCCAGAAGTCTCCGTGGGGGCCTTCTACGTTAACTGAGCTGCCGATGACGGAATCGTTTTGCATGTGGGTAGACATTTCGCCGCCGGGTACTTCACGAATAAAGAAGCTGACGGATGAGCTTTCCTGGGCGACTGACTCTGCTGCGGCAAAGGAGTACGCGCGAGGTTGGTCAATGGTTCCTGGTAGGCTAAGTTGAGCATATTGACCGCTGGCATAGGCTAATGGCTCTGGTAGTGCAATATCGATGCGTACAATGTCGTGGGTCAGCCGGTTATGGCTAACGATCTCGCCCCGAAGGGTTTTCACCTCATGATTAGGCCCGTTAGTCTCTAAACGATCCACTTGGATCTCAATATTGCTCTTGGGCACACTCTGGCAGGCAAGAATGTAGCCTTCGTCCAATTCCTCAGTGGAGAGGACGTAGGCACTTTCAGTGAGTTCTTTTACCTTGCCACTGACCAGCTTACATTTGCATTCGGCACAACCGCCCACGCGGCAATTATGGGGTAGGCGTACATTTTGGCGTAAGCCTGCTTGGAGAATGGTTTCGCCGGGATTGGCCACAACGTGATTTTCCCCATTGATGGCGACGGTTCGTGGTTGTTTACTGAACTTTTCTTTTAACATCGAAAACATAGGAAATCCTCTCAGTGTGCTCTTATTGCCTGAATGCTCTATGGGATGCGTTGGGTGTGATACTAGTATCTGGGGAATCTGGTTTGCAATACAGATCAGTAACGCACCATTGATCGGTCATTTTTGGCCACAATTGGCTAAATAGGCTACTATTGTGAGAATTTCCGTTGAGAGTCCGTGTTTGCTATGCCTGATATTGAAAATCCTGATTCCTTGTTATTGCCTGTGAATTATATGCGACACCTGTTGGATATCGTGGATTCTAGGGGGGGGAGTCGTACGAAAGTGATGGAAAACTGTGGTATTAGCGCTGAGTTATTGAATGACCCAGAAGGCCAGTTTAGTTATCAGCAATTTAGCGCGTTGATACTGGCCTCGGTAGAAGAAAGCCAAGAGCCAGCGTTGGGGTTGTACTTGGGTAGTCAGTTGACGGTGATGACCCATGGTAACCTCAGTCATGCGATACTCAGCAGTGCCGATGTCGAGCAAGGAATGGGGTTGGCGATTCGCTATTTCGAGACGCGCACCCCCTTGGCAGCACTGACGTTAGAAACGCGGCCAGATGAGCTGATCATCACGTTCTCAGAGCGTTATGTACTCGGGGCAATTCGCATTAGCTATTTGGAGACCGTGGTCACTGGGTTGGTGGCGGTCATCAGTTTTATCACTAATCGTCAATTGAGCCTTAATAAAGTGGAACTTGCCTTTAGTGCCCCCGCCTATGAGTCGATGTTTGAGCCTATTTTAGGCTGTCCTGTGGTGTTTGATGCGGAGGAAACACGCCTGCATTATCCCGCAATGGGTCTTGATACCCCCTTGGCGATGGCAGATAAGAATGTCCATATGCATGCGACCCAGCGTTGCGAGGAGGAGATGGCCTCCATTGGAAAATCGGTGTCGATAGAGAAGCGTATCGAGCAAAACCTACTTAGGTTTCAGGGGGGCTACCCTAGCTTTGAACATATGGCCGGCGAGTTGTCGATGTCCCCTCGTACCTTGCGTCGTCGGTTATTGGAAAGGGGGACCAGTTTTAATGCCATATTGGATCGGTTGAAATATCAGCTCGCGGTACAGCATCTGGAAACCTCGGCATTATCGATTCAGGAGATCGGCTATCTGTTGGGTTACTCTGACCCATCAAATTTTGGCCGTGCCTTCAAGAAATGGAGCGGAGTTTCTCCTATTGCACACCGCGAAAATATGAATAAAAACAAGTAGTTGCCGTAGTAGCGTTGTCTCTTGGTGTTCATATAAACAGTTATTTTGCAATATTGTTGCATAATTATGCCAGCCTCATATAATGATTTGCATCGGGTATTAATAAGAGGGGTAGAAACCCATGCAATCGACACAGAAATTTGACCAGGAAGTGGATGTCCTTGTGGTAGGGTCTGGCGCAGGTGCCATGACGGCGGCAGTGGCTGCCAATGCAGAAGGGCTTAAGAACGTACTAGTGGTTGAAAAGAGTGATGAATACGGCGGTACATCAGCAATGTCTGGTGGCGGTATTTGGATTCCTAACAGCCATTATGCACGCGCTGAAGGAGTTAAAGATTCTGCTGACGAAGCACTGACCTACCTTAAAGCCGTGATCGGCGAAGAAGTGTCTGAGGAGCGTTTGCGCGGCTATGTTGAGAAAGCGCCTGAAATGCTCGAGTACATGGCGAAGCATTCTCACGTCAAATTTGAAACGGTACCGTATTCCGATTACTACCCTGAAATGCCGGGCGGTAAAGAAGGTCATCGAACCCATCAGCCTGCACCTATGAGCGCGGCAAAATTAGGCAAGCACTTTGGTAAGTTGCGAGCGCAACCATCACAAGTCAAGGTGATGGGTAAGTTCACCATGACCATGAAAGAAGGCCGTGCATTTCTAACCCAAGCTAAGGGGTGGATGTTTACGCTGGTGCTTATGGTGTTGCGTTATTACTTGGATATTCCTGGTCGCTTAAAGGGCTCGCGTTCACGTCGCCTTACCATGGGTAATGCACTTTCAGGTCAGTTACGTTGGTCGATGCTGGATCGTGATATCGATCTGTGGTTAAAGTCGCCAATGACGGAACTGATTGAAGAAAACGGTGTGGTGGTAGGTGCCGTGATTGATCGTGACGGTGAAACCGTTCGTGTTAAGGCCAAGCGTGGCGTAGTGATTGGTGCCGGTGGTTTTGAGCATAATCAAGTGATGCGTGAACAGTACTTACCTCAGCCAACCAGCTCTGAATGGAGTGGTTCGCAAATCAATAATACTGGCGACGGTATTTTAGCGGCAGAAAAAGTAGGCGCAGATAAAGCGTTAATGGAACACGCTTGGTGGGCACCATCTGTGAGTATCCCAGGTTGGGATCGTCCTTATATTATTTTTGCCGAACGCTCGTTACCCGGCTTAGTGATTGTAAACAAAGTGGGTAAACGTTTTGCTAATGAAGCGGCACCTTACCTAGAATCGGGATTAGCATTTTATCAAGCCAATACGCCCGAAGCGCCAACCGTGCCATCCCATGTTGTATTTGACGCGACGTTTAGGCATAAGTTTCCTTTCGGTCCTATTGTTCCTGGTTACACCATGCCAGATGGGCAGTTATCCAAGCGTATATGGAAGGTACTGAAAAAAGCCGACACTATTGAAGAGCTCGCAGGGTTAATCGATGTGGATGCAGCTGGGCTTGCGGATACAATTAAGAAAAATAATGAATATGCGGTGACGGGTAAAGATCTCGATTTCCAGCGTGGTGAAAGTTATTACGATCGTTATTACGGTGATGCGGGTACTAAGCCAAATCCGTGTATCGCACCCATTGCAAAACCGCCATTTTATGCCATACCTATACATCCCGGTGATATCGGTACTAAGGGTGGTGTATGTACGGATGTGAACGGTAGCGCGCTTAAAGAAGATGGTGGCGTCATCCCAGGGTTGTATGTGATCGGTAATACTGCCGCATCGGTCATGGGAAGCAAATATCCTGGCGCAGGGTCAACCTTGGGTCCAGCAATGACCTATGGTTATCTAGCCGCGAAGCATATGGCCGGTGGTGACCGAGTGGTTGACGGGTTGACGCAGGCGAGCACTAAGAGCAACGCTTCTTCGGTAGAGACTGCTTAAATAGATTGGATTGCGAAAGGCAGCTGAAAGGCTGTCTTATACGACTAAGCCTATAGAACAATGCCTATAGGGCAAAGGATACTAACAATGATAAAAGAATTTGATGACGGCGCATGTTTAATCTTTGGTGGTAGTGGTGGTATTGGTGCATCGATCGCAACCAGAATTGCTGAAGGTGGCAGTGACGTCGCGATTACCTATCGTTCGAATAAAGATAAAGCTATCACGGCCGCAGAAGAGATTCGAAAGCTTGGTGTTGAATGCTCAATTCACCAAGTGGATATTGCTAATAAAGCCCAGATTATCGCGGCCATCAGTGATGCAGCAGAAGTGCATGCGCGCATTCATAGTGTTGTTGTTGCGGCGGGCTCTGATATTAAACAGCCGTTTCTTGCAGAAGTAACCGATGAGCAATGGGACGAAGTCATTGAGAGCGATCTTAATGGATTCTTCCGTATCGTTAAAAACATAATCCCACACTTTAGAGCCAACGATGGCGGCTCTCTGGTACATATCTCTTCCGCTGGATTGGGTCGCACACCACCAAAAGATGTATTGTCGGTGGCACCAAAAGCGGCGAATGAAGCGTTAGTGCAGTACATGGCTAAAGAAGAGGGTATTCATGGCATCCGCGCGAACAGTGTTGCGGTAGGTGTTATTGAAACCGGTATCTTTAAACGTCTCGAAGCAGAAGGTGTGTTTGACGACAAATGGAAAAATGCTGTGCTTGCAGGCCTGCCCATTAAACATTTTGGCAAACCAGAAGATATCGCTGAAGCCACGGCCTATTTTGCATCGAACCGATCAAAGTACGTGACTGGCCAATTGTTATTCGTTGATGGTGGTTACAGCGTATAAGCCTGTTGCCTGCATTTATAAAAAATTGATTTGAAACAGTTTAGAAAATTGGAGAAACACAATGAGTAGATTTGAAGGTAAAGTTGCAATTGTCACAGGTTCGGCTTCTGGTATGGGTAAGGCGACCGCACTACGTTTAGCATCAGAAGGCGCTAAAGTGGTATTGGCTGACATTAACGAAGAAGGTAACCAAGCCACAGCCGCAGAAATAGATGCCGCTGGTGGTGTGTGTTCAGCGTTTGCTTTCAACGCAATGGAAGAAGAGTCTTGTAAGGCGTTAGTGGCGAATGCTGTTGAAACCTATGGCCAGTTAGATGTGTTGGTGAACGTTGCGGGTATCGCAGGATTTTATCACTTGGAAGAATTAACCAATGATATCTTCCAACGTTTTATGTCTATCAACATGACTAGCGTATTTACCCTTTGCCGTGAAGCGATTCCCCACCTTAAGAAAACCAAAGGCAACATCGTTAACTTCGCATCATTGAACTCTAAGACAATGACGGCTTATCAAACCGCATACTGTGCATCTAAAGCTGCGGTACTGGCGATTACCAAATGTATTGCACAAGAATTTGAAGCCGATGGTGTGCGTGCTAACGCCATATGCCCAGGTGGTATTGAAACCCCGTTGGTTCAAGGTATTCGATTCCCAGAAGAGATTAACCGTCGCTTGTTGGCAAATCTTCAGCCATTAGGCCGTAGAGGTACTGCCGATGAAGTGGCAGCGCTAGCGGCGTTCTTAGCGTCTGATGAAGCAAGCTATATCAGCGGTGAAGATATCTTTATTGATGGTGGTGCTCGATCAGCGATCTAATATATCGCTTCTAGATTGATTAAAAAGGCTTTCGCTGAATACAGTGAAGGCCTTTTTTTTGCGTAAGCGCTGAGAGGGTTGAGGGATTGTCGAGGGTGTAAGGAAGAGACTGGCACTCCATATTACTTATGCTTATAAGAGGTGTCAGATAGTTTTACACTCTGAATGGGTAACGGATTAGTCGTATCGGTAAGTCTTTGAATATTAAGTCATGGCACAAGGAATGCAAGTAGAACTCACTTCCTTCAACGTATCGAAGGGAGAATTGAGGGGCTTCCTATGGCAAGATCTTCTAATGACGCGGGTGATTTACGCCGCAAGCGATTAAAAAAAATTGTTGCAGTATCGCTAGCATGTCTAGCTTTTAGTTTTCTATTATGGAAAGAAAGTAATGTCAGTATTGCAAGTACGGCGGGTGCCAGCTCTTCTGTCATTGTTGTTTCTGAGCCATCATCGCTATCAATATTCATTCTTGGTATTGCACTGCTAGGGGGCATGCGTAGTCGATACCGAAAAAAATAGCGTTTTCGTGGCTGTACCTGTCATAAAGTGGCACGTGCGAGGGATTTGTTTTTCCCAATTAGCGTAGTTAATTGCTCAAGGTAGAGCGGTCGGGCTTTTATATGCACATCATTATGGGTCGCGTCGAAGATTTTGATCAGCGTCACGTTGTTGTGTCCTGCGACGGCAGTGGCGATATCGTCATAGGGTGTGAGTGAGTCGAGAGCACCTTGGAATATGACGATTGGAGTATCCTCTAATTGTTTGATCATGGATATCATGGGTAGGTCAAATTGTAGCAATTTCTCGATCGGGAGTAGTGTGGCTGGTTTGCCGAGCAGTGATTTGTGTAGCGTCGTTCGAATGGTTGTTGCTAAGGAGGGGCCGGTAGAATCCAATAATATTGCTTTCGGTTTAAAAGATATCGCATTAAGTAGGGCAATACTGGATCCTAAAGAGCGTCCGACAAAAACAGCATCGGAAAGATTACAGGGTGTATTTTGTTCGATGTGTTCAAGTGCTTCTCTTGTGGTGGCGATCACGCTTTGTTCAGTGCTGACCCCTTTGGCGCCTTCATAACCCGGAAGAGATAGTGCATAAATGGTGATGCCTAGGGCATTGGCATGACCGAAGATCTCTTTTTCGTAGCGCGGGATACCTCCATGCCGACCAGGAAAATAGATTGCGCAGGCATTATTTTGCGTATTGATTGCGTTGTATCGACGGATTAATACTTCATTACCATTGTGTGCGACTGTGACCAGGCTGTCTTCATGGGTTTCTGTCCGAGGAGGTGTCTTAAACACGAGTTCTGCGAGGAAATAATGAACCACAATAGAGACAACGAGATAGTATGTGGCGGCGGCGACGGCCAAAAATTGTAAACTGCGCTTAATCATATTGATAATCGAGTGTTCGTCCAAAAAAGGTCAGTGAATTATGACGGAATTATCAGAAAACAGAATACATAGAAAGTTGTAGTTTTGTGATTTAACAGGCGGTACTATCGTACGGTTGGCCCCTGATCAAGGGCGTCACTATTTTGCCAGTGTAATGTTAGAAAACTGAGGTGAGATATATGTATGACAAATATTTGCAGTCTATCGCAAAGGATTTGGAAATAGTATTGGGCCAGATGACGAGCCTTAATATTCATGACACCTTTATCAAGAAAGAGCAAAGGCCTGATTGTCATTTTGCATTGGTATATGTGGTGAAATTTAAGCACTTGCATAGAAATATCAAGGGCACCATTAACTTTGCTTTTAGTGATGAAGAATGTGCAAACAGTGTTGCTATGTCAGTCGCCAATAAGTCAGGGGCTCCTGAGGTTGTGGGTTACAGGGACGATTATCTAAGCGAATTTATGAACACTGCTGTAGGTGTCGCATTGACTCAATGGGAAGAGCTTGGGTTTAGTGCCAGTTTTGAGCCTACCGAAGTCATTAGAAATATCTCACTAAATGGTCAAAATTGCGGCAGTGATCGAACGGTCATTTCCATGGCATTGGATGTGAGTAGTTTGTTTTTTGAGGTCGTGTTTATTGATGAGAGCTTTGAAGCGCTGATAGGAAAGAAGATCCTGGTGGTGGATGACTCATTGATGGTCCGCCAGATATTGATCAAAAAATTAACAAAAATTGGTTTTCATGTGGAGATCGCCAGTGATGGTGATGAAGCGATCGAAAAATACAGAGAGTTTAATCCTGACCTTGTCATCATGGATCAACTGATGCCTCGCCTAAGCGGGCTTGACGCAATCGTTGAGATAGAACAATTTGCACCGGATGCCAAATTTATTATGTTGAGTTCAACATCGAGAGAAGATGAACTCAACACGGCGAGTACGCTCAATGTGTTGACCTATTTACGGAAGCCACTCAATGTCGCAGCTCTGTTTAAAGAGATAGCAAAAGCGTTGATGAATATGGAGAACTAAGCAAAGGAATGTATTAGCGGAGCCAGATTTTATTCAGCCAGACTGAATAGTGTAGGGAAGGAAAAATATAGCGCTGTGGAAGGCGTATTGATCTATAGATATCTTCACCACTGACACTTTTCAGACTGGCCTGGTGCTAGCCCTTCTAGTGAGAATCCTCTTCGCTATTAATAACGCATTCGTCCAGTGTTGCTAACGTATAACCGTGTTGTTTGATAAGAATAATAATATCGCTAAGTTTGTCTGTGCTCGTTGCACTAAAATCATGCATTAAAATCACGAACGAATCGGTGGCGGGGGATGATGGTTCTAGCGCATCTTCAATGCGTTCAAATACTTGTTGAGGGCCCCAAAATAATGTCGATTTATAATCCCTAGGATCTAAATTCCAGAGTGCGATACCGTATCCTAGATTCCATATAGGCATTGCTTCAGGTACGTCAATGCGACCATGTGGTGGTCTGACAAAGCGGGGAATGACCCTTAGCGTATTCCATAGTATTTCATTCGTTTTACTTACTTGCTCGGTTATTTGGGCATCAGATAGTGTGAGGAAGTCGGAATGATCCCAGCTGTGATTTTCGATTTGATGACCGTCTGTAATAGCTTGTTGCGCGAGTTCGATATAGTTCTGTTTCTCCAGTTTCTTACCCACTAAAAAAAATGTTGCTTTAACATTGTGGGAATCGAGTATGGATAATACGCGGGTGAAATTATCGGAGGGGCCGTCGTCAAAAGTGAGCGCTACAAGTCCTGGTGTTTGACAGCTTTGTACTAGGGGTACCATCTGTTGTGTTGGCTTTGGTATGTGATTTGCAAAACTGTTCGTTGACACTATAAGTAACGTAAATGACATGAATGTTAGCGCGATATTTGGTTTGGTATTGATTCTTGATAGTTTAGCCATCTTGAATAGCAGGCAAGAAATTTTTGATAGAATAGCCATAGGATCTGTGCTCTTGTTAAATCTATTTTTCTGCTTTGAGTGCAGCGTTTTGTTGGTCTTGTTGTCTGGATCGGTATTGTTCCCGTAGCCTTTTTAGCATGGGCTTTAGCCGTGTGACGACAAATTCAAGAAGCTTCCCTTTTAATCCTTTTCCGAAGAAATAAAAGCGATAATGAGGGGTGACCTGCTCAGTACGTTCAAACAATAGATGCTGGGTAACGGAGCCGACTCGAGAAGCGTCAACTGCATCGTAGCCATTTCGGAGTGATGAGTTGACTAACTCATTGAGTAAGACCCTTCCTAAGCCTAATTTAGAATATTGTGGTAAATACCCGATGCTATAGTCGTAGAATACATTTCTAAAATAGAATCCATATTTATACGACGCAAGCTCCCCGTCAATATGAATAATACTCAGGTCTAACTGGTCGCTGGCTGCTAGGCGTTTTGATACTGAATTGAAAAAATCATGGGTCTCTGGGTCGTTAAATATCCCTACGCCCTCATCACCTTTCCAGCTTAAGGCCTCTGTGTTTCTCATTTCATTAACAAGGTCTTGAACTTGTTCAACGGAAGGCCGTAGATGAAGTATTTCGCTATCTAGTTTATCCAGTTTCTTTTTTCTTCGGCGAAGATCAGTGCGCATTTTGGATGGAAAGCTTGCGCTCATCTCTTCTTCTGTGATCGATTCCAATGACAAAATTGGACAATGGGAAGTGACGCGGTTGAACACGGGGCTATTTTTTCGTTTGCTCCAGTGCAATGAGGCATCCACTAGTCCTTGGCTATCTGTCCATTCGTTCCAAATCATACAGTCCCAAAAAGGACCCGATAGCTGGTGTAGGTAATCGAGTAATTTTGGCCACGCAGCTAAGTGATCAGGCAATAACAAAATGGAGATTCGATCTCCTAGCGGATATTGCACAAAGCGAGCGACTCGAGCTGGAATGCCGTGGAGAGACTCGGGCGTTATTTGAAGGGCCAAGAACCCCACCAGGTTATTTTGATTGTCGCGGATAGTTATTGCGGTGAACTGATGTTTCTTCGGTAAGTGTTCAATTGCCGTCGTTAGCCACGGCCAATCATTAAACACTGTCGCATCTACACTGCCATCTATCAGCTGTTTGTACTCTTGTTCTGTAACAAGGCCAGTAAGAGTAGGAGATAGCGAAAACCGGTACATAAAATAGCCAACTATTCAAGTTTAATAAATGGTACTGACGTCCGGTATCTGGTCTGTTAAGGCACTTATTGGACGAAAATAGTACAGTTCTATCGGAAGGTCGCGGCTATAGTAGCTGTTTTTCTGCCAAAAACTAGCCTTTTTACGCTATTTTTCGAAGAATTTTGCGACATATGGGGGCAATTGTCCGGAGAAGTTAGCAGGATTGTAAAGTAATGTTAAATACTATGAAGTCAGATTGATTAACTAATAAATAATCACTATTCTGTGACGCAATTCACAATGTATGCTGCATTTATGAGCAGTAGAATCGAATAATCCTCGGCATTTATCGGAAATAGTTCAATGACCCAAGCGAATGTTGTACGTTCTGAGGCTTTTCGAGACGAAAGCCTTAGGCAAAAGATAGAGCATCAAGTGGATTTTGTGCCGCAGCACTGGGTAAACGGTGAGCGGGGACGTACCGGGTGGAATTTATCGAGAACGAAGCGTGTTATCGATGCAGGCATTGCGATTTTGGTTTTTTTAATCCTGTCACCATTATTTATTGCAATCATCGCCGCGGTTAAGTTGACGAGTAAGGGGCCTATATTTTTTGCGCAATATCGAACCGGCTTTATGGGGCGGCGTTTTAAGATGTATAAGTTTAGAACGATGGTTCACAATGCGGAAGAGATAAAGCAGCAGCTAGGGCATCTCAGTCATCACGCAGGTGATTCGCCTGATTTCAAAATTAAGAAAGATCCGCGTATTACCCCTATTGGTGTATTTCTACGAAAATTCAGCCTCGATGAACTGCCGCAAATTTTTAATGTGTTAAATGGTGATATGAGCGTTATTGGTCCTCGTCCTACATCGTTTTCGGTAGATAAATACGAAGAGCATCATCTCGCTCGATTGGCTTCGCTACCTGGGCTTACTGGAATATGGCAAGTATCCGGTAGAAGCAATATTGATTTTAATGGACGGGTGATTTTGGATCGACGCTATATTCAGGAGCAGGGTCCATACCAGGATTTTAAGATATTGGTGAAAACACCGTTAGCAGTTCTCAAAGGTGATGGGGCCTACTAATGAAAATACTGGACCCCAGCAAGCTGAATCTAACCTCGGCGATATTGGATCACAAAATAAAATCTCTTTATGTGGCTTCTCCCCATAAAGGCGCAGGCACTACAACGTGTGCTTATTCGTTAGCAAAAGCACTGAGTGCCCTCATTTCTGAAAATGTAATTATTATTGATGGTAATCCAGGTTCCAATTCGTTAACTGAACAAATGGGGTTGGAAGGAAAAATGGGGTTTTCAGATCTGAATATCCCTGGTTATAGAGAGTCACCTCAAAAAGCAATTCATACGATAGAAAATGAACCATTTCATGTTATCCCTGTTGGTGTGACGCCCTCGAGTAACCCTATGGGAGGAGAGCGGGTAGAACTTAAGCGACTAATCGATACCCTGACTGAAAACTATAGCTATGTAATTTATGATGGCCCACCGATTCATAAACACAACGAACCGCTTGCTCTTGCGGCTGCGTTTGATGGTGTTGTATTGGTCCTCAAGAATAATGATACCCGAGTTGAAGTGGCAAACTCTGCAAAAGCCAAGCTTACTCAAGCGGGTGCGAATGTGATTGGTGCCATTTATAACAGGCGCCGCTACTATGTTCCCCAATGGGTCTACGATTTACTGTAATTTAGGACGCTGAATAATGAAAACTATCGTTACGCTATTTTTCGCGATGAGCCTATTGGGATGCGGTACGCTTCCAAAAGCAAAAGACTATTCGATACCGTTACATCATTTTGGTACTAAAGCACCGCAGGTCAATGTGGATGCCACTGATTATGTGCTGCAAGCCGATGATGTGCTAGACGTGCTGTATCACTTTGATACGTTATCTAATGAACTCTATTTGATTGAACCCCACGACAAACTGAACGTGATGTTCTTAACAGCCTCTGAATACGATAATATTCATCAAGTTCGCCCCGATGGTTATATTTCTCTACCTTTTGTTGGTGATGTAAAAGTCGCAGGTATATCTGTGGATCAGGCTAAGTCGACGATTAAGCAACTATATAAGCCGATTCTTAAGGACCCGTCGTTCTTTGTGTCACTCGTTGAATACCAAGTGCACCTAAAAGAGATACGTGCCTCATTAGATCATCCGAATATGGGGCAGGCACGATTAATTACGGTTAGACAAGATCAAAAGATATCTCTTCCGATGATAGGGGATATCTCTATTAAAGATAAGTCAGTTTCTCAATTGCGAGATGAAGCCAATGCTCGTTACGCTAAGATCAATAAGCGAATGAGTATTGACGTATTACTGCAGAAAAGCCACGCACGACAGATTTTTGTTTTTGGTGAAGTGAATAATCCTGGAGGCCATCGTGTGTCCGGTTCTACATCATTGTTTCAGGCGATTGCGATGGCTGGTGGAGCAAATCATGATGCAGAGCTAAGTACGGTTGTTGCACTAAGAAAAGAAAATAACGAAATGGTGGCAAAAGTATTCAACGTAAAGAACGCGCTGAATGGTAAAGGGCGCGCGCTCACTGCCATGCTGTCTCCAGAAGATGTGATTTATGTACCTAGAACTCGTCTAAGTAATACCGCTCAGGTCATGCGTAATATTAGTGATATTATGATGTTCCGTGGCGTGGGAGCAACACTGTCCTACCGCATAGATGATCCTACTCGTTTTGAGGACGACAATGAATAATCGTCTCGAGCATAAACGTGGAGTCAAATATGAGTGAACAACAGGATAGAAACTACTTTCGGGGAATATTAGGCGTTATATTTGCTAATTTTCCGTTTATTAGTCGACTTTTTATGATTTGTATTGCTATATCGATATTGGTGCCTTTTTTTGTGGTGACCAAGTATACCCTGACCGGTGAAATTGTGGTTCTTTCGAAAAAGATCCAGCAGGGTATTCGAGGCGATATTACAGGTGGAACCAGTGCGCGGTATATTCCAGTGAGCCTTACGGATATGGAGACGGAAAATAATATTATTCGGTCTGTACCGCTTATCCGAAAAACGGCGGCCGACCTGTATGATGAAGGGAAGCTGAAAATTGAATATGGTGTACTTGATACCTGGATTAAGAATCCCCTTAGAAACAATATAGTTAAGCCAATAAAATCATGGTTTACGGAGGTGGTCGAAGATGAACGGCTAGCCGCTATTGAAGAGCTAACCAAAATTGCCCTAGATAGCCTTGAAGTATCAACAATACCAGGGTCCAACGTTATTGTTGTTAATTATGAATCCGAAAATAAAGAGACCGCGCTGCTATTTGTTAATAAATTGATGAGTAATTTTCTTGAAAAACGCAATGAATTACTGCTCAACGAAGCACCGGAAGACTTCTTTCTAAGAAAGAAAAATAGCTACAAAGATCGTTTGGTTTCTTTGGAACTTAAAAAAGTTGAACTGTTTGGGCGCTATGCGGTAACAAATACTAAAGATGAATTGGCGTTAATACTGGAGAGTATTAATCATGAAAGTAATGAGCTTAATAATGTGCTGGATAATCGCTTAGAAGCAAATGCTTGGCTAAGCTATTTGAAAGAACAGCTGGAAAACCTTAAGGTCTCGGATGTATCGAAAATATCCTTTCCTTATTCGTTTGGTGGATCCAGTACGGGTAGCAACGAGTTTTTTGTTGATACTGAAATGAAAGATCAGATACTGAAAATTTCCAGCTTGCAATCAGAGCACGCTAACGCGAAGTTGGCATTTCGCAAAGGAAGTGCCAAAGTTACCAGGCCTTATAATCAGCTGAAGCAGCAGAAAATCCGCCTAATTACGTTGGTAGAAAATAGGATTCTAGAGCGGTATGAAGGCATTAAGGTGCTTGATACGATCATTGAAAGCAAAAAATCACGAATACAATTGTTCAAAGACCGAGCTGAAGTATTGAAAGCAGTGCAGGCGCAAGAAGCGGGAATTATTACCGAACTGAATGCGGTCAATGACGCGTATTTCAAATACAGCCAGCAGTATGAAGAGCGACGTTCGGAAAAGATCGCTAACCTAGAAGACTTGTCGAACGTTAGAATCCTTAGTTTAGCGGCGATGCCATTAGAACCCAGTTCACCCAAGCGAATTCTGGTGTTAATTATTAGTTTCATAACCAGTGGGTTTATTGCACTAACCTTGGGATTACTGCGAGAGATGTTTGATAATCGTTTTCGCTATCCGGAGCAAGTGGCTGCTCAGTTAGATATTCCTGTGATTGCGGTTTTTGATGATGTTGATATTGAACCGGATACGCCGTTTAGCCACAAACCCGCTGGATTCTGGAAATGGCTAATTCAATAGAACCGCGGGTAGTTCATCTCATCTGCGCATCAGGTTTTTATGGCGCTGAACGTGTTGTGGCAAATCTATGTGCGGCGCTAGGATCGCTCGATACCTCGGTGCTTTGCTTGACGAAAAATCTTGAGTCTATCGATGTTTTTAAGCAGCACGTAGTGAATGCTGATAGGGAATTTCACACTACATCCAATACTGTATCGGAAGCGATGAGTGCACTGAAAGCGATCAAGTGCGATCACGAGAATTTTGTGATTCATGCACATGGTTACAAAGAAATTGTCATTGCCTGTTTTTTTCAGCGGCTGCATGGCGCAAGCGTTATTGTATCTCAGCACGGTTTTACCGCCCGTAATCTAAAATCACGAATCTATAATTGGATAGACATGGCGTTTTGCCGATGGGCAAATATCCATCAAATATTATGTGTATCCAGTGACATCCAAAATCGATATCAACGATTTGGGGTGGATAAGTCTCGTTTAGTCTTGCTGCCAAATGGTGTGCCAACACCCAAAAATTTCGACAGTGCGCACGCCAAAGTACGAATTACTGATGAATTGGCTATAACGAAAGATGCGTCGATAGTACTTTATGCTGGTCGTCTCAGTGAAGAAAAAGACCCAATACTGTTTATCAATACTATTGAGAAGCTAATACTGTCTGGCCAACACGTTGTGGCAGTGATTGCTGGTGAAGGTCCGTTAGAAGGTGAAGTAAAGCAGGCTATATCGGATAAGGGATTAAACCAGCACGTAAAGATGCTAGGATTTGTCGAGAATATTGAAGATTTACTGCTGGCGGCGGATATTTTACTGCTTACATCACACACGGAAGGCACGCCAATGATCGTGCTAGAGGCAATGATGCGACAATGTGTTGTTGTATCAACTCGGGTGGGAGGTATGCCATCGATTATTCCCAATAATCAGTGTGGACTGATTGCGGATGGGAGAGATGCTAAGGCAATCGCGGCGGAATGTGCGAAGTTGTTGGATAAGCCTAGTACTCATGCTGATATTGCTAATGCGGGTGCTGAGCGAATAAACGAGTACTACAGCCTCAATAGT
Organism: Gammaproteobacteria bacterium 45_16_T64; assembly: GCA_002162955.1. Classification (GTDB taxonomy): domain Bacteria; phylum Pseudomonadota; class Gammaproteobacteria; order Pseudomonadales; family Ketobacteraceae; genus 42-54-T18. The sequence goes on from MABD01000052.1 coordinate 23,801, forward strand.
CAGCTGGAAGGTTACCGGCAGCGCTATCGTGAGTGCTGCCAATGATTAAGAACGTTCTATATATTGTCAGTGGCGTGTTAATGATGTTGTTGTGCGCAGGGTTGCTTACAACAAAGTTCTTCTTTCTTGCACCTGGGTTGCCCCTTGCACTTATCGGATTAATTGTTCTTTACCGCTACCCAGAGTATGGCGTGTTGGCGTTGGCATTTTTAGTACCGTTAGAAGGATTGTTTGCCGGTAATAAACTATTTACTGGCGCGAAGTTTATCGGGGCAGCATTGATATTAATTGTTGGTCTGAAGCTGATACGTAAGGAGATTCCACTTTCTGAGATGAAAACGCCTCTTTGGTGGCCTATCGGTTTGCTAGTCTTTGCATTTTCTGTCAGCAGTGTGTGGTCGCTGTACCCCGAGTTGTCCACCCATAGTCTTCGGCAGTTAGTGACGGCTATCAGTATTTTCTTTATAACGCTGGGCATTAAATCTAGGATTAATATCCAGTGGTTAATGATAACAGTGGTGATAAGTGTCTCCATTACGGCCTTTCTTGCGCTTGTGAGTGGCGCTCATACCGTAGAGGATCGGGCGATAGGTTTGCTTACCGATCCCAATTATTTCGCCTTATTACTCATTACTGCAGTGCCTATGTGTATTCACCTCTTGCTACAAGATAGGCGGCGTATAGTGAAATTGGGTTGGGCCGCGCTGCTATTGTTAATTTTGTTTGCATTTCAAAAAACGCTGTCCCGATCGGGAGTTGTTGTACTGGTAATTGTCTTCGCATTTATTGGTTATCACTATCGTGAAGTGCTAAAGAAACTCAAGGGCCCCCAAGTTGGTCTGATTGTCATTGGTGGTGCGATGCTTATGGTGGCTCTGTTTATCTCGATGCCTGAAAGTTATCGTGATCGTATTTTATCCCTTGCTAATATTACCTCCGGCGTTCGCTCCTTTGATGATCGCTCATTGGGAAGGCGTACTTCCTATATTGTGGTGGGCATGGAAGCATTTAAAGACAATCCCATTATTGGCTCGGGTCCGGGAACATTTCCGGTGCACTATGCAAAAAGTGGATATGCAACGGCATTCTCTGTGAGTAGTAAGGAGCCAGAGCTATTCAGACGTGCTCATAATACCTATCTAGAAACCCTAACGGAGACTGGGCTAACGGGCTTTGCGGCGCTGTGCGGTATTATTCTAATAGGATTAAGGCAGTTTAGTATTGCTCGCTCTCGAATGATTGCTGCGAACCAATGGGAAAAAGCAACCCTGATTACCCAAACTGGGGCGGCGTACTTAGCCGTTATTCTATTCTTCCTGTTCTTAACCGGTTTGAACAATAAATATTTTTGGATGTTGCTGGCGTTATCCAGTGGTTTTATGCAGCAAGCAAAGTTAGTTGAAGGTAGGGATAACTAATGAAATATTCAATTATCATCCCCTGTTTTAATGAAGCCCATGTGTTATCTAAGACGTTGGACAGCATCCAACGCGTTATGGTCAATCGAAGCGACGTCGAAATCTTGCTGATGGATAACGGTTCGACCGATGGTTCTCAAGCATTAGCCTTAGGCTGTGGTGCCATCGTAATAGAGACGCCTAATGTACGAATATCGGCGCTGCGCAATTTGGGTGCAAAAAGCGCCCGTGGTCGTTACTTGCTGTTTCTCGATGCAGATATCGCGGTTGCGACTGATTGGCTGAATCGTTTAGATCAATATACTGACCCGGATAATCAGGCTGACACGGCCGATGTGGTTGGATTTGTTGATGATGTTCCGGCAACGGCTCCTTGGTATGCGAAAATATGGGGGTTACGCGCATCGGCTCGACGTCATCGATTAATGGAAATAGATAGTTTGCCGGGACGGAATATATTTGTGGATAGACCCTGGTTTGAAAAGGTCAACGGATTTAGCGAAACCTTGATTACGGGCGAAGACAAAGATTTTGTGATGCGACTTAAGAAAGCGGGGGCTAAAGTACTATCAGACCCCAGTGTGGATATGACGCATCTTGGGTACGAGCGCACATTTCAAGAATGGGTGAGAAAAGAATACTGGCGACAGCATTCCCATGTCGCCTTGATTAAGGGGCAGGGGATGAGTTTACGACTATTGCGGTTCCCTATTATTGCCATGAGTCATGTACTGCTGGCGCTTATCATTCTGGGTAGCGTTATCACGTCACAGACAGGTATTGCTTTGGGGTTGTTGGTTGTTTCTTTAGTGCCAAGCCTACTGTTGAGTATCAAGAGTTCGGTGAGTCGTTTTCCCGTAGGAAGAATGTTGCAGTTTACCTTGTTGTATTGGCTCCGCTTTCATGTGGCGGGCTGGTCAGTGGTTATAGAACTAATTGAAAGAAAATCGATTGAGGCATAAATGATGGAAGTACTATTTTTTACACTGGTGTTTGTTTGTTTTTACGGGTATGTGGGATATCCCGCGTTACTGTTTGTAGTGACCCGATTTACATCGCGCTACCAATCAATTCCGCAATCTACCGAAGATGGCCCCACGGTGAGTATTCTGGTGGCCGCTTATAATGAGGAAGATTATATTTCTACCAAGATAGATTCACTGTTGAGTCAAACCTATCCTGAGGATAAATTTGACGTGTGGGTGTTAAGCGATGGCTCCAGCGATAAGACGGGAGACATCGTAAAAGGCTATAACAACCCTAGAATTAGGTTGTTAGATTTGCCTCGAGGAGGAAAAGCTACCGCCCTTAATGCTGGAGTAAAAGCGTCCAGTAACGATATCGTGGTGTTCAGTGATGCTGATAACGAGTGGACTCAAGATACGTTGATGCGTCTTATTTCCCCTTTTACGATGAAAACAGTGGGTGCGGTGTCAGGGCATTTAAGTATTCGGAAAACATCGAAGCATTTGGGTATGGGTGATCGACTATATCGTCAATATGAAGCCTTTATTCGAAATTGCGAAACTAAGTTGGGCAATGCGGTATCAGCAGACGGCGGCATATTTGCAATTCGACGTGAGCTGTTTGATGAGATACCCCAGGACGTCACCGATGATTTTTATATCAGTACCGGCGCTATCGTGAAAGGTACTTCGTTGATCTATCAGGGATCAGCCATTGCTTATGATGACGGTGTCGATAAGGCCAAAAACCAAATGCGTCGGCGTATCCGAGTGACCGTTCGTGGTATGACTAGTTTATGGCGCCGGAAACAGCTGTTTAATCCGTTGCGCTACGGTATCTATTCACTATGCCTACTTAGTCATAAGCTAATCCGACGCTTTGTTCCGTTCTTTGCCTTACTGCTATTGCCTGTTAACGCATTATTAATAGGGCAAGGAGAGATATACAATGCACTATTCGCTGTGCAGTTAGCGTTTTATATCGGAGCGGTTGCAGGATTACTCGACGGCGGAAAGCGTTTACCTAAAATTTTCTCAATGGCTGGTTTCTTATTGTTAAGCAGTGCTGGGCTAGGATTTGGTATCATTCAATTTATCAAAGGTAAGCGATTTACCTTCTGGTCTCCGGAACAAAATCGCTAATGCCAAGAAATATTGCAAAAGGAATGCTGGGTTATTTAAGCAAGTACTTGCTGGATAGACTACTGTTGCCAGGGAATTGTACGGTATTTACCTTTCATCGCGTATTGAGTGAGTCTGAATATGAAGCGGCAACGTTTCAACGCTCTATTGCCGTGAGTGATGTAGCGCTGAGGCAGTTCCTTGTGGGCGTGAAGTCGCGTTTTGAGATTATTTCATTGCAAGAAATGATAGATATACAGAACTCTGGTGAGTCGAAAGGGAAAAGGCCCTATGCTTGTATTACTTTCGATGATGGTTGGTACGATAACTATACTCATGCTTTCCCCATACTAAAGTCGCTGGAAGTACCGGCCACTATATTTTTGAGTAGTGACTATATTGATAGCGAGGCGGGCTTCTGGTGGCAAAATTTGGGTGATGCGCTGAGTTGCAATGACCTGACACAGTCGCAGGTAGATGCCATAAACCTGCTGCTTTGTCCCTTGGTGGGCCAAACCATTTATTCGGGTTGGAATGTCGATAGGATTATCGAGGTCATCAAGGAGCAGCATTACGATGAAGCTATGGATATTACGCAAGCGGTATTGGATGTTGCGGGCCAGGTGCTTACATCCCATGGGCTTAGCTGGGCTAATTGTGTTGAAATGTCGAACCATCATATCAGTTTTGGCTCCCACACGATGACGCATCCTCGCCTAAGTCTGCTTTCATCTAAGGAACTCGACGACGAGCTACGCTGCTCAAAGTCATCAATAAAAGCCAAGGGGTTACGCTATGTGAATGCTATTTGCTACCCTTATGGGGATTCCGATAAAAATGTCTGGAGTATCGCGGGGAAGTACTATGATATAGGTCTATCTACCGCGTTAGGATTGCAACCTTTGAGTGAGAAGTCGTGTTTGAATATACCGAGAGTGAATGTATCCAATATTTTGGCGTTACATTCTAGCCGACTGAATTACCGTTTGCTCCGTGCATCCTTAAAAAGGTAGGTGGTAGGAAGACAGCGATGAGAGACCTTAATGTGGACCAAAGTACAGAAGAAAAACAACAGGTCTTTGCCAAACAATTTGGTCAAAGTTTAGCGACAAAAATTGCGATGATATTTCTGCGGCTGGTGAGAAACGCTATTCTTGCACGGGCGCTAGGCCCAGCGGACCGAGGGTTGTTCTCGCTTATTACTAGTCTGCCAGAGCTTATCATGAGTGCAGGAAATGCGGGCATCAGCAATGCCGCAGCATATCAAACCGCTAAAAATAGCTCCGGATTTCGTGGCATATTAGGTAACACCAATTTACTCATGCTTTTTATAAGTATCGTGTTGGTTTTAGCAAGTTTCTATTTGGTTCAGCAGCCATGGTTAGTGAACGATCAGGCGGATGCCATTGCTAACTTTAGTTATTTTATCGCTTTTGCGATTCCACTGATGTTATTAAAAGCGGTTAATATTAACCTGCTAAATGTATTACACCGAATTTCCCAAGTAAATCTGACCAGCTTGCTAGAATCCCTTTCGCCGCTGTTACTATTTCTTGTTTTATGGTGGGGGTTTTCACTTGATCCGTTGATTGCTGCAACCTGGGCCTGGTTCTCTTCACTATTAATATTAGCGATACTAACCCTTGTCCAGTTGAAGCAGGGGTTTCCTATTCGATGGAATAGATCTACCCAAAAAGCGCTGTTGAGTTATGGCTATCGTGGACATTTTGATACGCTATTTCAAAAGCTGCTATTACGTATCGATTTTCTTTTTGTCAGTAGCTATATCGGTACTGAAGCCTTAGGTTACTACGCAATGGCAACTGCTGCGGCTGAACTATTGCTAACTATACCTAATTCGTTATCGGTACCTTTATTTTCTTTCTTTATGAGAAAGGGCAGCGGAGATAAGGATAATGTCACTCCGCTCGTTCTTAGGGTTATGACATCAGTCATGGTGCTATCGGCATTACTATTTGCCGTTACCGGAAAACTCTTGATTTGGGTATTGTTTGGAGAAGCCTATCTTCCAGGTTATGAACCCCTATTACTATTGTTACCAGGGATTGTATTTCTAAGTTACTGCAGCTTGGTCCGGTTAGACTTGTTGGGTCGTAATAAGCCGGGGGCCGTATCGCTTATATCTGGTTTGGCGGTACTCATCAATATTCTATTAAACCTGCTATTAGTATCTGATTATGGTGTGGCTGGTGTGGCAGTCTCTTCTAGCTTTGCATATCTGATCGCAGCACTTGGCTTGCATGGAGTGCATAGAAAGTTAACCCGACTTACCTTGAGAGAAACACTGATTCTACGATCGGAAGATATCAGTTTGTTACTCACATTTGTAAAGCGATAGGTAGATGAAATTAATGATCAAAGCCCTGATTTTTGGATGCCTGTTATTATTATCGTCTTGTAGTAATTTGATCGCACAGACGATTCCGAATATGCGTGATGGTGTGGTGTATCTGCGTAAGGGTGATCTCATGAAAGATGAGGTGGTGACGGTAAAGCTTGCCTGGTCGAATGCATGGATAGCCGATAGTCAAGAAGATCATGTTTTTTTACAGGCTCCCAATGGTGATCTGCTTAAAACCGTTAAAGTTAATAGTGCAACTAAGAACAATAGCGCGATTTTTAAACTCAATGAGCCGGGTGACTATCGAGTAGAGGTGGCTGGAGCCAGTTTTAGAAATTTTACACTCAGTACTCATAGTGCATTACCGATGGTGTTTGAACCTGCGAAAATACATAAGTCCATCGCACTGCCACGGTCCGGTCGTATGTTTTTCAGTGTAAGGGCTCATCAACAGGCGTCGTTTTCCGCTAAACGTTATGGCAACCTTTCAGACTTTACCTTGTCATCCGTTACCGATGATCGACGCTATCAACTTAAGCTAAAAAAACACCGGCATTATTGGGAGCATGATACAGCCGTTATTCCGCAGTCTATTCGGGATGAGATATACCAAGTGAGCTGGTCAGGAGACGGTAAGGTCTCGTTCTGGCTGGATGGTGTGCCAAACCTATTTTCAACAAAGAAGTCAGGTTTGTTTGAGCCTCACTTGAGTGAAGGGAAAGCCTCGATCCAGATAACCGACACAATTGTCGGCCCAGTGCCATCAGTCGGCGCGGCGTTTCCCTTTGTTAATCCGCCTGAAGTCACATGGCCTGCGATTCGATCTTGGAATGTGGAGGCTGCGAATTACTATTTCTTTGCGGATGACTTAAAAGACAATAAGCATCGGGATATTGCCTTCTTAGAAACTTATGAACAGCAATTGGGTATTAGAAAATCCAACTCTATTTTGGCAAATACGGGCAGAGATTCGGTATTGAAACCGACTAAAGATCATCGCAGTTTAATTATCGATTACCTTGAAAGCCGTCACAAACGCGGGTTACTTAACGATAACTATGTTGCGTTCGCAGACGAGCCCAATCTTAATTACAGCTCATACGATGAATTTGAAACCTATTTTGGCTATTTGGCCGCAGCCATAAAAAATAGCGATAATCCCTATGTTGCTCAAACCAAGCTCGCAGTGCCCCAAAGCTCTCGCTTTCTTCAGGGGCCAACACGTGATGGAGCGGCGGATCGTAAAGGTATTGTCTGGGCAGAGAAGTTAATTCAGCAATATGGCCAGTGGATTGATGGCATATCTTGGCACGAATGGTTAGTGAGGGATTTAATCGATACACCTCGATACCATGAGGCGGTCGTGCAGGCAAATTTATTAGCAAGAAAATATCAGGACAGATTAGGTAAAGACCCCGCGTTAATTATTGGTCAAACAAATGTTTCCAGTGGCGCATCCCTTAGCCCCTATGAGCAAGAGACATTTTTTGCTGCCTTGTGGTGGACCTCTGTGGTGATCCAAAGCAGTCAAGCAGGAAAGTTGGATCAGATCATGTGGTTTAAAGCAGCGGATGATCCTATCTATAAAAAAGGAATGATCCGAGTGAATGCTAAAGGTGTTGAACATAAACCCGTTAGTCACGCGATGCATTTTATCACCGAAAATATGCTTCCTTGGGTCCTAGAGATTAAGAACAAACATCCTGAATTGGATATGTTAGCGACGTTATCGAAAGATAAGAAAAGAGTGTCTTTATTAGGTGTAAACAAAGGTAAGCGAGCGATAAAAATGAATGCCGTGCTGCCTTTTCTAGAGGGAAAAATAAAATTATCTAAGGTGACCGGGTTGAATGAGCAAGGAGAAACTGATCTTTCACTTCGGTTAACTCGCCTGGACGAAGGTAATAGACAGCTAGGCGGATTAATTCCCCAAGAAACACTATTTTCGGTGACCCTAACGGTTCAGTCGCAATAAAAAGCCAACGGTATCGTTGGCTTTGGTTTACTGTTGAAATTAGGTACGTTTTTTCTTTTGAAAGTGAGCGTAACGCTCGCCTTCGTAGGTTTCCGTTTTGTTCCACTGTGATCTAAACAGTTGATGACAAGAAATAGATTTACCGGCTTCTTCCCACTTTATGTGAAACATAAAGCGCATCGATGCGCTATTTACCGAGGAAACCGTAGCAATCAGTTCACGTTTGCCTTCACTAATCCAGTGGTCCCATCCTCGGTGTAGAATATTCGCACCGACTTGTGTGTTGCGATAAGGCTCTGCCACTTCCCCGGCAAACTGAAGCACCTGACCTGGAACTAACGTAAAGTTGTATTTAAGATAGTGCTCATCATAAAAATCCACATCGGAATACCAGATGATTCCAATGATATCCCCTGTTTCTTCTTCATAAGCGGCAAATGATTTGCAGCCCAATGAGAATAAGTCGGTATAGTCCCCAATAAAGTGTGTGAAGTGGGTGTTGCAGGCGGGCATATCTTCCAAGGTAAATTCCTTGATCTGCCAACGCTTTGACACTCTGTATTTTTTTATCGCCACTGAAAGGTCACGTTTCAAAAATACAATGGTTTGATGTTTGTAAATGTACTTTCGAACGAACTTGTTGATGACAAGGAGGGTGAGGCCAATGAACCCTTTTTCTTTTAGGGCGTCTTTTACCTTAGTGAGTGAGGAGCTTGCCATAGTGAATAATCCATTGCATAAAAATTGAAAAAATAATGAGGCGTGATTTTAATACGCCTCCTATCTTTGAGCAATGCGAGTTTGTAGGACAGTCGTAATCATTTGTTATCAATTGACTCCTTCACTTTTTGAAAAAGCATCACCTAGTGTGACGCTTCCTGTTTAACCTTCGCCGCCAACGCCTTGCGATACAAATTACCCGCAAAAAACACCAACAATGATCTAGGTAAGAGTCGTGCCCCAAACACTTGAAATTTATTGATCCAGCCAGGTACATATAGCGCGTGGCGGGTTTTCATGGCCTGTATCGCCTCCGCTGCACATTGCTCAGGTGACTGTAAGACCGCGCTACCTTCAAACTGTGCATCTAAACCGCTGCTGTGGGTCATTTCAGTGGCAATGCCACCAGGAGAAAATACCGTGAGTGAGCAATCGTCATAGCGTAATTCCTCATTTAGTCCCAAGCCATAATGGGTGATAAATGCCTTAGATCCAGAATAAGCCGCTTGGTACGGTACTGGTAATAGCCCTGCTACGCTGCTTACGAGCATAATGCCGCCACTTTGTTGCTTCACCTGTAAATAAGGCAAATAATGCTCTACGGCTTTCACAATACCGGTGACATTGGTGGTTAATAGCTGCTGAAATTGTTGCCAAGGCAATTGCTGATGCTCACCAAAGTAGGTGATACCTGCATTCAGTATGACAGCATAAATATCACGATTTTCTATGCTTTTTTGAAACAGCATATCAATTTGGGTGAGGTCAGATAAATCTGCGGCGATGGATTCGCACTTTATACCGTGTGTGCTTTCTAGCTGCTGCTTTAGCGCATCCAATTTGTCTAACCGGCGGGCCACTAATATCAGATTTGCCTGGTGTTTGGCCGCAAGACCGGTAGCAATGGCCTTACCTAAACCAGAAGAGGCGCCAGTGACCACGACCCAGCGCTGTGAAAAGTTCATATCATCACTGTGATATTCCTTAAGGATTCGTTTCAGTGCACTTCTCATGATGTTCTGTCCCATGGTTTTGTACGCTAACGAGGATTTATCGAAATACCTAGCCGATCTGTTACCCTACCGTCAAAGGTACCGTTAGGGTTTAGCTGCTCGTATTGAGATAACCAAGTGTGCCATTGAGGAAACACGGTTGCCGCCCAGTCGCTGCCTTGTAGTAACTTAAAGTCTAACCCCCAATGGGGCCTCGCGTAAAACTCTTCCATGAGGGTTTGCGCGTAAGTGTTGAATAGTTGTCGATCACCTTTAATACCGTTAATCATAATGAACTCAATGATCATCGTATCTCGACCTTGTTGCATGGCTATAAGTTCATCCGCCGCTTTTACAAATCGGATTGATACAGGGGCGCTATGTACAATACCGTCGACTTGGAGTTGCTCACCTAGAGCAAAGGCACGCTCGATCGCGGCGATGGATTCGTTCACATCAAAGGCCATCTCCATCGCATAGGCATCCGTGTAGTTTACGACTCCAATATTGAATATCTTGTAGCTAATATTCTTATAGCTATCATCGGACTGAGATTTCAGGGATTGCTCCACTAAAATAGGCGCAATAAACTGTAGATTGTCTACGATCCAAATTAATGGCTTTTCAAATACGGTAATCAGTCCAGATAGAAATGTCGTACCTGGTTGTCCACGCTCAGTATCAATGTCTAGCGGTTCGTAAGACTTATAACGTTTTGTCACAAGGATAGAACGCTCTCCACCGACTTTGTATGGGTTGTATTGAAGTTCATAGTAATCGGGTTGGGGGCCTTCATCATCCAAAGGGACACCATTGATTAAACGATGTAAAAAACCACCAGGGGTTTTGATCTTGTCCCATGTGGTGAGAGTACGTTTTTCTTCCAGCCAGAATCGACTGTCGGTTTCTAACACGACAGAATAGACAATCCCCATTGAACCTATACTTACTTTAATGGCGTTAAATAACGTATCGTTTTGGATTAAGGTAACCGGGATTCCTGGATTTTCTTCTAACGTACCGGGAAACGTTGCGGCATTGGTAATGCCCTGGCTAGGCTCAATTTGTAACACCTGCCCCGCATCGACCACTACTTGTAAACTAGCAATTTGTGATGCGATAGGGCCGTAATCTAGTCCCGAACCGTGTGTGCCTGTCATCGCCGCCCCAATAATGGTTTGCCCATCGTAGCCCCCCATATTCTTAAGGGCTAACCCTTGATCATCCAGGTAGGTATTTAATGCGCGTATGGTAATCCCGCTTTCAACTCGCACCAAATGGCTGGCGTTTGGATCTAACAGGCGCTCACGATCTAGTGCAAGTACGTCAATCAATTGAATCGGACGCAATAATACATCTTCTGTTACTGCGACATCTGAATGTGAATGCCCAGAACCCGTCATGCGAATACGCAAGCCTTGTTGGGTTGCCTCTCTTACATGCTCAATCAAGGACTCGATACTATCCGGCGCTGTAAGTACCAACGGTTCTACTCGCTCAGTCTTAGAGAAATTCTCCCAATAACAACCACTTAGGCTGGCTGTGGCAAAGAAGAGGAGGGCGTACATAGTGAGTGATCTCATAGGGCACCTTGCTTATTATTATTGGTGGCACGTTGGTGCCAATTAATATAGCAGAAAAATGGCCGAATGGAACCCAGTTAATTTGGGGTAATTTGAAGGGGGGCGATTAACACTTGGAATTTTGTCGTTGGCTTTGTATGAAAAATTCGCCGGGGTATTGTTGTAGAATTTTCGTATAAAATACAGTCATAAATAGGCCGTAGCGGGTAGAGGAGCGAAGGCCTATTTATGACTATTAAGTGATTCTGTTTATATTTTTTGCAAATAGAGCCGGTAATCAGTGCCATCAAATAGCATAGAGAATTCCCCTAGATTACTGTCATTTGGTGTACCCTCCAGCGCCAATTCTGGTATGGAGTTATAGCCAAATTCATAATGCCCTGTAGCGACATTATAGGCTGCTTGATTGATTACGTTATTGTTACCTAACTGCATGGCATATAGCCGATAGCTGCCTTTGTCATGTAGCATGCCCCAGCGTGACCAGTCGATATTTGATGGCGCTCCGGTTATTTCTAATGTCGGTATAGAGTTATGACCGTATTCGTAGTTGCTGCTAGCGCTGTTAAAACCAAATTGATATAAAACAGCCGGGTATCCTAGCCGTCGAAGATAAAGACGATAGGTAGTGCCATCATGTAGCATAGCGAAGCTACTGCTGCATGCATCGGAGGGGATTCCGGTGAGTTTAAGTGTGGCGATGGAATTAAATCCGTACTCGTATGCATTGGTGTCACGATTGAAAGCGAATTGATATAGCGTATCGTTAGTACTTGCTTTAAAAAAATACAATCTATAATCGTTGCCATCAAAAAGCATGGCCCAGCGCTCCCAGCAGGTATCATTTGGTGCGCCAGTAATTGGAATGTTACTAATTGATCGGTAACCAAATTGGTATTTATTACTACCAGGAACGTACGCAAATTGATTTAGGGATTCGTTCCCTAGGGTTGCTTCTTGTGAGCTTTCGTTAGCGATGTCTGCTTGTGTGTTCATAATGTTCCTTTCATAAGTGGCTTGCTTTTTAGTCGAATATCTAATGGCAATGTTATTCTTCGATTGTTTATCGTTGCTTCTTATAGCCGTTTGAGATTGTACCGAAACATTGTTTCAGTCTTGGTTGCGATTTATATATTGTTGCGGAGGCCTTATCTCATCATGTTGATGTCGATCATTTATTCTATAGGTGTCTTAGATTGGTACGGGTGAGGCTAGATATGATAATTGTCATATGCTATCTGCATAGATAATGGCGCGTTGATTAGCTGTACTATGACATTTGTCGTATAGAAAATATCTCTCTGATAGTTGACTATATTGCTTGTCGAGCTTTGTTGCCGATCAAATAAATAGCGGTTGGCTCTACGGTATAATTAATAGTGCATTTGTAATGTATATGGAGAATGAAATTGAAAAAAACTGCCTGTTTTATCGCCGCGCTGGGTTGTGCTTTATTTTTATCGAACGCCTACTCTGCTCATGGGTGGCAACCGAAAACAAAAATTACAAGTATCGTGATAGAAACCGGTAGCGACTCTGGATTTTCGATATTCACAAATACGCCAACGACTGATTGTGGGTCAAGTGGAAAGTACTACGTACCTTGGTCTGCAGAAAGATCTAAAGAAATATATGCAACAGCACTAATAGCGATATCAAAAAATGCTCATATAAAAATGAATGCAAATGCTGGGTTCGGGTGTCCTTACGGTGGTATTGGTTCCGATTCAATATCGTTGTCAATTTAACAGGTATGGTGATTTTAACAATCTATTGCGTACAATTGGAGTAATACCATATTACTCCAATGCGGGCGGTCAGGCGGGAGATATTGAGGTTGAAATTCAAACGTTCCTCTAACGTTGTTAATGCCATTAATTATTAACTAATCAGTACGTCAAACTCATGCTGATAAGTGCTAGTGAGTTTGACAGAATAGAAAGTTCCGTATCAAGTCCTTCCCGCCCTCGGTTGCAAAAGATTCTGGATGAAACTGAATGCCGTAAATGGGGTATTCTTTATGTTGCACCGCCATAATCTCAAAGTTGTTGTTCTGGCGAATGTGTTCAATATCCGTAAACTGATCTACCGTAAGTTCACCCACCGCTGCGGTTAATAACAAACACTCAGGAAAACTCTCTGTCTCACCAATCAATGAATGATAACGCATCACTTCAAGCTGATCGGGGATATCCCTAAATAGGCCTTGCTCATTGTGAGTAATCGGACTTACTTTTCCATGCATGGGCAATTTGGCTTTAATGACTTTACCACCAAATCCATGAACGATACCTTGCATGCCCAAACAAACACCGAGTAGTGGGGTGTTTGGACCAAAGGTTTGGATGACTTGGGCAGAGATGCCAAAGTAATCTTCATCATTCGGTGAGCCTGGTCCAGGGGAAATAATAATTCTATCGGGGTCGTACTGGCGAATATCTTCTAGGGTGATCTTGTCATTGCGTTTTACGACGACATCAAAGTTATCGATATTCCCTTGGTTTTTTTCCGCCGTTAGCACTTCACCAATAAATTGATAAAGGTTGTAGGTGAACGAATCGTAGTTATCAATTATGTAAACTTTCATGAGTTCAATTTCCACTTGCTACTGGCGTCATAAACTTATCGAGGACTTTTTTGGTGCCCGCGAACTTGCGTTGTATTTCTTCGTATTCGTCTTCTGGGTTGGAGTCGTAGACATTGCCACCGCAGGTTTGTACGTAGGCTTCTTCTCCATTGGCAAAAACAGTGCGAATGGGAATGGCAAAAGCACAGTCACCATTAAAGGAGAAGTGGCCTACAGCGCCGCCATATGGCCCTCTACCTTCACCTTCAAGATCATCGATAATTTTCATAGCCTCTATTTTTGGCGCGCCGGTGAGGGTACCTGCGGGAAAATTGCTGGCAAGGGCAGAGAACATGTCTTCTTTGTCGGAAATAATGCCGACAATCTCACTGGCAATATGTTGTACGTGGCTAAAACGCTTAATATCCATCAGATTACGGACTTTAACGGTGCCAAATTGTGCCACGCGGCCAATATCGTTGCGGTGCAGATCCACAATCATATTGTGTTCTGCGATTTCCTTAGGGTCGTTGAGTAGGGTGCGAGCAAAGAGGGTGTCTTCTTGTGGTGTTGTTCCGCGTTTCGCGGTGCCTGCCAGTGGAAAGGTCTCCATTTCGCCTTGTCGTAGTCGGAAGAGCAGCTCTGGACTAGCGCCAATTAGCGTTTGTTCGCCAAATTTGACGTAATACATTTGCGGCGACGGGTTCACTTCACGAAGTTGTTCATAGATGTTGACCGTGTCACCCTCTAGCCGAAAACGCTTTTTAAAACCCACTTCGGTTTGAAAGATTTTGCCCTCAATAATATCTTGCTTCACCTTCAAGACCGCGTCCCGATGATCTTCCTTGGTCATGGTTTCGCCCATGGGAGTAATACGAAGTTCGCCACTGACCACATCGTCTTCTGCCATTAAGGATTCGACCAATGGAAGCCGGTTGTCACTATAGTAAAAGTAGATAACTTCGCCGGTCATCTTGTCGAGAATAAGGCCGTCTTTGTATAAACCAAAGCGGAAGGTATCAAATAAATCGCTTTTTTGCAGGCTAAGGCTTGGTTCAAAATAATTCATGCTATCGTAACCAAGATAACCTGTTAGCCCCCCAGCATACTTACGGGAGATAACATTTTGAGGCACGATATCCCGTAATAAATAGTAGGGATTATCACTGGTGTATTCTTCACAACTACCGTCACGAGCTTCAATCGTGAGGGTATTATCATTAGCATATAGAAGCTGTTCGGGATCAAAGCCAATAATGGAGTGGCGGGCAATATGGCTATCTTCACCTAGAGACTCTAAGTAGAAACAGTTGTCATATCGCTTTTCAATTTTTTTGAATAGATTAAAGAAATCACAATCTGCAGTAATAGTGATGTAATGGGGCTTGCGGGGCAAAGTGATTTTGCCGGGCTTGTTGGGTGATGCACTTGTGTTTGTCATAGCACTGCTCATTTTGTTCTATTTTTTAATGCCCGAGAGCCTCGGGTGACGGTGGCGATTCCTACCCCAAGGGATTCGGCGATTTGGCGTTGGGGGACACCCTCTTCGAGACGACGAAATATTTGCAATCGGTTGCAAATTTCACTGAGCTCGGTGGGCGTTAGCAATGCCTGTAGTCGGCTACTTAGTTCAGCTTCGCTGTCTGCTGCCAGTAAGTGTTCGAGCAGTTCGCTAAGATGTTTGGGGTCATTCATGGGATATTTCGCCGTATTCATGTACTAGTACGCAATAGCGTTACATTATCACAGGCCGGGGTGATGTCAACCACTGTTCTATCCAATAGAGATAAGGTCTACGCAATTGACCTAGCGCGCAGGGTTATGCAAGATGGCTGGATTATCACAGGGAAGGTCCTAATTCATGTCTGTACCACCATTAAACTCACTGAAAACCTTTATGCTCGTGGCGCAATCACTCAGTTTTAAGGATGCTGCAGATAAGCTTTTTTTGTCCCCTTCGGCGGTAAGTCGCCAGATCCAAGGGTTGGAGCGGTCCATGGGGGTAGCGCTATTTACTCGGGGGAATCGGAGTATCAGCCTTACAGCAGAGGGCGAGACGCTGTTGGGGGGCGTTAAGCAGGCGTTTGCGGTACTGGATGCAACCTTGTTGAAGGTTCAATCGGCGGGGGATCAGCAGGTATTACGGGTTGGGGCTCAGCAGTATTTTTCTAACAACTGGTTATTCCCTCGGCTGTCTGAATTTATTCAGCAGCACCCAGAGATAGAAATTCAGTTTGCCTCCTCTCAGGTCTATCAACCCTTCGATGAGACTGCATTGGATATTTGTATTCGTTTTTCGCCAGAACAAAAGGAAGGCTTATGCTGTGAGCCTTTTTTTCCACAGCAAGCAATTCTCGTGGCTGCGCCATCGTTGGTTGAAAAGTACAATCTATTGGATCAGTTTTCGAATGTGCTTGGGTGCGATTGGTTAACGGTGCGATCTCAATCGAGTTTATTGCAGCAATGGTTCTTATCGGAAGATCTGTTACCTGGAGTCTCTCGTCAGGTAATTGATCAGCACAGTCATATTGTATTTGATGACGCTCAGGCCGCGTTAACGGCGGCAAAGGAAGGATTGGGGGTTGTGCTTGCGGCAAGGCCATTGATTAATGACTTACTGGAATCTAAACAACTCATTCAATTGGGAGCTGATAATCCGTTATTTACCAGTGATTACTATCTTGTTTATCCTCAAGGGTTGGCCGAGCATGAACCCTTGAGGTTGTTTCGAGATTGGTTAATCGATCAAGCGAGTGCGTGTTTAACCGAGTAGCTCTTGAATATAGTTGGCGACACGTTGGGGGGCTTCTAACTCCGGTAAGTGTCCGACATCATCCAAGCCAAAAACATCAATGGAATGAAAGTACTTTTTGATGCTATGGAAATTAGTGGTTTTATGAGATCGATCTGATTTTCCATATAACGCTATCGCAGGTTGTGTTAATGGAGTGAACTGAGGTTCTTGTTTGGATAGGCTTACTTGCAATGCAGAGGCAAGGCTATAGCTAGCACCCTGATCAAAGTTATGAGCGCAGTGTTTTTGGATGTGTTGACCTACTTCCGGTGTATGACAGACGAAATCAATCCACTGATGTGCAATGTCGCGCTTTTTAGTTTTCATTATCAACTGCCCGACGATTGGCGTCGACATAATATGTTTAGGATCTAATCGTTTCTTCCAGCATTGCTCTTCTTTCCAGTCGGGAGTTTGCAACATAATAAGATGAGAAATGGTATCGGGTGATTTCTCTGCCATGCGCAAAGCGAAGTACCCTGATGCACACGGGAATGCCAATGCATAGGGAGCAGCATTTAGGGTATCCAAAAATGTTAACAGTACATTGACACAGGATTCGAATTGATAAGACATAGTGATTTTTGATAAAGAAAATCCAAACCCAGGTAATTCAAAAATTACGATTTTGTAATCATCTTTTAAATGATTTATCAGATCATCATAGTCTTCTAAATGCGCGGGCGGATCTGTGGCAAACACGATAGTTTGCTTACCTTCTCCTTCCATTCGATAACGAATAAAGCACTGGTCTAATTCGACAAAATAGTAATTTTCTTTTTGCTGTTGTTTGGCCCGTTGGATAACGGATGAGGATGTCATGCTTGTGGATATAAGGTCTACATATGTTCCGAACATACGTCATCTTCCTGTTTTCTTAACGATTTAACGCAGTGTGCGTTGCGCCACGGCGAAACACAAACGCAAAGATTGCAACCTCGCGTGCGCTGTATGCACGTGAGATGTATGAACTGGTTCCTGGTATTTGGGGTATTGATGGCTGAGTATATTTCTCAGCAATGCCGTGAAGGCATAGCTAATATCAAGGACTGATATTCTGCAAGGCTTGATAGGTTAAGCGTTATGAACACCCTTGGTTAGAGATGGGTATATGTTCTGTGCAGAGTCTCAATCACATAAATGGAGTTATTGAATGATAATAAAAAAACGTAATCTGACTATCCTTTCTGGTGCTTGCTTAATTGCAGCGTGTAGTAGTTATTCTCTTTTGTGGGAGGCTGAGTTATTAGGGGGCAGCAATAATGAGCGCCTATACACTAAAGGTGTACTGCTTGATAGCGAACAAAATAGAATCGTGATCGGTGCAGAGACAAATTTTTGGGGAGAAACAGAGGAAGGAGAGCCGCTGTACGGGTTCGATCCTTTGGTCGCAAAATATGATAAGAATGGCAAGTTGTTGTGGCGTACCACGTTAGATACTCCTTTTGAGCGTACTGCAAGAGCATCTTCTGAGGGGTGGGGGTCTCATGTCGTAGGGGAAGAGAGGTACCCAGGTGGAGAAGAAGCTCATAGAGTTGTGATTGATGGCGATGATGATATTTATATATTGGCGGCCACGTTAGGGGAAAATTTTAATCAAACCAGTGGAAGTCAAAGTGACTGGGATCGCGTGTTAGCCAAATATAGCAGGTCGGGTGCGTTATTATGGACGGTAACGTTCACCGATGAGTATGAGAATATTCCTTTTGACATCGCGTTGTTGGATTCGGGTATTGCGGTGGTTGGTATGCCCCATGACGATGCGGATAACTATCCGGCAACAACGATCACTGTGTTTGACGACGATACTGCCGAGGTGATTGCGGAAACAATACTGGAGGGCATTACTACTGATGTGGTCGCCAGTCAGAGTGATACGTTAGCGATCAGTGGCTATGAAACTGTGACGCAGCTTAACGGGGTGGCAGAAGTTCAGTGGCAACAGGAACTGGCGACCATTGTGACAGTGCCCGATGGGGTTATTCTTCCTTTGTGTTCCGGCTCTTGGAGCGGTGATAAGAAAGCCGCGGCGTTGAGTTATGACAGCCAGGGAGGGTTATATATCGCGCTTAATAGTAATCCTCCATTATTCTGTGGTTTTTATACTATCACCGGTACTACGGATATTTATAAACTCGATGCATCTACCGGTGAGTTCAATTGGAAGTCCACGCTCGCAAAGGATGTACCGGCGGATTCACAATTGGAAGCTGTTGTCGAGGGCAGACGCTTCATTCCATTTAGTATGGATTGGCTCGGTTTTGACGGAAAAATTATTGCGGATGAAGAGGGTGTCTACTTTGCTGAGTCGATGATGGTTATTGAATATTACGCTCAGTTTGTTCAGAACTTACGGGCAGATATTTTAGTGTCACGCCTGGATAGCGCTGGTGCTGATGTATGGCAAAAGCGGATTAAGAATAGTAGCCAGGTGGTATACGAAGACTCCGAAGTGGTCGACACCGTAAATACGCTCAATCGTTTAGTCGCGGTTAATGCAGACCAAGATGGCGGTGTAAACATCGAGCTTGTTGCTGCTGGTTTTGATGGACCAACGACACAAAATTCCGATGGGCTTGGTGTGCTGCAGTCTATGACTAGCAAGGGTGTTCATTATGATCGCGATGGAAAACGGGCGACGATTTCGACGACTGACAATGCGGTTAGCCGAGGTGCGGTAATGTCTTCCAATAATGATTACGTCCAGGTGATGGATGACTTTTATCCGGTTTACGGTGAGAATGAAGACGTTCTAATCTATAAACGATTTTTAGGGGTAGAGGACGCCCCAAGCCGCATCATCATAAAGAACCATACTCAGTAGTCGTCGCTCGGCACAAAAAAGCCCTGGTGTGTGGAACCACGTCAGGGCTTTTTGTTTTCTTGAGTGGTCGAATTTACAGGCGATTCTCAGGTGACCAATAAGCCTTCATTGATTGAATCTTGCCTTCTTTATTGAATTCAAACACATCGATAATCTCCAATGTGTTTCCGCCAACAGTTGCGGTGAATGGAAATGCGGCCGAGTTACCTGCGCAACGTACGCCACCGGTTAGCTCCAATTTAACCCCTAGGCCTTTTAGGCGTTGATAAAACGCCAAAATAGCTTCAATGCCTTCGTTAGGCTCTGAACCTACGGGGTCTTCAACGGTGGCGTTGTCCGCATAGATGTCTTTTATCGTGTCGAAGTCATCATTGCTTAGTGCTTCGATATAGCGTTTTACGATGGCAACTTGTTGCTCTCTTTCCATGGGTAACCTCTTGAATTAATTAGATACTTTATCGTTAATCTGAAGAGACAGAAAGACTCGGTAGGTGGTGGTCTAGACTGCTTCTTTATTATTATGGAAGTATATTTGCATTATTGTTGCAAAATAACAAGGGCCTTGATAGCTTATGTCTATCTAGTTATTTAGCAGCAGTATTACGAGAACGCAAGATAGGTAAGACGAGGGGAGAGAGATGGGTAAGTATGCAAAGATAGAAGCCGCGGAGATTGAAGAGCGTTATGCCCGAGGGTGGCATTGTTTAGGAAAGGTGGAGGAGTTTGGAAAAGACCCGGTACGCCTTGAGTATTTTGGTACCAAGTTGGTGGCATTTCGTGGTGATGAAGACCAGTTAATCATTCTTGATGGGTTTTGCCCGCATATGGGTGCTGATTTATCACAGGGTTATGTCGAAGGGAATTCACTTCGTTGCTCAATGCATGCTTGGCGTTGGGGCCAAGATGGTGTGTGTGATGATATTCCTTATGCCAAGAAGATACCGCCAAAAGCCTGTATCAAGGCCTGGCCCGTTCTGGAGAGAAACGGTCTAGTACTGGTTTACCATGACGCAGAAGATAATGACCCAATACAAGGCCAAGAGCCTCCAGTCATTGAAGAGGCGGGAGCTGATGGGTGGTCTGAATGGGCAGTAGAAATCATTCCTATAGAGACCAACTGTCGTGAGTTAGTGGATAACATGGCGGATAAAGCACACTTTGGCCCGGTTCACTCGGCTGAAGCGATGCGTTTTGAAAATACCTTTGATGGGCACAAAGTGGTTCAGTATATGGAAGGAAAAAGCCCCCGTTTAGCGGGCGATTCTATTCTAACAACAACCGCAACCTATTACGGTCCAGCGTACATGATCACCGAAATGAGCGGTGAGATGAACGGAGTCCCTGTTGAATCCAAACTATTGGTATCTCATGTACCGACAGGCACTGAGAGTTTTGATTTGCGTTTTGGCGTGATGGTGAAGCTATTCCCCGGCATGTCAAAAGAAGATAGTGATGCAATGGTTCAAGGTTATGTGCAATTAACGCAGCAAGCGTTTTTTGAAGATGTACATTTTTGGCATACCAAAGCTCGTGTGGATAATCCTGTATTGTGTGACGGTGACGGCCCTATATACAAGCTACGCCAGTGGTATAGCCAATTCTATGTGGATATTGCCGATGTACCTTCTACGTGGGATGCATCAAAAACCTACGCGGTTGATTCAGTGAATCCTATTCCACATCAAAAAGTGGCGATAGATGACGCTAATGCAGCGGCGTATGCGGCCCAGCAAGCTGAAGCGGAAGTTGATGCATAGGTTATAGAGTAAAGACAATATCGAAGCACGTGAGTAAGTAATGTTGTCTATAAAAAAAGGTGTCTTCGGACATCTTTTTTTTGGCATAAATTTATCAAAACAGGAGAGAAAAATGTCTACGCAGAGTAATACGTTATCTAAAGTAATTTCAAAAGTACTTATTTTTCTTGGTGTGGTGTTGGTAGGCACCTATGTGGTGTACCTGCCGATGCCTAGTTTGTTTCAAGCAGATGCGTTTGCGAACCTCAGCATTGTGCTATATGGATTGGCAAGTGCTGGTTCGGCATTTGTCGCCTGGGGAATGATTATGGGTAGTATGAACGGAGATTCTGTCACTCGAGCGCAAGTGCTGACAGCATCGGCGGCTGGTTTCGCGTTGTTAGCGTTCATGCGTTTAGTGACAGCGGTATTTCCCCCTGAAGTATTTCAAGCCATGATTTTTCTACCGGCCGGTGAGTTTGTTGCGTTTAGTGTGATTGCAATGATATTGCTTAAGTCTAGATAGAAAACGCTAAATAAATGGTAATTAATATGAGTAGTAAAACGAATAAATCATTGCAAGATAAAACGGTCTTTCTAACGGGAGGATCTCGAGGTATTGGTCAAGCGATCGCAAAACGCTTGGCTGAAGCCGGTGCTAACATTGTTATCTGTTCTAAATCATCAGATCCACATCCAACGTTGCCGGGTACCATTCATGAGACGGCCAAGATTGTTCAGGATGCCGGTGGTAAGGCGCTTCCAATTGTTGTAGACGTAAGGGATGACGAAAATATTCAGTCAGCGGTAGCGCAGGCGGTTAACGAGTTTGGCGGCATTGATATTTGCATTAATAATGCGGGGGCATTTTGGATGCAGCCGACCGCGGAGACGAGCACAAAGCGCCATGACTTGCTGTTTAGCATTAACGAAAGGGCCACTTTTCTGGTGACCAAGGCGTGTCATCCTTACTTGAAAAAATCCGATAATGGCCATGTGTTAAACCTATCACCACCGCTTGATCTAAAGCCCGTGTGGTTTCAACATACGTCCCCCTATTCTGTGTCCAAATATGCCATGAGTCTTTATGCATTAGGTTGGTCGAAAGAGTTTGCGGAAGATGGTATTGCAGTGAATACCTTATGGCCCAGAGTAGGCGTAGAAACCCCCGCAGCGATTGTTCACGGTGGTGACGATTTACGCAGCGAGTTCCGCAAGCCCAGTATTATGGCTGATGCGGCATTTGCTATTGTGTCTAAGGACGCATCAACCTTTACCGGAAATTTCTGTATTGACGATAGCCTGCTGGCGGATGAGGGTGTGACGGATTTTGAGCAATATAGTGTAGTTCCAGGCTCCAAATTAGTCCCGGATTACTATATTCCTGATGACGTGCCAGCGCCCCCTGGCGTTAAGCTAAGTAAGTTCAGATTATACGACATCGATTAGTGTTTCAGCGGTGGCAGAATAAGACGGAGATTGTGGCTGAATATGAGTTGGAGGGATTAAGGCTTAGCGAGTATTGTTGATGGTAACTTAACGATCTATCGAAAGTGCCAAAAACATGAAAACAGTTCAGGAATACGATTATATTATAGTGGGGGGCGGCTCTTCTGGTTGTGTGGTTGCAGCACGATTAGCAGAGCAGCACGCCGGTAGTATTGTGTTGCTTGAAACCGGTGATGCCACCGACCGTAACCCCGAAACCATGCAGGCTGATGGTTTTACCGATGCTTTTGCGAATGACAACGTCATGTGGGATCGGCTATCAGCACCCCAACAGGATTGTCGCAAGCGCTCCTTGTACTTGGGTTCGGGCACTGGCATGGGCGGCAGTGGGTCGGTGAATGGCATGGTCTATACCCGAGGTGACAAGCGGGACTATGATCAATGGCCTAGTGGTTGGAAATGGAAGGACATCGCGCCTTTTTTTACGGAAGTTGAAACGCGCCTAAAAGTAAAACCCCGCGCACCAACAGAATATACTGAGACCTGTATAGAGGCAGCGAAGAACGCTGGATTTCAGCAAAAAGACGGTTTGTTAGATGGTGACCTGTGTGGTTTTTTGGGTTACCAAACGATGAATTACGACGGTGACCAGCGTCGTAGCTCCTATATGTCTTTTGTCCGTGGGCAGTCGTTGGATAATCTGACTCAAATTACCAATGCACGGGCAACTCGCATTCTTTTTGAAAACAAAAAAGCTGTAGGTGTTGAGTATATCGAAAAAGGTATTCGCAGTACGTTGCGGGCCCGTAAGGAAGTTATTTTGTGCGCGGGTGCATTGGAAACGCCGAAGCTATTGATGTTATCTGGGGTAGGGCCCAATGATCAGTTAGCAGAGTTTGGTATACCTGAAGTATTGCATGTGCCGAGCATTGGTCAGAACCTACAGGATCATCCCAATGTCTGTGTGTTTTACAAAGGGCGCAAAGGTTCTGACTGTTTCTATCCGCAGTTATATGGTTTTCATCGCGTTAATGCTCAGTTGCCATTACCGGAAGATCAGGCGGATACGTGTTATGTGTTTTATTCTGCGGGGTCGTCTCTTAAAGCATCCCTTAAGCGTATGTTGCCCGCCGTGTTATTGCCGAAGTCGGTATTTTATAGCCCACGATTGCGCCGCTGGTTACGTAAGGCGGTAGATCTTGTGTATGGTATTACTCCAATTGCTAATATGTTAGCTACGATTTATGGCGTGGTGGTAATTCTAGGAAAACCGCAATCAAGAGGTGAGCTGCGATTGGCGTCCGCCGACCCAGCGATACAAGCGCATATTGATCCGGCCTACTTTACCCATCCTGATGATATGGAAACGATGATTGCGGGTGTCGAAAAAGCTAAGCTTATTGCTCAGCAAGCATCGTTGCGGCGTTGGGGAAATACTGGATTAGTGACGGCTGCGCGCACCGAGAATAAAGTCAAAATTCAGCGCTGGATTGAAAGCGCGGTGATGACAACGTTCCATTACACTGGCACCTGCAAAATGGGTGAGGACGAACATTCTCCCGTTGATACTACACTGAAGCTTAAGGGGATTGAGGGGCTGCGTATAGCGGATGCCTCGGTGATTCCAGAAATTGCGGTGTCTGCACAAAACGCTCCGAGCATGATGATTGGTTACCGTGCTGCGGAATTTATTATGGCGTCTTCCGGTGCAACAAGTGTTAACAAGAGAACCCCCAAAAAGGCCAAAAATAAACGTTCAGTAGAAGGAAAAGTCGCATGAACACACAAGTCACCTCAATTCACGAAAGTGACCGATCTGAAATAGCCTGCGTTAATCCGGCAACGGGGGATGTGATGGGCAAGGTTCCGGTAACCAAGCCGGAAGATATGACGACGGTTGTGGCGAGCGCTCGTGCGGCACAGAAGTCCTGGGGTAAGTCTACCTTTGTACAGCGTCGAGCTGTGCTGAATCATATTATGCAGCATGTGCTGGATCATTCAGATGAATTATGCGACGCCATTGTGCAAGACTCAGGGAAAACCTATGACAATGCCATGTTGGGTGAAATCTTGCCGGTCTGTACCAAAATTAAATGGTTAATCAAAAATGGGGAAAAGCATCTGAAGCCTGAGCGGGTATCCTCCGGTATGTTTATGCATAAGAAAGCCCGCATTGAATATGTGCCGCTGGGAGTGGTGGCATGTATTATTCCTTGGAACTATCCACTACAGAATATTATTAGCTCGCTAGTGGCACCGTTAATGGCGGGCAATTCGGTGATACTGAAAGCATCCGAAGCCGTCGCGTGGTCAGTTGAGCGTTTTCAACGTATTACTGATGAAGCACTGCAAAAAGAAGGGTTCGCGACGGATACGGTACAGGTCATCAATGGTTATGGTGAGACTGGAGCCGCTCTGGTGTCCTCGGGGGTGGATAAAATCCTATTTATTGGCTCGGTCGAAAATGGTCGGCGTATTATCCAGGGCAGCGCAGAACATTTAACGCCAGTGGTGATGGAGCTCGGCGGAAAAGATCCCTTTATCGTATGTGATGATGCAGATCTGGATAAAGCGGTGTATTCGGCATTGGGCGGAACCTTTATCAATTTGGGGCAAAACTGCATTGCTGCTGAGCGGGTTATTGTGCACCAGAATATTTACGATCGCTTTTTGAAGAGTCTAAAGCAAAAAGCAGGGGCGTTACGTCAAGGTGTGCCCGTCAAAGGTGGCAAGGTGGATGTGGGAGCGGTGACTACCTCGCAGCAGATCGCTATCATTGATCGATTGGTATCGGATGCCATAGCGAAAGGTGCGGTTGCAGAAGTGGGTGGAAAGGTACCGTCTGCTAGCGGTGGTAACTTCTATCCGCCTACCATATTGACGGGTATTACGCCTGAAATGGATATCTATCAGCAAGAAATATTTGGCCCGGTGATGCTGGTAATGAAAGTCAAGAATGATGAAGAAGCCATCGCGGTCGCGAATTGCACAAACTTCGGATTGCACTCGTCAATTATTACCAAGGATGCTGTGCGAGGGGAGTGCATCGCTGCTCAGCTAGAGTCCGGCGCTTCCTGTATTAATGACTTTGGTTTGTGCTATCTCAATCAGGATTTACCCTTTGGTGGAGTGAAGTACTCTGGGTATGGTCGGATGAATGGTCGAGAGGGGTTGCGGGCTTATACCAATCACAAAGCGGTATTATCCGATCGATTCCCCATTGAGATACCGCCGAAAATATTCCCAGTCGCTGCTAATGACTACGAGTCAGCTAAGAGTATGATTAACATGATGTTTTCAGATGGCGTCGGGCAAAAATGCAAGCACTTTGGGCGGCTATTATGGTTATCCATAAAAGGTAAGCTATTTTCGTAAGGGGGCGAGTAAGGCATTGCCTGAATAACCAAGCTGTATTACATTGAAGTAACATAATAATCTGCTATTTGGGCCCAGGTAAACCTTGTTAATACTTGATAATACACCCATTTTACCCGCTAACTACATGCGCATATTTCTCCAGGTTGCTGAGCAAATGGGGGCAAGCGTTAGTGAGTTATTAGAAGGTACTGGGATTGATGAACAGATCTTTATCAATCCAGAGGTGTATATCACCTTTGGTCAATATAAGAAAATGAAGGCGCGGGCGTTGGAAGTCGTTAAAGACCCGTCATTCCATTTTAAATATGGCACCAGTATTAACCTGACTGAGCACGGTAAATTGGGTCATGCGGCGTTTAGTAGTTTGACGTTCGAAGATGCGCTCAAGAAAGTGATCAAATATATCAAGATATTGAATCGAATGTATCACCTCGATGCAGAGTTTCAAGGCGATATCGTACACCTTAAGCTCGATACAATTAATCCCGAGAAGCGCTTTTATGTGGTGGAAATAGAGCAGATCATGTCGGCGATGTACCATGCATTAAGTGTGTTGCCTCAGGATCATTCCAATATGTTGGAGGTGCGTTTTAATTATAGTGCGCCAAAATATCGTCATATATATCATGATTATTTTGGCGAGCGTTGTTACTTTGATTGCGAAGATAATGAAATAGTCTTTAACATTAAAGAGTTAAAACAGTTTTGGACCGCGGGCGATCAAATGATTGAACGTATCGCGAATAAAAATTGTGATGATGCCCTCCAGCAGTTAGATGATGTGGAAGGTCTGCCTGGTAAAATTAGAGACATCATTATCAATAGCGAACGTGGTTTCCCCAATCAGGAAATGGTCGCTGAAGAGCTGAATATGCCATTACGGTCTATGGCTCGTTATCTCAAAAAGCAACATACCAGCTTCCAAGAAATTATGGATACGGTACGTGAAGAGCTAGCGATCCAATATTTGGAAACCACACAGTGGTGTATTGATGAAATAGCGGATCTTCTGGGTTACAGTTCAGCCGCTAACTTTAGCCGCGCATTCAAGAAATGGACGGGGTTACGCCCTTCCGAATATCGAGCGAACCATCTGCCAGATTCAGTGGCAAAAATAGACAGCCAAACTGGCTGAAATTGAGTTGGTTGTCCGGGTCTAAACTGGATATTGTTCTTATATACCCTGTCACATTCGAGTGTATAGGGTTTGAGAACAAAGGAACCGACCATGATAAGTGATCTCTATATTAACCTGATGATAATACTCGCATTTGCGGGTGTGCTAATGGCCTTTTTAATGTGGGCTGTGCATTCAGAGCAGTACAAGCAATACCGCATTAGAACTCCCAAAACCTACCGTATTCCAAAGTCAAAAAAGTACAAGAATGTTGCATTGAATATGCTGCAATCTGTGATTATTATTTTTGGTGTTCTCTATACGTTTCAAGATTTTCTGGTGTACGAAGACGGTACAAAAGAGGTGAGTGGTATCCTGGTGCTGGGAGAGGTGTTAGCCGCACTGTTGCTCTATGACTTTCTCTATTATTTTATGCATAGAGGATCGCATAATCCCAAGGTAATGAAGTTTGTGCACGGTACCCATCACTATGTTCGTTTCCCGACGGCATTGGAGAGTATTTATGTGCATCCCATTGAAGGGGCTGCGGGGTTGTTACTGTTGATGTTTAGCATTGGTGTGGTGGGTCCGGTAAGTGTGTTGTCGATGACGATTATTTTCTTTATTCATACAACGGTCAATATACTGGTACATTCAAATCTGGAATTACCACACCCAATATTTCGTTTATTTAACTTCTGGGCCCTAAAGCATGATATTCATCACGGCAAGCATCTGAATAAAAACTACGCGTCGATTGCGCCATTCTGGGATTTTCTATTTGATACCTATGGTTAATGGATACATGCAACGCAGTAATATACGAAAAAATATACGAAGCAATAGACACAAAAATATTGGCGAATCGTGATTAGACAGAATAGAGGAACAAGCAATGGCTAAGAAAAAGAAATTATTGGTAACCGGTGGGTGTGGATTTATTGGGAGCAATCTCGTAAATGGTTTTGTGGATCAGGGTTTTGACGTGTCGGTATTGGATTTTGGCGGAAAGTCATTCCGCGATGACGTCAAATTCCACAATATCAATATCTGTGATAAACAAGCAGTGATTGATGTGTGTGCAGGTATGGACGTGATTATTCATAATGCGTCATTAGTGCATACCAAAAATAACAAACAGGATATTGTGTGGGCAGTAAATTACGATGGAAGCCTCAATATTATCGAGGCCTGTAAGATTCATAATATTCCTAAGTTGGTTTATATCAGTTCAGCGAGTGCTGTCTATGAAGGTGTTGATATTGAGAATGGCGACGAGACATTACCGTACTCGTCGATATCTCAGGCACCCTATGCAGACAGTAAAATAAAAGCAGAAAAAGATATTTTATCGTTCAGTGGCACTAACACAACCCATGCCTGCGCGATACGTCCACATGTAGTATTTGGTCCAGGGGATAATCGTTTTATTCCTGCCATTATGACTAAAGCAGCACAAGGAAAATTAACACGGGCCATTGGCAATCGCGATAAATTATCAGATTTTACCTACGTTTCAAATCTGGTCGATGCGGTTGTTGCTGCCGAAAATAAATTAGGTCCGAATTCTCCCGTTTCCGGTCAGGCCTATTTTGTAACAAACGGTGAGCCCATGGCGTTCTTTGATTTTATTGAAAAATTCTTGATTAATGTAGGCTACCCACCCATAAAGGGCAAGGTGCCTTATTGGCTTGCCTATGCCGCCGCAGCGGTTGTCGAAACCATTGATACCTTAAAAGGTGGCACGTTGAATTCGGAAGATGGATTGACCCGTTTTGCGGTTAGATATATGGTTACGCATCATTACTACAGTATCGAAAAAGCGTATCAGGATTTTGGTTGGAAACCCGCTGTTTCCTTGGATGAAGGAATTCAACTCACGGTAGACGCTTTGAAGGGAGATACTGAAAAAACACGCCAGGCCGCCTAGGTTTGGCTTACTGAGTTAGAAAGGAAAAGAACAATGACTGATGCCACAAGCACCATAGAAAATGAAAGCGACAAGACAGTTGAGCGAAAAAAAGTCGCTTTTGTTACCGGGAGCACCGGGTTCTTGGGCCTACATATTGTTAAGCAACTCGCTGACGATGGGTGGGATGTGCTGGCATTGCGTCGTTGTACCTCAAGAACATCGGATCTTGATAAGCTAGCCGCGAGGCAAGTAGA
This sequence comes from Gammaproteobacteria bacterium 45_16_T64, assembly GCA_002162955.1. GTDB lineage: Bacteria > Pseudomonadota > Gammaproteobacteria > Pseudomonadales > Ketobacteraceae > 42-54-T18. Next base: position 52,968 of record MABD01000052.1, read on the forward strand.
AGGCGATGTGTTAAACAAAGAGTCTCTTGAGATTGCAGTGCCTGATAACGTCGACGCCATTTTTCATGTGGCGGCAGATACCAGTATGTGGGAAAAGAAAAACGAATGGCAGAATAGAGTGAATATTGAGGGCGCAAGGAATGTGGTCGAGATTGCCCTCAAGAAAAATGCCGGACGTTTGATTCATACCTCATCAATTGGAGCATACGGCAAAACAGAGGGTGTGGAGATATCAGAAGCGGTACCTTCTCGAGCAATGGAAAGTGGCATTAATTATTACAGGTCAAAATTTCTGGCAGAACAAGAGATTCATAAGGGTATCGCTAAAGGTTTGGATGCCGTCATTATGAATCCATGTCAAATTGTTGGGCCACTGGACTACAATTACACCCCGCTGATTTTTCAGAACCTCAAAAGTGGTGCGATGAAAGGTATTCCTCAAGGCTCTAGTGTATTGGGCCATGTTCGGGATTATGCTAAAGCCCACGTGACGGCCTATGATAAAGGCCGTACCGGAGAAAACTATCTCTTAGGTGGAGTGCATGCCTCGTTTCAGGATGTGTTTAATACCGTGGGTGCTATTCTTCATGTGAAGACCCCTACAGCGCCATTACCGAAACCTTTGCTAAGCTTTGCAGCATTTGTGTTAGGAAAGATTTCGTTATTCACCAATAAAGAACCGTTGCTAACACCGGAAAAAGTGACGTTGATGAATGATAAAATGGTGGTGAGTTCGAAGAAAGCAGAAGATGAGCTAGGATTCACTACCTGCACGTTGCAAGAAATGTTTATGGATAGCTATCAGTGGATGCAGCGAGAACAGATTATCTAATCAACATGTGTCATTAGACGGAACAAGGCGACCTTATCTAGGATATTGTCGCCTTTTCTTTGTTATTGATGTCCATGCTTATACCCACGCTATCTTTGAGAGTAGTGATTTCCTGCTGATTCCATAAAAACTCTGCCCGTCGTTTTAAGGCGAGGGCGACTTGGTTAAAGCCATCTCGAACGTCATCGTAAAATAGTATATACACCAGGGGTGAGAGTAGGCCGGAGAATGCATCGCTGGTGCTGTAAGTACAGCGATTAGCGCTCACACTTTGCAATTCTTGTTTGCGCAGCGCCGACATAATCGGGGCTAACCCAAATGTCATTCCCCAGGCTAATGTGTTAGGTGCATCAATGATTTCTACCGTTTCCGTTTGGACTCGATCGCCGCGTTTTTTCATATGTACATGGAGATCAATGGGTTGCTTTACCTGTAACTTACCGTCAACTTTATAGGTGAATGGATTCCATGCGCCATAGTTATCAATATCCACCAATATTTCCCATACTGCTTCTTTCGGCGCATTAATCTCAATGATGTCGGAATAAACAGTATGGTTAAACATGATATTGTCCTTTTTATTATTATTTTCGGAGCGATGTCGCGATTTATACCGAATTGACGGGTGCTGATGTTTGAGTGCTGGTCTGTGTATGTGCTTTCGACATAGTCAGTGCCCACACCTGTGTCTCATCCCATAAGCGCTTAGCGATTGTCTTGTCGTTAGCTTCAGGGTTTACCTTTGCAGTCTCGCATCGTTCATAGAACTTACCACCTTCTACACTTGGTGCGGTAGCGCAGAGTATTTGCGTTTGAGCCCCTTCGTTAGGTGACATCAGAATGAGTGCTTCTATGGGGGAGAATAAGTTTCGCAGTTTTTGCAGCAAACCATTGCCTTCTAACCCTTTGCCTGAGATGTTGGTGGCTATGGCCCCAGGGTGTAAGACGTAACCTTGAAGATTACAATCGCTAGCGTATCGTCGTTGTAGCTCAAAGGCGTGGTGTACTACCGCAAGTTTGGACTGGCCATAGGCACTCCACGAGTCGTAAGGGCGTTGTGGTGAAAAGAACTCGCGATTAATACCTCTGCTGTGTAGATGGGAAGATACGTTAACCACCCGTGCATCGCCGTATTGTTTACCTGCGACGGTTAGTGCTGGTAATAACAACTGAGTGAGCATTGAAGTGCCTAAGTAATTCGTGCGCCAATGAATCTCGAACCCGTCGGCAGTGAGGTTGGGCTGATCCCATTGTGATAATAGATCAAGGTGAATACCTGCGTTATTAATAAGTACGTCAAGTTTGTCGTTGAAGGTGTCGAGGTACCATTCAGAAAATGCACATACCGATGCGGCTTGCGTGAGGTCTAGGCTATGGCCATGAAGGTCGGCGGGTTTCCCTTCCAGAGATAGTGCCGTGGTAATGGCATCAACGGTGGCTTCGGGGTTACTGCGAGTGGTTATGGTAACGCAGGCTCCCCAGCTGGCCAAGGTTTTGGCGGTTTCAAAGCCAATGGAACCGGGGGAGGCGCCGGTGACAATAATGTGTTTGCCATCGAGAGCTACTTTGGGCGCCATCGGTGCTTTACCGAATAGTGTGCGACCTAGGTGGCGAATCATCTTCGGGATATCTTCAATATTCATATCATCAGTTCACTATTTTTCACTATGCGGGTGTTGCTGTTGATGTCGTTGCTGATTGGGGTTTTGTGGTTTCCGTGGGGCTAAGAAAATCGGCAATTAACCGCTGGCTGCTCTCCCACAATAACGCCCCTTGCTGAGGGTCTGTGGCATGTGCTGAGGCATTTTTCTCCCGCATCATATGCAAATATACCCCTGTACGATAACCCATTTTTTCAGAGCAGGCTAATAGCACTACAGGTTCTGCTGCTTTATCAGGAGAGTTGAAAAACAGCTTCATTATCGGAGTGAGAATGGGTTTTAAGAAGCGAGGCGATTCTCTAGCAATATTGGAGGCGATGGGGCCAGGGCAGAGGGAATGAATGGCAAAGTCGACAGGCGCATTGCTATTGCTATCGTACCCAGGATTAAGCTTGCGCGAGAGTTCCTGCGCAAAGGTGCTTAGGTGTAATTTACTGGTCCCGTAATGTTTTAAACCTTCTTTTAGTCCGTATTCTACGTATGCGCCAAATTGATCAAAGTTAATTGCATCAGAAGACTGGTGGGCTTCTGATGATACAAAAATGATGCGCGGTGTGTCTTTTTGTGTTGTATTATTGCTACACGGTTGCATAATTCCGTCATGAATAAACCGATCCATGATCAGTCGGTTTGCCAAAAAATGAACGGCAAACATAAGTTCATAACCTTGATCTGAGCGTCGAGAATTGAGTGGCATCAAGCCTGCGTTCATCACTGCAATGTCGATGCTAATGCCGCGATTCTGCAAAGTATCGCATAATGCGTTGACAGAATTTAGGTCTGAAAGGTCAACCTGAATCATCTCGACATTGGTATTTCCTGACAAGCGTTTAACGTCTTCACCAGCCTCGGGTATTCCGCTGCGGCAGGCCATAATGATACGGCCGCCTCGCTTGGCAAGGTCAACGGCGATGGATTTTCCGAGTCCTGTATTGGCACCGGTGATAAAGCAAGTTTTGCCTTCGATACGTTCATGATCCCCTAGCGCATCAAGCTGACCTTTGTTGCTAAACATGTCAAATATTGCAGTGGTGACCGCAGAGATTACACTATTGTGTCCAACCGCATTAGGGCCGCTATCGTTCTTTTTCATAATTATATTCCGTGGTGATCGTAGTCTATTCGTGAGGGATGGCGTAACGCTCACGATAGAACTTATATTGATTCTCAATGCCTTCTTTCGTTAATGCAAAATCGGCTATATCGTAGCGATGCTTTCCAAAGCGATTTTTCACATTCTTCTTTTTGGTTTTCTTGACGGCATGTAATGCAGACTGGTCAAAATCGATACCGGCAAATTGATAGATACGCTCAACTTCCTTATCGGGGTTTTCCAGCAAGTCGTAATAGGATACGTCGATAAAGCGTTCTTCGCCGCGTGCTTGTCGAACCGCAATGGAGCTTTCCATTAGGCGATTAACTTTGCGCACCCAATGACGGGCCACTTCTTTTGCATCAACCTCGTCGCTAAATACGCCACGGCCATGGGATACCATGCTACAAAATGATCCCGTGGTTTTTTGCGGATCGCGATGGGTTTGTACAATATAAGCCTCGGGAAATACGTCCATCAAGGTGTCTAGATATTCCATATGATGTGGCGTTTTTAGCACCCAATTTGGTGCGGGCTGTTGCCAAAGAAGAATTTTCATTAGCTTACGCAAATACTGATAGGCTTTGGTATGGTCTTGTGTTTCTAACCAAGAGGCATAGGTGGGTACATGAAGTGTGGCCTCGGGTGCCTGACTCATAAAGCATAAATCCAGCAGCAATACATCTTCTTCTGGTGCATCATGTTCAACGGGGTGAATGGCAAAAAATTCTGGTGCTAAATAAGCGAGGCCTTTTTCTGCCTGCTTTGCTTGGGCAATGCGCTTTTTAGGATTGCCTGCAGTCTCATTTGGCAGTGGCAGGGGGTTGAGTGCCTCCCATGACATTAGCGCACGCATTCTTTCATCAGAAGCTAATAAGCGATGTAAAGTGGTTGTGCCAGTGCGTTGAAGCCCAGCGATAACGATAATTTTACCCAGGTCTATATCGTCGATGTCAGGATTGCTCTTGCATAATTGCTCGACACGTAGGCGAATAGCCAATGCGCTTTCCAAGCGTTGTTTTTGAACAAAATGTCCAAACGGCGTCAAGTTGGCTTCGTCATTGATTGAATTAACTAATACCGTCAGTGGTTCGATAAACCATTCGTCACCAAAGTCGTGTAATCCCGTTTTCTTTTTGGCGCTAGCAATAAGCGCGTCTACGCTAAGGTCGCCTGCCAATCCTACTCTTTTTGCGATTCTACCAGCACGATTAAACAGTGCGATGGGCAGAGGACGATAGGGATTGCTGTAGTTATTGCCGGTTTCTATTTTATGTTTGGCCATAGGGAAATGCCTATTCTAGATTAGGATTCAACAACGTCGACAGACGGACTATAGGTTGACGTTGTATTTTGTTTGGTAGAGCGCAGGCTTGATAGTTTTACTACCTGTGTACTGGGCTGTGGCTTGCCATTGGCACGAATCCAGCGAAAACACATGGTGCCGCTTTCATGGCCACAGGTGTGTATCCAATTCGGGTGACCCGGGTCAGAATGCGCAATAATAATTTTTATCGATTGATCCTCTTCATAAGAGGCGAGGTGTTTATTGGTGTGAATCGTGAAGTGTTCATAATCTAACGATTCCATCCAATAATTATTTAATTGGAAATTCCAGTGTTCGCATTCTGGTGGCATTGCCTCAATCACCAATGCTTCATCGGGGCCTAAAGCCCAATGACTGTGGTAATAGGTGATATTTGGATCGCCGCCAGCATTGTTCGATGTTTCCTGATCAAACATCGGAAGTTGGTTGCTATGGTCTGAAAAATCACGCGCCCATTTAGCAAACAGCAAAGACGCCCCTGCAACCAATGTGCTGGTGGACTTCAAACCGTCGTCAACGATTTTGGGTGTTAATTCGGACGGCTCGCTATGTACGACGATGTTACCGTTGGGTTTTCGTGTTATGCGCTCGATTAAGAGGTCAGCAGGAAGCTCTGTCGAGCGATCGAGAAACGTTTGGCGTACAATAAGCGAACCGGAATCCGGAGTCATCGGCAACCAATTCTTGGGTTGCTTGTGACAGCTCAGTGTGAGTTCGAAGGTATCGTCATCATTAAGCACAATATCCGATGCTTCGATAAAGCCAGAGGGGGGCATACCGCCGCCTTGCCCGTAGTGGCCTATTTGAGTGCCAAAGCTAAGATACTTAACACTATTGCGCTTACCGCTAATTCGGTATTCATATTCACCGCTGATAGCCGCCGTTTGATAAAAATTATCAGGATTGTCCGCGCCCATTTTTACTGTTTCATGAACCACTCGATGTAATACCGGTGCTTTTGGGTCAGCATGTTCGACAAAGGCCATTAAGCCTGCACGGGTCAGGCGAGTTAGGTAGCGATAACCTTCGGCTTGGTTGAAGGGATCTTGCGGGGTGCCGGGGAATGTCATTGAGGCACCCGCCGCTTTTAGGGTGTCGCAAAAATCTTCCCAGGCTTTACCGCTGACAATGCGTTCATCAGCGATATCCTGCTCGGTTTTACCACGTATTTTACGCAATAGCAGAGTGCTTTTTCGAAACAGATTTAGCGTACCAATCAATACCGCTCTCATGCGTTGGACCCTTCAGGCAATGTACTGATTTGCGCGGAAAGGTCGCTAATGGTTGGGCAGCTTAGTAGTCCTTTTTCAATCAACAGATTGAGGATAAGGTCGACTTCTGTCGCCAAACTCTGTTGGTCTGAATGCAGGTGGAGTTCAGGTTTTGCGGGAGCTTCGTAAGGTGCATCAATACCGGTAAATTGTTTGATTTCTCCCGCGCGGGCTTTTTTGTACAACCCTTTGGGATCACGGGCTTCCGCAGCGGATAGTGGGCAATCAACAAAGATCTCAATAAACTCCATATCGCTGTCGTGGTGCAGTGTTCTTACGGTGTCCCTGTCTTCAGCATAAGGGCTGATAAAACTTGAGAGCACAATTACCCCGGCATCCACCATAAGCTTACTGATCTCGCCAACACGGCGGATATTTTCCGTTCGATCTTCTGCGGAAAAACCAAGGTTGTTGTTGATGCCTAAGCGAATGTTATCCCCATCCAATCGATAGCTGAGCTTACCGCGCTTTGCAAGCGCATGCTCCAAAGCTACGGCAACGGTGCTCTTGCCGCTGCCAGAGAGCCCGGTAAACCAGAGTGTTGCGCCACATTGACCTAAGATGGCAGCCCGGTCTTGTTGTGATACCACGCCAGTGTGCCAATGAACATTCGTCGCTTTTTGCCCCATGATGCTGCTACCTCTACGGTGACGTTAGTGAATCTGTTTGCCTATCAATCATTAGGTTTGTTTGGTCAATCTACTCCTGGGAATCCGCTATTTCAAGAGGAAATGTCAAAATATTTGCATATAAACCTATCATGAGATAGTTTTTGTCCATGGGAAGGAGAGCAATGGCGTGCTGTATTGGCATGGCTAGGGGCCAAAAACGGTGTACAATCATTACCTTAGGTTCTCATATCATGTAATAGCGGATGTAGTTGAAGGGTGTATGGCAAACGACGATCAAGTGATAGGTAAAAAAGCGCCTAAAGCGCGTACCAAAGCAGATTCAACCAATCAGAAGATTATTGAAGCAGCGGAGAAACTGTTTGCGGAGAATAGTTATGAAGGAACAACGCTGAGGGAGATCGCAAAGGCCGTCGGTATTCGAGAGCCCAGTATCTATTCGCACTTTGCCAACAAAGAAGCGATTTACGGCGCAGTGATAGATCGGGCCTTGTTGCCGTTTTTAACAGAGATCAATGACTGGAATAGCCATGAGTTATCGTTAAAAGAGCTGCTAGAAATTCCCCGCAAGATGCTTGAACTACATGCCAAGCGCCCATACTCTGCGCAAATTTTACATCGTGAATACAGCCTGCCGGTGGAGCGTATTAACGCCAAGGTCATGCAATGGCTGGGGCAGATTGCCGAGCAGTCACACCGATTTATTGGCACCGTATACGACGGCTCTCAGCCCATGGATAAGAAAAAGGCTGTGGTAAACATAATTACCACCACCAATGTTACGTTGGGAGTATTCTCCAGTTTGGGTATGCAAATGGCATTGATGGGGGATGACTATGATCAAAGTGAGTTATTTGAAGAGCATGTCAAAATAGTCACGCGTATTTTTAAGAGTTTATTACTGTAATGTCGACAGAATCAAACGCCTTAACACTTGAGCACGTATTACTTAATAATGCGGTACAGGCGTCGCCGAAAGAGATCGCATTATCGGATGGATACAGATCAGTAAACTGGCAGGACCTACGTGATCGCAGTGTTGCGTTAGCAGAGATCATGCAGAGCGAATTATCACTTATCGCCGACCAACATATTGCGCTATTAGTAGGGAACCGGGTTGAATTTATTGAGTTAATGCTGGCGGGCATGATAGCGGGTGTATGGATTACGCCAGTGAATACTCACCTGCAAGCTGATGAAGTGTCCTACATCGTAAAAGACTCTGAAGCCAAAGTCGTATTTTTTGATACTGCCCATGAGCACTTATTGGCGGACCATGGGCAACGCGCTGATTTGACTAGCAACTCCCATCGTTACATTAATATTGAATCGCTTGCAGAGAAAATTACTCAGCGACTCGCTAACGCAAAGGTCACCGATCTATATGCTTGCTTTCCTCTATCGGGCCCTGCGGGTGGGACCATGTTATATACCAGCGGGACTACCGGTAAACCCAAAGGTGTAAAGCGCAATAAACCGAATTCGTTAGGTGAAGCACTGGATCGGATGCAATCCGGCGGAGCATTGTTTGGATTGGTTGGCACTGGCCCTCATATTGTCACCGGTCCGCTTTATCATGCTGCCCCGATGTTGTTTGCACTTTATGATTTATTAAATGGTGCGCCGATGGTGATTATGCCCAAGTGGGATAATCTCGCCTTTATTCAATTGGTGGCACAGCACAAAGCGACAACGACCCACCTTGTGCCGACGATGTGCGTACGATTACTCAACGCATTGGCAGAAGACCCGGAACAATATGCAGCTCATGATATTTCATCGTTGACATTGGCGCTACATGGGGCTGCCCCCATTGCAAAAACGACCAAACAAAAAATGTTGGATTGGTGGGGGCCTATTTTGGTGGAGTATTGGGGGGGGACTGAAGCAGGTGTCACTACGATAGTGACCAGTGAGCAATGGTTATCGCACTCAGGTACGGTCGGTAAAGCGCTGTCACATTTTGATGTGTTTGTGGGGGATAAACAGGGCAATGAAATTTTGTCAGAGTCAGACAAGACTGAAGGGCTTCTATTTTGTCGCCACCATCAGCTATCGCAAGTGTTTGAATACCACCATGACCACAGTAAAACCCTAAAGGCACATCCACAACCCTATGTGTTTTGTATTGGGGATATTGGTTATGTGGATGATGAAGGATTTGTGTATTTATCAGACCGTGAATCCAATATGATTATTTCCGGTGGCGTTAATATTTATCCGGCGGAAACTGAGCAGATATTATTGGAACATGAGGCCGTTGCTGATGTGGCAGTATTTGGTGTGCCAAGTGAAGAGTGGGGGGAGGTGGTAAAAGCTGCGGTGCAACTTAAACCAGGTTATGATGATACCTCTGAACTGGAGCAACAGATGATAGCCTGGGTGAGGGAAAAAATTGCCATCTATAAAGCACCGAGAAGTATTGTGTTTGAAGCGAGTTTGCCGCGTACTCCTACGGGTAAACTGTTGGTGCGCAAGCTTAAAGAAAAGTACTGATACGTTAGCTCGTATTTTCCCTTAAGCTTGATGGGTAACGTCTACTTCTTAGATCACCTGTTTACTGAAATATTCAATGGTGGGTGGGCCTGCTAAAAAAGAACCGAGTTTCGCCATAATGCCGTTGTCAGTGATGGATTGTAAATAATTGCCATGCTGTTGTTGGCTTAGCCATTCCTCTTCCAATAAAAGGCTGTGGGTGTCTTCATTAAAATAGACAGTAACCCCCATGCAGCCATCAAAGCTACGCACGTTGGGAAGGTTCTCGACTAGGAAAGGCTGAAGCGTAGAAAACTGATTGGGTGCCACTTGGCAGACTAACGTAACACGTAAGCTCATGATGAACTCCTTGATAAATGAAAGAGTCCCTAGAGTATCCTAATCAAAAACGGCCACTATCGTAGACCGGTCAAGCATGCACTTTTTCGGTCAAATTGGTCAGTTATTTACGATCTGAGTTGATTGGGGGTCATGCCGTAGGTTTCTTTAAAGGCTTTGATAAAGTGAGAGCTATTTTCATACCCCACATCAAGGGCAATATCCGTCACTGACGATGTAGACTCTTGAAGTAATTGGTGAGCGTGTTGCATGCGTCGTTGTATTAGCCATTGTTTGGGCGGCATATCGTAAATAGCCTTAAAATCTCGATTAAAACTGGATAGGCTGCGGCCGGATAAATGGGCCAGATCATTGACCGTGAGACGTAGGGTTTGTGTATTCTCTAGCAGCCGATTGATATTGCGTTTTGCCGATGCCGATTGCTTGCTCGGTGCAAGGCAGGCGCTAAAGCCAGCCTTATTCTGAAATGCCAATAGATGTAATAATTCTTGTAGTTTGACCTGCAGAAATTCATTGGATTGCATCTGCTGTGAGGCGAAGACTTGCACCGATTGAAAGAACGCTGCAATCGAGTCTGATCCGTCAATTAAACACAGGGCCTGTTCGGCGTTATTGGTGTCGGTACTAGCGTCGGTAAATTTTCGTTTGCCACTGAGGTAGCGCGTGAGCACCTCTTCACCAAAAAAGACCAAGTAGGCCTTGAGTAACCCCTGGGTATTGGCGAAGTCCGAATGCAGGTGAATGCCAGCGGGGAATAGGGCGGCGGTCTTTGGCGATAACTCATAGGTGTGATTGTCGTGAGTGGTGATAACTTCACGGCCACTTTCGATATACACGAGGCAAGGACAACGGGTGACAAACTCAATATCCAGTAAATCGTGTTCTAAGGTTTTGTAGAAAATGGCAGACTCACCCGCGTGCATCAGTGTGCTGACATCCTTCATGCCAAATAAGGCCTGAGGGATGACAAGCACGTTGTTCTCACAATACTCGGATATCGTCTGCGCCACATTGTTTCCTTTTGGATAACGCCTCTCGAGAAGCGGCTCTAAAATATAAACTTCATTTCTTTGGTGATAGGAATATCCGCTTTTTTATTGGAAAATTCTTTCACTCTCATGACCTGAAAGCCTAGTCGTGTATAGAGTGACTCCGCACGCGGGTTGTTATCGGAAACATCCAATGAAAGTACCTTGTAACGCTTTTCACGACAGATATCTTTCTGACGTGCAATCATCTTAGCCCCAATGCCTTTGCCTCTCGATTCCGGTGAAACGCCAAAGTTTGATAAATACACTTCATCTTTTCGAGGTACACGCATTGAACTTCCGGTATGGCGCATCCGAGCTAAAATTTTAAATGCTCCAAAGAAACCATAAAAACGAAACACGTTTTTGAGGGTGCCTTTTACCAATGCGTCATATTGGTGGCCATCGTAAAAACAGCCTGTTCCTAACACGGTGTCATTTTCTACTGCAACCGTCACATTGTGGTAACCGCAAAATCCTCGCCCACTTAAATATTCAAATTGAATAAATTCCAGTGCACTCTTATTTGGGGTGGCAAAAATAAAATCATATAGCTCTGTGCCAGAACTATAGATCAACTCAGCAATGGTGCCCTTGTCGTCTTTTTGTGCGGGTCTAATATCTGTCATCGTACATCTCCTTTGTCGATAATAGTGTGTTTAATAATAGGGTTATAATAATAGGATCATAATAGAGTTACGGTGTAATAATATTTGGCCAAGTAAGGATGCCTGTAAACTCATCGAATCCTGCAAAGTGGCTAAAGTCTCCCGCAGGAGTAACCCTGATATATAACCAACCTAGCTGTGATTCTGATGATTTATCTAGATCTACGCGATAGGAATCAGATGAAGATATTTCTAATAACAGCTGATTAATAGCCGAAATATTCGACGCGTTGAGCGACGTGGCACCTGTTGTATTGTCCACACTGTCGTGAAGCGCCTGTTGTAATTTATAATGCAGCGATTCTTCAGGAATATCTTCTAGCGGACAGTTAGATATTGGCACAAATATACCTTCCGCTCGGGATGTCGTATCGGTAGAGCCGTTGGTGAAATTAAAATACTCAACGCCTGTCTCTTCAAGAATAATGACGCCAGTCTGTTTAAGGTCATATAAACAGATATGTTTCATTCACGTTCCTCTTTTGTGCGCTATTTTCTGTTCAATCCCGTCAATCGATAATGGATCTATAAACGCGATAATAGCACGATTGACCTTGTCAGGCTTTTCGATATTAGGCCGCCATACTTGAGTCTTAACAGGGTGTGTGCCCTAATAACGGCAAATGTTTGCAGCGGTGGTAGGTTAACGCCAAGGTGATGCAACGCTTGAGTTCTCGAAAGGGCACTGGCTCGTCAATCGTAAATACAATGGCGCGATTACCGTCATAGCAAAAGGTATCGGGGTAAATCTCTCGAAAAGTCTCGATAAGCAGTGTTTTGCAGTGGCAGTAGAGCTGATAGTGGTCCGGTGTGGCTGCCTTCCAGTCTATCCGAAGGGTGCTACCGATCTTGGTCAAATAGCTCGGTTCTCCCCACTTTAGGGTTTCTTCTAGTTTACTAATCTCCTCAGATTCATCGGCAGCCTCTATTATCGATTGCCGTAATGCCAGCATCTGGGGCCGAATATGATTAGGGTATTGATCGAAGACCTGGGCGACATCGGGATTACTGATGGTTTGGGCTAGAGATGTTGTGGAAGACATTGTTGTGGGCATTGGTTGCGTTATAACCTTTCCTTGGATACAGCCTATCATCATACCTAGCCATCTAGATCAGTAGCAAGTCTGAGTGGCCCCTTTCCCGTGTCGTTTGATGTTTTTGCGCCTATACTGAGATGACTTTTCCCTGAATATTAGCCAACAACAGGAGCCAATAATGGCAGAAGAGAATAACGGGTATAAAATCAGTGACCCTGACGTGTTCAGTCGTGGCAGCCTCAAATTAACCTACGATATCATGCGAACAAAAAATGCCCAGCTGGCGTTGTCGGTCCGAAACATTATTGGTGGAGAACCGTTACCCAGGGGAGATGATGGATCAGACAGCAAATATGCCGACTATTTTAAGGTAGAGTTAGACTCTTTCCAGGTAAGAGCCGTGGTAGAAGGCTTGATGCAACAAGTACAAGAAAGCGCCCAAAGCCCCGATAACCCCGGTGCGATGATAGTCGCCAAAACCCTGATTGATGAATGGTTAGCCCTAGCCCGCAAGATGTTTGCAGAATTACCCGAAGACCAAAAGCCACCGGATCAAATGCAGCCCAAATAACGGTGTGCCCCTTTTGTTATCACCGGATTCTCCTCCAGAATCTTAACTCGACACTACAATCCCCGCTGCCGATTACCGCCATTTTCTTGTAGAATACGCGCCTTTCATTGATCACAAGGAATCCCCATGGCAAATGACACACAAACCCCATTACAGATCGAATGGGCCGCGCTGCATAGAAGTTACGACCAGTTTGACGTGTTGGGCTTAGTGATTAAGTTAGTGGCGGTGGTGATTGCTATTGCTGGACTGATTACAGCGCTAGATACGCTGATTATCACTGCATTGATTGCGGTATTATGGCTACAAGAGGCTATTTGGAAGACCTTTCAAGGCAGAACAGAGCAGCGGTTAATCGCCATCGAAAAAGCGCTTTCCACTGAAGAGAGCCCTGAAACGATAAGCTTCTATGGGGATTGGCAAGCATCTCGCCCCGGCACCGTCGGGCTTATCAAAGAATATCTCGCAAACGCACTGCGACCCACCATTGCATACCCTTATGTGCTGCTCATCGCCATAGCGATCGTCGCGTGCTTTCTATAGCGGGGTAGGCTAGTTGCGATAGATGGTTTCTATCAGGTGAAAGCCAAACTTGGTTTTCACCGGCCCATGGACAGTCAAAATCGCCTTCTTAAATACCACGTTATCGACTGCCTTCACCATTTGTCCCGGTGGAAACTCCCCTAAATGCCCACCACGCTTGGCCGAACTACAGGTCGAGTGCTTCTTTGCAAGCACATCAAACGCCGCCCCTTTCGCAAGTTGACGCTTAAGATCTTCTGCTTCCTGCTTGGTTTTCACCAATATATGACGCGCGCTGGCAAGGGCCATGGGAGGTACCTGTAATCGTGGGGGTGGACAATAGGTGTGCAGGGTAATGGATGTATGGGGGGGAATGCAAGGAAGGGGGTTAGGGGGATTGAATGTCATTGCACTTTACTAGCAGGCGATAGTACTGGTGGTTCTAACTGGATTTGGTAGAATGCCTGCCAAAATTTGGAACAGAAAAACTTGGAACAGAATAGTTTCGTCGCTGTCGCGAGATAGCCGAACACTCACAGGGATCGGTGGGCCTTCATGATTACCCTCCTATATTTGTCAGTTAATTTGTTTCTGCCATTGGTAAGCTAAGGTGATCATCCAAGATGAATAAAAGATCTTCAGTGTTATTAGCATTTCTTTTCTCTGTACTGTTGGCGGTTTTGCCCAGTGCGACTTACGCATCCAGTCAGTGGGACAGTGATCTCTATACGGTATACACTGGAGATTATAATAATGACGGCCTACAGGATATTATTTTAAAAGGCCGCTTTATTGTCATATCCAGTGATGGTTTGAATATTCCTATTGTGACAAATAGCGCTGTCTTACAGCAAAATAGTGACGGCAGTTATACCGTCATTGATCCGGTGGCCTACGCGAGTCTCAGTGGGTTAACGCTCTCATCCGGCACCTACATAATCATTGAAGGTGACTTTAACGGTGACGGAGTAACTGACTTTTTATTGCAAGCTCAAAATGCTGATGATCCGAGCATTATTCTTTACGGTGAAAGTGGAAGTTCGCCGGCAAGTGCACAAAACCTACAGCATGTGACCAATCATTTTATCAGTGCAGATGTAGCCACCATTATCGTGACCGACACCAATGGCGATGGACGTGATGATATTATTGTCACCAATAGGGATTACGGCTACCAGACGATTTTGGAAGGCTCTACAGCGGGGATAACCATTCCTGATGATGGTCAGATTGTGGGTATTGATGCAATCAGTCCACCAACGGAAGACGTGAATATTGATGTGGGCGCGCTTGCGGGAAAATTGAGTGTGTTACCCAATGGTGCAACTAGCTATCGTGTGCCATTAAAACTGCCCCCCGGCATCAACGGTATGCAACCCAATCTTGCGCTGTCTTATAATTCTCGTGGTGGCAATGGAGAATTTGGCGTTGGCTTTTCTTTGCAGGGCGTGTCCTCAATTACCCGATGTCCAGCCAATCTGGCAATTGATGGATTTATCGATGGCGTAGATTTTGATGATAATGATCAGCTATGTTTTGGTGGCCAGCGGTTAGTGCCTGTTAATGGTGACGAAACGCATATCAATACCAACACTGAGTATCGATTAGAACGCAATAACGGAACTAAAATATTATCCCTCGGTTCCATATCCGGTAGCCCCCGCTATTTTGCGGTGTATCACAAGAATGGGCGTATTGATTATTTTGGTGCAGACCAACAGGGCAACACAAATGATGCAAGGGCGGAATCTACCCTGCAAGGTAGATATGTGCCCGAAGGGTATGCGGCGAAATTTGCCGATAATTCTGGAGAATATACTCAGGCATACCGATGGCATTTAAAAGAGTCAGTGGATAGATTTGGCAACAATATTCTCTTTCACTATGACGTTGACCATGATGAAGGTATTCAGCAGCTGTCGAGTATTGACTATAGCGCCTATAGCATTCAGTTATCCCGGGAAGCAAGACCAGACCCTAGAGAGAAAAATGATGTTGGCATGGCACTGCATCGTATTTCTGAAAGGGTGAGCGGCATTAATGTCTCTGTCCAGGGCGCTTTTCCGTTCTCGAGTTACTCCCTACGTTACAAACAAACGGCAGAAAATGTTGCAGAGATGTCGAAGCTTGAGAGTATTCAATATTGTGGTGTCGATAATAATTGTTTAACCCCGATAATATTTGAATGGTTACCTACTTATTTTGAAGAAGAATCGTTAAGCCAATTTCGCGAGTCTTCAAGTGTCACAACAACCATGACGCCAGAAAAACCGCAAAAATGGGCTGATGTTGATGGTGATGGCGGAGCAGATTCCGTAAGATTTGTGAATGGTAAGATCTATGTGACGATGCAATATTCCACTCAGAAAACGCATGCTACGAGTGACATTGATGCATTTAGTATCAGTGATGCCAACTGGGACTCCGAATGGCTATTGGAAATGGCAGATGTCAATGGGGATGGTCGATCCGATATTGTAGGCATATCACCTTCTGGCCCATTAGTCGCGCTGGCAGAGGAGTCAGGCGAGTTTCAATTACAGCCTGTATCCATTCTTGAATTTGGTAGTGACCAAGGCTGGGAAGATGATACACCGGTTGAACTCGCTGATATCAATGCCGATGGCAGAGTGGATATTGTTGGTTTTGGCCAAGAGGGTGTAATCATCGCCCTGGGGCAAATTGATGGCTCTTTCGGTGAGGCTACTTTAGTATTGGCTGATTTTGGACTCGATCAAGGGTGGGTTAAAGATGATCAGAGGTTATTAGGGGATATAAATGGTGATGGATTATTTGATATTGTTGGGTTCACCGGTGATGGCCCTCAATTGGTGGTGGGTACCGGTAATGGTGGGTTTCAAACAGTTCAAACAAGTTTGATAAGTGAAAATACATCATTGGACTGGGAACTGAACGCGGACTTTCAATTAGCCGATGTGGATGGAGATAGACGTGCTGATATTATCGCATTTACCGTAACTGGTGTTCAGGTATATTTGTCCGTTGGTAATGGAAGTTTTTATCGTAAAACGGATCAGTTGAATTTTTTTGGTAATGGTGACGGATGGAAAGATTTACCGCGCTACGTGCGGGATATCAATGTTGATGGGTTACAGGATATTGTTGGCTTTTCTGACGACAACGGGGTGTATGCTGCGTATTCCAACGGTGATGGTAGTTTCAGCCCTCCCGAAATAATAGAGAGATATGAGACTTACCAAGATACACGTTATATTTGTGTCTTAGAATGGATTTCTGTTCGGAGGGCATATGATTGTACCAAGCTCCGTAGCCCATTTATCGGCTCTATTTACGGTGAAGAGGAGTTTAATCAAATAGAAATTGGTGCGGAACTTGGCATTCTTGACGCAAGCGGGGTTAGTGCAAGTGGGGGGGGGACCTTAGTTCATAAGTACACTGAGACTGCGACGAACTATTCGAATCAAGGGGGAACCCCTTTTCTGGTTGACTATTCCGGAAATGGTGCACTTGATATCGTTAAAGTGAATAGTCAAAAGGGCATCGTTAGCTTAAATCAAAACAAACCACGAATGATCAAACGCTTTACCAATGGTCATCGAGGTGATGTTGAGGTATCACTTAATACTCTTACAAAGTCAAGCGCCTATACCCGTACGGAGAGTGGTACCTATCCTGAATTGGTGTATGAAGGTGCCTACTATGTCACTACCAATGTTAGCCGGGATGATGGCAAAGGTGGTGTGCGCTCTACGAGTTATGCCTATACCGATCTAAAAGTGCATCAACAGGGCATGGGGTTGCTTGGGTTTAAAGAGATCACCATTACCGATGATCAAAGCCCATTAGCACTATCAACCACTACTCGCTATAGCCAAGATTGGGAAAACCGAACCGTAGGAATGGTGTTGTCTCGCACTCAACAAACGGAATCGGGGCAGCTATTGTCTCGACTCGACAATATTCTAGCGAAAAAAGAAATACTCTATGACCAGCAATCGGTCTATCACCCCTATGTGGAACGCAGTACACAGCAACGATGGGATCTTAATGGCGCAGAGATGGGCGTTACGGTAACCACCAGTAATATTGATAGCTATAGGAATCCGACCAAAAAGACCACGACGGTGACTGATCCTAGCGGTCTGCAATATATTACGGATGAAACCAATCTCTTTAGACCGGCAGATGAATCTGCATGGCAGGTAGGATTACTCGAAAGGCAAACAATAGTGAATACCGTGCCTAACGTGTTGCCTTATCAAGACAGCCAGCAAATTAAAACATCAAGCTATGAGTATTACCCTCTCAGTGGCGCGCTAAAACGTTCAACCTTAGAGCCAGATAGCGAATCACAGCGGGTAGTAACAGATTTTATTTATGATGAGAACGGCCTGTCCTCACATACGACAATTAGCGCGAAAGATGTGGCAACTCGAACCTCAAGCACAGAGTTTGATGGTTACGGTCGACTGAAGTCTCGTACCAATGCGGAGCAACACACAAGTTATGTTTTCTATGAAGACAGCCGCTTCCCATGGGTCGTAACACGATCAGTTGATGCCAATGGTTTAGAAAACCAAACCGTATTGGACGAATTCGGTCAAGCGAAACAAGAAACCTATGCCGACGGTACAACGATGACCACCAGCAGTACGTACTGTGCAACGTTGGTTAATGCCTGTGATGAGGGCGAGGTGTACTTTACTGAAGCTCAAGCAACAGCGTCTTCTCCGGTGTTACGTTATTTCGATCAATTTGATCGAGAGGTGCGGGTTGCTACACAAGGGTATGATACGACAGGGGATATTGCTGATATAAATATCAACCAGTTTACAGCCTATGATAACCGGGGCCGAGTGGAATCAGTGTCTTCACCTGCCTATAACGGTAGTGCAGCAGTAGTTAGCAGCACGGTTTATGATGACCTGGATCGCCCCCTCGTTATCACCTACGCAGACAACGCCACCAAAACACTGACCTATAACGGTTTGCGTGTAGAAAGTAAGCGAGAGAACGCAACGGGCACGTTATCGCAAACGACAGTGAAGATATCTAATGCATTAGGGCAGGTTGCCCAGGTTATTGATGCAGAAGGTAACACCATCGATTATATCTATGATGCTTTGGGCAACACGGTTAAAACCACCGATGCTGCTGGTATCTCCGTGGCCATCGAATACGATGATGCTGGGCGTAAAGTACGATTAAATGATCCCGACAAAGGAGAATGGTTTTACGAATACGATGGGTTAGGGCAGCTAATACTACAGACTGACGCCAATGGCCAAAAGACACATTATCAATACGATAATATGGGCAGGCAAGTTCAGCGTACAGACTATTATCAAACCGCCAGCGCATCGACAGCCCAGTGGACTTATGACCAGGGTTATAAAGCGATCGGTAAGCTCTCGTCAGTGTCAGAAGCTAGCTACAGTGAATCTTACCAATATGATTCACTCGGAAGGGTTGATACGACGACGACGGTTATCGATGGTGCTCAATTTAGCCAGCAAGTGACATACGATGCGTTCAGCCGGGTAGAGACATTCACTTATCCTGGCGGTGGTATAAGCACCCGTAATATCTATGACGATAGCACGGGGTTAATGGTTGAAGTGCAAAATGCCAGTGATAGCAGCGAACGTTATTGGAAGTTAGATACGCTAACGGCCCGAGGTCAACAGAATCAGTATACCTTGGGTAATGGGGTTGTGACTCGACAAACTTATGACGAACAAACCGGTAACCTGATAGCGATCAATGCCGATTCATTAATCCCCAGTGAATACGTACAAGATATGGCATTTATCTATGACTATATGGGTAACGTGCGATTCAGAAAGGACTTTAGACAAGCACAGGAAGGCACCAACTTAGACGAAGAGTTTATCTATGATGACTTGAATCGCCTAACAACAATCAAAACGACTGCCCCACTGATCACAAATAGTGAAGTGAATGTTGGCTATGACGGTATGGGGAATATTCTCGAAAAGCCCGGCGTTGGTCTATACGCATACGCAGGTAATTACGATCAATCCGTACACGGCGCTTACGATAGTTGTGAAAATGCTAATCCAGGGCCTCACGCGGTGCGCTCTATTGTCGGCGAGCAGTCCAATAAGTTCTGTTATGACCGTAACGGTAATATGGTGCAGGACAATAACCGTACGATAACCTATTCGTCTTACGATAAACCCACACTGATCAGTCAGGGCAATCAATCGATCGAATACCGATACGGGCCATCGCATTCGCGTTTTCAGCGGATAGATCGAGAAGATGATGCAGTGGTATCTACCACGACCTATGTGGGTAACCTAGAGCAAATTAAGAAAGGTGGAGTGCTTGAAAGTAAGTACTACATAGGGGATTTTGCGGTAGTAACCAAATCCACCAGCATTGATCCTAATATTGTACTGAACATACCTGAGACAACAAATTATCTTTATCACGATCAAATCGGCTCCTTAGTAGCGATAACCGATGAGCTTGGTAACGTAATTGAAGAATTTAGCTTTGATGCCTGGGGTCAGCGCCGCTTAGCATCGCTAGTAGAAATAAGCGATTACAGCGGCTTATCAACACTTGCCTCTATGCGCGGTTACGGAAGTCATGAGCAGTTAGATGAGATGGGGCTCGTTCACATGAACGGCCGGATCTATGACCCTTCTATTGGCCGATTTATGTCTGCTGATGTGCTCATCCAAGCACCGTACTTCTCGCAAAGTTATAACCGCTACAGTTACGTGATGAATAACCCGATGAGTAGGGTTGATCCATCAGGTTATGAGTCATGGGGAATCGGTTTCAGCTACGGAGCAGATGGTTTCAAGTGGGGCGGAAGTTACGGCGATGATGAAGGGAATATACATGTCGCTGATTTTACCGGGTTTACTGATGGATTCGGAGAAAGCTACGATATCAACATAAGCGGTCTAGACTATGATTACGGTCTGGACGATTTCTCTATGGATTATATGTCCATTGATTTCATCACGTTAGATGACGTATTTACGCTGGATGACGCATCAAGCTCATATGGTTTTGAGATTGATATACCGGATTCATTGTATCTGCCTAATTTGTATGGAGCAGCTCCTCAAGAAGAAGGCTTTGGATTTTGGGATGGCGTTCAGCTATCGTTAGATACAGCCGGCTTGGCCCCTGCTGTTGGGATTTTTCCTGACCTTATAAATGCAGGGATCTCCTTGATTCGAGGGGATTTGTTCGGGTTTGGTACGTCAATTGCCGCTGCTGTTCCTTTATTTGGACAGGCTGTTACTGCGGGTAAGTTGGGCGCTATGGCGGGAGGGGTTGCAAAGGGTGCAAAGGGTGCAGGCAATCTTAATGGAATGCCTCTTAAAGAAGCCAAACAGCTGATGTCCAGATGGGATAAAGCAACGTATGACACTCTTTCAGATAGCATACGAGATCACGCAAAAAGACATGGCTTTGGTAACGATATTCCGAAATACCTACGAAAGGCCGCCAACTTCAATAAGAAAGGTGCGAAGCAGAAAACGCTAGATGATGGCGCAACTCGCTGGAATCGAAAAAACGGTGAATTCCTAATTGAGCGCGATGGAGAGATCGTAACTTACGGAGTTAATAAATGACCAGCACATATGGAAAAATTTTGGAAATACTCCTTAAGTATTTGGAAGTGGTATTCTCGAGTAGTTCTGAAGATAGAAAGCGCTTACATGACATTGAATGGGAGGCGGAAGATGATTCACCGTCAATACTTGGGGAGGTTGAAGTTAGGGCCGATACCGTTATAGGCATTGCAAGAACTTGCTTGAAGAGGCGTCCGGAAAACATTAGTAAACTTGTATATACTCTGAAGGAAAGCTCTGTTTATCAATCTGATTCGATAGTAAGTTGGCTTGCCGTTAATGGAGGGGATTATCAAAATTTCATAGGTTATATGGCGGCAATTGAGAACCTTCGCATTGGTACGATAGCATTCCTTGAAAAAACGTAACTTAATGTTCCAAAGAAAGCAGACGACTTTGTTTACCGAGGAGGTTCAGGTACGCCTACGAACTTGACACCTCGGCCGAAAGGTGAGCATGGGTTATCAGGTAATGTGTCGATTAATCCTAAAGATATGAGCCAGATGCAAGGTTGGATCGATAGCCGAGGTAGTGGTACGACGCATTCGTTAACACAAGAACTTATGGATGCAGTTGTTGATCAGGTTAAAAGATAAAGGTGAGCGAAATGGAAAAACTAATTGCGGAATTTTGGAAAAAATTGGAAAGTATTCTCCAATCAATAGCGACTCAACTTTTAGCTGGGCACTCAGGATTTAAATTTCGTATTGGTAACAGTAGCAATCTCACGTTTCCGCTTCGCGCTTACCTGACGATCCTAAGAAGTAATAATGGGGATGAGCTTTCTATTACAGTCGATATTAAGAGTCTGGAAGATGGTTTGTTGATTGAGTCTGATGTTGTTGGTGAAGAGGGTGTTATTGTCGCTGATGGGCCATCAATGGAATTGCATGGGGATTTATCTTCTCTGTCAGTTCAAGTGCAGGTTGATGAATGGTTCAATTCTTTTGATCGTTTGTTTGTCGTGAAGTCAAACGATGTTAATGCAGCGATTAAAAACTTAGGGTAACTCTTAGCGTTGTAGCGTTCCAGTAATGATACAAAGGAGGAAGATTGAGTTTCAATATATAAGGCTCCACAGCTTGGAGTCACAGCTACGGTTGATGTCTACTTTTCGTGGGTAAGGCGGAGGGGGGGCGTCAAATGTTATGAATTCTGAATACAAATACTAAATTGTTTGACGCATATATTAAATAGATCATAACAGTGAAAAGAAAGTTAGGTATCCTCTGGCAGAGGTTCATATCTGAGAGCGTAGTTGTATAGATACTGTCTATGCTGCTCTTTGATATGAACCTCTACCGAATTCAGTTACCTTTGTTGTTTGGCTTAGTGATTCGATTGTGGTGAAATGATGCCGCCAATTGAAAAGGTTCCACGTTGGAATCTCAATAAGCTGGAGCCAAACAATGCTAACAACATCACTACCCACCGTAGAAGTAAACCCATCCACCAAACCCACCGCTGCCGTGATTTGGCTACATGGGTTCGGTGCCGATGGGCATGACTTCGAGAGTATTATTCCGCAGTTGAAGCTTCCCGCAAACTTAGCGATTCGCTTTGTATTCCCCCATGCCCCTATGCGCAATATCACCATGATGAACGGAGAGTCTGCCCGTGCATGGTTCGATATTGATATGACGAAGGGCGCTATTGATGTGGATGGCATTAAAAAGTCCACCTTTCAGGTGAAAGACCTGATTCAACAAGAGATTGATAACGGCATACCCGCAGACAAGATCGTATTGGCAGGTTTTTCACAAGGCGGAGCGATCGCGTTAAACACCGCGTTATTTTATCGTAAACCACTGGCAGGTATCTTAGCGTTATCAACCTTCTTACCGGTCACTGAAGGACTTGGTAGCAAGAAGACAAAATTCAATGCAGAGATCCCTATTCTGTGCTGCCACGGTAACCAAGACGAAGTACTCCCCCTGGCCATGGGAAAAGCTGCCTTTGATACGTTGACCTCACATAATTACGACGTGCAATGGAAAGAATACGATATGCCCCATTCTGTATGTCCGCAGCAGATACTCGATATTTCTGCGTGGTTTCAGAAGGTGCTTAGTTAGTCTGGATTGAATTAAAAAGGAATTTTTAGAATGAAATGGATTTTGATTTACTATAGAGGTATGGCAACACCTGTTCATGCCATGATGGGTATTTTGGGAGTGTGTGTTGTTGCGTTCTCATTCGCAGGTGCTCTCGGTGGGTTTATGGAAAAATTCACTTTTGCGGTGTTTTTTCTATACGGTATATTTCTGTTTTATTGTGCTTTCTTTAGTGGGTTTCTAGTTGTAGCGAATAAGCTGGAAGATCACGACCCTAAGCGTGAGACGTTGATAGGGTTGTCATATGTTTACCAGGGTGTATTGATTTCGCTTATATTTGTGATGACGTGGTGGGTCTTGTCTACGTTTATTGGAAAAGCGACTAATTTGATGATTACTGTTAGTGAACCTAACGAAAATATAATAAGAGAATTGGAAAAAATGACATATGGGGATATTGAATACGATGGATTTAATCTAGAGCTAACCAAACAAAGTGTTGAGCTAGAATTGTCGGGCTTTATTTCAAGTGTAAGTATCTTGAAAAAAATGATTGAGTATACAGGGAGTGCCCCTGCTAAAGTCGAAATGAAGGTGAAGTCCGGTTGGGTTAATTCTCCCGGATATAAGTTTTTAGAGAATGAAACAGTGGAGATTTTACTTGATATTGATTCTTCGATGGCTGTTCGAAAGCCCTACCTAAATGGCTGTTATATAGCAATTCCAATATTATCTCCTGATATCTCAACGTTATCTCGAAAAAACGTAATTGTATATCCGCAACATGATTACTCTCTAAATATTGTAGAAGGATTAGAGTTGATCGTTGATGGCGTTTCCATGGGGGAAGAGGCCTTTATCGAAGGGGGAGATTTAATGATAAAGTCATTTTCTAGTGACACTTATAGACCTGACGGTAGGATTAGCTATTGTGTAAGTCAAATAGTCAGGAATGGTCGAAAATATTTTACTGCTGAACAATACAGATACTACAGTAGCGATGTGTTTGCTAAGTTTGTTTTCCCCAGCTTAGCAAAATATTTGATGGATTATGAAGTTACGACCAGAAAAAGGATTCGGTCATGGGGAAGATTTCAATATCACCTTAGATCAGGATTTGAAGGTCTATTTATTTGATGGTTAGTTCTATATTGCTAGGGTAGTGACATGATTTTTTATTGAGCTTCGGTGTTGTCTTTTATTTCTATTCAATATTTTCTCTATATATGTCAATTTACGAGTGTTTTTACACAGGGATTTACAGCATGAAATGGATTTCAATGTTATACACAGGCGCTGCCACTCCAGTTCATGCCATGATGGGTATTCTTGGAGTATGTATTGTTACATTCTCATTCGCAGGAGCTCTAGGTGGGTTTATGGAAAAATTCACCTATGCGGTATTTTTTCTATATGGCATATTTCTGTTCTATTGTGCTTTTTTTAGTCGACTATTGGTTGAGGCGAATAGACTTGAAGGTGATGATCCTAAGCGTGGTAATTTGATAGGGTTGTCTTACGTTTACCAGGGGGTGTTGATTCCGGTTATCTTGGTGATGACGTGGTGGATTTTGTCTACATTTATCGGAAAGGCGAATAATTTGGTTATTACTGCAAAAAGTATTAGTGAACCTCTAATTCGCGAATTCGAACATATGACGAGAGGGCCTATTGAATACGATGTAGATGACCTTAAGGAAGGAGAGGGGGTTATAACACTAAAGTTGTTTGATACACTGACACTAAACAAGCCGCTAAACTCGATGATTGAATATGATGGGGAAGGTGCGGCGAACTTGTTTATATCTGTTTCAGAGGAGGTTGGAGGACTCCCTGGCTACGAGATTTTTATTGAAGAAAACCCTATCAGGTTAACATTGGATACAAGTAATGCGACAAGTGATGAGCGTCCATATAGAGATGCTTGCTATATACGAATTCCAGTACTAAAACCTGATGTAAGTAGCATTCCAGCTGATGAAACATCTATATATGCTTATCATGATATTACCCTCAATCTGCTAAGAAAAGTGACCCTCGTATCGGATAACGGGA
Source organism: Gammaproteobacteria bacterium 45_16_T64 (assembly GCA_002162955.1). Lineage (GTDB taxonomy): Bacteria > Pseudomonadota > Gammaproteobacteria > Pseudomonadales > Ketobacteraceae > 42-54-T18. The sequence continues at coordinate 78,155 of MABD01000052.1, forward strand.
TAGATAGCAATGATTTACTTATCGGGAATGGTTTTGTAATGGTGAAGTATGAGGATCACCGTGCATATGCTCCCTCAGGAAGAGTGATTTACTGTCCAGGCTCACTGGAGAAAAATGGGAAAGAGTATTTAAGTGTGAGTCTAGGGAACAGCATACCGGTAAAGATTAATGCGGAATTTATTTATCCAGTTATATCCAAAGAATTGATTAGTTATGCGCGAGAAAATAGACCGTACTTTAGGTCGTGGAGAAGGTATCAAAAATTTTTAAAGTGGGGGTTTGAAGATTTAATAGATTAGTTTCCTAAAAATATGCTATGCCTGTTTTATCATTGTCTACAGATTGTACTGTTACGGTATCATTAGAGATAAGTTCGTAATTTAAAAGAAAGGAATCTTAGAATGCAGTGGATATTAAAGCTCTACAAAAGCATGGCGACGCCGTTTCATGCTGTTATCGGTATTCTTGGCGTATGTGTTGTAGCATTCTCATTCTCATTCGCAGGAGCTCTAGGTGGGTTTATGGAAAAATTCACCTACGCGGTGTTTTTTCTATATGGCATATTCTTGTTCTATTGTGCTTTTTTTAGTCGGCTATTGGTTGAGGCGAACAGACTTGAAGATGATGGCCCTAAACGTGGAAATTTAATTGGGTTGTCTTATGTATACCAGGGTATTTTGATTCCGGTTATCTTGTTGATGACGTGGTGGATATTATCTACTGCGGTTGGAAAGGCGAATAATTTGGTTATTACAGCAAAGAACTTTAGTGAGCCTTTGATTCGTGAATTCGAACATATGACTATGGGGCCTATTGAGTATGAGGTCGATGATCTAAGTGATGCAGGGGGAACTATTACATTGGAGTTGACGGGTGTTCTGAATGTCAGTAAACCGTTAGAGTCTATGATTAAATTTGATGGTAAAGGTTTGGCTACTCTATCGATGTCTGTACCGTTTTCGTTGGGCAAGGCACCTGGGTATGAGATATTTGATGGTGGTGAGCTTATTGAATTGGAACTAGACATAAATAATTCAACAAGTGATATGCGTCCATATAAGGATGCCTGTTATATACGTATACCAGTACTAAGGCCAGATCTAGGAGGAGTGCCAATTAATGAGATATCCGTTTATTCCGATCATGGCGTTACTCTTCGTTTACTCAAAGGGGTTGATCTCACTGTGGACAATGGGAAAAAAGATAGAAATCTACTTATTGGGGATGGATTTGTCATGGTCAAATATAAGAATCATCAAGCCTACAAGCCCTCAGGGAAGGTGATTTATTGCCCTAAATCGGTGGAAGTAAGGGGGAAGGAGTATTTCAATATAGATCTTTGGGATAGTATTCCAATTGATGTTCTTGCTTCATTTGTTTATCCAGTTATATCAAAGGATGTGGTTGGTTTTTCACGAGAAAAGCGGTCATATATACGTCCATGGGGAAAATATCAGCGATTCCTAAAAAGAAGGTTTGAAGACCTATTTGATTAATCTTTAGATATGTCTTCAAACTTGAAATTGTCAAAATGGACATTAGGGATGATGCTTGGTTTGTGAGTGAATATCATTTCATTGAAACTAGTAATATAAACTGAAAGGACTTCTGCGAGTGCAGTGGGTATCAAATCTCTACAAAGGCATGGCTACACCGTTTCATGCTGTTATCGGAATTCTTGGAATATGTGTTGTTGCCTTCTCATTCGCAGGTGCTCTCGGTGGGTTTATGGAAAAATTCACCTATGCGGTGTTTTTTCTATACGGCATATTTCTGTTTTATTGTGCTTTTTTCAGCCGGCTATTGGTTGTGGCGAATCGTCTTAAAGATGGTGATCCAAAGCGCGGGAAGTTGATAGGGCTGTCATATGTTTACCAGGGAGTATTAATTTCGCTTATATTTGTGATGACGTGGTGGATCTTGTCTACGTTTATTGGAAAGGCAACTAATTTGGTCGTTACGGTTAGTGAGCCTAACGAAAATATAATCAAAGAATTGGAAAAGATGACTTACGGGGATATTGAATTCGATGGTTTTAACCTGGATTCAACTAAACAAAGCGTCGAGCTAGAATTGTCCGGCTATGTTTCAAGCGGAAGTATCTTGAAAAAAATTATTGAGTATACAGGGAGTGCCCCTGCTAAAGTCGAAATGAAGGTGAAGTCCGGTTGGGTTAATTCTCCTGGGTATGAGTTTTTTGAGAATGAAATAGTGGAACTTTTACTCGATATAGATTCTTCAATGGCTGTTCGAAAGCCCTATCTAAATGGCTGTTATATAGCGATTCCAATATTGTCCCCTGATATATCAAAGCTATCTCGAAAAAGAGAAATTATATATCCTCAGCATGATTACGCTCTAAATATTGTGGAAGGAATAGAATTGGTCGTTGATGTGTTAACGGCAATGCAAAACTGACCCACTAACGACAACCGAAAATTGACCCACCTGGGGCAAAATAACCGCCAAATCAATTATGGGATGGCGGTGAT
>MABD01000023.1 GCA_002162955.1 Gammaproteobacteria bacterium 45_16_T64
CATCCATCTGTGCAGCACCAGTGATCATGTTCTTAACATAATCCGCGTGCCCAGGACAATCTACGTGTGCGTAGTGACGGTTAGGTGAATCGTATTCAACATGAGAGGTTGAGATTGTGATTCCGCGCTCACGCTCTTCTGGAGCGTTATCAATCTGATCAAATGCCCTAGCATCCCCACCCCAAACTTCAGCACATACTTTAGTAAGTGCTGCAGTTAATGTAGTTTTACCATGGTCAACGTGGCCGATTGTTCCCACATTGACGTGGGGTTTATTTCGTTCAAATTTTTCTTTAGACATATCTATATCCTTTTACAGCCCTAATCAGGACCTGTTAATAATCGCTTCTGCAATATTGTTCGGAGCTTCTGCGTACTTCAGAAACTCCATGGCAAATGTAGCCCTACCCTGAGACATGCCCCGTAAATCAGTGGCATAACCAAACATCTCAGCAAGCGGCACCTCAGCCTTAATTACCTTTCCGGACGGCGTATCTTCCATGCCCTGCAAGATTCCACGGCGACGATTAAGGTCGCCCATAACATCCCCCATGTAGTCTTCAGGCGTAACAGCCTCAACCTTCATAATAGGCTCTAGCAACGCTGGGTTAGCATCTAGACAGCCTTTGCGAATACCCATCGAGCCAGCCATTCTAAAAGCGTTCTCATTGGAATCGACATCATGGTAAGACCCATCGAATAGGGTCGCTTTAACCCCTAACATTGGATAGCCAGCCAAAACACCTGTACTCAAAGTTTGCTCAATACCTTTCTCAATGGCGTTAAAATACTCCTTTGGGACCGACCCACCAGTGATCTGCTCCACAAAGATAAAGCCTTCCTCAGTATCGATTGGCTCTATTCGCAATTTAACGTGACCATACTGGCCACGGCCACCAGATTGCTTGACAAACTTACCTTCCGCTTCCACCGCCTTACGTATCGACTCACGATATGACACCTGAGGCTTACCGATATTAGCATCCACTTGAAACTCACGGCGCATACGATCAACCAAGATATCCAGGTGCAACTCACCCATACCCGATATAATTGTCTGACCGGTTTCAGCGTCAGTTTCCACACGAAAGGACGGATCCTCTTGGGCTAAGCGACCCAATGCGAGCCCCATCTTTTCCTGATCAGCTTGGGTTTTAGGTTCGACAGCCACCGAAATAACCGGCTCAGGAAAATCCATCCTCTCCAACACGATAGGCTGCTTAAGATCACAAAGCGTATCGCCGGTAGTGACAAACTTAAGGCCCACTGCAGCAGCTATATCACCAGCACAGACTTCCTTGATTTCCTCACGAGAATTCGCATGCATCTGAAGAATGCGACCCACCCTTTCCTTCTTTTCTTTTACCGAGTTAAAAATGGTATCCCCAGAATTCAGGATGCCCGAGTACACTCTAAAGAATGTCAGGTTACCGACAAAAGGGTCCGTTGCAATCTTAAACGCAAGCGCAGCAAACGGCTCGTCATCAGAGGAATGTCTTTCACCTTCGGTCTCGCCGTCTGGCAAAACACCTTTTATTGATGCGACTTCGTCTGGCGCAGGCAAAAACTCAACAACCGCATCCAACACCGCCTGGACACCCTTGTTCTTGAATGCAGAACCACACATAGCCAACACTATTTCATTGGCCAGCACCCGGCTTCGCAATCCAAGCTTTATATCTTCGGTAGAAAGCTCACCCTCTTCAAGGTACGCCTCCATTAGCTCTTCGCTAGCTTCAGCAGCGTGCTCTACCATAGACTCGCGGTATTCATCCGCAAGCTCCTTCATATCAGCAGGAATATCATGCAAATCAAAGGTCATACCCTGATCAGCCTCATTCCAATAAATCGCTTTCATGCGTATTAAATCAACAACGCCTTTAAACTCATCTTCCGCGCCAATTGCCAACTGTATAGGCACCGGGGTCGCAGCAAGGCGAGTTTCAATTTGTTCGACCACCCGGAGAAAACCTGCCCCAGCACGATCCATTTTATTGACAAATACGATGCGAGGCACACCATAGCGATCAGCTTGTCGCCAAACAGTCTCTGACTGCGGCTCAACACCAGAAGACGCACAGAACACGACAACAGCACCATCAAGTACACGAAGCGAACGCTCCACCTCAATAGTAAAATCAACATGCCCTGGGGTATCAATGATATTAACCCGATGCTCTTCAAACTGCTTATCCATGCCCTTCCAGAAACAGGTAGTTGCAGCTGACGTAATAGTAATACCACGTTCCTGCTCCTGCTCCATCCAGTCCATGGTCGCTGCGCCATCATGCACCTCGCCAATCTTATGAGAGACACCCGTATAAAATAACACTCGCTCTGTGGTTGTCGTCTTACCGGCATCCACATGTGCACAGATACCAATATTACGGTACCTACTAATCGGTGTTTTACGTGCCACTATCTTCCCCTCATTAGATTAACTACGAACAAAACGCTCAACACTACTTTAGAAACGGTAGTGAGAGAACGCCTTGTTAGCTTCGGCCATGCGATGCACGTCTTCACGCTTCTTGACAGCTCCACCCTTGCCTTCTACGGCATCCAGGATTTCACCAGCAAGACGAAGGTGCATTGACTTTTCACCACGCTTACGCGCAGAGTCAACCAACCAACGCATTGCCAATGCAGTACGACGACTAGGTCGAACTTCAACAGGCACCTGGTAAGTCGCACCACCCACTCGACGAGATTTAACTTCGACGATAGGTCGCAAAGCTTCTAGCGCTTTTTCGAATGCTTCAACAGGATCTAGATCACCACGCTCAGATACTTTATCTAATGCGCCGTAAACAATTTTTTCAGCTACAGATTTTTTCCCACTAACCATCACGTGGTTAATGAACTTAGCTAATATCTGACTCCCATGCTTGGGATCAGGTAGGATTTCGCGTTTTGCGACAACTCTTCTTCTAGGCATAACTTACTTCCTAATTTCTTCAGGATTCTCCAAGACGATAGCTTGGCCTTAATCACCTCGAAACGCGAGGCGCGCCGTATTACAAACTAACTGTATTACGACTTAGGCTTTTTTGTACCGTACTTGGAACGACCTTGTTTGCGATCGGCCACTCCAGCCGTATCGAGGGTACCGCGAACCGTGTGATAGCGAACACCGGGCAAATCTTTAACACGACCACCACGAATTAGAATTACGCTGTGTTCCTGCAAATTGTGGCCTTCACCACCAATGTAGGATGTCACTTCGTAACCATTCGTAAGACGAACACGCGCTACTTTACGTAGTGCAGAGTTAGGCTTCTTAGGGGTTGTAGTGTAAACACGTGTGCACACGCCGCGTCGCTGAGGACAGCTCTGAAGCGCGGGCACGTCACTTTTTGCCACTTGACGCTTACGCGGCTTTCGAACCAATTGGTTGATCGTTGCCATGTAGCAATTACTCCAAGTATCTTTTAATCAATGCGAAAAATCTCGCCACCCCCTATTTTTAGGGGATGCGAGATTTTAAAGATGGTATCAACTGAAGTCAATACCACTAGAGGAGTTACCTTGCACTCCCCCCTGTATTCAACCTAGTTATTCACTAGGCGAATTTAGTGCTTCGCTTAACGCTTGAGCAGCATCATCTGCTGTAAATTCAGGCGCTTGCGCAGGTCCGTTCAACTCAAGCTCGCGCTTACGTCGTCGTTCTGCGTGATAAGCGAAACCCGTACCCGCTGGTATTAATCTACCAACAACTACGTTTTCTTTAAGCCCGCGAAGGTCATCAGCCTTACCGGTTACGGCAGCTTCAGTCAATACACGAGTTGTTTCTTGGAAAGATGCAGCGGATATAAACGATTCTGTCGACAACGATGCTTTCGTTATCCCCATCAACACTCGATCATAACGCGCTATAAACTTACCTTCTTTTTCTAGGATTTCGCTTTCATCCAATACTCTAGCAAGCTCAGCTTGCTCGCCTCGAATGAATACAGAATCATTACTATCGGTGATCTCAACTTTACGTAACATTTGACGTACGATAACTTCAATATGCTTATCGTTAATTCCTACACCCTGTAAACGATATACGTCCTGTACTTCGTTAACAATGTAGTTAGCCATTGCTCTAACACCTTTAAGGCGAAGAATGTCGTGCGGATTGGGTGGGCCATCAGATACGATTTCGCCCTTTTCAACTCGCTCGCCTTCAAACACGTTTAGTTGGCGCCACTTAGGAATAAGCTCTTCGTAGTGGTCACCCTCATCAGGCGTAATAACCAATCGAACTTTGCCCTTCGTTTCCTTACCAAAGCTTACCGCACCAGAGATTTCCGCCAAAATAGAGGACTCTTTAGGCTTTCGGGCCTCAAACAGATCGGCAACCCGCGGTAGACCACCTGTGATATCACGAGTCTTAGAACTCTCTTGTGGAATCCTAGCAATTACATCACCAGTCCCTAATTTACCGCCATCTTCTAGCTGAATAATACTGTTCGCCGGTAAGAAGTACTGCGCTAAGGTATCACTACCAGGCATTTTAACCGGTTCATTATTGCTATCAAGCAAGCGAACAAGAGGCCTTCTATCCTTGCCAGAGGTTGGTCGACTCTTTGGATCAATCACTTCGTAGTTAGTCAAACCAGTAAGGTCATCGGTTTGCTTCTTGACCGTAATACCCTCTTCAAAATCACTGAAGCTCGCAAAACCTGCCACTTCGGTAATAATTGGGTGAGTATGCGGGTCCCAACTAGCAACTACTTGGCCTGGATCAATTGTATCACCTTCATTTACAACGATTACCGCACCATAAGGTAGCTTATACCGCTCGCGCTCTCTTCCACGCTCATCAGCTACCGCCAACTCACCTGATCGAGATACGGCAACTAGGTTGCCATTTTCCTGCACAACAGTCTTCAAATTATGAAGCCTAACGGTGCCGCCATTTTTAATCTGTACATTACTTACCGCTGACGCTCGCGAAGCAGCACCACCGATATGGAACGTACGCATTGTCAACTGCGTACCGGGCTCACCGATAGATTGCGCTGCAATAACCCCAACAGCTTCTCCAATATTGACAAGATGGCCTCGAGCAAGATCTCGACCGTAACAAGCTCGGCATACGCCGTAACGAGTTGAGCAGCTAATTGGAGACCGACAAAGTATCTCATCAACACCCATCGCCTCTAGCTCTTCTACCCATTTCTCGTCAAGCAATGTTCCTGCTTCTACCGCTATTTCGCCTTCGGTACCAGGCTTAAGCACATCCACCGCAACAGTACGACCGAGAACACGCTCGCCTAACGGCTCTACAATATCACCACCCTCAATAAGCGGAGACATCGGTAAACCTTCGACAGTACCGCAATCATCTTCGGTAACAACGAGATCCTGCGCAACATCAACCAATCGTCGAGTTAGGTAACCCGAGTTAGCCGTCTTCAAAGCGGTATCCGCCAAACCCTTACGAGCACCGTGCGTAGAGATAAAGTACTGAAGTACGTTTAGTCCCTCACGGAAATTTGCAATGATGGGCGTTTCGATGATCGACCCATCTGGCTTAGCCATCAAACCACGCATTCCTGCAAGCTGCCTAATCTGCGCTTGAGAACCACGAGCTCCAGAATCTGCCATCATAAAGATAGAGTTAAAGGACTTTTGCTCCTCTTCCTCGCCATCTCTATTGGTAACCATGACAGAGGACAACCCATCCATCATGGATTTCGCAACTAGATCATTAGTCCGAGACCAAATGTCAATTACCTTGTTGTATCGCTCACCTTGAGTTACCAAGCCCGACGCGAATTGATCTTCAATCTCACGAACTTCGTCATCAGCCTCGCTAATAATACGAGCTTTAGCCTTAGGAATCTCCATGTCATTAATACCAACAGAAGAACCTGACGCCGTTGCCTGCCTAAAGCCCATATACATAAGCTGATCGGCAAAAATTACTGTTGGCTTCAAACCTAACCGACGATAGCAATGGTTAATCAAACCAGAGATTGCTTTCTTAGTCATTGGCTTGTTGATTACATCAAATGGCAAACCAGTTGGCACGATATCCCACAACAGCACACGTCCAGCAGTAGTATCGACGATCTGCTCAGATGAAGTTGACCCACCCATGTCGTCAATTACTGTTTGCTGTATGCGAACCTTAATACGGGAGTGTATTGCTAACGCTTTACTCGCAAGTGCACGCTGCACTTCCTTTGAATCAGCTAACACCATACCCTCGCCCACGTCATTTACACGCTCGCGAGTTATGTAATAAAGGCCAAGCACAACATCCTGGGTAGGAACGATGATAGGCTCACCGTTAGCTGGAGAAAGAATGTTGTTAGTGGACATCATTAACGCTCTAGACTCTAACTGAGCCTCTAGTGTTAACGGAACGTGAACCGCCATCTGATCGCCATCAAAATCGGCGTTAAACGCAGAACAAACCAAAGGATGCAACTGAATCGCTTTACCTTCAATTAACACAGGTTCAAATGCCTGGATACCTAAGCGGTGAAGTGTAGGAGCTCGGTTCAATAATACCGGATGCTCACGGATAACTTCAGCCAGAATATCCCAAACTTCAGCGGTTTCCCGCTCAACCATTTTCTTAGCAGCTTTAATCGTGGTTGCCATTCCGCGCAACTCAAGCTTACTAAAGATAAACGGCTTAAACAGTTCAAGTGCCATCTTCTTAGGGAGACCGCACTCATGTAGCTTAAGTGTCGGGCCAACCACGATAACAGAACGGCCAGAATAATCGACTCGCTTACCTAGCAAGTTCTGTCTGAATCGACCCTGCTTACCTTTGATCATATCCGCAAGCGACTTTAGAGGTCTCTTGTTAGATCCGGTAATAGCACGACCACGTCGACCGTTATCTAATAACGCATCGACCGATTCTTGCAGCATACGCTTTTCGTTACGCACAATGATATCGGGTGCATTAAGGTCCAGGAGACGCTTCAAACGATTGTTTCTGTTGATTACACGACGATAAAGATCGTTCAGATCAGATGTAGCAAAACGGCCACCATCCAAAGGAACCAATGGACGCAAATCGGGTGGTAGTACCGGCAATACGGTGAAGATCATCCACTCAGGATCGTTACCTGAATCGTGAAATGCCTCCATCAATTTAAGACGCTTACTAATCTTTTTACTTTTGGTTTCAGAAGTAATAGTCGGCAGCTCTTCACGCATTTCTTGGATCTCTCGACCCATGTCCATATCGTTTAAAAGACGCTTAACCGCTTCCGCACCCATCATCGCTTCGAATTCGTCGCCGAACTCTTCCAATGATTCGTAGTACTGCTCATCGTTTAGCATCTGGCCACGCTCAAGAGAGGTGGTGCCAGGCTCAATCACTACGAAAGACTCAAAGTACAACACACGCTCAATATCACGCAATGTCATATCAAGCAACAAGCCGATACGTGAAGGCAGCGACTTCAAAAACCAAATATGAGCTACAGGGCTTGCAAGCTCGATATGCCCCATACGGTCACGACGTACTTTTGACAATGTAACTTCAACGCCACACTTCTCACAGATAACACCGCGGTGCTTCAAACGCTTGTATTTTCCACACAAACATTCGTAATCTTTAATAGGTCCAAATATGCGCGCACAAAACAATCCATCGCGCTCAGGCTTAAACGTCCTGTAATTGATTGTTTCTGGTTTTTTTACTTCACCAAACGACCAGGATCGAATCATCTCAGGAGATGCTAAACCGATTCTAATACGTTCAAATTCTTGGTCTTGGCCTTGCGTCTTTAACAGATTCAGTAGATCTTTCACTGAATACCCTCCAGTAGGAGATAGTTAGGCGAGCTATAAAAGCTCGCCGTTTATTCTAGGTTTATCGCTACTTGGTTTTACCAAGCTAGTCGCTCTCGAGCTCCATATCGATACCAAGAGATCGAATCTCTTTAACCAATACATTGAAAGACTCAGGCATACCAGGTTCCATTCGATGATCACCATCTACAATATTCTTGTAGATTCGCGTTCGACCGTTAACGTCATCTGATTTAATAGTCAGCATTTCCTGCAATGTATATGCTGCACCGTACGCTTCAAGTGCCCACACCTCCATTTCTCCAAAACGCTGCCCACCAAACTGAGCTTTACCGCCAAGAGGCTGCTGTGTAACCAGACTATATGAACCGGTCGATCGAGCATGCATTTTGTCATCAACCAAGTGGTTAAGTTTGAGCATATACATATAACCAACGGTAACGGGGCAATCAAATTGCTCACCAGTCCGTCCGTCAAACAGAACCATTTGACCGCTATCAGGCTGACCACCTAACGTTAGCATCTGTCGAATCTGCGACTCTTTCGCTCCATCAAATACAGGCGTAGCCATCGGTACACCTTTGCGAAGATTCTTCGACAACGTAATGATCTCATCATCACTGAAGCTATCTAAATCCTCTAAGCGACCACCGACACCGTTGTAAACCTTGGTCAAGAACTCTCGCAAATCAGCAACTTCACGCTTAGCTTTCAGCATGTCATTGATTCTCTCACCCAAACCGTGAGCAGCTAAGCCCAAGTGAGTTTCAAGAATCTGTCCAACGTTCATTCGAGAAGGAACGCCCAGTGGGTTCAAAACAACATCAACTGGGACACCATCCGAATTATGTGGCATATCCTCCACTGGCATAATTACAGAAATAACACCCTTGTTACCATGCCGGCCGGCCATCTTATCACCAGGCTGAACACGGCGCTTTATAGCAAGATAAACCTTGACGATTTTCAACACACCGTGAGCTAAGTCATCACCACTTACAATCTTCCGCTTCTTATCGTTGAGCTTCTCTTCCTGCTCTTCACGAACGCTAGCCAAGTGTTTTTGAGTAACGTCCAACTGATCAGCGGCAGAATCATCTTCCACACGCAGGTCGAACCACTGTACTGGCTCTAACCCTTCAAGAACTTCCTCGGTTAGCACATCGCCCTTAGAGAGCCCCGCGCCACCTGAAACTGACTTACCTAGGAGCGCTTTGCCTAGACGTGTCAACGCAGCATGCTGAATGATACGGAACTCGTCGTTAAGATCCTTCCTATACTCATCAATCTGAGCATTCTCAATATCGATTGCACGCTGATCTTTTTCCACCCCATCTCGAGTGAAAACCTGTACGTCGATAACAGTTCCCTTTGTGCTTGTAGGAATTCTTAAAGAGGTATCTTTAACATCAGATGCTTTCTCGCCGAAAATAGCTCTTAACAGCTTTTCTTCTGGAGTAAGTTGAGTTTCGCCTTTCGGCGTCACTTTACCAACCAAGATGTCACCAGGGCCAACTTCGGCACCAACATGAACAATTCCTGACTCATCCAGCTTTGCTAACGCAGCTTCACCAACATTTGGAATATCTGCGGTAATTTCCTCAGAACCAAGCTTGGTATCACGAGCAACACAGGTAAGCTCCTGGATATGTATGGTGGTAAAACGGTCTTCCTGAATTACACGCTCAGATATGAGAATAGAATCCTCGAAGTTGTACCCGTTCCAAGTCATAAATGCGACACGCATATTCTGACCCAGTGCTAACTCACCCATATCTACCGAGGGGCCATCCGCTAGAATGTCGCCTCGCGCAATAATGTTGCCAACGCTGACAAGTGGCCGCTGATTAATACACGTGTTTTGATTCGAACGTGTGTATTTGGTCAAATTGTAAATATCAACGCCGGCATCGCCTTCGCTAACTTCACTATCATGAGCCCGAACAACAATCCTGCCCGCATCAACACGATCAACAATGCCGCCACGCTTAGCAACTTGGCAAACACCCGAGTCACGCGCCACTGTCGCTTCCATACCTGTACCTACCAACGGTTTGTCCGCAATAAGTGTAGGTACAGCCTGACGTTGCATGTTTGATCCCATCAGTGCACGGTTAGCATCATCGTGTTCTAGGAATGGAATCATTGACGCTGCGACAGATACAACCTGACGCGGAGAAACATCCATAAACGTTACATTGTCAGGAGTCGTTACGGTAAATTCGTTCTTGTGTCGAACAGGTACCAGATCATCAGTAAGGTTTCCGTCATCATCTCGTTCGGCGTTTGCCTGTGCGATAACGTACTCACTTTCTTCAATAGCTGATAGATAAGCAACTTCATCGAGTACCTTGCCGTTTTCAACTTTTCGATAGGGGCTTTCTAAAAAGCCGTAATCATTAGTTCGAGCAAATGTTGCAAGTGAGTTGATCAGACCAATGTTTGGCCCTTCAGGTGTCTCGATTGGACATACACGACCATAATGGGTTGGGTGTACATCTCGAACTTCAAAACCTGCACGCTCTCGCGTCAAACCACCAGGTCCCAATGCAGAAACACGACGCTTGTGAGTAATCTCAGACAACGGATTGTTTTGATCCATAAACTGAGATAATTGGCTTGAGCCAAAGAACTCTTTGACGGCAGCCGCAACAGGCTTAGCATTCACCAGGTCCTGAGGCATTAGGCCTTCACTTTCAGCCAAGCTTAGACGTTCTTTAACCGCACGTTCAACACGCACCAAACCAACTCGGAACTGATTCTCTGCCATCTCACCAACAGACCGAACACGTCTATTACCGAGATGATCGATATCATCTACAACACCCTTACCATTACGAATGTCGATTAGCGTTTTTAACACTGCAACGATATCTTCGCGGTCTAGTGTGCCTTCACCTAAAATCTCTTGGCGGCCTAGACGGCGGTTGAATTTCATTCGCCCAACAGCAGATAGATCGTACCGCTCAGCTGCGAAGAACAAATTCTTAAATAGGTTCTCAGCTGAATCCTTAGTAGGCGGCTCACCTGGACGCATCATACGGTAGATTTCTACCAGCGCCTCTAATGGCGTCTTGGCCGAATCAGTTCGTAGGGTATCCGATATAAACGGACCTCGATCCAATTCATTGGTGTACAACGTCTCAAATTGGACGCAACCATTATCCACGAGCTTATCAAGTACTTCTTCGGAGATAAGAGTATTACAGTCACACAGGATTTCCCCTGTACCTGTATCAATTACATTCTTGGCAACAACTTTTTCTAGCAAATATTCACGTGGAACTTCCAAATATTTGAGATCAGCTTTTTCCATTTTCTTGATATGTCTTGCGGTAACACGACGACCCGTCTCTACAACGACTTCGTCACCAGCTTTAATATCAAATAGCGCGACTTCGCCACGCAAACGCTCCGGAATCAACTCAAGTTTGAACACGCCATCTTCGATAACCACGCTGTTGGTTTCAAAAAACATGTCCAACATCTCTTCAGACTCATAGCCTAAAGCGCGAAGCAGAATCGTAGCCGGTAGTTTTCGACGACGGTCAATACGCACAAAAACAAGGTCCTTGGCGTCAAACTCGAAATCCAACCAGGAACCACGGTAGGGTATTACACGAGCGGAATATAGCAATTTACCCGACGAATGGGACTTACCCTTATCGTGATCGAAGAACACACCAGGAGAACGATGCAACTGAGACACAATAACACGCTCAGTACCATTGATTACAAAGGTACCATTATCTGTCATGAGCGGCATTTCGCCCATGTACACTTCTTGTTCTTTAATATCTTTGATTGCCTTATTTGACGACTCTTTATCGTAAATAATTAGGCGAATCTTTACTCGCAACGGAGCCGAGTAGGTTGCTCCACGCAACTGGCACTCTTTTACATCAAATGCAGGCTTCCCTAAGTTGTACTCAACGTACTCCAGGGCTGCATTTCCTGAATAACTAGTAATAGGAAAAACCGATTTAAACGCTGCTTGCAAACCATCATCAATGCGGCCTGACGCGGTTGAATCCTGTTGTAAAAACTTACGATACGACTGCATCTGAATCGCGAGAAGGTAAGGTACCTCCATCGCATCCTTCAAGTCGCCAAAGCTTTTCCTGATTCGTTTCTTTTCAGTGAAAGAATATGCCATCTAAGTTCCTCAGCTCTTCACATAACGCAAAATTTGTAAATTTCGCTTTTGCTTTTTGCCCGTTGGCGGTTTTACTTATAATTAACAAAGACCAAACATTACGCTTTGCCTTTTTAAAAACGACCAAATCATTCCGTACACCCTCTTTTGTGTTTATACACAATCAGAGGTTTTTTTATTGCAATTTTTAACTACTATTATAAAAACGGCAAAAGGCCGGTGGTATCAAACCACCAGCCCCAGGTTGCATAGCGTTAGCTAAACAACTCGTTAGCGTCAAAATCTTACTTGATCTCTACGCCAGCGCCAGCTTCTTCAAGCTGCTTCTTAAGCTCTTCTGCTTCAGCTTTCTCAACGCCTTCTTTAACAGGAGTTGGAGCGCTTTCAACTAGGCCTTTAGCTTCTTTCAAGCCAAGTCCAGTTGCGCTACGTACTGCCTTGATTACAGCAACTTTGTTGTCGCCGAAGCCAGTAAGAATTACGTTGAATTCTGTCTGTTCTTCAGCAGCAGAACCGCCGCCTTCAGCTGGAGCTGCAACTGCTACAGGTGCTGCTGCAGTTACGTCAAACTTTTCTTCGATAGCTGAAATAAGGTCAACTAGGTCCATAACGCTCATTTCAGAAATCGCGTTTAAAATATCGTCTTTAGATAGAGACATGATCTATTTCCTGTCTTAATGTAGTTCAAATTCTGCAAAACTGTATGTAAAAACAAACAATTAAGCTGCTTTTTGGTCTTTGACCGCTGCAAGAACACGAGCAATTCCGCTTGGCACTTCATTAACAGTGCGAACGAACTTGGTTATAGGCGCCTGTAGAACACCAGCCAGCATACCGCGGGCCTGGTCCATAGTCGGTAGTTTCGCCAAACGATCCAGTTCTTCTGCACCGTAAAGTTCACCACCAACGGCAAACGCTTTAACTTCAAGCTTGTCGTTTTCTTTCGCAAAATCCTTAAGTAAACGGGCAGCTGCGCCTGGATCCTCAAGTGAAAGTGCGATGATAGTTGGTCCAACTAATGCTTCTTTTAGACACTCAAACTCAGTACCTTCTACAGCTCGACGCGCAAGTGTGTTACGCACAACCTTTAAGAAGACACCCTGTTCACGTGCTTCCTTACGTAATCCAGTAATTTCGGATACCGTAAGGCCACAATAGTCAGCAATCACAGCAGACAATGCACCGGAAGCGGCTTCGTTTACCGAAGCAACTATTGCTTTCTTATCTTCCAGTCGTAATGCCACTGATTACCTCCTAAATTTCAAGGTAGTTATGATAGGCATATTACTGCCTGTTTGCGGCGACCGACTCAGCAAGCTGAATCTGAACCACCGCGTCTGCGTGGGCTAAATTAAGTAATGACAAGAACTAAACGTGTCATTACACCCACGGTCTTTGACGCGACCTGCCTTACGGCAGATGCTCAAAGTTTGTTTGCGAGACTAGCTTAAATAGCTAGCGTCGCCGTATCAATTGTTAACCCAGGTCCCATTGTAGAAGACAGGGTTATCTTATGAAAATACTGGCCTTTTGCAGATGCTGGCTTAGCTTTCTTAAGATCGGCTAACAAAAACTCAATATTTTGTTTAATGGCTTCTTCACTAAACCCAACCTGACCGATTGAACAGTGAATAATACCCGCCTTATCAGTACGATAACGAACCTGACCAGACTTTGCGTTCTTTACCGCTCCCGCAACATCCGGGGTTACAGTGCCGACTTTCGGGTTAGGCATTAAACCACGAGGCCCAAGAATTTGACCTAGCTTTCCCACAACACGCATAGCGTCTGGCGAAGCGATAACGACGTCAAAGTCCAGGTTTCCTTTCTGCACTTCTGCAGCAAGATCATCCATTCCCACAACATCTGCACCAGCAGCAGTCGCAGCTTCAGCGTTTGCACCCTGGGTGAATACAGCAACACGAACAGTTTTCCCTGTTCCGTGTGGCAATACACTAGCACCACGAACAACCTGATCAGATTTACGAGGATCTACACCCAAGTTAACCGCTACGTCTATAGACTCTTTAAATTTCACAGTCGACAATTCAGTAATAATACTGATTGCTTCTTCAATTTGATAAACTTTGCCTGCTTCAACTTTCTCAGCAACTAGTTTCTTACGCTTTGATAACGCCATCTTAAACGCCCTCTACTTCTAGGCCCATGCTTCGAGCAGTACCAGCGATGGTACGAACAGCAGCATCCATATCAGCAGCAGTCAAGTCTGCCATTTTTGTGGTCGCAATTTCTTCAAGTTGAGCGCGTGTAACTTTGCCCACCTTGTTTGTATTTGGTACACCACTACCTTTTGGTATTCCAGCAGCTTTTAGCAATAGCACAGCCGCAGGAGGGGTCTTCATTATAAAAGTAAAGCTTCGATCGTTGTATACTGTAATAACAACCGGAACAGGCAACCCTTTCTCAACTTTCTGAGTCTGCGCATTAAACGCCTTACAGAATTCCATGATATTCACACCGTGCTGACCCAATGCTGGACCAACTGGTGGACTTGGGTTTGCTGAACCTGCAGCAACCTGTAGCTTAATATAAGCTTCTATCTTCTTAGCCATGACACTATCTCCGGGTTCAATCGCCTACCTATCTTAGTTCGTATTAAAGATAGAGTCGGCTCCCCATTTTCCAGACAAAAAATCCCCACATAATTACTCATGTGGGGCCAAAATACATTATTTAGTACAATTAACCTTTTTCTACTTGTCCGAACTCTAACTCCACAGGAGTGGATCGGCCAAATATAAGAACCGCAACCTGCACGCGACTCTTTTCATAATTCACTTCTTCAACCACACCATTAAAGTCAGCGAATGGCCCATCCGTTACACGAACAACCTCGCCAGGTTCAAATAGTGTCTTAGGCCTTGGTTTCTCAACGCCATCTTCTACTCGCTGAAGGATTAGCTCAGCTTCTTTGCTCGTGATAGGAGCAGGACGTTCAGCGGTCCCACCGATAAAGCCCATAACTTTCGGACATTCCTTGACCAAGTGCCAAGTATCGTCATCCATCTCCATTTGGACAAGAACATATCCTGGAAAGAACTTACGTTCGCTCTTTCGTTTTTGTCCTTCGCGCATTTCCACCACTTCTTCAGTAGGCACTAAAACCTCACCGAATCTATCTTCCATCTCAGCGCGCTTAATTCGTTCTGTAAGCGATCGCATCACCTGCTTTTCGAAGCCGGAATAGGCGTGTACTACGTACCAGCGCTTTGCCATTTACTATCCTCTTGCAGTTAACCAATAATCATTTTAGATAGAGCACCCAGCCCTAGATCTAGCAACCACAACACTATAGCCATAAAAGCCACCACAGCAACAACAATCATGGTTGTTTGCAGGGTTTCTTGCTTTGTAGGCCATACCACTCGCTTGACTTCAGCGCGAGCATCCTTGAGCAATGCAACAAAAGCCTTACCTTTTACAGTTTGCGATGCAACCAGCGCAGCAATTACCGCAACAACCAACACACCAATCAAACGATATAGAAATGCCTCTTCACCATAAAAAGAGTTGCCAACTACGGCAACCACAATTAATGCGGCGGTAATCAACCACTTAAAGAGATCTATTCCGGAGGAAGCTTCTGTTTCTGTCTTTGTGCTCATAGGGGAGATTACTCTTGCCCGTTACTTGGCCGCCAGCGTAAAGCTGGCAGGCCAGGAGGGAATCGAACCCCCAACCTGCGGTTTTGGAAACCGCTGCTCTGCCAATTGAGCTACTGGCCTATTTCGGGCTTAACATGACGTGGCCGAGAGACAATCTCGGCCACATTTCATTGCGTTTAACGATTACGCAATAACTTTTGCAACAACACCAGCACCTACAGTTCGGCCACCTTCACGGATAGCAAAACGTAGACCGTCTTCCATTGCAATCGGGTGGATCAAGGTTACTACCATCTGGATGTTATCTCCAGGCATAACCATCTCAACACCTTCTGGAAGCTCAACCGCACCAGTTACATCGGTAGTACGGAAGTAGAACTGTGGACGATACCCTTTGAAGAAAGGAGTATGACGGCCACCTTCATCCTTGCTTAGGATGTAGACTTCTGCTTCGAACTGAGTGTGAGGAGTGATTGAACCAGGAATACAAAGTACCTGACCACGCTCAACATCTTCACGCTTCGTACCACGAAGAAGAAGACCAACGTTGTCCCCTGCTTGACCATCGTCTAGCAACTTACGGAACATTTCTACGCCAGTACAGGTCGTAGTAGTGGTATCACGGATACCAACAATTTCAATCTCGTCACCAACATGGATAACACCACGTTCAATACGACCTGTAGTTACAGTACCACGGCCAGAGATTGAGAATACATCTTCGATAGGCATCAAGAACGGCTGATCTACAGCACGCTCTGGCTGAGGAATGTACTCATCAAGAGTTTCAACAAGCTTCTGCACTGATGGAACACCAATGTCAGACTGGTCGCCTTCAATTGCTTTCAAAGCTGATCCAACAACGATTGGAGTATCGTCGCCAGGAAATTCGTATTGATCAAGAAGCTCACGAACTTCCATTTCAACTAATTCAACTAGCTCTTCGTCATCAACCATGTCCGCTTTATTCAGGAACACAACGATGTAAGGAACACCAACCTGACGAGAAAGAAGAATGTGCTCACGCGTCTGAGGCATCGGGCCGTCAGCTGCAGAACATACTAGGATTGCGCCATCCATCTGTGCAGCACCAGTGATCATGTTCTTAACATAATCCGCGTGCCCAGGACAATCTACGTGTGCGTAGTGACGGTTAGGTGAATCGTATTCAACATGA
>MABD01000058.1 GCA_002162955.1 Gammaproteobacteria bacterium 45_16_T64
CTAAGCATGCAGACTGGGTTACACCCATTGCTTCTATCACGAAGGTGATGACAGCAATGGTTGTACTGGATAGTCAACAGGGCCTTAATGAATGGGTCGTGATCCCCAAGTCTGATCATGAAACCAGAAAAAATGCGTATTCAAGAATACGGATTGGCTCTAAGTTAACGCGTTCGGATTTACTTCGGTTAGCGTTGATGTCGTCAGAGAATCTAGCGGCTTATTCGCTCGCGAATAGCTATCCCGGTGGGGTAGAGGCTTTCGTTAATCAGATGAATGCTAAAGCGAAGTCTCTGGGTATGATGAATACCCAGTTTGCTGATGCCAGTGGTTTGTCCACTAACAATCTTTCTACAGCAGCAGACCTCTTGAAAATGGTTAAAGCTGCTGCTGAGTATGAGGAAATTCGCGAATATTCCACTACACCTCGATTTACCGCGCGCTTTAAAGGCCCTCGATATTCGCTTAACTATGGGAATACCAATCGTTTGGTACATCGCGACAGCTGGGATATTGGGCTGAGTAAAACTGGCTACTTATCTGAGGCGGGTCGTTGTCTTGTGCTACTTAGCAAGCTTGAAGGGAGACCTGTTGCTATGGTGCTGTTGGATGCGTTCGGCAAAGTAACACCTCTTGGCGATGCTCAGCGTGTTAAGCGATGGCTCACTACAGGTAGTAGCGGTCATATTGCAGGGCCTGCACTGGCTTATGAGAAGAGCAAAGCGAAGGAATACCCTAGATAAAGTGGGCTTCCTTCGCGTATTGATCTTCATGTATTGATAAAAACTACCACCACCATTGGCGCTTAACGAAAGGTTTATCAGGATCTTTACGATTACGAATATCCATAATGCGCCAGTTTTTACCGATGATAACGGAAATTTGATAGAGTGTTTCTCTTGCTAGTAAGCCGCGCGTCGAACCATTCCAGCTTTTTTGGTTGGTGAGCTTGATGGCAGCTGTTGCATCAGGCGATTTTGTTCTCAGCTTTTCTGCCATCGCGAGTGCTTCAGCCATCGGGTCTTCGACAACCCGAGTGACCAAGCCATATTCTAACGACTTTTCTGCACTGATTGGTTCACCCGTCATTATGAGTTCGTTTGCGATGTCTTGGCGAATTGTACTTCTAATAGTTTGCAGGCCCGCCATATCCGGTAGCATTCCCCACTTGGCTTCCATAATGGCGAGTTCTGCATCGGGCCGTGCATAACGCATATCAGCTCCCAGTGCGAGCGTCGTTGCCATGCCATAACAATAACCGTGCATCACGCAGATTACCGGTACGGGAATTGAGTGCCAGCCGATACAAAATCGCTGGGCCATATTCGTACCAAAAGGGTTAAGCTTCCAGCCAATTTTGAAGAACTGCGATGGTTTGCCCATCATGTCTTTGATGTCGATGCCCGAGCTAAAATGTTCACCGTTACCAGAGATGATCACCACACGAACATTGCGATCCTTTCGAATCACTTTTTGTACTCGAATGATGTCGCTCATTAAATCGAAGTTGAAGGCATTGTACTTTTCGGGCCGGTTCAAAATAACATGCGCGATGCCATCTTCAACGTTGTAAATTAGGTGCTTAAAGCTCATGGGGTGGTCCTTTCAAATTTCGTTATTAAAGTGCGGCAGCTAATTCTGCGCCTTGTTTGATGGCACGCTTCGCATCCAGTTCACCGGCGAACTCAGCGCCGCCAATGAGGTGGAATTTAGGCGATTTTGAATTCTCATTATACAAGTCTTTGCGCGATTCCTGTCCTGCACAGATGACGATGTTATCGACATCTAATACTTTGGATTCACCATTTACGCTAATGTGTAGGCCGTCGTCGTCGATCTTGTCATAAGAGACGCCGCCAATCATGTCGACATCTTTCATTTTGAGTACAGCACGATGCACCCACCCGGTGGTTTTATTTAGGCCTGCGCCAAGTGGCGACTTCTTACGTTGCAATAAGAACACTTCCCGCTCGGCTGCATGCGTTTTTTTCTCAACCAAGTGCCCTCGATTTTCTGTATTGATATTGATACCCCATTCTTCTCGCCACTCAGCGAGTGACTGCGGGCGAGGGGTGCCATCTGCTTTGGCACCGGGATGCACTAAAAACTCGGCAACATCAAAGCCGATACCACCAGCACCAATGACGGCGACTTTCTTGCCGACTTCGGCACCCGTCAACACGTCAAGGTAAGAGAGTACTTTCTTGTGTTCAATGCCTGGAATAGGGGGGGTTCTTGGGTTAATGCCCGTCGCAACGATGACTTCGTCATAGCCACTTGCCTTTAGTTGTTGCTCTTCAACTTTTGTATTCAGTTTTAGTGTGATTCCGGTTGTTTCAACGCGACGACCATAGTACCGAATCATCTCGTAAAACTCTTCTTTGCCGGGAACCTGCTTGGCGTAATTGAATTGGCCGCCAATTTCACTCGCCATATCATAAAGCGTCACATCATGACCACGCTCTGCCGCCACTGTTGAAGCCGATAGTCCAGCAGGGCCTGCGCCAATCACTGCAACTTTCTTCTTTTTCAGCGCAGGTAAGTAAACCAACTCTGTTTCATGACAAGCTTGCGGGTTGACCATGCAAGAGGCGCGTTTTAACTCAAACGTGTGGTCGATACAGGCTTGGTTGCAGGCGATACAGACGTTGATCTCATCCCCGCGTCCTTCTGCCGCTTTGTTAACAAAGTGAGGATCTGCCAATAATGGACGAGCCATGGATACGAGATCCGCATCGCCGGACGCAATAATCTCTTCGGCGACTTCTGGGGTGTTGATCCGGTTGGAGGCGCATACAGGAATAGACAGCTCTTTCTTCACCCTTGCGGTGGCATCACGGAATGCGGCGCGAGGTACTGAGGTCACAATGGTCGGGACGCGAGCCTCATGCCAGCCGATGCCTGTGTTCATAATGGTTACCCCGGCTTTTTCGAGGGCTTTGGCGGACTTTACGATTTCGCTCGCTGTCATGCCACCCTCTACCAGCTCCATCATGGATAGTCGGAAGATGATGATGAAGTCTTTGCCCACCTGCTTGCGGGTTTCTTTCACGATCTCAACCGGCAGGCGCATGCGGTTCTCGATGCTGCCGCCCCATTTGTCTTTACGTTGGTTAACGTGGGGAGCCATGAATTGGTTGATCAAGTAGCCTTCGCTACCCATGATCTCAACGCCATCGTACTTCGCCATCTTTGCTAGCTTTGCCGTTTTGGCGAATGCCTTGATGGTGGACTTGATCTCACCTTCGGTCATTGCTTTTGGCTTAAACGGATTGATAGGGGCCTTTTTCGCGGAGGCAGAATGGGAGAGTGGATGATAGCTATAGCGGCCGGCGTGTAGGATCTGTAACGCAATCTTACCGCCTTCCTTATGCACTGCACTGGTGACACGTAGATGGTTTGGAATGTCGCCATAGCGATTGAAACTACCTGCTGTAGGATAGAACCAACCTCGGCGGTTAGGGTTGTATCCCCCCGTGATGACTAGGCCAGTGCCACCCTTAGCGCGCTCTGCAAAGTAGGCGGCCAACTTACCTATATTCCAAAAGCGATCCTCCAGACCCGTATGCATGGAGCCCATGATGACGCGGTTTTTAAGCGTAGTGAACCCTAAGTCCAGGGGTTCCAGCATATGTGGGTAGTGTTGGTTGCTCATACGTTGGCCTCTTTTTTCCTGTAATCGGTATTAACTTGACAGTGTCAAGATACCATTTATTTTGACACTGTCAAGATGGGTTTGCTATCTTTTACCCCATGACAGTTGAAACCAAAAAATATCACCACCAAAACCTACGCAATACCTTGCTTGAAAAGGCAGAAGAGTTACTAGGCGAACGAGGTATTGGTGGGCTTACCATGCGCGAACTAGCTGAGCGCGCAGGGGTATCTCGGCAGGCGCCGTACCATCATTTTTCATCAAAGCACACCTTGCTATGCGCTATCGCAGAAAGATCCTTTGAAGACCTAAATGGGATACTTGATGGGACGGAATCCACTGATGCCTTATCGATTGAAGAGGTGTTGAAGCAATACGTTGTTAGCTATGTACGGTATGCAGCGTTGCATCCAGAAAAATACGAGTTGATGTTCGGCGCTGTCACATGGCGGAACGATCCGTCACCAAAGCTGATCGAAAAAGGGCACGCCACCTTTCGTCGATACACCCATATTGTTAGGCATCTACAAGAAAAGGGGAGCTTACCAAAATCAGTCGATGTGACACGAATGTCCCAAACTACCTGGGCAACCTTGCATGGGCTGTGTCGCTTAAAAACGGATGGGGTATTCGTAAGTCTTGAATCCGTGGAAGAAATTTCACTTTATGCTGCAGAAATGATTCTATCGTTGCTTAAAGGTCCTGTGGATAGTGTGTAGAAGATATCAAAGGGAGACTTTGCGTCTCCCATTTTTCACTTTACGAACCGGTGGCCGTGCTCAACTATGTTATTTAACTAGATATAGTTAAGCAGCAAGTAGACAGCAAGTAACACGGCAACCCAGACTACCATGGTCTCAGTTGGCCATAATCTTGCAAAATAGCCTTTAGGTTTTTCCTCTTCGGAATCATAAGAGTTCTGGATCATTTGCTTGATCGATGCGATCGCTAGCTTCTCAGTATTGGCATACATACCATAAACGGCACTAGCGAATCTTTTAATAAATGCAGGTGCTAACTTTCGGTAGAACCAATCTGCATCTAGGTTAGTCGAAGGTAGCTCTGGTGGATACATATGGCGTAGATTTAGCCATACGAACGCCAGCGCTGAGAAGAATAAGAGTTGAAGCTGTGTTAATACATGGGTGATGTCATAGGGTTGATACACAGAATCCCATGGCAGTAGCGCGTACACTGTTTGTGCAGGGAATGAGCCAATAAGAATGCAGAGTGCGGCGGCTAGTCCCATGGCTATTAGCATGTTGCGCGGCGGCTCAGTGGTACGAATGCCTGAGTCGTGAGCGAAAAATGCGAAGTAGGGGATCTTAATTCCTGCATGGTGAAAGACGCCCGCTGCTGCAAAAAGTAGTAGTAACCATACTACGTCATAACCTTCTGCGACTGCTGCGCTCATGATCATCGATTTAGACACGAACCCGCTGAATAATGGGAATGCAGAAATTGATGCGGCCCCTACGATACAGAACACCGTCGTTTTTGGCATACTCTTATAAAGACCGCCAAGCTCGGATCCGTTTATCTTGCCGGTCATATGTAGAACCGCACCCATCGTCATCATTAACAAACCTTTAAAGATTACATCGTTAAAGGCGTGTGCTACGGCACCGTTTAAGGCAACAGCGGTACCAATGCCGATTCCTACAATCATAAAACCAATTTGGTTAATCAGGCTATACGCTAGCACTCTGCGAAGGTCGTTTTCGATTACAGCAAAGAAAATGGGGAAGCAGGCCATGGTGACACCAATCCATACTAATAGCTCGGTGCCTGGGAAGCCTCTAGCAAAGGCATACACTGCAACTTTAGTGGTGAATGACGCAAGAAATATAGTGCCGGTAGGGGTGGACTCTGGGTATGAATCGGTAAGCCAATTATGCACGAAGGGGAACGCGCATTTTATACCGAAGGCTAAGAAAATCAGCCATGCACCTATTTCCGCAAGGCCTTCGTGTTCCAATCCAATTTCGTTAAATAGAAGGCTATTGTTGATTTTTGCGAATATCAATAGCCCAGCTAGGAGCATCACACCTGATAGCACTTGAATTATTAAATAGCGTATTCCAGATGAGTACGCCCGATCAGTTCTGCGTGCCCAAATAAGAAATACTGACGTGAGCGCGAGCAACTCCCAAAATATGAATAGAGTAAGCAGGTCACCGGCGAAGACCGCACCAACGGCACTGGCAGCGTAGGCTAATCCCGATACATGCTGTACCGTATCTTTTACGTGAAGTGCATAGATGATGGCTATTAATGATGCGATATGAAAGAGGTACCCAAACATTAAGCTGAGCTTGTCTATACGCACAGGTTCCAGTGCGTAACCCATGAATTCTAGAGACCAGAATATACCGGGCTCGAGGGCGTAAAGATTTGCAGCACCAATGACTGGCGTCAGCAGCATAATAATATTGCGTAACTTTCCTCTTAAAAGGATTGCAGCAAAAGCACCGAGAAGTAGGGGCAAGAATGGGGGAAGTAATATCATGCTATTCATCGTAGTAGTCCTCCCCGCGCATTATGATTTTACGCATTTCTTTCGCAATCAATACGAGTACGACACACCCTACAAACCCATATATTGCATAAAAGGCGGGAATATTTTCCCAATCATGGTAGATGTGGCGATGGACGATGAAGTCAGCAACGACAAGCATACCGCAAATTACGTAGAAGACTTTTAGCATCTTGCTAATGTTTTCAGGCTTGTCAAAAAAGTCTTTAGGCTCATTCTGCTCAGCCATTTAACCCGCTCCATTGATATTGGTTGAGACACCCGGAATCAGATTGATTAAATCGATCAGGGGCTGAGGATAGAAAAACAATGCAAGGCAGCCAGCAGAAGTAATGCTAATGGCTATGAGGATCGGTAGTGGCGCCTCTTTGGTCTCACTCCATGCCCAGGGTTCGGGTTCTTTTGTCTGTGTATTAAAGAATGCTTTGATTGGTATCGGTAGTAGGTAAGCGATATTCAGTAATGAGCTAATCATTAATACGGCAACGATGATTAGTTTGTCTGCTTCTAAAGCGCCAATAGTGAGGTACCATTTACTCCATGTTCCGGCCATGGGCGGCAATCCGATGATGCTTATGGCACCAATCGCGAATGCAGCCATTGTGATAGGCATTTGCCTGCCGAGTCCGGCCATCTCGCTGATATTCTTTTTATGGCTTGCCACCATAATTGCACCGGCACAGAAAAATAGTGTTATTTTTCCAACGGCATGTGTTGCGATATGCAGTGCGGCACCGGCAGCGGCTATGGAAGACGCCAATAAGGCACCAACTACGATATAGCTCAACTGACTTATGGTGGAATAGGCTAGTCGTGCTTTTAGGTTGTCTTTTGTGATCGCAATGCACGAGGAAAGCAAGATGGTTGTCGCCCCGATATATAGCATGATATCAGTCGTTGCTAGCTCTCTAAGGTCATCGAGGCCAAAAATATAGATAACTACTTTTAATATGCTAAACACGCCAGCCTTTACAACGGCGACGGCGTGTAGAAGTGCGCTTACGGGTGTTGGTGCGACCATCGCGGCGGGCAACCAGCGATGAAACGGCATGATTGCTGCTTTGCCGATGCCGTAGCAGAATAATACGAGGAGTACGCCAAGTACCATTTTGTCATTCGAGTCGTTAAAAATACCGCCGGCACGAAAGTCTAAGGTGCCAGTCATGCTCCAGGTGCCAAGTATGGCAAAAAGTAAGAATGCAATTGAGGTACTCAACAATATACCCAGATAAACTCGACCACCTTGCTTCGCAGCCTCGGTGCCTGCGTGGGTGACGAGCGGGTAAGTTGAGAGGGTTAGAATTTCATAAAAGATGAAGAGAGTAAGTAAATTACCAGAGAAGCAGATTGCCATGACTGAGCTAATCGCCAGTGCGAAGCAACAGAAAAAGCGTGTTTGGTTTATTTCATGGTGGCCTCGCATATAGCCTATTGCATATATCGTGGTCACTATCCATAAGAAACTGGCGACAAGGGCGAAGAGAACGCCTAGTGGCTCGACTTCAAAGCTTATCCCTAGTCCAGGGAATATTTCGATAACATCAAGTCGTAACTCAGTGCCTATAAATATGTAGTCGGTGATAGCAAGGACAATGCTGAACAGAATTGCCGCAGTTGTCAGGGTGACGGACTCTCTTAAGTTTGGAATCTTCCCTGTTGCGATAACCAATAATGCGCCGACAAGAGGCACTAAGATGGAGAGGGTGATTAGTTGTGATGGTTCTACGCCTTGCCAGAGATTCATGGAGAAACCTCCTGCAGGTTATGATTCTGGAAAAGCCATTCAGATGCACTAGTGGCGGCTTCTGTTGTTATGCTTGTATCAATACCAAAGTAGATATTTGCAATGACTAGCGTCCACATAGGTGCAAGCATCAACAAGGGAACTTCTTTTATATCGTTAGGATCTAGTGTATCGGATAGGTCTTGAAAATAGGCCGCCTCTATAATGCGTCCAATATACACCACCGCCAATAGAGAGCCGCCCAATACCAACGCTGCGAGAATCCATTGGTTTTGTTCCAGTGCAGCAGTAACTAGGTACCATTTACTGACAAATCCAACCGTCAGTGGCACACCAATAATGCTCAGGCCTGCAATAGTGAATGCGGCCATGGTAAGAGGCATTTGCTTTCCCAGTCCTCTAAAAGCTTTAATGTCAACTGAGCCAACGCGATAAAAGACCGCGCCTACTGCCATAAACAATGCGCCTTTCATTAGCGCATGATTGAATATATGTATAAGCCCTGCCATCAGCCCTGTTACGCTTACCAAGCTAATGCCAAGAATCATGTAGCCAATTTGTGCAACACTACTGTAAGCCAGCACTGTCTTTACATTGCTTTGAACAGTAGCCATGTAGGAGCATTTAAAGATAGCCACGATGGCTAGAGCCATCAGGATTAAATCTATATTCATCTCATGAAAGACGTGCTCGACTCCAAAGATGGTGAAGATAAAGCGAATCATCACATAAACCGCAACTTTGGTGGCGGTACTTGCCAAGAACGCAGTTACTGCTGATGGCGCGTGGGTATAAGCAGGGGGGAGCCACATATGTAACGGGAACAACGCGAGCTTGATGCTCACGCCAACCATTACAAACGCTAACCCTGTGTTAATTGTACGACTGCTTTCATAGGGAGCGATTCGGTTGGCAAGGTCAAGCATATTGAGAGTGCCGGTCTTCATATAGAGTAAACCAACACCAATCAATATAAAGGTTGCTCCAATGGTTCCCATGACGAGATAGCGAAATGCTGATGTTAAGCATCTTCTGTCGGAAGCTAGGCTTACTAACGTGTAAGTTGCTAGGGAAGATATTTCTAGGAAAACAAAGAGATTAAATGCATCGCCAGTGACTAGGATGCCGGAAAGCCCGGCAAGGCATAGTAAATGCGCGGTAAAGTAGAGGGAGTGTTTATGGGCCTCAATCTCTTTTTGTATGCTGTCTTTAGAATAGATCAGTACGAGAGTAGAAATTGTCGTGACTGCTAGTAGTACAAAAGCATTGGCAGCGTCAATACGCAACTCAATGCCCCAAGGCGGCGGCCAGCCTCCGACAGCATAACTTAATGCCCCGTTAGATAAAGCGGCCAACAATAATTGCCAGGCGACCACGCTGGCGCATCCACTGACAAAGGTCGCAAACCCCCATGACAAAATGGAGCGCCCCAATAGCAGCGTTAGAGGCGCCGCTATTAATGGGAGTATGATAGGGAGTGCAGCTAAGTGTTGTTCTAGCATTAAATGGCATCGTCCTTGTTTTCGAATTCGTTTTCTTCTACCGTGCCATATGCCCGTTTAATTCGAACAATAAGCGATAGACCAACGGCTGTAGTTGCTACACCGACCACAATGGCCGTAAGAATAAGAACGTGGGGCAGGGGGTTTGAGTACTGAGTCACCCCCTCGGCGACAATGGGGGCAGTACCACCACTGATCTTCCCCATGGATATATAAAGCATGAAAACTGATGTTTGAAAAATGTTCAATCCAACGATCTTCTTAACGAGATTGTTTGCGGATATAACGATATAAAAACCGGTCATCATTAAAAACACGACGATCCAGTAGTTGTAGTAGTCGTTAATGAAATTCATTGAACGTTTGACCTCTCTACCTGGCTGTCAAAGGCATAGAAAATACTTAACATAACGGCAAAAACGGTAATTCCAACGCCTAATTCTATAATCAGGATGCCGTAGTGTTGCCCTGCTACAGGGTCTGCTGCTAGCTTGTTGTAGTCAAGGAATTGTCCGCCTTGCGACATGCTGTAGAGGCCGACACCTGCATAAAGTAATACACCGAAAGAAGCCATGACCTGCAAGAATTTTGGACTGATAACGGCAAAAGCCAAGGGAAGCCCAAAGACCAGGGCATAGAGAATAAAGGCTGCTGCGGCAATGACGCCGGCCTGAAAGCCACCGCCGGGGCCAAAATCACCATGGAACTGTACATAGAGAGCGAATAGGATAATCAGTGGAATGATGATTTTGGCGACGACCCTTAGAACGTGATGCTCTTTTAAACCGGATTTCGGTGTGTCGTTTTCCTCGCGGCGCCTGAACCCAAGAAGGGAAATTACGCCTATTGCCGCAGAGAATACAACCACCGTTTCGCCAAGCGTATCGAAGCCACGGTAGCTTGCTAAAACTGACGTTACCATATTTGGTAGGCCTACTTCTTTGGGGGATTCTTCAATGTAACGAGGCGCTACGTGTTGATGTATGGGGTTATCTGGGTGGCCGAAAGGAGGCATATCAAGTGTTGCATATATAAGTGCAGCACCAGTGACGGTAACAACCAATAAAGGTAACACGGAAGAGTGTTTATTTTCTTTTTCGGTTCTTCCTGTGAGGGCTAGGGTGCCTAGCATTAGTACTGTTGAAATGCCTGCGCCGACGGAAGCTTCCGTAAAGGCAACATCAACGGCGTCGAGATTGACGAATATTAGTGCAGACAAAAAGCTGTATATACCAAATAACATCACTACTGCAAACAAATCTTTGAGAAAAATGACTCGTAAGGCCGTAAGGGCGAGCATTGCTAATAGCGCCAAATTAATAAACTCAGCCATTACTGTCCTTGCTCCTGTTGTCCGTCCTTAGTTTCTTCCAGAGTAAGCAAACCTCCATGCCGCGCAGACTTTGCAAGTGCATGGGATGCTGTAGGACTAGTGATCATTAAAAATAGTAGAATAAATAGTAACTTAGCGGTGTTTAGGTCGAACGATGTTTGCAGGAGTAACCCGCCTATAATTAGAATGGCGGCTATGGAATCAGTAACACTGGCTGCATGTACACGAGTGAAAAAGTCTGGGAATTTGAAAAGACCAATGGCACCGCTTAACCCAAAGAAAACGCCTGCAATTAGCAAAATGCTACTGATAATGTCTAAGACAGCCATGCCTCACCATAATTGTTGGTTAATTATTCAACGGGTGCTGTGTACTCAAAGAATCTGAGTACGGCAACCATACCTATAAAATTTATGAGTGCATATACGATGGCAATATCCAAAAAATCCGGTCGTCCCATCATAAACCCGACAACGGCGATGAATAGAACAGTTTTTGTACCAAACATATTGACGCCAAGAATGCGATCGTAAACCGTGGGGGCTTTAAACGCTCGAGCAAGAGCGATGCCGATGACTACTAAGATAGCAATGCACACTGCTGCTAAAACACCAGTCATTTGTTGCCGCCCCATATTTTAGTTATTTTTTGTTCTATTTCGCCTTTCTTAAGCTCATCAATTGATGATTTATGCAGTGCATGGACGGTTATTTCATCATTTTCCAAATCCACGCTAAGCGTACCGGGTGTTAAGGTAATGGAATTTGCGTATAGAGCGTGGGCCTTTTTGGGACTGTTTTTTGCGGATATCTTTGCCAAGGTGGGGGAGAGCTTGTTAGTAGGCCCCCAAACTAACTTGGTAACCTCAACACTGGAGATTATGATCTGCCCAACTAACCATGTGAGATAACGGCACATTCTAAGGCCGGAACTTATATTAATGGGCTCTTTATCAACATCATCCATACGTTTTAAAACAATTAGCACGATAACAACGGATATTGCGCCAAAACTGAGCAACAAAGGTTGAATGTACCCTGACAGAAGTATCCAGAACAAAGAAAGTAATGCAGCCCATTTGCCGATTCGCATAGAGACCTTTCGTTTAAGTTACGGGGTTTTCTAAAAGATTATAGTATAAAAACCAAAAGTGACAGTTTTTGTTAATCAAATAAGTTAAAAGTTTCCCTCTATTTAACGCATTCTAATCTCGTGTGTCCAAATTGTAATAAAATTAAAGAATTCATGACCATAGAACTAAAAAGGAGAGAAGGATATCTCGGCTAATTTTGAACTTTTCTCAATCCAAAAGTGATCAAGTCTTACGTAGATTTCTACTTGGAAGATGAAATATCGGCATAATTATTATGATGAGAATATACCGTTGGGCCTCCGATACATTAGAAGCTCAAGATATTGCTGAAATTCGTGGAAGGTTGTTAGTACTATGGATAAACTACGCCTTTTTGAAGGGTAAGACCTTCGTTTAGTTGTGAATTGTCCAGCCGTCACTCGAAAAGGAAGCCCAATGGCCCATCAAATAACGGAATCCGCATTAGAACTTGTTCGTAAAACCACCAAGGAAGCAGCAGCTCAATCCATATTACAGATAGGTACTGGGTCTTACGAAAGTAGTAAAGTGCTCGTTGATGCTCTCAATAATTTGGAAGAACCTCAATTTACTTTGGTTGTTAGTGATAATGACAGCGCAGTGCTGGAGCAGCTAAATAATGACGGACTAGATGAATGGGCTGATATTGTTCCGCAGTCAGCAGATCAGGTGTTGCCAGATTTCTATTTTCAAGAGCACCGATTTGATTTGGCTATTATTAATCCGGGTTATACTTATGATGAAACACTAGTCTGTTTCTATTACATCAACAAAATGCTCTCTAAAGGCAATAAGATTATTGTGAGCCAAGCGACAGACGACAAAATGCATGCTCTTTGTCGTCATATATTAGAGGCGGGTGACTTTGTTGTTAGCGCGGCATCTGAAAGCCCAAAGCAAGTTT
This sequence comes from Gammaproteobacteria bacterium 45_16_T64, assembly GCA_002162955.1. Taxonomy (GTDB): domain Bacteria; phylum Pseudomonadota; class Gammaproteobacteria; order Pseudomonadales; family Ketobacteraceae; genus 42-54-T18. The sequence continues at coordinate 12,786 of MABD01000058.1, forward strand.
CGAAATTAGAGGGCCTAGTAAGAGCACAATATAATAAGCTTCCCCAATGGATTCATCGTCAAGCAGAGATGGTGATCAATCCCGCGTTATTGGAAAATGCATCCAGCCTTGGCCTTGATGGCGATGTGATTGTATTTGAAAAAATCACAGAAGTTGAAGAAAAGTTAGAAGATGAGGTTGATGTGGACGCGATGATTGAGGCTATGATCTAACACTCGCGACGATCTCGTCAGATCGTATAAATGCAGGATTGCGAAAATTCGGTCTGACGAGATACTTAAGGTTATGAGAATGGGATTGGCAAATTGATCAGTAGAATGTGCCTGCAATATTCCGATAAATGTGATTATCGGAATATTGCATTTAGGGAAGATATCCCCTAAAATTTGCCTAATTTGGTTCATTCTATAAGGCTGCTCATGTCCATTTCGACGCTAAAACCGGAGAATTCACCTCCGAAACCGATCTACGACAACCTTGAGCACTTATCAAACCCCTTCAGTCTAAAACAATTCGATGTGCCAGACCAAATACAAGGTGCTGGCTACTCTATTGATTATGAATACGGCTGGAAATTCATTTACAGTTATAACGGTAGCAACCCAACATTCAACGCATACCGCAGGGAAATTGAACGGTTACTGCAATGGACTTGGCTAATTCGAAGGGAATCAATTCTCAACTTAAAAAGGCATGATATCGAAGAATTTATACGGTTCTGCCAAAAGCCACCACAAGCGTGGATTGGAACAAAAAATGTATCCCGATTCGTTAGCCGTGAAGGTCTACGTAAAACCAACAAGAATTGGCGACCATTTGTTGTTAGTAGCACTAAAGTTGATCGCAAACATGGGATCAGTCCCAACCCCAAAAAATATGCATTGTCACAGCCAGGTATTCGCGCGTTATTTTCCGTTCTCTCATCGTTCTTCAATTTTTTAATACAAGAAGAAATCACAGAATCAAATCCAGTAATCCTAATCAGGCAAAAAAGTAAGTTCTTACAGAAAAGAAATACCAAAACCCCAGTGCGTCGAATAAGTAATCTTCAATGGGAATTTGTTTTAGAAACAGCAGAAATATTAGCCGACGATAATCCTAGGCATGAACGTACGTTGTTTATTATGAATTGTCTGTATGGCATGTACCTCCGTATTTCTGAGCTTGTTGCCGATGAGCGATCGATTCCTCAAATGGGTGACTTTAGAAAAGATATGGACGGTAATTGGTGGCTTCACGTGGTTGGTAAAGGAAATAAGAGCCGTATCGTGACTGTATCTGATGAAATGCTTACATCACTCAAGCGGTTTCGCCGATCCTTGGATCTTCCTGCGCTACCTACCGCAGATGAATCGTCTCCGCTTGTTCCTAAGAATTTAGGTAATGGCCCTGTTACGAGCACGCGACAAATAAGAACAATCGTACAGAATTGCTTCGATTTGGCGTTCCAGAGGATGCGTGACGAAGGTTTTGATAACGACGCTAACGAGTTAGAAGCTGCAACAGTACACTGGTTAAGGCACACTGGAATCTCAGAAGACGTTAAAGTTCGCCCTAGAGAACACGTGCGAGATGATGCTGGTCATGCGTCGATGCATACCACTGATAGGTATATTGATAGTGATTTAAAGGAAAGACATTCCTCTGGGCGCAGCAAAAAGATGCGTTAACGCGCGTTGACCAGAGCGATTGCAGTGTTGAGTTTGTCCATAAAATCTGGGTGATCTTTGAGATAGGAATTCGATATATAGATACCAAAAGGCTTTGATATTTCGTCTTCCTGTCTGAATTGAATGAGCTCCATATTGTTCTTTTTAACCGCGTTATGAAAGACCATTTCGGCAATAAAGACCCCTTGAACGCGCCCATACAGTAACATTTCTGGGAGTAATTCGGTCTTAAGGACGGGCTTGATTTGGCTATAATTATTTTTAATGAGCCACTTGTGGGTATTTGCATGCAGAAATGTTCCGATCTTAGTCTTAGTTTTAAAGTGTTTATTGCGTGTAGATGTTGGGCTTTCTCTAATAAAGAACCAGCTCCAACGATTGATCATTAAAGGACCTGAAAAGACCGCAACCTGATTACGCTCTGGATTCTCTGATGCTAAAAAGAATCCGTCAGCGCTGTTTTTGGTGAGATCTTTTAGGGCGCGGCCATAATTGGGCACGAGTTTTAGTGTAAAGGTTTGGCGCATGACCTTCATTACGTCGGTGACCTTATCGACGCCAATGCCTTTTAGCTCGTAATTTTCCTGGTAGGTGTATGGCTTGAATGAAGGGATTACAAAACGGATAGGATCTTCAGTCTCAGCATGTGCACCTGAGATGAGTATCATCAGTAAGACGGTCGTCGTTATGATCCTAGGCGTTTGCATTGGGTGTTAGTTACTCTATGTGCAGGTAATCTTTAGAGTTTAGTTGATTTTCAGCACTTGTGGCCCCGTTTTGAGCTTTGGCGAAGCTTGAATAATAACCACATTAGTATGCGCATAATATATATTATGTTAAACAGTATGCATTCTTCACGCTGCTTTTTCCATATATAGATCGATAACCTAGTCTAGCTATTTGGACTATGTCCGATCCTAAAAGGTATTAGACATTGGGGCATGCTACCCTTTTCGGCTTTGGGATTAGCATCTGGGCAATAGCCTTTTGACTAGAACTACGTTCCCTTGTACCATTCCAGGGTTATACAACCAACCAAAGACAAGCTAATTGGGCTCATATGAAAAAGCATGCATCGAAAAAAGGCGAAGCAAAAGAACCTGCTGACAGGCTGTTTATTCTAAACAGAGCGTCAAAGCTCTTTCGCGAGCAGGGATTTGAGCGCACAACGGTCAAACAAGTAGCGGAAGCATGTGAGATGTTCCCTGGTAGCCTACATTATCGATACAACACAAAAGAAGCATTGTTAGTTGATTTAATGAAGCTTGCGATAGAGCAAATATCAAGTGCAGTTTTAGAAGCTTGTGCAAGCTCAACCGAGCCAACTGAGCAATTGCGTGCCTGTATAAATGCTCACTTACGTGTTTTGAATGGCGATCGCTAAAAGGCGATGCACGGGAGAAAATGTTGGGGCTTCGAGACCAATACGAGCAGTTATGGGCGAGTCTAATCAGTATTCTTGTTGAGCAAGGAGTCATTCGAAATGATCTAAATGAGGATCTATTGCGAATCATTGGGCTAGGCGCATTAAATTGGGTTTCGACATGGTACAAGGAAGATGGAACTCATACTTTGGAAGAGATCGGGGATTTTATTTGGTCATTTTTGATGGCAGGATTAGTGACTTCACCAGCTACAAAAAAAGCTCCCGCTAAGAAAAAAGTCGCTGCTACAAAAAAGGCTCCTGTTAAGAAAAAAGTCGCTGCTACAAAAAAGACTCCCGTTAAGAAAAAATCCACCACCAAGAAAAAATCTGTTTAACGCCCTACTTCAGTATTTTTTATTATGAGCGATTTTGCGTATTCGATTATACATTTTGGTCATTCTAACCATGATGTACAATCGTTTAT
>MABD01000016.1 GCA_002162955.1 Gammaproteobacteria bacterium 45_16_T64
TATCCGAGATACTCAAACCAGATCCGCCGAGATGTAAAAAAAGCGAACCCCAAATGGGGCTCGCTTTATGATCTCTAACTGTGGGACAGCAGTGGTTAATTACGCCCTTTTTTGTGTCTGTTATTATCACTACGACTAATATTGATTAGGTGAAATCAAGCCAAAATAATACCCAGCAATCAACAACACGACTAAAGAAACGGATAACGAGATCCGCACTGTTAGCGCAATCACTACACGCTTACCATCATCGTCACCCTTCCCCAAAAATACCGCACCAGCACCTAAACTAATAAGCACTAAAACTAGGTTAATCAGGACGATTATTTTGTAAAAGCTCATACAAATCTCTTTATAAATGTTATCTTACAGTCTGCTTCGCAAAGTCGTTATTTAAAACCACATTTGCCTTCAAGCGAAACACGTTAGCACATTAATTTGCTATCCCCTAAATATTACGACTTTCACAAAAGCATTCGAGACCACCGCATGCAACACCGGTTTAAGCCCACATTTTTTCTATCTCTTTTTTGCCTCGTACTACTGAGTACTTTTGTCAGCCTTGGCGTTTGGCAAGTTAATCGTGTCGAAGAAAAACAGCAAATGCAGGCAGAAATCGAATATCTCATGGCGCAACCGGCAAGAAACCTAAACCAAACGTCACTTGATACTATTGCGCAACACCAAAAAGCGACAGTAACGGGCCAATTCAAAACCGAGCATCAATTCTTATTAGATAATATTATTCAAGACGGTAAACCTGGATACTATGTAATGACCCCCTTCATGATCGAGGGCACGCAAACCAGCATATTGATCAACCGAGGCTGGGTCCACCAAGGAAAAAATCGTCAGCAACTCCCCTCAATCAATACCCCGAGCGAAACACTTACCCTTACCGGAAAGCTTGCTAACCCTCGATCAAAACCTGTGGTACTCGGCAATCTCGACACACCAAAATCAGACCAAACACCGTTATGGTTCTACATGGATTTGGCCTATTTCAGACTCTCTGTAGATTACCCTGTGTTGCCGCTAGTGTTACGACTTGACCCTACGAAAAATTCCACTCTGATTCGACATTGGCCTGAATTCAGCGCCAAAACGGGTATGCATATAGGGTATGCTATCCAATGGTTCGTTTTCGCATTGTTTGTTCTTTTCGCATTTGTAGGAACAAGCGTCAAAAAAGAAGAAGGTTTACTTAATGACTGATTTATCAACTAACCCAACAAGCACAAAACAAACAAATCACTACAAAGGTTACAAGCGCATCATCAATCCGTTATTTGCGATGATACTATTGTTCGGCCTACCCTATATTTTGTCATGGTATTTCTTGTACAGCGGCGACCCTATTGCATTTGAACAACCCAACAATAATGGAGAGCTTGTTTCACCCATCATTCCATTGAGCGAATACGCATTAACACAAACAAACGGGGCTTCCTTACTTCCGTCCGATTTAGCGGGCAACTGGTCATTAGTCACCGTTACCTCGGCTTGCGAAAAGTCCTGTGAAGAGAACTTGTTCAACTTACGCCAGACTCGAAAAGCGCTCGGGGTGAATCGAAAAGTTATCAAACCCATCCTCATCTTAAATACACTTAGCGCAATCGAGCCATTGACCATTGACCTGGCAAACGAGTTTCCACAGCTTGCCATCGTCGCCCCGTCAAAAGATGCAGAAAAAATCACCCGTATGTTTGCGAATTTAACCCCTGAGATCGACAACAGCGTATTTATGGTCGACCCCTTCGGTAACATTATGATGTTCTATCCTGCAGGGTTCGAACAAAAAGGGTTATTAAAAGACTTGCAACGCTTATTAAAAGTCTATAAACCGGATATATAACTTTCTCAACGAAGATAATAATAAGACTTATGGATAAAGCTTTCTTAAAAGTTTCGATAGCCGCCACGGCGTTAGCACTCTTTGTTATCGTGCTTGGTGCGTTTGTTAGATTGTCTGATGCGGGGCTAGGTTGCCCCGACTGGCCAGGTTGCTACGGGAAACTGCTGGCCCCCAGCGAAGCGCAGGAAGTTCGTGCTGCCAACCAAGCCTTTCCCGAGCGCCCCGTCGAATCCCCAAAAGCCTGGAAAGAAATGATCCACCGTTATTTCGCCAGCACTCTAGGCCTCTTTATTCTGATACTTGCAGGTCTCGCACTCAAAAATCAGAAACAAAAAGGCCAACAAATCACACTCCCAATATTGCTTGTCCTCCTTGTTGGCTTTCAAGGAGCCCTAGGCATGTGGACTGTCACGATGTTACTTAAACCAGCTATCGTGACCCTACATTTACTTGGCGGTATGCTGACACTCGCCCTACTCTGGTGGTTAACACTTACACATCACTACAAAGATACTGACGATAACGGTAAAACACTGGTCGTATCGCACTCTACCAAGCGCTGGGCGCTCCTCGCCTTAATCGTCGTATACTGCCAGATTGCCTTAGGCGGATGGACCAGCACCAACTACGTCGCGCTGCACTGCTGGGACTTACCTACATGCCAAGGTGAATGGTTACCTCCCACCGATTTTAAAGAAGGCTTCACTCTTTGGCGAGGGCTCGGCGTTGATTATGAAGGTGGGGTACTCTCCCAAGCGGCAGGCACCGCCGTACACCTAACCCACCGATTGGGAGCAATGATAACGCTTATCATTGTTGGTGGCCTAGCCATTCGATTATTTACCCTTGGCTCCGCCACCGGTAGGCGTTTTGGCATTCTTCTCGCATTAATGTTATGTGGCCAAATATCTCTTGGGTTACTGAATATAATATTGGTATTACCAATTTCGATTGCAGTAGCTCATAATGGTGGTGCAGCTTTACTACTGTTATGTTTGGTTACCATTAATAAAAAGATAAAAATAACGTCAAAAAACGCACAAAGCTCATCAATAAAGCCAGTTTCAGAAACGAATTTATCGATGACTCGCTAGCCTTAATAAAAATATAAAGAAAACAAGAACAACAATGAGTTGACGATCACACTCACTCAATGGACGATAGAGGGAACCATATGACTGATACAACAATGACACAAGAGAGCATACCCACCTGGCAACAGTATTTGGAATTATGCAAACCCAAAGTTGTATTATTGATAGTGTTTACCGCCGTAGTAGGCATGCTTTTATCCACACCAGGAATGGTGCCACTGGATATTTTCATTTTCGGTAATCTTGGCATTGGCCTAGCCGCAGCCTCTGGTGCGGCTATTAATCACTGGGTCGACCAAAAAATTGATGCTGAGATGGAGCGTACCCAAGGTCGTCCGCTACCCAACGGCGGAATGTCATCACGCTCGGCACTATTTTTTGCTCTATCATTGACTGTAATCTCGATGGTCATACTAACCACGCTGGTAAATCCTCTCACCGCCATTCTGACTTTTTTCTGTGTGATTGGATATGCGGTTATTTACACCATGTTCCTAAAGCGCTCGACTCCGCACAATATCGTCCTAGGAGGTGCAGCAGGAGCAGCGCCTCCCATACTAGGGTGGGCAGCCGTTACAGGCGAAGTTCACACTGAATCATTACTGCTATTTCTGATTATCTTTATATGGACGCCACCGCACTTCTGGGCTTTGGCCATTCGACGCAGGGATGATTACGCGAAAGTTGATGTGCCAATGCTACCAGTAACACATGGTATTCCTTTTACTAAGCTGCAGGTCCTTTTGTATTCAATTATGTTATTGGCTGTTACCTTGATACCTTTTGCGATCCAAATGTCTGGGCTTATATACTTAGCAGGGGCTGTGGCTCTCGGAATTGGGTTCATTTATCACGCCTATAAACTGTATCTGTGTGAAGGCGATGAGCATGCGATGAAGACATTCGCATATTCTATTTTCTACCTTACTGCGCTCTTTGGATTTTTACTCGTTGATCATTATGCCCGCATTGCCATTCGCATTTTTATGTAACGACTAAACTAACACCCACAAAAAAAGCCGCTTCATATAAGCGGCTTTTTTTGTGGGTGTTAGTAATCTATATTTACTCGCCTTGATCCTGACCCTTTGATCTCCAGGCCTTGATAATAACGATGAGAAACAACAATCCCCCTATTGTAGAAATCAATCCGCCCAGGCCCATCATTCCCATACCCAAGACTTCCGGTAAGCGATCCAAATCCTGCGCAGCGCCCGCAGTTTTACGTTGAACGCCATAACCACCGGACCATGCTAACCCAAGAATGTGCATCAATTGCCCTCCACCATAAACATAGGGCTGTATCTTAGCTAATTTCACACTAGGTTTTCCTAAACCAAGCTTAGGCATTAATAGGTAAGCCACCCCCATAAATGCAAGCGTCACCCCTACAATAGAACCATGATAGTGAGCCGGTATAACAACATTCACACCTTCTATCATAAACCCAATAATTCCACCGGCACTGAACAAAACAAAAGACGCAATGAGCGCTGACTTCATGGGTTTCGCCACAGGTTCAGCTCTAGGCATGGCAAACAATTGCCAAATCACAATCATACCAAGAGGCATACAAGCCAGCCCGCCATATTGCATTAGCTGAGTAAATTCCAGCCTATGCACAGCAGACTCTACAGCACCATGCGAATAAATCATGGGGACCAACACTAGGGGTAAAATAACAAGCACACTCAACGCTGCCATCACCTTTGGCGGTAAGCTAAAGCGAGCACCACAAGCTTGCGCTAACCAGACCCAAGCAACCAGCAGCAGCAAGGTATGGGTAAATTGTAAGGTATGACCAGCCCCCCAAAATAACACCTCAAAATACAGTTCACCCGATAATGCCTCGGGTATTTCGGTATAGGTCCAAACCAATGCAGCAATACTCAAAAGCGTAGGTATGGCCGCTAAATAACACGCGAGCGATAGCACATCTTTACCATCCGTTGGCATATTCGGTAGGTGAATCAAACGCCCCACCAATAAGATACCAATCCCAATCCCAAAGGTAGATAGCGCAGCGTAAAACACCGGATGCTGTAAAACAGGCACATAATTATTCATCAGTGGATTGCCCACACCAAAAAATGGACTTGATACCATAACCAAGGTACCCGCGACAGCAATGTACCACGCCAAATTATCTATCAACCCTCCGGATTTTGGATTGCTCGCGCACCAAAAAACACCCGCCATAGAAAGAAACCAAATAAGCACAGATAGATCTACATGCACCACAAGCGCCACATGAAAAAAATCGATCCAAGGAATAATACTTTGCACACCAGGCGTTCGAGATAACACCAGCAATAACGAAAAAACACCCGCAGCCAACAGTGAAGCCACAGCCAACCCCAACCATTTAGCGGTGATCTTTCGCTGCATTTCCGTTTCTATTAACAAGACAAACTGATTCACTCTACCCTCCTATTTATTGTGCAAATGCCTACTTATTATTGTGATATCGCATAGTACTGGAACAACCCAAGAAGTGAAACGCCAATCCCGCTGCCACACTTGTTCAAAAAAAAACCTAAAGGAATTTTAGCCACAAGAAAAAGGATGAATAACTTCAACGTCTCAAAGAATGCTTTCATCAAGATTGATTAATAAATACAATAAAGGCTCATATTTCAACCATAAGAATATAAAGGAGTTTTTCTGACATGCCTGCCTCACGCCCCATCACTCAAGCCCTAAGGCTACTATCGTTATTTACATTGAGTTGGTTACTTTCTATAGGCACTACTCACGCAGAAGTCATCAGCCGGGATGCTCAAACTGACAAAACTACATCAATACAGTTCACGGCAACGTTACTGGGTTTAACCGCAAGCCCTGATCTACTCACCGTAAACATCAGCGACCCGTCGTCATCGCTTTGCTTTTCAGAAGAAAGTGCGCAAAAAGGGCTTACCTGTGAAACTGAACGTTTCACTCCTGTTGGCACTGACAACGTTCTAAGCTACACGCCATCATCCAGTGCCGAAGCAGGCGATACCTATACTCTTGACTATACTGCCACCGCCAACTATTCAGAAGAGGAAGGCAGCCGAATTGAAAATACATCAGGCACCATTGTTTTTCTCATCACCGGTACAAGCAACAGTGAAACGACATTCATCACTGAGATCTGTGACCCTAACGATACTAGTGCTGCCTCCTTTTGCTCAGACTATGAAAATAGCTCAGCCGATGAGCAAATTGCGTTTCTTGATACCATAAACCCCGATGAGGTGGTTGCAGAATATACTGTAACAAAAGAACTCACTTCCGCTCAGACCGGGAATATTTTCGGGCGTATAAGTGAACTGCGCGCAGGTAATAAAGGTGTCAGCGTAGCAGGCTTAAACTATTCCATCGAAGGCGAGCAGTTTTCAGGGCGTTGGTTACACGCGATTGCCGACAGTATTGGTGGCGCGGCCGGTGCCGACGACCCAGCCCCTGTTAGCAATTGGGGGTTTTTCATCAACGGCTCAATCACTGACGGAAATAAAGACAGTACAGACCTTGAAGGTGGATACGATTCTGATGCAAGCACAATAACCGCTGGCGTGGACTACCGCTTTTCATCCAATTTGATTGCCGGTTTCGCCTACGGCATTAGTCAAAGCTCCCTAGAGTTTGACGGCAGCACAGACGACGGCATCGATAATGACATGAACAATGCCATCGTCTATGGCACCTGGTACAAAGGAGCGTTTAATGTAGACTTGCTTCTGGGTTACTCTCAAGGCGAAATAGAAACCTCACGAGAAATCACATTAGTCAGTAGCACTGCCAAAGGTGAAACAGACTCTACACAAATGTTCTTCAGCATTTCTAGCGGCTACGACTTCTCTGATGGCCCTCTTTCCTACGGCCCTTATGCCAGCTTTGACTATGCCAAAGGGGAAATTGAAGCCTATGACGAAATTAACGGTGGCGGCCTGGAAGTTGGCTTTGATGATCAAGACATCAATTCTCAGGTTTTCACTATGGGTGGCCGAGTATCCTACGCCATTAGCACTGAATGGGGGGTGATTGCTCCACACGCCCGCGCGGAATGGAAAAAAGAATTCGATAATAGCCGAGACATCATCTCGGGCAACTTCCTTAGCTACGCAAACTCCAGCTTTTCAATTGAAGCCGACGACTTCGATGATAACTGGTTTCATGCGGGAGTGGGCATGTCTGCGACGTTCCGTCATGGCCTTTCAGCCTATATCGATTATGACAGCATCATTGCTTACGACGAAACGGACCTGAGCACGTTCTCCTATGGCGGTCGCTGGGAAGCATCCTTCTAACCCATCACTTTAGAAGTAGTAAAGGCCGGGGCTTCCTGGCCTTTTTTTATGCAAAAAACCTTTCCACCTAGCCTATTAATCAATAGAATGCCCGCTGGATGTGGACTGCTCAGTTTATATACGATGCGTATACACATCCTTGTCATAGGGAAAACGTGGCAAAACAGGGAATGTACGCGCTACGGATGATTACCCAGCTCTCCTTTGCGACTTGCCTTACCTACGCTTTGCACGTTCTTATTATCACTATCTAGGGGGCTAACTGCACATGCTTGTTTCTACACCTATCGCTCGATTTTTCGGGACTTTCTCACTTATTGCTATCGGCTGGATCTTATCCAGCGCAAACGCTTATGGCGTTGCACTACAATATTCGGCACCACTTAATCAAACCTTAACAGTAGAATTCACCCCCGAATTGCTTGGATTTGAGCCTAACCCAGATACATTCATCGTAAGGGTTGACGACATGGGCGGAGAAACATGCTCTGCCGAAACACGTATCAATGAAGATATCGCTGAAAGAGAACTCTGCGAAACAGAGACATCCAATTTTAACCAAGAAACAAATATCTTCACTTATACCCCATCTGACTTCGCAGAAGAGGGCGACACTTACCAGTTGGCTTATTCTGTTGAGATTTCCTATGGCGAAGGCGAGCCCTCATTTGATGGCGACCCTGTCACTATAACAATAGCCGAAGGAAGCACCGATACCATCGCCGTCAAAACAGCGGTTACTGTCTTTGAAGATGATTTTTGTGACGGCCTCACCAGGGAAGACTTTTGTGACTAATACGATACCCCTACTGGCGAATACACCGCTGAAGACTATGCAGACTCGATCAACCCCGATGAAGTCGTTGCTGAGTACACCGTAACAAAGCAGCTTATTTCTGCACAAACGGGCAACGTTTTTGGACGTATCGGCGAGTTACGCTCCGGTAAAACCGGTACCAGCGTCGCTGGATTAACATACTCCATTGATGGTGAAAAGCTATCAGGTCGCTGGTTGCATGCAATCGCCGATAGTATTGGTGGTGCCGCCGGGGCTGATGAAGCATCGCCTGTCAGTAACTGGGGGTTCTTTGTTAATGGCTCCATCACCGACGGTGAGAAAGACGGTACAGACCTAGAGCGCGGTTATGATACTGACGCTAACACTATCACCATTGGCGTTGATTATCGCTTTAGCCCCGAGTTAATTGCCGGTGTTGCGTATGGAATCAGCCAAAGCTCACTGGACTTTGATGGCAGCAATGACGACGGTATGGATAATGACATGAACAATGCCATTATCTACGGCACTTGGTACAAACAATCATTTAACATTGATGTACTAGTCGGTTTCTCACAGGGCGAAATAGAAACCTCTCGCGAGATATTACTCACCAGCAGTACCGCAAAGGGTGAAACCGATACAGACCAAGCATTCTTCAGCATTTCCAGCGGCTATGACTTCTCTAACGGGTCACTGTCCTATGGTCCTTACGCCAGCTTCGATTATATTACTGGCGAAATTGAGGCCTACGAAGAAACCAATGGCGGGGGCTTAGAAGTCGCCTTTGATGACCAAGATATCAATTCACAGGTTTTCACCCTTGGTGGTCGAGTGTCCTATGCCATCAGCACTGAGTGGGGTGTTATCGCGCCCCACGCACGAGCCGAATGGAAAAAGGAATTTGATGACAGCCGTGATGTCATCTCTGGTAATTTTGTTAAACATGAGAACTATGGTTTCTCAATTGAAGCCGATGATTTTGATGACAACTGGTTCCACGCGGGTGTTGGTGTTTCCGCCACCTTCCGTCACGGTGTATCAGCCTACATCGATTATGACAGTATCATTGCCTACGATGAAACAGCGCTAAGCACCCTCTCCTATGGTGGTCGTTGGGAAGCTTCTTTCTAACATCAGTAATAGAGTACAAAAAAGGCCAGGGATTCCCTGGCCTTTTTTGTATGTTATATAAACAAGATTTCTTAGGAGAACATCTACTAACGCATAACTAACTGTTTTCCGAGGATAATTCGAAACCGCAATTATCTCGGCCGTGTTTATACTTGCCAAGAAATCAAACCAACGCTATGCCCAATAGAGTAACCCTAAAAAGTAACTCACCAAGCAATGGCAATAATCATGCAAATAAACTTACTCAACGATGAAGAGCAAACCAAAGAGTTCCTCTACTATGACGCCGACGGAATCTACATTGGCCGCAGTGAAGGCTTAGGTCCAGACCCTCACTTATACAGTCAAGCCCACTATGTTTTCGATGGTGATAGTGACATGGTCAAGAACCTCGACATTCTCAATATCTCTCGCAAACGACTTATCTCTTTACGAAAAACACTCATTGCCGTCCCGATTAAAGATATGGGAAAAATCATTGAGATCAATCAGCAAATTAAGTCACTTGAGAAAGACATTGATATGCTCGAAGGCAGCCTCTCATTACCTGAAGCCATCTAACAGAGAATGCTAAACCATCTCAGCATATTTTGATAAGTGATGATCGACGTTACCAAATAGCGCATCAATACAGGTTAAGCGCTTAAAGTAATAGCCCACATCAAGCTCATCCGTCATTCCCATGCCCCCGTGTAATTGGACTGCCTCTTGTCCAATTTTTCTGCCTGCCTTACCTATTTGCACTTTAAGTCCAGATATGGACTTATTTACCTCATCAAACCCTTCGACATAATGTAAGACTGCCATTAATAGTACAGATTTGGACTGTTCATAATGCATAAACATATCCACCATTCTGTGCTGTAACACCTGAAATTTACCAATTGGCGTTCCAAATTGCTTACGGGTTTTACTGTATTCCACCGTCGTTTGATAAAGTAACTCCATCGTCCCTACCGCATCTGCACCAACGGTAATTATGGCTTCCATTAACACTTGCTCAAGTGATTCGTAGGCCGTATGTGTTTGCCCCAATATTGCCGATGGCGGCACCCTCACCTGGTCAAATTCAATATCCGCAGCCCTATAGCCATCCATTGTTGGGTAGCCAGATAACGTCACCCCCTGTTGCGAAGGGTCCACCACAAAAACTGTCAGCCCAGCAGAATCCCCAGGCTTTCCACTTGTTCTGGCAACCACTAATAACTGATCAGCCGCTTCCGCACTTAACACGACGGTCTTTTTACCATTCAATACATAGTCATCACCAGAAAGCTCCCCAGTCATCGCTATGTTTTCCACTTGCTGGCGCGCGCCAATTTCGTTGTACGCCAAAGCCATTTTGATGCCACCCTCACATAGCGAAGGCAAAATCTCCTGCTTTTGCTGCTCGCTCCCTTGTAACTCCACCAATCGCCCGCCCAGAATAACAGTCGATAACCATGGCTCTACCATTAGGCCTTTTCCAAGCTCCTCCAGTAACACCATCACGTCAACCATTGAACCACCGATGCCACCATACTGCTCGCTAAAAGGTACGCACAACCAGCCCAACTCAGCAAATTGCTTCCATTGAGCGTCGCTATAACCCTCTTTGGTGTGCATAATCTTTCGACGCTGCTCAAATTGACACTCTTTCTTAACCCATTTTGCAGCGCTGTCTTTCAGCATTTGCTGCTCTTCTGATAATGAAAAATCCACTATGACCTCCAAAGAATAATTCGACTCGCTTACTCGCTACAAACCCAGCACAGCTTTGGCAATAATGCCCCGCTGCACCTCATTTGAACCACCGTAAATACTCGTAGCTCGAGTGTTGAGGTATTTCGGCATGATAGCCATTGCCTCTTTAGGCCCCACCCCATCAATCGAAGAACCAGGTTCTATTGCATCAACTTGTAATGGCACGCCATACTCCCCCACAGCTTCAATAGCCAATTCAGTCACACGCTGGCTTATTTCAGTGCCTAGAATTTTTGTCATAGATGCTTCTGGACCGGGGTTTTGACCATTACCTAGGGCTGATTTAATTCTATTTTCGGTGAATGCTAAGCCAGATATTTCAATTTCAATTTCACAATATTTGCGTTTAAAAAAGCCGTTATCCCACAGGGTCTCACCACCGACAATCACACCCTCAGCAAGCTTTTTAATATTCGCTAATTGAAAATAAAGGCTCGGTGCATATTCCTGCCCTCCTCTCTCAAACATCAGCAAGTACTTAGCCACTGTCCACCCATCATTTTCCTTGCCGATCCGATTGGCTTTTGGCACTCGTACATTATCGAAGAACACCGTGTTTTGCTCATGCACCTGATCAATACCAATAATCGGCTCCACGGTTATTCCCGGTGTGTCCATATCCAACAGCAGGAATGTGATTCCCTGTTGAGGTTTACCTTCCCTAGAGGTTCTAACCAAACAGAACATTTTATTCGAGTATTGCGCGTAGGTTGTCCAAATCTTAGTTCCATTGACAACATAGTCATCACCGTCAGACTCGGCAAAAGTTTGCAATGACGCTAGATCTGAACCCGCACCTGGTTCGGAATAGCCCTGGCACCAAAAATCCTCGCCAGATAGGATTCTTGGTAGATACTCGGCTTTTTGTTCATCTGTACCATAACCAATAATGCAGGGACCGCACATCAGAAGTGACATTGGGATTAATGGTGGCGCATTAGCTTTCAGGCACTCCTCGGAAAAAATTGAGCGTTGAACTATATCCCAACCTGTTCCCCCGTATTGCTCAGGCCAATGCGGTGCAGCCCAACCCTGCTTGTGTAGAATTTTCTGCCACGCAATGGCTCGGCTCGGCTCAGCGAACACACTCGTTGCTAACCGCCCAGCCTCTCGAATATCGTCGGTTAAGTTACCTCGAATAAACGATCGCACCTCTTCACGAAACGCTTCATATTCCGTACCTATAGATAAGTCCATATTCTCCTCACTATTTGCTCACTCGTTAATAGTTTTACATTAATAACTTGCTTCGCACATCAACACTCGCGACACACTGACCAGACAGTCAACTCTGGGCACAAAAAAACCCCGGTTAGAATTTCACTTTGCAATGAATAACCGGGGTTTTAAATGAAGCTTATCTAGTCGCTATATACTAGCCCCGCTGTATCGATTTAATTAAGCGACCAAACGCCTTGGCGATCTCTTTCACCGCAACATCATCTTTCGCTACCCGCATCCAGTCGGTATTATCTGCTGGGTTTAATAGCGTGCAGCTATCGGCCGCTTTGCTACATCGGTAACCTATATGTGGGTTTACCCCAAATGCATTCAATCGGCTCACTTTAATTGCCGACGCTGCGCTTCGCTTTCCAACTTTCACATCTTTCGTTGTCAATAAAATATCGCCACTTGACGATACCGACACTGAATAGCTCATGTGATCTGCTGTTTCCTGATTCTTTACTTTTCCTTCGATAAAGACATAAGACTTCAACAGACTATTGATATGAGAAACCAGGGACGACGTTAAATCAGCACCAAGATACAGTTGGTTTACTTTGGCGTCATACACTGAGCCCGGATTCGACTCTAGTAAGCTCACTTTTTCTTCCCAATCTTTCGCGAATTCTCGTGTTTTCTCTTTCGTTGCTATATCGGCTTGCTTATCTGCTAGCTGAGTTTCAATATCCGTGAGTAAAAGTAGTGCCGCTTCGTAATATTCAGCCTCTTTACCCCCACTCTCTACATACTGCTCAACTCTCTTCTTTGCACCAACATACTGGCCCTCGTTAAATAACACCTGACCCAGTAACCAGTGAAACTCGTTACTGGGTTTAATTCCTAACGGCTCAACACGATCCAAATAAACTCGCGCAGCAGCAAAATCCTTCATTGCAATCTTACTTTTACCAGCAAGCACTAAGCGATCTGCTTCGATTTCTGGTGCCAATGCCCAGCTATTCACTGACAGCACCATAGCAATAATGCCTATCAATACACTCTGAAACTTGTTCATACGGGCTTACCTCTCCTAGCAATTGTTCTCTTGCTCTATCACGCTAAGCCCTGAGCTAAACATCTGGCAAATAGGCTATCACGGGACTTGATAGAGCGAAGTGGCAGTAACCAACACCACCAATGACATAATCAAACATTGTTATTGTTAAGTCACCGTAGGTTCCCCAAGGCGACAGATGAATACTTCCACACTAATCTATTTAATGGGCTTTCGCACCCCCTTATTCCGCGGGCGCTGGGTTGATTCACAAAAATAATAAAGCCGAGATAAACTCGGCTTTATTTAGTCATGATTTCAAGAAAAAAGGCATCAAGTATCAGATGGCGTATTTGTCTTAAAGCTAAAGTAATTAGTCAGTCCGTTCACTAGATCATGCAACGTTTGAGGCGCATCCACTATTTTGAAGCCGGTGTCAAAACTATCAGGGCTCACATCCGGCCGACACCAACAACTCAGCGCATCGAAATCGATATGCTTCACACCATTCAGCTCTTTAGGTAGCTTCACCCGAAACTCAAACACACTATGGGTTAACAACGGGATATTGCTAACTAAGCGCAACCCTTCCGAGGAAATATTCACGATATAACCGATAGGCTTACCTGTCTTGCGATTATATATCTGCAAGTAGGACTTTAGCTGCTGGCGTTTTATTAATCGTTTTTCTTTGATTTTTTTATCCATAGGTATGTTAGCGTTAAATTAGAGGTTTCCACATAGGGAACAGATAGCATGCTCACCATGTGCGGCATTTCTATTAAGTTTAGTCGTTGATACCCGTTCCTCAACGCAAACCTTTCATCTAACAGTACTTTTTTTACAATCAAGCCGAATTTTGTTAGGGTTGTTGACATATAAAAATGCTAACCTGTTGATATATTAACGATATAGTATTCTCCCAATTGGAACCTTTGGCTATTTTCGCTACTCTTAAAGCTAAACGTAGGCGACTTAGCCTTAACCTACACATGCCGTACCCCTTCATTTATGAGAACAACAAGACCATTCTTCACTTTGCAGAGAGTCTTAATTTGCCTCTTCGCCTCTCTGGTTAGCTTTTCTGGCGCACTACAATGCTCCGTGACAGCTGCACAAGCCAATAGCATCGAGCCCACACGCTTGCTTGAAGAGAGAAAACGTTTCGCCGATGCTCGAGCACAGCTACGCAAAGGCAACTTGACTCAATTCTCTTCCATTTCGGAAGAACTAAGAGATTACCCACTTTACCCTTATCTCGACTTTTTTAAGCACAAACGATATATCAGTAAGTTATCACTCGACCAAATGGATGAATTTAGTCGTACTAACATCGACTCTCCTATCTCCTATCGACTCTACAATGCATGGCTTGCCTCACTTGCCAGACACCAGCGCTGGCAAGACTACGTTGCGACTTATGAAAGCAGCGGTAAACCCAAATACGACTGTTACTACTATTGGGCACTATTTAAAGAAGGCCAAACCAAGCGCGCTTTTGCGGGAGCAGAGAAATTATGGCTAGTAGGAAAATCCCAACAAAAAGCCTGCGATCCACTGTTTGAAGTATGGAAAAAAACCGACGCATTTAACGAAACAATCGCATGGAAGCGTACACAACTAGCGATGAATAATAGGAAATTACAGCTGGCAAAATATCTTGAACGCTTTCTCGCTGAGCCCGAAAAGTCAATTTCCAATGAATGGCGACGGGTTTATCGCTCTCCCAAACGGTTACAAAAAATCAGTCGCTATAAACAGTGGTCAAGCAAAGCTAAACCCCTGATTCTCTCAAGTTTTAAACGCCTTATCCTAAAGGAAACAGAGCTAGCTCGGTCATTATGGCCGGAATATGAAAAGGCCTTCGATTTCACCCCAGAAGAAAGCGCCGACGTCTACCAATACTTCGCAAAGATACTCGCACTGCGCTACGACGATAACGCCGAATATTGGCTTAACCAAGCTCTCACGTTACCCGGTGGCGATGTCATCATTGATTACGGCATTCGGCATGCGTTAAGGGATCATGACTGGCAACGCGTTAAGCGCTGGCTTGCGATGACCCCACAAGCAGAGCGTGGCTCCAATCAATGGCGCTACTGGGAGGCAAAGGCGAACCTTGCAATAGAGCAATATAACACCTCCCAACAACAGCCTTTGCTATTTGATACTACGGCGATAAACCTCGCTAACGAGGCGTTATCTACCTTCCCTATCTACGATCACTTGGAAGAGGTAACTCCGTATACACAGTTACTGACACCACATATCAGCTTTATGGAAAACCTAGTAAACACCAACAATACCAATGCGCTATTACCGGACAGCACACTATTTTTGTTTGATAGCCAGCAGCTCCCTAAGGCTAGCTTTGGAGAGTTATCCAGCGAGCGTAGCTTTTATGGTTTTATGTCGAGTGAGATCCTTGATAAACCATTACAACTTAATCACCAAGAAAGGGTAGCCGAGCAGGAGCAATTGACACGCATTCTAAGTAACCCAGGTATCATTCGCGCAAGAGAGCTCTATCAAATCAACGAAGACAGTTACGCAAAAAGTGAATGGAACCTAGCAATATCACGCATGCCGTCAGAAGATAGAAGCATTGCTGCCCAACTGGCGGACCAATGGGGATGGCATCACCAAGCTATTATGGCTGCGGCTCGCTCTGATATACGTGACAATCTAAAACTTCGCTTCCCTATCGCCTTTGGCAGCACTGTATCTTCTTTCGCCAACAAAAACGGTATCGGAGATGATTGGGTTTTATCACTGATTCGACAAGAAAGTGCTTTTGCTTTCCAAGCTAAATCTCCGGTCGGTGCTTTAGGTATGATGCAGATTATGCCGGCTACCGCCAAGCAAGTTTCAAAAAGCATTGGATTACGCTACAAAGGAAAACGCTCCCTGCTTTCTCCGAAAAACAATATACAACTAGGCACCGCTTACATGGGGCAATTACTCAAGCGCTTCCAAGGTAACACGATCCTAGCAACCGCAGCCTATAATGCTGGCCCTCACAGAGCCTCCAGGTGGCAACCCAAACACCTCCCGATGGCCGGGGACATTTGGATAGAGACCATTCCATTTAGAGAAACACGAAACTATGTCAAAAATGTTATGACCTATCAAGCCATATACCGAGCGCATCTAGGACAGGAAATTAAACTCGCAAAATCTCTGCAAAGCATTCCCGCCCGATCGCCACGTAAAGTAACTACCTACTAGTCGTTAGTTCGACTATACCGAAGGGCAGCGCTTAGAAATTGTATTGAGCAGCATGCCCAACCTCGGTAAATGCGTCCCTACGAGAGGGTTACCGGACGTTAAAATCGATACCGAAGTCGCCCGTTGAGGGTCAGCCCAACAAAGGTTATTGGTGAGCCCTAAGTGTCCGTATGCATGCGCAGTCGCAGGCCCAAACATTCCCCACCCAGAACTACCTAACATCATTCCAGCACTATAACGCATGGGCACCATCAGAATCCGATCCAGCTCAGGCTTATTCACCTCACGAATGGCGCGCTCGACGGTAACTGGCTGAAATATTCGCTTGCCGTCTAGCTCCCCACCATTTAACAAACATTGAAAAAATCGCGAGCATTCATCCGCTGTCGCCACAATGTTTCCTGCAGGAATCACCTGCTGATAGAACCGTGGATCGTTGGACAGCTCAACCGCTGTTTCAAAAGACGCCCCCAGTACACGCTTTATAAACTGTTTAACCGGGAAGACAATCGGCAAGCCTGTTACATAATTACGCGCAATATCGGGGTATTGTGCATCCGTAGTACCATAATTAAAGTACTTAAACCCTAAAGGTTCCTGCACATGCTTTCGCATAAATTCGCGAATACTCTCGCCCGTAATTCGCTGTATCAACTCCCCTAGTACATAACCGCCCGTAATTGCATGATACGCTAGCTCTCGGCCGTGTATGGTTGTTGGCTCCGCGTTATATAAGATCTTTAGAATCTCGTCGTAATCAAACAACACTTCCGGGTCAATATCTTTAAACGTCGCAATGCCAGCTCGATGAGCCAATATTTGCTGCACAGTAATGTTCTTTTTGCCATTCGCACCAAACTCGGGAATGTAAAAACTCACAGGATTAAGTACGTTAAGATCACCTTGCTCTTCTAATAAGTGCACCAACATCGCGGTAATCGCTTTGGATGCAGAAAACAAACACATCGGCATATCGGGCGTCGCGACCACAGACTCCCCAACTTCGCCAGGGCCATTACCCCGCTGATGCCCAATCGAGCGATTCAGCACAACTTCCCCATGACGTCGCATGGACATGGTCACCGCAGGATACAGTCCTGTTTTATACAACGCCTCAGCACTTTCCCATATCGCTTCACGATCTTCAAACGTCAGCCCCAATAGTTCAGGGTTGACTTCGTCATCCCCGATGCGAGTGACTGACGCCAAATCGCTAGGGACGTCAATATTGCGTTCTATTCGTGATAATGGATTCAGATTCATAGGTAATTTTTCTATTATTGCTGTGGGTGAGTACATAGTAACGTCCAAAATATAACGTCCAGAATTCGACTGCGTCTGAGGGGGTCCCCCTCCACACACAGATAGACAGAGTGTTTATTGTGCATTATCGTACCAGCTTACCAATAAAATGTAGAGTTCAAAACCTAGAGCTATGGAGAATGCGCCTAGGGCCTAATAAATCTTAGTTGATTCACTTTTATTTGGCCAAATCCAACCTGCGAGACAGATAAGCTGTCAGTTTTTACTGACTGACACACCAAATTTACGTCTACTTGAGTAGGACTTAGTCGTTAGTCAAATTCTAGGTTACACACTCTAATCAACTAGCGGTACAATACCCCCTCACAGATACACCAGCACCATATGGAAAAACCTATGTCACCCAGGATAGAAAAACTCAGCGCAGGGCTTAAAGGCGCTCTTCGGATTGGTCAGACTGCTAGCATACTTGCCAAGGTTGGCATGAATTGGGTTGCCGGAGATCGTCCACCGCCACCTAAATTGCTTAGAGAGACATTTGAGAGCTTAGGTACAACCTACATTAAGCTTGGACAGTTCATCGCGAGTTCACCCTCAGTATTCCCAGATGCTTACGTAGAAGAGTTTCAACTCTGCTTAGACAAGACCCAACCGGTACCCTTTTCCATCATGCGTACTGTTTTGGAACAGGAACTCGGTAAGTCACTGGAATCCGTATTCACTGAAATTAATCCAGAACCTTTAGCATCCGCCTCTATTGCCCAAGTGTATGCCGCCAAGTTAAAAACAGGGGAAGATGTTGTCATTAAGGTTCAGAAGCCTGGTGTTGAGAATATCCTGTTAACTGACCTTAATTTTCTATATGTCGGGGCTCGCTTACTGGAATACTTTGTGCCCAATTTATCCATGGCCTCTCTCTCTGACATCGTTGATGAAATCCAAAAAGGCATGCTGGCTGAGTGTGACTTCCTTGAGGAAGCAAAGAATATCAAAGCGTTCCAGGAATTCTTGGTTACCACCGGTAATCAAGATGCCATCGCTCCAAAGGTATATCCTGAAGCCACAACCCAACGAATCCTCACCATGGAACGTCTCTACGGCGTACCGTTCACAGATCTAGACAGTGTTCGACAATTCACAAGCAACCCTGAGAATACGCTACTTACTGCAATGAACACGTGGTTTGCCAGCCTGCTATTTTGTGATTCTTTCCATGCAGACGTGCATGCAGGCAACTTATTGGTGCTAGAAAACGGCAAGATTGGTTTTATCGACTTCGGTATCGTCGGCAGAATCCGCCCTGAAACCTGGGAATCTGTTTCCAAATTTATCTGGGCGATTGGCCAAGAAGACTACCAAGCCATGGCTGAATCGATGCTAGGTATTGGCATGACAGATGGCAAAGTCGATACGCAGCAATTGGCGAAAGATATTGAAGACCTTTATACCAATATGGATAGCACTGTCATGGTTGACCCCATGGACCTCAATGCCGCTAATGAGCAAGAAGTTAATCGCATCATGATGAAGCTTGTGAGCCTAGGTAAAGAGCACGGCATTCACTTCCCAAGAGAATTTGCATTACTTCTAAAGCAGCTACTGTATTTTGATCGCTACGTACGAATTCTCGCAATGGAAAGCAACATTTACATGGATGATAGGCTTAACATATCACCCGACAATATGAACTGGAAATCACTGCACTAAGCCTTCTCCACAACGATAATCAAAGACCACGGCACTACTTTATACCGTCTTTGATTATCGTACACCTCGTACACATCATTCCTATCTGCTAGTCCTGACACGACGTCAAAATACCTGCTAATTTTTCGACACCCAGCTCCTGGCAGTAGACGATGTTCCGCTCTGGGATTGCCGCAGGGTCAGGGTATCGCTCAAGTGCTTTTTCCACCCCTGCTTCTCGAAGCAGGTGCAACATGGGAAAAGGAGAGCGATTAGTAAAATGGCTTGCGTCTTTTTCATCAACACCGTCAAAACAATAATCAGGGTGAAAACTCGCAAGCTGAAACACACCTTCATAACCTTGCTGCGCAAGCAGATCATTGCCTAAATCCAATAAGTCGAGATAAGCATCAAAATCTCTAAAGCCCTCACTAAAGATAAGCAATGCCGTTTCTATCTGTGTTTTTTCACTGAGGGTCTGACATAACTCAACTAATACGTGCAACGCTTCAGCAAGGTCACGCTCCGCACACACAAAAAAAGACACGCCCCCCTTGTCTAACTCTTTACGCGCAAACGGGCAAATATTGTGATCCACTATAAATTCATTCACCCATTTTTGGGTCTTCGCAATAACCTGTTCGTCTGACACAACACCCTTCCTCTTGATTATGTTGATCACCATTTTACCGAATCGCAACAAGAAGAAAAATCTCATTCACGAAGATTATCGGCGCCCCTCACACAACTGGTTGTTTTGTATACTGACCCCATTTTACACAAGCAAGTCTATCTGGTCATTGATTAACCCTGACATCTCTATAAAATGCCTCAACCTGGCGGTTTTTCAATCATTTGTTGGGATCTGACCAGGAAAAGCACTGATTTAGCTTTTATTGTTAATTATTTTTATTAAAACCACTTAGCTACGGAGCTAACGCTTTGTAATGCCGCTCGTAGCATTGCAGTTGTATGCGTTAGAAATATTATGTTGTTATTTTTGACTCGTCGTAGAGCGCGTTTGGCGCTGTTATTGAAGCTTTGCCTTCTTGTTTCACTATTATTTCCTGCTGGAGCTTCGGCTCAATTTGTTCAGAATATCACCATCGGCAACCCGAAGGCCCTTGGCTTAGCTCATGCTGTCACTGCCGACCCACCGGGAATTGACTCTATACACTTTAACCCTGCGGGATTAGCAAAGATTAAAGGACGCGAGCTCTCTGTGAAACTGCTAGCGGCTCAAATGACGTTTCGAACTGAGTTTGGTGATCGCCATCTCGCAAAAGCAGAAACCACTAATGGGGAAAGTCTTGAAGATACATACAAAGAGGTCTGGGGCATAGACTACCCAGACGACCCGTTCGAAAACACAACGTCATACTCAGACACACCTGTTCTGATGCTACCATTCGGCGGACTAACCGACGTCCCCGCAATCGTTGTGCCCTTTGGTGGTATTGCCATAGAAGACCCCGATTACGGTTGGGTATTTGCTACCGCAGTATATTCCCCACAAGCGATGGGCTTTAAGCGAGATGAAGACGACCCAGGTCGATACCAAGGCCAAGAGGTTGGCATATCTCGAATTACCTACTTCTCCCCCTCTATTGGTATACAAGTTAACGACACACTGTCTATTGGCGCCTCGATCGGTTTTTCATGGCAGGGCTTAGGAATTATATCGGGCATACGAGCGCCGATTACAACCCTCGCATTCATTGATGCGACATTAGATAACATAGACGCAGCGACTCCAGGAGACCTGTCAGAGCTTGTTAGCGCGATCGGCCCCTATGACCCAGTTGGCACTCTGTCTCTCGAAATGGAAGATGCGCTTTCCTTTAGTTTTAACCTCGGTCTTCTATGGGAGGCTACGCCATGGATTTCATTTGGGCTAGTTTATCAAAGTGAATCAACATCAAATCTTAAAGGCGATTACAAAATGGAAAGTGATACCGGGGAATGGCTTGCCATGACCGAAAGCTTACTCATTGCAAACCCCGCCATAGCAGCGCTCAACGGCGGCTATGGCTTACACGCCCAAGAGGTCACCAAAGGTACAGTCGAATTAGAATATATTGTCCCACAACACTTTGCGATCGGCACCTCGGTTCAGGTATTCCCCAACCTAAAAGTCAATGTAGACTTAAAATGGACAGATTATGCTGCCTGGGAATCTTTGGACTTTGTCTTTAGTGATTCAATCGATTTCCTTACCATTTCTGATTTAATTTACCAATTTGGGCCAGCGCTAAGCGATGGCGACAATGCAGATCCAAATATTATGCGTGTTAAGCGCGATTACGAAAGTGTATGGAGCTGGGCCATCGGCACAGAATACCAATACAGTGACAACTTGGTCTTACGAGCAGGTTATGAACCCAGAACCAGCTCCATTCCAGAAGAACGTGTAGACTTACTGGCACCGATAGCCGGTGCTGAACTCTATACAGTGGGCTTTGGCTATCGAGTAGATGCCTATACAAAAGTTGATTTAGCACTAGGCTGGCTGCATTCTGCGTTCACCTCTGGCGCAGGTGAATCCAAAAATCTAAACTCCACAAAACCCGGTACCGTAGTCTACAACCCTTACGCATACTTAGACGTAGAACAGGAAACCAATGCGTATATCCTAGCCCTAAGTTACGATACAAAATTTTAATGAGTAGATCTTAACTTAGCACAACGAGGACTTTCCTGCGAAAGCCCTCGTTGTACCCCCTTATTATCTTTATCCTTCGTAGTGACGAATAGCACTCACCACAATATCTCCGTTACCAAACGCGAGCATATCCTTCGTAACAGACTCTATCGGCAACCATCGCAGTTCGGCAACATCGTCACCAGCTCTCATACCAACATACTGTTCACACCGAGCAAAAAAGAATGTGTCACACGTATGGTAGTCCACATTAGCGTATTGATATAACGTTGGTCCAGAAGTGAAATAACGTAAATCACACAGGTCCAAACCTAGCTCCTCTTTTATTTCCCTCGTCACGCCTTGCTCTAATGTCTCCCCTGGATCAACAAATCCACCGGGTAGATCCAGCATACCTTTTTCTGGGTCCCGACCCCGAACTGCCACCAACAGCTTTCCATCTTCAATGATAATCGCAGACGCCGTTGTCGCTGCATTAAAGAAAAATTCGAAGTGACACTCAGAACAAACAAATCGCTTTATATTGCAACGTTCAAAACTCGCCTTACCGCATTGCGGACAATAGAGCTGTCTCGCCATCATTAATTTCCTTCATCAAATAAAACACATGAATCAGATACAAAAAAAGCACTAGGACAAGTCACTAGTGCTTTTCAATAGAGCATTAGCCTACAAAATACCTAATGCCTTTTTTTCACGATAATACGAAAAGATATCATCCAAACTACGCTTGGATTTAAAGTTAAACGTTTCGCTAAATAAGCTTCCATCAATTACTACGGGATATTTATAATAATTGATTAAATAACTTGGCCACGCCTTAAGGCCTAACAGCTTACTGATAGTATGTGGCGCCCGTTCAGGAGCAGAAGGTATCGGCAAGCGCGTACAACCACATTGTACAACGGCCTCCTGATAACTAATCCAATCATCATTAGCAACATTATAAATACCTGGATGATTCTGTTCAAAGGCCAGCACAATAGCGTTCGCCATGTCATCCACATGAATAAACTGCATCATCGGAGAAAAACCAATCAACACTGGTGCTAACGAGTTTGATAACAGCAAACTCATACTATTGAGTACACCCGGCCCTGCAATATTGCACGGTCGCAAAATCGTGATATTTAGCTCTGGATGCTTCCACAAATAAATATTTGCGAGATTTTCCAGCTCAACAGAATCAACCAAATCCATTGTCAGCTCTGATGCTTTCAACGGCTGATCTTCTGAAATCAACGCAGCATTATAAGGGCTTGCGCCATACACAAAGAATGTGGATAGAACAATAACTTGATGCACATCATATTTATGACACAGATCTAACAGTCTCTGTGTACCCAGCACATTATGATTATAGCGATTTCTATGGGTCGACTCATACAATCCCATACGGCCCAAATGAATCACCGCTTCAATATTGTGCTTACGAAAAATATCTTCGAAACCGCGCTTATTGTATTCCACGCGATAACTCGACATGCCTTCGTCGATTTGAACTCTCCGACGAAAATCAACCAATACCACGTGGTATTGCTCTTTTAACTGCTTAATCACGCTCTGCGCCAACGAGCCACCGGCACCCGTGATCAATATTTCTGGTTTTTCTACTTCACTCATGAAAACCACCCATTTCTGTCTTCTAACCCCTGTTGAATCAAGCGGTTTATTTCATCTTTAACCTGTTCAACTTTAATCGCCGCATCGTCTTCGGTATCTATCGGCCCTTCAAACACCATTGGCTTTCCAAAATGAAGCCGTACTTTGGCAGGTAGAGGAAACGGGGATGTTACTGGTAGATAAGGTATACCCAGCATCCTAGCTAATCTATTCAAATGAAAAGGTGTCGGCATTGTCTCTTCGCAGCCAACAATTCCCACAGGAACAATAGGTGTGTTTGTTTGTACTGCTAAATGCATAAAACCAAGGCCAAAACGCTGTAATTTGTAGCGCTTACTCCAGGGCTTCCCCGCACCGCGTATCCCTTCAGGAAACACCACAATCGCCTCTTCCCTGCTCAGCATTTTCGCACAATTCACCGGGTCACCTAATACTGCACCCACTTCATTAAGAATATTGCCGACAAACGGTGCCTGGGGGAAAAAGCGCTCTATCATTGCTCGAACTGCTCGAGGAGCATGCGGATTGGTCGCTAGAGCGTAACCAACCAATGCGCCATCAATGGGTAACTGCCCACTATGGTTTGCAATAAGTAACAAGCGACCATCACTGGGGATGTTCTCTAACCCTGTAGCCTCTACGCGAAAGTACTTTTCATAGATAGGCTTAAATATGCTAATACCAATCTTATAAGCGTCGGAGTTAAAACCCCACGCATCATACCCAAAACTTCCCACAGGCTTTGGAATACGATCAACTGCCTCGTTTGTTTCCTTCGAAACAAGCCTTTCCTTTAAAAATTCCCTGATTTTCATCAGTCTCTAGTCCTCAACAACGTACACCCTTTAAAGAAACTAACGAATTAGCCTCACCATGCATTCCCATGCGCTTAATAGCGCCACCTGCCCTTAATAATATAGGCAAGGATCATTCCAACATGAATAACCAAGACATTCCCCCTGTCATGATCAAACACAGAACCAAAAAAAGCGTAATTTTGTTGTCGTTATTTCGTCAATCAGCATGCTAACTCTTACCCCAAGACGGGCAGTAAACTGCGGGCGCATTATAACAACAATTAATAGGAAGGTTAGTGTTCTTTACATAGCCTTCCTGATTTTTTTCCCTACCACTCGATCAACCGAACAACCGTGATGGAAATGTTTACCCAATGATAAGTGCTTGTATTTGTATGTGGCGACTGTTAAAAATAATGACTAACTAGGCATATTTATCGAGCTCTCAGGAGAGGTATCGATTAAAAAGGCAATGCCACCTCGCAATAACGTAGGTAACAACGTGACTGATAACGATAAAAAGAACGAGAAACGGTTTAAAGCAACCACGCCAGGGAAACGCTTTTTTAAGCTTGCGGGGATGTCTGCTTCTATTGCCAAAAACTATGCTGGCAACAAAGTTAAAGGCATGTTCGCAGACGAAGAGGTCAAGAAAGAAAATCAAGAAGCCATGTATGCGGATATGGGTATTCGCATCGCCGAGACTCTTGGTGAGATGAAAGGCGCCGTGATGAAAGTCGGGCAAATTGTGTCTCAAGTCAAAGATCTTATGCCCCCAGAGGTCGCAAAAGCGTTAGAAACGCTTCAAAAAGAATCGCCGCCTATGCCTTACGCGATGATTAGACGTCAACTTATTCGCTCACTTGGGGATGAACCAGAAGCGTTGTTTGCTCACTTCGAACAAGAACCTTTTGCCGCCGCATCCATCGGACAGGTACACAAAGCCATCACCAAAGATGGGGTCAATTGCATCGTCAAAATTCAATACCCTGGCGTCAAAGAGTCATGTGACTCTGATCTGAAACAGATCAAGCGCCTCTTTAAAATGGCTGGTTTGGTCAAATTGAGCAAAGAGATTGTCGATAAGACATTTGATGAAATACGCGACATGCTGTACGAAGAGCTTGACTACAACCATGAAGCTGAAAACCTCAAGTTCTTCGGTGAGCATTACAAAAATCACCCTTATATTATCGTCCCCGAATATATTGAAGAGCTGTCCTCAGAAACGGTACTCACGCTATCTTACGTAGAAGGCGATAGTCTACAAAATGTAAAATCCCCAAAATATGACCAAGACATGAGAAACACCCTTGCCTATCGACTGTTTGATACGATGGGTAGACAAATATACGAATTACAACGCGTTCACTGCGACCCACATCCTGGCAATTTTGCTTTTCGCCCTGACGGCAGCATTATCATTTACGATTTTGGTGCGGTTAAGGAAGTATCCGATAAGACCATACGTATTCATAAGAGCTTAATTACTGATGCGCTTGAAGGCAAAACGAATACGCTTGAGAAACACCTTGTCGACATGGGCGTTCGACAATCTGACGGACCCGATGTTCCTGATAGCTATTTTGAAGAATGGTTGAGCATCATTATGGAGCCATTCAACAACGATGACCCTTTCGACTTTTCACAATCTCGCGTTCATACACGCGTCGCAAAAAAACTTAAAAAAGATGCATTTAAATATCTTGGCGCATTTCAGCCATCGCCAGAAACTATGCATGTAGATAGGGTGTTATCAGGACACTACTGGACATTAATAGATCTAGAAGCCAACATTTCATTACGCGGACTCATTAAAGAAATCCTTTTTGAAGGGCAACCAGCCTAAGAGAGACCTCAACCTTTGATGTGATGACCTTGATACCAACTCACTGGCGTAATCCTCAGTGTTATGCCAGTGGCTTTCACACCATGCTGCGTTAGAGGGTGTATGAATTCAATCAGGTTATTTGCATCCGCTCCAGGCATCACTCGATGAATAACATTTTGAGAGTAGGTCTGCCCGTCTTTCTTAATAACCGTAGTTATCTCCAATTCCAAAAAGATGACTTCTGGCAATATATCTCCCGTAGCAACCACCTTAAACTTCCCACTCACTATTGGTTGGAATGATTGCTCCTCTATGAGCATAACCTCATCCTGAATCAGAAACTGAGGCTCCGAAAATACACTGCTGCGCTCGATAGTATCAATACGCCCTAGTACATCCTCGAGCATGCCCGCCTGACTAGTCAAGCCATCCTTAAGTGCCAAATTTTGCTCTTGCAATTCTGAAACCCGAGAATCCTTGCAGGCAGTTATCGCAAACAAGCAAAGACAGAAACTTAGTGCTTTTATCATGTGGCCCCTAGTAATAAAGACATTAACAACACAAACCTAATGAACAACAAAAAAGGCCACCCAAAAGGCAGCCTTACAAGATTCCTACAACGGTTAATTACACACGTTTATAGTAATTCCTTCGCTTAAGCACTTTACTTACGTATTCTCGAGTTTCACGTCGTGGCAATTTTGTCATCAGCGTTTTCAACACTTGATCTGGCGTCATACTATTAATAACAGAAAGCGCCTTTTTGAAACTCGCTTGTTTGATAAATGCTTTCGCAGAACTCGATGCACCACCATTGTAAGATGCAATAGCGTAGTACAATCTGCTTTCTGGATTCTTGATACCTTTAAGATAATTGTAGTAGAGCACGTGTAAATAAGCAGCACCCGCTTCGATGTTTCGTGACGGATTATACAAATATCGCGCCGATAACAATTTTGACTTTTTATATAATTTTTTCGCAGCATCCCGACCTGCCGTTGCCGGTACAATTTGCATAAGACCAAAAGCAGGCACACCGGATCGGGCTAGAGGGTTGAAGTGGCTCTCCGTATGAATAATTGCCATAACAACATCCGACGACAAATCAAAACGTTGCGCATTTTTTTTCGCGATAGGCGCAAATTTACGTACCTTTTTACGAATCCTATTATCGGGCAGCGGAATGGTATAAGTGATCTTCTTATTTCCGCCAATAGGCAGCGCTGCAATACTTGCGGTCAATACTTGGTAGCGAATACTTGCGTTCTTAAGTAGTAGTTTCGCCTTTTTACTGATCGCCTTAGGTGTAGGGGACGCTTTCGTGAACAACTCCTCTAACACCAAGCCACCATCTTCAGCACTGGGAGGTTCTTTGCTGTATTGCGTAATCACCCGGTCCACCGCCCGTTGGACAGGGTCCTTCGCTAATGCTCCAGATATACTTGAGCCCAATACAACTTCAAGTTCTTTTTGCACCGTCTTGGATAGTACGCCAAAATCTATACGCCGATTCGCGAATTGATTCTCGACACTTATCTCAATATGATTTTTTTCGAAATCCACTACACGTTTAGACGACCAATCCTCGCTATAGGTAACCCATCGAGTCTTGCTACTCACTTCAGAGCTGGGCCAATGCTGTCTGATTTCCCCTTGGTATTTCTCAGTCGCCTGCCTAAAAGCCAACACAATTGCCCGATGCTGCCTCTCTTCTTCCGATAAATTTGCGATAGCCTTACCCTGGCGCAACAAAGGGCTATCTGGCTTTCTTTCACGGTCTATAACCCAGCCGCCTCCATTGGCCTGCGACCAGCCACTAAAGCTGACGCAAAATAACAAAGCGCTAATAAACCAACGACCTCTTAACATATAAACCCCACAGTCCAGAAAATTTTATATAACACTTTTGTTATCGAAACCTGCCACTCATTCAAGTTTGCGCAAGAGACGAATTATTTGTGACGTAGCTCTCACATCAAATAGGCCACGTCATCATTATTTCGTATAAGTGAATTATTCCAGAAACCCGTTCATATTTTGACCAAAACTTTAGATCTTATTTACTCTAAAACGGCAGATGTTATAACGTGCAATAGAACAATCATGTCGCCAGCGAGAGTAAACACTCACACTGGCTCAATTCATCCTCCAACATAAGGTCACATCCGTCATTAGCATTCGTCCAAATACATAAATGAAAGAAACGTTGTAAACATACCGACCACCAGCACGACGTGCAAAACGGGTTGCAACATCATCAATAACCCGGCGACGATCCAAAAATTCTTCACCACCGAGCGCTTTCGCTGATGCCGATCAGATAACAACCGACTATTGGAGATCCCTCTATCTATTTGATTATGGAGAATTTTTTGACGCCAACTGGTAAGTATGCACGTCGTAAACCACAGAAAGATAAAACGCATGCTGCCTCCTTCTATATTCACTCTACCTTTTAACCATAGCTCAAAGCTTTTTAGTGACCCACTTAAAAGAGTATTGTTTTTATACAAAGAAGTACTGGCATAGAAGATGCTCCTCGTAATAACATAGTGATCTAATCGAAAGTTAGAAAACACTGTATATCCCTAACAATAAAAACATCACACGGAATTGAGTAAGAAATATGTCGCACTTCAAGTCCTTTTCCAAAACCTTATTAGGCTTCTCTCTTGTCGCCGCTAGCGCATCTTTTTCACCGATAACGCAAGCAGACACTTATGACGGCAATAGAGATACAAACAATCGCTTCCACGGTGAAGGGACTTACACCTACTTAAATGGTGGCAGCTACCAAGGTAAATGGAAGCACGGCCAAAAATCAGGAAAAGGAAAGCGTACGTGGTCTGACGGTACCGTTTATGATGGTGACTGGGATAATAACGCTCCAGACGGCAAGGGAGTCAAAACTTACAGTGATGGCTCACAGTACAGTGGTAACTTCAGCAACGGTGAGCACGCAGCCCAGGGCACAATGAAATGGCGAAACGGTGACATCTACGTCGGTAACTGGAAAAAAGGTAAACCCGATGGACAAGGAACCAAGCAATTTGCAAACGGTGAGTCTTATACCGGTGAATTCAATGCTGGAGACCAATCTGGTCAAGGTAAATACATCTACGCCGATCGAAGCCGCTACGAGGGCAACTGGAAGCATAATGCTCCTCACGGCAGAGGCACATTAACACTCGTTTCCGGCGACAAATACATCGGCAACTTTTTGCAAGGCCAGCCAGAAGGGTTTGGTGAGTTCTTTTATTCCAATGGTGATCGCTATACCGGTCAATGGAAAAATGGTAAACGCACCGGTAAAGGCAGCCTTAAATACAATGCTGGCGGCTCCTATGATGGCTATTTTGAACATGGGAAAAAATCAGGATATGGAATATTAGTCAATGCGCTAGGCGATGAGTATGTAGGCCCGTTCAAAAATGACATGGCTCATGGTAAAGGCACCTGTAAACAGCAGCTTCAAAAAATTGACTGTGAATATAAGTTTGGTCAGAAAATCACATCGAAGAAGCTACAATTAATTGCCAAGAACGAAACCCCAATCATCCCTACCGCACCAGTGAGCACTGTCACAGCAGTGATATCGACAGCACCGATCGTCGCAGCCAAATCGAAATTCAAGAAAACTATCGTTAAGGATATCAAAAAGATGTCCAAGACCTACTCCCTAGCAGACATCCCAAGAAAAACATCGGACGTTCTATTTAGTCACGATTTTGATGCTGACCTGATGGCTATTCCAGAAAAAGCCCGCTGGAAGAAACGCAGCGCACTCTTTTCCGATAACGTTCGTATTGAATCAAAACACGGAACGGTACTCATTGCGATTGAACTAGCCAATTATCGCGGCCCTGGTGTTTACAAAATAGACGACGATCGCGTCACCGTCACCCAGAAGAACAAGAAGGAATACCAAGCATCTGAAATAAAGCCCAGTACAATCACCATAAAAAGTGATGATAATTCCTGGATTAGTGGCACATTCGACTTAGTGTTATTTAATGATTCAACCCAAAAGCCAGCCCATGAAATCAAGAACGGTGTATTCCGCCTTTCGAAAGACGGCAAACTAGGCTATCAAAGCTGGTAACGTTTTTATTAATACAATTCAGACATAAAAAATGCCGACAAATGTCGGCATTTTTTATGTCTGGTTTTCACCGTGAATCTACCAGTGTATTCCCCGCATCAAGTATGCAAAGGCAACCTGCTCACTGGATACCTGTGGTGACTTCTCCCCCGCTCCTTTAGAAGCAGTAGAATCAGGAAACATCCTAAACCCTGTATTAAGAATAATCTCAGTCATTTTAGGGGCGACAGTTCCCATTACCTGAGCAAAGATACCTAACCGTGTCGCAATTCGCTTCGGCTTATAAATAATTGCCTCACAAATCATATCCGCCGCCTCTTCCGGGCTAATGGTCGGTACATTCTCATAAATTTTTGTTGGCGCAATCATGGGAGTCCGAACCAACGGCATGTTAATCGTCGTAAACTTCACACCTTCGTCAGAGAACTCTGATGCCGCACAACGAGTAAAGGCATCTAGCGCTGATTTCGATGCGACATAGGCGGAGAATCTTGGTGCATTCGTGAGCACACCAATTGAGGATATATTGATCACCTGTCCTGAGCGCTGGCTTTCCATTTCTGGAAGCAAGTTCATCATCAAGCGCAAGGCACCAAAATAGTTCAATTGCATGGTTCGCTCAAAATCATGGAACCGATCATAAGACGCAGAAATCGCCCGTCGAATAGACCGACCCGCATTATTGACCAAGATATCGACCTTACCAAAGTCTTTCAGGACCTCTTCACAGAAACGATCACAATCGTCCATATCAGATACATCAACAGAATAGCAATACGCCTCACCGCCTAATGCCTCAATCTCATCCTTGGTTTCCTGAAGTTTTTCTTTGGTTCGCGCAGCAAGCACAACCTTCGCACCAGCCTCACCCAACTTAAGAGCAGCAGCCTTACCGATACCCGATGTTGCCCCGGTTACCACGACCACTTTTGCTCCAACACAGCCTTCCAGTGTTCGATCAACAAAGTTATCGGGGTCTAGATTACGCGCCCAATAATCCCAAATAGCCGGCGCATAATCCAGTAATGACGGACAGCTGATACCAGAACCATCCAATGCCGCACGGGCCTCACGATTATCAAATCGAGTACGATAATCGGTAAATTTCAGCGTTGATTTGGGAATGCCTAAATCATTGAGCACCATATTAATAATACGCTGCACAGGAGGCATTGACCCCAATGCCTGCTTAACAAACGGCGGTACAAAGCCAAACAGGTTCTTATCAATTCTCATGCTCATCTGCGGTGCATTACCCGCCTTCGCAAAGATATTGATAGCCTCCCCCACCTTATAATGATCGGTATCAGTCAAGTGGAAGCATTTGCCGTCAAGGTCTGCCGTGTGGGCTATATGATCCATCGCATCGACCACGTAATCCACCGGCACAATATTCAGACGCCCACCTTCAATACCGACCATTGGCATCCAGGGTGGTAATACACTGCGCAACTTTTTGATCATCTGGAAGAAAAAGTATGGGCCGTCGATTTTGTCCATTTCACCGGTCTTGGAATGGCCAACCACCATAGCAGGTCGATAAATGCGGTATGGCACTTTACATCCACTTCTCACCAAGCCTTCCGAATCATGTTTAGTTCTTAAATAAGGATCATCGAGTTTCTCCGCCTCCTCAAACATATCCTCTCTAAATATGCCCGAGAACATGCCAGCAGCAGCAATAGAGCTGGTGTGATGAAAGCACCCAGCATCAACGGATTCAGCCAATCCGATCGCATGTTTAGTGCCATCCATATTGGCAACAACTTGTGACTCTTCAGAAGCAGTCAGGTCATACACCGCCGCTAAGTGAAAGAAGTGTTGAATGTTGCCCTTAAGATCAGCAATGGTCTCATCACTTACCCCGAGGTTTTTCTCTGCTAAATCACCCACAACGGCAATTAGCTTTTCAGAAGACACGCCTAGCTCTTCACGCAACATTTCAATCTTATAGGCGGATTCCTGACGCACTAACACATAAATGGACCCTTCGCGCTTGACCAAATTTTGCATCAAAAAACGACCAAGAAATCCCGTTGCACCAGTAATGAAATAACTCATACCTGCTCCTCGTTTCCCCTAAGCGGGGCTTACCCAAAATAAAAATAAAAACAAATAACCCAAAAACACACTAGGCTGCGGAAAAGGCCGCTACCAAAGATGGATCGCCAGCAGCGATCCCTTGTCGCAAAGCATTCAGCTCTGCCACAAATCCATCAACGATTAATGCAGGATCAGAGACCAACGCTTTATCAGCGATGACGCCAAACTCAACATTTCCCGCATAACTGAGGATGCTAACACCTAACCCAATGCTGCCACTTTGTGGCACCCAAAACATAGGACTGGATATTTTCACCCCATCAAACTGCAAGGCCTCGGTAGGACCAGGAACATTCGTCATCACGGCTGATGCTTTCTGACTGAAGAAATCGAGTGCGGCCTTTTGTAACTTAACAGGGCCATGCCCTAAAATCGCCAGCACGCCATAAGACATATGCGCCTGCATTCCACTCTTCAGTGTAGACATGTTTCTGCGTACCTTCGCAATTCTGCGAGAAGAATCCGCCTCACTCACCGGAAGATCCAGATACACTAACCCAAAGTGATTACCCAGATTCAACGCCTCTGACAAAGGACGTAGATTCATCGGTACCGTAGCTCTCACGCTTACACCGTCGGCAGAATCACCAGAGCCCTCAATATAACGGCGCAAACTGCCCGCAACGCAGCCCAACAGCACATCATTGATCGTACAATTAATCGCTTTGCCAATATCCTTCACTTCTGCCAAAGAAATGGAAGGAGCCCAAGCCACTTGCTTGTCCGTCGATAATGGTTTCTTGAACGTTGTTTTGGTATCTGATGACAACAAAGCCACATGCGCAGACTCGTACAACCAACCCAGTGAAAATGCACAGGCAGTTCCCGCTTGC
The DNA here is from genome assembly GCA_002162955.1 of Gammaproteobacteria bacterium 45_16_T64. Lineage (GTDB taxonomy): Bacteria > Pseudomonadota > Gammaproteobacteria > Pseudomonadales > Ketobacteraceae > 42-54-T18. The sequence goes on from MABD01000016.1 coordinate 33,243, forward strand.
TTGGCTTGATGAGTCAACCAACCAAGCGCACCCGGCTTAGCTTGGGCCGGTTTAGGGGCATTATGGCGAGCCGCTGGTGAAGTACTCATCACCGAAACATCGGCAATGGCATCAAACACGGATACCAACGCCAAACCATCAGCGTACGCATGGTGGATACGAAACACCATGGCACTTTTGCCCTGATAATCAGCAATATGATAGAACCGCCACAAAGGCTTCCCTGCGTCTAGCGGTTCCGATATTAGGCTAACAATAAAGTTCTGCATGTCTTTTTCAGACTTGTCGCCTTCCAATTCGACACTGGCAAGGTGGTAATTCAGGTCTAGCGCCTCAGCCTTATGCCAAAAATATTCGCCGTCGCGATTTAACGGCAACTTCCCAAATCGAGGAATCGCCAATAAACGCTCTTTGATGATGGCAAGAAAACGTTCCTTCGAAAAAGACGCGTCAAACTCCCAAAATCCATTAATCACCATCAGGTTATCTGGCGAATCCATCCGCAACCACGCGGTATCCACAACCGACATTGCTTCCGGCTGCACACTCTTGGCATTCCTCATAATTTTTCCCTTAGCCTGCAAACTAATCCCAATCAGCCTGCTTTACATCATTGAGCCCAATCAAACATCGAGCATTGACGCCAATTCAGCGTACAAGTGTGAGCTATAGTACTCATCAAAAGCTATTTCGCAACCTTTAATTTGTACATTTCTTTACACTAAAGTGGATAGCCCAGTGTATATCGGTCAAAATAGAGGCAAATGAGCATATTTCAAACAAGAGCGTAACTTTATGTAAGTAACCATTGAACATTCAGCTAACAAGTGTACCCTGAATAAAAACACAAGATTGGAATAGCATGAGTACACGAGCAGAACAAAAGCAACGCACACGGGAAGCCATTATTGAGGCTGCCTTACGAAAACTGAATGAAGACAAAGGGTTATCGAGCCTGAGCCTAAGAGAAGTTGCTAAAGAAGCAGGCATAGCACCGACCTCTTTCTATCGACATTTCGAAAATTTAGATGCCCTCGGCTTGGAACTCGTCGAAAAAGCCACTGAAAAACTCCACGTTTTATTGAAGATGGCCAAACAGTCACATGCCAAAACCGACGATATTACACAAAACCTAGTCGGTTATTGTTTGGATCACTTTAAAGAGAACGGCAATTTATTTCGCGTATTGGCCCGCGAGGCAGTCGGAAGCTCGGTAACGTTACGCCAAGCCATCCAAAAAGAACTACGGCAAATCAACAAAGAGCTCGCGCATCTGATTGAGCTAGAGAGCCGGCTTAAACAACGCAATATTACTGACCCTAAGATGGTGGCCGAGGCCATCAGCACCATTATCTTTTATATGGGCGTGTCGACCATCGATTTACCCTATGCTATGCGCCAAGACGCTGAAAAGCGTCTTATCCATCACATCAAAGCTATTTATAACGGCTCTGAAGTAATGGCCAATAGGCTACACCTAGAAAGGCAGATGATGCTAAGTTAACGATAATTTGGGTCATCATCTTCTTTCTACTACCAAACAGAAATAGGCTATAGTTATACTAAAATACGTGTTTTAGTGATCGCGAAATGACTTTAGCCTAGGACCTCATGACACCTTCGAAGCAAACGAAAGAGCAAGCGGATATTGAGCGCGACGCGAACAAGCTGTACCAACGACTACAGCAAGATATCGCCGTTGGCACTCGCCCCCTACCCAACTTCCCCAAAATAGCCTCAAGGGTTGGAGAGCTAGTACTGGACCCAAACTACCGAGCAAAAGACCTTGTAGAGGTGCTTGAATACGACCAACATCTCTCTGACTTGCTCATGAAAGTAGCGTCCAGCTCCCTATACCCTGGCAAAGACCCCTGCGACCACTTAAGCCTAGCCCTCAGACGTATGGGAGCAGATACCACACGAAACCTTGTTTTGATCTACACCCTAGATAAGCTTTTTCGAACCGACAAACCCACAATTCGACAAAAAATCAAACAGGTCTGGGCGCAAAGTGCCAAAGTCGCCGCCATCGCCGCCTGGATCGCCAATTTCGCCCCAGGCTATAAGAGTGAAAGTGCATTACTTGCTGGGCTGCTACAAGACACTGGCCCACTCTTCATTATTTCTGCGCTCGGTGAAAAATTAAAAACAGAATACCACTGGAAACTCATCGATCACATGAGCAAAGAACATGGCAATGAGTTTGCCGTCAACATCCTTCAGCATTGGAAAATGCCTGAAGACATCGTTACTTGCGCTCAAACAAAAGACCAATGGCTACGAGATGACGGCAAAAAAGCAGACCTGGCTGACCTCATTCTCATCGCCCGTTACCATGCCTATTTGGGCACAGACAAGATAAAAGGCTGCCCCAAAATTACCGACATGCCCGCCGCTATCAAAGTTAAATTTCAAAAAGGTGAAATGACACCCTTTCAAGGTTTAAAAATTGTCTCAGAATACAAAGATGAAATAGCCGACATCACCCGCATGCTGATTATCTAGCACCAAAAAGCAATATTGCAAGAAAGCCATGGCGTTAACCAGTGGCTTTCTTGCAATATATTCTTAAGCGGGAAACAACTTATCTCCCCAATGATAAATACACAACCCTCCACTAATAAGCGCAGCACCAACAATAATACTCGACGTTAATTGTTCCCCATTGAGCATCACACCTAGCGCAATCGCCAATACCGGCGTCACCAACGTTGACAATGACACAGCCGTCGCAGGTAATCTTTCCAGCACATAGAAGTAGCTAAAGAAGCCAATAATCGAACCAAAAAACGCCAAATATAGAATCGCCATAATCGACTTATCGCTCACCTCTGCCACGGGCTCCGCGAACAAGATATAGATTAATCCAAATAAAGGCACTGCAAATAATAACGACCCCGATGTCTGCGCCACTGTATGCAGAGATGCATCAATTTTCTTAATTAAGATACCACTCAAACTAAAACAAAATACCGCAAATACGATAAGCGCCAATCCAATGAGACTTTGCTCAGCAAGATTAACATCTCCGCGAAACACGACAATCAAGCCAGTGATCGCAAGACTCAAGGCCACCCATTGCGGCACCCCAAATGGAGGCTCATCCAATACATAACGAGCAATAACACTCGATATTATTGGCGACAATCCAAATAAGACAGAGATCATCCCGGACGACAGGTAAGAAGCACCAATATAGGTAGTCACCATACCCAGAAATAACCCAATACTTGTCACACTGTAACTCAATATCGCTTTTTTATGCCTAGGCACTGTAATCCCCATGCATTTAGCAATCAGCCACGCGACGATCGCGGCAATAAATATACGCCAAAACGCACCGGCTAGTGGTGAAAAACCTTCGCTACTCCACTTGATACCCAGCGGGGTTGTAGCCCACACAAAAATTACAATAATATATGCTATGACAGTCGACATGACGCTTCCTCTCCATTCCTCCTAACAGTGATAAAATGCAGCGTTCATTGCGACCAAAACGAAAAAGGCCGCAGTGTAATGCTGCGGCCTTTTGAGAATTTCTAATAACGTGTTAATTTCTCTACTACGTTACCCCATCCAGCCACAGCATAATATGTCGGCGCCATGTAATGGCACAGACGGTCATCGCGGAAATCATCGATTTCGCGAATTTGACGCTTTTGGGCTGGACTGATAATCTGGTTAACGTATTCATGCTTTGAATGTTCGTTCAGGGCGTCAAAAAGGTCAACTATTTTTCTGTTATTTTTTATGAATGTATATCTTGTCGGCGGCGCAGTCCGCGATGCATTACTCGACCGTCCTATCAAAGATAGAGACTGGGTTGTGGTGGGAAGCTCACCAGAGCACATGCTCACCAACGGCTATCAACAAGTTGGAAATGACTTCCCTGTATTTCTTCATCCTGATTCCGGGGAAGAATATGCCCTCGCGCGCACCGAAAAAAAAGTTGGTGAGGGTTATGGCGGTTTTGAATGCTATGCCGGTGACGACGTCTCCCTTGAGGAAGACTTATCCCGCAGAGACCTAACCATTAACGCAATGGCCCAAGCCGATGATGGAAAGATCATCGACCCATTTAACGGCCAAACGGATCTCGACAATAAAATTCTACGGCACGTATCCGACGCATTTATAGAAGACCCCTTGCGAGTACTACGCGTCGCTCGTTTTCTTGCCCGCTACGGTAACTTAGGGTTTTCCATCGCCACCGAGACCCTTGACTTGATGGCTAACATTAGCCAATCCGGCGAATTGGAAGCACTGACAATTGAGCGGGTCTGGGCTGAAACAGAAAAAGCCCTGTCGGAACCCTGCCCGCGCGCGTACTTTGAAACACTAAGGCAGTGCGGAGCGTTAGCCGCATTGTTTCCTGATATCGATGCGCTCTTTGGTATTCCTCAGCCAGAAAAACATCACCCAGAAATAGATACAGGCATACACATATTAATGGCTCTAGATCAGGCGGTGATATGCAGCCAGAATTTTAACGAAAGCGATAAACTCGCCGTACGCTTTTCAGCAATAACCCATGATCTAGGTAAAGGGAAAACCCCCGCCGAAGAGTTACCCGCACATCATGGACATGAAACCATTAGTGAGTTTCTTACCAAAAACCTTTGTAAACAATATAAAGTACCCAATCATGCTGCCAGAATAGCGACTCTCGTTGCGCGCCACCACACGCAATGCCATCGTGCTTTTGAACTTAAACCGTCTACACTTATGCGTCTACTGGAGTCCCTTGACGTATTGCGCCGACCCGAAACCCTCACACTCTTTATCGCCGCCTGCGAAGCAGATGCAAGAGGAAGAACTGGGCTCGAAGACACGCACTATCCGCAGGCAGATTATTTAATTGATGCCGCGCAAGTGATAAAGAAAATTGATCCAAAAACACTTATAGATTTAGGGTTTTTAGGCGCAGCACTTGGCAGTGAAATGCGAGAACGTAGAATACGATTACTCAAAGATTTGAAAAAAAACTACACGCAAACTTCCTAAGTGAGCATTATGACAGACACAAAAGTTGCGCTTATCACCGGCGCATCACAACGCTTAGGCGCAGCAACATCTCGACAACTGCACCAACGGGGGTACAACATAGTTGTACATTACCGACACTCGAAAAAACAAGCCCAAGCGCTAGCATCGGAACTTAACGCAATAAGACACCATTCCTGTAAATGCATCCAAGCTGATTTGGATCAAATACCTGAAGTAGAGATACTCGCTCAGGAAACCCTAGCATCGTGGCAACGCCTAGACCTGCTCGTCAACAACGCCTCAGGGTTTTTTTCCACACCGATAGGTGAATGCACAGAACAACAATGGGACAACCTTTTCGGCAGCAACAGCAAAGCGCCGCTATTCCTTAGCCAAGCACTCGCTCCTGCACTGGCAAACACTCAGGGCTCCATCGTGAACATGATCGACATTCATGCCAACGCGCCCCTTAACAATCACACCTTGTATTGCATGGCAAAAAGCGCGCTAAAGATGATGACGCTTTCGCTGGCAAAAGAACTGGCACCAAACATTCGCGTCAACGGCGTATCACCAGGCGCTATTTTATGGCCCAAACCAGAGCAAGAAATGACACCCCAAGAGAAACAACACATACTCTCAGGCATCCCGCTTCAACGCTTAGGCCACCTAGATGACATCGCCAGCACCGTTGCATTTCTCGCCTCAGCAAACTACATTACAGGACAAATCATCGCGGTAGACGGCGGTCGATCCCTATAAATATCCCTAACACCCCTGCCACTCAAAAGGAATCTGCCACAACTTTTGAGTCTTACTGTATTGCTGCCACATAGCGCCATAACTGATCTGCAACACAGGGTGTAACTCTTCGCTCGCAATGTCGGCTAATGGTAGCAATACAAAGGCATTTTTTTCGATCTCATCTCTGGGTAATTGCACCCCATCAATATCACCTACCAGCCCACCTACCGTTAAGATATCAATATCCAACGTTCTTGAGCTAAATTTAGGGTCCGATCGTGATCGATCATTTTCATCCTCGATCATTTTCACCACGCGCTGCAACTCGCCAACCGGCAAATCAGTTTCCATCGCAACCACGAGGTTATAGAACGCGTCACCATCAAACCCAACGGACTCGCTTTCATAGACAGGGGATAATACAAGAGCACCAAAATGGCGCTGCAAAGCCTCTAAACCTGCAGTGATATGAAGTTCACGCTCAATATTACTACCCAAACTAAGGTACACTTTTGCCATTTACACTTTCTCTCCACGCTCAATGACAACGCCAACATCTTTTGCGCCACGCACAGCGCCAGGCTTGCTCAAACGCAACCTAACCCAGGGGACATTAAATTCATTACGTACAATCTCAGTAATTCTCTCGGCCATTGTTTCCACTAACTGGAACTCACTGGCTTCCACAAAAGCAATGAGTCTCTTCGATACCGCTTTATAGTCTAATGTATCGTCAATATGATCCGATGCCGCCGCTTTGGCGATGTCTGTACCCATCTCCAAATCTAGACTTACCGTCTGCTTAATACTTCTTTCCCAGTCAAAAATACCAATAACTGTCTGAATATTTAACTCACGTACGTATACTATATCCATTCAATGAACCATTTGTTTTAATGTTGAAATACTACTGAATGAGCAATAATACGCGAAGTCTCCAAGGAAACGAATTCTGAATACTCTATTAGTCATTGTATTGTGGTTATTATCGTATCTGATGGGCTCTATTTCATCGGCGATATTAATATGCCGAGTGCTTGGATACCCAGACCCACGCTCGACAGGCTCCCAAAACCCTGGTGCCACCAATGTCTTACGTGTTGCTGGCAAAATTGCCGCAGGAGCCACGCTACTGGGCGATGTTGCCAAAGGTGTGCTGCCCATTCTTATCGCGATGGAGCTCAATGCTCCCCCTCTCGTTCTCGCGCTATGCGGCTTATGCGCCTTTCTTGGACACCTATACCCAGTCTATTTCGACTTCCGAGGTGGAAAAGGCGTCGCCACCGCTCTAGGCGTTGTTCTTACCCTGCATTTACCCACTGGCTTATTGATCATCACTACCTGGCTAGCCACGATGGCAGCTACTCGGACAGCCTCCGTCGCGGCATTAATTAGCTGGGCATTTGCGCCTTTTTTCTTTCAACTCACCGCGCCGAACCACTTGCAAAGCAGCTACCTACCGATCATCGCCACACTATCATTGCTACTCATTCTTACTCATCGCAGTAACATGTTGAATCTATATCGAGGGGAAGAACATCGCTTTGAGGACACCCCACAAAGCAATGCTCAAGACCAAGCCACCACTCACAACAAGAATGATGCTAGCTAAGCTGATCGAGCGGCCAACGAGCCTTCACGCTAATGCGTTGATCTGAAGCCCCATCCGCTTGCAAACGCTTACAACCTGCAAAGGCTATCATCGCGCCATTATCCGTACAAAACTCAACCCGAGGGTAATACACCTCAACCCCCATACCGCCCATTGTCGTTTTTAAACGTTCCCTCAGCATGGTATTGGCACTCACCCCACCAGCAATAACCAGACGTCTGTATTTCGCTTGTTTTATCGCTCTTTTGCACTTCATTATCAATGTATCAACCACAGCCTCCTGAAAGGCAAAAGCAATATCATTCTGAGTTTGCTCCCCCAATGGCCCCTCTTGCTCAACACAGTCCTCAATGGTATTCAAACAATACGTCTTTAATCCGCTAAAGCTGAAATTAAGACCAGGCTTTCCAATCATTGGTCGCGGAAACGTAAAACGCCCTGCCGTACCCGACTCAGCCGCTTTTGCAATTGCTGGCCCACCAGGGTACCCAAGGCCAAGCATCTTCGCAGCTTTATCAAACGCCTCCCCTGCCGCATCATCCAACGATTCACCAAGAATCGTGTATTCGCCATAACCATCGACACCGATAAGCTGGGTATGCCCTCCGCTCACCAACAGTGCTAAGAAAGGCATCTCCGGTGCATTATCTTCCAACATTGGTGCCAATAGGTGGCCTTCCATATGATGCACTGGTATCGCGGGTATACCCCACCCATACGCAATACTCTTACCCACCGAGGCACCCACCAATAGCGCACCCACCAGACCTGGGCCAGCGGTATAAGCAATGGCGTCGATATCCTCCTTGCTCAACCCTGCCTCATCCATGACTTGTCGAATTAGGGGAATAATCTTTCGCACATGGTCCCGTGACGCCAACTCTGGCACAACACCACCGTATTCCTGGTGCAACTCAATCTGACTGTAAAGCACGTGAGCTAACAAGCCATCTTTGCTATCATAGATGGCTATACCGGTCTCATCGCAGGACGTTTCAATTCCAAGAACTTTCACTGTAACCCTCTATTTTTAAGGATGTTTAGACTGAATATAATAACCTGCCAAACAGGTTTTGCAATTCATCTGCATTAGGATTACAATTCACGCCCCAAATCTGGAGCCATATGCTCTTTTGAGACGGATACAGGATCTGATTTAGGCGAATGTATAATTCTTCGCCTAAAATGAAGTTAACCCATTAAAAGTAAAAGGTACGATTAATGCCTCAGGTAAAGGTAAAAGATAACGAGCCATTCGACGTTGCACTACGTCGCTTCAAGCGTTCTTGTGAAAAAGCCGGTGTTCTTGCAGAAGTACGTCGTCGCGAGTATTACGAAAAGCCAACTCAAGTTCGCAAGCGTAAAGCCGCTGCGGCTGTTAAGCGTCACGCGAAAAAAGTTTCTCGCGAAACTATTCGACGTAAGCGCCTCTACTAAGACTCTGTTCAGCCTGTTAAGTTAACACTTCACAGATCCTCGAACATCAAATACGCTGTACAGGAAGCCCTGTTCGGCGTATTTGTGTTTGTGATTTTGCCATAGGCCATACGTAACAAGCCTCTCCTTATCACATCCCGCACGAACATCATCACAAGGAAACGCCATGTCAGCGCTTAGAGACCAACTCAATCAAGCCGTCAAAGCCGCCATGAAAGCCAAAGAGAAGGATCGCCTCACCACTCTTCGTATGGCCACCGCAGCACTTAAGCAGATTGAAGTCGACGAAAGAATCACCCCAGATGACACCCGCATTATTGCCGTGCTAGACAAAATGATGAAGCAGCGCAAAGATGCAGCCCAACAGTTTACTGACGGCAATCGTGAAGATTTAGCTGAAAAAGAACGCTTTGAAATCACCGTTCTGCAAGAATTCATGCCTAAAGCACTTACCGAAGACGAGCTTAATAGCCTCATCGACGCAGCAATTGAAAGCACTGGCGCTGCCGGCATGCAAGACATGGGTAAGGTAATGGGCATTCTAAAGCCACAAATTCAAGGCAAGGCTGATATGGGCAATGTCAGCAAACAAATCAAAACGCGCCTAGGTTAAGTCGAGACACCCAACCTTATGGCAGGCAAGATTCCCGAACACTTTATTGATGACGTCCTCGCCAGAACGGACCTAGTTGAGCTTATTGGCAGCCAGGTCCGGCTCAAAAAATCAGGCAAGAACTACGCTGCCTGCTGCCCGTTTCACGACGAAAAGACCCCCTCCTTCACCGTCAGCCCAGACAAACAATTCTATTATTGCTTTGGTTGTGGTGCTAGCGGCAACGCCATCGGCTTTCAGATGGACTACGTTCGCGAAGGGTTCGTTGAGGCCATCGAAGGGCTAGCGCAAAAACTTGGGCTAGAAGTGCCCCGCGAAGGCGGCGGGCAATTTGAGAAAAAAGACAACTCAGGGTTATATGACATCCTTGAGAAAGCCAATCAGTTTTTCCAATCCCAGCTTAAAAACCCCAAAATTAGAGAAAAAGCCGTCAGCTACCTTAAGCGACGCGGCCTATCCGGCGAAACCGCAAAAAGATTTCAAATCGGTTACGCACCACCAGGCTGGGACAACTTGATATCCCAATTTGCCGACACAGAAAAAAAGCGCCAACAACTTATCGACGCCGGACTCACTGTGCGCAACGACAACGGACGCGAGTACGATCGCTTCCGCGACCGCATCATGTTCCCGATACGCGACATGCGCGGAAGAACTATCGCCTTTGGTGGACGCGTACTTGGCAACGACAAACCCAAGTACCTCAACTCCCCAGAAACCGACGTCTTCCACAAGAGCCGCGAACTCTACGGGCTCTACGATGCCAGAAAACATCCGCAAAAATTTGAGCGCGCAGTTGTTGTCGAAGGCTATATGGATGTTATCGCCCTCACCCATCATGGCATCCATTATTCCGTCGCCACGCTAGGTACCGCCTCCAACCAAGATCATATTGAAAAGCTATTCCGCTATGTCTCGGAAGTCGTATTTTGCTTTGATGGCGACGCCGCAGGCAGAAAAGCCGCCAATCGCGCCTTGGAAAACTCCCTACCCTGCATGAAGGACGGGCGCCAAATTCGCTTCCTGATCCTACCTGAAGGCGAAGACCCCGACACCCTCGTCAATAAAGACGGGCCGGAAGTATTAGAAGAACAATTTCGTACAGCAACACCACTATCGGAGCGTTTCTTTAGCGCCCTGTCGGAAGATATAGATATCGACACAATGGATGGCAAGGCGCGTCTCGCGAGCCAAGCAGCCCCATTACTCGACAAGCTACCGCAAGGTGTATTCCGCCAACTCATGCTAGGAAAGCTCGCATCCATTACCGAACTTTCCACTGAGAGCCTTGAAAACGCCATTTCGGTTTCAAGCACACCAACGCCTCCTGTGACAGCGCAAAAGTCAACGCAAAGGCCAGCACAACAATCCCAGCATAACGAAGGTCAATCCAGTCCAGAAAACCACCCCAAACATGATGGCGGTTATCCTGGTGGCGACTTCCCAATGCCTGACGATTACTATCCGCCACAAGATTATGACGGTTTTCCTGGTGGCGAACCGACAATGGACAACTTTGCTCCACCACAATTCCCAGAGCACCAGCAATTCCCCGACCAACAACAAGGGAGCAAGCCAGGCTTCAAGAAAAAGAAGTGGAAAGGCAAAAAAGGTTTCAAGAAGGGTAAAAACAACTATTTTGACGATGATGAGCCAATACTACCTGCCGCCCCGGTAACACCCATTATCGATTCGGTCATTAGAATCATCTTGCATACCCCCAAAGATGCCGCAAACACCGACCTTTCGCACAACCTCTTACATTTCCAGTCCCCTTACATGGAATTACTTCGAGATTTGCTGTCTTTACTTAAGGAGCGCCCAGAAGCATCAACAGCCGCCATACTCGGCAGATGGCACGCCACCGAAGAAGGCGAACATCTAGCGCAGCTGGCCGCAAAGGAGTTTTTGATCCCTCAAGAGATCAGCGCCCCCGAACTCCAAGACGCGCTACGCAAACTGGAACAAGCAAAAGTCGAGTCCGATCTCGACGAACTCATCAAAGATGGCGCGAAAGACAAGACAAAACTCAGAGAACTACTAAAATTACAGCAGTTACTAGCCCAGGAGCCAGAAAAGCCAGAATAAAACACAACAACGATGGTTGAAATCCACTCAACCGCCCCCATTAAATGGGCTTATCCCCCCAATCCTCAAGGGTTCTAGCAAATTCGCGGCGAGACTTGTATAATGCCGCGTTCGATCGCGTCCCCTGACCTAGGAAACGGCACCGCATGAGCGATAAAGAAGCGCAAAAATCACTGTTAAAACAACTTATTGCCCGTGGTAAAGAGCAAGGCTTTTTGACCTACGCAGAAGTTAATGACCACCTGCCCGCAGACATCACCGATCCCGACCAGATCGAAGATATCGTTGGCATGATAAACGACATGGGCATTCCAGTTCACGAAACTGCCCCTGAAGCAGATGAACTGCTAATGAACGACGGTTCTGACGGCACCGACGAAGACGCAGCAGAAGAAGCTGCCGCCGCGTTAGCATCCGTAGAAACCGAACCAGGCAGAACTACTGACCCTGTCCGCATGTATATGCGTGAAATGGGTACCGTAGAACTTCTCACCCGTGAAGGTGAGATTGTTATCGCCAAGCGGATTGAAGAAGGCGTACGCCAAGTATTGCACTCTCTCGCCTCATGGCCCGGCGCCGTTCAAAGCATTCTTAATGAATACAACAAAGTTGAGACCGAAGAGCGTCGATTAACCGATATCATTAACGGTTATGTCGATCCTAACGAAGACCACGCCGTCGTTATCCCACCACCCCACCAACCAAAGGTTGAAGGTGCCGATAAGAACGATGACGACGATGACGAAGACGAGCCAGACAACTCTCTGTGCCCAGAAGAAGCTAAAGAACGCTTTGGCGAACTTGCTGACCTTCTAGCAAAAGCAGACTCTGCCGTAGAGAAGCACGGCCGCGACTCTAAGCAAGCCGAAAAAGCATTCTTAGCACTAGGCGATATTTTTATCACCTTTAAGATTGTTCCGCGCCTGTTCGACACCATGGTTCACCAGGTACGAACAACTCTCGCGACAATCCGCAAGCACGAACGCTTCATCATGAATAGCTGTATTCGTATTGCGAAAATGCCTCGCCCAGCCTTCCTTAAATCCTTTCCAGGAAATGAAGTGAAGCTTGAGTGGGTAGATGCAGAAATCAAGAAAGGTGCCGTTTACAACGAAGGTTTGATGGAGCTTCGCCCAGAGATTCTTCGCTCACAGCGCCGCCTAATGGCCATTGAAGAAGGAATTGAACTTACCATTCCTGAAATCAAAGAAATCAACCGCCGCATGTCGATTGGTGAAGCCAAAGCCCGCCGCGCCAAGAAAGAAATGGTTGAAGCTAACTTGCGTTTGGTTATCTCCATCGCGAAGAAGTACACCAACCGCGGCTTGCAGTTCCTTGATTTGATCCAGGAAGGCAACATCGGTCTAATGAAAGCGGTAGACAAGTTTGAATACCGTCGTGGTTATAAGTTCTCTACTTATGCAACCTGGTGGATTCGTCAGGCTATCACCCGATCTATTGCGGATCAGGCGAGAACCATTCGTATCCCAGTGCATATGATCGAAACCATCAACAAGCTAAACCGTGTTTCACGTCAAATGCTGCAAGAGATGGGTCGAGAGCCAACACCGGAAGAACTCGGTATACGCTTAGAGATGCCAGAAGATAAGGTTCGCAAGGTACTGAAAATTGCCAAAGAGCCTATCTCGATGGAAACCCCTATCGGTGATGATGAAGATTCACACCTAGGTGATTTTATCGAAGACACCAATATCCACTCTCCAATGGATACGGCTACCACCGAAGGTCTTCGAGAAGCCACCCGCGAAGTACTCTCCGGCCTCACCGCCAGAGAAGCAAAAGTACTGAGCATGCGTTTTGGTATCGACATGAACACTGACCACACCCTAGAGGAAGTGGGCAAGCAGTTCGACGTTACCCGTGAACGTATTCGTCAGATTGAAGCAAAAGCACTACGCAAACTACGTCACCCAAGCCGCTCAGAGCACTTACGCAGCTTCTTGGACAACGACAAGCATTAATCTTAGCGATTTCAGCTTGTTAAGACGTATTAAAGCGTAAATTTTGCGATAAAAAAGTAGCGCCCATTATATTGGATCAGTATAATGGGCGCCTTCTTATATGGCCCCTTAGCTCAGTTGGTTAGAGCATCCGACTCATAATCGGCAGGTCCCCTGTTCGAGTCAGGGAGGGGCCACCATTTTTATCCGTCAAAAACACCACCTAGAACAACCTCAAGCCTACGCAATACCCTTCCTTTTTGAGCAATGCCCGTACACTTATTTCATTTCGCCAAGCATCGTGACTTCAATGCTAGTCAGATAATTGCGTATCGATATCCATACTTTCATGCAAAATACGAACAACCGTAATACTATCGCGCTCTATTTTATATACAATTAAGTGACGCGCTTGATGATGTATTCGAACTGGCGGTGAGAATTCCTGTCGCTCGTGACACATCAATGGCTGACCAGCAACTAATTGAAACGCCTCATCCATTCGATCGATGTAGTCATCCGCTTGCTTCAAGCCCCACTCTTCCGCTGTATAAAACCAAATATCTTCCAGATCTTTTTCTGCCGCAGGTACAAGCTTATAGTTTTGCATCTTTGGGTTGCTGTTTCACCCTTGCTTTGAAATCATCCTTATTCCAGGCCTTTGGCTCACCGCTCTCAATACCGGCCGTTATCGCTTGCTGCATCACCTGCAACTTTTGCGCTCGCAACTGATCCTTTCGGATCAAATCACGCACATAATCACTATTATTTGCATAGAGACCACTTTTTGTTTGAACCTCAACCCAATCACGCATTGGGTCGGGCAAAGAAATGTTCATAGTCGCCATAGCGTAAACTCCAGATTTAAATGCATACAACGCTTTTATGACATATTTTGGCAAAGATTGCCAACAATCACACCTCAAGCACCTTCAAAGGTGTAACGTTACTATTTTTCCAAACCAACAGGCCACTTGTCGTACCACCAATAGCAATAGCCTTACCGGAGCAATTAGATATTTCAGCTGCACGCAACCCATCTGCGCGCCCGTTGACTAAAAAGAGCTTTATCGTTGTGAGTATATTAGCAATTAGGCCAGGTAGTAGTCGCCGACTCCTGGCATTACTGACCAGACCCCTTTAACAATTCCAGCACCACCCGAGCAAAGCTCTCCGCTTTACTTGGGTCCGACAACAACTGCATCATTTGATTTTGGTGGGCATCACTACTATCCAACACGGCATCATCAATCGCCTTGGAAAAGCCACCTAAAAGCGCTTGCTCGGTACTATTATTGGCAATTTGATGCATAACCAGCTCGTTTTCACTGATTTTATCGCGAATCGTATAGGCATAATTCACCAGATCTTTTTCAGTCAGCTCATCTGTGATAAAAACCTCATTAAGCCGACTGATAATTTGCGACAGAAACTCTTCTTTCTTATCTTTCGGTTTTGCACCACCCACACCATCACCGGGCGCTAGATATTCCGCTGCATCCTCTTTTAATATGAGGTTTTGCTGCCGTATTTTCGACAAACGGTAATGACTTAACTCGACATTACTAAGATCCACCTCGTCTTCTTCAATAGCTGCCTCACGTAGCATTGGTCGGAGATTTCGGGCATAAAGACATAGCCTTTCCAGATCCTTATCGTCGTAATCAACGATTTGCGACATAAAGTCATAAAAGCGCACAAAAGAACCCAAGTCTTTTTTGAAAATCTCTAACGCGTCTTTCTCTTGTTTGCATTCTTTAAAGCTGTTTTCAGCGTTCGCGATCAATACCGCATCATCAAACCTTTTTTGGCGTTCAAACATGTCTTTCGCTTGTTTATACGCCTCAATTGCGTGTTTATACTTATGAGTCCAACGCTCAACGGCTGGTTTACAAATATTCGCGATGGCCGCATGGCTTTTACTTGGAATGTCATAAGCCTCACAAAATTGCTTAACCTCCTGCCAATAAAAGATACCCGCCGCTTTTAACTTGTCCGAAAGATCAAAAATCACATCAGGGTCAGACACGTCATCTAACTGCACTGTTTGATAATACGGTTGAAACGCCCCCAAAATATCGTCAGGCTCATTAAAGAAATCCAGTACATAGGTACCCGCCTCAGCCTTACCCGGGAATGTACGGTTTAAACGTGACAGCGTCTGCACGCACTCAACTCCGCCCAGCTTCTTATCGACATACATGGCACAGAGTTTGGGTTGATCAAAGCCCGTCTGAAACTTATTAGCAACAAGCATCACCTGGTAGTCATCACTATCAAAGGCTTTTCGCAGATCACGGCCTTTAAGACCAGGGTTCATACCAGACTCAGTAAACTTCTCGCCAATAATGCCTTCAACATTCGGGTCTTTATCACTGAACTCAACTTCACCCGAAAACGCCACCATGGCAACCACCTTCTGATAACCTTTTTCGGTGATATAGCGATCAAAAGCCAACTTATAACGCACAGCTTCCTTACGTGAGCTGGTGACCACCATAGCCTTAGCCTGACCACCCAATAGACCCATCACATTATTTTTAAAGTGCTCCACAATCACCTGCACTTTTTGGCTGATGTTGTAGTCATGCAGGCGCACCCATTGGTTAAGCTTCACCTTAGCCTTTTTACTCTCTACCTCCTCATCACTACCAGAAATTTTCATGGCCAGGTTATAAGCCACTTTGTAATTGGTGTAATTTTTTAAGACATCCAGAATAAAGCCTTCTTCAATGGCCTGACGCATGCTGTACACATGGTAGGCTTCGGGCTTATTGGTTTTAGAGGGTACTTCATCGGGTTTGGGTAAACGGCCAAACAACTCCAGAGTTTTGGTTTTTGGTGTTGCGGTGAAGGCCAGATAACTCAGATTGGTTAATCCTGGGCGTGAAGCAACGGTTGCTTCAATAGCATCTCCCGAGTCAATCTCTTCATCACCCTCTTTTGTGTCGATCATCAACACTTCTTTTAGCTGTCGTGCGGTACTGCCGGTTTGTGAGCTGTGGGCTTCATCGGCAATTACCACATAGTTACGCTGTTTAAGGCTCGCGCTGTTTTCGATGGCTTTTAATACATAAGGAAAGGTTTGAATCGTCACGATAATAATCGGCTGTGAGCTTTCCAGCGCCGCCGCGAGCTTTTCTGATTTAGAGCCGTCACCTTCGTTACGATTAATACGCCCTACCACACCTTCTACCGAGGTGAACTGGGAGATGGTTTCTTGTAACTGATCATCCAGTACCGTTCTATCCGTAACCACGATCACCGAATCAAACAGCTTGTTACCTTCTTCCGTATGAATGGCCGATAACTGATGAGCCGACCAAGCAATAGAATTCGATTTACCGGAACCAGCACTGTGTTGAATCAGGTATTTATGGCCTGGGCCTTCAGTACGGGCGGCATTCACTAACTGGCTAACCACATCCCATTGATGATAACGGGGGAAGATTAACGTTTCTTTTTTTGATTTACGCCCTTCCCAGTCTTCTTTCTCTTCGATTTGTAAATGCACAAAACGGGCAAGAATATTCAGTAGGTTATCGGGCAGTAGTACCTCATTCCATAAATAATCCGTCGCATACTGGTTCACATCCGCTGGCACATCGTTACCAGCACCACCGTCTTTGGTTCCTTTGTTAAAGGGTAAAAAGTACGTCTTATCCCCTTCAAGCCGAGTAGCCATATGCACTTCATATTGGCTAACGGCAAAATGCACCAACGCCCCGCGTTTAAACGTTAGCAAGGGCTCAGGCTTTTTAGTGGCAGGATCTATCGCAAAACGGGTAGTTTTGTATTGCTTAATGGCGTTTTCTACCGCCTGTTTAAACTCTGACTTTAGCTCTAAGGTGGCTACCGGTAAGCCATTCACAAACAACACCAAGTCAATACGCCATTTTTTAGCGCGTGTACCGGTCTCCGCCTCATGCTCGTCAGTAGCACTCTTATCGTCACACCAAGGTGAATACACCAACTCCGGCACCACCCGCAGACGGTTCTCTTTGTAACGCGCTAGCGTATCCGGATTTAAATCATGCTCGGGTTTAAACTGGCATAAACTAAAGCGAGTACCACGATCACGTAGTTCGTGACGTAACACCCCCAAGGTGCCATAGGTACGCATTTCTTTATTGGCGGCGTTAGGATCGGCTTTATTCAGCTGAGAGGCAACACGTTCTAAGAATTTACCGTCTGGGTCATTCGGATACAGCGCTTTGAACTTTTTCCACTGATCCTTCTGGGTGTCTTTAACAAAACCCAACACATCCTCTGAATACAACGCCAGTTCACGGTTGTAACCACTGGGTTTGCCTAGTAACCAACCGTTATCCACCAACTGCTGGATCATTTCATTTTGAAATGCGAATTCACTCGCGCTTGCCATACCCGTACTTCCTTTTATTCTATCGGAGCCAACGCTTTAACCAGCGCTTAAATTTCTTTACTAATACTAACCTAACTAACCTCGTAGCTTTGACAAATCAAAGGTTTCGCTTTTTCTAAATCTTCAGCACTACGAATATTCACCTCAATATCACCGGTACCCCAGTGTCCGACGCCCGTCATATCACGACAAAGGTCATCGTTAACTGCAACCTCCCTTGGTAATTTCAAATACACCTGTAATTTAGGGTCTTTTTTACCGCTCATAATTACAATCGACACAAAGTTTTTAATGCGCTTAAAGGCGGTATACAGCTTTAGATCTTTACGCTGCACCTCATCCCCCAGCTGATCGGTAAAGCCGCATAACTCCTCGAATAAGGCGGCTAGATTAGGCGGTGCACCCGCAAGCCGCTCTGCCTGTGTTTTGTCTGTGCCGTTTTTCTTGCCACTTGTTAAATTTTTTACAGACGATTCTGGTAAATTGACCGCCGCCTGTTGTGTTAAGGCCTGTGCCTTTGTCTGATGGGTTGCACTTTGCGCGTTCACCAGCTCTAGCAACAATAGGTCATTACCAAAATAACGGTAACGCATCAGCTCGATATTACGGTTAATCTGTTGTACGGCGTGTTCATCATATTTATTGAAATCCGCCGCAATGCAGATCAAGCGAGTTCCCGACCACTCAATGGTTTCAGCAACATCATTACCGAGATGTTTCATTACCAGCAACTGAAACTCTGCCTGATGATCTAACAACCAATCTAAATAGAACAAACCCTGATTGATCACATTTTGATTTTTAGAACGTTTGTATTCGATGATTACCGGGCAGCCATTTTCATCCAAACCTAACGAGTCGATACGCCCCTTATGGGTTTTACCGGTATCGTATTCTGAAGCAAGGAACTGAACCCCCAGAAACGTTTGCATATTAGACTCGATCTGCTTTTGCAGATTACTTTCTAACGTAGCAATACTACCGGCCAGTTCAGTAAAAACCTCACCAGATTGAGAGAACAGCTTGATATCACTCACATTATCGACCCTATATTAATCAAGAGGTATGTTTGTCTTTCCTATACTTCTATTACTTCAATCTCGTATCCCTTATCGAACCAAATTCATAATTAAATGAATCATTAACTCTTTTTGTGCCGGGTCACTTTGCGCCACCAATAACGCAATCGCTGCCAAGGCATTATCATTGATTTTTAATTCCCCCGACTTCTTTCGGTGATGCTCATTGCGCTGTAAAAACCAGATAAACATAAACGCGCCAATGCGTTTATTGCCATCGCTGAAGGGGTGGTTTTTGATGATGAAATACAGCAGATGTGCGGACTGTGCTTCGATGCTGGGGTACAGATACTCATCACCGAAGCTCTGCACCACTGAACCTAGTACACCGGCAAAGCTATCGTCTTTTTCATTGCCCACCAGTTCGGTTGCTTCACCTTTGGCTATTAGATTCTTTACCAACAAGGCGATAGCAGCGCGAGCTTCGTCATAGTTGATTTGGTAACGGATATCCTCATCGAAATCAGCGGTGGGCAGTCGCTCACTATCAAACTGGTTGAGCAGAACAAAGGTATTGGTGTAATCTGCGATGATTTTTACCAAGCCTTGCGCTTCTGGCAAGCTAGCCTGATCTATCACATTTTGCTGAAACAGACTGAGGGTTTGCTCCAACTGGTTCAGCTGGTCTTTGTGTTGCTGCAGTCGTTTTTCATTCAGCGTATACCCTTGCACCAGATGCTCTTTTAGGCGTGCAGTAGCCCACTGACGAAACTGAGTGCCCTTTTGGGAGTTCACACGATAACCGACTGAAATTATGGCATCCAAGTTATAATATTCAACCTGATAGATTTTGCCATCTGAGGCAGTTGTTGCATTTTTTGCAACAACTGCCTCTTTGTCTAACTCATTGTCTTTAAAGACATTTCTCAAGTGACGGGAGACTACCGATTTATCTCGACCAAACAAGTCTGCTATCTGAAGCAAGCTTAACCACAAGGTTTCCTGAGCGGCATCCAGCTGCACTTCAATGACATTATTTTCCCCTTCGTAAATCAGTATTTCATTCTTCATAGCACTTTCCTTGTAACTAATTGAATATCCATTATTCCAGCATATTCCAGAATAGAACCTATTGATTTGATACCAACGGATAAGCAATGCTTAGCAGTTGAATTTTGAGCAGCCACAGCATGTTTATAGGCTGATTTAATAGGCTCGAAGCTAGCACAGTGCTCTTGATAAAGCGCCGCACTCATGCGACGACTTCTTTGTTGTTGATGTTTGGCGATTCTGAGGGCTGCCCGCCTTCTGGATTAAAGTGTCTTACGTCGATTTTACCGGTGACAGCTGCAGAGATTAGGGCTGTGCGGCGCTCTTGTAATAAATCGATCTGCCTTTGCGCTGACAATTCTAGCAATTCAAATTTGTCTTTCATTTCGTCCAAAAATACGGAAATATCAACTTGCTCACCATAAGGCGGGTAAGCAAATTTATATTGGCGAAACGTTTCTGCCGGTAAATGAGCGATCGTTGCTTTAGCTACTCCACCACTGAACCGTTCTTGATGCACGGCATCAAACATCACATAAAACATAAAGCGGGAATTATCACGAGAGTAATTATATGGTCTAAGACGGTGTAACGCTTTTTGATAAAAACACTTATCATCATTCTCCCAGATAGCACTTCGCCCAATTTCTCCGCCTTCACAGACTATCAAGTCTCCTGCTTCAACGGAGTAGCGCCGATGTTCTTCAGGCCGGAAGTCCATCTTCGGAAGATCTTCTGTGTTAATCCTATCCCATTGAACATCGGTATTTCGTAAATATGCACCGAGGTAATCACCTGTAATTTTCTTATCATCTAGCATCTTACCCAAAAGAACTTCGTAACGATAAGAGAGCTTTACAACATCCCAATGCTCTGGCACTTCACCTAACCATTCAACACCTGAGTCGCGCATGGGGGCGTTGGGGTTGAGGCCTTTCGTGACGGCATGGCTGATCACAGCTTGGCGTTTTTCTTTTAGCAGTTTGATCAGCTGTTGTTGTTTTTCGATCAGGGTGTCGATTTTAGCGGTTTCGTGGTCGAGGAAGTTGGCAATTTTTTCTTGTTCGGCTTCTACCGGAAAGCCAAACTTTTCAGCTAAATAGGCCGATGAATCTAAGTTCTGGATCCCTGTGTTTTGCTTAATCGAACAATAGTTAATATTCTCACTATAAAACCTACTAAAAACATAGTTTAAAAATCTGCTATTAAACCCTGATTTTGGTGTCATCTTCGCAACAAAATTAGATGTCACAGCTTCAAATTCTTTATCGAACAAGACAACCTGCCCAACCAACGTCTTCTCTCCACCCCCAGATTTCTCGAGCAATAAATCACCACGCTTTAACTTGCGTGTTAGTTTTTCTTTCTCTTCGATCTTGCGGTAAGTATACCCAGCTTCTTGCAGTGAGAGCTTAGGCCGATCAAAATCAGCGACACGAAGAACCACTGTGTTATTTCCATCTTTTTCCGGTTCAGTCCCCCAAATGCCATTTACACACCCATCAATTGTTCGTTTTAGTTGCATAACCTCCCAGTGACCAGGGATTTTACCAAGCCCACTGATGCCAGAATCTTTATACTCAGAGTAAGCCTCATATTTTCCGCTCAAAACCATTCCCTCTGCCATTACGAATGCACCTCTTGTAGCAGATTCATAATCTCAGCACTTACAACACCCAAATCCGCACCAATCTCCACCAAATTTCTAGGAAATTGATACAGATAAAAATAACAATTAAATTGAATCAAAGCCTGTTCTATTAATGTCATAATTCACTCCCTAGCTCGCTTTCAATTTCCTCAATACTAGGCAAACTGGATCTCAGATTATCCGGCAAAGTCTGAGTCAGCTGATACTCAGTAACACCTAACGGTTTTTGAATATCACTCAGGGCATATTCCACCACCGTTTTATCTTTGTTTTTACATAGCAAAATGCCAATTGTGGGGGCATCACCCTCCTGACGCAGCTGTTCATCAACCGCTTTGATATAAAAGTTTAGCTTACCAGCATGCTCGGGTTCAAAGTCAGTGATTTTCAGCTCTATCACCACATGACAATGCAGTCGCGTGTGGTAAAACAGCAGGTCTAAATAAAAGTCGCGATCCCCCACCTGAATAGGAACCTGCTTTCCCATGTAAGCGAAACCTGCACCTAGCTCTAATAAAAACTGGCTAATATGGTCAATCAATCCCTTTTCTAATTCTCGCTCGCTGTAGTTTTTGCTGAGGGTGAGAAAATCAAACACGTAGGGATCTTTTAAGGTTTGTTGGGCAAGATCAGACTGTACTGCTGGCAAGGTTGATTCAAAATTACTGATGGCTTTGCCTTCGCGTTGATATAACCCGCTTTCAATCTGGTGCGTCAGTACACTGCGGCTCCAACCATGCTCGATGGTAGCGCGTACATAATAGAGTGCCTCTTGGGTAGTTTGGCACTTGCTGATGATATGTACATTATGCCCCCAAGGAATAGCAATCAATTGGGCAACAGCCTGTTGCCCAATTGATTGACCTCCTACCCAAAAGCGATGCCACTGCCTAATATACTTAATATTTCTTTCTGAAAATCCTTTAATCTCAGGGAATTCAGCTATTAAATCCTGGCTCAGTTGTTTTATAAAACCGCTACCCCAACTGGTTTGTTGCTGGCGCTTAACAATTTCTTCACCCAGTTCCCAATAAAACTGCAATAAACTGCTGTTTACCTGCACCGCCGCTTTTAGCTGTGTTTGCCTGAAGCGATTCTTTAAATCACCTAACCATTGACCATATGCACTATCATGCTTTATCGGATCTTTGCTTTCACCTGCCATTAAGAATGCACCTCTTGTAACAGACTCATAATCTCGGCACTCACGGCATCCAAATCCGCATCAATCTCTACCAAATCCCGCGGTGGCTGATATTGATAAAAATGGCGGTTAAACGGGATTTCATATCCAACGATGCCCACTTCCTGATCTTTTTCATCTCTCTTATTGGCGTCTATCCAGGCATCAGGCACATGGGGTTGCACTTCTTTTTTGAAGTAGGCTTCGTTTAGCGCATTGACCGCTTGTGAAGGATCAAGGTTAACGTTTTCATTATCTCGCAGGTCGCCATCAGGTTTGTATTCAACAACGCTTTTTCCATTACCCCCATCCACCTCAAACATGCCGTACAGCGGATTGGCTTCGGTGTTTTTATGCACCTTCTTAATCACCTTTTCCGCTTCTGGGTTTTTCCAGCTTACGGCGGTGGTGATTTGTTTTTTCTCTTTGGTATCTAAGGTAATGCCTTGGGCTTTGCAGGCTGCTTTGAGGGCAGCTTCATAACCGTTCATATCATCACACTGCTCGGTACCCATACATTGTGGAGAGCCTTGTTGCAGTTTCTTGGCTTTAAGCAGGGTTTGTTTTTGAGCCGTCCAGGTTTTACTATCTAACAGCTCTTTAATCTTGGCTTCTTTCAGGTCGCTGAAATTCTGTTTGATATGCTTTCGAATTTCCGTCTCGAATTCGGCAAGCTGTCCATAATGCGGGCAATCTTCTTCATCCGTCCAGGTACCATTACTGGCTTTTAATTGCTCAGCGTATAGCCATTTCATCGGTGCATTTAAGGGCTTGGGGGCAAAGCGCAGTTCAGCTAAACGCTCATCACTGAATTGATAACTCTCGCGTAATGGACGCTCAATGGTGATACGACGGTAGCCAAATTCATGGGTGGAAAAAATTTTGCTGGCGAAGGTTTTTGGCGTTTCTTGCTTTGGATTTGCCGATTGACGACCACGATTACTTTTTTGCTCGGCAGGTTTGTCGAGTTCTCTTGCGTCAACAACTTCAAAGGCACCAAAGCTGCGAGTAATGGTGGCGATATCATCGGCACTCATCTCATTACGTTTTGAGCCTAGGGATTTACGCATTTTACCGCAGAGATTAACGCCGTTAATGAGCTGTACTTTTCCACGTCGCCCCGGCAGACCTTTACGTTCAGCTTCTTCGTCAGATATTTTTTTATTCGATAACACCCATACGTAGGTAGCAATGCCGGTGTTGTAGAACATATCAGTGGGGAGCGCGACGATGGTTTCTAATAGGTCGGCCTCAAGGATGTAACGGCGGATTTCGGATTCTCCGGAACCTGCCCCGCCCGTAAACAGTGGTGAGCCGTTAAGAATTATACCAATACGACCGCCACCCTCTGATGTATCCCGCAATTTGCTGAGCAAGTGCATAAGGAATAATAACGAGCCATCAGAGACGCGAGGTAAACCTGGACCAAAGCGTCCGCCGAAGCCCTTGAGGGCGTTTTCGTCTTTGATAGTTGATTCTATTTTTTTCCAATCTACACCAAAGGGTGGATTCATGTAATATTAACTCTTTTAACGGGATACAAAATATATCCTTTAATTTCAATAACTTGAAACAAACAACGGCATCCAATAAAAAATGCAGAAAAACTCTTATCAGGCTACATTTTTTCGTGTATATATTTCTGAATAACAATCCGGCGCCCGCCAACCAATATCAGAGAATAGGTTAGTAGTAAGTCTGCTATATGCCCTGAATAAATCTACACTCAGTTAGACACACTCTTTTATCACCACAAGTAAATGCTTTGCTCGAGAACAAGCCACATAGTAGTCAGACTTCGTAAAATTAAATGACTCATCCTCTGGGACATCAAAGAGAATAATTGCATCCGCCTCCAGTCCCTTGAACCCTCTTACTGTAGAGAATAAAATACCTTTACCGTCTTTCCAGTCTCGAATATTGTCAATTAACGGTACTCCCTTGATCTTACTAGTTCCTTTTAGTGAGCAGTTCGACATTTTGTTTGGCGATAAAACAGCCACCTGTTGAGCTTTTAACTTGCCCTTATTAACCCACTCGTGAACATAGCGCTCTATACGTTTTTTGATATCGAATTCGAGATCCAGGGCTATAACTACAGGTTCAATTCCTACCGGTGCGTCTTCCCGAGTGGGCACAGGTACTTCTAGAATCTCACTACAATGTTCCGCTATTAATTTGGTATTTCGACAATTAACAGGTAACTGAAATGGATCACCTAGTGCAGGCAGAGAGGTGACCTGATCAACATAGAGGTTTTGTTTAGGATCAAAGAAAACATACATAGCACCTTCTTCTTCCTTGCTATTAATCATCTCAAGAGGCACCCACCAATTCGGGTAAAAATCTTGCCCTTCATCAACAATAACAGCATCAAACCTCTGTTCGACCATATCAATAGCATCAATTAGGTTTTCTGGGGCAGTTTCTTTCCAGAATTTATCGCTATTATGAGATGGAGGGTTAAAAGGCACATGCGCCTGCTTACACCAGTCATAACAAAGGCCGTGAAAGTGTTTTACTGTGATTCTGCCTTTATACGACTCATCAATGGAGTCATTAATCCACTCGACGAGTTGCTTGTTATAACAAACCAACAATGTAGATAGGCCTTGATCGGCAAATTTAATCGCTTGCGCTTGTGCGAGCATCGTTTTTCCTGAGCCAGCTACACCATTTATACAAGCCCTCTTTCTTGCGGCTAAAAATTCTAAAGCTTGTAATTGAATACTTGTGAGTCTAAATAGCTTTTCCTCTTGTTCTTCGACTTTTCTAAACAAAACAGGCAACAGCTTAAACCCAGGGGATATAGCTTGTTGTATTTTTGCCATATCATCTTTTGATAATGGAACAGGCTTATCTCGTCTTATCCACTGAGTTAACGCACCCTTCATGTTCCTATCTAAATACGGCAAATCACTTGCTGAAAATATGATGACCGGCTCAGAGCCAGGAGGAGTTGGGCCTGAATACTCACAATCAGGAAAAACAACAGCATAGCCAAATCCAAAAGGAAGGCTATTGGCCCCCTGATAGCCTCGCAACTTAATAGCGTTTTCAAGGTAATGTGTATTTCGACTTGCCTGCTCAAAAGGGTCTTGAATAGACTTTAATCTTCCACCTGAAAGAACTCTACTCCATCGCCTGCCATCGGCATCATAGTCAATTTCACCCCCCTTCACTTCTAGCACTAACATACCATGTGAAGGAATTAGTATGACGAAATCAGTTTCACCCTCCTTGATTGTTGTGTTACCACGATCATTTCTGTCAGTTTTTAGCCACGGGTAGGAATGATATATGACACAATCATCAGGGAGTTGGTCGACCAAACACCGCGCCACATCTCTCTCAGACTTAACGTTGATATCATCGATTTCTACTTTTGGTATTAAGCGGGCCATCTGCACATCCTTATTGTGTTAATTCTACAGCTAGCGGGTAGAACATTTCCCATTCATCTTCCGTCAGTTTAAAGCTTTGCGTAGCGGAAAATCCGCGGATAGAGATTAAGTAAAACTGCTCTTCATTGTTATTCATATCTTGTTGACGTGACCAGGTATATTTACCTACCATCAATTTTCCATCGCGCTCAACAACAACCACCGAGTTAGCTTTAGGCTTATCTTCATTTTCACTGCAACGAGAAAACACTCTTGTTTCTTCAATATCCTGCTTTTCATTTTTAAACTGAACAATGGCAGACTTGGAGTGTTTTAGAGTATGCGCTAACACACCAAGTGAGATTGACTGATACTCTTTAAATTTTCCCCCTCGACTAGTGCGATTAACTGAATATGGAATAATTTCTTTACTGCTAATCATTGAAGTTAACTGACAACATATCCCATCAGGTATACTACCGCCAACAATATGCACTCCCATCTCAATATTTTTATCAAGTGCCGCCGAGGTTAAGTTTGCGCTTGTCACAAACGCTATATTTTTGTCCGCTACTGCACATTTAGCGTGCACCCTCGCAAACCCAACTCCCGCGTCCTCTCTATTCTCTCGCGGCCAAACATAAAGAATGATTCCTGGTATGACATCATTAAGACGAGCAACGGTTTCTCGAAAGTCGCTTGAATTTTCTTTGTCTTCAGACTCAATCAACATTCTTACATCAACACCGCGCTCCACAGCTTCAGCGATTGCCCCCTCTACTGAGGGAATATTAATCAAAACGAAAGAAACAATAAAAAGGGAATCATTCGCAGAATTAATAACATCAAGTAGAACTTGTTCGGAACGCCGAACAGGGAATTGATTTAGATCAGGCCCCGTCCATACGAGGTCGACCTTCTCTCGATTTCTTTCTTCAATATATCCAAAAGATACACCTGCAATTAAACCCGCTAGTTCATCGTTTGTGCTACCTAATCGTTCCCACTCAGTTAAAACGCCTTCCAATAGTTTGTTAGCAGCATCTGTCGTGAAATGGCCACATAAAGACAAGTAATTATCAACGGCCGTAGCTTTAATACGCGTACATAATGATTTAACCTTCGCAGGATGTTGATCTTGTACCAATTCAAAAATTGCAGCTGAAAGTCTATCCATGATTAATCGTTCCCAAATAAAGCGGCATCAGCGTTATCAAGTGTTGGTACTACCAACGCTCGATCGAGATAACGATTGCCTTTCTCACAGGATGTTTCCGCAGCAAAAGTACAGGCATGACAAGCAGCAGCATGAAGAGACCTATCTTTTTCCGGCTTATGTTCTGAACACAAAGGGTCTGAAGAGCATACTTTTGCCCGATTTAATGCCTGATCAAGCAAACGCCCCAAATTTTCAGGCTTACCAAGTTCCACCAGACCACCTAATGTGCCATCAGAGTCAGCCGCAGCGGTATAAATGAGAATACCTGCCTGACTGTTATCGTTACTTGTATCTCCATAAATCCGCTCTCGGATACTCGCCGCGTTATAACCACATTCCAGTGCCAACTCTCTAATCAAAAGATGGGATATTGTGTGTAATAGAACATAACGTATACCCGGATAACCCTCTTCAGACGATAACTTTCTTGAATTCCTCCAACCTCTATGCCCTTCAAATAGAGAAGCATTAATCGCTTGAACGGCTGGCTTGGCCTCCCATTTCTTCAATACTGCCTCATTAAATTGGATAAAAACACCTTCTCCATGAACCTGACTGGCTGGCACCCAGTTCGGCGATTCATTAGATAGACCTGCCATGGGAGGTTGTTCACCTGGTGCATTACTTTCTTCAGGCGCTTCGACACGGGTGAAACCAATTAGCGCATTCACCTCTCTCAAACGCTTCAAAAGAAGTACATTTTCAATTTCATTTTTGTAATGAGCTGGTTTATCGACAACCTCACTTAGAAAGTGTGGCCAATCATTTGGAGGATTTGGCTCAATAAAAACTTCCCATTCAGGGCCTTTGATATCTTCCTGTGTGACATCATCACCAATCTCCCCTTTATTAATGGCATCAATCACACTCCACACTTCTTCATGCGTATATTGATCAATACCTGGTAAAATTGCGTTCTTTACAAGCACCTTTAAAATAGCTTTCACTTCTAATGCAGATTCAACATCGACAAAATTGTCCCAACCATCTTGTACCAATTGAATGATTGGATCTCGCGATAATGGTATAGCCAATGCAGATAGGGTTACCGGAAACCAACTGTTAGTAGCGCCTAAAAGAACACCTCGGGGTACTTCATCACAAATTGCGTCATATTTATCTAGATGCGGATGCCTTCCCCTACAAGCAGGTAAGTTCTCTTTACCGGCCTTCCCAAAAGCCTGCGCCATATTACGCTTAGCGTCACAGCTATCACACTTAACCCATAGGTTTTCAGTTTGCAGCGAGGCCCCACTTTCGAAAAACCGCAAGCCCCCAGTACAACCGGACCTACCGCCATGAACATAATAGCGCCATGGAAAATCATCTAAGTGTCCATTTCTACAGGCCATTAAGAAACGCGCCGGGACAGCATCAGCATCTTTAGCGGGCTTATCTCCTTTGGAACCACGACAAGACTCATGTACAAAGCGCGTATTTTCTGGTCGATATCGACTCTCTTTTATCTTAAACAACCCAGAATCATACTCTGCTAACATACCGCACTTCACGCAACGCAACCATCGAGGAAATGGCCTCACCGGCACACCGATTCGCGCTTCAGCAGACCAAACATCCGTATGTTTCGTTTTTACAAAGGGTGGCA
Organism: Gammaproteobacteria bacterium 45_16_T64; assembly: GCA_002162955.1. Classification (GTDB taxonomy): domain Bacteria; phylum Pseudomonadota; class Gammaproteobacteria; order Pseudomonadales; family Ketobacteraceae; genus 42-54-T18. The sequence continues at coordinate 62,179 of MABD01000016.1, forward strand.
TACGCATACTTTCTACTTGCGGGCCTAAACGCTGTTTAACAGCTGTCAACAAACGAGCCTCAGTTACCGGTGGACATCTATCTCTATCCCAACGATCAATTCCCAATGTCACGACGGAAAGACTCGGCATATCAATCAATGCACCCGGACCGTATGTCCAAAGCAATTGGCTCGGACGAACTTCACCAACAGGGGTTATATCGGAAGTATTTTTATTACTCATTACACACCTCCCTTATCTACATTCGATTTTGGCACTTGAGGCTTCCAGGCTGGACCTTCATCTATTCTTTTAGTATTCATCTGTAATTTAACACCGGGCTCAACTTCACGCATCGACATTGGAACAGTAAAGCGCCCCCATTCGTTAATGCCTGGGGATTTAACTAAAGCGACTTTAGAATCCACATTCTCGCCTCGCTTTTCATATGCAACAGTACGTCCTGCCACCGCAGTTTCTTTTACCCAATGATCCACGCGATCTTTGATACAACCTTCAGCCAAATCTCTGGATGTTACATCCTCTTCCACCATCCACACCCTATCAGTAATGGATTGCATCATTTCATTTACCGCAGGTGTCGATGTTTGTTTTAAGGTTGACGCACCGTCATTTGGGTTAAGGTCATCATCACCCAAACGCATCATACTTAACATCGCACCAGTTAGGCCCCTATCCATCGCTCGGGGGGAGAATGGCGTAACAGACTGCGCTTCTACATGCTTGTAGAAGGTGGCATGATAATGTTCAAAGGTTTCATAATGAGATAAATCTCGAGGTCTTGCCCAAGTCAGCACAGTACACACCAGGCCAGGAAAACTACGCCCCACCCGACTGGTTGCCTGTATGTACTCTGCCGTGCTTTTAGGCTGTCCATTTACGGCCATAACACCAAGACGATTAACATCCACCCCTACAGAAAGCATGTTAGTGGCTAATACCACATCAATGGCCCGACTTTCTCCCTCTTCCCATTTAGTAACGTACTTGCCTTCTTGAGCATCGTACCGAGCCTTAAACTTCACTTCCAACTGATCAAGGTATTTGGGGATATCCTGACTCGATACCCGTGAGGTTAATTCCTTGATGTTATTTACACTTCGCTGGGCTAAACCTGGCCTTTCAACCAAGCTCATTTGCACACGATATGAACGCGTTTGCACATCATCTTCAGCTAAACGCTTCATACCCCCTAACTCACGGAGTGAATTGAAATAACCAACACTCGTCATATAAGGATCTGCAACTTGACCAAAGCGATCAAATAAAGCTTGGGATGCAGTTAAGAACGCCGTGTACACTCTAATAAGAACCGCTGGCCGCGCACTACCTGGTGAGCAAACCCCCATGTAACGTCGGCCATAATGCTCCTCAATAGGCCTCTGCACAGAGAAAAAGTTATCTTCAACATCCAAACCATGAGGCGGGAATACCGATACCTGGCGCATAAATACGCCGCTAACTTGCTCTTTGGCTTTACGAACCGTCGCTGTTGAAGCAATGATTTTTGGCTTGATGGTATTACCTTCATATTGCCATGAAGACAACTCATCAACAGCCGTTTCATATAGACCCACCATCGTACCTAATGGACCACTAATTAGGTGAAATTCATCTTGAATAATCAAATCTGGTGGCCGTAAAGGTGAAATTACTTTTACTTTTGTTGCTGCCCCGAGTTTCGATTTAGCATGGTTACCCGTGCAACACTTTTCATCTTTCCAAATCAACCCATGGCGCTCACACTCTAAACTCGCCTTTCCAAATAAATTTCGTGTTGCACCTCGCCAAGCCATCATGGCAAATTTGTCGACCGTAGCAATCATCATAGAAGGAGGGCGGTGATAAATTTCTTCATCAACTACTATTGCAGGAATACCCGGGTGAGACAATTTAGCCGTCTTGCCTTTTGAAAATTCACATTGCCCCTTTTTGTCACCACAAAAGATGCTGGTTTGTAGCTTTGCCGTGTTTACTTCAATGTGTTTACCAGGGTCGATTTCTTCTCCGCACCAAGGACAACTGGTTAGCTGCGCAGGAGATGAACTGCCAGCATTAAACTTCTCGGGGTCACGAATGTCTTTAATGGCTTGATGGCTAGCTTGTGTGGTACCAGGGGTTACCTTGTTACCAACCCATAAGCCAATGGTGAAAGGCACCTCACCTAATTGCTTATCGCCTTTAGCCAAAGACTCACGACGAATCACTTCCATGGCACAAATCATTGCCGTGGCTCGTTGAAATTGCTGTAGCGTTAACAAACGTAACGTATAACGCATTATCACGGCTAAACCACGACTGCTATCATACCCTCCCAAGTTCCCTTGAAAGCGGCGTATCGCCATCGTAAATGCTGCCACACCTAAATAAGCTTCCGTCTTACCACCACCGGTTGGGAACCAGAGTAAATCAGCGTACGCTTCGGCAAGATCTGTTCTGTCTTTGTGTTCCGGCTTTGCCAACGCAGGGATTGAGAGTAATAAAAATGCTAACTGGAAAGAACGCCAAGAACGATTCTTTGGAATGTTTAACTCATCAACCGTTATTTTTTTATTTCCGCGCCTACGTTCAAGCGCGTAGATACTTTGAACACGCTGTTTAGCCATTGCCATATTTGCAAAACGAAACGCATTGAGTGCATTGTCGTTACTTTCATCAGCTAAAACAGCAATGCCTTCTTCAAGGCGCTGATTAATCAGCTCACATTTCACAAGTGCATTTTTGGCTGCATCATCATGACCATTTACATCTTTACCAATTCGATGGGCTTGTTCATTGATCCAAGCGGCATAATCAGCCGTCATAACCCTAAGTGCAGAAACTAAGTCAAACCTATCCATTTCTGCCAATCCCTGCATATCCAAATAGCCTTCTTCTAGCATATTCTTCAATACTGGCCTATCTCCGTCCCTCAATCCGGGCACTTCAGTTACTGGGACTTCGTGATCTGGTAGCACGACAGTCTTAATTTCAGTCGCTAGCTCTACGTTTTCTATAGCCACATCAGCATGGACAGCTACACCATGACCAACGGCAAACTCAACCTGCTTACGATAAATCATCTCTAGAGATTCACGCTCAGGATCTTTGCCATCTGCTTTAATAACAGGCCTACGTCTGAAGATATCTTTATTAGATGCTTCTCCAATGGCTTTAGCTCTTATCTCTGGTTGAAATACCCAGGCCATATCTCTATTAGATTCAGGCTCTGTCTGCGTATTCACCATAAATAGAGTAACTAATCGATCTCCGTTTTCATTTGGTTCACGTACGGTCCCTTGAATAACTACGGCAGGGTTTTCCTTATCTATCGAAACCGGCGAAATCATACCTGTCTCAAGTTTAAGGTTAATAGAACCCCCGCAGGGAATACGTTGCCAAATTTTTACTTTTTGGCCTTGTTTCTCTTCACCTGTAACCGGATCTCTGAAAATTTTATGCATTTCATGTTCATAAAAACGCTCATAACGCCCCCACAGCACATCTATAGCAATGCTTGTAGCGTCACCGGCAACACAAAACGTAAAACCTAAACTGGATGGAATGAGCGATTGATTACTAGCAGCATCAAATTCTTCGCTTGCTTCCAGCTCTGGTTTCACATTCGCCGAAGGTGAATCAATTTTACTTTCCTGGGCTTTTACGACTAGATCTGCTGGCTCTTCATCATCGTCCGCGGAACCATCCACCCCATAATCATCACCTTTTTCAAACGCATCTCGAGGTGCCAAGCGGCCAACCAGATAACGGTCTCGTACACTCATATCCAGGATTTGTTCTAATGGCCCGTTGGCAGGGCCTAACAAGTCATCAGTAACTGCAAGCTGCAGTAGCTCTCTTACGTAAACAGCATCGGTGTCTTTAGTGTCTTTCTTCACACCAATTCGTGGTATCTCGGAGAGCGGCACACCAATCAAATTGGATAGTGCTTCGGCAAATGCTGTCCATTCAGATCGAGTTATTTGCCCTTTTGCCGGTAAACTCGAAGTTACGGGTGTTGCTGCCTTTTGGTACTTATCAAAATATAACGTCGTTCCATTAAGGTCACTACGTTGGCGATAAACTCTACCTACGCCAATAACAGTTTGGCTTGCATCAACGACTAAAATCCAGTCACCCTCATTTATCGCTTGAAACAAACTCTTCTGGCCATTTAAACGAATCATATATTGAGAATACGGCAAGTCACAGACCTGCTGTACTTGAATGGCTATATAGGCGCTTGGTATTTTCTTCTTATTTAGTTCTGCCATGATGTTCCTATAAAGGGAATTCGGATTGTAAAAACTCATTTACCGATTCAGGCGTGTTGTAGCCAGCTTTTATCAATATTTCAGTAATATCTTTCCCACAAATAAATATGATGGGGTGGCGATCTTCTCTCACCTCTTGATATGCTTGCTTATGCACTGTTGAGGTCGTCACAAGCACGCCAAACTGTCGGTGGCGGATTCGAGATATCAATCGAGATACCTCTTTAACACCAATACGATTAGCCTGCATACCTTCCATGCCGGGTCGGTAACATTTTGCTTCTAACGAGAATTCTGCATAAACCGGGTCATTAGATAAACCCAATAAATATCTGCCAATGGCATCGCGACCTCCGTCAGCTACACCACGCGTAATTTCATCTACGATCACTCGATGATCATGCATCTGAAAAATTCGAGCTGCAAATCGTTCAAAAATATAGGCTCGTCGCTTCTTCTCTGATTCATCCGCATGGTCAAAGTGTTGCCATACCGTACCTAAAATTTGTGTCTTAAGCGGGGTATCAGGCAGCTGTTCTATGTCTGATCGAATAATGGTTGTCGGTTCACTTTTTAGTGGTTCATAGTGGCCACTCTCAATCCATCGTTTCCACACTTCAGGTGCATTATCTGAATTGGCGTTTCCTTCTAGGATATCTGTAATCCATTCTCGATAAATAACCGGAATATCCAACGCGGTGAACACCGAGCGATAATTTTGAAAACGCTGACCCTTAGTCGTTTTCCAAACTGCCACTAAATCTTCGGTTGCTGACATCCCAGGATAGCCAGGTATTGCAATACCTTTGAATTGAACAGAGCGAGCACCCTGCTCAGTTGGGCATTTATCAAAAATTAAAAAGGGAGGTATTAGCTGACGACTAGCTGGTGATTGGTGCAGCAACTCAAAAACACGCCGCAAGATTTTGTTGCCACCCTTCTGCGTATCATGAATTTCGTGGCCTGGCGTTCTATTATCACCATAGTAAGTAAATAAACCGGTATTTAAATCTAAGGTATCAGGCCAGTCTTTATTTTCACCCGTCGAAAAAAGAACAACTAAGTTTTTATTCTCACCGCGACCTGAAGGCCTAAAGCCTCCCATATTCCCAAGGCCTGGAAGTAGTTTAGATATAGGCTCCCCAGCAAGTTGACCATCATGGGAGCTTTCGTATATCGCATCTACTATAAGGTTACTGTTAGCTATTTCTTGGAGTTGAATGATACGCATTGCTAGAACAAACTTCCTTGGCTAGTTTTTTCTTTATCGACCTTTAATATCTTTGATTTTTTAATAGGAGCAACGGATACAAACTCGGCCTCGTATCTTTCTTTATTTAATAGGGATAATCTGCTCAGTATCTCTGCTTTAGCATTTTCATTTAACCCAAACCGACAGTTTTTTCCTTCAGGAAGGTAATCAACCTCATAAAATCCGTAGACAGGTTGTAAATCTGACCAACTGTAAGCCTCGATCACCCTCCGATTTAATTCAACTTGCAAAGACCTACAATCAATTAAGTTTTTATCAGTAACTTTAGGATTGTGATAATCGTTATAAAAACTGGTCAATCCTTTGCTATTTTTCATCATATACTCAGAGCGTAATCTTAAAAATTTTCTACCGATATCGGTCAAATGACTCAGAGAATCTTCGAACACGCCTTCGGGAAACGGGAAGGTCTCAAATATACTTTCTTGAGTATATCGAAGATCAAAATTCTTTCTCCCTCCTTCTTGCCAAGCCCATTCACAATGAATGTCTGAGGATAACACCGCAAACAAGGCAAAACTCGCAGAAGCAATTACACATAGAGAATCACCGAATATTAGATTATTCTCCAGCATACTAAAGCAAGGATATTTGGTAGCCCCTCTTGCCATAACCAAAACTCGAACTAGCGTTCTGTTAGGATCCCAGTCTGAAGGGTGTTGTTCAAATAATTCCCCCCTTCCGATTGAGTGATAAAGCCCAGGCCTCTTTTCTTTGTGCTGCCACCACCTTTGAGGCAACGGACTACGCAGAACATAGTCACCAGATTCATTGCGTCTCTGGCGAATAGGCTTCACTTCATTTTCCAGGTAAGAGAACGCCATAGAAAAATGCGAACTTTTTTCTTCGTTCCAATCCCAAAAATTTATAATCCAACGATCCGAAGTCACAACAGGCATCTGATTTACTTGGCGCGCAATCACATATGGATACAGTATTTTTTTATATTCCGAGTCAACCTGCATCATATTTTCAGCTTCTTGTTTACTTACTAGAAAACCCTCTCCATTTGGCGCTGTCCCCTCAAATACAAGGTTTGTATTTGATTTGAGTCGTTTAGGAATCCAGCTGTCGTTATCTTTCAAATAAGTCGTGATTTTGTGAACTGTTTGCCCATTCAAAATATGGAGGCCATTCCAACCACCTTTGGAAATGTGGACCTGATGGACCATAATCGAGGCTTTTCCAGGCCATTTAACACTTGTATTTGCTCTGTAAGTCGTACCTCCCATAGACAGGATCTGGTCAAGCCCTGCCTTTCTCGAATCACCCTGAGATAAAGTATCTCTTGCTAAAAGCCCCATATTCCCTTTTTTCTTAAGCAGGTAGTACTGCCTAAGAAAAAAATAAGTAACTAGGTCTGCTTTACCTTTCACTCCATTTGCAACTAGTTCGATTAGGTACCTTCGATAAGAGGGACCAACAACTTTTCTTAATTTCGTATCTCCAACAAACGGAGGGTTGCCTACGGCAGCATCAAAACCTTGCCCATTTTCAGATACTTCAGGAAACTCTAAACACCAATGAAAAGGTTTTCTTGCATTTTTGTGTTGAGCAAGGCCTCCTTTTAAGTTTCTAACTACCGCTCTTTTTAATGAAGAGCAATCTTTACCAGAAAAGACTTCGCTCAACTGGACTCCTAACAAAGCAGTATCAGGAGACTTGCCTTTATTAGCTAATACCTCGCCTACTAAAGCATTAGCGGCCAAAAGAGGAAGTTCCAATTTCTCTTCAGCTACTAGCTCCATATTCGCCATCACCTCAACATCATGAATATCACGAATTGGCATTTGTCGAAGCTGTTTACGAATATCTAAAGCTTCTTGAACTGCCTTTTCAATATCTTGAGCGAATAACTGTTTAGCACTACCTCCACCTTCACTTAGCTTCGAAGGGCTCATATTAAGGTAATAAAGCTGATCCAAATCGTGTAAGCCCAGCAGGCTATCACCATGTTTGAGATTGTGATCTAAGAAACCAAATGGTCTACCCTTTGATAGAGTGACAAGCCAAATAGATAGTTTAGCAAGCTCTACTGCCAACGGATTAATATCAACACCATATAAACAGCGCTCAGCGATCCTTCTTTTCGCAATCAATAAGCGCTCTTCAGCATCAACGGGTAATAATTCTGTAGGCTCTAAGTCTAACAACTCACCTTCTGCTGAGATGTATTTATGTACCTGCTCTTCTAGTAACCAAGCTTCACAAACTCGCTCTGCTAACCAACGACAAACTTGAACCAAAAAAGCACCTGACCCCATAGCCAAGTCACAGATTTTCAGATCGAATAATTCAGGGGAAGATTTAAGCTGCCATTCATTTTTTGGTTTTCCCTCTGCGGGGCCAACATAAACGATAGGTTCTAGCGTTTCTTTAACAATGGACTCGGTTAACGATTTGGGGGTGTAATGAGTTCCGGTTTCTCTCCTGTCAGTACCGGTTGTAACCATAAAGGAATCTTTAGGGTACAAAAGCGGATTGTCCCAAGCATCAAGACGTAAGAAGTGATAATAAGGCTTTAGACGATCTCTTAATTCAATGTCGTTTTGACAAGCTGCAAGCAATTTATCTAACTGAGCATCTGATATTTCTTTATTGAGATCAGTCTTGATTCTACCTGCCGAGCTATCTGTTCTTTTTTTCAGCAGACTCTTAACCGCAGCCTCACCATCTAACTCAGCAGACGCTAGCTCTTTTAATTGTACCCATGGTTTTTTTGCTGATTTTGAACCATTCAGCTCAAGTGTCACATCAGGCGTACGAGCCACCGTTTTTTCCAACAAACCTTCGTAAACATAGCCAATCTGCTCTACATCAAGCGCCCGATAAGAAAGTGTTCTGCCCTTATAAACCTGTATCGCATCCAAAAACAACAAAACAGTTCGGTTATCAATTGGTAATGGCTTTGCGGCATCTATCTTCCAATTACTGCCCTTTGCCCTTCCTTCAAGAAATGGAAACCGATCCGGGTCAAATAGCGAGCCACCTAATGCAGGCATACGCATATTTTCATGCTCTATCCCACCATAAACGGCTCTAAAAATCGCTAACAAACGGGACCAAGCATTTTTACGATAAGAAAGAACTTCTTCACCGTGCAAACTGGCTTCTCCCCTGAGCTTTAATCTAAGCGTTGATAATGCATAGTTAGACTCATAAGTCTCATCACCCAGCAAAAGCAAGCCACGTTCTTCAGCACAGAGCAAGAAAACCAATCGCATCATGAGTGTCAAGCCCGCCTCATAAAGCTCGGTTGGTTCAACGCCTTCTAGAAGTTTGCCATTATAGTCGTGGTTAATGCGATCTAGCGATTGTATTAATACTTCTACCGCACGACTAACCTGCAGCCCCAAGGTTTCAGTCACTTCATCTTGGTGTTTTAGTGACTCATCTAATAATTCTGTTAGTTTCTTAGCATCTTCAAAACCATTAAAGATAGTACCTATGTTTAAAAGGCTATAAAACGCTTGCAGTGTAACGGGTTCCTGACTCCAAAGCCTGGCATACCAACTCGCATAAGTAGTGATACCACCTTCAGGTGCATCAATGAATAACCACTGTTCCCCATTTGTAATAACGCCTAGTCGCGCACCAACTGACCGACAAAGCTGTGCCATTCGTTCTGCTGGCGTAGTTGACCAACTTTCACCTTTTACTACTTCTTCTAACTTTGTATCAGGTGGATAACTTGTCAGTAATAAATAAGGTTTTTGTTTCTCATCGGCATAAACCGCAAATTCAGGCTTTAGCTTAACTCCATGCTCGGGGAGGGTTAACTGGATAGTTTCAGGTAGAGCATCACCCGTTTTTAAAATATCCCCATCTTCATCTTCGTCCCATTCAAGACCAAACTTGATGACCCAGTTGATCCACTCTTTATGGATCTGATTCTTTATCGCAATAACGTCTTCATCATGGCTATCTATAACTTCTCGCCACTCTTCATAGGTCTGACGAAATTGCTTTTTCTTAAAAGGGTCAATTTTTTCTAAGCCTTGTGGAAAGGCATCTTTAAGAATAGGTTCCGCTAGAAAAGGGCCGGACACCTCTACTAAGGATAACCATTCAGCATGCTGACTAAGTTTATTTTGAGCAATCATTACTTAGCCTCCACTAGGTTATCTGGCACTAAAAATATTACGGCGACTGGAAAGGTTCTGGCCACATAGCCCTCATACCGATGTTCTATCGTTTTTATTTCTAGTTCTTTCTCTTCTGGTATTCGTGCAAGCCTTGCTTTCAGTGCTTCAACATCTCGACGGACTTGCGTACGCTCATCTGGTTGAAATAATTCATACTGCTCAGGTTGATCAGCAGTTTCTAGTTCAGCAGAAATCGACTGTTCTAGCTCAGTTAACACTGTTGTAATATCAGAAATTTCTTGCTCTCTTCGCTTTTCTAAGGTGCTTTCTAAGCCTTTTAAGCGTTCTTTTGAACGTGCCTCTATGGTTTGTTGCAATGCAGATGTATGAGAATAAAACCGTGTTGTAATTGCATCTTTCAATGAGCTTGGAGCTATAGCTGGCTGTGAGTTATCCAACCATTCATTAATATTGGCTACACCTCTTTCACGGCTGTAACTCTTATCTTTTAAATAACCACCTGAATAGGATATTTCTTCGTGGAGTCGATGGTGGTTTCCACCGGTGACCACTAAACGTGATACAACTAAAGCGACAACACCGTCTATTTGATCTTTGGGTAGGGAGCGAACGGTCACCCGGTGCAGCTTGTCATCTTGCTCCCAAACCTTGCTTCGCAATAGTCGCAAACACATTTGCGCCAACCGGTGGTTAAGATGAACCAAAACAACATCATCTCGACCTTTTGCGACTGCGTGATCAAACGTAATGGGTCTAACGTGTTTAGTGTAAGGGTGTTGTAGGCCTTTAACACAATCACTCCAGGTACCCGTTAATTCTGGCATTACAAATACGGAACCTTCAGGCGCACCTTCTAAAGTTGTTGGCCTTAACGCAGGTTTTTCTGCTACAGCCAGCCCTGTTTGTACTGCTGATAAGACATGTTCAGGCGTGAGATGAAAGTCATTCTGTGTATCAATCAGCTGTTGATGTAGCTTCTGAAGCTTTTCATTTAATTGTCGTTCTGCTTTAACAAACTTTTTCGCTTTTGCTGTTTTTGCTTCAGCTAATTGTGTATTCAATTCTGTCTTAGAACCTTCAATGAGACCTGACATTTGTGGAGCAATCACTGGGTTTACACTACCCATATCTTCACGCATGGATTCCAATTTTCGTAAAGCACGGATGATGTCATCTTTGTGACCACCTACTGTTCTTCCCTTTTCCTCGCCGGCATCAACAGGATGCCATATAAGCACCTCATTTGCTTTTTGTCCGTGTCGGTCAATACGCCCGTTTCTTTGCTCCATTACGTTAGGGTTATACGGTATTTCAAGGTGAATAAGACAGTTGCAGTAGTTCTGTAAATCAATACCTTCAGAAGCGGCATCCGTCGCTAACAAAATCCTTACCTTGGCATCACTTGGATTAGTTTGAAACGCGGCTTTAACCTCCTCACGCTCGTCTTGATCCATACCGCCATTGATGATGGCAAGTCTATCTCCGCCAAAATCATTTTCGGTTAGGATTTTTTCTAACCACTGCTGGGTTGTACGATATTCAGTAAACAAAATAACACGCTGGCTATTCCACCGAATGCCATTTTTGAGATTCTGGTTGATCCAGTTACAGATCGCTTCAGATTTGGAATCAGATTGATGTTGGGCCGTTTGAGCCCAAGCACGAAGATCACTAATTATCGCGCTTTGCTCAACTGTAAAAGGTGCAGTACGTTTACTAACCTCTTCAATGGCTTCTTCTTGAGCGGTTTCAACATCTGCGTCATTCGCATAATCCTCTTCCGCTTTTAACATCGCCTTCCGAAGAATACGTTCTTCGATAGTTGTGACCTTCTTTTCCGTGCCGCCGGCATGGACTGTATTCACATGTTTTTCCAGGGTTGAAGCGAAAGCTGCAGGCGATGAGTAAAGGCGCTTCTTAAGCAAACCATTTACAAACTTAATCCCTACCGTATTTTTAGTTTCATCATTAGATGCTTCGCGGCTTTTTGCGTAGTCATTAAGTTTTTTATGAATCGCTCGTTCTTCGGGTGTGTATTGAACTTCAAGCGCCTGGAGATTTCGCTGTGGGTAAAGAGGGTTACCCTCTAAATCCACTAGATCGGTTTTTAATCGGCGAATCATGGCTTGCTGAAGGCTCTTCTGAGCCTGTGGGTTGTTTTCGTTAGGTACAATATTACGTGCAAAACGTTGGTCGTCTAATAGCTCGAGTAAGGAGGTAAACGACTCTGTATAACCATTATGGGGGGTTGCTGTTAGAAATAACTTATGCTGAAAATGTGGCGCGATTTCACGTATCAGCTGGGTGCGCAGGCTATCTATTGCGTAATTTTCTGAACCTGCTGGAGCTACATTATGCGCCTCATCAACGACAAGCATGTCGAATTTACGAGGGTAGGTTGTTTTGGCAGGCAATACTTCCCGGAGTAAACGCCGCCCTTCACCTGATTTCATCCAGTCTTGTGATGCGATCAAACGAGGGAATGATGTCCATGGGTTTGCATGAATACCTCGATCGCGACGCAAAGATTTAATGTAATCAGTATTTACAATTTTGAAATCTAAGCCGAATTTCTCTTGCATTTCATCGTGCCACTTTTGCTGCAGTGACGCAGGGCAGATCACCAAAACAGTTCGAGCTCGATGACGCAATAGCAGCTCTTGGATAACCAAACCGGCCTCAATGGTTTTACCTAAACCTACATCATCGGCAATCAACAAGTTAACACGAGCCATATTGATGGCTCGTACTAAAGGGTCAAGTTGAAAGCCTTCAATACTAACACCGGATCTGAAGGGCGCCTGGAGAAAGCCTTTGTCAGCATTTGTAGCAGCACCCCATCGCACCGCATCTAAAAAAGCATCCAGTGTATTCGCATCGTCGAAACCGGTAATCTCAGGAAGGCCTGCTTTCTCAATTATGTGAGCACCTGGCTCAATTTCCCAGATAACCTGCAGTTGCTCACCTAATCCATCCTCATCTATTGAGGATAAGGTTACTAGGTGCTGAGGGGGTATTGAACTATTCTCGGGGGTTGAGGCCAATATATCTGCCACGACCCATTGGCGACGTCGGACTGAAACTAATTGGCCTGGCTCTGGTTTGCTATAAATGATCTGTTCGGCATTTTCCATAATGACTGCTTATTGTTGTTGTTTTCTATCGTAGCGCGCTATTTCGCATGATTTTCTATATGTCGCATTATGCTTTTTCCAATGATTTGACCCAGCCTAACAGGTACTGCATTCCCTATTAGTCTACCCACAACTGTGAATTCTGGATCTACACCTGGTTTTGTAAATTGATAGTTTCTTGGAAAGCTTTGGAGGATAGCTCCTTCTCTTAAAGAAATAGCTCTATTTTGAGTAGGGTGGCCAAACCGACCATTACCAAATCCAAAGAATTGAGTGGTGACTGTTGGCGACGGCCTGTTCCATTCCATACGCCCATACACACTAACGTAGGATTTTCCTGTTTTTTTCTTGTGGCATTCTGCAACCAAATGCTCCGGCCAGTCCCTCCAAGTACCTCCCTGCTTTGATGACTTTATTCGATCCAAGTTTAGGTCACTGAGTGCAGCGCTCTTATGAAGAGGGTCTTTATTAGACTTCTTTCCCGCTTGCAGACAAGGCAAACCGTGTAAAGCATCCTTCACAGTACGATGCTTTTCAGGCTTATTGTGTGTAGGCTTAATTAGTTCTATTTCACCAAACTTTGATGCTAAAAGTACCAAACGCTTCCTCGTTTGTGGTAAGCCATATTTCTCGCACTGAACTAACTTATAGCTTACAGAGTATTTAAGCTTCTCTAAGGACCCTACAAATTCCACGAACACCTCGTGACCAATTAACTGTGGGACATTTTCCATGGTCACGATCTCAGGGCGTGTTTCTTCTATTAAACGCTGAAATTCACCTAGAAGCTTCCATTTCTCATCTTTTGCACTCTTAGACCCCTGGCTGTATGTCGAAAATGGCTGACAAGGAGCGCAGCCCGCCAAAACTCTAATATCCGCCCCGTTATACCAGCTATCTAACTCGCCTTTTTTGAGCTGATCCACACTCTTTAGACAGAATAAACTGCGATTGTTGACCTCGAAAGGAAACTGGCATCTAGGATCTATATCAACCCCTGCAACAACGTCTAAGCCCGCCTTTTGCAAGCCATGTGTCAATCCCCCCACCCCACAAAACAAGTCAACAGCCACAACTTCTTTCACCAATTATTCCTCTAATTAAGACATGTATTATGAAGACCAAAATCGCATTGATATCATAACATTTATATCTATCGAAACTGGTCATTTCCTAGAATTTAAAATAGCAATACTGTTAACAATAGGTAATCAGTAGGCTTATTCAATGTATGAAAACGACAAACTAATTGATTGTTAATAAACCAGGCAGTTAACCCGTGAAGGCTTGTCCATATTCATATCCTCCATAGCTAGCCTTAGACGAACACCAACTGTAAATATAGCGTTTGCTGGAACAACTAACGACCTATCGTGGATAACTGTTGTTAGTTTACTTAATTGCTTGCTCCAATTACCAAGTAGGCGCATTACTCATTGATGAAAGGGGCTAGAGAGGGCCTGGCACACAGCTAAAAAATGAGCGCAGGAATAACAGGAAAGTCAGAACAACATTAACTGGGGGAATACACTTTGAGGCTGAAATTTTACTCGTGAAGCTTAGACATTACGGAGACCCCCTGGAGCGGTGAGGCCTAGCAATCTGATTCAAGGTTTTCATTTACAGTTACCTGCAGACTATCAAGTAACTCGCTCCTTTGCTCCATAGTAAGCTTATCTAGCAAGCGAATTATATCTGCTGTGACATCCGATTCACAAAAGAAAAATGCCACTGGAACCCCAAGTTCACCCGCAATTCGACTGAGAGTGCTGTAATCTGGGCTATGCCGACCTTTCTCATAATGATTCATTCTGCTGCTTGCAGAACCAGGCTCCATACCAAGCTGGATCCCCAGCTTTCGTTGGCTAATCCCTTTATTCGTACGGGCCTGGTGAAGGCGTTTTGCAATAGGGCTGGAGTTTGGCAATTTTTCATAATCTACGAGGCCTGAAGTGCTTAGATTGTCTAAGTATATTACCTACTGGTATACTTAGGAATCCTAAGCATGCTTTCCACAAAGAAAGCGATCAATTAACATACAACCAGATCCGATAAATAATGGTTAAAATCAGGTTAAAACCAGAGCTATTCACACTTTTAACATCAGGAAAGATGGAAACCTTTACCGCCGTTGAGTTAACGAATGCATACCTTAGGCTCCCAAACAGCCAGAAACTGACAAAGCAAACTGCAAGGCAATTTGTACTAAGAAACCTAAAAAGGCTAGAAATCAAGGGTTACTTAGAAGAAATTGGGGGCTCATCCTATTCTGTGACAAAGTATCGTTTGGCTAGTAACTTCAACAGGAATTGCGTAACTATCGGGAAACCCCATCTCACAGCCATCAACGAAGTCAGCTCCTCCTCTACAAATTTTGAAGCAAACCTAAAAGACAAGCTAAAAGACCAAAAACAGGAACTTGGCTCTATCATCGGCGAAATAGAAGAATATGAGCTTGTCAGCAATGAAACCCCGCTAGAGCGGGATTATATCCAGGGCTTATATAATCAGGCGCGAGATCGGTACTCTAAAACAATTGGCCGCATTCGCGCCCTTGAATCCTTAATTTCACACTATTAGACCTTTAGCTTATGAAGTTACGTCAGTGGCAAGCCGAATGTATTAAATTGGCCTACCAACAGTATAGCTCTGGCAACACGCATTTTATGTGCCTTGCTACTCCAGGCGCAGGCAAGACAACGATGGCATCCCAACTGGCAAAACAGTTGTTTGATGACGATCACATTGATCTCGCAATATGCCTATCTCCATCACTAATTGTTGCCAATGACTTCAAAGAAGAGCTTGAAACACAAACAGGTAAACGCTTCGATGGTAAATTGGGTTCTAGAGGTTGCTCACTAACCTACCAAGCGATGCTAGGTCTAAACAGTGAATTCTGGGGATTACTGACGGATTTTCGTGTCTTTGTTATTTTTGATGAAATTCATCACTGTGCAGGCGCTGATTTACATAACGCAAATGCATGGGGCGAACGTATAATTACTAAAATACAGGGAAAAGCTTCCTTTACGCTAGCTCTCACCGGTACGCCTTGGCGTTCAGATAGAATCCCTATTGCATTGGCAAAGTATTGTGAAGATCAGCACATTCATTGTGACTACAATTACGGATTAAATCAGGCAATAACCGACAGAGTGTGTCGTAGGCCAGTAATAACCTTAATTGTAAGCGTCCGGCCAACACCCCTAGCTATCTAAGTTTTATTTCTGAAGGATCAACATCCCAAGGCATTAAACCACTTACGTTTCCATCAGGCCGTTTAGGT
>MABD01000030.1:0-22730 GCA_002162955.1 Gammaproteobacteria bacterium 45_16_T64
CAATGTTGGGGCATTCATAGAGTTCTCCTATTGAAAACCCCAATGATGCGACAACTCAATATGCATAGTTAGATGCTGTTTGCCGGACGCTTACAATCAGCTGGCGGTTGAGGTGGTGTTTGAACCTTTGTCCATGACGGCAAGTAGTTATCATTGGCGCAAGGACTACGAAAATCGTATATCGAGTAGCTATGGCGATAACCTAGACAAATACAAGGTGACTCAAGAGGCGCAAACGGGTCATGCTGCTTGGAGCCTGTATACCACGCCACAAGACTATGCAAAGTTTGTGATTCATATTCTGCGTACCGCAACAACGAGCGGGAGTATTGCGTACCAATTACTCAAACCGACGGTTGATGTGGCTGACGGGGTGAAGTGGGGGCTAGGCTGGGGCATACAAGATACTACGCCGCACGCATCCTTTTGGCATTGGGGCAGTAAGGCGGGGTTTAGGCATTACGTGGTAGGGTATCCTAAAGAGAAAATTGCGGCAATTGTAATGAGCAATAGTAGGCAGTCGTTTAAAATAGTTGATGATATTATGATGAGATCAATCGGAGGCAGCTATCCATCCTATGATTGGTTCTGAGCACCTAGCAATACACGAGACCTGAATTGTGAATACTATGCCACTAAAAGAAAAGCTAACATTGATTCTTGGTGCAATTCTCTATGTAGGTATGTTTGGATTCGCATTGGTATTTTGCCTGCAAGGGCTGTTTGCCAACGATATAGCGGTGGAGGCGAGGTCTGTAGAGCCAAGTAAAATGGTGTATGTTGGGTATCCGAAGTTACTCTTTTGTCTGTCCGGTATGGGCATGTCATTAATGATGCTCTGTCTGCCATTAATAGCCTTTGTCGCTAGGGTGTCGAAAAAGGAGGTGCGATGGCGCGTTGGGAGTCCTGTGGAAAGAGTTTTTATTCCTGTCGTGGCTGCATCGTTAACCGGGTTGGTTATCGCATATATTTGGCAGGGTTTATTGAATCCGGTATACCGATAGTAGGTCAATTAGGTTGCTAAAGTGTTAAATAGAAAGTCGCATGTAGAGTTTATGGTATTGGCTTTGGAAGAATCCAAGAAGGCTCTTCCTCACTGCCTGCCGAATCCCCCGGTGGGTTGCGTTCTCGTCCAAGATGGAACGTTTATGGCTTCGGGGTATACCAAAGAGCCTGGGAGTGATCACGCAGAAGCCAGTGTCATGCAGTCAATTACGGGCTCCCTTGAAGGTATGGTAGCATATGTAACGTTAGAGCCTTGTTCATTTCACGGGCGAACGCCATCATGTGCTAATGCGTTAATAGAAAGAGGCATTAAAGAAGTCTTTGTGGCAATTGAAGACCCTGATCCAAGAAATAGCGGTAGAGGGATCAGAATGTTGCGGGATGCAGGAATAACGGTTACGGAAAACATCTTATCTGATTCAGTATCTCAGTTTTTGTCTCCGTATCTATATAAAAATTAGCATGTGAACGAGATCCATAGAATTGCTGTGATTTTTATGGATATTAACACCCAGTAGGAGTCAATGCTGAGCACGTTGTGGTAAGTGACTCGGTAAAGCGCTGTATCAATAATGAATTATCTGATGGAGGAATAATGAGAATATTATTGTTGTTTTTTTTACTTGTAGGGTCTGTAGAAGCCAGTGACCCTAGGAAAGAATTAGAAAAAAGTGAAAGTTGGTTATTGACGTCAGTTAGCTGTCCCGCCGACCTGATGGCAAGGAACCCTGCAAAAGTAAAATATGATACTTCATCGTGTGCCAACAACTTGTCATTCTGCTTAGCGATGTGCAATAAAGAAAAAGTTAACTATTGCTATAACGCTGCTCAAGAAGTACAGCGCCTAGAGCTAGCAGAGTATGAAAGGTATGCTGAAGCTCTTTTTGTAAGGTCGTGTCGATTGGGTTCTGCATCTGGGTGCACGAATAGTGCAGCGACTAATCAGAATAGAAAGGGCACAATAGATTTTACTTGTGCAGCGAGGACGTACAAGAAATCCTGCGATTGGGGTGATCCTTGGGGTTGTACTATGTATGGATCTCATTTAGCTCATGGAAAAGGTGTTGCTAAAGACTTAGATGCCGCTCTTGTTGCGTTATCCAAATCCTGCAAGCACGGTGAGGATGATCCCGCATGCGTTAATGCTAAATCCATAACTAAGCAGATTATTCAGGCGAAAGAATAGCGTATATGTTTAACGAATTAGAGATTACTGGTCGTGTGCGAACTCAGGCCCTCAGTTACCCCAATCTACCCCTACAAACTAGCAATCTTCTCAGATGCACCTTTCAAGGTATACAACCCCTTGTTCTCGGGCATCTTACGGAATCGGCGAATAGCGAATGATTCATGCCCATCATCGCGCATCTTCTTAATATCCTCTAAAGTGATCCCTTTTTGCTTAGGGAAAGCACCTTTCTTAACCTGGATAAAGTCGTAAAGCTCGATGCTGCCACATATACCCACAGACAGAGCAATGATCACAAACGCAATTTCGCCTATTAACATGTTATTTTCCTGTAATTAGACTTGGGTTAGCACACGACATTTCACAATTCCTTTTTGTGAGTTATAAGTCTGGGGATTGTAACTGGTTCGTAATCAAAATAAAGTGCGACATTTCCTATAATATGCCTATTTCAGGGTTTTATTCGGTTATAGCCGCTATTACGTCTCTCCACGGTTAGCGCGCGTATCTCACTGTTCAAGCCACCTATACTCCACGTTTTTTCAGTCGCGTGCTCGGCCGAATGTTCTTTGCGCGAGAGAGATTCAAAAGGAGGTGGTTAATTAAGGTTGATTCACACACTAACTTGCGCAAATATGGCGCTTAACCTTTCCAACTATCATGGGTAAATCCTTGCCATTTACCAGAGGTTATCGTTTAATCGATGTCCATTGATGCTTTTCCTACTAAGGAATTTCACCTTATTGGCTCAAGCCATATATTTACAGCATTGGTTTTGGGGTGCAAGTTTAATAACATTCCTGCATATGCTCTGGATAGCCTTCGAAGAGAGATGCATAAACATGCAGCCAAGGAATCAAAACTTCGGCTACGAAGCATGTACCTCTCGTTAATATGGGGAAGCTTATGTTCCCCCCCCCCTGCTGCTACTAATTATTTTGATTACAAAATAATACATTCGACAGAAAAGGAAATCGAAATCATGCTTAAGCAAGTAGTACTATTCCTATCCATATTTTTTAGCGTAAACGCACATTCAGATGTTGGCTCTCCATGGAGCATTGAAATGGTTGCTCTGAACAACGGAGAGACCCGTCACATTAAATACAATGAGATTACTGGAGAAACGTTGTGGTCAAAAAATTTAGTTTGGAAAAAGATAATAGAACCAGAACCTATCTCAAATTCTACTTACGAGTTTAAAGTGGTTAGTACCGGTTTGAATTGGAGAACAATTCGTATAGATAAGCTGACAGGCCAGGCCTGGAAAAACAGTAGAGGAACTTGGGCTAAAATTAGTCTTGCCGCAGATTGATACTTAATTGGTAGGCGATACCCCGGCCCATTATCGGTGTTAATCATCTCAAGGAAATATGATGTATCTGAGAATGCTAGGGAAAACAATACTGGGTATTGGTGTGGTTATAGCGGGGTATCTCACCATTGTCGCGATTTGGGCGTCGGTATCAATAAGCAGTCTTTTACCGGCTGGAGCTACGGAGAGTAAGTTACCCTTACTCACTCCAGAACAAAAAAATATACTACTCCAAATCGAAGACCCGACATTCTATGAGCACGCTGGACTGGATGTCTCTCAAGGCCAAGGGCTAACAACGATTACGTCATCCTTGGCTCGTACTGTCTTTCTCTTTGGAGAGAAACTGTCGGGTATAAAGGGCGGATTCCAATCGTTTTATCGTGGTGTATTTGCCTGCTGTAAAAAAATAGATATAGGTCGAGATGTCATGGCCTTGGTACTAGATCACAATCTATCGAAAGATCAGCAGTTGCAGCTGTTTGTATCCCGTATATACATGGGAGGTAATAAAGGCATACAACTGACTGGTCTGCCTTCCGCAGCAAGCAGTTATTTTGAAAAGCCATTAGCGAATCTGTCAAATATTGAGTTTATTACTTTGGTTGCAATGTTAAAATCCCCGAATCACTTTCATCCCTCAAAAGGGGCTATGCAACTTAAGACTCGTGTGTCTAGCATTGAAAGAATACTATCAGGAGATTGTCAGCCTAATGGTTGGTTTGATACCACGTATGAACATTGTATAAGTAATGATTAATAAGGCGTTGCTATTTTGCAACGTCATAGCAATGAAGGAATAGAATGAAATTTATCTTAATTTACAGGGTTCTAGCAGTGCTCTACCTCTTGCTGGTTATTCTTTCATTTGTCGGTCACTTAATGTTTATTTTTGGCGATGTCGTTGTTGCTACAGAAATCAGTAGAAGCATGATTGTATTCTTACTGGTTGGATTTGGTGTGGTCTTTTTTGAATACAGAAAGTATCCAGAAAATTTTGCCGATAATCCGAAGATATTGGGGTATAACATAGATAACCCAGTTCTCAAATTTATAGAGTCATTATTATCTGTCTACGCTTTTTTAATGGTATTAATCGTATTCTATGATCCAGACGTTGAGTTTTTGCCTAAGGATATGATTTTTGACTATGGGGTTAGCGGGGTTATGTTATTGTTTGTTTTTTCATTGGTTCCGTTATTTGAATACAGAAGGAAAATGTTGGAAGAAAATGGCTAGATTTCAATGA
This sequence comes from Gammaproteobacteria bacterium 45_16_T64, assembly GCA_002162955.1. Classification (GTDB taxonomy): domain Bacteria; phylum Pseudomonadota; class Gammaproteobacteria; order Pseudomonadales; family Ketobacteraceae; genus 42-54-T18. Next base: position 4,759 of record MABD01000030.1, read on the forward strand.
TGGAGAGGGTGTGTTGTTGGTGTGTTTTAACGAGGGCTAGCAACGTTAAATGGAAGCAATTATGACGAAACCAATATATAGAAGATACGAAGACAAGGATTCTGGGGCTATCGTTGAACTAGTGTGTCAACTTGGTTACGAGCATAGCACCGAGAGCATTCGTGATAACGTTAAGGCTCTACGAGAAAACGGTAGTGATGTTTTTGTTGTGGAAATAGGTGGTGATCTATGTGGATGCATTTCAGCTATTATTGATATTCGCTTGGCTGAAGGAATAAAGGGTGAGATTGTTAGCCTGGTGGTCTCTGAAAGCGTTAGAGGCCAAGGGCTGGGTAAGGGACTCGTGGTACACGCGGAGAAATGGCTTTCAAATTATGTTAAAGAAATACGCGTTAGGGCCAATGCGCTTCGTGTTGAAGCGCATCAGTTTTATCAAGAGCTAGGGTATACGGAAACCAAACAGCAACGTGTTCTCATAAAAATTATATAAAGAAGAAACTCAATTCTTAGCACCTGGTTTTGGTCGAATTACAACGCGTGAAGGTGTACGGACATTCTGGACAAATATATTTGATGCGGGTTATCGATTTCAAAAAGTTGAAACGATAGAAATACGCACGGGCGGTAGCCTTGCGTATTGGTTTGGGAGCGTTCTGATAGCTGCATAAAAATCAAATGACTTGAAGGTCACTTTGTCGTATGCTCTCAGCTCCAAACGACTTAATAATAAGAAAAAGGGTTTAGGATGGTAAGTCAACGTATAACACCTACGCTGGTAGGTCTGCTGTGTGCGGTATTTTTTGTTTCCGGCTGTTCTAAGCTGGTTGAGCCTGTAACGGTGACGGAAGACGGTTTGCCGTTAGGGGCGTTGTGTGATGGTTCTACTGAACTGTTTTATGACGAATCCCTGTTTGAGCGGGGGGATTGTGGTAACAACACAAGCTCCCTTGCGCTTCCCAAGCGGCGTATGGAGTCGGCCCCTCGGTTCCCTAGCCCATATGAAGACCTGCGTTGTTCCGTGTCTTTGCAACTACAGTCGCCGGATGAGCGTTTTGAGTGTGCTGAAACGGAGTTTTGGCATGCTTATTCAGATGGCCGATTAACGCCTAGAAAGGCTGCGCTGTCTTATATGGGGAAGGCCATCAAGCTTAATGAATCTGTGGGTGATGATTCTCCTGCCTTTAAAGTGAAGCTATCTCGTTTGTATCAATTGAGAGGTATGTTTTATATGGCGATGGGTATCGAGAACGGGCAAATTATCTATTTGGCGTTATCGAGCTTGTTCGCTCAAAAAGACTTTGCACGCGTCGAGGAGTTAGAGCCAGGAAACTTTGTGGCGGCGTCGTTTAATATCACGTTGGATATTGCCAATGCACAGGTGATGGGTAACCATGATTTGGCGCTAACTCAAGGATTAGCCAGCTTGGATATGGCACTTAATAGCGGTAACCCTGATGTGATTGAGCCGATTAATGTCGGTACTGCGTTTGCCGTGACGGGGGTAACCATGAACTATCCCATAAGCACCGGTATTCCGCAGAAAACGATGGATACTCAGGTGAAGATTGGTTGTATTCCTGAGGTAGCGTTTTGTGTGCAGAACACATTGCATGCACCGTTCGCGAGACCTGGGCTGGAGTATCATTTAGCATCCATCTATGCCCGCATGGGATTGAGGGATAAGTATATCGATCAACTGGAAGTTGTTGCAGTTCAGGATGGTTACGATGACTGGGCGTGGAAGGCGTTGGTTGATGCGCAGCGAGCTGACCCAGATCGTTTACTGGAAAAGTATGCGAGCTTTGATGAGGATGAATATTCAGATAGCTACGCAACACGCCACAATGGTTGTGTCATGTGCCACGGGCGGATTTGATTGCCCGCTAGCATTGCGTATCCCTACCATGGACGACAACGAAATTTTTGGATATTACCAAGATAACTGTTTATATATACAGTTATCTGTTGTACCTTAAAAGCCTCAGAAATTTAACTTAATGTGTGAGGCTTAAGAAATGATCGGATACGTAACGTTAGGTACAAACGATTTACAACGTGGTGCTAAATTTTATGACGCCTTATTGTCTGAAATTGGCGCAACAAGATTCATGGAAGATGAGAACTTTATCGCGTGGGCCGTTGATCCAGCTAAACCCAGTGTGGCTATTACCAAGCCCTTTGATGGCGAATCCGCAACCGTGGGCAATGGTGTTATGGTTGCGCTGGCGGTGGAAAACCCGCAGCAAGTTGATGCGTTATATGCAAAGGCTATTGAGCTGGGTGCCACTGACGAGGGGCCAGCAGGGAAAAGGGGCGACAGTTTTTATGCCGGTTATTTTCGTGACTTGGATGGAAATAAACTTAACTTTTTTTGCATGATCTAGAGTAGCTGTTTTCGATAGCTTGATGGTGTCATGCTTGTCCATATTTTGAAACGTCGTTGAAAGGCTCTGACTTCACTGAAGCCTAGCTTTTCAGCGATCTGTGCGATCGTTAGCTCCTGGTCTGATAGGTACTCAATGGCTAGCTGCGCGCGTAACCCATCGAGCAACTCTTGCCAGCTGACCCCTGCATTTTTTAATCGTCGGTCGAGTGTTCGGGTGGAAACCCCTAGGCGCTCAGCAACGGTGTCCCGGCGCGGGGAGCCCGATAGCATGAGTTCCCTTGCGTGCCACTTGATACTTTCCACTGATGACGTTCTTTTGTCGAGTTCTTCCAGTTGCTGTTGGGCGAGTTGTTTGGCGAGTCGCAAGTTGTCGTCACCGTGGCCATGAATGGGGAGTTTATGGATATCTTTGTCGATATCCATTCGAGTACGGCCAGCATTCCAGGTGACAGGGCAGTGAACAATCGATTCCAGACGGTGCTGGGCAGCAGTAGAATAAGGCGGGTGTTCTAACCAAACGTGCTTGGGAGATAGTTCAGCGCGTGTGCTTATGAGCCGGAGTAGGCTGCAATACAGTGTTATCACAAACTCTGCCATATGCCGCCGTACAATGGGGTTCTTGTGTGTCATGGCCACCGATAATTCCACCGTGGGTCCATCGACGAGGTACGCGATGCCGCCACAGTTACCACTGGCTAGGCCCTGATAACGAGCCATATTGTTGAGCGCTTCGCCAAGAGTTGCGGAGCTGAAGGCCAGTGACATCAGTACACCGTACAATGGGGGCATTAACTGTTGCCCAATATCTACGCCAAAACTGTCGCTTTCACTGGCGAGCATTAGTCTAAGCAGTGTCATTTCATACAGCGGTTCGGGAACCCGTGCTGTGGGGAGCAGGTGCTCTTTGCTGAGACCGGCTTGCGTAAGGGTCTCTACGCCGGCAATACCAAGGGACTCTGCCCCATAAACAAATTGAGATAGCGCGATGCCAGTGACATAAAAATCGTTATCTTTCATTGGTTACGTGGCTTTCCTCAAGGTTCATAGAAGTGTCGCATTATCAGTGAAACAACTCAATGGGCTTCAAATATCGCCGTGGGTTGGCAACATTTGCCGCGTATCTGTCGCCCCTAACCGCAGAATACCGCGCGTTTAGTTGGCAATATAAGGCGCTAGTATTGGGTGTATAGTTGAAGTGCGTAGATGTTCTCCTATTGGATGATTAAGGGTGTGTGATGAGTTTAGCGTTTGGTTTGAGTCTTAGTTTTATTTCATTATGGTGTATCGCTTTGTTTTCGAGTAGTGGGGCGCTAGTTGACCTGCTGCTTGTGAATGCAGCGATACAGGTCACATTCTTTATTGTGGTTGCCTGTATTCCATTTTTGCGCACGGGACGAATGTCTTATGTTGATATCGCTTGGCCTTTTGGGGTGGCGATTATTGGTGTGTTGATCATTGTCATGGGTGACGGTGATATTGTGCGCAAGACGCTTGTGGGTGGGGTGTATCTCTTTATTGGTCTTCGTATGGGGATTGGTGCGTTAACAATGGCAAAAGCCACTGGCGTGATCTTTAAGAGTGAATTCCCTCGTTATCAATATCGCCGTATGATATTTGAGAAATCGGGCACAAAGCACATTACGTTGCTCGTCTTGGCAGAGATCATGGTGCAAGGATTTGCTAATATCTCAGTGTTGGCATTTCCGGGGTTTTTAATGGCTACTAATGGCAGTGATTCACTTTCTGTATTAGAGGTGTTGGGTATTGTAATATGGGGTGTTGCCTATGTTTTTGAATCGATTGCTGATGGACAGAAAATGCTATTTATTTCCAAAAATAAACGGGGAGTCTGCAATGTCGGTTTATGGCGTTATAGTCGCCATCCTAATTACTTTGCGGAGTGGATGGTATGGACGGGGTTAGTGATAGCGTCAATACCATCGTGGTTGGCGTTAAGTGCAGCGGAGCCAATAATGGTATGGATAGCTTTGGGTGTGGGCGCACTGTTTGCCTCTATCATGATGTATGTCACATTGGTGTATCTAACGGGGGCAACGCCTGCTGAATACTATTCGGTCCGTAAACGCGCGGAGTATAAAGCGTACCAAGAAACAACAAGCATGTTTTTTCCTTGGTTTCCAAAGTAAAGGGTATTAGGGCATAAGGAGATAGTGATAATGCATGATGAAGACAAAGCCTACCTTGCACTGAGAGAGTCCCTCGCGTCATATTCATCTATCGGTGATGATACCTGGGACGCATTGATGGGGATATCTACGTTCCGGTCACTCCCGAAGGGCTGTCTTCTCTATCGTGCTGGTGACACTCCAACGACGTATGCCTATGTTTATCGGGGCTTAGTCAGAGGTTATGTCTGTGATGAAAAGGGTAATGAGTACAATAAGAACTTCTTTGATGAGGGAACGTTCCCGGGCTCTATGACGGCGCTACTCACTTCTACGTCGTCAGCCTTTGCCTTTGAAGCAATAGAGGAGACGCTCATTATTGAAATCGACTTTTTAGCCTATAGACAGTTAATGATTGAAAAAGACGATTTGAAGTTATTTCAAATCTATTACCTAGAAAAAAACTGGCTGTTGGCAAAAGACGCGCGTGAAGTAGAGATCGTACAGGAGGATGCAACAGAACGGTATTTACGTTTTGTCGAAGACCACGCTAATTTGGTGGATCGCTTGGCTCAGTATCATATCGCATCCCATCTGGGTATTACCCCCACGCAATTGAGCCGTATTCGAAAGAATTTGTAGTTTATCAACCTATGTAAATGTCTTCTCTTGGTGCGCGCCGTATCCTGTTCCTCATCAGTTAGTTAATCAGTCATATAAATCGGACAGATCAAGATGAGTCATTTATCCTTGCTAGCGTTGGTGGCAGGTGCCGCCATTGCTATCCAATCAAGCATGAACGCCCAATTAGGCGTGTTACTCAAAAGCTCTATGCTCAGTACAAGTGTCGCCTTTTTATGCAGTGGCGTTTTTACAGTATGCGCGATGCTGCTATCAACGAAACATTACCCTCAGGCGGCGGAGCTTAAATCGGTCCCTTGGTATTTATGGTTTTCAGGTGGTGCCTTAAGCGCTTTTGGTGTTGGTATGTTCTATTATCTGATCCCCAAAATGGGGGTAGGTTCGATGATGTCGTATGCGCTTTCTGGACAAATGTTAATTGCCATTACCGCAAGTCATTTCGGTTGGTTTGGTCTGCCGGTCACGTCGATTAATACTGTCAAAGCGTTTGGTGCTATTTCACTCATAGCCGGCGTGTTATTACTGAATTGGGAGCCTAGCGATGCATATTGATAAAGCCAATATAACTAACTTAACCGGCCTATGGAGAAAGTATGGCTCCAGAGCAGTTAAGGAAGGTGAATTACCCTTGTTGCATATTAATACGCACTGGCCTCACCGGTGTTGGCCTGATTGGAACGCAGAGGCTGTGAGCAATTTGTTACTGAGAGACCCTAATGATGTTGCATGGCTGGAGCATTATTCTACTAATATCCCCGAATCAGCTGTCTTGTCGGTATGGCCCTCGACGGCTGGTAATGATAAGCCGTTGCTAGAACAACAATGGGTTTGTGCCTTTGAGCAAACAGCGATGTACATGGCCCTTGATGAGAGCGTTGCATATTCAACGTCTTCACCTCTATCGTTTCAAGTGAAGCCGGTGTCCACGCTCGACGATATCAAACGTTGGGTCGATATTGGTAGCGAAGCCTTTGCATACTCGATAGATCGTTCTGTTATTGAAGGGTTAATGAATGATAAGGATGTACAGATACTATTGGCCTATCAAGATGAGCAGGCTGTGGCCTGTGCGTTGCTGTATAAAACGGGCGATATTGTCGGTGTGCATCAGGTGGGTGTTAAACGTTCTTTTCGGGGGCAAGGCATTGCTCGATGTTTTATGAGAGAAATTATTGCAGCGTGCATACAGTGGCAGGGTAAGTATGTTGTCTTGCAGGCATCTCAGGCGGGTCAACCCTTATATGAGAGCTTGGGGTTTAGCGTGCAGTTTACAATCAGAAACTATAAAAAAGTATAATTGTGGTATGTTTGGATTACGCTGCATTGGATTTCGCCGATGCGCTGAATTTATTAGGGATGAACGATGTCTATAAGGAAAATTGAGCCAGAAGATTTGGCTCGCGTGCGGTCTATATGCCTTGATGCATTTATGAAATCAGTGGCACCGACGTTAACGGATGAGGGTGTTGAGACCTTTAAGAATATTGCGTCGGTAGAGAATTTTACTAAGCGACTGGATGCAGATAATGAAATGCTGGCCTACGAAGAAAAGGGAGAGGTCGTAGGGTTCATGGAGTTTAAAGAGGGTCGCCATATTGCGATGCTATTTGTATCCCCAAATGCTCAGAAAAAAGGGGTAGGTGGGTCTTTGGTTTCTGCGGTACTCCCGAAGGCACGTGGTGATATCCTGACGGTGAGCGCATCGCTGACATCGGTTTCTGCTTACCTGAACTATGGGTTTACCTGTACTGGGGATGTTGGGGTGTCGGCTGGGCTTGAATACCAGCCGATGGAGATGGTACTTAATTAGCAGAACCTTCTTGTGGTTAGCTGTTGCCAGGCGAGTGCAGGTAAGAGTGCAGATAGCAGCTAACATTATCTCCTATTCTATAATTCTTGATTAAGCTTTATGCTTTACTAGACTGCACTTAGGTTGTGCTATTTTGGGTTGGTCAGCGTCGGTGCTAGGTCTTGAGGTTAATAATGAGTAAAAATGCGGGTGTTATTTGCTTGTGGGCAGGTGTGTTGGCTATGGTTTGTCCTCTTGCGAGTGCTGATATATTGCTCGAAAAAGTGGACGAATTATCCAGGCAATTAGAACATCAGCAGGAAATGATCGATGTGCAAAAAGCGGAAATTTCGGCGCTTAAAGCAAATGTACAAGATGTTTCTGAGATGGCGGATCTCGCCAATCGAATTAAATGGAATGGGTTTATTTCTGCCGGTGTTGCGAAAGTGGATGCTAGCGAAGAAGTTCAATGGGGCAATAGTGGACCAGATAATGAGCTAGATTGGAACTCCGATACGATCATTGCTATTCAAGCCAGGTTTATTATTACCGATAGCCTGCAAGTTGTGTCACAAATGATGTCTAGGGGTGGCTTTGAATCAGAGTTTGATGCTGACTGGTTCTATCTGCAATACCAAGTGAACGAGAATGTTGATGTGATGCTGGGTAGGGTGCGCCCCCAATTCTTCATGTTAAGTGATTATGTCGAAGTCGGGTTTGCGTATCCATGGATTAGGCCTCCGGCTGAGGTATATGACCCTATCCCAACGGATTGGGCACAGGGTGTTTCGCTAAATATGAATTGGGAGGGTGCGGGCAACACCTATCATAATGCGGCGTTACAGTTGTTACAAAGTGAGGATCAGGGGACTGTCTCTCGTTTTGATGTGTCCGTGATTGGCGTGATGTATGAGTTTAACTATGGACCTTTTACACTGGCATTGCGTGGGGGCTCTATGCGAGCCGACACGTATTTGGAAAACGAGACGTTTCGGTCGGTAAACCGTGTGTTGGAATCCTTTGATGAAGATATTGCTATTATCCCCAATGAAGATACTGAAATCACCTATCGGAATGTGGGGATTCGTTATGAAACTGAAAAGTGGTTAATCCTATCTGAGTGGGCAACGTTTGATATTCAGGGACTTTTTGTGGATACGGAAAGTTACTATCTCACCTTGGGGCGGCGATTTGGGAAGTGGATGCCGCACCTAACATTCGCCCACCATGAATCTACTGATGATGATATTCGAGAGGACGCGCGTATTATTGATGCGCTGGGTGCTGCAACCGGGGGGACGATTCAAGAGGTGGCCCAGGGTTTGTGGAATCAACAGAATGATTCTTACACCTTGGGAATTAACTACTCCTTTAATTCCAATACAGTCATAAAACTTGAGGCGAAGCGCATTACGAATCGAGATGGAACCATCGCTCAATTCGAAAAATCCAAGACGACAGATGAAATTGATACTGTGGTTATCCCTGAACAAGACAACATCATGATATATGGTTTTGTTGTCGATATGGTTTTTTAAGGAGGGGATATGAGTCAATTGATAAAGATGTTGTTGTTGATGTTTCCCTTCTTTTGGGCCGCTAATGTTTTCGCTGAGAATATCGTTGTTATTGTTCACAAAGATAGCGTCATAAACACCATTAGTGAGGGTGACTTGGCTGGGGTGTACCTAAAAAGAAAGAAAAGGGTCGATGGTCAACGGCTTAAAGTTGTCGACATTAATAATGATTCCGATATAAAGGCTTATTTTCATGAGGCAGTGACTCAAAAAACGCTTCAGCAGCTAAAAGCCTATTGGTCACGCCTGATTTTTACGGGCAAAGGGATTCCTCCGTATTCGCTAGATACGGAGGAAAGGGTTGTCGAATTTGTCTCCCGCACGCCTAATGCTATTGGTTATGTGGGAAAATCTAAAATGAATAATCGAGTAAAGGTCATAAGAGAGATCAAGTGATTCCACTAGCGCTCTTTCTTAACGTTACTTATCAAGAGAGGTGTACATGCCCGCCTCGAAATGCCCTGGAATATTACAGGCGATGATGGCGTCTTTTAATGCAGAAAACTGCCAAGTAATTGTCTTGGTTTCACCAGGCTTCACCTTGATGGTATTGCCTTCGGCATGATCCATATCAGGCATGGCTTGCATCATTTTACGATGCTTGCGTTGTTCTTCGTTGTCTCCAATGGAAAATTCATGCTCTATATTGCCTTTGTTGGTGACAATAAATGTAACGACGTCGCCGGCGTTGATGTCTAGTGGGGGAGAATAGGTATAGCGCATTGTGTCCAATGTGGTGACCTGAATGGTTTTTGTCGCTTGGGCGTCAGCGACAGGCATACCTACTGGGCTCATTGAGTGTTGCTTATCATGCCCGTGTGAACCACCAGCGAGTACTGTGTTGGAAAGTGTTGCTGCGATCACTAACGTTAATGTAGATAGTAATGTAGATAGCAGTGTAGGATTTATTGTCATAATATTGTTCCTTTTAAGTAAACAAAAAATGGTACAGTCGATTAATACCAGGCCCGAATACCTAGGATAAATTGGGTGTCCGATACATCGCCACCTTCCTCTCGTGTATAGTCGGCGCTTTTACCGTATTGACTCTGCCAAACAATCCCTGCATAAGGTGCAATCTCTCTGCGTATTTCATAGCGGATACGCAAGCCCACTTCTGCATCGGCTAAGCCCGCTCCAACGCCGGTGTCTTCGTCATCTTTACCGTAGAAATTAATACTTACGTCAGGCGACAATACCCATTGCTGTGTGAGCATGAGTTCGTATTCTGCTGCCAGTCGCAATGCGGTGCGTCCTCCTTCTCCAATAAACAGTGCCGTATCAATTTCCAAGAAATACGGAGACAAACCTTGGAATCCAAATACTGCCCAGTTGCGACCAGGAGTGGGTTTAAAATCCCGACGTACACCTGCCTGAATATCCCAGAAGGGGGTAAATGCTTTACTGTAGAGTGCTTGCAGTTCTGCTTCTTCGGTTTCGCCATCTACATGTTCAACGTCGGCCTTAAACCACAGCTTATGTAGGTCTTGTCCGATCCAACCTTGAGCTTCGATGATCAACGGGTCATCGTCGGTGCTATCTCTGATCTCCAGTTGGTCCACTATTACGGTGGATACAATGGGATCGTCTTTGGACGCAGCCATTGCCTGGGTTGATGTGATGATAGGCAGAAGCAGCACGGTTGATAGTGTGGCGGCTGAAAGATAAGAGCGCATAGTGTTGTTATTTCCGTCTTGAATTCTGTGCAATACCGTATTGATTGTGCTCATAATAATTCTCCTAGCTCACCCTTACTTCTCTAAACATGCCGGGCATATGGAACAGTAAATGGCAGTGATAGGCCCATCGACCTTTGGCATCAGCGGTTACCAAGTAACTTATTTTAGAGCCGGGTTGCACGATGATGGTGTGCTTGCGAGGCATATAGGCTGCATCGCCGGTTTCTAATTCACTCCACATACCATGCAGATGAATCGGGTGAGTCATCATGGTGTCGTTGACTAAGGTAATGCGTACTCGCTCGCCATAACTGAGTTCCAATGGTTTTGCGTCGGCAAACTTTATGCCATTCATTGACCACATATATCGACTCATATTACCGGTGAGGTGTAGCTCGATTTCTCGGCTGGGTTCGCGGGTATCGATGGTGGGGTAGAGGTTTTTGATATCACCATAGGTCAATACTTTACGACCGTATAACTCTTGGTGATTACGCAAGCCGATACCGGGGTCATGCAAACCGTCCAGCGGACTCTCCGCGCGCATGTCGACGTGGGGACCGAATTCACTGGTAACATGATTGATCTCGCTCGTACTACCGGTGCCTGCTTTACCAAGCCCGGTGCTTTGCATTGCGGCCATGCTGCTCATATCATGCTTGCTGTGGTCCATGCCTTTCATGTTGCTCATGTCATGTCTGCTATGATCCATGCCCTGCATACTGCCCATGCCGGACTTGCTTTCTCCCATGCTTTTCATGTTGCCCATGTCATGCATGCTGTGATCCATACCTTGCATATCCATGCCCATATCTCTGTGGCCTAATATGGGGGCAGGGTCCATGCTCGGTACATCGGCAGTCCAATGGGTATTGGGTGTTAGCGTGCCTCGGCTATAACCCGTGCGATCGATGGATTGAGCAAAGATACAATACGCGCTGTCATCGCTGGGCTCTACAATCACATCATAGGTTTCAGCAACACCGATTCTGAATTCATCCACACTGACGGGTTGAATGTTTTGCCCGTCAGTAGCCACCACCGTCATTTTTAAACCAGGAATGCGCACATCAAAAATGGTCATTGCAGCTGCGTTGATAAAACGTAAGCGAACTTTCTCTCCTGATGCAAATAACGCCTTCCAATTGTCGTCTGGTGTAATGCCGTTCATTAGGAACGTGTAGGTATAACCGGTGACATCGGATATGTCAGTTTCACTCATGCGCATGCGGTTCCACATGCTGCGTTTGTTCCAGGTGTTGGCGATCCCGTTGTCTTTGACGTCTTGCCAAATATCCCCGGCGGTACGTTCGCGGAAATTGTAGTAGTGGCTCATCTTCTTTAGTTTCGCAAACACATCTTCTGGGGCTTCATCGGACCAGTCCGATAACATCACCACGTAATCGCGATCATATTCAACGGGATCGGGCTCTTTCGGGTCAATGACAATAGCGCCGTAGGCACCGGTTTGTTCTTGAAAACCCGAATGGCTGTGGTACCAGTATGTACCGCTTTGTACTGCATTAAATTGATATTGGAACGTCTCGCCAGGTTTAATGCCGTCGTAGGTAAGCCCGGGTACGCCGTCCATATTGTTCGGAAGAATGAGCCCATGCCAATGAATTGAACTATCGACCTTCAATGAGTTGGTAACATTTAGCGTGATGCGCTCGCCTTCTTTCCAGCGCAATACTGAACCTGGAACCGAGCCATTGATTGCGGTGGCGATTCGGCTTTTACCGGTAAAGTTCACCGGTTGATAGCCGATGTTGAGGTCAAATTGGGTACCTCGTAATAGTTGCGGTGGTTGCTGTGTCCGGCTTTGGGTGGCCGCGACAAGTTGTGACGCCGAGAGGCCTCCGACGCCGTAAAGCATGCTGGCGGCTGATACACCGGTGACAAACTGACGGCGAGACACGGTTGTTGGTCTGGCGATGGGTGTAGAGAATTTCATGATCTAATCCTTAACTGCGATGGGGTGCTAGCCGGTCTAGTGGCTGACTGAATGAGCATTTACGTTGAGTGCTCGCGTTGAGTAGTCGCGTTGAGTGGGCGGATTTGCCCTGGGATTAGCTGAGTATAGGTGGGCGGAACAAAGAGCTAGGAGAAGACTGCAAAAGAATAAACGCATAGTGGTCCACCGGAGAGAGTGGCGCAGCGTTATCGGCATTATTATGTGAAGAGCTAAGTAAGGATTGGCAACCGTTGATACTGCAGTCACAGTCAATTTCACAGCACTCATCTTGAGTTGCCATGTTAGCGGTAGCTTCAGTGTGTTCAGAAGGTTCGTCGCAATGTTGTTCTGTGGTGGAAACAACGGTAGTTACTACGGTAGTTACTACAGTAGTTACAACAGGGTCATTATCTGGCGCGTGTTGGCCCATAAACATACCCGACGTCACAGCGCTGACTTGTTGGCAAACAAACCAGAGAATGAGAATAAATGCTGTGTTAGGTAATTTCATAGCGTTACATTAAGGCCTGGAGCGCACTCTAGGGTCAAGGGCTTATTGGATAAAACGCACAACCTCTTCGGTTTTCTCGTTCAGTATATCTTTTAATGTGAACTGCCCAAGGTGAGCCATGTATTGATGTTGTGCTTGCCAGAGCACTCCTTTGAGTTGGCAAACATCATTTAGCGCACACACGGGAGTGTGACAGTTGACCGGCTCCAATGTCTGTTCCATCAAACGTACTACTTCATCGAGCTTGATTTGATCCGCTGCAATACCGAGTTTGATTCCGCCATTCTTACCCCGGATGGCGTTAACCCAGCCATGATGCACTAACTTGTTAACGATCTTCATCGTATGGCTTTTAGAGATATCAAAACTCTGGGTTAGCTGGCTAATGGTGGTCAGGGAGTCCTTATCGAGCACGGCCAAATAGATCAGTATGCGAAAGGCAAAATCGGTATGTTTGGTCAACTGCATAGAAGGGAAGGCTCAACTTATTAGGATAAAAAAGAGTATAGGGGCTTGTGGCTTTAAAAGATACATGTAGAATGCACCTTATAAAGATGCATATGAGATGAATCTTTATTGATCATACCATCTAAGGAGTTAGGCATGTTGAGCCCAGAGACCATTGAGACCGTAAAATCCACTGTACCCCTATTGCAGGAACATGGCGGTGCGATTACCAAATACTTCTACCAAACGCTATTTGAGCAGAATCCTGAGCTCAAGAATGTATTCAATCAGGTGAATCAACAGCGGGGCGAGCAGCCCAGAGCATTGGCTGACGCGGTGTTAGCTTATGCTAACAATATTGATAATTTGGCGGTGATTTTGCCGGCGGTTGCTCGCATCGCGAATAAGCATGCAAGCCTAGGTATACAGCCGGAGCAATACCCCATCGTGGGGGCTAATCTATTGGCGGCGATTCAGAAGGTATTGGATTTGCCATTAGGCCACCCAGCGCTAGTGGCGTGGGGTGAAGCGTATGGCGTACTGGCTGACGTGTTTATTGATGCAGAGGAGTTTATCTATAAGACCAATGAGGCGACAGCCGGCGGTTGGCGCGGTTTTCGAGAGTTTGTTATCAGCGATATCGTCGAGGAAACGCCGGAGGTGAAATCGTTTTACTTGATTCCCGCTGATGGTGCTGCGATACCTGCTTATAAAGCGGGACAGTATGTGGGGTTGAAGGCTAACCCCGAGGCGTCTGAGTTTGATGAAATTCGTCAGTATTCACTTTCAGGAAATGGGGGGGAGGCGCATTTACGCATCACCACCAAATCTGAAACCCATGGATTGGTGTCCAATCACCTACATCAAAGTGATGTGGGGACGACAGTTTTCTTACAGGCACCCACCGGCGTATTCACATTGAATACAGATGCGAACAAGCACCTCTTCATTGCCGGAGGCGTGGGCATTACACCGATGATCAGCATGCTATATGAGGCCTTACGTCAGGGAGTGAGCCCTGCGGATATTATGTTTGTGCAATGTGCTCGAAATGAGCAGCAGCAAATATTTAAGGAAGAGCTACAACGATGCCATAAGAATTCCTCATTCGCCTATAAAACCGTGGTAGATGAAGGGCTTGAGGCTGATCACCAAGGGTACTTGAATCAGGAGGTGTTAACGGCGTGGTTGGCGGAAAATAATATGCCAATCAGTGATGATACCCATGTCTATTTTTGTGGGCCTCAGGGGTTTATGGCTGCGTTGAATAGCCATTGCAAGGCAATTGGTTTTAACGAAGCCAATATTCATTACGAAACTTTTGGCCCTTCAGCAACGCTATCGTAAGCGAATAGCCGTAAGCGAAAATTTAAATTGAAACTTGTGGTTATTTTGATAGTCTATTAACCCGTTAGGAGATGGCACCGTCGGTGGCTTTCCTAATGGGTCTTTTACTGAGACCTTGACTAATATTTTATTAACGTAAACATGTCATTAACCTAGTGTGATCAACGAGAACATGATTCGAAAAAGCCTAACTTACTTATTAGTAACACTGATTGCCATGCAGTCTTTTGTTGCTATGGCTGACGAACACAGTTCACATCAACGCGGTGATCAACATATCGAGATCCAACACGACAGCGTTCTTGAGGCCCTAGGTGACGACAGTACAACCTCTGATAATACCAATGCGGATTTTTCTGCCGCGATGGACGACTGTCAGCATTGTTGTCATTGCCATAGTAGCTGTGCCGTATTAGTCACCTGTAAGTCGTTCGCCTTTTCTCAAGGTGATAAAAATCATTGGAAGCGATCCGTTGATTACTATTCCATGGTTATTTCCCCTGCGCTACGCCCTCCTATTGTGTAATCGTATTACTTATTTTTCTTAATACATAAGCCAGCTTGGCATTTTATTACACTATTTTTATAGGAAAATTTCATATGAAATTTCTGACGGCTATTTTGTTTGTACTTATTACCTCAACGTCTGCTTACGCAGCAGAATCTTATTCTACCTCTGTATCAAATCAGTCTAACGAACCTTGGTTTATTCAGCGGGTTCTGGCATACCCCTCAGCAGAGGGTACTCGAGTGAGCGGCCGAGTGACTGCCGCGAAACAAATGGGGATTATCGATGGGCATGTAGACGTTGTAGCGCTATCTCCAGAGGGTAAAAAAATTACCGAGACAACCATTGCATTATCGACTGATACCTTAACTCGCCAACGTAAGATGAAGGGTGGCGTTCGCTTCTCTGCAAATATCCCCCAGCAACTTCCCGCGAATAGCCGTGTGAAGCTGTCCTTCCATAAAAATACACCAGCAGTAGAAAATGCCCCCATGCATGCGAGCAATATTGCTAACTAATTGCGGTGTCTAAAAGACATTACATCGAGGGTCTATAAAACCTCGATGTAATGTCTCGCGACTATTTCTAGGACGATGTTATGAAAAAGTGTTTTTTTACGCGCTTCAAGCCTGTGCGCCTGCGCGTTGTGTTTTATGTTGTCAGTTGTATTTCTGTAGGTATTGTCAGCAGTATTGCCAATGCTGAAAGCTTCGGTGCAGAAAATTCTAGCCTAGCCGCTCCCTCGTGGGGAAGCCGATTGCAGCAGTATATTTATTCCAGTGCAACGGTGACGACTGCGCGACAGCAGCGTGATGGAGAGACGCTGGAGGCCAAGGCAATACAAGCGTCGCGGTATTACTCCCCTGAGTTGACGACTGAATTTGAGCGAGAGGGCGATGCCAATAATTATCAATTTGGTCTGTCACAAACCATTGATTGGCAGGGTAAAGGAAAGCTCCAACGGACCGTTGGTGACTACTCTCAGCAGCTTGCATCACAGCGGTTCGACAATACGCTGTTAGCTTTTCAAGATGATGTACTTAATGCGCTGGTGGTGTGGAATGCCGCCGCTGAACGGGCGACATTGGCGGTAACGCAGCAAGAAAATTTGAATGCGTTGTTGGCACTGATTCGAGAGCGGCAGCGTTCTGGGGATATCGGTGATATTGATGCTCAGTTAGCCGTGACGGGGTTATCTAAGGGGTTAATGGAAAGTGCCAATGCTCGAATTGCAGTGCAGGAAAGTGCGAGCCGGATTCAGCAGCTACTACCTGGATTACCTTCACAGGAATGGGTGATCCCTTCTCATTTTTGGCGTAGTGGTGCAGTGGAAGTGTCCCCCGAAAATATGCAGCAATGGCTTACCCGTCATCCTGATGTACGGTTCGCTGAAAGTCAGTGGCAGTTGTCGAAAACCAAGGCGGAGCTGGTATCGGCAGAAACAACCGTCGATCCAACGCTGGGGGTGATTGTTGGAAAGTCCGACACCGATAATGTCGTTGGGTTGAATTTATCGATTCCGCTTAACCTGGACAATTCACGGGCTTATAACGCTGATGCCCAAACGCAACTGATGTTATCGGCTGAGTCAGCCTATCGCGCAATACGACAGCAGGTGAATAATCAGATGACAGCAGCTCAGAATACGCTAGCAGAGCGGTATCACGCGAGGACGAGTTGGCAATCATTGATGAGGGGAAGAAATACTCAGGGTGAGCAATTACTTAAGAAGCAATGGCGTAGCGGTGACCTGAGTACCATGGATTATCTACAAATATCCCGATCTTTAATGGAAAGCAAAGCAGCGGGCATTGATATAGAAGAGCAATATCAACTGGCGAGTATCCATTGGCTTAGGCAAACGGCACAAATTCAAACGGTATTGACGACTCGTCAAACGGAGAACAAATAATATGAATAACAAAATGCACAAGGTATTACTGATAGCATCAGTGTTGGCGCTCACCCCTTATTGGAGTGCAAATGCGCTTGCGGAAAGTGATGCTCATGAAGCGCACGATCATGGTGAACACAGTGATGAGCATGGAGAAGAAGAACATGACGATCATGATGATGAGGGACATGAAGAAACAGGTCACAGTGAAGAGGAGGGGCATGACAATCATGACGAAGAAGAGGAAGTGCGGGTAGAATTATCGGCAGAAAGTTCAGCGCTTGCAAAGATCGTTGTACGTCAAATTACCCCAAGCAATTTACAGTATAGCGAGTATGCACCTGCAGAAGTGCATGCCAATGGTTATACGCGCTATGTTGTTTCTCCGAAAATAGAATCCAATATTGTACAGCGTCATGTGGCTCTTGGAGACACGATTAAGATCGGCCAGCCACTCGTCACACTCTTTAGTGAATTTGTGGCAGAAGCGCAGGGGGAATATCTTGTCGCCAATGCTGAATGGTTGAGAGTGACCACTCTGGGTCGAAAAAACGTGGGTGACAGTCGCTATCTGAGCGCGAAAGCGACGTGGCAATCCAGTAAAAGCAAACTGCTAGCGTACGGTTTACAAAAGGTCGACATTGAGAGATTAACACCGGAATCCACTGGTTTGGGTGAGTACACGCTACAAGCCAATGCAGAAGGTGTTGTGTTATCGGATGACTTCCATCAAGGCCAGCGTGTCTCGTCTGGCGAATCGCTCATTGTAATCGCAGAGGAGTCGACGGTGTGGGTTGAAGCCAGTTTACCGCCTAACTCAACGTTAGTACTTCCTGTGGGTTCATTGGCTCGAATTAAATCGGGAGACCAATGGTTTGACGGGAATGTCATACAAGCGGCTCACACTATTGATGAGCGTACCCGTACGCGAATAGTACGTTTATTGGTGAACAATACAGAACATCGATTGCACCCAGGGCAATTTGCCGATGTGTATTTTTCGCAAAAAACCAAAGATCCAATCCTGGCGGTACCTGAATCGGCATTAATGCGCGGTAGTGATGGCGATTGGGTCGTGTATGTGGAAGAAGAAAGTGAAGAGGCGGGGCACC
>MABD01000030.1:22739-285925 GCA_002162955.1 Gammaproteobacteria bacterium 45_16_T64
GACCTCAAGAGATTGAGGTTGGCCGGTCGCTTGGTGGTCTACGCGAAATTCGCGGTATCGCAGCCGGTACGCGTGTCGTGACTGAAGGCGCTTTTTTTGTATCGTCAGAAATCGCCAAGGGCGGTTTTGATCCGCATAACCATTAGTTGAGTTAATGTCATGTTACAGAACGTTGTAAATTGGTCGGTTGCGAATCGACTACTTGTGGTCATTGGATTGTTTACTTTGGGTGTCAGTGCCTTTTTTGTGATACCAAAATTGAACCTTGATGCTTTTCCTGATGTGACCAACGTGCAGGTATCGATTAATACCGAGGCACCGGGATTGGCATCGGAAGAAGTGGAACAGCTGATCACGTTTCCCATCGAAGCGGTGATGTATGCGTTGCCGGATGTAGAAGAAGTAAGGTCTATCTCCAAAACGGGATTGTCGGGTATTACCGTGGTCTTCAAGGAGGGCGTGGATATTTATTTTGCACGGCAATTAGTATTTGAGCGCCTACAGTCCGCAAAAGAATTAATTCCGACGGGGATGGGGACACCGGACATTGGCCCCAATACCTCAGGGCTTGGTCAAGTGTTCCAATATTTACTGCTGGCGGATGATACGACAGGGCTGGATACCATGGCCTTGCGAAGTTTGAATGATTGGGTGGTAAAGCTGCTATTAATGCCGGTGGACGGGGTGACCGAAGTCTTATCGTTTGGTGGAGAAGTGCGTCAATATCAGGTTAACGTTAACCCTTCTCGGCTATTGGCTTACGAATTGAGCCAGCAAGATGTGATTGCTGCACTGGAAAATAATAATAAGAATGCGGGCGGTTGGTATATGAATCGCGGGCAGGAGCAGTTGGTGATTCGGGGCGTGGGCTGGCTACGAAGTGGTGTTAGCGGGTTGGAGGATTTATCCCGTATTCCGTTAAAGACAGTGGATGGCGTGGTGGTGACAGTGAGTGATGTTGCCACTGTTGAATTCGGTGGGGAGATACGCCAGGGCGCGGTAACCATGACCCGTCGAGCCGATAACGGAACTGTTGAGGCATTGGGTGAAGTGGTATCGGGCATTGTGTTGAAGCGGATGGGGGCGAATACCAAAGAAACCATTGATGGTATTAATGCGCAAGTGGCACTGATACAGCAAGCACTACCAGAAGGTGTTCGGTTTGAGGTGTTTTATGATCAAGCGGCATTAATTGATAAAGCAGTGAATACTGTGGTTGAGGCGTTGTTGTTGGCATTTCTATTTATTGTGTTGGTATTGGCATTATTCTTAATGAATCTAAGGGCGACATTGTTGGTACTCATGTCGATTCCAATTTCCATTGGTATCGCATTGATGTTGATGTCCTGGTTGGGAATATCGGCGAATCTAATGTCTCTCGGTGGCATTGCAGTGGCAATTGGCATGCTTGTGGATGGTTCCGTGGTGATGGTAGATAGTATTTTCAAACGCATGTCGCTTTCAGGAAGGGCATCACCATCATCGATCAGCGATTTGATTGTTGCGGCAGGAAAAGAAGTGGCGAGGCCTATATTTTTTGCGACAGCGATTATTCTTGTGGTATTTATGCCGCTATTCAGTTTCGAGGGTGTGGAAGGCAAGTTATTTCAGCCGATGGCTATGAGCATTATTCTGGCGATACTCGCCGCGGTAATGGTGGCAATTATTATTGTACCTGCCCTGGCCAGGTATTTTTTCTCGGGAGGGGTCAACGCTAAGGATAGTCCGCTATTGGTAGCGTTAGAAGCGGTGTATCGACGGGGATTGCATTGGGCACTGAATCGTCCGAAATTTATCGTGGGATTTGCCTCCGTTCTACTTATTATTGCGCTTGCAGTATTACCTCGATTGGGAACGGAGTTTGTACCGGAGTTAGAAGAAGGCACGATTAACTTGCGTGTAACGCTTGCGCCATCTTCCAGTTTGGATACTGCGTTATCCGTTGCGCCTCATTTGGAAGCCATGTTGTTGGAATTTCCCGAGGTGACATACGCCTTGAGTCGTATTGGTCGGCCAGAAATAGGGGGCGATCCTGAACCCGTCAATAACATAGAAATATATATTGGGTTGCTACCAGTGAGCCAATGGACGAGTGCGAAAAGTCGTGTTGAGTTACAACGGTTAATGGAAGAGAAGCTTGAAGTGTTCCCTGGGCTATTGCTGAATTTTTCACAGCCTATTGCGACCCGAGTTGATGAATTGTTGTCGGGGGTGAAAGCACAGCTCGCCATCAAATTGTTTGGCCCTGATTTAACGGTATTGGCTGAAAAAGGTCAAGCTATTGAGTCGGTAGTGAAAACGGTGCCTGGGGCGGGAGATGTCGCGATGGAGCAGATTGTCGGTGAGGCCCAACTGGTGATAAAGCCTAATCGCCAAGCGTTATCGCGCTTTGGATTATCAGTAGGAGACTTAATGTCGCTTGTCAGTGATGGTCTTGGTGGTGTAGAGGCAGGTCAGGTTATTAACGGCAATGAACGCTATGATATTTATGTGCGCTTTGAAAAATCTTTTAGAGATAATAAAGAACGTATCGCAGAGCTGCGTTTACTGTCACCCAGCGGTGCGTGGGTGCGGGTCGGTGATGTTGCCGAGATAGCGGTTGAGTCTGGCCCACCACAAATCCGGCGTGATGATGTTCAGCGCCGCGTGGTTATTCAAGCGAATGTGCAAGGGCGTGATATGGGTAGCGTTGTGGCAGATATCAATAAAGTAATCTCTACGGAGGTTGATTTACCTGCGGGTTACTCCGTTGATATTGGTGGACAGTTTGAAAATCAGTCCCGTGCTCAGCAGCGATTAGCACTGGTTGTCCCGGTATCGTTGGCTTTGGTCGCGCTATTGTTGTACTTCGCGTTTGGTTCTGTCGGTCAGGCGTTATTGATATTGGTGAACGTGCCGTTAGCGGTGATTGGTGGAGTGTTTTCGCTCTATATATCAGGCCAATATTTATCGGTGCCTAGCGCTATTGGGTTTATCACGTTGTTTGGTGTGGCGGTATTGAATGGTGTGGTGATGGTCGAAAGTATTAATCAACGAATACGTGACGGCAGCCCTGTGGGTGTTGGGGTGTTTGATGGTGCGGTTTCCCGATTGCGCCCAGTACTGATGACAGCGATTACTTCCGCTTTGGGCTTAATTCCCATGTTACTTTCTTCCGGTGTTGGCGCTGAGATACAGCGACCATTGGCGAGTGTCATTGTGGGAGGATTGGTGACTGCGACGTTTTTGACGTTATTTGTATTGCCCGTCTTGTACGCTGCTTTCTCTAAAGGAGTGTGGGAAGCATCAGAGGAATAAGGTAAAAAACTGTCACGGAGTTGGTATCGGCTCCGTGACAGTTCTACGGTGATTAATGCGCAGTATTTTTCTGCTTGTATTTTCCGCGCCATCGGATGGCTTCGGTAAACACCTTTTGATATCCGGCAGGCATGGCCCTCGATATTAAGTCATAAAAACGTGCATCTGGCCCAATCAAAATGCGCCGCTTGTTTTTTTGCACGGCTTTAATGATCGTATTCGCGGCAGTTTCTGCGGTGGTAATAAATGACTGTTCAAACTCTTTTATGGAGTCATCTTTATCCATGCCGATGGCTTTCTTTACACTTGAAGACATACGAGCGGCTTTGGCGATATTAGTTTTTATACCGCCAGGGTGTACGCAGGTCACACTGACCTTGGAGTTGGTGAGCTCAAGGTCTTGGCGTATCGATTCAGAAAACCCTCGTACCGCATATTTGCTAGCATTGTAGCCACTCATTAATGGCTGCGCCGTTAAGCCAAAGACACTGGATATATTAATGATATGGCCTTCACCCGATTGTTCTAAGTACGGGAGAAAGGCTTTGGTACCATAGATGGTTCCCCAAAAGTTGATATCCATAATCCACCGGTAATCATCGATGGATAGGGCATCGACGGTGCCTGAAAGCGCAACCCCCGCGTTGTTGAAGATAAGGTTAATCTTCCCAAATTCACTATGGATTGCATCTGCCCATGCAAATACGGCGTCTTTATCGGATACATCCAATAACTGAGTGGAAAGGTTGATGCCATATTGTTGCAATAAGGCTGCAGTTTCCTGCAGACCTTCATCGGCAATATCACTTAACGCAAGGTGACAGCCTTTCTCCGCTAAGTTGAGTGCAAGTTCCCGTCCAATGCCAGAGCCAGCCCCAGTAATCGCAGCCACTTTTCCTTCAAGATTCTTCATCTTCTTATCCCTTATTTGCAAGCGTAGAAAGAAATGCTTGATAGAGTGCAGCGGTTCGTGCCGGTGCTTCTAGCATCGACATATGACCAATCTCTTCCCAAATCTCAACCTGTATATTGGGAACGCCTGCCTGCCAAACTGACGCGCTATCAACATGTAATAGCTGGTCTTGGCCGCCCCATAAAAGTAGTACCGGTGCGGTGATTTCAGCAAGCTCATTGTCGAGCATATCTTTTTCGTGAAAGTCGTTATAGATATGGCGTAGCTCTAGGCGGCGCGCTTCGTACTTTTCACCAATAGCATCCAGAACAACACCGGGTAACCAGGGTGGGTTAGCCATGGTCATGGGGTAAAACTCGGCAAACTCTTCTGGGCTATTGATCTCGAAAGGGTTTCTACCGGTGAGTATCATTTCTCCCATACGACTTAATGTCGGGGAGTATACGCCAGCGGGGTCGATCAAGAATGCTGATAGCGTACGGTCTGGATGACGTTTTGCAAAATGCGCACTGACAAAACCGCCCATGGAGTTGCCAATGACGTGCACCTGAGGAATTGCGAGCACCTCTAACATTTTGGCTAGGCGATCCGCTTGTACGGGCATCCTGTAATTCCACTGTTCGCTGAATCCGGTTTCACCATGCCCTGCCATGTCGGGGATAATAATATTAAAGTCATCGATGAGATGACTAGCAAAACGGGGCCATACATCCTTGTCTGAACTGTAGCCGTGGAGCATGAGTAATGTGGGTTTATTGGCTTTGTTTTCACTGCGATAGATTGACATGGTTAATTCACCAATGTCCACCTGGTGCTTTTCTAAACCTCGAAATTTTGCTTCTACCACGGTGAGATTATCGTAGGCAATGTGCCCTACTTTAGGGTAGGTAATGAATGCCCAAAGTAAAAAACCGCTGAGCAATAGTAGGATGGGTAGGGCAACTAACTTCTTCATAGTTTAACCTTCGTTTTTGGGCTTGTAGATAATTGATGGTAGTCCGTCAGGTCGATGACCTTTTTCATCTCATGCCAAATAATACTTTTTAGCACTTTAAGAGGGAGAAACTTAGCGCCTAAGGCGGTTTTTCCTGAACTTTGGCCGTATACAATCCGCGGCTGATTCTTGATGATCTGTTTTAGTACATGGCGGGCGATATCATCCGCTGAGGTTTGAAAGTAATGTTCAGCAAATTTTTGTGAATGTTGTTGTCGAGCGATATTGGTGGCGATACCGCCGGGGTGTACAAGGTGCACCTGTATGTGGCTGCTATCCAATTCCGCCATCAGGGCTTCAGTAAATCCCCTTACCGCAAATTTACTGGCACAATAGTCGGCATGGTTTGGTGTGCCAATGAGTCCAAAGATACTGGAGACGTTAACAATCGCCGCCTCTTTATTGGCATTTAGCTGTGATAGAAACGCTTGGGTGCCATACACAACCCCGTAATAGTTGACCTCCATAGCCTTACGCAAGGAGTCTTCAGTGGTTGTCCATACGGGGTTCGCGCTACCCTCAATGCCTGCATTATTAATAACAATATGCGCATTGCCCAATTCTTCTTTAACTTGCTGTGCGAATTGCTCAAAGGAGGCGCGGTTGGAGACGTCAAAGGTTCCGTGGGTAACTTGGCGATTACTGTGTTGATCAACAAGCTGGAGGGTTTCATCTAACCCTTGTTGGTCGTAATCGGAAAGTGCCAGTGAGGCACCTTGCTTGGCAAATGCCAGTGCATAGGCTCGCCCCATACCTGATCCAGCACCGGTGATGACAACGATTTTTTTGTCAAAGTTCTTCATGAGTCTGATCCTTCTATTATCGTTGTTTATGCAAAATCATGGTCTGCGCTGCGGAAATTTTTGGTCCAGCGTTCATAGGTAAAGCTAAAACCTGGGAACATCGCAATGACATGACCACTCTTACTCTGGTACCAACTGGTACAGCCACCGGATTTCCAAACGGTTTTGTCCATCTCCTGATGAATGTGAGTGGTATAGCGTTGTTCTGCATCCGCCTTCACTTCAATGGATCGATTGTTGCGCTTCTTTAATTCGTTGAGGCTGTTCACGATGTAATTCATCTGTGCTTCGATGACAAAAATCGCCGAGGTGTGACCAATGCCGGTATTGGGACCGGTCACAATAAATAGGTTGGGGAATCCCGGAACGCATGTGCCTAAATACGCGCGGGGGAATTGATCCCAGAAATCACTGAGTTCTCGTTTGTCTTTACCGATGACCGGATAGGAGATCACGCCATCTGTTGCATCATATCCTGTGGAGTAGACAATCAAATCTAACTCGATTTCTTCGCCGTCCTGGGTGATGATCCCTGAGTCGGTAATCTCTTTTATCCCTTGCTCT
The DNA here is from genome assembly GCA_002162955.1 of Gammaproteobacteria bacterium 45_16_T64. Lineage (GTDB taxonomy): Bacteria > Pseudomonadota > Gammaproteobacteria > Pseudomonadales > Ketobacteraceae > 42-54-T18. The sequence goes on from MABD01000030.1 coordinate 29,311, forward strand.
TTACTGTGCAGCGAAACATTGTCTCGGCAAAGCGCGGGGTATAGCGTATCTGACAAAATGACTCGCTTACACCCAATGGTGTAATCAGGGGTTACCTTGGCGCGAAGCGTTGGGTCTGCAATTTGAGAGCGAATGTGTTTTTCTGCTTTTCGTTGCGCCATGGCTTTTAGCATGAGGTCTGAATATTTAAAACCCACGACGCGGGTTTCTAACCCCCAATAAATGGCTTGGCGTAAGGATTTATAGGCGCGCTTATTCTTGAGAAGTTTACGTTCAACCTTGGAGAAAACACGATCGGGTCGTGGCATTACCCAGTGCGGGGTGCGCTGGAATACATGCAGCTCACTAACGTCTCCAGCGATGGCGGGAATGGCTTGGGCTGCACTAGCACCACTCCCAATAATGGCAACACGTTTGCCCTTATAGTCAAAATCATGGTTCCAGTTATTGGTATGAAATGACTCGCCCTTAAAAGAATCTTTACCCGGAAAGTTCGGAATGACGGGGGTACTGAGGGGGCCTGACGCGTTAATAATAAATTGGGCCTTATAGGGATCGTTGCCGCTGGTATGGATTTCCCAAACGTGCTCTTCTTCATTCCACTGGGTTTTGGTGACGTTGCTATCAAGTGCCGTTTTAGAACGTAGTTGGTGTTTATCGATGACGTAATTAGTGTATTCCTCTAGCTCTTTTTGCTCGACGAACATTTGGCTCCAGTCATAGGGCTCGCTAGAGATGGAATAGAGTGGTGATTGCACATCAACGGCGGCACCTGGGTAGCTGTTTTGGCACCAGGTACCTCCCATAAAACTTCGACGCTCTAGAATAAGGAAGTCTTCAATGCCGTGCTTCTTTAAATTGATTGCTGCGCATTGGCCGCCAAAACCGCTGCCGATAATAATGACTTGATAGTTTCTCATACCGTATTTCTCCGAAAGGTGCGCAAGCAAAACAAATTAGTGTTGTTGAAATCATCAGGGGTAATACAATTCATCTGATGACGAGTGTCTTCACTTTACTTCTGAAGACAGGTGTTGTCAAATACCGGCTATGAGTAAACAAGACGATAAAAAAAGTGGACGCACCTACGGTGGCATGAGCATGGAGCAGCGTAAAGTTGCTCGTCGCCAGCAATTTTTAGATGCGGGTTTGGAAGTGTTCGGTACCACCGGGTTTAGATCAGCAACCGTTAGAGGCTTGTGTCGGCAGGCTAAGTTAACGGATCGATATTTCTATGAATCCTACGGTAGCTTGGAGAAGCTATTGGTGGCGGTCTATGAGGATCGGATGACCAATCTTCGGGCTCGTATCGTTGATGTGGTCACGATAGCATTGCCGAATAAGTCGACGGAAGAGGTAATTCACGCGGGATTAGACTGCTTTTTCAACGAGTTAGAAGACCCTCGTGTCGCTAAAGTGTGTATGGTTGAATTAGAGGGGGTAAGCCCTGACGTAGATGAGCTATATCATGGCTATATCTTAGGGTTTGCGGAGCTAATCCTATGGATGACGCGTCAGCTGTATCCTGATGTGGACCTTCCTGATGATGAGATTGAAGTGATAGGGATTTCCATCGTGGGGGCTATGCGCCAAAGCGCAACGCATTGGCTGCGGGGTGGCTATGCTATTGAGCGCCAGACCATGGTCGAAGCCACTGCGAAACTGTTTGTGGGGCTAATGACGTTAGTGGTTAAAGATTAATGGTTAAGGAATATAGCCTTAATAACAAACCTGTCTGGTGATTTGGCACTTTTACGGGGGGTTCTTGGTCTACAATTAGGGGTAAATCGATCAATTAACCTGCTGTGATCTTTATTGTGATTAAGTCGTTAGGGCTGCTCGTCAAAGGACTGCTAATAATACTGGGGGGGCTCGCCGTCCATGCTTATGCGGCCGAGCGGACTCGCCCTGTGTTTGCCATTATAGATTTTTTTCCGTTTGGCTATTTATCCTCTGAGCAAAACGCAGAAGGAATGGCATTTGATATTGAAAAGGTACTTGAAAAGTACTCTGGTATTGATATTGACGGGCGCTTAATGTCTACACCACGAGCACTACGCAGTGCTTCTGTGGGTCAAACTGACCTGCTCTTTTCTTACAAAGATGATGATATGGTTCCCAATGTCACTTGGCTGGGTAATGTTGGTTGCCTCGTGCCGCTTGTGGTTCCTAGAAAGGGTAGTGGTATTACCTCGTTGGCGGACCTAAACAAACGCAAGCGAATCGGATTTGTGGGGTTGGGGTATTTTGATATTAATCGACGGCATCAATGGGATTTAGAACCCGTCGTGTTGAACAATAACTTTTTGATGGTGAACATGTTATCGCGAGGTCGAGTGGATGCCATCATCGTGAATGACGCAGTACTCAATGCGTTTACAACGCGTACGGACTTGATAGAAAACGTGCCAGAAGATTGGATTTCAAACGTCGCCGAGCCTATACACCTTGCAAGTTTTGAAACACATATATCGATATCCAATGATTCCCCTTTTATCTCGTTGGTCCCAACGCTAAAAAAAGCGATCAAAAAAGCCAGAAAGGCGGGGGAGTTCATCAAGGTGTTTAAGAAATACGGGTCACCCATGGGTGGGTACTGTTATAACTCACAAGAACTTATCGAGAAGCAATGGCTGAACCTTCCAATGTCAAATCGCGATTAGCGATCAAGCTATCTCGTTATACGATATTTGCAGCATTGCTTATTGGTCTGCTGTTGAGTTCGTTGCAGGTACTGAATGACTTTATTCATCAGGAGGATGAACTAGACTATATCGTCTTGGAAATACAGGAGGCAAGTCTGCCTTCTGCGGTTCGTTCAGTAACGACATTGGATAAATCCCTGGCGGAGGAAATTGTACTGGGGTTATTAAAATACAATTTTATCGAAGAAGCTGAAATTGTAGATGATCTTGGTGTTGTTCTCGCTAAAGATAAAAAAGATATTCCGGTTACGTCAACTACCTGGTTGACAGATTTCATCGGTGATAGACATAAAAACTATCGAGTAGAGCTGATTGATCGCCAATATCAAGGAATGGCACCAGGTCAGCTAAATATTGTGGTGAATCTGGATCAAGTATTTGATGCATTTTACAATCGATCCGGGTTTGTACTGCTGTCGGGTGTGTTACGTAATGTCTTATTATCGTTTATTCTTATTTTTGTGTTTTTGTCGGTAATTACACGGCCTCTGGAAAAATTATCGAGACAATTTGAATCAATCTCTATCGGCGATCAGATCGATACAACACTGACAGTCGGACATCAGCATCGAGATAATGAATTAGGTGCGTTGAGTGATGCGGGGAATCATCTTCTGATCAAAGTAAATGAACTGTTAAATGAAAATAGAGTATTTAATGATTCACTTATCGAGAACGAGCATAGGCTTTTACAGTTGATTGATAGTCTGCCTCAACATATCTCTGCCCAGTCCTCCGATGGGACGATACATTTCTGTAATCAATCGTTTAAAGAGTTCTATGGGTTAGATGCCGGTCTTGAGAGTAATAAATGGTTAGCTGAGGGTGAAGAAAGTAACTCTGAATGGGTCGGTTTGGGTGGCTATCGCCAACGGTGTATCAAGGAGGGTCGTCAGCTTCAAGTAGAGGCTATGGTGTTGACCTCTGTCGCCAATAAAAAGCTCATGTTTGATGTGGAATTTATTCCCCTTTCTCATTTTAACGAACGGGTCAGCCTGGTCGTGGCAAATGATGTTACCGATCAGATTAAATCTCAGGAACATATCGTATATTTGGCAACCCATGATGAGGTGACTAGGTTACCTAATCGTTACTCACTTAAGAAACGCCTTTCCGATGTGGTATTTGTCGGTAAAGATGAGACGAGCGCCGTCCTATTTTTGGACCTTGATCATTTTAAGAATATTAATGATTCCGAAGGTCATGCCGTGGGTGATACTGTGTTGGTGGAAGTGGCAAGAATGCTATCGCAACAATTTTCACATAAGAGCATGGTGTCTCGTTTCGGTGGGGATGAATTTGTTATCTTAATGCTAGACGTTGCGGAGACAAGAGAAGACGCTGCACTTATTGTTGATGGAGTTGCTCGAACGATAATAGAAAGAATTACGCGTGTCATTAATCTTAACGAAAAAATATTTCATATGGGGGGGAGTATTGGGATAATGATGTTTCCCTTTGAAGATAATGATGCGGAATCGTTGTTGCGATTTGCTGATACAGCGATGTATGAGGCTAAAAACAAAGGCCGTAAACAAGCGGTATTCTATCAAACGGGAATGAGTAGGAGAGTCGAGTACCGCCATAAGATGGAAATGCAATTGCATGATGCATTGCACAATCAGCAGTTTGTCATATTTTTCCAACCTCAAGTGAATGTGGCGGGCGATATTGTTGGGTTTGAAGCGTTGCTAAGGTGGTTTCACCCGGATAATGGTTTGGTCTCACCCGTTGAATTTATTCCGTTGTTAGAAACCAATGGCTTGATTATTGAAGTGAGTGAATGGATTGTCGATCAAGTATGCCAACAAATAAATAATTGGAAATTTAGTGGTTTGTGGTTGGACTATTGGAAAGTCTGTATCAATATTAGTACTGAACATTTTTACCATGAGAATTTTTTGGGGCTATTTGATGGAGCGTTGTCTGAGTATGATATTGACGCAAAAAGTGTGTGTGTTGAAATTACCGAGTCGGTAGCGATAAAAAATGTCGATTTCACCATGTCTCGATTGCAGGCGTTGCGGGATATTGGGATTTCTGTCGCATTGGATGATTTTGGTACGGGATATTCGTCGTTAAGTTACTTAAAAGATTTACCGATTAATGTGTTGAAAATCGACCGTGCATTTGTCTTGGAGTTGGAGACGAGTGATGTAGATAAGGCGATTCTTCGTGCCATTATGGACCTAGCAGTAGCGCTAGAGCTAACCGTAGTGGTTGAAGGAGTGGAAACTCTCGAGCAGGTAGGTATAGCAAGGGCTTGTGGTTGTCATGTGTTTCAAGGTTTTTACTACCACAAGCCGATGCCGATCGACCAACTAGAAAGTATGTTGCGCAGAGCTGGCTAGCGTCTGCTCCGTTGTGTTCTCGGGTTCTTTATCTCCTTCTATGGCGATGAGTAGTGAGGGCAGGAAGAAGAAGTCAACGATAAGTGCAATGGCAATAGTTAATGCGGTAAATAACCCCATATGCGTGTTCATATGAAAGTCAGACGTGGCAAGCACCATAAAGCCAGCAATGAGTACAAATGTAGTGACGGCTAAAGCGACTCCCACCGTAGAGAACGCATAACGAACCGCGTCTTCGGCATTTTTTCCTAATTCCCGTCTGGCACGCTGGTATTTGCTGAGAAAGTGCACGGTATCATCAACTACGATGCCGAGCGTCATGCCCACTGCGCTACCCAGTGCTATGCCGAGATTTCCATAGAATACTCCCCAAACACCAAATGCGATACCGGCAGGAATAAGGTTGGGAGCTAGGCTGACTAATCCCAATTTTAATGAACGTAAGGCTGCGATCAATATCAATGAGATAAAGAATAGCGCGAGTAGCGTGCCGACAATCATGGTTGACACGTTACGCTCACCAATATGCGAGAACATCAGATTTGGGCTTGCCACCGAATAAGAAACAAAATGGGTATTGTTATCTATCCATTGGTTAACCTTGTGTTCCAATGCAATGCTCTTCGCGCTCGACATGTTTTCTATGGTGATAGATACTTTAGTGGCTCCTTTATTTAACGTTATTTGATTATTAAGATCCAACCCATAAGGTAATGATAACTCGTACAATAACAGGTATTGAGATGCTAATTCTTGGCTGTCAGGTAAACGATAATATGCAGGGTCATCATTGTTCATGTTTTTGTTTAGGCGCTTGAATATATCTGTGACGCTGAATACATGTAGAACTTCAGGTTGTGTACGCAACCATTCGGTGAATTTTTCCACATCCTGTAGAAATTCTGGATTACTTATTCCTTGCTCGGTGCCAGTTTCTAATGAATATTCCATGCCGTAGATGCCGGTCATATTCTCACTGAGGAAGTCAGTATGCTGTCTGAAATCTGTATTGGTACTAAAGTATTTTACGAACTCATCATTGATTTCATTCTTCGTGGCAGCGCCTAACATCACAACGGTGAGTAGGGTTGTACTCCAAAGATATATACGGCGATTGGCAATAACGTTTTCCGCTAAGGACTGCATAAAGGTATTTTTCTTGGCCGTTGTTGGGTCAATTGCTTTGACTCTTACCGGTAGAACAGACATTAGTGCTGGAAGGAAAAGTACAGCGAGTAAAAATGCAGCGATTACTCCCATTGCGACAGTGTTCCCAAGATCTCTAAATGGCGGGACTTCGCTAAAGTTCATCGAAAGGAAGCCAAGTGCCGTGGTGACGCTGGTAATGAATACGGGCATAAAGTTGATGCGTATACTTTCCTTAATCGCATCTTCTTTTGATAGTCCCGTTCTCATACCGTAAAGCATGGATACCAAAACATGCACGCAATCGGCAATCGCCATGGTCATAATAATAGTGGGGGCAGCACTTGAAGGTGGCGTGAGCAGCCAGCCTAGCCATCCAAATAATCCCATCGCAGTGACGATGGATAACATGATAACAATCACAGTGGCAAAGGTAGCGCTAAATGATCGCAAGAGCAGGCCCAATGTGACGATCAGGATCACAAACATCGCCGGTACCAGAGTAGACATATCTTTTTGCGCCATCTCACTAAAGGCGTTATCGAGAAATACCATGCCGGTGAGGCGAAAATCGATATCAGGATATTGTTGTCGTAATGTATCTACCATGTCTCGTGATGCTTTGACGACAATGGGAGTTTCATTCTCTGATACTTCGGGGGTTTGAATAGTGATATTCACCAGGGTGACTTTGCCGGTGGTGGCAATTAAACGTCCACGGATAAGTGGGTCTGCATTGGTGATATCTCGAATACGTTGAATCTCTGCTGCATCTAATGTGACATCTTCTTCTACTAAATCATCAATCAGCAATTCATCATCTACACCCTGAGTGTGCTGGTAATTACTGATGGAATCTACGCGAGTAGACCAGGGTAGCTGCCACGCTTCCTCAGTGACTGTTCGTACTGCGGATAGAAAGGAGGGGGTAAATACGTCGCCTTTACCAATGGTATTGCCTTCACCTTTTGGTGACATAACAATAATCACGTTGTCGGATTTGTTGTAAATGGTTTGTAATCGATTAAAGGCTTCTAATTGCTCATTACCTTCAGCAAAAAATACCCGATAATTGGAGCTGAAGTGAATATTTTTTGCCCCGTATCCGCAGGCAATAACAACAAAAATACTTGCGAGCAATATGGCCCAGCGCCAACGAATGGTGAGTTCTGCAATGCGTTCAGACATGAATTGGTACCTATTGTCGGTATGTGGGGGCGGATGGAATACATACTAGCACCAGTCTCATATATGAGATAAGGTTTGGATTGTGAACTCATTGTGCCACATTTGGTCTAATGGGCCTTGTTCTGTGTTGTTATAAGGAGCGTAGTAATGGATCTTGATGAAATGGGTGTTTTTGCTGCCGTGGTGGAGTATGGCGGTTTTGCAAAGGCGTCGGAGCGACTGGGTATGCCGAAGTCTACCGTCAGCCGACGGGTTAGCCATTTGGAAGAGTCCCTGGGGGTCAGGTTACTGAATAGAACGACACGCCAAGTGAAGTTAACGGATGCGGGCGAATTGTATTTTCAACATTGCCAACGGGTAGTGTCAGAGGCAGATCAAGGGCGTAGGGCTGTACAGAATATGCAGGCTGAACCCAGTGGTGCACTGCGTATTGGAATGCCTATCTCTTTTTGCATGCCATTTATTCAAGAGATGATACATTGCTTTCTTGAGCGTTATCCGAAGATCGATATTGAAATTATCCTCGATAATAAGCGTGCAGATATCGTTGCAGAAGATATAGACCTTGTATTTCGGGTTGGTGATTTACCGGATTCTAGCCTTATTGCACGCCCAATTGGATTTGGTCACCTGTTATTGGTAGCGTCGCCCGGTTATCTCGCAGTTAATGGGCAGCCAAAGACGATGGAAGAGCTTGATAACCATAGTGTTATGCGTCATACCGCCGCCCCTTTGCATCTGACAAAAGGAGAAGAGACCTTTGTCTTAAAAAGTAACCCACGTTTGGTGATTAATGATATGAGTATGATTCATCAGATGGCGGTGCGATCAACAGGTATTGGATTGGTTCCTAATACTGTTGCGGTCGATAGCTTGAGTAGTGGCACACTTGTACGGGTATTGCCCGAATATTTTATGGGGCCGAATCCCTTCTACTTGGTGTATGCAAGTAGTCGATTACAAACCACAAAAGTGACCGCCTTTATTGATTTTGCGTTAGAAAGGGTAAGGGCAATGGCACCGTGGAATCAAATGGAAAAAGAGGGCTCGTGATAAGCGAGCCCTGAGTGTGCTAGTCGACAAAAGCACGTTCAATGACGTAATGGCCTTGATTACCTTTGCGAGCTTCAACAAACCCTCTATCATCTAATATCTTGCAGCAATCTTTCAGCATCGCGGTGCTGCCACAAATCATAAAACGGTCGTTTTCAATATCAAAATCCGGTAAGCCGATATCCTTGGTCAGCTTGCCTGATACCATCAGGTCTGTGACGCGGCCGGTATTTTCATATTTTTCACGGGTTACCGTGGGGTAATAGATAAGCTTGTTCTTCACATAGTCGCCAAAAAACTCGTTATTGGGCAATGCATCATTGATGGTGTCCCGGTAGGCAAGTTCTGACGTGTAACGTACGCCGTGTATCAAGATGACCTTATCGTAGGCTTCATAGATCTCGGGGTCTTTTATGATGCTCATAAAAGGTGCCAAACCGGTGCCGGTGCTTAATAGGTAGAGGTGTTTACCTGGCAATAGATTTTCTTGCAGCAAAGTGCCAGTAGGCTTTTTGCTTAATAGGATCTCATCACCCACCTCTATCTTTTGCAGTTTAGACGTCAGGGGGCCATCCTGTACCTTGATACTGAAGAATTCTAATTCCTCTTCATAGTTGGCACTGGCGATGCTGTAAGCTCTCATCAAAGGGCGTCCCTCTAATTCAAGCCCCATCATAATAAAGTGGCCATTCTTAAAACGGAAAGACGGGTCGCGGCTTGTGGTGAAACTGAAAAGGGTATCGTTCCAGTGTGTAATGCTTGTCACCTGTTCTTTGATAAAGCCTGCCATGATAAGTGCTCCTCGATAGTTGTTGCGTATACTCTATCGTGAAGCTAACCTATCGGTAAAACGGGTTAAATGGATAAGCATAATCTGTAAAATCGATTAGCAGGTGGAAGCCTGGAGCAAAGAGGGATGGCATGCGGTACAGCCTAAGGCAATTAGAAGTATTCCTGGCGACGGCACAGGAGGAGAACATTACAAAGGCAGCCAATCATTTGTCGATGTCTCAATCTGCCGCTAGCAGTGCGCTGGGGGAGCTGGAGTCACAGTTTGGTATTCAGCTGTTTGATCGTGTGGGAAAAAAGCTGCAGTTGAATACCCTGGGGCATACGGTTCGCCCGCAGGCGGAGGCGTTGTTGCAACAAGCCGCTGAACTTGAACGAACTTTTAATGAGCAAAGTGGCGGTGGGGATCTTACTGTTGGTGCTACGCTAACGATCGGGAATTACCTTGCAGTTGGGATTATGGCGCGCTATATGGAAGAATACCCCGGTGATAGGGTGGCGCTGGAAGTGGCCAATACTGAAATGATTGCCCAGAAAGTGCTGAATTTTGATATTGATATAGGGCTAATCGAAGGGGAATTTCAGCATCCGGATATTGACGTTATTCCCTGGTGTGATGATGAGCTAATGGTCTTTTGTTCTCCAGAACACGCTTACACGACCAAAGCCAAGCTAACGAAAAGTGATCTGCTTAAAGCGCAATGGATTTTACGAGAACCGGGCTCTGGTACGCGACAAACCTTTGATCGTGCGATGCATGGCATATTGCCTAATTTAGACGTTACCTTGGAGTTACAGCACACAGAGGCTATTAAGCGTGCGGTCGAAGCTAACCTGGGGATTGGTTGCCTATCAAAAGTTGCTCTGCAGGATGCCTTTGCCAGAGGGTCGTTAATCAACCTGTCAGTTCCCCAACGGGACTTTTCGCGTCAGTTCTACTTCATTCTTCATAAACAGAAATATCAGAGTATGGCTATTGCACGATGGATTGAGCTATGTCGAGAGGAAGAAGGGAAATGCTAGGGTTTAAAATTCTCACTGTTTTTTTACTGAGCGCTCTTGGCGGACAGAGCGTCGCAGAAACCGTAGACCGTCAGTGGGTGGGACAGTTTTCTTCGGGTCGATTAGAACAATGGGAGCCTCAGGTCTTTTCTGGAGAAACACGGTATCAGTTGCAGTCAGAGCAAACGGGTTCAGATCTATCGGTTCTTCATGCCTTAAGTCATGCCAGTGCATCGGGGCTGGTGAAACATCAACAGGTCAACTTAACGGAAACCCCAATTCTGCATTGGCGCTGGAAAGTGGCTCGTGGCGTGAATGCGACGAATGAGCGTAGGAAGAATAATGACGACTATGCGGCACGGGTATATATCATTGTTAAGGGTGGTTTTTTCCCATGGAAGACCATGGCGCTGAACTATGTATGGGCTAATGGTGTGAAAAAAGGCGACATGTGGAACAATGCTTTTGCCCCCGGTCAATCTAAAATGCTGGCTCTACGCTCCGCAGAGGCAGAGTTGGGACAATGGTATGAGGAATCCAGGAATGTGCAGCGCGACTTTCAGGCCTTGTTTGGCGAGTCGGTTACCCATATTGATGTTATTGCCATCATGACGGATACCGATAATACAGGTACTCGAGCGGAGACTTATTACGGCGATATATTTTTCTCGAATAGATAACCTGGATTCTTTGTCAATTTGTTCATTTTTCTTTTGAGTAATGTGCTGTAATACTAATAAGGGCTTTTCGAACTAGTCTTTGATTAGTGCGATTCTTACCGTGAAGGGGAAGAGTTAAGGTAAACCAATAGATTTGCCATCGGCTTTAGCATTTTTTGGTCCATTAGCCTGAACGGATGCAAGCTGTTGTCCCTTAATCCAAACAATAGTGTGAATAGTGATTAATATGACAAAGACCAAGGTTGATTGTGATATCGCTTACCGGAATTATGTCGATAATATTCAAGCGCTTAGTAATATTCTAGAGGGACGCCCAGAGCCTGCGTATGTTAAGCATCAGAATGTTGAGGTTAGACGTTGCTTGGCAAGAAAGGGTTTTTACCTGAAAGAATTGGCGCGGGACCCAGACGAAAGTGTGCGTCGTATTGCCGAGTCTGCGTTAAACGGCCCTGCCTAATACGCAGGGGCCGCATCTTTATGAGTGAGTGGTTAGACTCTTCCCCATTGGACGGGAAGCCCGTCCTTTGGCACTGGAAGCGTGGAGGTATCTACCGGCATTTCATAGCTTGGCTTCACTGACCAGCGATATTTCAAAATGATCTGGTGCAGAATTGCTTTAACCTGTAAATCGGCAAAATGTAACCCAATACACTTATGTGCTCCACCCCCAAACGGGCTCCATGCAAAAGGGTGAACCTTGTCTTCTCGACGATGATCCGCAAAACGCTCAGGATCAAATTGCGTTGGATTCGGCCAATACTCTTCCATGTAGCCATTGTTGTATGGAAATATATTTACCATAGTACCTTTTGGAATATGGAACCCTTTGTATTCGCAGTCTTTAACTGTTTTTCGAGGAATGTAAGGAACAGGGGCGCATAACCGCAGTGCCTCTTTCATGGCTAGGCTGATTGAACTGAGTTTATCCAGATCTTCATAATCTATATGGGGTTTATTAAGAGCCTGCGACTCCTCTCTGATTCTTTCCTGCCATTCTGGATTCTTTGCAAGATAATAGAACATCGTAGAAAGGGTGATGGTGGTTGTATCGTGTGCGGCCATCATAAGGAAGATCATGTGGTTGACGATATCATCATCGGTGAATCGGTCGCCATCCTCTGTTTCTGCGCGACAGAGAACCGCAAACATGTCGTTGCCAGTACTTCTGCGTTTTTCAGCCACTTTAGAATAGAAGAACTTTTCGAGGACTTTTCTACCTTGTAAGCCTTTTTGCCAGCGTAGACCAGGCACTGGCATTCGAATGATTGCGGTGCCGGCGAGTACCGCATCGACAAAGGCGTGATTAATTTTGTCGGCTTCTTTACCCAGCTCAGACCCCATGAATACGTCAGTGGCGAGGTCTAGAGTGAGTTGTTTAATCGATGGGAGAATATTGAGTTTTTTCTTGTGTTGCCATTGGTCGATACCCTCTTCGATTTTTGGATTCATACGTTGAATGTAAGCCTTGAGCACTGGCTTATTGAATGCCTGTTGGAGGATTTTTCGGTGCCATTTATGCTCCTCAAAATCCAGCAGCATAATACCGCGGTGGAAAAACTTACCAATAAAGTAGTCCCAGCCTTGGTTGTTGGAGAAGATATTGCCTTTGTTCATAAAGACAAACTGCGTGGCTTCTGGCCCTATCATTTGTACTACTCGTAGACCGAATACACCAATCCAAGATATCTCGCCATAGCGCTCGTAGCGTTTACGTAGCAGCCGTATGGGATCATTCATCATATCAAAGGTGTAGCCGATAACAGGTTTACCGCCGTCTCCAGGTATTTTGCATAGGTGACGTGTTGTTTTTATTTGTTCTGGTGCAATGTGAGGCGTAGATGAAGCCGTGGTCATGATATCCCCCAGGATTTATTGCATTACTTACTACCCGAAAGTAATGACTTAACATCAGTGGAAACCCGCTGGTTTTGCATCATTGTGTGCCAAGAACTCAATGTTGGCAAGAAATCTGCGCATATAGTCCACCGACACCTTGCGCGTGACTGACAAGTCACTGGTTGGGGAGGTTGGCTTTTTTATTAGTCACACCGTTCTAAATAGACGGGCAGGTCGTCCCCAGGAACAGGCAGGCTGGTGGTGTCTACGGGCATAACGTAGTCGGGTGGAACCGACCAGCGATAACGCTGTATCAGTTGGAACATAATGGCTTTTACCTGTAGTTCGGCAAAGTGCAGGCCAATGCATTTGTGCGCGCCACCGCCAAAGGGTACCCAGGCATAGGGGTGGATTTTGTCTTCTCGTCTGTCCTCAGTAAATCTCTCAGGGTCGAAGGCTTGGGCGTTGGGCCACAGGTCTTCCATATGGCCTGTGTGGTAGAGGGATATAAGCACCATGCTGCCCTTGGGTATGAATCGGCCTTTGTAGGTGCAAGGTTTGACGGTTTTCCTGGGCAGTGTGGGGACAGGTGGGCATAACCTTAATGCTTCTTTCATCACCAGGGAGATGGAAGGTAGCTGAGATAAATCATCGTAAGCAATATGTTGCGTTCCAACGGCTCTGCATTCTGTACGGATCTTTTCTTGCCATTCAGGGTGCTTGGCCAAGTAATAAATCATCACCGACAGGGTCATGGTGGTAGTGTCATGGGCTGCCATCATGATGAATATCATGTGGTTGATAATGTCTTCATCGCTGAAGTGGGAGCCATCCTCTGTTTTCGCCATGCAAAGGGCTGAGAACATATCACTACCCGGCTGCTCTCTTTTGGTCGAGATATGTTGTTTGAAAAATGTTTCTAGAACTTTTCTACCTTTAAGGCCTTTGGACCAGCGTCCACCGGGTACTGCGTAGCGCACGACGGCGGTACCGCCTCTAACAGCATCAATAAATGCTTGGTTTAGTTTGTCGGTTTCGGCCCCTAATTCAGCCCCCATAAAGATGTGAGTCGCGAGATCGAGGGTGAGTCGTTTGGCTAAGGGGGATATCTTTGTGTACTGCTGGGTAGTCCAGGGTTGAATACCCTGTTCAACATATTCGCCCATGTGCTGAAGATAGGTTTGAAGCGCGTTGCGGTTGAAGGCTTGCTGTAAAATCTTCCGGTGCCAACGATGCTCCTCAAAATCCAACAGCATGATGCCGCGGTTAAAGAACTTTCCAATAAAAAAGTCCCAGCCTTGATGATTCGAAAAGACGTTGTCTTTGTTTTGTAATACAAATTCGTTAGCATCGGCTCCCAACATATGGACCATGTGAATGCCAAACAATGATGACCAGGATATTTCGCCGTATCGCTCATAACGGGAAGCAATGAGGTCTAGGTGATTATTGATAAAGTCTAATGTATAGCCGACCAGTAGCTTGCCCTTATCCCCCGGTATGTTTTGGTGGTTGATATGGGGAGATTGGCTTCCATGCTTAGGCGTACTCATTGAGGGATCTTGCCTCGACTTATTCTTTTTTAGCACCGGGTGGTATTCCTTAGTTGTGCTGAATAAGTGAGGTGTTGGGCCGGTTAGGGCCTCAAGAATCTCATGTCTGCTCACTTATACTTGTTGCTAATGCCTCCATTGCTTCGGAAGCGTCCATCCATTCCATTTCTAAGGTTTCAAGTTGTGAGCTTAATTCACCTTGTTGTTTCAGCAGCAGGGTTAATTGCTCTTTATTATTGCTGTCATAAATGTCTGGGTCTGCCAATTGCTGCTCAATTTGATCTTTTTCTATCTGGCGTTTGTCCATCGCTTTTTCAGCTTTGTCCACGCGCTTTTTCAGTGGACTCAGTTGCTTTCGCAATTCTGCTGCACGTTGCCTCTCTGTTTTTTTATCAACTTTCGACTCGCTGCTGTCCTGCGTACTCGATTGTTTTTGTTGCCCGCGAAATTCAGCTAACCATGAGGCGTAGTCCTCTAAATCGCCTTTAAATTCATCAGCTTTACCATCTGCTACTAAGTATAGGCTATCTGTGACACTCCGTATTAAATGTCTGTCATGGGAAACGATCAATAGAGCGCCTTCGAAAGATTGTAGTGCCATGGTTAAGGCGTGACGCATTTCCAAATCGAGGTGGTTGGTGGGTTCATCAAGCAGCAAGAGGTTCGGTTTGTTCCAGATAATGAGGGCCAATGCTAATCTGGCTTTTTCACCACCGGAGAAACGACCTATTGGGTCGTGCACTTGGTCGCCAATAAAATTGAAACTTCCTAAGTACTTTCGTAAAACCGCTTCTGAGGTCGTGGGTGTTAGGCGTTGTAATTGGATTAGAGGGCTGGCATTGGGATCTAATTGATCGACCTGGTGTTGTGCAAAATAGCCAATGTTGCAGTGTTCACTCTGTGTTAGCTCACCGTCTATTAGTGGGATGTCACCCACAAGGGTTTTTATCAGTGTGGATTTACCTGCGCCGTTAGGGCCAAGTAAACCAATACGGGAGTCAGGCCCCAGTTGCATTTTTATCTTGTTAAGAATGGGGTTTTCGCCGTATCCCATGTCCGCATTGTGTATGGAGAGCAATGGGTCTGCCATGTTGTCCGGTGTTTCGAAATGGAAGCTAAATGGGGAGTCGATATGAGCTGGCGCTATTCGTTCTAACCGATCGAGTGCCTTCAGGCGACTTTGCGCTTGCCTGGCTTTTGTCGCTTGAGCACGAAAGCGATCAATGTACTTCTGCATATGAGCAACTTCTCGCTGCTGCTTCTCAAATGCAGATTGCTGCTGTTGAAGGTGCATTGCCCGTTGCACCTCAAAGCTAGAATAATTGCCTTTGTAGTGTGTGGTTGTTTGGTTTTCCACATGCAGGATATGTTGCACTATGCCGTCGAGAAATTCTCTATCGTGGGAGATCAACATTAGAGTGCCAGGGTATTGCTTTAACCAGTCCTCTAGCCAAAGAATGGCATCGAGGTCGAGGTGGTTGGTGGGTTCATCCAATAACAAAAGGTCCGACCGGCACATCAATGTCTTGGCGAGGTTTAAGCGCATACGCCAGCCACCGGAAAAATCTTGCACAGGAACGCGGAATTGCTCTTGGGTGAATCCCAGGCCATTAAGCAACTTCGCCGCTTTTGATTCTGCGGTGTAGGCATTAATGGTATCTAAATCATGATGGATATGGGCTATTTGATTGTTGTCATTTTCGGCCTCGGCCCGCTCGAGCGCTTGTTCGAGTTCTCGTAACGGTCGATCACCATCGATAACGAATTCTATGGCAGGGCGATCCAGCGCTTCGATTTCTTGTGCCATATGGGCAATGGCCCATTCCTTTGGAATTAGGCAGTCTCCCTGATCAACATGAAATACACCTCGTAACAATCCAAACAATGATGACTTACCGCAGCCATTTCTGCCAGTAACACCCACATGCCAACCAGGGTGAGCAATAAAACTGCCATCATTGATTAGGCATTTGTCGCCTCTATATAGCGATATGGATTTGAGCTGAATCATAGGGTAAACCGTTACGTCGATGCTTAGAAATTTGAGGGCGCTAGTTTACCCTAATTTGAGTAAGAGCGTTGTGGGAAAAAAGGGCAATAAAAAAGGGCGGCCATTGGCCGCCCTTCGGGTCACGCAAAGGTGTTGCTTATGCGTCAGCGCCTGGCTCGAACAAGCTACGACCTGCTTCGGTCGGTGCTACGATCGGCTGCTTAGGAGCTTCTGCTTTGGGCGCAGGAGCTTCAACTTTAGGCTCTGGAGCTTTAACTGCTGCAACTGGGGCTGCAGGCTTCGCAGCTTCTTTTACTGCAGGCTTGCTAGCAGCCTTTGGTGCCGCAGCTTTAGGCGCAGCTTTAGGCGCAGCTTTAGGCGCAGCTTTCTTAGGGGCTTCCTTTTTAGGCGCTGCTTTTTTCGCGGCAGCTTTCTTAGCCGCTTTAGCTGGCTTCGCTGCTGGCTTAGATTCGGCCTTCTTTGCTGCCTTCTTAGCGGCTTTTTTCGGTGCGGCTTTCTTCTCAGCTACTTTCTTTGGTTCTGCTTTCTTAGCAGCGGCCTTTTTAGGTGCAGCTTTCTTGGCAGACTTCTTAGCAGCTACGGCTTCCTTCTTCTTAGCGGCAGCGTCTTTTTTCTTAGCAGCGACTTCTTTCTTCTTTGCTGCTAGTGCCGATTTTTTGGCAGCTACTTTAGCTTTAGCAGCGGCTTTCTTGTCAGCGGCTTTTTGAGCGGCTTCAGCTTTCTTAGCAGCTATCTTGGCTTTAGCGGCAGCTTTCTTTTCAGCTTCAGCATCTTTCTTGGCTTGCACTTTTGCAGCAGCAGCAGCTTTCTTAGCAGCGGCGGCATCTTCTTGAGCAAATTCTTTCTCAACGGCGGCAACAGCCTTAGCGATTCGAGCTTTGCGTGATGTCGCATTCTTAATCGCGTCAACAGCGGCTTTTGCAGGAGCTAATGCAGTTTTTGCAGCGTCAGCAGTGGCTGATTGTTTTTCAACGGCGGCCTTAGCAGTCGCTAGCGCCTTTTCTGAGGCAGCGGTTTTTTTCGCTTTAACCTTAACGGCAGCTTGCTTAGCTTTCACTTTTGCAGCTTTTTGAGCTTTTGATGCTTTCTCAAGAGCTTTAGTTGCAGAGGCGAGCTCTTTGTCGGCAGCTTTTAGTTTCTTGTCTTCAGCTTTGATCAGTTGAGCTTGAACTTTCGCAAGTTCTTTTGAAAGCTCAATTACTGGATCAGCGACTTTAGGAGCTGCTTTCTTTGGAGCTGCCTTTTTAGGAGCGGCTTTCGAAGCGACTTTCTTTTTTGCCGTAGTTTTTTTTGCGGCCATTGAATAATTCCTCAGCTAAGTTGGTTGGTGCACACGGACACCAATTATACGGGTTGTCTTCACAATATCTATAGCTTTGCTATTTTGAGCTAGCACATGGCCAATTAAATGCAATTTTTTGCCAGTTTTGATGCAGAAGCTTACAAATGAATCTGTTAGTATCCATGACGAACTAATAAAAAACGAAAATATTCTGGTGTAGAAACTTGGTAGGGAATCAATGGCATAATGTTGTTAGTTCATATCCTTGAACGATGACGTAGGTTCGCTGTCCAAAATTCTTCGATTTTTGCAGAATAGTAATCAGAAATTGAGACCTTTAATTAGAATAACATTATTGAAATGGTAGGAGTTACGATGAAAAAGATAGTGATAGCAGCAGTGGCATTTGGATTGGCGGCCTGTCAACCAGCAGATGAATCTGTGAATGCGGCAGAAGCAGTAGCAGAAACCCCTGTGGCTGAAGCGGCAGCTCCTGCGTCTGCATTTTCAAACGAAGACGAGAAAGCAAGTTATGCGATTGGCCTAAAATACGGTGAGTCGATGAAGCGAGATCTTACAGAGCTTCAACTTGAGACATTTTACAAAGGCTTTTCAGATGGCTTTGAAGGCAACAAGCCTGCACTAGAGGCACAAGAAATTGTTGCTACATTACAGGCATTACAAACCCGTAAAATGGAAGAAATGAAGGCAAAAGCGGAGACTGCGGGCGTTGAAAACAAAACTGCTGGTGATAGCTTCCTTGTTGAAAACAAAAAGCGTGACGGTGTTAAGACCTTAGAAAGTGGCTTGCAGTACGAAGTGATTGCCGCTGGAGAAGGCGCTTCTCCTTCTAAAGAAGATAAAGTTAAAGTGCACTATCATGGTACATTGATTGATGGCACAGTATTTGATAGCTCTATTGATCGAGGCCAACCTGCGACATTTGGCGTGGGCCAAGTGATCAAGGGGTGGACTGAGGCGCTTCAGCTAATGAAGGTGGGTGATAAGTGGAAAGTGTTCATTCCTTCCGATCTTGCTTATGGCGAGCGTGGTGCGGGCGGAAAAATAGGCCCCCATTCAGCGCTGATCTTTGAAGTTGAGCTATTAGAGATTGAAAAGAATAGCTAAACCAACGATACGGTACATAAAAAAGGGTAGATTCAATCTACCCTTTTTTATTGCGCCAGATATTTACACTACCATTAGAATAGATTGTGCTGATGGTTCCATTAGGCAACAACGAGACTTCTTCAACCACTAAACCTGAAGGAGGATACAGAGAAGGGACCTTGGCGACTTTTTGCTGTAATTTCTTTCCTGTTTTTACATTCCAGACCATGACTCGCCGGACAGTGTCCCCGGTAATGAGTTTTCTACCATTCGCGCTAAATCGGCCCGCCGATAGGGTTATTCTGGGATAACCGACCGTTGATAGCTCCTTACCTGTGCGTGCGTTCCATATCTTGCCAGTGCCATAGTACAAGCCAGCAAAAACAATAGTACCCTTACGGGAAATGGCGACGGTTGAGATATCATCTCCGGGTGAGAATGTTTGAATCGCCTTGCCTTCGCTGAGCTTCCAGACTTTGACGATACCATCCTCGGAACCTGTGACCCCTATTTTTCCATCGGCAGAGATAGCGACGGTATTGATGTCACCGGAATGATTCAGTTTTTGTAGGATGCTACCTGTTGATGTTTCTATATAAAGCGCTGTGTAGTTTTCTTGTCCGACCAGTGCATATTTCCCATTATCCGATAGCGCGAGCGATAAAATGCCACCAGAGGCGCCCCAGAAGCCACTGGGTTTGCCTGTTTTTACTTCCCACATGACGAGCCTTTTTTTATCTGCTGTTAGTGCAAAGAGACTATCAGTAGAGAAGGTGACTGCTGCCATTGATGTAAGCTGGCCTTTATCGTGGTTCCAGTTATACAAGCGCTCTGAGTCTTTCAGCCTCCAAAGGCTGCCACCGTGGAGGACTGAGCCTACCAAGGCGTATTTACCGTCTGGGCTAATTGCTGATGCGTAGGCGCTCTGCTCGGTTAACTCAATGTGTTTAGACGGAGTATCACCGCAGCCAATAAGCAGTGAGCAGAGAATGGAGAAACAAATAATAGACCGCAACATTTCGATCCTTTCAAGAGGGGACATAACTAATAGTGTAGCGTGAAAGGACTAAAGCGTACTGAAGGGGATTAAAAAAGGGACCGAAAGGTCCCTTTTTTGCTATGCAACCATTTCTCGATGCCTTGTGTGCAGTACATCTATCATTTGGTCTTCGAGCTCAAACCGATCTACCATCTTTTCACCTAGTAGGGACAGGTCAGTCGCGACTTGGTGAAGGCTTTCAATACAGAGTTCGAGATTGGCGTACTTGTCATTAAAATCGAGGGCAAGTTCCGTTGATTCTTGAATGCGGGGGAGAATGGTATTAACAAGGCCGCTGTAGTCGTCTTTAAATTCTTCAGCTTCTTGGGTCAGTTCGTCGTAGATTTCAAAGTGCCCGGCGGAAACGTAATCGATAAGTAGTTGGCTAAAGGCTTGGAGCTTGACGCTGATGGGTGTGTCGTTCGGGGCAAATTCCTTCAGCCCATCTACAGCACAATATAAAATAATCAGATCTTGTCTTTCTTTAAGCCAACCTTCTATTAGTTGATCGACTTTTCCCCAATGTTGAGTTTTAGACTCAGTTTGTTTAAGCATGGTGCCACCCTTCCATGTACGAGTGTTATTAGATCAGTAGTAACTGATCTGTTTTTTTTTGTGGTGTCCTCAAGATATCTTGCATATCCCAAGGGGGATCAAATTGTTGTTACCGAATCGGTAGTAATGTTTTCGATGCGGTAACTTCGAATATAGGCAATTAGGAAATCGGGAGCAAGAGCTAGATTTAGTTGAAAACAGGAATGTGTGGTTGACAACAGGTCAAAACGGCCAAAAAGGCCGCTTTAATGGGGTTTATGAAAAGTAAGGATATCAATCGAGAGTATTCTATGAATATTTGGTCTAACAAACTTTGGGTTATTTCTGGTCTCTAAATGACCTATTTTACATTATGGTGTTTTTCTGAACAATTGAACGAGAGCTAAGAACAAAAATCCGTTGAAGACTATCAACGTTTGTTCTGGGATTGTGAGGCCCATTAGATTCCATTGGATATCCGCACATTCGCCAGTAGCAGTGAATAAAATTTCTACCGTCTCGGCGATTGGCAGGGTATCAAGCATATAGTCGAGCCCTGGGCCACAGGAGGGTACGAGGTCTTCTGGTAGGTTTTGTAGCCAAATATGGCGCCAGCATACAGCTACACCGGTGAGAGCGACGACTGATGTTATTGCGGCATAGATTCGGCGTCCAACCTTTTGCGGATTATGTAAGGCAGCCGCAAGAAACAGGCATCCTAGGGTAATGATAATCGCGCGGTCTACCACGCACAATGGGCAGGGCTCCAATCCTAGGTGTCCTTGCAGAAAAAGCAGCGCAAACAACATAGATGACACTGCGCCTACTATTCCCAATCCATTGATAATACGTGAGCTAGGTAATGTCATGTGTTTTCCTTCGGTTTGTACTAGAGGTTGCGGGAGTATATCAGATCACTATTGGCTCCGTGCTAGGACAATATTTGCAGTGATAAGTTTTGATATTGAAGGAGGTATTTTGAGGGAGAGGGGGGCAGTTGCGCTAGACCAAGGAGCGCACGTTGTATTGATATGGGCGTCTAGAGTACAGACGCCCATGAATGAATTGTTACAGGGGGAGGCTAGGCGATAGCAGCATCCTCTTCGGATAAGCGTTGGGTGACGGAAGCTTGATCATTACCGTCATTCCAACCGGCTTCCCATGCCGCTGCGATGACTTCTGATTGGTATGGGCATTGTTGCAGGCTCTCGCCACTAAGACCAAACATGTAACCTTGGCGATACGCTTTGTTGAGCGTGTCGATGCTCCACTCTTGCTGATCAATATTATTGATCTTCATTATAAACCCCTGCCTACTTGTGCTGCAGATTTAACTTCCCTATCGCAGCATTATGTTGAATGCCACTCTACCATAAATCAGCAGTAAACTACGTCCCGATTGACTTGACTAAAGTCAATCATCCCCCAGGTATTTACTGTTTTTACTTTTAGTAAATAACCTAATCCCTAGAGTAGCAGCGAATAGAAGAAATGTTTCGGAATTGTTAAAAAAAAATAACATTTCTTAACAAAAATATTCACTGTTGATTATTAACTAGTTTGTGCAGGGTTTTTTCTCAAAATACTCATTAAGGTATTGTTCAAAAGATAGGGTGTCACTGTTCTCAATATTGGTTTGTTCTTTCAGACTTTGTTGGGATTGCTGTTGAAAAAATGCAAAGTCATCTTTTGCGAGCGGGCGCTCGCGGAAGTGTTGTTCAGCCTCAATTGCTTGCTCCATCGCAAAATGATAGAAGCCGCAGTCTTTATCCTTTAGTGTTTTGATGATCTTTGCTGAAGGTGTTTGCTCTGGATTGTTTATTTTCTGTCTTTGTACGGCGATAGAGTCGGCATAAATAGTTGTTTTGCCTGCCTCGTCCATTAGGTTTGCAATGCTAGCCATTTTATCCAGTAGAGAAAGGCTCCATTCACTAAATGGCACTGACTTGTCGCCTTGTTGCAGCATCAAACCGGGCTTTCGACCCTCCATTACAATAGCATCACGATTGCTATCGATTTCTAACTGTTCAGATGCACTAATACTAGCGCTAGGCTCTAGTAAACAAAGTACTGCAAAAACATCGAGGAATCGAATTTTCTCAGCGGTAATACCGATAGGTTCGAAAGGGTTTAGATCAACGCAGCGCATTTCTATGTACTCAACACCACGGGTCGCTAATGCACAGGTGGGTTTCTCACCACTGCGAGCTACGCGTTTTGGGCGAATCGAACCATAGTATTCGTTTTCGATTTGTAGAATATTGGTATTTAATTGTCGGTAGTTTTCTTCCCCGGGCTTTTCTGGCGCCTTTACCCCCATTTGTTGGTATGCAGAGTGAGGGGTTTGGATCGCCGCGGTTAGCGTGTCGACATATTCACTAAGAGAATTATACGAAATCGTTAAATCTGCTTGAGCATCGTTCTGATACCCTAAGTCGCTCATCCGCAATGATGTACCGTAGGGTAAATACAAAGTGGATTCGTTAAAGTTTTCCAGTGTGTGCTCACGTCCTTTGAGAAACGAGCCGCAAACGGTTGGGGAGGCCCCGAATAGATAAATGACGAGACCCACAAAGCGTTGGAAGTTTCGTATTAAGCCAAAGTACTGAGAGGAGATGAAATCTTGTAGCGAATCCTCATTTTTGAGCAGAGATTGATACTCCGGCCAAAAGGCGTCGGGCATTGATACGTTATAGTGAATGCCCGCGATGGTTTGCATCAGTCTGCCATATCGATGCCATAAACCGTGTCGATATACGTGCTTCATGCGCCCAACATTGGAGCTACCATATTGGGCTATGGGGATGTTGCTTTCGTCTCCCATGATACAGGGCATGCTGTTGACCCAGAGCTTTTCATTATCAAGCTGCTGATAGGTATAGCGGTGCACTTTGTCCAAGTGCTCCAGCATGGCATCGGTATCGGTAAAGGTGGGAGTAATAAATTCTAATAGCGCTTCGGAATAGTCCGTAGTGATCGACGGGTGTGTTAGTGCGGAGCCAAGCGCGCTAGGATGCGGAGTCTGTGCCAAATGTCCGTTAGGTTCGATTCTTAGGCTTTCTTTCTCGATGCCACGCACCATCTGCGTAAATGTGCGATGGACGTTGTTCTGTTGGATTAACCTAAGGGTATTGCCAAAGCTATGTTGCACGGAGTATTCCTTACTTGGTAGCGGGGGTAGTGAACTCCCCAATTAGGACTGATTATGCTGGAACCTGTTCCATAAATAAACGGGCTCTATGAAAGAGCCCGTTTTACTGTTGGAACACCAAGTAGGAGTGCTTGGGGTTGCTTATTTTGATTTTAGCTTATTGGCATTGGCAAATAGATCTGCAAAAGTGCCCGTTTTACCTGCCGGCAGTTCTTGGCTCTTTCCTTTGTTGCTGCTGCTAGGTCGAGGAGCATTACTACCTTTGCCCTTGCGGCTGGCCTGTTTGGGTCTTCTGTCCTGTCCACCTGTGACTTTTTCACCCGCTTGATCGTTTAAACGCATGGTTAGCGCTATGCGTTTTCTGGGTAGGTCAACATCGACCACTTTAACGCGTACTATATCGCCAGCTTTTACGACCTCTCTAGGGTCTTTCACAAACTGATTTGAGAGTACTGAAATGTGAACTAATCCGTCTTGATGAACGCCCACATCAACGAACGCGCCAAAATTAGTTACATTGGTGACTGAGCCTTCTAGGATCATGCCGGGTTCGAGATCTTTAATTTCTTCAACACCTTCTTTGAATTCTGCAGTTCTGAATTCAGGGCGTGGGTCTCGGCCAGGTTTTTCAAGTTCACTGATGATATCCGTAACGGTTGGCAAACCAAATGTGTCGTTGGTGTAGTCTTTCGCTGTGAGAGCACCTAAGAAGCCGGCTTCCCCGACCATTTGATTGACATTGCGATTGTTTTTATCCGCAATGGCTTTTACCAATGGGTAGGCTTCAGGGTGAACACTGGATCGATCAAGTGCGTTGGTGCCGTCCATAATACGTAGGAATCCAGCTGATTGCTCAAAGGTCTTATCGCCTAAGCGAGGTACTTTTTTGAGTTCAGTACGATTGGTAAAGGCACCGTTGCTGTCTCTAAAGTTGACAATGTTGCCGGCGATGGTTTTGTTGAGGCCAGATATTCGTGCTAGTAGCGGTTCGGACGCAGTGTTAACGTCTACGCCTACGGCGTTAACACAATCTTCAATGACGGCATCAAGGCTTCTTGCGAGTCGGCTTTGGCTAACGTCATGCTGGTATTGGCCTACACCAATGGACTTCGGTTCAATTTTTACGAGTTCTGCGAGAGGGTCCTGGAGGCGTCTAGCAATGGATACTGCGCCACGAATGGTTACATCAAGGTTAGGGAATTCCCGGGCAGCAAATTCAGAAGCAGAATATATTGATGCCCCTGCCTCGTTGACGGTGATTTTTTGCAATGGCAAATCGCTGTATCGTTTCATTAGGTCTGCGGCGAGTTTATCTGTTTCCCGTGATGCGGTTCCGTTGCCTATACTGATTAACTCTATATTGTGCTTTTTACACAGTTGCGCCAAGGTCTCAATCGATTGGTCCCATTGGTTCTTTGGCTGGTGCGGGTAGATTGTGGTGTGATCAACAAATTTCCCCGTGGCGTCAACGACTGCAACTTTTACTCCGGTACGAATACCAGGGTCGAGGCCGAGGGTGGCTTTAGGGCCAGCAGGCGCTGCCATCAATAGATCATTTAGATTGTTAGCGAATACTCTAATGGCTTCTTCTTCAGCTCGTTCTCTTAATTGCCCAAGTAGCTCGCTTTCCATGCTCACAAGTAGTTTAACTCGCCATGTCCAGCGAACGACTTCATTCAGCCATTTATCGGCTGGGCGGTCTTCATTTCTGATATCGAAATGTTGAGCGATCATATCTTCACAGGGGTGTCGTGAGGGCGCTTCGTCCTGTTCTACACCGATGTTGATTTGTAGGACCCCTTCATTGCGACCGCGAAATATCGCGAGTGCTCGATGGGAGGGCGCGTCTTTGAGCGCTTCGTTGTGTTCAAAGTAGTCGCGGAATTTGGCGCCGGAGTCTTCTTTCCCTTCAACGACTTTGGCTGATATATTGCCGTCATTGGCGAGGAAGGTACGTACGTTGCCCAACAGTTCAGCATTTTCACTGAACTGTTCCATCAGAATGTATTTTGCGCCGTCTAAAGCGGCCTTAGTATCGGCGACACCTTTGTCCGCATCGATATAGGTTTTCGCCAGCTCTTCTGGAGTCTGGGTTGGGTCGGCGAATAGGGTATCTGCTAGAGGTTCAAGGCCGGCTTCTTTAGCAATTTGGGCTTTAGTTCGGCGTTTTTGCTTATACGGTAGGTACAGATCTTCTAGGGTCGTTTTGGTATCTGCGGCGCGAATTGCCGCTTCCAGCTTTTCAGTAAGTTTGTCCTGATCCGAGATGCTCTTGAGAATGGTGTCGCGACGATCCTCCAATTCTCTCAAGTAGCGTAACCGGTCTTCCAAGGTTCGTAATTGCGTATCATCTAATCCGCCAGTCGCTTCTTTTCGGTAGCGAGCAATAAAGGGTACGGTAGCCCCTTCGTCCAGCATATCAACAGCAGCCTGTACCTGTACTGTGTTAACGTTAAGTTCTTCTGCAATACGTTGAGAAATATTGGTCATGCTTCGGTTCTCGAATATGGGTGTCTCGATGTAACTCAATGCCAGTTTTCCTAGAATGGTTGGAGATACCTGGCTTACGCGAGGCGAAATTATACCTTGCTCGCAGGACAATGGGAGGCTTGTTATTTCGATAAGGATGTGGCTGGCAATTTTGCAGAAAAAACTGGGCTGTACAATAAGTAGCCTAGGGCAGAGAGGCCTTTAATTTGGACATTATCGCTTCCAATGCTCTGTCGATAATGGGGCCGGCATTCATTGCGCTGACTTTTTTGTCGTGGAGGGCGATTGCAAGCTCTTCTCGAGTGAATTGCTTGGCTTTTGCTCCGAATCGATTGACAAATACGTAGCTGTCTGTAGCACGGATTTTGGTTGTGAGCTTGCACTTAGTGAGTTTGTCGTCAGCATCTTGGAAGGTAAACCAGGTGCCTGATTTAAACAGGGCGACTTGGTGTAATAGTTCTTTGAAAATGTCTGTTTGTATTGATTCTTTTTTTGCGATGATTTTTGGGTTTGTTACGTTGAGGGGTTGTTGGTCGGTTAGGTCGACTTTAACGGTTCGAAGTGGGTTCTCTGTGCCTTTGTAAGTGAGCATTTGGCTGTGGATTTTCCACAAATGCGACATCATTTTATCGGTGTCAGACGGCTTGTATGCAATTTTCAGTAACCCGGCTTTAATGTCCCCCAATAGCACTGGGATCATTTTTAACCAGCGCTTACGGGCAGTTTCATTTTTTTGTGGGCGAACACTCCAAATCAGATCGTCAGCAACCTGTAGTGTGGTGCGCCATGTATAGCTGGATTTGCCTTCTTTTAGAAGGGCCTGTAATAGCAATTTCTGCCAAGGGTTCTTTAAGAATTCGATGACTATAGGTGGCAGCTCTTTGCCCTGGATCCGGTCTCGTACCAGTTGTCGAATAAGTTGCCTGCCTTGATCTGTCTTGGCCTTACCTTCTTCTATTGCAATGGTGCGCTGTTCCATTGTGCGGGAACGGACTTCTTCCTTTTTGATAAAGGTGAGCAAGTGCTGCTCTGCTTCCTCAAAAATACTGATGTCATCTGTATATGTTTCAAGGATGTCTCGTACCGAATTCTCAACCTGTTGGTACAAGCGGTCGTTCTGAGGGTTGGTATTATGATCCCAGCCCAAGCAGACGTGACCGATTAAGTTCAATAATCGGCGTGCAGGATGTTGGTTGGTATTAAAGAAAGCCTTGTCCTTCATTGCCGTTTTTAGCACGGGGATCTGTAGTCGGCCAATCAACAGGGCCATTGGCGCAGGCAAGTTTTGGGTGAGTATGTAATCGAAAATCATGTCAACGATATTGATGATGTCAGTGTCTAGCTGATCGATTTTTCGTTGATCTTGCTCCTGCTCCTGTTTATTCAACAGGGCTGAAATACTGTGGTGCACATTAACCGATTGCACCGGAGGTGGATCTTGGTTGGGATCTGTACTTAACGTCGTATTTTTTTGGATCGTATCCAAAAAGCCGAAAATTTCTTGGTGGCTAGCCGGTGGCAAATTACTATCGATATATACCGACGGTTGCTGAAGGTTATGCGTTGCGGCGAGCAAGCCTTGTAATGTGTTGAAGGCGTTGCCACCACCTTGGTAATTTGGTTGGGAATGAGCGTTGGCACTAGATGTTGGAGCATTCTGCTTTTGAGCAGGCTGTTCGGGGGCTACTTGAGCTTTTTCCGGCGGGGTCTTTTCGGTCTGTGCAGATCTAGCCGGTGACGTTGGGCGTGTGGGTGCACGGCGCACCACTGAGCGTAAATCTGGCAAAATTCCCGCCGCAATCAGGATCTGGTTTGTATCCAAAAGGATTTGCTCGTAATGACGTAACACCAAACGGTCAAATTGTTTTAAGAAAATAAGCCTGGATTGCAGGCCAACATCGAAATGCTCGGTGGCTTTGACAAAGTGGGTCACTACCTGCTGCGGATCAAGCGGGTTGTTGTCTTCGGTAATCTCAAGGGGGGCGAAGAATTCGCTCAATCGTGTATTAATTTGCAACAGCAAGGCAGGGAATTCACAGCGAGCCTGATTACTCATTGTACCTAGCGCGACATCAATTTCGACGTCTTCATGATCTAGCAGTGCGAGGGATTCAGTGACTTGTTTGGCGCTGTGTGTTGTTGTCGGTGTGGATAGAGCGCTGAAGTCAGCTTCGAACAGGGTGAAAAATGTATTTTCCACGCGTGTACGTTGCATGCGAATCTCGCGCATGGCTTCAAAGTATATATTTTGCTCATTATTGTTGTGTGCGGCGTCAGCCAATTCGAAGAAGGTGTCGTCGATTTGTTCGAAAAGAGTACCGACCAACGCAGACAGTGTTTCAACCGCTCGATTACGTACATTGTCGAGTATTGAAGGCGCGCTTTTCTGTGCTTTATCCGTAGCAGAGTGAGCGGCTAATGTGTTGTCTGGCGTTTCCGAATTCATTTAGGATTTCCTTTCCTGCCTCATGGTAATTCAGCGATGTTGAGCGCGGGATTTATAAGTTTATCATAGGGCCTTGCTTTGTCACTATTTGATGGCGCTAATGCTGAGATATATAGTTAGTTGTTCTATTCCCTGGCTTTTTTGGATCGAAGAGAGTGGTTAGCATGTCGCAGCGCTTGATCCATTAGAGGGCCGTGTTGTGTAGGAATGATCTCTTTTTTAACCATACGTGTTGCTACCTCAGTTGTGCTCAGAATACTGGACTTTTGACCACTGGGAAGGCTAAACAATAGATCCTGTGAAAAAGGCAGCCTCTGACTCAATTTACACAGGACAGGTGTGCTATCGGTAGCCATAAATCTAAACCATGTTCCCAACGAAAGGTGCTCAACTTGTGTGTGGGTGTCGCAAAAAAGTGCAGCGTCGAGCTTTTCAACTTCTTGTTGGTCCATATAATCGACCATAGTTGATGGCTCTTTAAGAATATTGTCAATCCGCGGGTAATTTGCCTGGCCAATTGATGCGTCTGTGTGGACACGGTGTAGGGCGAGCCGGAATTGAGTAAGGTGCTTCGATACTTGTTGCGTATCAGTGGTAATGAGTCGTAGTTTCTCTCGAATTGACTCGATAAGCTGATCCAGTGTGTGGGGGGGCGTAGAGGTGGGGCCACCGGAGAGTGAGATGATATGCTGGGTTAGCGATAGCACGTGTGCGACTTCCGCCGAATGATCGTCGAATTTCAAATAGTGTTGAAATAATATCTGTTTCCATGGCCCCAATAGGAATGTTGTGCATTTGGGGTGAATGGACTTCCCCTGTAAACGATCGCTCAGTAGTTGATCTGTGATCGTTCTAGCGTAGGTGGTTTTATCTTTTCCCTGTTCACTTTGAATGAGGCGCTGTTCTATTATCTTGGCTCGTTGTGAGTGTTGCTTTGCGATGTTGAGGAGTGATTTTACCTGCTTTTGCAACTGTGCGGGTGTTCTGTAAAGCTCGTGAGTAAGGTGATCTATGATGTTCCTTATCCCGTTATAGAGTGGCCTTTGAAGAGCGAGGTCTGATTGGCTTTCTAGAGAGGTTATGGCATTCAGCAACTTTCTGAAAGGGTGGTGGCGATTCTTCAAGAAACGCGTATCCACGAGCGCAACTTTGAGTAACGGTAATTGCAGTTGTAAGAGTAATGATCGTAGAGCGATGGGGAGTTCTTGAGTATAGATAAATGAAAATGCGCGATCGAGCAACAGTATAATTTCTTTATCCCTAGAGGGTAGGCTGCGGCGTTCGTGTGTTGCTGCGCTATTCTGTAACAGGAATTCAACTAGAGGGTGAATTCTTAGGGGACCGATAGATAGAGGGTGCTTTGACTGGATGCGCTGAAGATAATCGATTATCTGAATCAGCTTAGGTGCAGGTAGGTAGCGTTGTTGTATTTGAGCTGGCGGAGTTTTTCCTGTGGGCTGTATTATTTCATGGACTTGTGTGCCGGCCACTTCATTTGTTTGTGAGGTTTTTTTCGCCGCGGTGGTAAAGCGGGTATGTCGTATGCTGGCAGCATCAATCTCGACGCAAAAGCCCTTATCGATTAGGTAATTATTGGTATCAGAGATTTCTTGTCTGAGAGTTGCAGTCAATGTTTGAGCAAAAATGCTCAGCAATTTAAGCTGGTTTGAGTTTGATAGCTTAAGAGGTGCGATCGCCAGCGCAAAAGCGCAAACAATTTGCTGTGGGTCAAGGGGGTTGTTTGAGGACGCTATTTTTGCCTCAGGTAGTAGGGCGTTGAGGCGGGTGAGGATATGTAGCAGTGGGCCAGGCAATTCACAGCGTGCTCGGGTAATAATATTATTGATCGACGCTTCAATATCGAAACTCTGGGCGCCATATAAGTCAATCAAAGACGGTGCTCTGCGTTGAGATTGATCGTTAAATAGCAACCTAAAATTCTGAGTTAAATAGTGGCGAAAACGGGTTTGTGAGTGAACGGACTTTGATTGTATTTCATCAATGTCGGTGAAATAAGAGCGTTGAAGGTTCTGATTGGGTGCAGTATTTGCGGATGCCAATAAGGCGTTTTCCATTGTGCTGAAAATACGGTTAAGCATCGCAACGAAGGATCGTATCGATGTGCGCTCGATATGATAAAAATGATTTACTCTTTCTGGGTCAGTGATTAAGCGGGGAGTATCCGCGTGTAATCGCGACGTAGCCTTATTGTTCATGATTGTATGGCGAAAAGCTTATAGCTTTATTTGTTTTTAATATTATATGCCGAGGTAGATGCAATAAATCACAGAAATGCAGCTAAACCTTTTGGTCAGAGGCTTGAAGTAGCAGGCAGTGTAACAAAGAGATGGAAGATAAACTATGACCCAATTCCGAATCTGCGTTTGGTGTTTTCAATCATCATTAATAATGCGGGTATAAAAAATAGAATTAGGAATGTGCCATACAGTAACCCGAAGACAATGGATATTGCCATTGGGATTAGAAACTGAGCTTGTAGGGAGGTTTCAAATAATATCGGAAGCAGTCCCGCGACGGTTGTAAGTGTTGTTAATAGTACTGCGCGAAATCGTGCACAAATAGCGTCGACAATGGCCTGATGAGCTTCTAGTCCTGCTTCGCGCAATTTCGCATAGAAGGTTATTAATACAATGGAATCATTAATAACAATGCCTGATAAACCAAACAGTCCCATCAACGAAAACATGGATAGGTCTTTACCTAATAGAAAATGCCCAAATATCGCACCGGTAAGACCAAAAGGAATCGCGGCCATTACGGCGAGAGGCCAGCTATAGGATGCGAAAACCCAAGCTAAGATAATATAAATAAATGTAAGGCCTAATCCGACACCCACGATCATGTCGTTCAGTGTTTCTTTTTGATCAACCGCCTGTCCATCCGCGCCAATGGTGAGGCTATATTTGGCCTTTAATGACGGGAGAAAGGACTTGTAAAGAGATGCCGAAATTTCGTTGGCATTACCCGCGGATTCATCCACGTCGGCACCAACAACAATGTTTAGTTCTTTATCTGTATGGTTGAGCTGGCTGAGGCCTTGTCGTGATTCAAAGGTGACAATATTGGCAAGTGGAACAATTTGGCCGCTAGGTGTAACAATAGGCAGTTGTTCTAATGCCAAGCTTTGGTCTTTTTCGTATTGAGGTAGGCTGACTCGTACTTCAATTTCGTTATCTTTCTCATGGAATATTTGTGCAACTGAACCATCGAAAGCCGCTCGGATTTGTTTGCCCATAAACTCGGTGGTCATGCCTAAACTTCTGCCAGTGGGGGTGAGGGTATAAATAAGTTGCTCTTGGCCAAAGGGCAGATCATCACCAATATTGCTCACTCCATTGTATTTACGTAATTCTTCTTGCAACTCCAAGGATGCTTGTTTGAGTTGTAGCGGGTCAGATCCAATAAGTCGAAAGCCTAGCGCTTGGCCGCCAGGCCCAAGTTTTCGTTGGTTGATGGCGAAACGTGATACGCCTGAGGGTAGCACGATTTTCTCTTTCCACTTTTTTATGAATTCTACATTTGTAATCGGGCGTTTTCCGATCTTTAAATCCACAACGAGTGCGCCATTTTCATTGGCAATCTCCGCTCTCCATCCACCTCTAAAAAAACTTCGGCGATGGTAGGTGATGCCAATGTTTACCATTTGGTTGTCATACTCGGCATCTAGTTCGGCCAATGTTTCCTCAAGATGGGTTAAGAATGAATTGACATTTCTTTCGGGGATGCCTGGATGAAATTCGACACTGGCACGCAATTCGTTGCCCTGAATTGTTGGGAAGAAAGTGAAGCGAAGATGGCCAGTTAAGGACATTGATAGGGCGAGGATGAACGCAGAAATACCGATGGTAATTGTGGTGCCACGGTATTGGATTGCGCGCTCAATAGTGGGTCGTACGACTTCTTCTCGGAATTGATTGAAGTAAACGTCAAATCGTGCACGGATACTCTCTGGGTTTTCGGGTTTTTGTTTTTTTAAGCTGTGATGTAAGTGGCCAGGCAGGATAATGAAACACTCTATTATTGAGGCGATGATCACACAAATAATAATGGTGGGTAAGTCGACAATTATTTTCCCCATGGTGCCGCCAATAAGGGCCAAAGGCAGGAACGCTGCAATGGTGGTCAAGGAGGACGAAATAACGGGAGCAAGCATGCGCTGTGCTCCTCCAACGGCGGATGAGAATGCGCTCTCACCTAATTCGACATGGGTGAGCGTATCTTCGCCAACCACGATGGCATCGTCGACGATGATTCCTAGTGCCATGATCAGGGCAAATAAACTGATCATATTAATGGAACCACCGATAAAGTAGAGAATGGCGAGGGTTGCGAGAAAAGAGGTAGGAATACCGACTGTCACCCAAAATGCGACGCGAGCACGTAAGAATAAAAACAAGGTGGCAACGACAAGCATCAATCCGCCGGTACCATTGTTGACTAATAATTGGATACGCTCTTTTAAGCTTTTCCAGCGTTCATTGTAGGGATGTAATTCAACACCCAATGGAAGCTGGTTTTTTGTCTCATCCATCCACTGATGAAGGATTTCTGCTAGCTGCAGAATATCCTCTTCGTCGGACCGCATAATGATCATTTCGACCGCTGGTTTACCATTCCATGAAAGGTAGGCCTGGTCAGACTGAGGTCGTCGAGAAACGGTGGCGATGTCGTTAACGCGTAATAACCTTCCTTGTTGATCCGTTGTTACTGGTAGTGTTTCAAAACCAATAATTGACCGCTGTTGTTCCAGGCTACGAATCTGCTTAGATACTTCGCTCTTCGTGGCAGTGCCTGCGGGTAGATTCTGACTGTTCTGGCGAATGTTGGATGCAATTTGTTGAAGAGATAAGCCGGTTTCATAGATGGCGGTAGAGGGAACTTCTATGGCGATTTCTTCCTCCGGCAACCCGTTAAAGTTTATTTTTTTAATGCCTCGTTGTATTAATTCGGTCTCAAACTTTCGTGCCAGAAGACTGATTTCATCTAAGTGTTCTGGTCCAGTGATAAGTACTTTGGCCGCCGGAGAGTAGCGCTCAACCCGTTGTACTACTGGTCGTTCAGCTTCAGCAGGAAGGTTGCGTATCACTTCAATTTTTTGGCGAACCTTATTAACGATGGGTTCAATGTCAGTGCCTTCAAGGAGTTCCAGGACGATAGACGCATGTCCGGGTAGACTACTGGATGTGAGGGTCTTTATTTGAGTGATGCTGCTTAGTGATTGTTCGATAGGAAGGGTGACAGATTGTTCAATATCTTCAGCGCTCGCACCGCTCCAAGTTACATTTACGGTGATAAAATCCAATTCAAATTGCGGGAAGAATTGTGTGTTGAGATTCTTTAGTCCCCACAATCCACACAATATAAAAAGAAACATAAGTAGGTTCGCCGCAACTTTGTGTTGCGTAAAAATAGCAATAAGGCTTTGCGTATTTGATGTATTGCCTGTTGGAGGTTGGGTTTCAGCCATAGCTACTGTGTGATTTGTACTTCCATGCCGGAAATTGCATTGGGAATTTGAGTGATAAGAATGTCAGAGCCTTCCTTGATATTAGCTCCGTCGATAAGAAATGCAGGTGAACCATCGTTAAGGGTGGTCACCCCAAGGCGATTAATCTGATGACTCACCAGTACGGATTCACTGACAGTATAGATGCGATCTTGACCATACATCGCTTGGGGAGGGACAGCGATGCTATTAGTGATAATAGGTAGTGATAGGTTAATCGAGAGTGAGCGGCCAATGGTGATGGCATTGGATTGTTTAATGGAGGTATTATCAATGGTAAATAAACCATCGATACCACCTCGCCCCTTGCTGATTTCACCGGATAAGCGAGATAATGAGATCGGCACGGATGCATTGGATGATTGGAAGCTGCCTTTGATGCTGATGTTGTGTGAAAGCGCGGTTTCAAATGAGGGTAAGTACTTAAGAGGAATTTGCGCCCTTAATTCTATTGAATCGATATCGTAAAGCGTTAGCACCTGATCACCAGCTCGCAATCGGTTTTGGGGAGATATATGGATGTTGGTCACTCTCGCATCAAAGGGGGCTCGGATTTCGGTGCGAGCTAAGTCTAGTGTTGATTGGTCTCGTAACGCGACGACTTTGATATGTTGTGCTTTGAGCCTTGCCAAACGGTTGGGGTGATCTTTAATGGCAAGCTCTCGGTTGAGTAAGCTAAGAGACTGTTTACCTGCTGCTTGTTTTGAATCGTCCCACTGTACATCGGAACCGACTTGACGTTGTGCTAGGTTTCCATAGCGCTTGCTTGCTTTGTTGCTGAGTCTGGATAGCTCTTTTTCAATGACGAGTGCTTCAATATCCGAAGCGTACCGATTGTTTTCTGCGTCTATCTGCGCTTGGAGGTCGATAACATCGGCTTCCCGCTGAGTGAGCCGCAGGGCTTCATCGCTTGGATCTAGTGTGACAAGCAGAGTACCTTTTTCGACGAAGCGGCCTTCTTCCGTATGAACCTGTTTGACATAAGCGTTAGACGGGGAGGCAAGCGTGGTCTCGCGCGGAGACTCAAGTTGACCTATTAGGGTAAGTTGTGGCGACTGTGGTGACAGCTGGGCTTTTTGAACGGATACCCGCCATGCGTTATTGGAGCTAGGTTTGGCTTTAGCTTCGGGGCGCAGAGTGTAAAGTGCTAATATACAGACAGCGACAATGGAGATTACGAGAATAGGGTATAGCTTATTTTTGTTCATCAGAGGTATAGAATAGACCTGTGTGCCTCGGCTCTCTCTTGGATTCCTAACAGAGAATAGCCTAATGTACTTAATAAAGGGGCTTTTCGTTACAAAAGTTACAAAATCCTTGAGTGCAATTTGTCTTTCGCATCAAGGTTGTAGCACGATGTTCATATCTTGTAACAAAAGGCACTCACTAGCTATTTATGATTTACGTATAGTCAGGCTATTGTAGAGTCTGACCATGAGTCAATAGTTCCGCCTTAGATCTGGAGAATGTTGTGACAGAAGTAGCGCAAGCACAAGTTGACTCGCAAGAGCAGCTCAAAATATTGGTAGTGGATGATGATGCTAGATTACGGGCATTGCTACAGCGTTTTCTTGAAGAGCAAGGGTATATCGTAAAAGCAGTCGCAGATGCTGAGCAAATGGATCGAGCGTTAGGCCGCGAAATATACTCGCTGATGGTGTTAGATCTAATGCTACCAGGGGAAGATGGGTTATCAATATGTAAGCGACTGCGAGAGCTAGAGAGTGCTCTACCAATCATTATGCTCACCGCAAAAGGTGATGATAATGATAGAATTAGTGGCTTAGATGCAGGCGCTGATGATTATTTGCCGAAACCTTTTAACCCTCGTGAACTGGTTGCAAGAATTAAAGCGGTGATGCGACGCCAAGTCAAAGAGCTTCCTGGTGCACCAAGCCAACAAGATGAAGTCGTAGAATTTGGCCCTTATGTATTGGATCTTTCCGTACGTTCGCTTACCAAAAATGGTGAGTCAATGTCTCTTACCACCGGTGAGTTTGCCGTTATGAAGGCATTGGTTCAGCACCCAAGGGAGCCGTTGACGCGTGACAAGTTAATGAATTTGGCGCGTGGTCGAGAGTGGAGTGCGATGGAGAGAAGTATTGATGTACAAGTTTCTCGCTTACGACGCCTTATTGAAGAAGATCCATCCAACTCTCGCTATATTCAGACGGTATGGGGTGTAGGTTATGTGTTTGTACCGGATGGTGGGGCAAGTTAAGTACGTGGAGTAGCGGTTGTAATACAAAATCTGATGGCGTCGACTTTCAGATACCTCTAAAATCTATCAGCGGTGATTTATCACCGCTTTTTTGTGTATGCTTCCCTCTTATTTGATGTGAGAACTTTCTGTTGAAAATAACGCCGCAGTCTTCGTTTTGGCGCATGGTACTTTTGATTTGGGCCGTGGTTATCATGAGCCAGTTGTTTACCCTATGGTTTGCCTTTTCTTATGTCTACCTTCCGGGGGTAAAGCAGTCGGCACACCTAGTGTCGTTAGAAATGCGTACGCTGGAGGCTGGAATTGGGCTTGCAGAGAAGCAACAGCTTATTGATGCGTTAATGGAAGGGCAGCCGGAAGAAACCGGTGTGTTTTATACCGTTGATGAAAATAAGATCCCAGACGAAAGCAGTTATCTAATGACGGATCTGTTTGTTGAGCCGATGAAAGATATATTAGGTGCCGGTGCAAAGGTGCGTTTGGGTTTACACCCGATTCCAGGGCTTTGGGTCAGCAATAGCGAACTTGATGGTGTTTGGGTGCACCTGCCCTTGGATCGCTTTTTGCCCTATGATGGATTGCTTGTTACTTCATGGGTGGTAGGAACACCTGCGGTGGCGATGATATTGGCGGCGGTATTTGTGCGACGTTTTAGCCGGTTGTTGAAGCGTTTGGAAGAAGCTGCGCGACGAATTGGTCGTGGTGAGCCGGTGATGACACTGGATATGGATAATGGCCCGCAAGAGATTATCGCGGTGAATCAGGCTTTCAATCAAATGCATAAGAATCTCCAGCAGGCCACACGAGAGCGGGCGTTGTTGTTGGCAGGAATCTCCCATGACCTTCGTACGCCCCTGACTCGGATGCGATTAACAGCAGAGTTTTTAGGGGAAAATGATCAAGAGTTACAAGAGGGAATGATTCGGGATATCCAGGATATGGACGATATATTGGATCAATTTATTGCCTTTATTCGCGACGGTAGTGATGAGGCGACCGAGGTGGGGGACCTTAACGAGGTTGTTCAAGAGGTTGCTAGCCAATATCAAGTCGATAATGTGGATATCAGTGTTGATGTGCAGCCGGTTCCCGATATTTCACTCAAGCGCTTATCCCTTAAGCGAATGGTCGGTAACCTGATTGGTAATGCGATTCGCCATGGAGGAGGCAAGGTTGATATTTTTAGTGGAATGGAAAACGGTGAAATCTGTATGGTGGTGGCTGATAGAGGTCCAGGTCTGACCGAGTCCGAAATGCTGGCGTTGTTCCAGCCGTTTGCGCGCGGGGATGAGTCTCGGAGCACTCAGGGTTCAGGCCTTGGTTTGGCTATCGTGAAGCGCATCGTGGATATGCACCATGGCCGAGTTGAGTTAAGGAACCGGGAGGGTGGAGGATTGGAAGCTAGGGTATACCTACCGGTTACAGGTGAGATGGTACCCCCTGAGTCCATGATGACCCGAATCAGGTGATATCTCTTCGGTATCGCCTATTGGCGATACTCTTCAGAGAGTTTTTTCTTGGTGATCGGGCCGGGAATGCCGTCGGCGTCCAGTCCATGTAAGCGTTGAAACCCGGTGACAGCGGTGGTGGTTTTGCTGCCGTTGATGCCATCCACAACACCCGCATTAAAACCTAGATTGTTACACCGAGTTTGAACACCCTGGATGGTGTTGACGTCCGGTAGTTCTCCCGCTTCGACAGCGAAATCTACTGAGAAAGTGGGCTGAGGGTCATTGTCTTTGAGCCATATATCCACTTTACCATTGAGGTCTTGCTCGTTAATTTTTGTTTTGAGGACGCCTTGTGCGTTTACTTTTCCGCTGATTACGCCGCTTTCTGTGGTGAGTTTGAAAGGCTTGTTACTCCAGGGAGTGCCTTTTTTGTTCGCGAGTTGAAGGATAAAGTGTTCCCGTACTTTTATGTTCTTGATAGTCTCAGCTTGTTTACGTATTTTTTCCGTAACAATGCTATTGCTAGTGCTCTTTTGTTTGTGAGCTTGGCCTGCATCTTTCAGACCTTTAGTGATGTCCGCAAGCAGCGTACCTGCTTCTTGTACTGCGGTATTCATCGCTCCTGAAAGCGTAGGGGTGATGATGGAAGTGTTAATTCCCATACCAAATATAGAGATAAACACTTCGTTCACTAGCGGTGCAAGGTTTTCGGTTATGTCATAATCTGCTAGCGTGTCCCAAAAGTCTTCAGGGAAGTCGGCGAGTAATTGGCGGATTGTCTGGTCGCGCATCATAACATTAATGGCTTCAGCCGCTTCACTGGCGGGAGTGTATTGGATCGCACCTGCGGTATTGGCATCTTCTAATTTGCGTTGGATTTCCCTGATATTGCCAGTGCTAATATCTTCCATCAAATCTAGGTAGGAAGACCCAGATTTATATAGTCCTCGTGTAGAAAGAGAAGCGAAAGATGACAGGTTGGTGGCGATGCTCCAGCCGTTGTCGATGGCTGCTTGCGTATAAACCCAACCGTTTTCTTTAGCGGGAATGCTAGTTGATACCCATGCTTGCATTTCGGTATCTTCTTGGGCCTGAATGATAATGTTTTTTAGCGATGTGCTCAGTTGTTCTTTGAGTGATTGTAGTTTCGTGGTCGCCGCTGGGTTGTTGGTGTAGTTTACTGCGATGGTGCCGGCGGGTAAGTTCTCTTCAAATGCCTGGCCTTTTGCATCAAGTGTACCCGTTCTGCTGCTACCGTCAGCAAGGTGTAATGTGTATTCTTGATTTCTTATGGGTGTCTTGTGCTTGTCGTCCCAGTTGAGTTGCAGCTGCAGCCAATTTTTCTCTTCTTTTGCTTTCGAGTCAGTGACGAGCGGGGCAGGGGCAAGTACAGCGGGAGAGGTTGTTTTAGTCTTGGTATTTGAGGAGTCATTGCTGGCAGAGGAGCTATTCCCGCTTGAGGGGGGTGATGGGATGCTAACGATTGGAGCGTTAGTCTTTGATGCCATGCGGAAGGTGATAGCTTGCGCGGCAGCTTGTCGTCTTGCGGCATCTCTTGGTGGCAATGGAGGGACGCTGCTCGATGCAGGAGTAAAGTTTTGTCCTGCTTTGTTCTTATCTGCTTCCACCGGGGCTGTTGGTGGAATAATCATCGGTGGCATCGCGGCTCCACCGCCACCGCCTTCGTTAATCATCACCATTGGGCCTGTGATGGATACGCCTGATGGATCAAGAACTACGGTGCCCGCTCCTGCTTTTAATACGAGCTGTTGGCCCGCGCTTAGCATTGCTTTCATACCGGACTTTAGATAAATCGAGTTGCCCGCTTGCACTGCGCTGGCACCGGATATTTTTATGTTGGTGTCTTTGTTGATCGACAGTGTGAACTGTTTTCCAGCTTTCTCATTATGCTCGCCACCGATGGTTTGACTGAGCTTGGTGGTTTGTTGGTATTGACTGCCACTAATTGTTGCATGCCGGTTATTCTTGATAAGAGTTTTCTTATCGTTCTTGATGTGTATATCCATGTCTTTTTCGCCATGGATAAATACCTGTTCCTGACCTTTCTTATCTTCAATGCGAAATTCGTTAAATCCAGAGCCGCGTAAACTCGATTTAGTTTTTAACAGGGTGCGAGTCTTATTTGCAGGTAGGGCATAAGGTGCCTTATTTTGTCCGTTATATACACGGCCAGTAATAAGGGGGCGGTCAGGGTTGG
The DNA here is from genome assembly GCA_002162955.1 of Gammaproteobacteria bacterium 45_16_T64. Taxonomy (GTDB): domain Bacteria; phylum Pseudomonadota; class Gammaproteobacteria; order Pseudomonadales; family Ketobacteraceae; genus 42-54-T18. The sequence continues at coordinate 69,094 of MABD01000030.1, forward strand.
AGTTTTCGTAACTTACGATAACTTCTTGGCCAATTCTTGGGATGCTCATCGCGCCATATTCAATACCTGCCCACCCTTGTTTTACACGTAGCCAGCATGAACTGGTTTCGTTCGAGGATCCTAGGCGATCCCAGGGGAATTGTACCTTTACTCGCCCATGCTCGTCGGTATATATCTCCTCACCGGGTGGCCCGGTAACAATGGCGGGAGAGGTGCCGTGGGCAGCGGGTTGGGTAAGTTGATCTAATGATGGTCTAAATGGGATGTTTGATGGAATTGCAGTCAGCGTATTGTTATAGGTGCAGGCTTGAGATGCTGCATAGGCCTCAAGGGAGTGAGATTGTGTGCCTTTATGTTCAATATCAATAATGAGGTAATCTTGATTCCAAGATGAGTGTTGCTGACTGCTTAGCTCAAAACGTGTACCAGACGTTAGGAGTCGGTTGGTGCTTGCCGTGGCGTGTTCTTGTAGCGCCTGTAGTTGCTGAAGTCGAAGGTTCGCATATTGTTTCCCCACGCTTTCTTGTTGGTACAGGCTTGGGTAGGACGTAAAGTGCTTATGGCTTGCGCTGCCTTTGCCATTGGCAATTAATGGGTTTTTAGGTGCCTGAAAAGTGAAGTCAATCAGGCTGGATTGGCTGGCAGTGATGTTGCGGTTGAGGGCGAAACGGTAAGCGCTGGTTTCGCCAAATGCCCGGCTTTGCTCTTGAATGTAGGGCAGCTGTGGTTTTGGGCATGCTGCGAACGCGTTATTGTTATCAGACAGTACAATAACATGACGATCTTTGTGGTGAGTAAAGTGATAGTGAATGCCTTCTTCTGCTAATAAGCGAGATATAAAAGCGAGTTCCGACTCACCGTATTGTGCGCAATAGCTTCGTTTAGGGTAGCGTTTGCTTAGTTTCCATTGGTATTGATCGGAAGGGATTCTGGCGTCAGAGAATAGGGTGTTGATGATATCTTGTACTGTCTGGTCTTGAAATATTCGGTGCCCAGAGCGATGGTTGAAATTACTTAATTGTGGTTGCAGCGTGAGTTCATAAAGGCTGTAGTAGGTGCCTGATTCTATGTATTTTGCGGTGCTCACAAAACCATGGGCAAAGCGTTCGGTAGGCGTCGCTTCTTCACCGCGAAGCGTTAACAGCGCAGAGCTATTGGTCAGTTGATGCAGGTCAAGATCGGCGTTCTCTGTGGCGACGGTTATCCGCCATTCAAAAGGGCAAGATAGGGATTCTTGGCCGGAAAATTCAGTCACTAGAAAGTTGTCTTGGTGACCTATAAGCGTAAAACTAAAGCGACTAACGTTTGCCATGCGTCCTCCTTGACCTAACGGCAAGGTTCCTGTGTGTGAGGGCTTCTGAAATCGCTACTTATATTGCTCGCTACTATTGGTCGCTACTATTGCTCGATACCTACATCGTTAGGTATTGCGTAGTGTGTAGAGGCTAATCTTTAGCTAGATAAACAACGAACTTCTTATTGCTATCTAATACAGACACGTGCTGGAACAGTTTTTTCAACATTATGTGATAATTGAGGTGTCTATTTCCGACGATGCGCAGTTCGCCTTGCTCGGTGAGGTGTTGTTTGGCTTGTGAGAACATGCGAAAGGCGATCTGAGTGCCCACCGTATTGCTCTGATGAAAAGGCGGGTTGCATAAAATAAGATCGGCTTTTGCATTTTCTTCCGATAAGCAATCCATCGCGTGAAATCGTGTTTCGTTCTCGATGTTGTTGTCAGCGCATGAGTGTTGTGCGCTCGATACTGCCAAATAGGAAACATCGTAAAAGTGTATTTTGGCCTCCTTATTGAGTTGGCTCGCGGCGATACCTAGCGCGCCATTGCCACAGCCTAGGTCGAATATGGTGCTTATATGCTGCTGTTCTGCGCCAAGGTGAGAGAGAAAAAAGCGAGTACCGATGTCTAGCTTGTTTTGGGCAAAGACGTTGCTTAGGTTCGTTAGTGTAATGGGCCATTGCTCTAGGCTATATTGGGTAACCGGGGGCTTTTCTGGTAGGTCTAGGGATGGGTCAAAGGTAGGCAGAATAAGTCGTGCTTTTTTCTTTGCGAGTGACGTGTGGGTAGGGCCAATAAGTTGCTCAAATCGCTCTGTGTAAGAGTGATGTAGGTGCTTTACCATGCCGCAAGCAATGACGAGGCTATTGGAGTGTAGGTGAGGGCGCAGCTCTCGCAGTTGGTATTCAAGCAAGGACAGTGTTTTGGGCGTTTGTAAAAGAACAACATCATAGGGGCCATCTAAGGGGGAGGTGCTGGCGATGAATGTCGGTGATACCGCTTCTGCTATGGTGTTGATCGAGGCGTTGTGCTGCAGGGCGCTCTTTGCGAGAGTCGAGTCTGCCCAGCAATGAACCTTCCCAGGCGTTGCGAGTTCTGCGAGAGAGGAGGCAATAGGAATTGACAGTGCACCATTGTGATCATTAATCGTCAGAATTTTACTTGAGGTATCGTTGAGCCGTTGGCTGAGTTCTGTCGAGGTATCAAGTTGCTCTTTAAGGTGGCTGAGTGCGAGCTCGTCCGCTGCATTCCATGCGCGTAGTTGGGTGTTTTTTTCTAGCGGGTAGCATTCTAAGGTATAGCTGCCAAAAGCAGACTGAAAATGATTGTCTCTGTTAGCCATATCTGGTCACGCTCAATAAATTACAGAAAAGAAAAAGCCGCTCTAGGAGCGGCTTTTTCGATGTGGCACTTCTTGAGAGTAAAGTTTACTCAGCAGAAGGTCCAGCATTCTTGATGGCTTCTGATACGTCGTACTTATCAAAGTTCGCAGTAAATTGGCCAGCTAGATCTTTTGCACGCTCAACATAGGCTTCTTTGTCTGCCCAAGTTTGCTGAGGAACAAGTAGGTTGCTGTCAACGCCTTCAACAGCAACAGGTACGTCTAGGTTAAGAATGTCGATGTGTTGAGTTTCAACATCATCTAGCGCACCAGTAAGGATGCCGCGGATAACTGCACGGGTTGTTGGGATGTCAAAGCGACTGCCCACACCGTGAGGACCACCAGTCCAACCAGTGTTTACTAGGTAAACTTTGCTGCCGAACTCTTGAATACGTTTGATTAGCAATTCAGCATAATCACTTGCTGGGCGTGGGAAGAAAGGAGCGCCAAAGCAGGTGCTGAAAGTAGACTTGATACCACCGCCAGAACCCATTTCAGTACTACCTACAAGCGCAGTGTAACCGCTTAGGAAGTGGTAGGCTGCAGCTTCTTCGTTTAGACGAGAAACTGGAGGGATAACACCGTTAAGGTCACATGTTAAGAAGATAACGTGGGCAGGCTCACCGGCTTGGTTGGCTTCACAACGCTTAGCAACGTGCTCTAGAGGGTATGCTGCACGGGTGTTCTGAGTAAGAGACGTATCCGCGTAATCAGCAGTACGAGTCTCATCATTGATCACAACGTTTTCTAGAACAGTACCAAATTTGATGGCGTCCCAAATAACAGGCTCGTTCTTCTTGCTTAGATCGATAGTCTTAGCGTAACAGCCGCCTTCGATATTGAATACGATGCCTTTGCCCCAACCGTGCTCATCATCACCAATAAGGTAACGCTCAGGATCTGCAGAAAGGGTTGTCTTACCAGTGCCAGATAGGCCGAAGAACAACGCAACATCGCCATCTTCACCAACATTTGATGCACAGTGCATAGGTAGAACAGTTTTTTCTGGAAGCAGGAAGTTCTGTACAGAGAACATCGCTTTTTTCATCTCACCGGCGTAACGCATGCCAGCAAGAAGTACTTTGCGAGCGGCAAAGTTAAGGATAACGCAGCCGTCACTGTTGGTGCCGTCACGCTCAGGTTCACACTCAAAGGTAGGAGCGTGAAGAATTTGCCACTGCTCTTTGTTCTTAGGGTTAAACTTTTCAGCTTCAATAAATAGGTTACGACCAAACAGGTTATGCCAAGCAGTTTGGGTGGTTACCTTAACAGGGATATAGTGATCAACAGCTGCGCCAACGTGAAGATTAGAAACAAAGTTGTCAGCGGTTGCAACATGCGCTTCAACACGATCCCAAAGGGCATCGAATTTAGCTGCATCGAAAGGGCGGTTAACAGGTCCCCAGTGAATAGCATCACTAGTGCTGGGCTCATCAACAATGAAACGATCCATTGGAGAGCGGCCTGTGCGTACGCCAGTATTCGCAACGAACGCGCCATTATCGGCCAGACGTCCTTCTTTACGTGCTAGGGCCTCTTCGACCAGTTGCGCGGTGCTTAGATCAGTGTAGATCGTAGGTTCGCTGTTTGCTTGAGTCATTTTTCCTAAGTCCTCACGGCTTGTGGCCGATGTCTATATCAAAAGTAAATCTTGGTGTGCAATTGATTCATTATTGCTATGAATCGATCAACTGCAGTGTCAGTAAGGCCTTCTTACTCGTTGTTTGGGTCGCAAACGTTGAGTCGTGGTAGAAGGCAAGGTGCCTGTATTGCACTGTGTCATCCCGTTTGCCATTCAAGCCGTACTGACTCAATTTCTGGGCGCAGTAGTATGGCAAATTAACGCAAAAAAGGCTAAACCTTTCCGTTTTCGGTAGGGCGCCAAAATGTTCTTTTACGCAAATAGCAAGTTGCTCGGTCGGTCGGTGTTTGTGTTGTTTGTTGGCGCTTGCTTACTTGTTGTGTCTTTGTTTTCATGGTGTTGTGAGTATTTTTCGGGTTTTCATATTCGAATGTTTGGCGGTTTGATTGAAAACCTCGCTTACACTTTATATGCCCACGAAATACTCACTATAAATGCGGCTAATGGGTGTGACCGTCATTGCTCGCACTAGAGGACTCAAATAGCATATGAATATCCACTTTGTCGAAATTGTGGTTGGTGTTGCAGAACTCACAATTCATATTAATTTGCTCTTGTTCTTCGAGGATTTGAAGCAATTCCTCCTTGCCGAGAGAGACTAAAGCGGCGCTCATTTTCTTTTTGCTACATGAGCATTTAAAGTCGATGAGTTCGGCATCAAACATGCGCACGTTTTCTTCATGATAAAGGCGATGCAGTAATTCTTCCGCACTTATGGCTAAGTGCTCTTCTGCTGTTAGCGTATCGGCCAGTGTTGTGACGCGCTGCCAATCTTCGGCTTGTGCTTCGTCATCAACATTCAGTGCATCTGCTGAATTAAAGGGCATTACCTGGATCATTAATCCTGCTGCTTTACCGTTGCCTTCGTGAAGCCAGATACGTGTGTCTAGCTGCTCAGATTGCTGGAAATAGAACTCTAAGCACTGTGAGAGGTTGCCATGCTCTAAGGGGACGATGCCTTGATAGTTTTCCCCTTTGTCTGGCTCAATGGTGATGGCGAGACTGGCGGACTGTAATAGCTCATTAAAGCCGAGACCTTCAATGTCCCCTTGCCAACGCGCTACGGAGCGAAGGTGTTTATCATGGGTGCATTCAACTGTTGCGAGTTGAATAGGGCCTTCTCCGCGGGCTTGTAAGGTGAACCGGCCTTCAAATTTAAGAGTAGAGCTTAGCATTACTGCTGCGGCCATCATTTCACCCAACAGACCTTGTATCTCGAGGGGGTAGTTATGCTTGGCTATTACGGTTTGGTAAGTTGACTCCAATAAACACCATTCTCCACGGATCGCGCTGTTGTCAATCATAAAGCGTCGGCTAGTATCGTGGTAATTCATATTGAGTCCTGTGGTGTTTGGTTGAATTGGATGATCTTTCTGCGTTGCTTTTTTGTAGGGCGCCCTTCAGTGGTTAAGCCACTTTCTGATGCCCTTTGTAGTTTGCGTTGTTCTGTGTTGAGCTCTCTGGCGGCGATGCTCTCGTCGGTTTCTTGGTAAAGCGTGACGGCAATGGTGGCGTTGCCTCGCTTGTCGCTGAGCTTTGTTACGATAACAGTTTTTTCTTCACTGCCCTGGCGCAGGCGTATGGATGCATTAAGCGCAACTTCTTTACTGGGCTTTACCCGATGGCCATCATAGTGGATTTTGCCACCATCTATCATTTCTTTAGCAATACTGCGGGTTTTGTAAAAACGCGCTGCCCAGAGCCATTTATCCAGCCTGATTTTTGGCGTCGCGGTTGAGGCTGTTTTGGAGGTGTTAGATTGTTTTGTCATATATGTCTTGGTAGGACCCTACGCAGGCCCAGTAAGGGGGGGAGGCATTATAGAGCTAAAACAGTCTAAGGACACAAACTCTTGGGTATCAATGATCGGTTTTTTACTGTCCGGCTTCATAATTGCCAATGTATGCCCTATTCCAGCGAGCTTGGCCGAGCGTAGTACTGCCAGGCTATCGTCGATGAGTAGCGTTTTTCGTTCATCGTAGGGTGTTTCACGGGCAAGTACATCCCAAAAGAGCATGTCTTCTTTGGGTAAGCCGAAGTCGTGGGAGCTGATAATGATATCCAGGTGATCTTCTATTTCTGTGTGCTTTAGTTTTAATTCAAGGCTCTTTCGATGGGCATTTGTGACGAGTATTGCGCGTCTGCCTGATGCCCTAATATTTTGCAGAAAAGTGACGGCATTGGGGCGAGGGCTAATTAAGTGTGCCACATCTTGCTTGAGTGCAGCCACATCGATATTCAGTGTTTCACTCCAAAAATCAAGGCAATACCAATTTAACGTCCCTTGATGTTCCTTAAACTGTTCATATAATTGGGCTTTTGCTGACGCTAGGTTTATATTGTGGATCTCTGCATAATGCGCGGGCAGGTGCTCCAGCCAAAAATGGTTGTCGAAATACAGGTCCAGCAAAGTACCGTCCATGTCTAATAATACGGTGTCGATATGATCCCAGTCGATCATGGCGGTTTCCTCGTTGAAGGTGAACAAGTAGAGCAGTTACCAGTATGCATATAAAACCGAAAATATTAAAGAAAGAGCGTCTTTTCAGCAGTCGACTATTTGGCATTGAACGGCTATTTCTGCGTTTTTCTAATGGCGTTGAGAGGCAATATGAGCGTTTGGCGACACCTTCGACGCCTGCCGTGATGATTGTGGCATTAACCGACAATGGTAACGTCCTTCTGATTCGTGAGTACTGCGGTGGAACGGAGGATTATCAACTAACGTTGCCTAAGGGGGCGATGGATCCGGGGGAGAGCGTTTTTGATGCCGCTAACCGCGAGTTGATGGAGGAGGTTGGGGTTGGGGCTCGGACATTTACAGAATTAAAATCCCTCACATTGTCACCTGGATACATGGGATTTCGAATACATGTGGTGCTGGCTGAAGATTTGTATCCAGAGCAGAGAGAAGGTGATGAGCCTGAGCCCTTAGAGGTGATTGAGCATGATTTGGAAGATATGGATCTATTGATGGCGGCAGCTGATTGTACCGAGGCTCGCGCCATTGCTGCGTTGTATATGGTTCGAGATATCGTTCGGGCGCGTGTGGTTGATAACAAGGGAGCAGATGATGAGTGACTGGGCAATTGCGGCTGACGGTAAAGTGGATCTAAGTCCAATGCAGGTTTTTCAAGCCTGGACTGATGCGGCGCTGATGCAACGTTGGATGGCGCCCGGAACAATGCGGGTGAACGCGCTGACTGTTGATCCGGTAGAAAACGGTTTGTGGCGGATAGAAATGCAGGATGTGGAGGGTGTTCTGCAAGTTGCCCATGGACACTATGTGAGTCTGTTATCTGATCGAGAGCTTGAGTTAACCTGGCAATGGGAAGGTCAACATTACGATACGACAATCGTTGTCTCTATTGAGCCTGATTTGAATGGCGGGACGAATGTGTGTATCGAGCAGAAAGGCTTTCCGTCAATGGATGTTGCTCAAAGCCATGAATCTGGTTGGAGCTATTGTTTGGAGAAGCTGGCTAAGTTGGCCAGTGTATTGGATTGATAAGAATGTGTTGAAGGGAGCATGAAGGCACTCTGTATGAGCGCCCCCATGTGGGTATTCTTAGTTGATGCGGGTAACGGTGATTGTTGCCGCTGGGTTGTCAAAACGGTGTGATCCATTGAGAATGGAGTTTGAAAGTCCATCTTGATTAGAGATGACGCCACTATGAAATCGCACTCGGTTATTTGTGTCTGACCGTGCAGCATTGTATCCCTCGCCACCATCTGCGGGACCGGGAATTGTTCCGGCAGCTTCAGAGTCATCTTCTGTTCCTGCATCCCATACAGGGGTACTAAAGCGCATCGATTTTCCTGTGGCTAGTGCTGCAATGGATGCAGCGTTTACTCCCGTATAGGCATCATTGGTATTTACCAGCATGCTGACAACGCTGACATTTATGGTGTCTGCAGTGTCAATTTCAAGCTGTACGCTATCATAATTGCCTGGGCCTATAGGGCCGCTGCCAGAGTCGCTCGCCAGATAAAATTCAGAAGCGCTCGCTGTGCTTAGCAAGCTTGCATTATCTCCGCCCTCCGCGAGTACTTCTAACGGTGTGGAAGCGGCTTCTCCGTCGGTCCATGCAGCATAACCCGTTTGGTGCAAAACCACGGCGATAGGTGATAGTGGTTGGTTTGCGGTTCTATTGCTTACTGATATCTCGTAGGTTCGCGCGGATGATTCGTGATCAGAGCTGCCGCAACCGCTTAATAATAGAGAACCTCCAATAGCGCAGGCAATGGCGGTGCTTTTAGCAATGCTGTGATTAAAAGACATGATGTTCTCCCTTGATTATTGAATAACAACAGTGACGCGGGCAATGGGGTTTAACCAGCGATGGATGCGGTTATCCAAATCACTCTCTCCGCCTACGCTGTCGGAGTCTCCTAGAGAGCCTCGATGAATATGGATCATAGTATTGCTATCACTTGTGGCGACACCTGTGCCACCTGTGCCAGTTCCGAAGTCGATAGGGGCGGGGATGCTGGCGGAGAGTTCATCGTTTGCTTCTGTGCCGGCATCATATGCGTTAACGGTAAATGTGTAAGTGCCTGCCTCAGTGGGTATCTCCCAAGAGTTGAGGCCGACAAAACCATCATTTGTGGGTAACATCATGGCCACAAGAGACAGGTAGTTGTTGTCAGTATTATCGGTGTTAAGGTTTTCTGTTGTTGTGCTTGCTCCGGGAGCTAGTAAGCCACCTGCGGGGTTTTCTGATGTGGTGGGCACGGCGGCAGCGATATCAGCGACGAGTCCAGAGATGTCGCCACCTTCTGCCATTGCTTCAAGGGATGTGTTAGCGCTGGTACCAGAAGTGAATAGCGCTGTATTGCTATCATGAGCAGCAACTAAGAAGGGGGTAAAATAGATGCCGTTGGTCAGGTTCTCAATTTTGACGGTAAATTGCTCGGCTTGAACATTCGTTGTTATGGCTGCGAGTCCAAGCAAGCTGACGATAGCGGTTTTTTTTAGTTTCATTATTTAACTCTCGTGATGATTAATTCCGTTTGTATGACGAGAGGTAAGATTAGTAATAACAATTCACAAACAAATCACGTATTTCTAACGTGTCAGTAACGAATCTGTAAACTTTTTATAAACAGGTATTTTTATTCGTCGGCTATTTCCAATTCAAAATAAAAGCAGGTTCCTTTATTTACGGTGCTATTCACTTGTAGTTCTGCGTGATGAAGTGATAATAGCCGTTGGCATATAGCCAATCCCAATCCTGTGCCTTTGTTGTATGGTTTTAGCGCATTTTGGGAGCGGTAATATGGTTCAAAAATATAGGGGAGGTCATTTTCCGCAATACCCTGGCCGGTGTCCGATATGGCGATTCGGATACGCCCGCTTTTATCGCAGGCAGCGATAGTGACCGTTCCTGTCGACGGTGTGTAGTGAATAGCGTTCTCAACTAAGTTCTGAATAACCCGTTCTATTTTTGCAATATCTCCGACGGTTGAAGGGTCAGATAATTCACATTGGACATCTAGCTGTATCTGCTTGCGATTGGCTAAGCCTTCTAAACTGGAATAGAGATCGCTTAGTGAGTCCTCTATCGAAAATACCTGTTGGTTTAGGGATACCTGTCCGTTATCGAGGCGTGCCAGTTCGAACAGTTCGTTAATCATACTGTCGAGTCGGGAGCAATTTGCTTGGGATTTTGAGATGAAGTCCAATTTCTCTACGTCGTCTAAGGTGTCGAATTTTAACTGTAGCGTTTCCAGATAGGCCGATGTCCCTGTGAGTGGCGTGCGTAAGTCGTGTGATACGTAGGCGAGGAACTCTTTTCGTACTTGATCTAGCTTTTGCAGTCGCTCCAATAGTTCGACAATTTGTCGAGCCATATGGTGGAAAGAGGTCGATAGTTGAGATACTTCTGAGCTACTGGTTTTGTTTTTGTTATTGGGTTCCGGTGGGCATTGGGTGAATCCGGATTGTTCAAATTCAGTGATCTCTAACGTGAGTGTTCTTAGGGGTTTGGTGAGTGCATAAAAAAGAAGCAGTGATGCGGCAAGTAAAAAGAGCAGTGCAGCCCCCATCCCAAACAACCCTATCTGCCAGGCTTTACTTAGCTGTAACGCGGTTGCAATGCTGTCGTAATCCTCACCTCCAATAATGATATAAAGGTAACCAATCATTTTTTCGTTGTGTTTGATCAGAGCTGCAGAAAATATTTTTTGGCGTATAGATGAGCGAGGGTCGTCGCCCCTCAATGGTAATTCAGGCTCGCCGCTGGTGAACGCAGTAATTGGCCCCGTATCGATTTTACGTAATTTGATCTTTTCTTCAGGGGCGTCATAAGCGAGCAAATTTCCTTCGATATCGACGATGTATAACTCTATCGAGGGGCCTAATACCATCATCATGTGAAAGGCTTGCTTGATGCTTTTTTTATCAAGATGCCCATCTTCTGCAATGGTGAGGTCGTGTACAAGGTGCTCGGCAAGTTTTAGATGTAGGCGCTGTGAGGTCTCGTCTTGAATAGAGCGACTGGATTGTTCAAATAACCATGCGAGTAATCCTGCCATAACAAGAAAAACGACCAGTAGCACGATGGATATTCTGCGGTAGAGACTATGAGTAATTTTCATGGCTTATTTATTCGGTTTTACGAATTTGTAACCCACGCCCCATACTGTTTGGACGTAGTCAGGGAGATCTGGGCGTTTGAGCTTCTTGCGTAGGCGGTTTATATGGGTGTTTACGGTATGCTCGTATCCGTCGTGGCTATATCCCCATACGGTATCGAGCAGTTGGTGGCGAGAAAAAACGTTGCCAGCATTTTCAGCAAGGTGTTTTAGAAGGTCAAATTCTCTTGCGGTCAACTCTATGGAATCTCCGCCTAAGATGACTTCATGCTGCTCTATGTTGATTTCTAGGCCGTCAAAGGACAGTTGGTTTGCACTGGTTTTAGGGGCGCTTGAGGCGCGTTGGACTCTGCGAAGTAGCGCTTTAACCCTTGCCTGGCATTCACGGATACTGAAGGGCTTGGTTAGGTAGTCATCTGCGCCAAGCTCAAGGCCGATCACGCGGTCAGCTTCTCCGTCCAGTGATGTTAGCAGTAAGATCATGATGTCGGGTTTTTGCTGGCGTAACTCCCGGCATAAGTCCAACCCGTTGTATCCCGGTAACATTATGTCCAGTATGACGAGGTCAAAGTCATCGTGATTGGTGAGGTAATGTTTTGCGTCGAGACCGTTATCAAACAGCTGGATCTCGTAATTAAGGTCTTTTAGATGGTATTCCAGCATTTCACCGATAGCGGGATCGTCTTCAACAACAATAATACGGGGCATTTGCACTCCAAAATCTTATTTCGCTAACGTAGATGCGGAAGTCTAACGGATTTTTGCTCGATAACGTTAAGTATTCTAGAAAAACCACTACACTTTAGTATAGATTGTTCACGTTTTGATGGGGGGTTACGGGTCAATGTGGTGTCGAATATGGGTGTCTGTAGGCTTTGCTATTTGTTTAGCGTTCAGTTCGGGTGTTAATGGGAAAGAGCCATTACGTATATTCACCTGGGATGGCTATGTGACAGCAGATGACCTAGTGAATGTTAACGCATTACTTGTGAAGGCTGGGTATGATTTCGAGGCGGTAGTTATCGATACCCCGGCGGATGATGCCGATCAGATGTTTAATGTTATCCGTTCAGGTCAGGTGGACGTTTGTTTTCTCACCTTGTTTTTTATCAAGATGAAAGATGAGCGAATGGCGCGTTTGTTGAAGCCTATCGATACGACGTCACCTCGATTAGCAAATTATGCAAAGCTAGAGCCCAGCCTGACTGAGATCCCTATCGGAATTTTTAATGGACGAAAATTGTACATTCCATGGGGAGGGGGAGCCTATGGTTTTTATGTGAACCGCGATACCGTGGAGGAAAAGGATGTACCAGCTTCTTTATTAGACTTATGGAAACCTGAGTGGAAAGGGCGGGTTTCTTATAATCGAAGCCAGGAGTGGTACAACGTAGGGCTTGCACTTATGTCCATGGGTAAGTCTCCATTCTATATCAATCAACAGGTATGGGGAGGGGACCGTGCGGACCTTAAAGCCTTTAAATCGGATAACGGTGTATTTATGGATCGTCTTACCCAGCTGTATGCTAACGCAGGGGGGCTTTGGAATAGTGCCCCTTCATTTGCGGAAGGGTTGGATATCGTCAGCAGTTGGGGGCCTGAGATTGTTCAGGAGAACAAAAAGGGTGGTAATTGGCAGCTTATTCAGTTCAAAGAAGGCAGCATGGTGTGGTTAGATACCATTAATTTTGTACATTCATTGCAAGGTAAAAAATTGGAAGCTGCCGAGATTTTTGCCAACTATTTTATTGGCCGAAAAGTTCAATCACGTATTGTAGAGTCCCTGTCCATGGTTGCGGCTTCTACTTTGGTGGATAAGAATCCGCTCATTGATGAAAACCCCAATTTCTTTCAAAACGATTTGTTTGTGCCGCCCTATGATATGGTGTCTGGTAATGTTGTGAGGTCGTTGACCAATCGGGCGTTGGTGCGAGCAGGGGTTCCTCAGGAGTAGGTGTGGGCAGGGTAATATTTTTCTGTGAGGTAGTCGTTCCTATTGTGGGATTCTCTATCCCTTGTGTAAGGAATTGACAATATAGAGGTGCAACCCCATGATCTTTTGGGTCCGGTCATAGGACCAATCTGAATATATTTGGAGTTTATATGAGCATATCTATGTATCAAACATCAGTCCCTGTTTTTGTTCGAATGTTGACTAATTTATCTGACATTCTTAAAAAAGGTCAGGCTTTTGCTGAAGAAAAGGGAATTGATCCAGACATTTTGGTGGGTAGTCGACTGCGACCCGATATGTATAATTTGGCAAAACAAATACAGATCGCAACCGATGTATCCAAAGGTTGTGTGTCTCGCTTGGCGGGAGAAGTACCTCCCAGTTACGAAGACAATGAATCGAGCTTTCCTGAGTTGCTTGAGCGCCTGAGCAAGACGATTGATCATGTCCAAAAGTTTACACCAGAACAGATTGACGGCACTGAAGAGAAGACGATTACATTGACATTGGGTAGTGGCGATATGTCTTTTCCTGGAGTGATGTATCTGATTCATTTCGTGCAACCGAACTTCTTTTTCCATGTGACAACTGCGTACAATATCTTGCGGTCTCAAGGTGTTGAATTGGGGAAAATGGATTTCTTGGGCAAACCTCAGTAATAAGTGAATGAACGGCTGATCGTTAGGTGCTTAATCATGGCGATGTAGTAATCGTCGTGGTTAGTGCCTTTGGGTGTAAATGTAGTTGGTAAACTTAGATCAATTCTTGTTAAATGTACGTCATGAAAAGAGTGCTATTGTTATCGGCCTATGACGCCAAAAGCCATCAGTATTGGCGCAAAGGCTTGGAAGAGAATGTTACCGGCATTGATTGGACGGTGCTGACGCTGCCTGCAAGATATTTTAGTTGGCGTATTCGTGGTAATAGTTTGAGTTGGGCATACTCTGAGCGTGATACGTTAGTCAAACCCTATGATTTGATCATCGCGACTTCTGTTGTGGATGTTGCTACGCTGAAAGGTATTGTTCCACAGTTGGCGTCTGTGCCCACCATTGTCTATTTTCACGAAAACCAATTTGCTTATCCTACGAGCAAGCAACAGCACCATAGTCTTGAGCCACAGATGGTCAATCTTTACAGCGCCTTGGCAGCGACGCAGGTTGTATTTAATTCTCACTACAATAGAAGTACCTTCTTAGCGGGGGTTTCGTCCTTATTGAAACGATTGCCGGAAAAGCTGCCACGAGAAATTGTTGCTCAGCTCACTGAGCAGTCCTCCGTGATACCTGTCCCTATAGTGCCTTTGGTTTGCGCTTCTACACAAAAATCAAAGGTCTTTACGTTGCTTTGGAATCACCGCTGGGAATATGACAAGGGGCCTGATCGATTGCTGCTACTGTTACGTCACTTAAAGCGCAATGGCGTTGAGTTTTCGCTGCATATATTGGGTGAGTCGTTTCGTCAGTGCCCAGAATCATTCTCCATTATTGAGCATGAATTTAAAAGTAACTTGGTCAGTTTTGGTTATGTCGAATCAAAAGACGATTACCTGAAGCTTTTGGGTCAGTGTGATGTTGTGTTATCGACGTCGCTGCATGATTTTCAGGGGCTATCAGTATTAGAGGCGGTGGCGGCGGGCTGTGTTCCTGTGTTGCCTAATCGCTTGGCCTATCCGGATTACTTCGAGCAGGAGTATTTGTACGACTCGTATCTAGATGACCCTGAAAAGGAGTCCCAGGCCATGGCAGGACAAATGCTGGTGTTATACCAACAATGGTTAGCAGGAGAAGCCTTGCCCGTGCCGAGTATTGAACGGTTGTTTTGGCCAAGCTGTAAAAAGGACTACGAACGGCTAATGAATGATGTTATGTCGTCGAAGGTCCCGTAAGAAAAAATTCTGTAGAAAAAGTAAGCTTTGGATGTGTGGTGTTATTCGATAGACTAAGCTTCCTCTATAGCTGAAGGTGAATTATGCTCTTATCCAAATCTCAAGTTTTTCGTCGAGTTATTGCGCCATCCTTGGTGGGGATTGCAGGGTGTGCTGTGTTAACGAGTGCGCAAGCGGAGGGAGGCGACTCTGTCAGTGTTGATGGTGCGCGAGATTTGGTTGATGTGGTGACTGTTACCGCACAAAAGCGAGAAGAAGAAATTCAAGATGTGCCTATTTCTATGACGGCATTAAACAACAGTGATCTAGAACGTTTTAGTATCGATGAGCCGGCCGACGTGTCTTTGTATTCTCCGGGGGTTTATTCTAGGCCAACCATCGCACATAACAACCCGCTGTTTACCGTTAGAGGAGTGGGGTTTAATGATTTCACCTCTATTCAAAACCCCGCGGTCGCAGTGTATGTGGATAATGTCACTATTCCTTATCATACAATGATGGGGTTTCAGCTCTACGATATGGAAAGGGTTGAGGTGCTAAAAGGCCCGCAAGGCACCTTATATGGTCGAAATTCTACGGCGGGCGCCATTAACTTTATCACCCATAAGCCTGTTTACGAATTTGAGGCTTACGGCATTGCTGATTACAGTAGCTATGATACCTACCAATTAGAAGGCATGGTCAATATCCCAATTTTAGATACTTTGACCAGTCGTGTAGCCATTAAATCCAATCGTCGCTTCGGTAGTTTTTATGATAATCGAGCGCAAGACGACAGCCATTATGGTGAAGAGAATCAGCTCGATGGTCGCATCAGTGTGTTGTGGGAACCTACTGAGAATATTGAATTATTGGTCAATATTCATGGCGGTTATAATCGGTCTGGTTTGGTGGCCCCGGATCATTTAGCGACGTACGATCTGGGTACGATGAGTGAGCCTTGTGGCCCTGTCGCTAACGGCGTTCGGGATGAAGGGGCGTGTCAAAACTTGGCCGGTTATTCTGATTCCGATAATGACCCCTATGGCGGAGAATATAGCGTTGACGATAAACTGGATAATGAAGCTTCGGGCGGATTTGTCGAGTTGAACTGGTATTTTTATGGGCTGACGTTCACGGGATTGACGGGGTATGAGTCTTTCAAACGCTATCAGCCGCAAGATGCTGATGCCTCTCCCTACAAACATATTGATATGTTATTCGAAGATGAAACAACATCTTTTTCGCAGGAGCTAAGGTTGAGCTCTGTTGAGCAGCAGGGTTATCATTGGATGGTTGGGCTCTATTATTCAGAGGATAGCGTGGATGCTTTCCAGTCCGCTGATGTATCTGATTTTGCGGCCCTTGTTGGGCTCCCAGGTAACACAGCGTCGGTGCCTAATGAGCAAGAGAGTGATTCAATTGCGGCATTTGTGAATGCAGATACCATGTTGAACCCAGTATTTAATTTGTATGGTGGTTTACGCTATACAGTTGAGCATAAGGAGTGGGAAGGTGGTAGTACTCTGGGGGTGGTAGAGAATCTATATAGCAATGATATTACTCATCGGGACCTGTCGGGCAACGTCGGTCTTCAGTGGTTACCGAAAGAAGGGATAATGTGGTATGTCAGTGCAACGAAGAGCTATCGAAGTGGCGGTTTTGCCGGCGCATTTAGCTTACCTGTCGAGCTGGAGCCATTTGATGAAGAAGAAGTTTATGCTTATGAGATTGGCATGAAGTCTCTTGTGTTAGAGGATCAGTTGACGGTAAATTCTGCGGTGTATTATTACGATTGGCGAGAATTGCAGACCGTGATTTCGGAAGTTGTTGGTGGCTTGGTGTCGTTGCCGATTATTAATGTAGGGGATGCGAAGATATATGGTGTAGAACTCGACATGGCGTGGCGATCCTCTGGCCCTTGGGAATTGAGTGGGGGTTTCAATTGGATGAAAACCGAAGTGGTCGATGCCAATGAGCCAGAATTAGAAGGCAATGCACTTGCCAACGCACCTGAGCTAATGTTTAACGGTGTTGCGTTATACCATTGTCAGGTGGGCGACTACCCAATAACACTACAGATGGACGCACATTACACCGATACTTATTTTTTCTCAGTTGAGAATGATGCCATCTTTGAGAATACGGATTTGTGGTTATACAATGCGAGAGTCACCGTTACGGTGCCGCAACAGGCGTCTAATGTAGAGTTCGCTGTGTGGGGTAAAAACCTTTCAGATGAGGACTATCAGGTGGGAGGGTTTAAGCAATTTGGGTTCTCTGGAGATTCCTTTCACTATTATGGTGAACCCAGGACAGTGGGTGTTGCGTTAAAAGTCAGTCTCTAGAAAAGGTTTGCTGTTTTGGTCTATTGTGATGCATTAATCGCGTTGATAAGGTGCTAGTCAAAAATGTTTACAAAATGCCTGTGCAATGCACGGGCTTTTTTGTGTGTGATGTTTGGGGCGTGAGATTGGCAATAGCCAGACACAAAAAAGCCCACGCAATGCGTAGGCTTCTTTGATAAATATGGTGCCCGGTCTCGGAATCGAACCAAGGACACGAGGATTTTCAATCCTCTGCTCTACCGACTGAGCTAACCGGGCTAAGGAGGCGCGTATTAAACCTCTAGATCGACTTTGAGTCAACCACTTCTTTTAAAAAACTTATTTTTCTTCAGGTACATAGCCTTCTGGGCGCTCATAATCTCCATCATCGAGAAATTTCTCTAATTCATCGGCGAGAAAGGTTTGAGTAGTGGGGGCCATAAGGTTAAGCCGCTTTTCATTTATGATCATGGTCTGGTGAGCCAGCCATGCTTGCCACGCTTGTTTGGAGACGTTTTCGAAAATTAACTTGCCTTTAGGGCCGGGGTAAGGGGCTCGGTCTAAGCCTTCAAGTTCTTTCTGATACTTACGACAAAGGACGGTTCGACTCATAATTGCCTCATGCTAGTTTGCTTAGTAATTTCTTTACAGGTGCCGCTAGTCCTAATTTTCCAGGTGCTTTGGTGTTAAACCAGGTGTGTTGGTTTCCATCAGCAATGGTCAGCGGCGTGTGATTAAGCCGAATAATAACCGGAGTTATCATTAAGTGATAGTGCGAGAAGGTGTGCTTAAACTGAGACCACTGTTCAATCTCTCTGATGTGATTGATTGAATCCAGGGCTGGTCGCAGTGCTGGCGGAGCATCGTTAATGATTTCAGTTATTTCAGCGGTGGGTGCTTTGCATTCTGGAAAGCTATACAGTCCCCCCCATATTCCGCTGTTGGGGCGTTGCTCTAAATAAATCTCATTGCTATCGTTGACGACAATCAACATATGGGTGAACTTTTCGGGTAACGCTTTCTTCGGCTTTTTATGAGGGAAGTCGGTCTGACAATGATTGGCGTAAGCTAGGCAGTCACTCTTGATGGGACAAAATTCGCATAGAGGTTTGCTTCTTGTGCATAGTGTTGCACCTAAATCCATCATCACCTGTGTGTAGTCGCGACTACGGTGATTGGGCGTGTATGCTTCTGCGATGTCCCACAGTGCATTTTGCGTACGGGTGCTACCAGGCCATCCCTCGACACATTGATGACGGGCTAGGACCCGTTTAACGTTGCCATCTAATATAGTAGCGGGTTGTTGGAAGGCAATAGAAACAATTGCCGCGGCGGTTGAGCGACCAATACCTGAAAGTTCCGCCAATGCATCTACGGTATCGGGGAACTGCCCATTATGTTCACTGCTAACTTGTTTTGCGGCTTTATGCAGGTTTCGGGCTCGAGCGTAATAACCGAGTCCTGTCCATAGGTGAAGCACTTCATCAGTATCTGCGGCCGCTAGGCTATCAACGTCAGGAAAATGACGCATAAAAGTCTCGAAATAGGGTATAACCGTCGCGACCTGGGTTTGTTGCAGCATTATCTCTGATATCCACACCCGGTAGGGGGTGATATCCTGTTGCCAGGGTAAGTTCTTTCGACCATGTTGATCGAACCATTCGAGTACCCGATGGGCAAATGGTGCGGTGGCTTGCTGGGGCTCAGAAGGTGTTTTGATCTTAGGCATGTGATCCAGTTACAACTCTATGATTTTTATTGACTAATAGGTTGCTCGAAGGCGTTGGCTAGGTGAAAATCTGGGCGGTAGTGTAACAGGTAGTCGAGCACCGAAGACAGTTGATGTTATAAGTCATATTTTATTCTAGTGTGGCTGGTACTTCGTCTATACTAAATGGATGCGTGAATTTTCGTCTATTTGGAGAGTTTAGGGTTAGAACAACATCTAACCTGTTGATATTGAAATGAAACGTTTTACCTGGGCGAGTTTCCTTTCGCCAACGATTCAGGGCAAGTTTATGCTAGTGATGTTGTTAGTGTCACTGGTACCACTCCTTGTGTTCGGCTTATTATCCTATTATCAGGCCAGAGACGTGTTGATTAGTCAGGTAGGTGAGCGCCTGCAGGCGGGTTCCAACCTCGCGATGTCTCAGATTGATCGAACGTTTGCCTTCAGCAAAGAAAATATCCATTCCTGGGCCGAACTAGAAATTATGCAAGAGATCGCCAAAGGTGATCCCGAAAGCATGGTAAGTGCGATGCTGGAAGATTATCAGCGCTCTTACGGTATCTATAGTAATTTGGTTGTGTCTGATGTGGACGGCAGTATTGTTGCCGCGGGTGACCAGGATCTGCTGGGTGTAGATGTATCTCGTTCCCCTTGGTTTATTGAGACCATGCGACAAAGCGCACCCAGAATGGGAGAGCTACGTTTAGACCCTTACATCGGTGGTTACGGTGTCGCTATTAGTATTCCAATTTTTAAAGAATATTCTGATGAAGAAATCATCGGTGTATTGAATGCCAGCTTTAGTTGGACTGAACTGTTGACCACAGTGAATTCGATGGAAGTGGTCAGTGAGGGTCAAAGTACCAAAGGCTATGCCATTTTGATTGATCGCGATGGGTATATTATTGCGGCACCGGGTTTTATTTTATTAGAAGACGATGGAAGTACTGCCGACAGCGACATGTTGAGGGTGTTTGGCAAGCGTTGGTGGGCGGCGGAAGACCCCTATGTGTTGCAGCAATTACTGAATGCTCCAGATCAGCGTTATATCCGTCGAGATGATCAGCGGTTATTGGTGGTAAATACGCCTGCACATTCTTATGAGCATCTTGCTGCGACGGGTTGGAGCTTGTTGCTGGTACGAGATGCTGAAGATGCGTTATCGGTGGTTGCGTCGATTCGCGAGAGGGCGCTGCTTATTGCGTTGATTACCGCCATTGTTATCGCTGGGCTGGCGTATTTGTTGGCATGGCAAATAACTCGACCTATTACGTTGCTGTCCGCTTGGTCCAAGGACTTGGCGAAAGGCAATCTCAGTCGAGAGTTGTCAATCAAGGCGTCAGATGAAATTGGCCAGTTGGCTGGTGCGCTTGATGAAATGCGTGTTGATATTAAAGGCTACATGGATGATTTAAGCGAAGCGAAAGAGCGATTTCAATCTCTTATCGATTCGGTTGACTGTGTTGTTTGGGAAGCAGAAGTGAACCCCGTTAGAATTATTGGCGTTAGCGGAAAGGTTGGCCACGTACTGGGTTATTCTGCGGCTGATATGCGGGTTGCTATGTCGGAGTGGGAGAGTTGGATTCATCCGGATAATGCTGATGATGTGCAAAATACCTTCAGGGTGGCTGTTGACGATGCTCAAGATGCTTTTGTTGAATTCAAAGCAAAGCATTCTGACGGGCATTGGGTATGGCTAAAAGCCTTTATCTCCGTTGCGATCGAAGGGTTACAAGTTGTCGGTTTACGGGGAGTCATGGTTGATATCTCTGATATTGTTAAAGCGTCAGAAGAGATGAAGGAGGCGCGTGACCTTGCGGTTAAAACGGCGGAAAGTAAGTCGCGCTTTTTGGCGATCGTGAGCCATGAGATCCGTACCCCAATGAATGGCATGCTTGGCATGTTAGATATGTTAAAGGACGCGAGCTTGGCGGCAGATGAGCAGGCCAAGATAGATATGGCGTGTCAGTCTGGAAAAAATCTTGTTGCGCTGGTTGATGATGTGATGGATTTCACTCAGTTAGAAGCGGGTGAGATGGAGTTCAATTATACCCAGGTAGATATACAACAATTATTTCACGATGTTGTCGCGTTAGCGGCCCCAGATGCTTATAACAAGGGGCTTGATGTTGGCGTGATTCAAGAAGCCAATTTACCCCGTTATGTATTGGCGGATGCGGTAAAGCTACGACAGGTGTTGTCAGCTTTATTATCAAATGCGGTGAAGTTTACCAGCCATGGTTCAGTGTTGTTATGGGCGGAAATGCTAGCCCAGGGCCGGTTGTATGTTGAAATCAAAGATACTGGGGTTGGGATATCGAAAGAGGGGCAAGAGGAGATATTTCAGCCCTTTATACAAGAAGATGCGTCAACAACGCGGCGGTTCGAAGGCTCAGGATTGGGCTTGGCGCTCTGCCAGCGTCTGGTCGAAGCAATGGGCGGCAGTGTTGGTGTAAAGTCAATCAAGGGTGTGGGCTCTTCGTTTTATATTGAATTAGGTGCAGAAGAGGTCGCGGAGAGAGGAGCTTCTGTCTCGGAATTACGGCATTTGTTTTATCAGCAATGCCCGAGTAGTTCTGCTTTGTTAATAGGGGACTTACCTGCGACCAAGATGGTGCTACAAATAGCGTGTCAGCAATGGGGTGTGGGTTTTCACTGGGAGCCGAAAGAGTCTCGCGTGGTCAGGAACCTCGATGAGATATTGAGCGCTGACAGTTATCGTTGGATTTTTATTGCGCAGGAGATGAGTGATCGGTTCTGGGAACGGATGAATCCATACCTTAAAGGTAACGATGAGGTAAGAGTCATTCAGTTACGGTTGCCCAACGAGAAATATGGGCAGCGTCCATTGCCGCATTTATATGTCCCATTTGCTCAAGAGGCATTGTCCAATTTGATGCTGAACACCAAGGTGGAAACTAGCGCTGTGTTGGGTCAGGGTGTGGATCTGGTGTCTAAGCAACATCTGACAGTGGATAAATCACGTGTGGAACTCGCGGGTGTTGAAAACTTCCCTCGGGTATTGGTGGTGGATGATAATCCGGTCAATCGAAAAGTGGCTGGCGGATTTTTGAAGAAAATGGGGTTTCAAGTGGATATGGCGGAGGATGGTAAGCAGGCCGTCGATGCCGTGGAAAAATGTGCCTACGGCATGGTATTTATGGATTGTCAGATGCCTATCATGGATGGGTATGAGGCAACAAAGGCAATTAGGGAGCGCTTTCCTGATGAACTGCTGCCCATTATTGCCGTCACTGCTAATGCAATGGAAGGTGATCGTGAGAAGTGTTTTGCCGCTGGTATGGATGATTACATTGCAAAACCGTTACGAATGGATAAGTTGACCACCAAAGTTAGTCTGTGGTTGGATAAGTTGCAGTCGAACTCTCGTTCTGAAGCCTAATCTTTATTAGCTCTTTTTTCTTCCCCTACGAATTGGCATAATCCCATTTCATTTTTATGAGGGGATGGGTGTGGAGCTACTGAGAGCAGAATTATTTGGACGACCCTTGCGGTTAGAAGGCACTATGGCGGGGTGGCAGCAGCTCTATTGGGATCATAATGTTGTGTCGCAACGCGAGGCGACAGCATCTGATGAAGAGGATATTCAGCACGTATTTGAGCTGCAAACCGAGCAGGGCCTGGTTCGAGTATGTGTTGCACTGACACTTAGGTGGAAACCTTTTGATTTACGCTATGAAGTGACGGTTAACGGGCAGAAAGTCTCAGGAGGTGATCGGAGTCTTGATAATCTTGCGCGAGAGACGCCAACCGAAATCGTGCCGGAGAAAAAGCAGTTAAGCCTTGTTGGACTGGCTTCTCTTGGGTTTAAGCTGCTTAAAAGTGCTAAGGTCATCAAGGTTGTGTTTGCAGGCGCGAGTGTTGCTGCCTATTCCTGGTTGTTTTCGTTCCAATTTGCGCTGGCGCTCATCGGCTGCTTGGTTTTTCACGAATACGGCCATATTCGTGCAATGAAATACTTTGGAATGAAAACTAAAGGCATTTACCTAATACCCTTCGTTGGAGGGCTGGCGTTAGGTGATAACAAGATAAACACCCGTTGGCAGGATGTTGTGATATCTATCATGGGGCCGAGCTTCGGCTTGTTGTTATCTTTACTTTGTCTGCTGCTGTACCTATTGACCGGGGAGATGATCTTCGCTGGGTTAGCGGCGTTTAATGCCTTGCTTAATCTTTTTAACCTCTTACCCATATTACCTTTGGATGGAGGGCATATCCTGAAGAGCATTAGCTTTTCTATGGATAGCCGGCTAGGAATTACATTGTGCGCGATTGCTGCTGCCGGTGGTGTCTATCTGAGTTATGAATTTGGATTAGCGTTGCTGGGTTTTATGCTGCTTATTGGTTCAGTGGAGATTTTGGTGGAGTGGAAGTCTCGCCATCAGAGTCGTCTGTACCCATTGGATTTCTATGGTCAGATATTTTCGATCACATGGTACCTTGTGACTGTGCTTGGGTTGATTGGGGTGTTGTGGTATTTCGCAGGAACGGGCGATGAGATGCTAGGGTTGCCGTTGAAAGTATTGCAAAGCTAGTCAGGTGGGTTGTCAGAGGTGTCTTTGGCAATCCTATCCATAACGGAATCAACAACGTGGTCAGGGGGAGGAGTAGCCGCTTTTTTGCTGACAAATATCGTCAGCCTAAAATAACGTATGTAGCGTCGGCAATGGACGCATAGAAAGATATGCCAGACGATGCCCGCACGTTGTCGCCAAGGTAGGCGACGGTCCACGTAGTCACTGGAGAGTTCCGATACTTCCTTGCATTTTAGCATTGACCAGTCTCCTGGAAGTGATCGATGTGTTGAAAGAGGCGCTGTCGAGCTCGATGGATGAGCACTCTTACATTGGAGGCAGACACGCCAATGATGTTACAGATCTCATCCAAAGAAAGGCCTTCTAAGTCCTTTAGGGAAAGGGCAGTTCGTTGTTGCTCATTTAGGTTGCCCATTGTGTGTTGGATACAATCCATAAGCTCTTGGTTAGATAAGAGTGAGTCAGGACTGTCCTCATGCCATAGCGTGGGAGGTTTACTCCAACGGCCGGTATCGTCGTACCGCTCAAGCATGGAGGGTTCCATGCCTTGAATAAGGCCTTCTAGTGATGTGGTTTGAGATTCCTTGCGTAGTCGTCGCTTGGCTTCGTTAGCCGTAATAGTAATAGCCCAGGTCTTAAAACTGGAGCGGCCCTCAAACTTATCAAGGGATTTGTATATAGACAGCCACGCTTCTTGTACCACGTCGTCTGCAATCGAGTCACCGATGATGGCGCGGGCGACGACCAACATGTCATTATAGTATTTAGCGACGAGCTGCCTAAACGCATTGTCGTCATTGGGGGCAGCGGTGATAAGTTGACTGTCATCCATAATCGGGCCTAGTACGGGATGCTGTTGCATATAAAACAAAAGCTTAGGTTGTATTTACCAATAGTGATACTTCTATTGATCGCAATTAGGGCGAATTGTTCCAGCTTTTTTGACGGCAGTTACGGTTAGGGAGATTATCAAAGGCCGTGAGATTCGAATCCTGCGAGGGAAACGTATATAATCCCACCTTTCCAAAATGATCCACGGAGAGCCGTATGGCTGAGAGAACAGCCCAGGTAGAGAGAAATACCCTGGAAACCCAAATTAAAGTATCGGTAAACCTTGATGGTACCGGTAAAGGCACTTTTGATACAGGACTGCCTTTTCTTGAGCATATGATGGACCAGATAGCCCGTCATGGGATGATTGATTTAGATGTCCATGCCGTAGGAGACCTACATATCGATGCTCACCATACGGCAGAAGATATTGGCATAACCTTTGGGCAGGCGTTGGCTCAAGCCATCGGTGATAAGACCGGGATTAGTCGGTATGGCCATGCCTATGTACCTTTGGATGAGGCATTGTCTCGTGTTGTATTGGACTTATCTGGGCGGCCAGGGTTGTGTATGGATGTGAAGTTCACTCGCGCCAGTATCGGTGGTTTTGATACCGAATTGTTTTTTGAATTCTTTCAAGGGTTAACGAACCATGCGTGGATGACGTTGCATATCGATAATTTGAAAGGACACAATGCGCATCATCAAGCTGAAACTATTTTTAAGGCCTTTGGTCGAGCATTAAGGGCAGCGGTGACGGTAGATGAACGCTTAGCGGGTGGTGTAGCATCCACTAAAGGCACGTTGAAAGAACAAAGTCAGTTAACAAAGTAGGTACCATGAAAACAACAGTTGCCGTTATTGATTATGGCATGGGTAATCTCCACTCTGCGTCGAAAGCATTAGAGCATGTGGCTCCAGATGCAACCGTCGTAGTGACCGCGGATTCCGATACTATCCTTGCAGCAGATCGAGTTGTATTTCCCGGCGTAGGTGCAATTAGAGACTGTGTTGGCGAAATTAGGCGTTTAGGGTTAGACCAGGTAGTGGCGGAAGCGATTCAGCAGAAGCCTTTCTTGGCGATCTGTGTCGGAATGCAAAGCATGATGTCTCATAGCGAAGAAAACGACGGTGTCGATTGCTTGGATATGTTTGATGGCAATGTGTCTTTTTTCGGTGAAGCGTTGACTGATACCAATGGACAGCTATTAAAAGTGCCCCATATGGGATGGAATCAGGTTTCTCAAGTGCAAGCGAAGCACCCTTTGTGGAAGGGCATTGATGACAATTCCCGGTTCTACTTTGTACACAGCTATTATGTGTCAGTGAAAGATCCGACTCTAGTGGCGGGCCAATGTGAATATGGGTTTCCATTTACTTCGGTGATTGCCAAGGACAATATCTTTGCAGTGCAATTTCACCCAGAGAAGAGTCAACATGCAGGCCTTAAGTTGCTAGGCAATTTTATGAACTGGGACGGTCAGAGCTAATCTGCTCCGTGACATTGATCAATTAAGGTTTAGGATAATGGGTTTAGCAAAGCGAATCATACCCTGTTTAGATGTTGATAATGGACGAGTAGTAAAAGGCGTTCAGTTTGTGGATATTCGAGATGCAGGTGATCCGGTTGAAATTGCACGTCGTTACGATGAGCAGGGTGCCGATGAAATTACGTTTCTTGATATTACCGCTACTCATGAGGGCCGGGCTACCACCGTTAAGACAGTGGAAAAAATGGCATCGGAAGTCTTTATTCCGCTTACAGTGGGGGGTGGCATTAGAGAGCTAGAAGATATTCGTCGTATGCTGAATGCTGGTGCGGATAAAATAGCGATAAACTCCGCTGCGGTATTTAATCCTGAGTTCGTCGGTGAGGCTGCGGCGAAGTTTGGCTCCCAGTGTATCGTTGTTGCCATTGATGCAAAGTGCGTTAGCGCAGAAGGTGAGGTGCCGCGTTGGGAGATATTTACTCACGGTGGTCGTAAGCCGACGGGTATTGATGCCGTTGAATGGGCAAAAAAAATGGTCGCTTATGGAGCGGGGGAAATCCTGCTGACCAGTATGGATCGAGATGGAACCAAGAATGGCTTTGATTTAGACGTGACGTCTGCAATTAGCGAGTCGGTACATGTACCAATTATTGCCTCGGGTGGTGTGGGCAATTTGCAGCATCTCGCGGACGGTGTGACTAAGGGTAAGGCAGATGCTGTGCTGGCCGCGAGTATTTTTCACTTTGGTGAATATACCGTGCAAGAAGCTAAGCAGTTTATGGCGGGGCAGGGAATTGAAATGCGCTTGTAGGTTTCCGTGCTAGCCAAATAGTGATCTCGAGGCTAACAATAAAGGCTTAATAACGTTGATGTTATTAAGCCTTTATTGTTTTTGACTTACAGGGATGTGTTATCAATAAATGGGAGTATTAGGATGATATTGGCCGTTGATGTGGATTATAAGGGGAATGAGGCTTGCATCGCAGGTGTTGCTTTTTCTTCATGGAGTGATAGTGAGGCGATGTCAGTTTATGCATCTACGTTGTCTGGCATAGAGGAATACGTACCGGGCTATTTCTATCGCAGAGAACTGCCTTGTATTCTGGCATTGCTTAGAGAGCATGAATTGACACCCGATGTGATCGTTGTTGATGGATTTGTGTATCTTGATGGATATGAGGAGGCTGGACTGGGAAAACGGCTTTATGACGAACTAAATGGCAGTGTCGACATAGTGGGGGTCGCTAAGAAGCCGTTCAAAGGAATATCTACTGAGTATGAATTGTTTCGGGGAGACAGTAAAAAGCCGCTATACGTTACTTCCGAAGGTATTCCCGTAGATCACGCCAAGGCCTCTATTTTGTCAATGCATGGGAAGTATCGAGAACCTACATTGCTGAAATATGCGGATCGTGTCTGCCGTTCATGGGTATGTTAGTGACGGTACGCACGCGTCACTCCAAATATTTGCTAATTATTTTTTGATGGGACCCATTTGTTTGCAATGTTAAAAGGCTCTTGTTAAATCTTTCGACTAATTCCGGGGTCGTAGTCTTTTTACTAAAAAGCAAATGGGTAGTACTAGAGAATACATGCATTGGGTGAATTTCAATCTCGTTCAGATCGTTGGTTTCACGTAAATATTGTCTGCCGGCAACCCTGTTAGCAAGGTATCCGTCTATATATTTGGCTATTAACTTTCGTGGATTTTGTGAATCCATAGTTACAAACTGAAAGTTGTTTTTTGTTTTTGGATCGTCGGATAATTTTTTGATTTCTTTGCCGAGGTAGGCTCCTCGGAGCATACCGATTCGTATGTTGGTGTTTTCTAATAGCGTAGTGATGCTAGTATATGGATATTTGTCAACTTCCTCTTTAAGCATAAATAGGCTGATTTCATCTTTGCGGTAGGACTGTGAAGTATAGCTCCATTGTTTTCGGTCCTCTGTCACTGTGGCGCCTGCAGCTAAATCTATGTGACCATTTTTAATCGATACAAGCAGTCGCTTCCAAGGCATTTCTTGATACTCCAGAACACAACCCATGTGTTTTACCGTTGAACTTACTAATTCGACATCCAATCCAATGAGTGTGCCATTATGATCTATATATTGGTAAGGGGCCCAAGGGTCCCATCCAATTGTCAGGTGACAGGGTTGGTCTGCAGCAGCAAGCGGAACGATGGCGGTATATAAAAGCGAAAGTAAAAGCACTGTCAAAAAACGAAGTCTAGCGTTATATGCTTGATGTTTTTTCATGCGCGTTCTACAGCTGACCTCTCGGCTCTAGGTGGGGGCGTGAAATAGTAAGGCTATTATCCCTTCAATGCTTTGGTAGCAGGCATACTAATTGCAAAAAGCCGATGCGAATTAGCTTTCCATTTGCATTTGCGCGACAACCGATTCCAATGCGTTGTCAAAAATATTTCCTGGCTCTATTCTCTTGGCTTTGCCATGCAAAATATCCAACGCAAGCTCGGCTTTGGATTTTTCTAGAATGTCTTCACCGTCACTGTCCTTAAATGTATACCGCCCCAATACAATAGACTTTTTATTGAGCTTGTACTGTTTTGGAGGAATGCTCTCATCTGTAGAATGGAACTCAAAAATTGTATCCAGTGGTAGGCGATTGATTTGTTTAAAGACGATATCAAGTTCTTGAGTACTGCTGAGGCTGTTTTCCGTTTGCAGATCCTGAATAAGATTCGAATCTGACGTATTAACGCTATCCCAGTCAACCTCTTCTTCAGCAGGTTTGTCGAGGTCAAATGGACTGATTGAGTCAAAGCGAGAGAAAAGCCCAGCTTCAGTATCAATTATTTCTACAGGGGACTCCATTTCAACCGCGTCAAACTCTGCATTGTGTTCTGATTCAGTCTCGTTCAGTATGCGACCTTTTAGGCATAAGAACATATCCAAAGAATCACCATGACTTTCTTCTATGCTTTGACCGTCGATGCCTCTGATAATCTGCAGGTGCATCTGAATCATTTGTTCCTGCAGTGCGTCACGAATGTCTGGATTCAGTCCATATTGATCGAATAGGTGCCGAGTACCTTGGATGATTTTGGGTAAGCGACGGAGTATCTCTCGTTTGCCGGAGTCATCTGAACTTACTTGTGTGCTCCATAGGGTTGAGCTGTATATCTCTGTTGCGGAATTCCATTCGTCGCTATCTATGCCTTTTCTCACTAATACCCTGGCGAGAATTGCACCCCATACTGTCTTTAGCAGTTTGTGGAAGTTTAGCTCTGTGTTTAGAAGCGCTTGCTGCGATTCTAGGAAGTCTTGAATGGCGGAGCTCTTTACGGCGTTCTTGTATTCTTCGTTGTCGTAGCTGCCATCTGACCACTTAATGGAATAAATGGATTCTTCTATATATTCCTCAAGTTGCTCACTATGTTGCTCAAAGGTGGAGATGTCACCATTGAATTCTTGTAATAGGGATGAAACAGAATCTCGCAGTTCGTAATAGCCTTCTTCAGCAGAGTCCGATACGCGAACGCCAAGCTTACCTAGCGTGTTGATGTATTTGCGGACAGGGTGATCGGCGGATTGAAACATCTTGCTGTCGGTGAGTGCAACTTGCATTACAGATGCTTGGATACGTGATACTTGGCAGACCACATCGTCAATTAACCCGTTGTTTTGGCCTAGGTCTTCGAATAAGTGGCTAACCAGGTTGAGAATATTCTCACTCACCTTATCAATAACGGTTAGGATGCCTTCATCGGTGAGATTTTTTAAGGATTCTTTTAATACACTGCGCACGTCCAGGGATTCTGATTCGAATCCCGATTCTACTCGGGCTTTCTCTGATAGCGAGCGTAGCAATTTGGCGATGTCATCGCTCGATGCGGTGTGTATTTCAGTGTCAGGGCTCAGTTGGCTAAAATCGATATCAGAGAAGCCGGTAAATGATCCTTCGGTGTTACCTGCTAGATTCGCGGGTACATCCCAATTCTTGATCAAACCGCTAACGTCAATATTTGTGCCTGGCGGCAACGTGTGGCCTTTGGGAAGTTCTTCAGCCTGTGGTTGTGGAAGGCTATTTTCTAGGGCTTCTTGCGCTTCCTCCTCATCTTTCTTTTTCTGTCGTAGACTTTTCGATAGTGCTTCAAGAGGAGATATTAACTCGTCGTAAAACCCGCTGA
Organism: Gammaproteobacteria bacterium 45_16_T64; assembly: GCA_002162955.1. Classification (GTDB taxonomy): domain Bacteria; phylum Pseudomonadota; class Gammaproteobacteria; order Pseudomonadales; family Ketobacteraceae; genus 42-54-T18. Next base: position 98,918 of record MABD01000030.1, read on the forward strand.
GTATGCTGAAAAAAGCGGCCCCGGTGAACCGATAGGTGATACGTGCGACTTGTTTGTCGGTTAGAAACTCATCGAGGCTATTTTGTAACAGTAGGGCGAGAAAACCAGGTCGGATACAATCGAGCATGCTAGAGGTTTCTTCGCAACTGATATCGCCGAGGGCGTTCCAACCAGAACTTGCTAAGCAATGTTCAAAATTGTTTTCAGATACAGAGAAACTGCTTTCGAGTGTTAGCTGATATTCTAGCTCACTGTCGGTGACGAGGCTGAGGTGATCGGTATGGAAGTTCAGCGCTTGCTCAATTTGAAGAGAAGGGTTGGTCTCTGAATGAGTGAGTGCCTTTGAATACTGATTATTAAAGTGTTGGAGAATATTGGACTGATGGTTGTCTAGTTCTTGGATGACGCTTTTGTAAGCTGTGTGGTCTACATAGTTCTCTGTTTTTTCCGCGGTAGCAGCAATTGCCTTGGCTTGTTTTTTAAAGCTGTCACTGAAGAACGCAGGGATTCCGCTGATCAATATATGGAGATTATTTTCTGTTGATTCTTTATGTCGCATATTTGCTGTACTGCCGACCATTCTTTGCACCTATAAACAACCTAGTCTATTTCTAAAACACTGTCGAGAGTGAGAACTCTATCACGATTAGGTTTTTCTCAAAAAAGACCCAATTCGAATAAGTATCAAGCGTTTATAGGTGCAGGGAATAACGCACTCGACAGTGTAACCGTAGGTGATGGAGTGTAAGGCATTGTTGCTATTGAGGGTGGGGAATGGGGCTGGCTTACTCGTTGGTTACAGTTAGTGACCGTGGGGGAGTATCGTGTTGCAAAAAGGCACTAATGGTCGAAGCGGAAGCGGGTTCGTAAGGGGGCGGGTAATGAGGCGACAAGGTGAACTAAGCGATCAGGCGATAATTGGGGGGATTTGGATGCCCATTTACTCTCAACTAGCTCTGATACACTAACAAGCTTAACCTTGGTGGGGTCCAGTGTGGGTAAGCGGGTAGAAAGGTAATCAATGGTTGCTGGGTGGGGGTGGGCAATGCCGATGGCGTAGCCGTTGGATTTTGCTTTCGATAGCAATAATTGGAAAGCCTTGTGTATCTCTTGCTCTGATGGTTTGTTGTCTAGGAAAACATCTCTGCGAAGGTTGGGGATCTTGTGTTCGGTCGCTACTTTTCCTGCAATGGTGTTTGGGTTTGTAACGCTATCGATAAAAAACAGATCCTGTGATGCGACCTCCTCCATTATCCATTCCATCGCTTTTCTATCGGTGGTAAGTAAGCTGCCCATGTGGTTGTTGAACCCTGAGACATGGGGTACAGCGGCTAACGAGTTGTTTACTAAGTCTTTTAACTCATATTTACTCTGGTTAACGGTGAGTCCGCCAGTATCGAGTTTTTTTCGAACAGTCGCTTCCATCGGCAAATGTAACAGGACTTCCTTTTGCTCGTTATTTGCTAATGTGGCGAGCTTATGGGCAAAAGGAGTGAAAGGAATGACGGCATAGGTGAGTGCGCCAGGAACCTTGATTATGTGCTCTCCAGCTGGGCGGTTATAGCCTATATCGTCAATAATAATGGCGATTTTGACTGGTTGGCTTGTGGTGGATGAGGCTTCTGGGAACGCAGTTGATGGCAGCAACACTAATAGCAGCATCAAACAGGCTGTCGCTGCAGCCCGTTGGTAGTGTCGTATATTGTTGCCCCATACTGCGGGATATTTCATGATTATCGCCTAACTACTATTATGCTATTGGTTGTCGGACTCCGCTGTCGGCTCAGCCGTTGCCTTGGCTTTGGAGTCAATCGAGAAGTGCCCTACGACGTTAAGGGCTTTGAGTAAGTTTAACGCCTCATAGAGTTGGTAGTCTCTCTCCTGGAGCGTTTTTTGTTTGTTTTGTGATCTCTTTACGGATGCATCACCATATTTACCCGTATTTTCGAGGTGCCCAGTCAAATCAGCCTCTTTGAGGTATTCGTACTCACTGACCTTGGTAAGTTTTGCATTTTCTACAATGATATCAGGCGTAATGCCCTGTGCTTGGATTGAGCGGCCGTTGGGTGTGTAATATCTCGCGGTGGTAAGTTTAATCGCACGACCATTGGTCAGAGGGCTAACAGTTTGCACCGAGCCCTTACCAAAAGATTGTGTTCCCATAATGACGCCACGCTTGTGGTCCTGTAGTGCTCCTGCAACGATTTCACTGGCGGAAGCTGAGCCACCATTAATTAGGACAACGACAGGTGCACCGCGTAGCGCGTCTCCTGGTGTTGCTCTAAGCTCCATTTCCGAATTAGAGTTTTTGCCTTTGGTGTATACCACTAGCCCTGTATCGAGAAATACGTCACTCACCTCTTTGGCTGCTTGTAATACCCCTCCTGGATTATTGCGAAGGTCCAGTACGAGACCTCGTAGAGCTTGATCTTCATTTTTGGCAACGAGCTTCTCGATGGCCTTACGTACGTTTAACCCTGTTGGGATCTGAAATTGGCTAACACGAACGTAACCATAGTGAGGCTCAATCTCACGACTACGAACGCTACGGGATTTAATAACCGCTCGCGTGACAGTGATTTCTTGGGCTCGGTCTTGGCCATCTCTGACTATGGTCAGTATGATATCTGAACCGGGTTTGCCTCGCATCAGCTTAACGGCGTCGCCAAGAGTGAGTCCCTTAACCGGCGTGCTGTCGAGTTTTATGATGAGGTCACCTGCTTGCACGCCTGCATGTGCTGCGGGAGTATCATCAATTGGCGTGATGACCTTAACGAACCCATCCTCCATACCGACTTCAATACCTAATCCACCAAACTCGCCTGTGGTATTCACTTGCAGGTTTTCGTAGGCCTCAGGCTTCAGGTAGGCAGAGTGGGGGTCAAGTGCTGAAAGCATGCCTTGGATTGCATTCTCAAGAAGGTCCTTGTCATCGGTGTCTTCAACATAGGCCTTTTTGATGATATCGAATACTTCGGTAAAGGTACGAAGCTCGGTAAGGGGGAGCGGAGCTTTGTTCGCATTGGCTTTGACGGCATCAACTTCAGCGGCAGACATGGGAGAGCTTTCTTCAGCCCAAGCATTGTGACTGGCTATGCTGCCAACGCATATCAGCGGGGCGAGTATAAGGGCGCGAATAGGTGTGGTGCGCAATGTTCTGCTAAATAAGTTCATCCAATCTTCCTGCTGAGGTATGTCTAGCGTATCCCTTGTGGGTATTTTATTAAGATTAGCTTGTTATTGGGCAGGAATAACATCATTTTTTAATAAAATGCAAAGTACTCAAGGTGTTACAGTAGGGTTCAGACCCGCGGGTAGCAGAAAGGTTGCCTGTTGATTAACTTTTACACCACTTGGCAGGGTTGATCGGCTTACCTTGGTGGCGTAGTTCAAAGTACAACCCAGAACTGGAACGTTTTTCTGCTTTACCACTAAAGGAAACAACCTCTCCCTGTTCGACCCAGTCGCCGGGTTCCTTATTCAAAATTTCGTTGTTCCCATAGAGAGACAGGTAGCCATCACCGTGATCGAGGATAGTCAGTAGGCCAAAGCCGCGTAACCAGTCAGAAAAGACCACTCTACCACGATGTACAGCAGTAATAGCGGTGCCCTTAGGCGCTTTAATAATGACGCCATTCCAGCGTAATTTGCCTTGGGCTCGTAGGTTGCCAAAGCGCTTACTGATGCGGCCTTTTGCTGGCCACTTTAGTTGGCCTTTTCTTTGGGAGAACGGGGTGCTGCTAATATTGGTGGGTAGGTCCGCTAATGTTTCTTGGACGGCGTCAAGTAGGACCTGTAACTCGGACTCATCAGACTTAAAGCGCTTCAACTGTGCGCCCTTGCTCTCAAGGGACTGGTTGAGTTTTGAGATAACGCGTTTGCGCCTTTCTTGAGCCTTGTTGAGTAGCACCTTGTCGGTTTCTAATTGCTTCTTGAAGCGCTCTAGCTTGTTTTGCTCACTGCTGATAGTTTGTTGGTTGTCTTTTAATTGCGTCAGAGTGTTATTAAATGTGCTGATATTTTTGATTCTGGCCTGATGGAAATAGTCGTAATATTTTAGCGCACGGGCAAGTTTCTCAGGGTTTTCTTGGTTTAACATGAGTTTTACGTATTCTTGCCGTCCAGTTTGATAAGCGGCGCTAATATCCGTCATTAGTGCTTTGGTTTGCCTATTCTTGGCGGCACTGAGCTTTTTTTGGTCTTTACGGAGTTTGAAAATGGAGGCTTTGGAAGCAAGTAAGTTTCGGTTGACGCGCTTAAGGTCTTTTTGAGTTTTACTGATTTCCAATTCGGCTTGTCTGAGGCGCTTTTCTGTATCGGTTCGACGCCCCTGGGTTTTTTTGATGATGTGGTTAAGCGATGTTATTTGTTTTTTTACTTGCGATAGTTCTTGCTCAGTAAGTTGCTCATCAACAACATCGCTAGCCTTCAGGCCGTTGCTAAAAATAAGGCTACAAAGCAACAATGCAACAGCGTGCATTGAGGCTTGTGGGCAGCAGGTCTTGGCGAAGTGCTTAAGTAATAACATCATTATCAATAGAGTTACGGGTTGGGCGCTATAGCAGCGCCGTACCTGTCATTTCTTCTGGCTGAGGTTCACCCATCAATTTGAGTAATGTGGGGGCGATATCAGATAAGGTACCGCCTTTTTCTTGCAGTGTTACCTCATTTTCTCCGACATAGACAAGAGGGACTAATTCGCAGGTATGGGCGGTATGGGGTTGGCCGGTGCTGCTATCTTCCATTTGCTCACAATTACCATGGTCAGCGGTGATGAGCATGTGGCCATTGACCGATTCTATAGCACTGAGCACTTTAAATAAGCACTGATCTAAGGCTTCAACAGCTTTGATTGCAGCGGGTAAAACGCCTGTATGCCCAACCATATCGCCATTGGCAAAATTACAAATAATAGCGTCAAATTGGCCGCCAGTAATCGCATTTACGAGCTCTTCGGTGACTTCTGGTGCGCTCATCTCAGGCTGTAAGTCATAGGTTGCAACATCCGGTGAGCTGATCAGGGTACGTTTTTCGCCTTCAAACAGCGCCTCTTTACCGCCACTGAAGAAAAAGGTCACATGTGCATACTTTTCTGTTTCTGCAATGCGTAACTGAGTCTTGCCGCGTTTGCTAAGGTGTTCACCTAGTACGTTTGCTAGCGGCCTGGGCGGATAAGCGCACGGAGTGTCAATGCTATCAGCATATTCCGTTAGCATGACAAAACTGGCTAACGTTGGGTGTTGCTTACGTTCGAATCCATCAAAGTCAGTGTCGACAAAGCTACGAGTGATCTCGCGAGCTCTATCCGCACGAAAGTTCATGAAAATGACGGCATCATTGTCAGAAATGGTAACGTTCTGCTCGTTCTTACCTGTGATGATAGTAGGCTTTACAAATTCGTCTGCAATGTCGTTCTCGTACGATTGCGCAAGACCCTCCTGCGCCGTGGTGGCGTGATTATCTGTTTCGGCTAATGTGAGCATGTTGTAGGCGGCTTCTACCCGGTCCCAGCGATTGTCACGGTCCATCGCATAGTAACGGCCAACAATCGATGCAATTCGACCGACTCCGAGGTCCCTTAACTGCGCGTCTATCTTGTCGATAGAGTTCGCAGCCGACCGCGGTGGTGTATCCCTTCCATCCAAGAATGCATGGACATAAATGTGTTTTGCGCCACGTTTTGCTGCCATTGTTATCATGGCTTGGATGTGGTCTTCGTGACTGTGCACACCACCGGGGGATAACAAACCCATGATGTGTACGGCCGTGTTATTTGCAATGGCTTTGTCCACAGGCTCGCATAACGCTGGATTGTCGAAGAATTCGCCGGTTTCGATAGCTTTGGTGATGAGCGTAAAGTTCTGATATACCACACGCCCAGCCCCCAGGTTCATATGGCCAACTTCAGAGTTGCCCATTTGGCCATCGGGTAGGCCTACATCCATACCAGAACCGGAAATAAGCGTATGGGGCCGTTCGGACCACAATTTGTCCCAGCAAGGCGTGTTTGCGTGGGCGATCGCGTTGTTGTCAGTGGCTTCTCGGTGGCCCCAGCCATCAAGAATAACAAGCACGTGGGGTTTGCGGGGGGTTGTTGTGGTCACAGCGTAGACACCTATTTTTAATAAACTAACCAAATACGGTTGCTCGTGGTTTGAGCGGTTGCCATTTTACCTTAATTTAGCCGTAGATAAAGCGGCAGAGTCAGGTTTGCGTATTTCAACCGCTAGGCTTTGCACTTTCTTCGGGAGCATATGCGTGTATACTGCTCAGCTTTAAATTTGTTGAATTATTGCTATGGGGACCGTAGATGGACCGCGTGATCGAATTTGCATTTAACCATGTCGCCCTTGTTGGTGGCTTTTTTGGCTTGTTGGCCGCGTTTTTGTTTTTGGAATCCCGCCGGGGGGGGCTCAGTGTAAGCTCTCAGCAGCTAACTAATTTAGTCAATAGTGAGGGCGCAATTGTTTTGGATGTGCGTGATCGCAAAGAATATGGTGATGGCCATATCACCGAATCCAAAAATATTCCCTTTGTTAAGCTGGAAGAGCGGATTGCGGAGTTGAATTCCCATAAAGACGCCCCCATTGTTGTTGTGTGTAAAATGGGGCAGCATTCTGGTGCGGCAGGTAAAATTTTGACGAAAAATGGTTTTGCTAATGTTCGTCGCTTAACCGGTGGAATTGGAACCTGGAGAGCTGATGGCCTTCCATTAGTGAAAGGTTGATTGATTTGTGTCGTTGAGATAGTCCAACTATTGAAATGTTTGCCTAAGTAAGTAACAAGAGTATCAATTCGTATTATGAAAGCAGTAACTCTCTATACCACACCCTGGTGCCCCTATTGCGTTCGTGCTAAGCACTTGCTGGCAAGTAAAGGTGTCGAATTTGAAGATAAAGACGTATCCCGAGCCCCTGCGTTAAAGAAAGAGATGGTTAAACGTAGCGGCAGGCAAACGGTTCCTCAAATTTGGATTGGGACAGAGCATATTGGTGGCTGTGACGAGTTATATGCACTAGAGCGTTCAGGCCGTCTTGAGCCCATGCTGACGGCTACTAGCGCCTAAACATAACAATCAAATAACTATTTTAGAAAGGAATGTCGACAATGGCTGAAGCAGCGCAACAAAAAAATAATTTCCAATTACAACGCTTGTATCTAAAAGACTTGTCCTTTGAAGCACCTAATGCGCCGGGTGTGTTTAAGAAAGAATGGAAACCGGAAGTTAACCTAGAAGTTAATAATACCTCGAGTGTTATTGAAGGCAATGTTCACGAAGTGGTACTTAAAGTGACCGTTACTGCAAAAGTAGAAGACAAGACTGCCTTTATCGTAGAAGTTCAGCAGGCAGGTTTGTTTACTATCGAAGGCATTGAAGGTGTACAGCTTGAGCATGTACTTAAAGGTGTTTGTGCAAACATCCTATTCCCTTATGCACGTGAAGCCGTATCGGACGTTGTCTCTCGGGGCACATTCCCTCAGCTATTGTTACAGCCAATTAATTTTGAAGCTGCTTTTGCAGAGCAAGTACGACGTCAACAGCAAGCTCAAAAAGATAAAGCTGATGGCGAAGCCACTCACTGAGTGTAATCGACGCCAACGAGCTTGTTAGCTTGTAGATAGATAAAGAAAAACCCGCCAGTTGCGGGTTTTTCTTTATCTGATGATAATGTTTGATGAGGAAGTAGTGATGTTTAATATCGTACTGTTCGAGCCGGAGATCCCACCTAACACGGGCAATATTATTCGGCTGGCGGCAAACACCGGTTGCAAGTTGCACTTAATTGAACCGCTTGGTTTTGATTTGGATGAAAAGAAGCTGCGCCGTGCAGGACTTGATTATCATGAGTTTGCCGACTTGAGTACCTACCCAAGTTATGAGGCTTTTATTGCGTCGGAGAACCCTGAGAATATCTATGGTTTGACTACAAAAGGTACGCGCAGTCATGCTGAAGTACACTTTTCCAAGGGTGATTATTTACTCTTTGGTCCGGAAACTCGAGGGCTGCCTGCTGAAATAAGAGAAGGGCTTGGCCAGGAGTATTGTTTGCGAATCCCAATGTTGCCGGAGAGTCGTAGCCTGAATTTATCGAATTCAGTTGCCGTGATTGTATACGAGGCCTGGCGGCAAATAGGATTTGAGTAGTTTGAATATGATTCCATAATACTGGAAATATGGTTGAATTGTGACTGGTTGTCCTTTAAGGTGTAGTTTATGGAACTTGTAAAAACAGCGCAAAAACTTGAAGCATTAGGTAATCCTACGCGCCTAGGGATTTTTAAACTATTGGTGCAAGCAGGAAAAAAAGGTCTACCGGTAGGAGATATTCAAAAGTCTCTTGGGGTGCCCGCTTCAACGTTATCTCATCATATTGCTAAATTGGTAAATACCGGTTTGGTCGTGCAACGGCGTGAAAGTAGGACGCTGTTTTGTGTTGCCGATTATGTGGTGATGCAAGATCTTATCGGTTACCTTGTTGATAAGTGTTGTGTAAAGGACAGTTGCTGTTAAAGCGTGAGGCAGGTGTTTTTTTGGTTTTATAATTCGACTAAACTAGAATAATGGTAATGATTATGAAAGATGAGCGTACGATAGTATTTTTAATGGATTCTTATAAGACACTGAACTTACAGACGGATACTTCTCTTCTTTTGATGGAGGTGCTTATTGAGCGAGGGCATCGTGTGTTATGGCTAGAACCCGCACAGTTAACCCTGCAGCATGATAGTGTGATGGGGGAGGTACGAGCCGTCAGAAGCGTTGCACCGTTTGAGTTAGCACCGATGTTTGCCCTGGCCCTAGATCAATGTGATGGACTCTTAGTACGAATTGATCCACCGGTTGACAGCTACTACTTTCACATAACCTACATACTGGATTACCTTTGTTCATCTGTTGTTCAATTCAATGACACCGCGGCGTTGAGGAATTTTAACGAAAAAGTATTACCACTACGTTGGCCTGAGCTGGCACCACCCAGTCTAGTGACAAGTGATAGCGCTAAATTGCTGTCATTTCGAGAGAAACATCAAGATATCGTAGTGAAGCCTTTGGATGATTGTTCTGGGCGGGGAGTTACTCGCTATCAACAGGTTGATGACCTGGCCCTAGACAACTTGACGGCAGAAGTTCTCGATACACATCAAAAGCCTCGTTTTGTGATGGCTCAGCGCTTTTTACCTGCGGTAAGTCAGGGCGACAAGCGGGTGTTTCTTCTACGCGGGGAGGTAATCGGTTACGTGAATAGAGTGCCTCGGCAAGGGCAGTTCTTGGCCAACATTCATCAAGGGGCGTTGTGTGAAGCGACGGAATTGTCGGAAAAAGAGGTGGCTGCAATTGACAAGATAGTCCCTTTTCTCCGAGAAAATGGGCTGTTTTTCGTGGGTGTGGATTTTATCGGTGGTTTCCTGACAGAGGTTAATTTGACTAGCCCTTCGGCGATTCGCCAAATTAATCAGGTCATGGGAGAAGATGTTCACCTGTATATGGTTGATCGGATACTGTCAGAAATAGCAGAACAGAACGCAGGCCCTAGCATGCCGTTGTGGACCTGTTGCGTTAAGTCAGTCGCATAAGTACCTGATTTAATTAGGCTGGAGTGCAACGAAAGACACTTTTGGCGGTTTTGACAGGCTTAAATCAGAGCCTAAGGATGCGCATTGCCAAGTCTGGTCTACACTCGAAGTAAGAGCCTATCGAAATAAGGTTTGTATGAGTGGTTGTCGATGTTGCAAGCGTTAAAGAAAATACTTCAAAGAGGGCGCCAAGGAAAGGCCGAGGTACTGGGAGTTGAAATCTCACCGGAAGGCCTTTCTATTGCCTGTTTATCTATTGGATCCGGCCAGATCGTATCCCATGACTTTCGCAGCTGTGGACCTGGGGAGTGGCCTGATCAATTAATTGAATTGGTAAGGCAGTATAACCTCAGCGGATTGGATGCATACTTCTCCCTACATCCCAAGTTCTACAATATGCTATTGGTCGATGCTCCTGATGTTGATGATGCCGAGCTCAGTGATGCGGTTCGCTGGCGGGTAAAAGATCTTATCTCACAAGCGCTAGATGATGTGGTTGTTGATGTTTTTCGGTTGCCTCCTGAGGCTTATCGAGGACGAATGAATATGATTTATGCATCCATAGTTGAGCGCCAAGTTGTATTGTCTATTGTAGAAGCCTCTGATAATGCGGGGCTTAACCTTGCATCCATTGGTATTAATGAACTCTCACTTTGCCAATACGGTAAACAGCTGGATGGCGTTGAGAATGCGGGGTTGGCTTTTGTTACCTTAGAGGAGCATGGGGGAGTAATTAATCTCACGGAGAATGGGTTGCTCTTTTTGTCTCGCACCATTGATATCGGGCTAAATGATCTTGCTCAAGGGGAAACCGTCGGGGAATTATCCTTGGATAATGGCTCTCGAATCGATGCGTTGGCTTTGGATATACAAAGATCCCTTGATTACTACGAGAGTCAGTTGGGTAAGTCGGGCGCGGTAAGAATCATTTTTCTACCGACTGATGAACGGATTGCCCAAATTATAGAAGACCTTAAAGGTAAGGTGAGTATAGAGTTAGAGATTCTCGATCTAGCTGGGTTATTTGAGCTTGAAGAGAGTGAGTCCAAGGGACTAGATTTGAGCTGTATGTCAATTGGTGCGGCGTTATTTGGCAGTCAATCAGAACAAAGTAAAACGATGAAGGGGGGGGCCCGTGGAGCAGTTCTCTCAACAAGTTAATTTCTATCGAGATGAATTTAAAAAGACGGTCGTTTTCCTTTCGTCAGTTCAGATAATGGCTATCGTTGGGGCATTGTCGTTCGTTTTCGTAGTGCTTTCAATCGCACAGTTGAGCATGATGAGTTCGTTAAAAGAAAGTGCACAAATAGCATTTGAACAAAAAGCCAAAATGCGAGAGCAACTCGATAGTATTGAAGCCAATTTCGTTGAACCCACCGAGGATCCAAACATTTTGGCCGAGATGAATCGGATGGATGTGACTATCGTCGAAAAAAAGAAGTTGGTGGATTTTCTTGGCGGGCAATCAGACAAGAAGAATTTTTCGTTCTCAACGGTAATGGATAGCTTGGCGAAAAAGAATATCGGTGGTATATGGCTGACGAAATTAATCATTAAAACAGAGGGTAATCAATATCGTTTGGTCGGGAATACGCAGCACCCCGACTTGATACCAAAATATATCGATCAATTAAAAACATCGGACGTCTTGGTAGGTACCTCATTTGGCTTGTTCGATTTGGAAAGGCCAGAGAAGGGTGAAGGTTATCTAAAATTTGTACTGAGTAGTGAGGGTATCGTCGGTGGATCTGAAGTTACAAGTCGCTAAAACCATTGAGAAAGTTGATGGATTGAGCTCGAGAGAGCGGGTGATTATTGTGGTTACCGCGATTGCTTTCATATTTGGCACCTATAACCAGTTTGTATTGGCCCCATTTCTTGAAACTAGAAGTACGTTAAAAAAAGAAATGGCCGATATAGTACCTGAGATGGAGGTAATGCAAAATACCATAGAATCCCTGGTTGAAAGGCAAGCCAGAGACCCAAATGTTGCACTGCGCAGTGCCATTAAAGAGAAGAAAGAGAGAATAGAAGCGTTGGACGATGTTATTGAAAGTGAAACCAAACGATTGATCGACCCAGAAAAAATGCCAAAGATACTGGGTTACCTCCTTAGTCGAAGGTCGTCACTTAGCATCAATAGTGTGAAGAGTGCATCTGGTGAACCCATCATGTTTGAGGGTGAGGAAAAGCCGATGGGGCTATTTAAACATGAGTTGAAAATAGAACTAGAAGGAAGTTACCAGCAAGTCCAAGTGTACTTGGGGAAGATTGAAGAATTGGCCGAGCAAGTGTATTGGGATGATATGGTATTTGAAATGAAAGAGTATCCAACGGGCACATTACGGCTCAATGTACATACGATGAGCACTAGCAAGGAGTTGATCGGTGTCTATTAGCAAAAGGGGGGTTCTATTGCCGGTACTTGCTGTTTTTGCGTCTAGCGCTGTGACGGCGGAATCTTCCGATCCAATGAAACCCCCTGCGCACTTAATTAGTAATGTTGCATCGGAACACGTGGCTGCTGGATCGATTGAATTGCAAATGATATTGATATCGAAAAATAGGAAGGTTGCTGTTATCAATGACAAAATGATGAGAGAAGGTGATGTCAAAAATGGCATCACTCTTATATCTATCAACAAGCACAAAGTGTCCGTAAAGAGGCAGGGTAAGGTGATTGATTTGAAACTTAAATCAGTGAAAACAAAGAAAGGGTTAGCTAAGTGAATATGTCGTTAACAATAGCGGGGGTTTATTATAAGAACCTGCTGCTCTCGATTGTTATGTTGCTATTGGTTTCTTGTGCGTCTATTCCTGTCGGTGGGGGAGATCCTACGTCAGGAAAAGGTGCAAATACATTGATTGTTGAAGACCTTGAGGGTGACGATGAAACGGTTAACACTAATGACAAAAATGACGATGACGTATTCGATAATGAGCAGAAAAGTATCGATGCAAAGAGGGAGTTATTGCGTGTAGAGCAGGAGCAGCTGAATTCGAGAAAAATTAGTAACGAACCAAGTTTCGACATTTCGGCGGATGATGTTCCTGCGGCTGCTTTCTATATGAGTTTAGTTGAGGGTACTGACCTGAATATGGTGGTTCATCCGGATGTGTCTGGTGATATTTCGATACAGTTAAAGCAAGTCACTTTGAGGGAAACGCTAGATGCAATTCGAGATGTCTATGGCATTGATTATCTGGTGAAGACATACGGTTATCAAATTGTACCACGTGAATTAAAGAATAAATTGTTTCGCGTGAATTACCTCAATGTTAGTCGTATCGGAAAATCCTCGATGCAGATTAATAGTGGACAGGTAACATTAAGCGAGGAAAATAGCTCCGGTGATGGCGGTGAATCTTCAAGTGTCAGCAGTAGTTCGAATCAGAGCACGCAAGTTAATACTGAATCAGAAACTGGGTTTTGGAAAAATTTGGATTACATTATAAAGACCATCGTTGGGGTTGATGATGGGCGGCGAGTGGTGGTTGACCCTGAGTCAGGTATTGTCGTGGTAAAAGCATACCCTGCAGAGCTAAAAAGCGTTGAAGAATTTCTTGATAGGGCTGAGCTTAGTTTGAAGAAGCAGGTCGTGATTGAGGCAAAAATCATGGAAGTGGTGTTGAGCGAAGGTTATCAGGCCGGTGTTCAATGGGATACGTTTGGCTTGGGGTATAATGGAGAGATTCAAAATTCGGACAAGCGAGTTGTTGGGCAAATGACACCTGATACTTTTACCACGTTAATCGATAATACCGTGGAAGGGCTCTTTACGCTCGGTTTAAACTACAAAAATTTTAATGCGGTAATTAATCTACTCGAAGCGCATGGCGATGTTAATGTACTTTCAAGTCCGAGGATATCTACGGTTAATAACCAAAAGGCGGTTATAAAGGTAGGGACAGATGAGTATTTTGTGACAGATATTTCCAATGAAACTACTAGCTCAACGACGACGACGAGTCAGTCGCCGGAAGTCAGCTTGACGCCATTTTTTTCAGGAATTGCCCTCGACGTAACGCCGCATATTGGTGATGATGACGAAGTAGTGTTACATGTTCATCCAACGATTACTGAAGTGGAGGAGCGAGTTAAAGATATTGGTATCGGAACCGCTGTTATTTCCCTTCCTCTAGCTTTTAGTACCATTCGAGAAACAGACAGCATTATTAAAGCTAAGGATGGCCAGGTTGTGGTGATTGGTGGGTTAATGCAAGAAAAAACAACATCAAATAGCGCTGGTATTCCCTATCTTTCTAATGTCCCCTATTTGGGTGAATTATTTAAACAAAAGAAAGACCTTACGGTGAAAACTGAATTGGTTATCTTGCTAAAGCCAAAGATTATATCTTCAGATGGCTGGAAGGACGAAGAGGCCTTGATAAGAAAACGTTTCCCGCAATTCTACAGTGACGGTCAATAGGATAGATTATGGCGCAGGGAAAAGTTAGAGTCGGTGACCTCCTTCTTGCGAAAGGATTGATGACACAAGATCAGCTGATGCAATCTTTGGATGAGCAAAAGCGAACAGGGAATCGGCTGGGGAAGGTCGTTGTTGATTTAGGGTTTGTTGAAGAAATTCAGTTACTGCAAGCATTGGCCGATCATTTCTCATATCCATTTGTGGATTTGCTCCACTTTAAACTCAAAAATGATCTAATCCTTGAGTTACCAGAAACACAAGCAAGGCGATATCGCTCGATAATTTTAGCCGAGCAACCAGACGGTTATCTTGTTGGCATGGGTGATCCGTTAGATTTGTTAGCTATTGATGAATTGCAGCGTCACTTAAAGCGACCGGTACACCCTGCATTTGTTAAAGAAGAAGACCTTCTTAGTGCACTGGATAGAGTGTATCGTCGACAAGAACAAATTGCCTCCATTGCTACTGAATTAGAGGGTGAGCTAGAAGATAGTGATTTTGACTTGGAAGCCTTAGCGACATCTTCGGATACTGCTGAGGCACCAGTGGTTCGGTTGTTGCAAAGTATATTTGAGGATGCTGTTCAAGTAAGGGCGTCGGATATTCATATTGAGCCGGACGAACAAGTTCTGCGTGTGAGGCTGCGAATCGATGGTGAGTTGCAGGAGCAGGTTATGAAAGAAAAGCGTATTGCTTCTGCGCTGGTCTCTCGCCTAAAAATAATGTCAGGGTTGGATATTTCTGAGAAACGATTGCCGCAAGATGGGCGTTTTAACATAAGGGTATTGGGTAAAAGCATCGATGTTCGACTTTCGACTTTACCGGTTCCCTACGGTGAATGTGTCGTTATGCGTTTGCTTGATCAATCTGAAGGTATGCTGTCTATTGATAAGCTGGGCATGCCCGAAAAAATCACTAAGCGTTTCCAAAACCTTATCGGCAGGCCAAATGGTATGGTGTTGGTGACGGGGCCAACCGGTAGTGGCAAGACGACTACATTATATTCTGCGCTGTCACAACTAAACAAGCCTGAAACCAAAATCATTACCGCTGAAGACCCCATCGAATATCGACTGCCGAGAATTTCCCAAGTTCAAATTAGTGCAAAGATAGGGCTAACGTTTAGTACGGTATTAAGAACTGCGTTACGACAAGATCCTGATATTATTTTGGTTGGAGAAATGCGAGACCATGAGACGGCTGAAATAGGATTGAGAGCGGCGATGACAGGGCACATGGTGCTGTCGACGTTACATACTAATGACTCTGTTTCTACTGCAATGCGGCTTATTGATATGGGGTGTGACGCTTATTTGGTGGCCTCTTCATTGCGGGCGGTTATCGCCCAACGACTCGTAAGAAAAATATGTAAACATTGCCAAGCGCCTTATGAAACTACTCCCCAAGAAAATGCTTGGCTGAGTCATATTGATGACAGTGCGATTGGGATGGGTTTTGTGCTAGGTCGTGGTTGTCATCATTGCAATAATACTGGGTATTCTGGGCGTATCGGGGTGTACGAATTACTGGAACTAGACGAACCCATGCTGCAGGCGCTACGGCGTAATGATGCTGCGGAGTTTTCTTCGGCGGCGTCAAAAAACCCCTATTTTCGATCATTAGCGCAGTGCGCGTTGGATTATGCCAGGGAGGGGATTACAACCATACAGGAGGTGTTTAAGATTACCGCCTCTCTGGATGATCGCGCGTTGAATGAGTCATGACAGAATATACTTACAAAGGCCGAAGTGCGAGTGGAGAGTCGGTTACTGGAACACTCGATGCACCGACGAGTGATTCGGTGGCGAATCAATTGGTGGCGAGAAAGATTACACCGATTGAAATTCTAGAGAAAAAGGAGCATACCAGTAGCGACATACAAATTAAGAGTATATTTCCGCCAAAACCACCCACCCTAAATGATCTCAGTATGTTTTGCCGGCAAATGAAAGCGTTGTCGAAAGCGGGGATCCCCATTGTGCAAGCAATTAGCGGGCTCGCAGAACATGCTCGGTCCCCTATATTGGCTGATGCCTTAAAAGATATCGTAGTGAGACTATCGACGGGAAGCCCATTGGCGACTTCTTTGGGAGCGCATCCGAATATCTTTTCAGAATTATTTATTGGTCTAGTGCATGTTGGCGAAAGCACGGGAAAGCTGGATGATGCCTTCGCCAAATTGATCCATCACTTAGAGATGGAGAGAGAAACCAAAAGCCGGGTGTCGCAAGCCGTTCGCTATCCCACGATGGTCATGGGATCGATGGTTGTTGCTATGTTCATTATTAACATGTTTGTTATACCTGCTTTCGCCGGGGTATTTGAGAAATTAGGTGCAGAACTCCCACTACCGACAAAAATACTTATGATAACGTCATCGTTCACAGTCAAGTACTGGTGGTTGATGCTGATTGTTATTGTCGGTTCGATTGTTATGTTTCTTCGTTATATAAAAACGGAGAAGGGCGAATATTGGTGGGACAAAAAGAAAATTAAATTACCCATTATTGGACCAATTTTCGAAAAAACCGCATTATCTCGATTTACGCGTTCGTTTTCGATGATGTTTGAATCGGGGGTGCCAATCTTACAAAGTTTGGGTATTGTCGAAGGTACAGTTGGTAACAAATATATCAGCGGATGTATTGCCGACATGAAGCGAGGGATAGAGCGAGGTGATTCATTGGCGAGAACGGCTGCTGCGACTGAAATGTTTACCCCGTTGATTTTACAAATGATATCGGTGGGGGAGGAGACCGGATCTATTGATGCTTTGTTGAATGATGTGTCGGATTTCTACGAAGAAGAAGTCGATTACGATTTGAAACAATTGTCGGATTCTATTGAGCCTATCATTCTGGTGGCTCTAGGCGTGATGGTACTAATCCTTGCGTTGGGTGTATTCTTGCCAATGTGGAATATGGGCTCGGCAATGAAACATTAAGTTGACAGAACGAATTGATATAAAGCGTCAAAATAAAGTGTGGTAGGTTTAAAGAGATTAGAAATCGACTATAGTTTTATTATAAAGAAACTTAGTTTAGGTTGTAGTAGAGGTTGAAGGTGTTTTGAAAAACGTAGTCGGTTTCACTCTAATTGAAATGATGGTGGTAATTTCTGTTGTTGGTATTCTTGCGGCGGTCGCTCTGCCTCGAATGATGGATACCCATGACAATGCACATCAAGCTGTGGTAGAGGGCGCCGGTGGTGCTTTTGCTTCTGCAGTCGTGATGGTAAGAAGTCAATGGATTGCAAATGGACAGAGTACGGCAGTGGACTCCGTAACAGGATTTGGCATTGATAATGTCGCAACAAGTTCAGAAGGATGGCCTACCGATGCAGATCAAGGAAGTGGTTCTAATCACAGTGATGTGATGTCAAGTGCTGATCGGTGTGTGAGAATTTGGGGAGCATTGCTTGTCGCGAATGCTCCTACAGCTGCAACCAGTTCCGTATCTAGCCCCGATTATTTGGTTGATACAACAGGTGGTAACTGTCGCTATATCTATCAGAATGAATCGTCGGGAAATAATATTATTTTCGATGCGCGTACTGGTGAGGTAAGTACCAACATTTTATAACAACGTACTTGTAAGGTTTATGGATTCTGAATTGAATCTTAATTATTAAACAAGACCCATTGATAGCAGTAGAGGAATATCCAACATGAAAAAGCAACAATCAGGTTTTACCTTAATTGAACTAATTATGGTAATCGTTATTTTAGGTATACTCTCTGCTTTCGCATTGCCGAAGTTTGCAGACTTAGGTGGTGATGCGCGGGTGTCCGCGATTAATGGTTTGGCCGGTAGTGCCAGAGCCAGTTCGGCGATAGTGCATGCGGCATGGCTAGCGGCGGGTAGTACTGGTACTACAGTCACGCTAGAAGGTAGCACAAGTGTGACAACTAATGCGGCAGGGTACGCAGAGGAGTCCACTGCGGGTATCGCAACAGCGTTAGAGTCTGACGGGTTTTCTTACTCGGCAGGAGGTACGGATAGCTCTGCGGATTATGAGTTAGGAACCAGCGCCACATGCCATATGATATTCGATGATGATACTGTCCCGCCTACAGTGTCAGTGGACATTTCCTCTTGCTAGATGAGCAAGAACATATAATTGAATATGTTTTTACTTTCTAGAGCCAATATGGAAAAGCCTGGGGTTAACACTCGAGGCTTTTCGCTTATTGAGCTGATCATGGTGTTGGTCTTGGTCGGTATTCTTTCAGTAAGTGCCTCAAGTTTATTTTCTACAAAATCTAGCTACGTTACGTTTATTGCAAAGGACCAGTTGATCTCTATGTCCTTGTTGGCACAGCAATCAGCGTTGGCGCAACAGAATACTACTATCGTGATGTGTATTATTGAGAGTTCAACAGAATGGACATTTGAGGTTCGAGAAACCAGTTGTAGCGGTGACCTTTATGTACAATCTATTGTTGATAGAGGTAATGCAAGCTTGACGCAAAATGGCTCGGCGTTTTCTAGTCCGCAGACGATTACTTACAATACTGCCGCAAGCCTTACCTCTGGCGGTAATATTACCTTTGTGTTTGATGGTGATTATGACAAAACGGTATGCCTAGCATCCACTGGGTACGCCTATGATGAGGCCTGTCAATCATGATCGGTAATCAATCCTCTCGAGGGGTGACACTGATTGAATTGGTTATTGCCATTGTGGTGATGGCGGTTGCACTGGAGGCCATGTTGAGTACGTTTGCCGGTAATGTGAATCGTAGTGCTGACCCGATGTGGAGAAATAAAACCATTAAGATATCTCAAATTTACCTGGATGAAATACTCAGTAAGCGTTACGACGAAAATACGCCAATTGGTGGTGTGCCTGCAGCAACGATACTCAGTTGTAGTAGCCTTGGGCCTGATACTGCTGAAACCAGTAGTGCGCTTTATGATGATGTGGATGATTATCATGGTTATTCCGGTGTGCCGACAGGAACCAGCGGTGCCTTGGACAGTAGCTATTCGAATTATAGCGTTAGCATAACGGTTACCTGTGATGGTAGCGGGGCATCGGTAGTGGGGAGTGATAATGCTAAAAAAATTACGCTGGTTGTTACCCCACCTGGACAAAATGCGATAACGTTTTATGCTTATCGGGCCAATTACTGATGTGTCGCCGTCCCAACAAGAAGCTTGTCGGATATTCATCAAACTCCACGTGTAACACCGGTTTTACGCTGATAGAACTGATTATTGTGATTGTTGTTATGTCGGCACTCTCTATTGGTTCAGTTCGCTTTATTAGTGATACCACCCAAGGGGTAATAAATGCAGGTGAGAGACAAAGAATTGCGTCAATAGGTATTATTGCACTAGAAAAAGTCGCTAGAGAATTACGAGAGGCGTTACCTTATAGTATTCGCGTGGATGGTACGGGTGAATGTATTGAATTTGTCCCCGTCACGGGAGGGTCCGAGTATATCTCGATTCCTTTGTTAGCGGGGGCGACTACTCTCAGTGTTATACGTACAGGTTATTCGGCGTCATTGAATACGAGCTATGATCGTGTGGCGGTCTACCCTTCCTCTACTGTTGATGTGTATGGATCCGCCGACCCTGGGCCGATTTCGTCTGTGATCAGCACATTACCGGATGCGTCCCCGATTGAAACCATAACCCTCAGTTCCTCGCATCAGTTCCTGTTAGATTCACCAGAAAGGCGTTTTTTTATTGTACGAGATCCTATTACCTATTGTTTCTCAGGTGGCTTTCTCTACCGTTATAAAAACTATGGTTTTCAGTCGACGATGGGAACTGGTCGCCCCACTGACTTTTTAACCGGTAGGGAAGTGGTCGTTAATCAGCTGACCTCTGTGCAGTTTTCGTATCTTAATGCCAGCCTATCGAGAAATGGTGTTGTATCTCTTACGTTAGTTTTGGCCGAAGGTGGGGATCAGCAGACATTGGATTACGAGGTGATTATTCGTAATGTCCCTTAATCGTAAGAAATACATCATGACCAAGGCTCATCGTGGTTTTGCCTTACCCGTGGCTATATTTGTGATCACCGTGTTGGGCTTGCTTATCGGTAGTGTTGCGAAAATGAATGAAACAACCAGCGTTGGTTTTGGCCAGGATCTACATTCGATCTATGCGTTTTATGCAGCAGAATCGGGGATCGATATTGCTTTGGCGAGAGTTTTCCCTGCTGGTGGAACTGGCGCGGTTACCTGTGACAGTAGTACGTATTCCAGTACGAGCGTGGAGGGGTTGAACAGCTGTGATGTTGCTGTTGAATGCTCTACTTTTAGTAATGGTTCTGATAATTACTATACTTTTACCAGTACCGCTTCCTGTGGTGCGGGTATTGATGCCGCTCAGCGGGTGATTGAAGTAAGGGCGAAGAACTGATGAGCTGCGTAAGAAGCTTATTCGCGTTGACCGTTCTAAGTATCTTGCTTGCTGCCTGTGGAGGTGGAGGTGGCGGAAGTGGCTCCTACCATATAGCAATAAGTCACACGACCCCCGGAGTGACCTGTGAGGCAACTCTAATTACCTTAACGTTACATGACGATGATGATCATAGTCCGGTGGCAGTTGATGCCGATAAAGTGGTGGCATTAACCTATAGCCCTTCAGTTGATGCTGGAAACCCAACTTCGGTGACCGTACAGGATGGTGAGTCAACGGCACAATTCTATTTGTCACAAACCACGGATATTGGCCAGATTGATATTGATGCTGATAATAGCAGTGATGGGATATCTGACCCTGATGATCATGGCAGTGAGGACCCCTATATTGAATTTAGAGATACCGCATTCCTGTTTTACGCCGATGGTAATCCTGTATCTACTACCGCAATTGGCGCTCAAATAGCAGGACTGATTTCTTCGAGTAACCCCTCTAGCCAGACGCTTGAATTACGTGCCATTGAAACAGATACGAACACTAAGGCATGTACGTCTGCGATAACGGGAACGGAGACAGTGCAGATTGCCTATGAATGTAAGAATCCGACATCCTGTAGTAGTACTAATCGATTGTCATTTTCCTCGGCTGTAGATACAGAAACGATTACTCGAAATAACGACGGTGCCACACTGAGTTATACCGATGTGAATATGTCCTTTGATTCTGACGGTATTGCGGGATTTACAGTGAACTATTCAGACGCTGGGCAGATAAAACTATATGCCCAGAAAGTGGTGGCGAGTGCCTCACCCAACCCTGGGTATACTTTGGAGGGTAGCTCGAATAATTTTGTGGTTAGACCCTTTGGGTTTGATATTGATTTTTCAGATCTGCGCTCTGCCGATTGGTTAGACAATTCTGCTTTAGACGGCACAGCATCAAATCTGACCTATGCTACTGGCGCATCTGGAACGGCGTATCTCAAAGCTGAGGAGGGTTTTTTGGGTACGCTATCTGCCGTAGTATGGCAATCTGCTGATGACTCACCTATTGACGGTATTCCTGATACCAATGCCAACCTCACAGACAATGTTGTTGCAGAAAACTTTGGACAGGAAACCAGTGCATCATCCATTACCTTTTCCCATAGTTTGATTGCCCCAACGATTGGTGATGGAGGAGTGTCGGGTACATTCACCGCCTCGGCGGTTACTGTGGGCGGTGGATCATCTAGTTTTAGTAGTGGTGTTGCTACCAGCACGATGAACTGGAATGAAGTAGGGGTAATTGATATCACAGGGTCGTTGTCTGACTATTTGAGTGATACCAGCGCGGATATCACGGGTACCGCTAACGATGTAGGGCGTTTTTATCCTGATCATTTCGTTTTAACAAGCTCTGTCGGTGGGTACGGTAATGCGTGCGCTACTGGTACCGCATTTAGTTATATTGGGCAGAGTTTTGGTTACGCAAGTAGTTCTGAGCCTAGTGTTACGGTAATTCCAAAGCGATCTGGCAACGATAGCTCTGCAACGATCAATAATTACCTTGGTGATTTTAAAAAATTGACAACGGGTTCTATTGTGATGGACACGGCACTCACATCAGCGAATGCGGGAGTTGACCTTTCCAATTTACCGGTGACTGCGACGTATTCTGCGCCCACATTATCTGACGGTGGTTCTGGTAGTGAGAGCAATACTATTCTTACGTTTAATAGTGCTGATACCTATACCTATACACGTACAACCAATGCGTTGGTAGCGCCTTTTTCGGTGGCATTGTCGTTGGAGGTGAATAGCCTCACGGACAGCGATGGAGTGAAGGCTGAGGATGGATCGGATGTCGATATTTCAGCATCTGCGCCGTTTACGTTTACACCGACATCAACAGGTACATTACAACGGTTTGGTCGACTACGGTTGGAAAATGCGTTTGGACCAGAAACCGCGGCATTGAACGTACCGATCAATGTTGAGTATTACACAGGGTCAGACTTTATCAGGAACGAGGATGATGGCTGCTTGGTGTTGGCTAATACCAATCTGGATCTTGAGGTTACCGACGACGATAGCGCTCCAAATGATAGTTTCAATTATACGGCTGGCATCATTACCAATATCACAATTGATTCAGGCACTACAGACGGCTCCATTGGTAATTCGCCTTTCTCAAGTGGTACTGCTAATTTCAATTTCTCCGCACCGGGTGCCGATGCCACCGCTGCTATCGAGATCCAAACCACTGATACGTCGGCAATGTCATGGTTACTCTACAACTGGGATGGTGTCGATCAAGGTTCCGATCTTGATTTTCTTGATGATAATCCATCCTCAACCGCGATATTCGGCCGTTATCGTGGGCATGATAAAATTTTGTTTTGGCGAGAAGAAAGCAATTAGCAGTATATCTTGATGAAGTTACCCCAATTTTGAGAGTGTGTGTGTATTGTTTGTTCTAGTTATTTCACTAAGACGAAAAAGTGAAATTCCTCCCCATATTTCGTTGTGTAGAGTAGATTGACTCATAAAATCAATCGGTTAGCTATTATTTTATCCCCCTCTTTATCCATCGGGTTATAGCGATACAGTCACAAAACGTCAAAATTATACATATATAAGTGTACATGTGTGTACTCGAATGGCATGCTTTGGATCAACGTGATATTTGCTCTTTGACCTACTCCTATTTCTCGAGGCGCGCGATGAAACAGCTTTCTTACCTTGATGCATCATTCCTATATTTAGAAGGGGATCATGCCCCCATGCATGTGGGAGGGACCTTTGTCTTTAAGGATCCGGCCTCGACGCCAATGACCTTTGCACGCTTCGCCGAGCATATATTGTCACGTTTACAGACTTCTCCTGTCTTCAGGAGACGGCTTGTTGAAATCCCGATGGACCTTGATTTGCCGTATTGGATCGAAGATCCGCATTTTGATATTCACGAGCACCTGCATATACATCACCTGAGCTTGGGCACTAAAGCTGAGTTACGGGAAAAATCTCAGGAATTCTTTAGTAAGCCGCTCGATAGAGAAAAGCCTCTTTGGGAAATAACCTTTGTTGACGGGTTGGAGGAAGAAGGGGACTTCGCACTTATGATTAAAATTCATCATTGTGCTATTGATGGTGTGTCCGGTGAAGAGATATTGGTCGGTATTTTGGATTTTTCTGAGCAACCAAGATTGCTTGCGGAGGACACATGGGAATCAGAAGATTTTCCTGCCTATAGTGTGTTGGTGGGGCGGAAGCTGCAAAAAACAGCCTCAACGTCCAAAAAGCTGTGGGGCTTAATCAAGAATTCTACTGAAACGGCAAACAGATCAATACGCTTACGTGCGCAGGATAAGCGTGATGCGCCACCACGATTTTTCGATTCCCCGTCATCGCCTTTTAACGTACAGGTGGAGGCACAACGAAACCTCGCTCACGCCAATCTACCTCTCACAAAAATAAAAGAGATTAAGAATTCTAAGGAAGGGTTAACGGTCAATGATGTCGCGTTAACTATTTGTTCGGCGGCATTGGAAGAGCTACTCGTTCGATCCAGCTCGCTACCAAAAGAATCCTTGGTGGCGATGGCTCCAGTATCAAAGCGCGGGGAAAATGGCGGGGCATCCTCGGCAGGTAATGAGGTTTCAGCTATGTTGCTCTCACTGGAAACCCATTGTGAGAATTTGTTGGCCCGAATGGATAAGATTCATGATAATAGTCGTAAGGGTATTCAATATAATCGCGCCGTCGCTGCGGAACAATTATTGGATTTTTTGCCTCCTATGACCTCGGCTGTTTCGACCCGGGTATTTTCGAAGTTCAAATTATCTCAACTGTTAAAACCAATCTTTAATGTTGTGATTACCAACGTGCCCGGCTCTCCGGTGCCCCTTTATTTGGATGGTGCGAAGTTGGTGAGCCAATCGTTTAACGCCCCTATCTGTGATTATGCGGGTTTGACAATGACTGTGACGAGTTATATGGATGTGCTCACCATTGGCTTTACGACCACGCCGGGAATTGTGCCAAATAGCGAGGAGTTTGTCGGTTTAATTTTGGCATCCTTCGAGCGTTTGTATGGTGAGGCTTGCGGAACTCAAAAGTCCGCATCGCCTACGTTTTCAGAGGATTGTGTGGCGTAAATCAACTATGCGCTTATTTGCTTGTATTCAGTGAGGGATAACGGCTCAGTTACCGTTGGGGATATATTAAAGCGCGTCATGTGGCGTTTGCACTCAGTCAGGGTTAGCCCTGCAGCAAATCCGTTCATTGCCATGGGGCCAATCGGATAACGGCTAAGCGCAGGGAACGCGAGAGGTAAGGTTTTATAAAATACCCGAGCAATTTTGCGGCAATTGTGAGCGTCTTCCATAACCGGTTTACAGTCATTTTTAAAGGATTCAAGTGCGCTTCGGTTGCTGGTTTTTGTCGATATGATCGCGGAGGCTGCTGCTTGTCCTGACTTGATCGCGTTGTGAATACCTTCCCCTAGCAATGCCTCTGACATGCCTGCCGCATCACCCACCAAAAAAACACGTTCAGCTTTTGGACGATAAAACTCACCGCCTGTGCCAATGGGGAAACCACAAACGTGGTCAATGTTGTCGATGCCGAGTCGAGCTTGGGCGTATAGCTTGAGCTCTGATTTGCCCAGTGAAGCTTCGTCAGGACGGCGAGTATAGAGCCCGATATTTAGGTGGTCGTGTTTGGGAAAGAGCCAGCCATAACCTTTCTTGACGACGCCAAAATCAAAAGTGAATTCTGGAATCTTGTTTAGCCGCTCAAACGGAATGATCCCTTCGAGCGCTACGGCGGTTCGGTCTGGGCTGAATTCTTGGGTTAGTTTGCGTACTTGGCTATGGGCTCCGTCAGCCCCCAGTAAGTATTTGCATTCAAAACTCTGATCATTCTTGGTAATCAGAGTGACTCGATCTGTGCTCTGGTGAATAGATTTAATGCCTGAAATTTTCTCAAAGGTAGCGCCCTGTTGCAGTGTTTTTTCAAGGCAGAATTGGTCAAGCTCAGTGCGTACTGTTAGCGCGCATATAGGCGCCTGGGTAGTGAGTGTATTTTGTCTGCCAGTACCGTAACCAACAACCATAGTTTGAGTGGTATTTCGTATAATTGGTGCGATGGAGTAGCGTAATCGATGCAGGGCTTTGGTGGTTAGACCTCCTGCGCAGGGCTTGAACCGGGGGAAGTTCTTTTTGTCCAAAATGACAACACTAAACCCTGCATTGGCGAGGTCATAGGCCGCTGCTGCGCCCGAGGGCCCTCCGCCCACAATTACGACATCATAGCTACTCATGGTTTGTTCCTAACATTACAAAATATCAAAAAGTGAGCTTGGATATTTACGTAAATAACACAAACTGGCAAGGGAATTTTGTCATACAGAAGTAAGCGATTGTAGCGCGCTCTGAGGATATGGAGGGACAGCATGAGTGGCAGCAAGGCTACTCATGCTGTTTTCGACATTGCTTTTAGTTGGAGTCCGATAAGCTGTTATCGTCGTCCATTTCTAGCTCCTTAATCTTACGGGTGAGAGTGTTTCTGCCCCAGCCTAATAACTCGGATGCATCACGGCGGCGCCCTGCAGTGTGTTTGAGCGCAGTCTCTATCATAATACGTTCAAAGGTCGGAACGGCTCTATCTAAAAGTGCCCGCTGGCCTTTGGCAAGCTCTTGGTCGGCCCAATTTCGCAATGAGTCTTCCCAGTTTGAACTGGTTTCTTTTGATTCCGCAGAGTCTAATAGTTCGGGGGGCAGGTCGTTGATAAGGACCTCTCGTCCAGAAGCCATGACGGTAAGCCAGCGACAGGTGTTTTCTAACTGCCGTACATTGCCGGGCCAGGCTAATTTACAGATGTATTCCTCTGTCTCTGGTAGTAGCACTTTTGCGTCGACACTGAGTTCTTCTGCTGCTTGTTTCAAGAAGTGAGTAGCAAGCTCGGGGATATCCTCTCGGCGTTCGCTGAGTTTGGGGATATGGACGCGGATGACATTGAGGCGGTGGAATAGGTCTTCTCTAAACTTACCTTCTTTAACTAAACTCTCTAAATTTTGATGCGTAGCGGCAATGATTCTGACATCAACGCCAACGGCGGTGTGCCCTCCGACGCGGTAGAAGTTACCATCGGCTAGTACTCGTAGCAGGCGAGTCTGGGTGTCCAGTGGCATATCACCAATCTCATCAAGAAATAACGTACCCCCATCGGCTTGTTCAAACCGGCCTTTGCGAAGGCTGTTGGCACCGGTGAATGCCCCTTTTTCATGACCAAATAGCTCGGATTCTATAAGGTCTTTGGGGATAGCAGCCATATTTAATGCAATAAAAGGGTGTGGCGATCGTGGGCTGTGGCGGTGGAGTGCATGAGCGACAAGTTCTTTTCCTGTACCCGATTCGCCATTGATCAATACGGTGATATTGGATTGAGATAAGCGGCCTATTGCACGAAATACTTCTTGCATGGCGGGAGCTTCGCCAATGATTTCAGCGGTTTTTGACTCGATGTCTTCACCGGACTCTGCCTTTTGCTCTTGTCGGTGAACAATTGCACGTTTAACTAAGGATACTGCCTCATCAATATCAAAGGGCTTGGGGAGGTATTCAAATGCCCCGCCTTGGTATGAGCTGACGGCACTGTCTAGGTCCGAGTGGGCGGTCATGATAATGACCGGCAGATCGGGGTGTTGTTCCTGGACGTGTGCGAGCAGACCGAGACCATCGGTACCTGGCATGCGTATATCGCTAATGATGACGTCTGGCTGCGAGTGGCGTAGTCGGCTGATGGCAGCGTCGCCCGTCTCAAAACTGATAGTTGATAAGCCTTCTTGAGTGAGCGCTTTTTCAAGTACCCATCGAATGGATTTATCATCGTCGATGATCCAGATGTTATCGTGGCTTGTCATACTATTGCTCCTGGGGTAGTGCTGGCATCACTGGGGCGCTCCAGTGGTAACAAAAATCTGAAAGTGGTCTTACCCAGAGTGCTGTCACATTCGATAAGGCCGTGGTGTTGGTGCAAAATGGACTGGGCGATGGATAATCCTAATCCTGTACCGTGGGCTCGTCCGCTTACCATTGGGAAAAATAGTGTTTCCTGTAACTCCTGAGATATACCGGGTCCATTGTCTTCTACTTCCACTACACAAGTAAGGCGGTGCCTTTTGTTGCCTATGGTAAATTGGCGCAGTGCCCGAGTGCGCAGAGTGATTCTGGGGGATTTTTGTTCCGGGTTTTCCGTTAGTGCTTGCCGGGCGTTGCGTACAATATTGAGGAAAGCTTGGATCAGTTGGTCCCCATCCGCAGGAAGCTCGGGTAAGCTCGGGTCGTAATCCCGAATGAACTGTACAGAGTCGCCGGATTCGGCCTGAATAACGCTGCGTACACGTTCGAGTATCTGGTGGACATTGGTGTTGGCTATCTCCGGCGGTTTTCTTGGCCCTAGCATCTTGTCGACGAGATTACGCAAGCGGTCTGCTTCACTGATGATGACATCTGTGTAGTCATGTAGATTCTGGTCGTGTAACTCTCTTGCCAGTAGTTGTGCTGCTCCTCGGATGCCCCCCAGCGGATTCTTGACTTCGTGGGCTACGCCACGAATTAGGGCGCGAGTGGCTTGATGGGCGCTGACAATATTATCTTCTCGGCTAATTTTAAGTAGGCGATCTAGCGGGCGAATTTCCACCAGCAGATGTCTCTCGCCAGGGGAGCTGAGGGGGGTGATGGTATAGTCAACAATGGCCGGTTGTGAGGAGTTAGCTAATATTAAGGTCGTTTCTCGTCGAGTGAATGGGTGAAGGTTCGCGAGAGATTGTTCCAGTTCGTGCTTATCACCTTTTTCTTCATAGAAAAGGTGATGGACAGGAGAATTCAACAAGTGTGCTGCGCTTGTAGCAAAAAGGTGTTCTGCTGCGGGGTTGACGTACAGAATCTTTAAGCTCTCATCCAATAATAGAACGGCTGTGGTTAGGTTTTCCAATAATTTTTTATGCATATCAATAGTCATAAATTATTTTGATTGGGACCTTTGTTTGAGTCGTGTCGTTATTGTTGGTTTTGTCTTGTCCAGAATAGTCGGAGAATGCAAAAACTAAACCAGCTTTCTTGTTGACCCCCGCAAGTAAGTCTTTTGGCGTGTGTTTTTGTGATTATTGAGTGCTTTATCAGGCCCAAAAGGAGATAAATTAGGCTATTGTGTAAACAGATAGGCTTTTGGGTGCGTGGATATGGCGCAGAGGGCGCCCCTTTGTTGAACTTTGCGCATGTCTACACCTATATTGTATCGCTTTTTAGTGCGCGGCGCATTGTTTTGGTGCAAAGAGGTATTAGTGTTTAATTGAATGCTGTCGTACGTAAAACGTTGATGGGGGGCTGACTTTTAGGACTTCACCGCTGCTACTGACGATCTGAACGACGGCAGTATGGGCGCCTCTATAAAGCTTTGATAGTGAGAAAGAACTACCTGATTGAGTTCCCTTGGATTCACCATTGACGAGTAATTTGAATTTATGTGTGGGTTGAAGGCTGGGAGAAGCACTGACCGTGACTGTGCCGACTCCAGCGGTGTTAACCAGCGAGCTGTCGTTTATCGGGGATGTGATTTCCAAGGATTTATAGCTGTTCGATACGTTTGCTTTGGTTGGCGCTTTGGGTGTGATGGTGGAGAGAGGGTTCTTAGTTACCCGCAGGTTTATCGTGGGTACAGGGGGCACATCCAATACTTCAGCACCGTCAAAAGGCACATCTGAAAAGACCAAATTACCATTTTCATCTACTTTCTTATATACCGTCGCAGCATAAAGGTTGTGACTTATGCAAAGTAACGCAATCACCATGCAAAGTAACGTTGCAACACGGGTCAAGAAGGTCGCTTGGATCATTGATATAACTCTCTTAAAGGAGGAAGTACGTTTACCTGTTATGAGCTTATATTAAGGCATAAAAAAAGCCCCTTGTCGGGGCTTTTTTCACAGAACCGTTGAGGATCACTCAAGGTTGTAGCTACACACTAAAAGAGATCGTTCAATTAGCATGTAATTTCTAGCTAGTGCGCAATAAGAGCGATTAGCAAGAATAATACATGTCAAACTCAACAGGGTGAGTAGACATGTTTAAACGTTCAACTTCTTCACGCTTAAGATCGATGTAACCACCAATCATGTCTGCGCTGAATACGTCGCCTTGCATCAAGAACTCTTTATCAGCTTCTAGTGCATCAAGAGCTTGCTCTAGAGTAGAAGCAACAGTCGGGATCTCAGCAGCTTCTTCGGCTGGAAGGTCGTATAGATCTTTGTCAGCAGCATCGCCAGGGTGGATCTTGTTCTTGATTCCGTCAAGACCAGCCATCAACATAGACGCGAAGCCTAGGTATGGGTTGGCAGTTGGATCAGGGAAGCGAACTTCGATACGACGGGCTTTTGCACTAGGTACAAAAGGAATACGGATAGAAGCAGAACGGTTACGAGCAGAGTATGCCAACATAACAGGTGCTTCGAATCCAGGAACAAGACGCTTGTAAGAGTTAGTTGAAGCGTTGGTGAAAGCATTGATCGCGCGAGCGTGCTTGATGATACCACCAATGTAGTAAAGCGCTTCTTCAGAAAGTCCAGCGTAAGCATCGCCAGCAAACAAGTTCTGACCGTCTTTAGCGATAGACTGGTGTACGTGCATACCAGAACCGTTATCACCAACAACAGGCTTAGGCATGAAAGTAGCAGTCTTGCCATAGGCGTGTGCTACGTTATGTACACAGTACTTAAGAATCTGAACTTCGTCAGCTTTAGCAACTAGTGTGTTAGGACCTACGCCGATTTCACACTGTCCAGCAGTACCCACTTCGTGGTGATGTACTTCAATAACAAGACCCATAGATTCCATGGCTGCACACATTGCGCCACGAAGGTCATGTAGAGAATCAACTGGAGGAACGGGGAAGTATCCGCCTTTAACGCCAGGACGGTGACCGATGTTGCCGCCTTCGAAATCACTGTTAGAAGACCATGCTGCTTCTTCAGAGTTGATTGCGTAAGAAGAACCGTTCATTTCGTTCTTCCACTTAACGTCGTCAAATACGAAGAACTCAGGCTCTGGTCCGAACAACGCGCTGTCGCCGATACCAGTAGACTTCAAGTATTCTTCTGCACGAGCACCAACAGAACGTGGATCACGCTCGTAGCCACCCATAGTTGATGGCTCAACGATGTTACAACGAAGGTTAAGTGTTGCTTCGTCAGTGAAAGGATCGATAACCGCAGAAGAGTCATCAGGCATAAGGATCATGTCTGATTCATTAATGCCTTTCCAACCTTCGATTGAAGATCCGTCAAACATTTTACCCTCTTCAAAGAAGTTGCCTTCAACTTCGCTAGTAGGGATAGAAACGTGCTGCTCTTTACCACGAGGATCGGTGAAACGCAGGTCAACCCAGCGTACATTGTTTTCTTTGATTAAATTTAGCGTTGTTTCAGACATTCTTAAGTGTCCTCCAATTGGATTGTATTTGCGTCTTGTTCAGAATCATGAAGTCTGAACAAGAGATCATGATCGTGTCGCCTCATATTCCGTGTTACCCGTTGCGAGCTTCACGGCCCTCTGACAGTCAGTTTGATGTTCTCTG
The DNA here is from genome assembly GCA_002162955.1 of Gammaproteobacteria bacterium 45_16_T64. Taxonomy (GTDB): domain Bacteria; phylum Pseudomonadota; class Gammaproteobacteria; order Pseudomonadales; family Ketobacteraceae; genus 42-54-T18. Next base: position 129,921 of record MABD01000030.1, read on the forward strand.
GTACGTGAGAACATCTGGGTAAAAAACAACCTTTTGGGTGGGTTCTTACCAATTTACCAAACGAGGTCGTTTTGGTTGTGTCTGTCGAGAAGGCAAAATATATGCCATTGATTCGAATCTGAAAAGTGTTAATCCAGGAATGTCGCCTGAATTTGGAAAAAACTTGGTCTAAACATGGGATTTGGTCGTAAATTCACCCTAAAAGGAGGGGTATACAAGCCATTTCGTAAGGCTTGTTGTCTTGTGCTGATGGCTTGATAAGGAGAGTTTCGGGGGAGATTCGCCTTATTTATATAGGCTTGGCTGAGCTAAGGCTCCCTGCGTGCGCCACTTTGGTGCGCACAGGGGTGGGTTGCCTTTGGGAAGTGCGTTTAGCTATCGCATACTTCGATAAGAATTCTACAAAGTCGATCTTCTTTACTGCTCTCTAACACTGTGTGCCCATTGATGCGGCACCACGCAGGTATGTCGTGCATCACGCCTGGATCGCTGGCGAAGACTTCTAGCGTGTCACCGATAGCCAGTTCCTTAATGCGATTTTGGGTTTTAATTACAGGCATAGGACACAGTAGCCCTTTAGTGTCTAATTGAAAGGTTGCCATAATTAGATATACCACTCTTGTTTGATGTCATCTACGCCCATAGGCTTAATATTGTGTGTGGTTGTCACGCCACCAGCTCGGGTAATTTCAACGGTCATCTCATCGGCATCTCTGCCTTTGCTGAATCGCCCGGCGATCTTGGCAGCATAGATTAGATCTTCGTCGCTTGGGGTGCCATCAATGAGAGTAAGAGGTCCTGGATGGCTTGTAATACGGATTGATGGGTATTGTTTGCGGTACCCCATTAGGAAGTTATTCTCCCCTTCTTCTCGACTAACGATAAGCTTGTAGTGAGGGGCAGGGCGTATGTGACGGCCCATTTTAAGCATCATTATGTCGTCGATTTCGTAGGTCTTTTCGCCTCGTGCGGCCCATAAATCTGCGAGCTTTTTCGAATACGACTCGTCAGTAAGGAAGCAGCAGCCTCCTGCGGGTTGCGCGTAATCATCCAGACCGTATCGCTTGGCTAAGGCCATCTGTGGTTTACGGCTGCGGCCTGAGAAACCGTGTAGTTGGTCCCTATCTATCCAGCCCTCGCGTTCGGCGAGGGTTGGCGGTAGATTTTGCGCGCATAGAGGGCGTAATAAACGGTCATCAGCGCCAGACTCTCGGGCGATGATGGGCATGGTTTCTTTTCGCTGAGATTTAGGCCGCTGACCGATAACTTCACCGGTGATGATAAAGTCGAAGCCGCCATCGTCGGCTAACTGCCTAGCCTTATTAAGCATGGCATTGGCCTGCTCTACCATAAATATCTTACAGTCTAGGCATGGGTTCAGGTTGGCACCGTAGCCATGCTGAGGGTTGATAACAATGTCCTTATATTCTTCTGAGATATCAACAATGTTCAATTTTATTCCTAAGGTCTCCGCTGACCATAGGGCATTGTTACGCTTTTGTTTTTTCTCGTCTTTTTTACGAATAGCGTGGGTATGCCCTTCGACACAGAAGCCGGTATAAAAGTTAACGCCCTCTACGTGGATGCCCTGTTCTTGCACGACTTTTACAGCCAGTAAGGAATCTAAACCACCGGAAATCAGTGCAATTGCTTTTCGTTGTATTGCCATTGTTGTCATCTCGAATGTCCGCTGCACGCTAGGCGCGGCGGTGCTATGGGTAAGCTGTTGGAAAAAGTTGCGGAAGTATACCCGAAAAAAATCCTCTTTTCTGGTTACAATTTGTACGGTAAACATACAAAACTCCATTTTTTCGGGTATACTGCCGCCCCCAACGCCTAGAGCCGATCTTTCTAGCGTTATCAGGGCATCTATTCTTAGATTGAATTGTTACCCTAAATTGATATTTAAATGACTGTCATCGTGCCAATAAAATATTGTGCATGTGGCGGAACGACAAGCGAACAACAGGCAAACACTGTGACAGATAAAATCCGTAATATTGCAATCATAGCGCACGTTGACCATGGTAAAACGACGCTGGTAGATAAGTTGCTTCAGCAATCTGGCACATTGGGCCGAAATGAAGATGTTGAGCGTGTAATGGATTCTAACGATCTTGAGAAAGAGCGTGGCATTACAATTCTTTCCAAGAACACAGCGATCAACTGGAATGGATACCATATCAATATCGTAGACACCCCTGGACACGCCGATTTTGGTGGTGAGGTCGAGCGTGTTATGTCGATGGTAGATAGTGTATTACTGTTAGTTGATGCGGTAGATGGCCCGATGCCACAGACCCGCTTCGTGACACAGAAGGCGTTTGCTGCCGGCTTGAACCCTATTGTTGTGGTTAACAAGATCGATCGCCCAGGTGCGCGACCTGATTGGGTTATTGATCAGATTTTCGATTTGTTTGATTCGTTGGGTGCAACGGATGAGCAGTTGGATTTTCCGATTATTTATGCATCGGCTCTTAATGGTATTGCTGGTAAGGAGCCTGAAGAATTAGGCGAAAACATGGACTTCTTGTTTGAGTCTGTTGTTGAACATGTAAAACCGCCAGCAGTTGATGTTGACGGTGGCCTTCAAATGCAGGTCAGTTCATTGGATTATTCTAGCTACTTGGGTGTTATCGGTATTGGCCGAGTAACTCGAGGCAAGATCGCAGTGAATATGCAGGTTCGGTTAATCTCTGCCGAAGGTGAAGAGCGTAATGGAAAAATCCTTAAGATTATGGGATTTGAAGGTCTGGAGCGTGTCGAAGTCACCGAAGCGCAAGCCGGCGATATTATTTGTGTTACGGGCATTGATGGCCTGAACATCTCCGATACCATCTGCTCTCCCGATGCGGTGGAAGCATTACCTCCATTGAGTGTTGATGAGCCAACTGTGAGCATGATGTTCCAGGTTAATACTTCTCCTTTTGCGGGTAAAGAAGGTAAGTATGTGACGTCTCGAAATATCCGTGACCGTCTAGATAAAGAGCTGATTCATAACGTTGCATTACGCGTAGAAGAAACTGAAAGTGCAGATAAGTTTAGAGTCTCGGGTCGAGGTGAATTGCACCTTTCTGTATTGATTGAAAACATGCGACGAGAAGGCTTTGAGCTTGCCGTTGGTGGGCCGGAAGTAATCATCCGTGAAGTCGATGGTAAGAAGGAAGAGCCATACGAAGACCTTGTAATTGATGTAGAAGAGCAACATCAAGGTTCTATCATGGAGCAGTTAGGGTTGCGTAAAGCCGAACTTACCAATATGGAACTTGATGGAAAAGGGCGTGTACGCCTAGAGTTCTTAGCACCTGCTCGTGGCTTGATTGGTTTTCGTTCAGAGTTCCTTACAATGACTTCAGGTACGGGTATCATGAACTCGACCTTCGCGCATTATGGAGCAATCAAAGAGGGTGATGTTGCGACCCGCCAGAACGGCGTTCTTGTATCAATGGTACAAGGTAAGGTGTTGGGCTTCTCACTATTTAACTTGCAGAGTCGTGGTCGTTTATTCTTAGATCCAAACGTTGATGTTTATGAAGGTCAGGTTATTGGTATTCATACACGCGGTAATGATTTGGTAGTGAACCCTATCAAGGGTAAGCAGCTAACGAATGTTCGAGCGTCGGGAACTGATGAGAACATCGTATTGACTCCACCGGTTAAATACTCACTGGAGCAAGCGTTAGATTTTATCGAAGATGATGAGCTGGTTGAGGTAACACCTGAATCAATTCGTATACGTAAAAAGTTTCTTAAAGAGCACGAGCGTAAAAAGGCGGGTCGTTCAAAAGGTTAATCTTATTTAACCTTTTACAATCCACAAAAAAGGCAGCGACTTCGCTGCCTTTTTTGTGTCTGAAATATAACGAATGGATGTGTTATTCTACTCGCACTGGTCGGTGCCCGCTTGTCTTGGTACCAATGAATGAGGTCGTAGCAATATGGAGAGCGATATGCCTGCGAAAAAAACGAATGCTGGAACTACTAAAGTTGATACAAGTAATCGAGCGCTTGAAAAAGCCAAACAATTGGTCGAGCGCATCGAAAAACAGTTGGCAAATACTCAAGATCAGGTGCTGAAAGCAAAAGTGAAGTTAAGAAATGCGCAGTCAAAGTGGAGGGTCAAAGCTACGGCGGCGGCGCAAATTACGGTAGAACAAGCGCAGGAAACATTAGAAGTTGCGTTGGATAAGTTAGCCGAAAAGCGTAAGGATTTATCTGATGCAAGGCTCGATGTACAAATCGCACAATTGAGAGATAAATTAGTTGGTAAAGAGCAGGAGTTGCGTCAGCGAATATCGGATAAGGAAGAAGAAATCCGTACGCGGTTAGAAGGCGAGATAGAGGATGCCTTAGAGAAAGCAAAGGAGAGAATTCAAAAAGCGTTGGAAAATAAATATGCCAAATCGCTCAAGCAATATCAAAAAACAGTCGAAAAGAAGGTTAAAGAAACGGTAAAAGCCGTAGAGAAACGCGAGAAGGAGCTGCTAAAGAAAGCAGAGAAAAAGGATAAGCTTCTAAACGCACCGGTCAAGAAGGCACCAGCTAAGAAGGCACCGGCCAAGAAGGCACCGGTCAAGAAGGCACCGGCCAAGAAGGCACCGGTCAAGAAGGCACCAGCTAAGAAGGCACCAGCTAAGAAGGCACCAGCTAAGAAGGCACCAGCTAAGAAGGCACCAGCTAAGAAGGCACCGGCCAAGAAGGCACCGGCCAAGAAGGCGCCGGCCAAGAAGGCACCGGCTAAGAAGGCACCGGCCAAGAAGGCACCGGCTAAGAAGGCACCGGCCAAGAAGGCACCAGCCAAGAAGGCACCAGCCAAGAAATAGTGAAGCAAACATAAAAAAACCCTTATATCTATTTTGAGATATAAGGGTTTTTTTATGTTTGCTCATTTCTTTCTGTGGCTTTCCACTACACTAATTATAGGTAACTTCCTCTGCTGTTGGTCAATATATGAGTTTTGAATTAATTCGAATGCAACCCCATCCAAACCGTGAAAGTGAAGACGAAGTGATGGTGTTGATAAAAAAGGAAACGAAGAAGGCGAAGGGGGATGCCAATATGACATTATTCAGAGTGCAGGTGCACCTATTGGATATTGTCAAAAAGAAAGCAGATGGTTTTCAGGTGATTAAATTTCCTACAAAGCCCAAATTTGATGTCTTGGCTAACCATGAAGATCAAACGATCTCTTTTACGCTAGGGGAATTGGGGGAGTTGCTTCCAGTGGAATTGCGTGGGGGTGGAATTGGGTCATTAATCATATCGGAGCTTATTAAGTGGGCAACGTCACATGTTAGTGACTACAGAGTAAAGCCGATTAAAGTTTATCCGCCGCCGGATGAAGGTGGGGAGTCGATACAGCGAAACAAGGCGTTTCTCACGAACGTTGGCTTTCAGTTGCATGAAGAGGGAGGGTCTGGATTATTTGGCGTGTCTGATAATGTTAAAAGTTTAAAGACCCATGCTAATACGCAAAAATTAGAACGGGTGGATTTGCCCACTTGGTTAAGTGATGTCGCGGTTGTGCGAGCGGGTCTGGGGAACCAGATGGAGGAAGAAATAACCAATGCGCGTTTCTATAAGGAGCAGTTACAAAGAGAAAAGGACAGCAATAAAGGTAAGCTATCATTCTGGGCTGGGTTGTTATTAGGGTTGGCGTTGGCAACGGTTAGTTGCGTACTTATTTCTGCAATGTGAACTGCTTCTATCTCATTACGTTAGACAACTAACAGATTATGTCAGTTTTCCATGGGATGATGGATCATTCAGGGACGAGTATTTATATAGGATATTTTTTGATTTTTCTCTTTTGAGGTTCACATGGTAAATATCATCAATAAAGCGGTTGAGCGTGCTCAATCCTCAAGCAAAACAAAAAAGAATGAGTCTACTGCCCCTGCCCATCAGCCAGAAGTTTCTAAGGATGAGTGGGGGATGAGTGCTGGTGATGCGTTAAAAGCCTGTATCATTGAGTCTTATAAATAACTAAATTTTACTTTTGGAAAATCACGTATTGTGATGGCGTACTTCCGCGCTAAAGCTCTTGTGAGTTTATTGAGGCTGTGTGGAGGTGCGTTGATTTGTTCTACTTAAAGACTACTCCTTAAACGCTTCGATTAAATCTGCAAGTACATTCGCGCTGACAGAGTTGACAAGGTTATTCATCACATCTGTTGAGTTGGGGACCCAAGGTTTCATACCTGTGAGAAACTCATTTCGTTCCATCAGGTATTGGGTTAAGAAAGGTTCAGCTTCCTTGTCATCGTTCGAATCTAGGATGTTGAATAACCCCTCAAGGTGTTCAAGCATTAGTTTTCCATAAATCGCGCTTTCTCCAAAATTCTTCATCGCGTCGACAAGTCCTACATCTGAATCAAGCTCAGTTTGAAATTTATTGACGGCTTTTCTAGCTTGCCGGCGTAAGCTTTCTGCAATATCGATTGTGTCTTTGTAGTCCATCGTGATTCCTGCTGAAGTATTGGCAACTCTTAATAATATAAGCATAGTCAATTTATTTCTGACCGCCACGGGGCGGATTGCTATCTTTATAATCAATTCGTGTAATCCGTAGTCATTGCTATACTTATAATGTAATGTTTAAACACTAATTTAAGTACCTGATATGAAAGCGATTTTATCTCCAGCAGTGAGTTTCATAAACAGCATGCGTTATGCTTATAAGTTTATTCTTATAAGCATGCTATTTTATATACCATTATGTGTGGTTAGCTCGATGGTGGTTAGCTCCGCTTATAAAGAGGTGACTTTAGCGGACAATAAATTGAAAGGTACGGCAACATTAGAGGTGTTGTTGGAACTAAAAAAATACGCGGAGCAATACCGTGATTATCGAGTGGTTCTTAGTTTCTTGGAAATTGAACCTTCAGCTTTACCGGAAACCGCAGAATTAGAAGAGAAAACAACGGCAAAAATTAAGCAACTGATTGGTGATTTGGAATCACTTGATACCGTGCTTATTGATAGTAGCGGTGAATCAAAATTCATTAGTGCATTCCAAACCAAATTTAAACACTTGAGTGGGTCCATACCGAACTTGCAATCTGGCGCCAAATCGCTGTTTGAACTTAATAATGCGCTGGTGCTTATAGTTGAAAATATGGTGGATCGCGTATTAGATGGTAGCGGTATCAATTCTGATAGCGATGAATTGTTAAAAGGTTATGTGAAATTTATTCGTGTTGATCTTTTTGATTTACATGATTTGTCAGGGCGGACCCGTGCAATTGGTGGGCAAGGATTGACGGGGAGTTATATTGATTCTGCAACATTGGATTTGCTCGACCTGTCCTATTTTGGACTAGAGTCGGCCCATGATAGTTTGGAGTCCAGCTTTCAAATAGCGATGCCTGATGGGGCCGAAGAGGCAAGGCGCACATTAGAACAAGTGATCGATGGCGTTGATTTTATTAAGATCTATATGGATGAACAGGTGATGAATGCTTCATCTTTTTCCATTACGTGGCATCAGTATTTTACTCGTCTATCACAAGAAACTGAGCATCAATACCGGGTTGCGGATCAAGTAAGGGTGTTGGCTGCCGATCGAGTAAAGCAGAAGAAATCGGATGCCGATAGCCGGATGACGCAAATATTGGTCGCTGTGGCGCTTGTGTTAATTGTTACGGCATATTTGTATTTGGCATTTTATGTATCCATTCAAGAGTCGATCAACCGTCTGGTTTATGGTGCAGAGAGAATGGCTGCTGGTGATATGACTGTGCATATAGACCAAGATCAAGATGATGAAATGGGGTATCTGATCGATCGTTTTAATGACTGCACAGAGAGAGTGCGGGAGCTGGTGAAACAGGCGACCCTGAATGCGGAAACAGTATTTTCATTGGCGGGTGAAACCAGTGGGATGTCGCAGGAAAGTAACGGTCTAATCAGTCAGCAGATGGATGGAACGAATCAAGTTGCTGTGGCAGTTACCGAAATGAACCAAACTGTGCATGGCGTTGCCGACTATACGCGCAATGCAGAAAAAACGGTTCATCAAACGCGAGACGAGGCAACAGAGGGTGGAAGGATTGTCGAGAAATCCCTCGATCATATTAAAGCGTTATCCAAAGATATAGGGGCAACGACAGAGTCGATCCACGCGCTAGCCAAAGATAGCGAGAGTATCGCGCAAGTTGTGGATGAAATTAAGGGTATTGCCGCGCAAACTAACTTGCTTGCGTTAAATGCGGCGATTGAAGCGGCTCGAGCCGGGGAGCAGGGGAGGGGGTTTGCGGTTGTTGCTGATGAGGTCAGGTCGTTGTCGCAACGGACACAAAATTCAACCTCAAATATAGAGAGTATCATTGAGCAATTTATCTTACGTACGCAAGAATCAGTACAGGCGATGAATCGAAGCTTAACTGTTGCCAATGATACGGTGGATGAGTCTAAACGGATAGGGGAGGTGCTTAGCTCTATCAATGAGAAACTGGATACAGTTGTTGAAATGAATACCATGATTTCCCAGTCCTTGACCCAGCAAGCTGATGTCACCACGGACATCGATAAGAACATCAATAGTATTCGTACGATGGGGGAGCATGCGGTAGAAAAAGCAGAGTCCACTGCTGACGCTAGCGGTAGGATGGCTGAAGAAGCGTCGAGCCTTAAGAGAGCCCTTAGCTCATTCACGGTATAGCCTGATAGGCTAGGTCTATTGTGTTCAAAAACCTAGCATTTTTACGAATCTTGCTATACTGATAGTAATGAATCTATATGATGTGACCACTACCACCTTATGAAAGCTTTGTTTATTCCTGCTATCAAACTGATCAATATGATGCGCTATGCGTATAAATTTGCGTTGATCAGCTTGTTGTTCTATGTGCCTCTGATTTTTACGAGTTATCTCATCGTAAATGTGGCCTATCAAGCCATTAAAGCAGCGGATAACAAGCAGCAAGGTGTTGAGATTATTGATCATATTCTCACGCTAAAGCAGCATGCTGAATATTATCGAGACTTTCATATTACCGCGGTAAAATATAGAACAGATGAATTTCTAGGAAAAGAATCGCGTAACCGTGCGCGAATTCTTGATGCTGCATTTGAACTTGAAGCGGAAGAATTTAGTCTGATGCTTAACCCCTCACTTGCAGAAGAGTGGGAGTCAATACGCAAGGAAATAAAAAACCTGGAGCAGGATCGAAGCTCCTTGATGCAGGATCCAAAAAATCTACTTGAGGAAAATAACCAAGTCGTAGATCACTTGAAGACCTTCTTTGGATTGGTGGTAGAGGCGAGCGGGTTGTCCAATGAGACCGATCCTCAGGTGGTTGGTTCCTTACGGTTTATTAGCGGTGATTTTTTTAACTTAGCTAAACTTACCGGTATGGGGCGAGCAGGAACGGCGTTTGCGCTAACGTTCTCATATCCACCATCAGATACTTTTGATTTTCTTGATGCCGTATTTGTCGAGTTAGATAAGTTTAAACCTATCGTTGAGAAAAGTAGTTTACTTTCGATTCCGGAAGATAAGCGGGCAGTGCTCACTTCTGATTTTGATCTGATGGTCAATGGTATTCTGGAAATAGCAAATTATATCGATTTTAATGTGCTTACCGCCGCGGATTATAATATTCCGCCTGAGCAGGTGCTTGAAGCGCTTACTACGCATATTAACCCGCAGTACGACTTTATTCATAAAGTTGTCGAGCTCGTACAGGAGAAAGTGGCCTATAAGAAGGCTGATGCGGAAGCGCAAATGTACCGTACATCTGCCGCCGTACTGTTTGTTCTGTTGGCAACATTTTATCTTTATGTCGGGTTCTATTTGTCGATTCAGGATTCGATTAAGCAGCTGGTGGAAGGGTCGGATCGAATGGCTAAAGGGGATATGACGCTATCTCTAGTATCTCGATCGGAAGACGAGATGGGAGACCTTACCGATCATTTTAATGAAACCGCGACGAATATGCGGTCGTTGATCAAGCAAGTTAATGCCAGTGCGGATAGCGTGTTTATTGTTGCCAATGAGACCAAGGAGCGTTCGACAAAAACACGGGAGAGTATTAATAGTCAGCTGGATGGCACTAGTCAGGTTGCTGTTGCGGTAACAGAAATGACTCAGACGGCACATGGGGTGGCTGATTATACCCGTCAAGCTCAGGCGGCGGTGCAAGAAACCAGGGACGAAGCCAACCAAGGGGGGGATATTGTTAAAGTATCGCTGCAAAACATTGAGCACCTTTGCGCTGAGATAAGGCTTACTACGGATTCTATCAACGCACTTGCGAAAGATAGCGAAAGCATTGCTCAGGTAGTGGACGAAATTAAAGGTATCGCGTCGCAAACCAATTTACTGGCATTAAATGCAGCGATCGAAGCAGCACGTGCGGGAGAGCAGGGGCGAGGTTTTGCTGTTGTTGCAGATGAGGTTCGGTCGCTGTCACAGCGAACTCACGGCTCAACAACAAACATTGAGTCTATTATTGATCGTTTCTTAAAGCGCATTAACGAATCGGTGGAGGCAATGAACCGTAGTGGTAAAGTGGCTGAGGGAACAGTGATTGAGTCGAGGATGATTGGGACCGTGCTCGATACCATTAATGAAAAGCTCGAAACTATGGTCGAGATGAATAGCATGATTGCACACTCCGTTTCTCAGCAGGCGGAGGTGTCGGAAGAAATCGACAAGAATGTCAATGAAATAAGGGAAATGGGAGAAGGTGCGGTCGGCCGGGCTGAAAAAACTGCTACCGCCACTGCTGAGATGGCAGAAGATGCCAATCGATTAAAAGAGGCTCTGAGCTCCTTTAAAGTGTGATTGTCATTTTGTCATTTTGTCACTTGCAGCTTTTTAGCTAAAAGAGTTTAGATAGTAGTACTGGTACTGCTGTTTCGACCTTAAGTATTCTTGTCCCGAGGGTAACAGTTTTAAAACCCGCGGCATTCAGATTTTCCACTTCATAAGGAATAAATCCGCCTTCTGGCCCAATGGCTAGCACGGTTTCTTGTTCGCTAGCCTCACAAATACCTGCGGAGAGCTCTGGGTGAGCGATAATGCAGCGTTTGTTGTTGGCGATAGCGGGGAGCTCATCTTCTATAAAGGGCTTAAAACGCTTCTTTAAAACCACCTCTGGCATGATGGTATCGACGGCTTGTTCAAGTCCTAGTGTCAGCTGTTCGTTGATGCTGTCCTCCTGCAAGTACGGGCTTTGCCAATAACTTTTTTCAACCTTATAGCTATTGATAAGAATAAGCTTTTTTACTCCCATCGATGCTGCTGTTTGTAATATCCTACGGAGCATTTTGGGGCGAGGTAGAGAGAGCAGTATTGTTACGGGGAGAGGTGGTGGTGGCTCGTGTTGGTGTAATACGACTTGCAGGGTGATGCTGTTGCTACCGATATGCTTTACGGTACCGGTTCCCATGCTTCCGTTTATCACGCCAACGCGTAGCAAATCGCCCACTTCTGCTTTGTGAATGGATTGAATATGTAAAAAGCGTCTATCTCTAAGTATCGCTTCTGCACTGTCGATACGGCTATCGGAGTCCCCTTGCCATACGAGTTCGTGGGGATGCAATAAGATTAGGTTCATGAATAGCGTACTTGATTTGTTCAAATGGAAGCGCCGATTTTACGGTTAAATGGGGTAAATGCCAGGAGAAACAGAGCGAACCTAATTAAGTTCCTCTGCTGGGATATTCAATGCTGACGATTGACGCCTTTCGTTACATTTTCATTAGGGCAGATTTACCTTCTGCGTGACAATTTACGCTCAAGCCAGTAACCTTGCGGCGCACAGTTTTATGACTATTATTTCAAACTATGCATTTTGGTGTCGATTTACGTAAATTAGGGCCAATTATTAGGCATAATTCGGAATTCGATGTTTGACTGTACGGTCAAGCGCATCGATAATGCGCCGCAAAACAAGAAATCAGAAGTTTATAGGCTTGTTAGTCAAGCCTGTTGACTCAGCCTTGTTGTCATAGTGTTTATGTCCCTAAGAGATGTAATGCACTTACTTGCTATGAAAGAGACAGAGAGCTTATGGGTACCAATCAGAAAGTCATTCCATCTCTGGACAATCCGTTCCAAGAGCCAGAATCCGTAGAATTTAAGATACCAGGAGAGATCAACCGTACTCCTGGAATATATGAGGAAGCCTTGGCATCAGGCCATGATCTGATGATGCGGCCCCAAACGTCCGCCGGTGTGGTTGCTATCGAGCGACAGCACCAAAAGAAACGTATGACAGTGTGGGAACGTATCAGAGTGCTCACGGATAAAGAACCGATTGTTCTTTATCAAAACTGGGGAAAGAACCTTGATGGTGCTTCCTTGGTGACGGCGATAGTGAGTATTGATGGTCGTGATGTCGCGTTGTATGGGCATGACTTCACCGTTCGTGCTGGCTCTATGGATGCTACCAACGGACGCAAGCTTGCGAACCTGATCAAACTGGCGGGTGAGCGTGGAATTCCTCTAGTGGGATTAAATGACAGTGCAGGGGCTTATGTACCTGCGGGTGTGGGTGGTCTCGATGGCTATTCGGAAGCCTTTACTGCATTACGGAAGATCAGTGGTGTTGTACCAAGTATCATGTGTATGTTTGGTTATAACGCTGGTGGTGGTGCATATTTGCCGCGACAAGGTAGCTTTATTATACAACCTGAAGATACTTTCTTTGGTTTGACCGGTCCGGGTGTTGTGAAGTCGGTATTGGGTGAAGATGTAACCGCCGATGAATTAGGTGGACCTGGTGTGCATAGTCAATCTGGCGTCGCGGATTTTGTTGTCGCAGATGAGGTGAGTGCATTACGTAAGGTAAAAGAAATACTGAGTTATATTCCAGATAATAACTCAAAGGCTGCACCATTTGTCGAAACATCGGATCCAATGGATCGCAAGACCTGGGATGCAGACATACTGCTAAAGAAAGCCTTTAACTCTCCTACTGGTTTTAACACCCCTCTTGATATTCGAGTGTTGATTCAGCAAATTTGTGATCACGGTGACTTCTTTGAAATCCAAGAAACTCGAGCACAAAATACCGTGTGTGCTTTTGGTCGCCTAGGTGGAAACGTTGTCGGTTTCTGTGCGAATAACAGTGCAGTTGGCTCAGGTCAGATTGATTGTGATGCAGCAACTAAAAATGCGCGTTTTATTCGGTTCTGTAACCTTTACAATGTTCCGGTAATCTTTATCGAAGATACCACTGGCTTCTTGCCCGGTACGGAGCAAGAGAGTCGAGGTATCGTTCAAGCAGGTCGAGCGATGTTGGATGCAATCATTGATTTGCGTACGCCTCGAATGCTCTTCATTGTGCGTAATGCCTATGGTGGTGCCTACGCTGCCTTTAACAGCTATGCGACGGGTGCTGATGTTGTTATGGCGTTGCCTACCACTCGCTTGGCGGTAATGGGACCAGCAGGTAAAGAGTTTGTTTATAAGAAAGAACTACGTGAAATACGTTCTGCGGTTGCAGCACGTATTGTTGAGCAGTACAAAGTGCTAGCCGGCGGCGGAATGCCTCATGAAACTGCACAAAAGCAGGCAGAAGCTGACGTGGATGCATGGCTGAAAGAGCAAGAAGCTGCACTTGGCTTGCGTTATGAGCGTGAGCTTATGAATCCTAGAGAAGCATTGAGCTTGGGCTCCATATCACACTTAGTGATGCCTACCGATATACGTAGCAGCTTAGGACAGCATCTTGAGTTCTTGTTGCGTACTTATAAAGTAGAACCAATGACATCTGTACAGCGTGAATTTCACTAAGGGGTTGAAACGTGGATATGCAAACCGATTATTATTTAAATAACCCGTTGGTGAACAAAAGTCGTCGTCGTACTGGCGGAGATAGTGCATGGGTAAAGCAATTTAGTTGTGAAGATATGCGGCCGTTGATTATTTGTCGCGGTCCCATTCGTAAGGAAGTGATGGATGTGTGGCAAGAAATGGGGATGACCCATTATGGTATCTTGCTGTCAGAAAAAGACTCCATTACCTATAACAATGCGCTAGCGCCAGAGCTTCGCCAATTGACCGACCCTAGTCGTGTACACCGTGTGCCTGATTATACCGGTGCAGATAAAGTAGAGCGTACGCAACGTATTCAGCAGATCATTTCGATCGCTAAAGATAATAACTATAACTGTGTATTTGCCGGTTATGGTTTTATGGCAGAAGAAGAAGAGTTAGTACGTTCTTTTGAAGAAGCCGGTTTGACTTTTATTGGGCCGTGTTCTCAAACAGTGAGAAGCGCTGGTGCTAAAGATGAAGCAAAGCGTACTGCATTGGAATGTAATGTCAGTGTTACTCCTGGTGTCGATAACCTCACAGCAATAACGTTGGTTAAAAAGGTCAAAGATCTAGCGGGCCTTAAGGCTGTCGTTAAAGAAAACAACCTTAAAGTTGATGAGGCGGCTTATGCTGCTGAAAAGCTGGAAGATGTTGCGGATGATGTGTTGTTTGCATCCTATAAAGCAGGCATTGATCTGATTTCTGTCGAGGAAATCTGTGAAGAAGCTAAGATTCAGGTTGCGGCGACATTTAAGCGCTTCCCTGAGAATCGTATGCGATTGAAAGCTATCGGTGGTGGTGGTGGCAAGGGGCAGCGAATATTAAAAGCGCCAACCTCATATGAAGGTGAGCTGGAAGCACGCATTGTTGAGGCGTCTCAAAAGGCTCCTGAGCTGTTGATCGAAATTCTTAATGAAGTTAAAACCAACGGTGTTGGCGATAACAAGAATATCTTGATCGAATTGAATATAGAGACAACTCGCCACCAAGAGATCCAAGTTATTGGTAATGGCGAATGGTGTATGACGCTAGGGGCGCGTGATTGCTCCTTGCAGATGCATGAGCAAAAGCTACTTGAAGTATCGCAAACACGAGAAGCATTAACAGCATCAATCGAGCGTGCTTCGGCAGACGGTCGGAAAGAAGAAGCTGATGCGTTAAAAACTGACTTAGACATCTTGGTGAAAATGGAAGATGAGTCTGAGCGTTTTGGTTTGGCGGTAGGTCTGGATTCAGTATCCACTTTTGAGTGTATTGTTGATAAAGAAATGCATTTCTTTATGGAAATGAATACTCGAATTCAGGTTGAGCATCGTGTCTCTGAATTGTGTTACTCATTGAAATTCACTAACCCAGAAGATAAAGATGATTTCTTTGTCGTTGATTCTCTGGTTGAAGCAATGACATTGATTGCTAAATTCAAGAAGGCGTTACCTAAGCCAGAGCGAATTCCTCGTGAGCATGCCTCTGTTGAAGCACGTTTGAATGCAACTAACCGCGCATTAAAACCTCATGCCGGTGGAGTCATTAGCTATTGGTCCAGCCCCCGTGCGGGAGAGATTCGCGATGATCAGGGGATATCGCTAAGAAACCCAGACAGTGGTCGCTTTATTAAGTACCACTTGGCAGGTGCTTATGACTCTAATATCGCATTATTGCTAACGACAGGCGAAGGGCGTTTAGATAGTTATGTGAAGTTGGCAGAAGTGCTGCGCCGTACCAGGCTGACTGGCGAGAATTTGGCGACTAACCTTGAGTTTCATTATGGTCTTGTTCACTGGTTCCTTGCTGAGAATGTTAACGCTAAGTCTACGACTGGCTTTATCATGCCTTACCTCACCATGGTGGGTCTGCTAAAGAAAGAAGCCAATGAATTTGATGTGAAACATGCCTTTAAGCAGTTAGTTGCGGGTTACAAAAAGCAAATTTCTGCAGCTCATGGCGATGCTGAAACGTCGGTGGACGCACTTAAGGGAATTGATAACGCGATGGCTAGAAAGACTAGCTTGTTATTGCGCCCTATGGAAAGTCTGTTAGAAGAGCCTCACAACCTGTCGGGTTGGTTGAGTTTAAACAAGGCGAACATTCGATTCAAAGGCGATAGCGTTGAGTGGTTGAAGAACCCAATCGAAGTGTTGGATGAAACTTACCATTTCCTCAATATGGATTATCGCGCTGAATTACCTGCGGCAGAATCGATATGGAAGCATGATAATGAATTGTTGCAGAGCGCATTGTCATTCTACGAGACGCTTAAGACGGCATTAGGTACTGATGAGTATGTTGCGCTCGCAGGCAAGTTGGCAGAAAGTGCGCCTCAAGGCGGTTATGATGCGGATACATGGGCGAAAGTACAGGCAGCTCACGTAGGCTATCAATCCGGTTTAGAAATATTCAGTGTGCTACCGAAGTTGGCTCAAACGGCGCTTTATTATGAATTGAAGGTGAATGCGGATTTAACCATCACCATTCCTTCCAGGCTCACTGATACTGATTTACAAGCAGATATGCAGAAGGTGTTAGTGCCACCACCTGCGACTAAGGCGGATGAGTTAGTGGCGGTATGTGGCGGCATGTTCTACGGCCGTGAAGCACCCGGTATGGCTGCGTTTGTTGAAGAGGGTAGTCATGTCGAAGCGGGTGATCCTATTTACATCATCGAAGTGATGAAGATGTTTAATAAGATCTATGCGCCTTTCGCTTGCACCATCGACAAAGTGCTGATGGAAAATATGGATGGGGCTATCGTAAAAGAAGGTCATTCATTATTTAAAGTTACGCCTGACGAAGTGGTGATTGAAGAAGATCCAGCGGTAGTGTCTAAGCGTCGTAAAGCACGTACGGAAGAGTTGTTGCTTGGTTTGATCTAAGTCTACTTTTCGCCAGTAATACAAAACCATCCAAATAACAGTATTTGGGTGGTTTTTTTATGGGTAGAGTTAATGATGAAGAATATCGATATTGTTCGCGACATGCTGCGGGAGCAGGTGCCGCTATTGAAGCACTTGGGTATTTCGGTATCGGAATATGGTGATTTGAAGGTCTTGGTTGAGGCGCCACTGGAGCCTAACGTGAATACCCATGGTACTGCCTTCGCAGGAAGTTTATATTGCGTGGGGGCAATGACAGGGTGGAGTTTGACCCATCTTTCGTTGATGGATGCTGGGTACAAACCCAGTGTAGTGCTGGCAAAGGCTGAGGTGGAGTATAAGAAGCCGGTTACCCATGATATCAGCGCGACTACCGGGATAAGTAAGCAAGAGTTTACGCGGTTTCTCGCTGATTTTGAGACAAAAGGGAAAGCCCGCTTGTCTGCTAATGTGATAATTCACTGTGATAACCAGGAGGCGGTGATTATTACGGCGCAATATGTTGCGTTTAATAATGCGGTGCTTAATATCGATGCTGGAAAGTAACGCTTCTTAGTCTTATAAGGGGAGCGCTTTAGGCGCTTTCACCCAAGGTCTTGGCTATTGAGTCAGTTGCTCTTACAAGGGCGTCAACAATGCCTGCTTCGCTGCTGGCATGTCCTGCGTCGCGAATAATCTGCAACTCAGCGGCATCCCAGCGTTTGTGTAATTCTGTCGCATTTTCAAGAGGGCATACCATGTCATATCGGCCGTGCACAATAATGCCGGGAATGCTATTGATGATATCCATATTGTTCAGAATCTGATTCTCATCGATAAAGACGTTGTTGGAGAAGTAGTGGACTTCCACTCTCGCCATGCTCAGAGCGGTATGTGGCTCTGCAAAGTGATCCATGACGGTGATGTTGGGACGTAAAGTGGCGCAATGGCCTTCCCATGCGGACCAAGTTTTGGCTGCTGACATACGTGCAAGTTCATTATTGCCTGCGAGTAGGTCTTGGTATGCCTGCAGTAGGTTGTCATGGTCTTCGGCGGGTATGTTATGGGTGAATGCATCCCATGCATCGGGGAAAATCCGGTTAGCGCCATCCTTGTAAAGCCAATCTAGGTCTCGTTGGCGGGCAAGAAAGATCCCTCGTAGGACCATTGCTTTTACCGTCTCTGGGTATCGTTGAGCGTACAGCAGTGCCAGTGTTGCGCCCCAGGATCCGCCAAAAAGCACCCAATGGTCTACTTCAAGTTCGACTCTAATTTGCTCCATATCCGCTATTAGGTCTTGTGTCGTGTTGCTTTCGACGTTGGCATGAGGCGTGGAGCGGCCACAGCCGCGTTGATCAAACAAAATGATTCGGTATTTCTCAGGGTCAAAAAAACGCCGATGAAAAGGTTCGCAGGCGGAACCTGGCCCCCCATGGAGAAAGAGGATAGGAATACCGTCTTTGTTACCTGATTCCTCGACGTGCAATACATGATGGGTTCCAGTCTCAAAACGCTGTTCACGATAAGGCTTTATGTCGGGATATAGAATCATCATTGCAATATACAACCTGGCAGATTAAAAAACATGTAAGGCAGCTTTAAATTTAGCTTATTGTCAGCGGTTTAGCGATCCCTCTGTTATGATTTCTGCCTTTCAAGGGTAAGTTTATTATGCAGGTGTACACATGAAGGCATTAATTCAACGCGTGGCCGAAGCGTCGGTTGTTGTTGATCAAAAAATTGTGGGGCAGATTGGGCAAGGATTGCTCGTATTGTTGGGTGTGGAGCACAAGGATGACGAGGCTATTGCAGATAAGTTATTGAAAAAAATAATAAATTATCGAGTATTTAGCGATGAGGAGGGAAAAATGAATAACTCTCTTGTGAATACTGGCGGGGGGCTCTTGTTAGTCTCCCAGTTCACATTGGCTGCAGACACAAATAAAGGTCTCAGACCTAGCTTTTCGAGTGCAGCTGAGCCTCAACAAGCAGAAGGGTTGTATGATTACATGTTGGGGCAAGCGAGAGAATGCTTGCCATTGGTCGGGGCTGGGGTTTTTGCTGCCGACATGAAGGTCCAGTTGTTAAATGATGGTCCTGTGACGTTTATGTTGGAAGTATAGCGAGCTTTGCTATGTTGAAGTCTGGTCCTCTTCATCTCTTTCGGACTTTTCCTTTTTGCTCTTGTCTACTAGGCGGCCAAACAAAAGGCCAACTTCAAATAGCATCCACATTGGAATCGCAAGCATTGATTGTGAAAACGGGTCTGGTGGTGTTAGTAGCATGCCAAATATGAAGCAACCGACGACAATATAGGCGCGTTTTTCGCTTAAAGACTTTACGGTTGCAGCACCGGACCATACCACCAGCATGACCGCTATAGGTATTTCAAATGCGAGGCCAAATGCAAAAAAGAGCTTAAGGGCAATGGCTAAATATTGTGATATGTCGGGGGTTATTTCGACAGTTTGTGGGCCAATGTGGGTAAAGAACTCCATTATTAAGGGGAATATCACGAAGTGTGCAAAAGCGATACCGCCATAAAAAAGCAGTATACTGCTCATTAGCATAGGGATGGCGAGACGTTTTTCATGGGCATACAACCCTGGGGAAATAAAGCGCCATACTTGGTGCAAAATGACTGGCATGGCCAGAAAAAGGGATACCATCAGCGTGAGCTTAAAAGGAGCAAAGAATGTTGCGGTGATATCTGTCGCAATCATACTGCTACCTTCAGGTAGCTGGTCTCGAATGGGCTTAGAAACGATTTCGTAGATGTCGTTGGCGAAATAGAAGAGGCCACAAAATATAACAAGGATCGATGCGATGCCTTTTAGAAGCCGGTCGCGTAATTCTATTAGGTGGCCTATGAGCGGTAGGTTGCCTTCCTGGTTTGGTTTGGTCATAACTAATATTGAATCCGACGCTGGTTTGTTCTGCTGGGGGCTTTTTATGGGGCTGACGCAGGTGGTTTGGATGGTGTTGCTGGTTTAGTTGGTTCTGTTACTGTTTCCTTAAGTGCTGTGTTCGCTGCAGATTCGACGGATTTCTTGGCGTCTTCTAAGCCTGCTTTTTCAATCTGTTGCTGGATGCGTTGTTGCATCTCATGAGCGTTAATTTCTCGCTCTAGCTCATCCTTAACTGCGACGCTGGCGCGGCGTATCTTTCCGACCCAGGCACTGGTCATTCTGATCGCGTGTGGAAGGCGCTCGGGCCCGAGCACAACCAAGCCGATAATGGCAATTAAAATGAGTTCAAAAAAACCAATGTCAAACATGCTGAACCTGCAACAGAAATGCTAGCAGGGATCCTGCTAGCGGTCTTGCTGATACGATAAAAGTGATTACTTCACTTCTTCTTTTGATGGTTTAGATTCTTCTTCCGCTGCGGTATTTTCAGCCGATTGTTGATCTAATGCTTTGGCGTCTTCGTCACTAACGGCTTTCTTGAAGCCTTTGATAGCGCCACCAAGGTCTCCACCAAGGTTTTTGAGTCGCTTCGTACCGAAAAGTAACAATACAATTGCCAGAATTATGAGAAGTTGCCAAATGCTAATGCCGCCAATACCCATGATGTTCTCCGCCTATTTGTTGCGGTTGGCTTTTTCTACCAACCCTGATAAGTCGAATCTTCGTGCTAATTCAGTCAGAATCGCTTGTGAATCTTCCCCGCGTTGATGAAGCATGACGAGTGTATGAAACCAGAGGTCTGCCGTTTCGTAGATCAGGTCCCTATTATCGAGGCTCTGTTCTGCGTCTTTGGCGGCAATAATGGTTTCTGTTGCTTCTTCACCAATTTTTTCTAAAATCTTATTTAAGCCCTTGTTATATAGGCTGGATACATAGGACGAATCGGGTGCAGCCCCTTTTCGTTCCTCTAAGACTTTGTCTAATGCTGTTAACGTATCGCTCATTATTTGCTCAGTATTCCAGTAACTCTTTGATCTTACCTTATTTTAGCTTTCTTTAGGCAAATATAGGTATTCTCATTTCACTATTTGCGAGCCCTGAGTCCTTTGGCCCATAAAATAAACGCCCCACCTAGGCCAAAAGTCCAGGCTGGCCAAGGAATTGCCGATAGGTCTGGGACCAAATCCGGCCTGATAGACCACACGACGCCCAATAGTAATGCGCCGCTTCCTGCGAGTATAATAATCCTATCTTTTTTCATTTGTTGCAAATGACGCGTTTCCAATTGGGCAAGGAAGCGCTCCTGATTGTCGCCGAGTTGGCGTATTTCATCCAGGGCTTCCCAGGCCATTTTTGGGAGCTGGGGAAGTTGCTCTAATAATGCTGGGGTATTGCGTTTTATCGCTGTGAGGATAGCGTCGGGGCCCATTTGGTCTCGGATCCAATTTTCAAGCAGTGGCCGACCGACGGTCCAAATATCTAGTTCTGGGTAAAGTTGTTGACCAAGACCCTCGACGTGGATCAGTGTTTTTTCCAGCAATAAGAACTGCGGTAATGCCTGCATTTCAAAGCGCCGCGCGGTTTGAAATAAGCTAATCAGAATAGGGCCAAACTCGATGTCAGAGAGAGGTCTTTCCAATATTGGTTCTAGTATTCCGCGCAGCGCGTTTTCAAGCTCCTTTACGCGAATTGTTTTGGGTACCCAGCCAGCGTCAACCAGCAATAGCGCAATTTGTTCGTAATCTTTGTCAAGCAGGGCCATCAATTGACGTGCAAGCAGGTAGCGCTCGTCTCTGTTGAGTGAGCCCACAATAGCGTTGTCAATGGAGATATATTGGGGTTGTTCAGGGTTCTTTAGCGAGACCATGACGTTGCCAGGGTGCATATCAGCGTGGAAAAAGTTATCCCTAAATACTTGTGTGAAGAAGATCTCTACGCCAATCTCTGCCATTGTTTCAAGGTTGATACCGGCGGCCTTAATAGCCTCAACATCGGAAATTGGTACTCCGTATACGCGCTCCATAACCATGACATTGCTACTGCAATAGTCCCAGTGGACTTCTGGAACATAGAGTAATGGAGAGTCAGCAAAGTTGCGCCGAAATTGGTTTGTATTGGCAGCTTCGCGCATCATGTCGAGTTCGCCGAGAATAATATGCTCGTAATCTTTTACAATCTGTAGGAGGTGAAAGCGTTGAAGATCGGGCATTGCTCGTTCAATTCTTGCGGCGCCAGCCTGCATCAAAGACACGTCCAGTTTGACAGTGCGCTCGATATTGGGTCTGACTACTTTAACAACAACTTCTTGTCCAGAATGAAGTTTTGCCGCGTGAACTTGGGCAATTGAGGCCGAGGCCATAGGTGTGATGTTGAATTCAGCAAAAAGAGTGGTGACCGATGCTTTTAGCTCCTTTTCGATGATTGAGAGCGAGGCCTGCTCATCGAAAGGGGGGACGTTGTCCTGCAGCTTGGAGAGCTCTTCTATTGCCTTTTCATCGAGTAGGTCTTTACGCGTGGATAGCAATTGGCCGAACTTGATATACACTGGCCCCAACTCTTCGAGTGCTAAGCGTAGCCGTACCCAAGGGTCTTCTTTGGTTGACGCAAACCATGAACTCGGTATTAAGCGAAGCAATATCCGAACGGGTAAAGCGGCAGCGTGAGCTGGCAGTAATTCATCAAGCCGGTACTTAGCAAAAATGTGTAGGATGGCGAATAGGCGGCCTAGTTGCTTCAAGGTGTTGCTCTCTTGGGTTGGTGATTTGAATTAGGGTTGTGGGTCAAAAGGGTTGTCGGAATTGTTGGGTTGGGCTGAAGGTTCGCGGTGTTGCCCTGCTTGAAGCAGTTTAACGCGGACCTCTAGGCGGTCAAAATCGTTTCGAGTCTGGTCTACTTGTTGGCAAAAAACATCGAGGTCTTTTTTCTCGACAACTTGTTGACTCTCTTCGCGTAGATAATGGCTGCCATCATCGAGTAATGAGGTGGCTGTTTTCTTCAGCCAGCCGAATGCTGAGCGTGCTGTTTGTCCAATTTGATGGGCAGTAACATCACCGACCCATTGAGAGAGTGGCTCTTCTAGGTCTATATCATTATCGCGAAATATGCTGGATAACTCTTGAGCAAATGCTTGGTCGCCTTCAACTCTAACGCCACTTGCAATCAATTCTCCTGGGCTTTTATCTAAACCCAGTTGAAAAAGGATCGAAATCAAGGGTCCACTCACTTTCACTGTCGGGGTACCTTCCCAATAGTGATATACGTGAACTTCACCCGCGCCGATTTCAAGTGTGAGGGATACGTTAGGGCGATTTGCGCATAGGTTGATCGTTTTGCCATCGTGTATGGACAAGGCTTTGCGCGTGCCGGGGGCAAAGGCAAGGGCTTTATTGATGGCTTTTTCTAGTTGTTGGGCGAAGAAGCTTGGGGCTAACGAGCGCTGCTGTGAATCCGTTACCATGATTAATACTTGAAACCTCGGTGGAGAGCGACAATGCCTTGTGTCAGGTTATGATATTCAACTTGTTCTAAGCCGGCTTTTCTCATCATATGTTTTAAGGCTTTTTGGTCGGGATGGGTGAGTATTGATTCTGTTAATGACTGGAGAGGCTGAGAATCGTTAAGGAGTAACTTGCTGACGAACGGCACCACTGTTTGTGTATAGCGATCGATTAATTTTTTTACGAGAGGATGGGTGGGGGTGGAGTATTCAAGGACTAACAGACGTCCCCCCGGTTTGAGGACTCTGGTCATTGACGTCAGCGCTTGTTGTTTATCGGGTGTGTTGCGCAGGCCCATGGCGATTGTAATACAGTCAAATGTGTTGTCTTCAAAAGGTAGATTTTCGACATCGGTCTGTAGATATCTAATATTGCTTGCATGTTTATTGTTCGAGAAACGCTTGCGACCGATTTGCAGCATGGGACTGCTGATGTCGGCAAGAAAAACTTGACCTTCATTGCCCACTGCACGTGAAAGCTTGGCTGCGAGGTCGCCCGTTCCTCCCGCAATATCAAGAATGACCTGGCCTGGCCTGGGAGCACTCAACTCAATGGCGTAGCGTTTCCATAGGCGGTGGATGCCGATGGACATCACATCATTGAGCAAATCGTAGCGATCAGCGACCTTGCTAAAAGAGGTGCTAATTTGCCTTCTATGATTCTTACGCTGGATGTTTTGATTGCTCATCGTAGAACAAGGCCCCGGATGGTTGGGCCCGTATCTTGGCGGATTGGTGGTTTTGAGTCAATGGTGGTGACGTTTTATCAGTTGGTCCAGCGGCCAATTTCAGCGGGCTGTCGAGAGGCTCCTGCCTGCTGAAGTCGGTCGAGGTATTGATGCCATAACTGATCGTGGTTTTGTCCCAGTTCTAGGAGGTAATCCCAGCTATAAATCCCCGTATCATGACCGTCATTAAAAAGTAATTTGATCGCGTAATTACCTACCGCTTCGATCCCTCTTATTTCCACCAGTTTCTTGCCAGTTTGTAGTACCTCTTGCCCTTTGCCGTGACCACGTACTTCGGCTGATGGGGACCAGACGCGCAAGAACTCACTGGAAAGTGTATAGAGCTGATCGTCAAAGATCAGCTCTAGGGTTTGAGACTTTTTGTGAAGCTTAATATGCGAGGGAGCTTGCATGGTAAACCTACAATATGTAGCGGCTAAGGTCTTCATCTTGAGACAGTTTACCGAGCCGTTCGTCTACATACTCTGCCGTGATCTCGAAAGTATCCCCTGATTGCTTGGTCGCGAGATCTGCTGCGTCGAAAGAAAGCTCATCAGTGAGTTTTTCCATTACCGTATGGAGGCGTCGAGCCCCAATATTTTCGGTGGTTTCATTCACATGCCAGGCGACTTCGGCAACGCGACGAATAGCTTCAGCGGTGAAGTCGATATCGAGGCCTTCAGTGTTGATCAGTGCTTTGTATTGCTCTGATAGTGACGCCTTTGGTTCGGTCAAAATACGTTCAAAGTCGTCAGCGGATAGGGCGTCAAGTTCCACTCGAATGGGTAAACGGCCCTGTAGTTCGGGAACCAAGTCTGATGGTTTAGCGAGGTGAAATGCACCTGATGCGATAAATAAAATATGATCGGTCTTAACCATGCCGTACTTTGTGCTAACGGTGCAGCCTTCGATAAGGGGGAGTAGGTCTCGTTGTACGCCTTCTCGAGAAACATCCGTACCACCGCCTTCGGAGCGCTTAGCGACTTTGTCTATTTCATCAAGAAATACAATGCCATTTTGCTCTACCGCTTCTATGGCCTTTGCTTTTAGATCGTCTTCATTGACTAGCTTACCCGCTTCTTCTTCTTTGATTTGCTTGTAAGCGTCTTTGATCTTGAGTTTACGAGATTTCTTCTTGCCATTGCTCATGTTGGAAAACATGCTTTGCAATTGGTTGGTCATTTCTTCCATGCCAGGAGGGGCCATGATTTCGACGCCGACAGAAGGGGCAGCGAGGTCAATTTCGATTTCTTTGTCGTCAAGTTCGCCTTCTCTAAGGCGCTTACGGAAAAGCTGTCGAGCGGCGGAGTCTTCGGTGGGTTGCTGCTCTTCTTCCGAGGACCAGTCGTTACGAACTGGCGCGAGGAGGGCATCGAGAATACGGTCTTCGGCGGCGTCTTCCGCTTTGTGTTGTACTCGTTCGATTTCCTGTTCTCTTAGTAGTTTTACTGCCATATCGGCGAGGTCGCGAATGATGCTCTCAACATCCCGACCAACATAGCCTACTTCGGTAAACTTGGTCGCTTCAATTTTAATGAAAGGCGCCTTGGCGAGCTTTGCGAGGCGGCGTGCAATTTCTGTTTTACCGACGCCTGTGGGGCCAATCATTAGAATATTCTTTGGCGATATTTCATTACGCAACTGCTCGTCTAATTGCATACGGCGCCAGCGGCTTCTTAGGGCTAATGCAACAGCGCGTTTGGCACCCGTTTGACCAATAATGTGACGGTCAAGTTCATGGACGATTTCCCGAGGGGTCATATCTGACATAATAGATACTCTGTTCTGGTTTCGCTTTCGCGGAATATTGTTTCGCTGCAACGGTGTATTGGCTGCGGCGCTAGATAGCAAAGAAAGTTTGTTATCCGTCTAATTCTTCAATTACGTGGTTATGATTGGTGTAAATACAAATGTCACCCGCAATAGTCAGTCCCTTTTCGACAATTTCTCGCGCACTAAGATCAGTGTTGTCTAGTAATGCGCGAGCGGCTGATTGTGCGAAGGGACCGCCAGAACCTATAGCGATAAGATCGTCCTCAGGTTGGATGACATCACCATTACCGGTAATAATAAGGGATGCCGTTTCGTCGGCAACGGCAAGTAGCGCTTCTAATTTACGTAATGCACGATCACTACGCCAATCTTTGGCGAGTTCAACGGCTGCTCGGGTCAAGTTGCCCTGGTGTTTTTCTAATTTAGCTTCAAAGCGCTCGAAGAGTGTAAAGGCGTCAGCAGTACCGCCGGCAAAGCCTGCGATCACTTTTCCATCGTAGATACGTCGTACTTTTCTGGCGTTGCCTTTCATGATGGTGTTACCCAGGCTGACTTGTCCATCACCCCCAATAACAACTTTGCCATTTCTGCGTGCTGAAAGTATGGTCGTGCCTCGGTATTGTTCCACAATTAACCTCTAGTGCTTTCCTGATAATGACGTGCGCGATAAAAGATAATTCGCGCTGATCGAAGTTATATGGGGAGATTTTTGGTTAATTCAATGGAAAGATATTAATTCTTAAGCGGTAGCTTCCGCTCAAGATGCTCAATACCGTTCTGACTCAGAAGGTTTTTTGCATCATCGAGAGACTGCTTAGTACTGAACGGTCCGACTTGGACTCGGTGGTAGGTTTTGCCTTTGACGTGTACCGGTGCCACATTAACATTCAACCCCAATAACAAGAGCTCGGCTCTGCGCCGATCAGCATCGGTGGGTAGGGTAAAAGCACCGGTTTGTAGAAGAATGCTTGGTTTGGCTTGGCTTACAGCCGTTTTGGCGACCACTTCTTTTTGTTTCCGAGATGGAGGGGTGACCTTAACTTCAGGTAATAAATTGTAAAAATCATAAGCGGGGGCTTGCTGTCGCTCTGAAGGTTGGCTGGGGGCTGTTACCGCTTGGGGTTGCTTATCTTGTTGCTGTGTTGGGGTTTGAATCCCTGCTAGGTAATAGAGAAAAGCAAGGAATAGCCCCGTAGCAACGCCGGTAAACAACCAAATCCAGCTAGGTACAGAATGGGGGGATGATTCGCTCACTGCTCTTATTCTCTAATTCTTCCAATAGTGGGAGTAGGTTACATGCTTTGAAGTGGGATATATACCAAACATTAGTGAATGCAGGCGAATTCATGAGCCGGGGCTGGATAGGGCCGGTTAATAACGTCGTGATACGACTTTGCCTGCAAGAAGGCGGGGCGCCAGGTTTTGTGTATTAAGTCTCGTTTCTGCTTGACGACTAGCCGTTTGTCTTCTAAAAGCCGCCGCATGTCTTTCCATTGTTGTTGCTATAAACGAACAGGCTACTATTACATCAAGGAATAAGTAACGGAACTATAGAACTATAACCGAACCAAAACGGACGGGCGTGATGGAACAGAAACAACTCAATACTAAGCAGTGTGCGGGTTTTACGCTAATAGAATTGCTTACCGTTCTTGCCATTGGCGGCATACTTGTGGCGATGGCTTACCCAACCTTTCGAGAAACCTTAGAAAGGAACCGGGGGATCGCCGACGTTAACGAAATTAGCAGTCTTATTGCGTATATGAGAAGTGAAGCTTCAAAGAATCAAATAGGTACGGTGACATTTTGTGTTGCGACGGATATCACTGCGGATTCCGTTGAGTGCAGCACGAATTCAACGGCCTTAAATGGTGGCTGGGCAGTGTTCAGTGATTTGGGAGGGGATGGCCTTGATGCTAAGGACCCTTTATTGAAAGTGGGTAAGTCTTCGTCATCCAACTTCACGTTGGCAGCATCTGGGTTTCAAAATAACAATCTAATTACCTTTGATAGTACTGGGTCTCCTGGAAGTGCAGGAACGATTACGCTGTGCAATGGAAAGGGTGCGGTCGAAGCTAAAGCCATTATCGTGAGTGTTGCGGGTCTAAGTCGTCATGCTATAAGTGATTCGGTTGATGGTGTTGTTCTTGACCATAATGGAGATGAAGTTGTATGCCCCACAAGTTAATTAATAGGGCTCATGAAAAAGGGGTCACGCTGATTGAAGTGCTTGTAACGATGATCATTATTGCTATCGGTTTGATGGGGGCGGCGACCCTGCAGGTGACGAGCTTGGGGAGTAGCCAAAGCGCATATTTTCGATCGCAGGCCAGTATTCTTGCTTATGATATGGCCGATAGGTTGCGTGGTAATGCTGATAGAGTGGTCGCTAGTTCAGACTTTGATAACTTTTCTTATACTGGCGGCAGTGTTGGTGCTGTACCTGGGTGCATTAGTCAATCAGTGGGTTGTGGTGGGGCGGACTTAAGTGATGTCGATAAATTAGAGTGGTCTCAAAGCTTGGCAGGATCAAGTTCTAAAGCCGGTGCTTTTCTTCTGCCGGGAGCAGAAGGCAGTGTGACGCGTAAAGCGGGTAGTAACGTGTTCACTGTTTCCGTTAATTGGGTCGAGAATGATTGGGATGAGAGTACAGGGAATAAGGCTATTGCGAGGAAGTCCTTTGATTTACAGTTTACCATTGAGCAGAGTAGTTAAGTGATGGAACGAAAAAGAAAGGCTGGTAGTGTAAGTAAGGGGTTAACTCTTGTTGAATTGATGGTCGCGTTGGCGATTAGTTCTTTTCTTATTTTGGGTATCTTTCAAATATACTCTAATGCTCGTGTAACAGATAAAGTCGGGCAAGCCGTAGGTCGGGTGCAGGAAACTGGCAGAGTTGTACTTGATATGTTATCTCGAGATCTACGCATGGTTGGGTATTATGGGTGTATTGACCCACGAACTATAACATCACAAAGTATCAATGTTGTTGCTCTGAATTCACCTATTACGGCAAACGATATTTTGGATTCAAGCCTACAGGGATTTGATGTTGCATCGGGGTGGGCGGTTGGTACTCAGTTTGATAATACTGATATTGCCGCAGACGCGATTATAGGAAGTGATGTAGTGGCGATTCAGCGTATGCGCTCTAGTGGCGTGAGCGTGGCGTCAGAAGACATAACGGCAACCACGATTACCTTAGAGTCGAAAGCTCTCGGTGTACAAAAAGATAGCCTTGTATTGGTGGCCAATTGCAATGGAGGGCATGTCTTTAGAGTGACTAATGATGTCTCAGAGGATTTGATTCTAAGGCATGATGAGAGTGGAAATACTCAATCTGTATTTTCAGCCTGGTATGGTACAGATGCGTCAGTGATGGGATTTGTATCTAGCGCATATTTTGTTGCAGATACAGGGCGAAATGGAGCTGATGGTGCCGATATATTTGCGTTGTATCGCCAGTACGATACATCGACAAGTGGTGCTGCTGGATTTGAAGTTGAAGAAATTGTGGAGGGGGTTGAGAGTCTTCAAATAGAGTATGGTGAACGCGTGGGGGATGGCAATATACGCTTTGTGCCAGCTAGTACTGACGGTTTGGATATGCTTAATGTTGAGAGTATTAGAATTGCTGTGCTGGTCTCTAGTACTGACAACGTACTTCAAGCGGAAGATGAGCTTACTTACTCGTTGCTAAACGAGAGTGTTGTTGTATCCGATGACGCATCTACAGGATTGACGCACAGTAAAGACCGCAGAGTGCGTCAAGTTTTTCGGGGCACGATCAATTTGCGCAATCGGCCTATCAGTAAGGATTCTTAAGTGATGAAAGTGATGAAAGTGGTGAATGTTAGGCGGCAGCGAGGGGTTGTGTTGCTAATTGTGCTAGTTCTCTTATTTGTTGTGACGTTGATATCAATGTCCGGATTGCAGAATGCAACAACACAAGAACGTATGGCGGCAAATGCACAGAATATTAATCGTGTATTCCAGGGTGGGGAAAGCGCCATTGTGGGTGAACTGAGGGGAATTAACGATAACAATTTTACTAATATTAAGACGGCAATGACCGGTACCTCAACAAGCACTGTCTACTCAGAATTAGATGTCGGTGATGTAGAAATGAATGCCAACGTTCAATTGGTTTATAAGGGGCTGGTCCAAAATGACGAGGGAATGACACTTGGAGGCCGAGCGGGGCCGTCGAGGGCGCGTTTTGAGATTATAGGGAGCGCCTCTATGGATGCTCTTCATACTGGAGCAGATATATCCCAAGGGATATTATTTCAAGGGCTGACAGAAGAATGATATTCGCCACGAGAACAATAACAAAAGGATGTACTGTAATGACTGATGTGATGGAAACTTCTGGGGGGGGGCGAGTGATTCGTATAGTTCAAACCACCGTAATAAGTTTGCTTGTTTTTTTCTCTGCTCTTCAAACGGCCCATGCGGACGATACTGAAGTCTTTTTCAGTGCGCGTTCTGGCACCATCAATCATTCGAAAGCGAATGTTATGTTGATCTTGGATACCTCAAGCTCCATGACGAATACCGACTCAGGTCAAAACGGTACTCGAATTGAGAGAATGAAGACTGCCCTTGATGAAATCCTCCGTAATGCAAGGGGCGTAAATATTGGATTGATGCGATTTAATGCTCCTGGTGGCCCAGTCTTATACCCCGTTTCTGATATTGATGGTGTGGTTGAAGAAGGTAGTTCAGTCTTTGTGCGGGATGTGTTGCTTGATATTGTCGCAGAGGATATGGAAGCAGCAGGTGGTCAAAGTTGGGGTAGTACTCCAATTGTTGATGTGTTGTATGAGGCGGGTCAGTATTTTCGTGGAGGCCCTGTGCGTTATGGCAAAAATCGTGGTTATGATGGGGGTCCGTCCTCGGGTTATAAAACTGCTCAAAAAAGGCAGTTTAACCGCTTGTCTCATCCAAAATCTTATACCCATGGCACTGTAGTGAGAACAGGGGCGTGTAACGATGGGGATCTGAATGCGCTGTCGTGTATTAGTGAAAAAATTATTGATGATGATCCTACGGATGGTGTCAGTGGTCCTGTTTATATATCGCCGATGACAGATGAGTGCCAAGCTAATCATATCGTATTGTTGTCGGATGGAGAGGCAACAGTAAATGATTCTTCTCCTTATGTAATTGACCTTTTAGATATATCCGAAAGCGAATGTAACAGCAGAACTAGCGGTGAGAAGTGTGGGTTAAATTTGGCGGAGTTCTTATCCCATGAGGATCAAAGTGATTTGCCGGATGATCAAACAATTACTGTTCGTACCATTGGTTTTAATCTTGATGGTGATGGGCAGGTTTTCTTAAATAAGATGGCGAGCAAAGGTGGTTCGGGGGCGGCTGAAGAGGCAAACTCAGCTGCTGATCTGCTGGCTGTGTTTGAGAAGGTACTTGATAACGTAGATGAAACTGAGTCTACATTTGCAACGCCGGGTGTTGCCGTAAGTAGCTATAATCGACTGAATCATGCTGATGATTTATATTTTTCTTTATTTAAACCGGAAAATACACCGCTCTGGGGTGGGAATCTAAAGAAATATAAGCTGAGCGATGGGAAGGTGATCAGCAAAGAAGGTGATACCGTTTCAGCAGTGGGTAGTGATGGTTACTTTACTGACAGCTCGCAAGACTATTGGTCAACTTTGAGTAGAAGTAGTGATGGCTATGATGGCTCGAAAGTAGGTGTCGGCGGAGTGTTAGAGTCTTTGAAGGAGGCTTCTAGCAGAAAGGTACTTACCTATCTAGGGAGTTACGCAAAGAATGGTTTTGCTCAATCGTTCATCGAGATAGAGGATAGCGATAAAGTAGAAGATAATTCTGGGCTGACTAAAGAAGTATTGAATGTCCTTGATGAGGGTGATAAAGGTGATAAGGCAAGAGGCGAGTTGATCCAGTGGATTGTTGATAAAACTCGTGTGGCCGATCCTTTGCATTCATCGCCGCATATCGTTTCTTACACCGATGAGTCGATAGTTTATTTTGGTGATAACCAGGGTTTCCTGCATGCAGTGGATAGTGAAAGCGGCGAGGAGGTGTTTGCATTTATGCCTCAGGAGCTGCTGGCTAATCAAACCATTCTAAAGAATGGGGTGCCAGGCGAAGAGCACCTTTACGGTCTAGACGGTGGAGTGACTACGTGGATTAATGATCTTGATGGTGATGGTTTGGTGTCTGCTGGCGAATCTGCTTACCTCTATATCGGCATGCGCCGAGGAGGCAAAAATTACTATGCTTTAGATGTGACGGATGCAGATAATCCAAAGCTGCAGTGGGTGATTGAAGGTGGTAAAAGCGGTAGTGATTTCTCTGAGCTGGGTCAGTCGTGGTCTCAGCCAACAAAGGCTCGTGTGATTATTGGTTCAGAAGTGAAGGATGTCCTGATCTTTGCGGCGGGTTATGATGAAGACCAAGATGATGCGCTAGTGCGGACGGCAGATACAGAGGGGCGTGGAATTTTTATGGTAGACGCGCTAACCGGAGCAAAGCTCTGGTCGGGAGGAACGGGTTTAGGCATGGATGATAGCTTTGGTGACATGAAATACAGCATACCGTCTCGTGTTGTTGCATTGGACCTGAATGCTGATGGTTATACAGAGAAAATGTATGTGGGTGATATGGGGGGGCAGTTGTGGCGTTTTGATATTGCTAATGGTAAGAGTGGTGCAGGTTTAGTTGACGGTGGCGTGGTTTTTACTGCGTCTGTTGATGGTAATGCTGCTGAAAACAGGCGTTTTTATCATGAACCGGATCTTTCTTTGTACCGTAAAAATCGAGAGCAAATCTTAGCCATTAAAATTGGATCTGGTTTTCAAGCGCACCCGCTGCTCAAGAATGGTACAGAAGGATCTCCTCAGACCTCGACTGACCGTTTTTATATGATTAAGGATACGAATGTACGAAATGTGCCTGTTTCATATGTCAATTTGGTGGAATCGAATTTATATGATGCTACCGACAATCTAATTGTTGAGGGAGATGCCACCAATGAGCAATTGAAGCTTGATGGCCAAAAAGGTTGGTATATCACCTTAAATAGGGATGGTGAGAAGGTGCTAGCGTCTTCGTTAACAGTTAATAATGAGGTGTATTTTACAACCTTTGAACCAAGTTTATCGGTGGAGCCTTGTGAGCCTGTGCCAGGCGTTGCGCGAGTGTATCAAGTGAGCGTGGTAGATGCCTCGCCTGTGGGGGAATCCATGGATGAATTGACGGCCATCGATAGAGAGACGGTGCTGGACACAGGGTTTATCGCACCTACGCCAATACGTATAGTTGTTGATGGTAAGGAGCTGATCTTGGCAGGGCCAGAGATTATTTCAGAGCCAGCAGTATTCGCGAAAAAGTACACAAAAACATTTTGGCAAGAGCAATAAGGGCGTCGTATGTATCGTATTTCTACTCGTAGGGGTTTTACATTAATTGAGTTATTGGTTGTTGTCGCTATTGTGGCAGTAATTGGGGCGATTGCATATCCAAGCTATGCGGATTCGGTGAAGCACTCTCGTAGACTTGATGCGATGAGTGGATTGGAGGGTTTAGCGTTGGCGTTAGCACGTTACCACACCGAAAACGGTACCTATGCCAATGCAGTTGATATTTATCCGATGCAGACGCCTATTGATAGTGGTACGAAGTATTATGATTTGGCAGTGGTCACTGAGGACCTTACAGCAGCGACGGAATATATATTGCGCGCAAAACCCATAGATGGGACTAGTCAAGAAGGGGACGGAAGCATCGAGTTAAATTATGCTAACCAGCGCTCTTGGGATGAAGATGGGAATGAGAATATTTCTGATACCGATAAAGACTGGGATCGCGGCTAAGCTTAGTCGGTCTGCGATGGGTCAATGTCCAGGTGCCACCTGACTTTACGGATATGTGGGTTGTTATCGATAGAGGATAATATACCAGTCAGTGCTTGGTGCAGAGGCCCCCGCTCATCGCTACGTACCATTAATTGGTAGCGATAATAACCTGCTCGCCTCGTCATTATTGCAGGAACTGGCCCCCAAGCATCGACTTTTGGTGTAGGGCGTTGTTGAAATGTTTCAAGTATATCCTGCAAAAATTGAATAACGATACTCTCATTATTGGCCTCTGCTCTGAACATGGCAATATGACCATAGGGGGGGAGGCCAGTTAGTTTGCGCTCGGTCAGGGCGTGTTTAGCAAAGCTTCCATAATTTTGTTGCGTAAGAGAAAGTAAGACATGGTGCTCAGGGTTGTGGCTTTGGAGAACCACTCGGCCTTTTTTTTCTGCTCTGCCGGCTCTTCCTGCTACTTGCAATATAAGTTGAGCGGTATGCTCAGTTGCTCTGAAATCAGCGGCAAATAAGCCACTATCTATATCGGCTATGGCTACTAGGGTTACGTGAGGGAAATGATGCCCTTTGGCCAGCATTTGTGTGCCGATTAGAATGCAAGGCTCACCGGAATTGATTTGCTTGAGGTGTGCTTCGAGAGATTGCTTCTTACGGGTGGTGTCGCGGTCTATTCGGATAATTCGTGCGTCGGGGAAAAGCGCTGATAAGTTTTCATCGATCCTTTCTGTGCCTTGTCCTATGGGGCGTAAATCTGCGCTGTGGCAGTCTGGACAATGTACCGGTATTCGGGTTTGGTAGTTGCAGTGATGGCAATGCAGATGTTTAGGGTGTTGATGAAAAGTCATGCGAGCATCGCATTTAATGCAGGATGAGTTCCAGCCGCAGTCGTGACACATAAGCAAAGGTGAGTAGCCGCGTCGGTTGAGGAAATAAAGAACTTGATTGCCTTTATCTAGCTCGGTTCTAATGTTGCCAATTAGGCTTTTACAGAGCCCGTGTTTGAGTTCTGCTTGGCGCATGTCGGAAACTTTGAATTGCGGGAGTGTTGCATTGCCTGCGCGTTCTGTGAGCCTAAGGAGAGAGTAGCGTCCTTCTTTGACATTATGGAGGCTTTCAAAGCTGGGGGTTGCACTGCCAAGGAGAGCGGGGATTTTTTCAAGCTTGGCTCGGACGACCGCCATATCTCGAGCGGAGTATCTAAAGCCATCCTGCTGCTTGTAGGATGGGTCATGCTCCTCGTCGACAATGATGATGCCGGGGTTTAGTAATGGCGTGAACAGTGCCGAGCGGGTCCCAATAATAATTGCCGCTGTGCCATTCTTCGCTTTGCGCCAAACTGCAAGGCGTTGGTTGGCGGTTAAATTGGAGTGAATTGAAAAGATAGGCACCATAAACCGTTGCTCGAAACGTTTAATGGTTTGGGGGGTGAGGCCTATTTCTGGCACTAGGACTATGGCTTGCTTACCCGCGTGCAAGACATGGTCAAGGATGTGTAAGTAGACTTCAGTCTTGCCGCTACCGGTCACTCCATCCAATAGGTAGGCCGAAAACGCGTCATTCGTTGGGGAGAGGACCTGCTCAACGGCTACCGTTTGTTCTTTGTTTAGCGGTAGTTGGGCCTCTTTTCTTATGCTGTCAGTGTTCCATAATAGGGAGTCTTGGGTTTGTGACTGCTGCTGTGATTCACATAGCCCCTTGGTTTTCAAAGCATTGAGGATGGGTGTCTTAATATCCAGCCCAGTTAAGAAAGCTTGGCTGAGTCCAGTTGGGTGCTCTCTTAATAGTGTTAGGGCTTCACTTTGCTTGGGCGATCGAGAAAGTTGAGAAAGAGGGATCAATCTTCCCTTGGTTGTCTGCTTCCAGATGGTCTCGGTGGTATCTTGGCTACCTTTTTCGCTTCTAAGGGCAAGTGGGAGTGCGTTTTGTAGCACTTCTCCTGGGCTATGGTGGTAATATTTAATAGCCCATTTGCATAAGGCTAAGATGCTTGGGGATAGCGATGGCTCATTATCTAATAATCGATGAACGCGCTTCAATTTGGTTGTCAGTACATCTGAATGTTGCACGATATGGGTGATGACACCAACGACTTGGCGTCTCCCAAAGGGCACGAGGACTCGCATACCAGGGAGCTGCTGTTCAGGGGCAGGGTGACTCGCAGGAAGGTAATCGAAGTACTTTCTGAGCGGGCCTGGAATGGCAACTCTGAGAATATTATGTGAATCAGTCACTGGATAGGGGTCGCTGTCATTTGTCTTGCTTTCAAACTGAACGAGTATACATAAGGTTGTGTTGGGTGTGCATCAAAAGTCTTTCTTGATAAATAAGCTTGAGATTATGGTGTGCTCTGGTATCATCTTGCGCCCTGCTATTGAACATTTTTGTAGCAGGTCCAAGACACGAATTCATCAGTGATAGTATCTGTACGGTGCCAGGCAATAGATCGGGTGGCGGTGCAGACGAAAAAAGGTAATCCCATGAAGCAAGATATACACCCAAATTATAGCGAAATGACAGCAACCTGTAGCTGTGGTAATCAAGTTAAGACTCAGTCTACTCTATGTAAAGATATCCATCTTGACATATGTTCAGCTTGTCACCCATTTTACACTGGTACTCAGAAAGTTGTAGATACTGGTGGTCGCATTGATAAGTTTAAGCAACGTTTTGGTGCTGTTGGTCGTTCCAAGTAAGTTCGTCATGCATCAAATGTTTGCAAAAAAAGGCTCCCTTGGGAGCCTTTTTTTGTTTTTATTGTTTGCTAATGCAGCTGTTTTCGCGGGAGTGGATACACAAAAACAGTGTGATCTAAGTCCGTCTGTACTAGCTTCTAGCGCTCATGGTTCGGGAGAAATTGAACGCGTGGTAGTGCAGGCAGTGATTGATGGCGACACTTTACTGCTAAAGGGCGGCCGTAGAATAAGGGTGATTGGCATTAATACGCCGGAATTGGCTCACCACGAGCAGCGTTTACAGCCGTTAGCGACTCAAGCGCACCAGCGAATGTTGGCCCTTTTGTCTGGGGCTGGGAAGGCACCTAGAGCCTTGCCTTTTGCTGCAATATTGAAGGTGGGGCAGGATGGCAAGGATCATTACGGTCGAACCTTAGGTCATATTTTTACATCTAAAGGGGAGAATGTGACTACCCGTCTTTTGGCAGAGGGGTGGGGGTTCCATGTTGCAATACCGCCTAATGTTTGGGGGGCGGACTGTTATAGCTATGCTGAGAAAATAGCGAAGGCTCAGGGTGTGGGTGTTTGGGGTGATAGCTACTATCGATTGAAAAGCAGCGAAGAGTCAATATTATCAGGTGGTTATAAGAGAATTGTAGGCACAATAGAAAAGCTATTTATCTCCAAGAAGGTTATTTGGGTTGCTTTAAAAGGAGGCGTCGTGTTGAAGTTGGATCGACGTGATAGTGCATTTCACAAGGGGGCTGTTTTAGAGTCCATTCTTCGATCTCATGGTGCAGGTACGTTGCATAATTTGCCAAAGATAGAGCTACAGGGCTGGTTAATTGATCGGTCTACCTGGGGCGCAGTTATGGCGAAAAAGATCAAACAGGGCAAGAGAAAGCGTTGGCAGTTGAACGTTCGCCACCATACTCAATGGCAGCTTAGGGCGGCCTTATAGGCAGAAATGGGGGGAGCTGTGGTGTTTATGCCACATTTTGGTGCTCCCTTGTTGTCAGTTTGCGGTTTTTTGGTGCTAATTAAGTCGCTAGGGTTATTGAGGTGGGTGTTGGTTTTGGTTATGCTACATCGCCTCACTTATCAGTGGTAAATATGTGCAACTGCTGGGAGCGAGACTAGATTTTATTAAAGGCTGTCAATTGTCACAGTGAAAGACCCAATCAAGAGATAGAGCTCGTTATGTCAGATTTAAAGCAAGCAGCATTAGATTACCATGAGTTTCCACGTCCAGGTAAAGTTAGCGTTGAACTTACCAAACCTACTGAAACCCCACGTGATTTGGCATTAGCGTATAGCCCCGGTGTGGCAGAGCCCGTCCGAGAGATCGCGAAGGATCCAGACAATGCCTACCGTTACACCAATAAGGGTAATTTGGTTGCGGTTATTAGTGACGGAAGTGCCATTCTAGGTTTAGGTGATCTGGGTGGGCTTGCAAGTAAGCCAGTAATGGAAGGCAAAGGCGTATTGTTTAAGCGCTTTGCTGGCGTTGATGTGTTTGATATCGAAGTTGATGCAGAGAACCCTCAGGCCTTTATTGACACAGTTGCTCGTATCTCGCCTACATTTGGCGGAATCAACCTGGAAGATATTAAGGCGCCGGAGTGTTTTGAGATTGAACGTGTGTTAATAGAGCAGTGTGATTGCCCTGTGTTTCATGATGATCAGCACGGGACTGCAATCATAATTGCTGCTGGCCTAATGAATGCCATGGAGATTCAGAATAAGTCGCTGGAAGATGCAAAAATAGTCTGTGTCGGTGCCGGTGCAGCAGGTGTTGCTGCTCTTAAGCTTCTGATTGAAATGGGTGCTAAGAAAGAAAATTTCTATGTTCTCGATCGTAAGGGTGTTATTCATTCAGATCGAGATGATTTGAATCAATACAAGGCTGCATTTGCACACGATACGGATAAGCGAACGCTAGAAGATGCGCTTGACGGAGCTGACGTATTTATTGGTGTCTCAAGTGCGAATTTACTGAAGCCTGAGTTTCTGAAGCTGATGGCTTCAAATCCAGTGGTTTTCGCTTTAGCTAACCCGGATCCAGAGATTGTACCTGAGACGGCCCATGCGACCCGAGACGATGTGATCGTGGCGACAGGTCGAAGTGATTATCCTAATCAGGTGAATAATGTGCTTGGGTTTCCCTTTATTTTCCGTGGCGCGCTAGATGTGCGTGCGACTCGAATTAATGAGGAAATGAAGATCGCTGCTGTTCATGCCATTCGCGAGCTAGCGAAAGAGCCTGTTCCAGCGGAGATACAAGAGCGCTGGGGTGAGGCAATAGAATACGGTAAGGAATACATTATTCCTAAGCCATTGGACCCTCGTTTGTTAGGTGTGGTATCTGCGGCGGTAGCAAAAGCTGCGGTGGATACGGGAGTTGCGCGATTGCCATACCCTGATAACTACCCTTTGAACAGCCTTGAAGATATTAAGTATTAATCTTTAAGAGAAAAAAGCCCGGAATATCCGGGCTTTTTTTTGCTAAAAAATTTGTTCTGTTGGTAGGTCGTCTTCATTTGAGCCGTTGGCGGTGGTTTCTGCGTCTATTTTCGGCGCGTATTCCTGTCGGAAAATTTCAAAAATACTGGTTGTTTGTGATGCTGTTGCACGTTCGCCTGTATCGGGTGCTATTTTGACGGTTGTTATGCCTTCGGGTTGTGGGCTGTTGTTGACGGGGTAGTCTTTTAAGGCTTCTTTCATGTAGTCGATCCATATTGGGAGCGCTGCTGTGCCGCCATACTCCCTGCGGCCGAGGGTTTGTGGGCTGTCAAACCCTACCCATACTGTGGTTACGATGTCTGGGCTAAAACCTGAAAACCACGCATCTTTTTGGTCATTTGTAGTACCGGTTTTTCCTCCAATGTCGCTGCGGCCAAGGCTTCTTGCTTTTCTACCAGTGCCTCGCGTGATGACGTCTTTGAGCATGCTATTGATGATATAGATGATTCGGGGTTCAACCGTTCTTTCTGCGATAATCGGGGCTGGTACCTCGGGTAAATCTTCAGTTGGGGGGGATGATAGGTTTTCTAGAAAGGCGAATTCTTCTTGTTCGGGAGCAGCGGTGGTGGGCGCCTCCACTGGGAGCTCTGTTTGAGGCGTTTGTTGAAGGCATTCTTGGCATACAGTTATCGGATTTTCAGTAAACAGGGTGGTGCCATCATTGCTTTCAATGCGAAGGATAAACCAGGGCTCTACATGAAAGCCGCCATTGGCAAGCGTGGTGTAACCTGTGGCAAGTTCCAGGGGTGTAAGCTCTGCGACGCCTAGGGCGAGCGATAAGTTATCGGGTAATTTATCTGGATTAAAACCGAAATTCTTAGCGTGATTTATCGTTCTTCGGATCCCTGTTTGTTGTAATACTCGTATGGATACGAGATTTTTGGAGCGATAAAGTGCCTCTCTTAATCGGGTAAATCCACCGAATTTGTTGCCTGAATTTTCTGGTCTCCAGGTGGTTTCTAGTTTTTGATCCTTAAAAATAAGCGGTGAGTCATTAATAATTGTTGCTGCGGTCATGCCGTTGCTGAGAGCGGCGGAATAGACGAATGGCTTGAAGTTAGAGCCGGCTTGCCGACCAGATTGTATTACTCGGTTGAATTTACTGGTTTGGAAGTCAAAGCCGCCCACTAAAGCTAAAATGCCTCCATTGGCAGGGTCAAGGGATACTAAAGCGGATTGCGCCTTAGGAAGTTGAGACAGTTGCCAAAGGCTCTCTTTATTATCTTGATTGATCACCTCTTGAGTTCGAATGATATCGCCCACGTTGAGTATGTCTGCAAAGCTTTTGGGTTTCGGGCCTTTTTGGTTTACCGAGATGAACTTCCGGGCCCATAAACTGCTTTCCCAGTCGAGTGCCTTTGTCTCGTTATTGGCCAGTAAGATTGATGCTGAAGTCTCTGATATTTCCATTACGACGGCGGGCAAAAGCGGCCCAATGGTGTTGAGCCCGTTAAGGGCTGCTAACGCTGATTCAGGGGTGAGCGTTAGCTCTTGCTCATCTGGCTGAATCGTTGATTCAGGACCACGATAGCCGTGACGCTTATCGTATGCAATTAAACCGTCATGTACTGCCTTATTTGCCGTTTCTTGATAGTGGCTGTTAATCGATGTGAAAACCCGAAAACCATCCGTGTATGCTTTATTTCCGTACATGGACAGCATCTTTTTTCTAACCATTTCTGCCATGTAAGGTGCGTTAATTTCTGTTGATACGCCATGGAGTTTTGCGCTTACCGGTTGTTTGCTTGCAACAGCATGGGACTCTTCATCAAGGAAATCCAGTTCAAGCATGCGTTTGAGTATCCAGTTGCGTCGGGTTAGCGCACGTGAAGCG
This sequence comes from Gammaproteobacteria bacterium 45_16_T64, assembly GCA_002162955.1. Classification (GTDB taxonomy): domain Bacteria; phylum Pseudomonadota; class Gammaproteobacteria; order Pseudomonadales; family Ketobacteraceae; genus 42-54-T18. The sequence continues at coordinate 170,338 of MABD01000030.1, forward strand.
TTGGTTATTGGATTGAACGCTGAAGGAGCCTTGGGCAAGCCTGCTATCATCGCAAGTTGGGCCGTGTTGAGCTCCTCAATAGGCTTACCGTAATAGACCTTACTTGCCGCGGCGATACCGTAGGAGCGATGCCCTAAATAGATCTTGTTAACATACAATTCAAGGATCTTATTTTTTGTCAGCTCTCTTTCAATTTGAAGGGCAAGTAGTATCTCATTGAATTTTCGGGAAAAAGTTCTCTCCCTGGTGAGAAAGTAATTTTTTGCTACTTGCATGGTAATTGTGCTGCCGCCAGTTTTGATGGACCCTGTTGTTAGCAGCTCCAATGCTGCTCTTGTTAGTCCTTTAATATCTACACCGGGGTGAGAGTAAAACCGAGAGTCCTCTGCAGCAAGAATTGCATGGATGAAGCTGGGTGGAATTTGATCAAATGTAATGGGTGTTCTTTTCTTTTCTCCAAATTCTGCGACCAATTTACCTTCTTTGGAGAAAATACGTAGTGGAGTTTGTAGAGGAATTTCTAGTATTTTCTCTACAGCTGGTAATTTCGGACTAAGGTATAGGAGTGCACCAATAAAAATTAATGCAGCACTACAGGTGCCAAAGAGTGTTGCCCAAAGGCTAAATCGAAGTATCGAACGGTTTTTTGACATAATTTGGATGGGATCTTAGGGTCTAAGGCAGAAAAAGTTACTAACTGTGAATCATACAACGATAATAACGGCCTTATCTAATTGCGTGAACTAATATTGTAGTATTTAATGTAAATAGGCATGAGTTTTTCCTAAGTTGCTAATGCAGCGGGTAAAACAATTGCAAATTTAGTGACTAATAAACGTGGTTCATCCAAAGATTAGATACTCTATATCAAATGGGTGCCCCCAATAGAATAATAGGAAGCTAATAGTGCTCCCCTTCCTTGGTAAAAAGGCGTCAACAGCAAAATTAGGCATCGATATTAGTTCCACGTCGGTGAAATTACTTGAACTCAGTCGTTCTGGGAGTCGTTTCAAAGTGGAAGCGTACTCTGTAGAGCCATTGCCACCCAATGCGGTGGTTGAAAAGAACATTACCGATGTGGAAGGTGTTGGTGATGCTGTGTCAAAAGTACTTGCCCGCTCGAAAAGCGCGTTAAAGAATGCAGCTGTTGCAGTGGCCGGCTCCGCTGTCATCACTAAGACCATCGAAATGGATGCAGCGCTTAATGACGACGAGATGGAATCTCAAATTAAAGTTGAGGCAGATCAATATATCCCCTATCCATTGGATGAGGTCTCTATCGACTTCGAAGTTCAGGGGGAGGTTGAGAACGCACCAGATAGGGTTGAGGTGTTGCTCGCTGCTTGTCGGAATGAGAATGTTGAGTTGCGCTCTGATGTGTTAGAGATTGCTAATTTGATCCCGAAAATTGTGGATGTCGAAGCTTATGCCATTGAAAGGGCTTTTGGGCTTGTGGCGGATCAAATTGACGGCGGAGAGGATCAAACGGTCGCAATCGTTGATATCGGTTCCACAATGACAACGCTCAGTGTTTTGCATGATGGAAGAACTATCTATACGCGAGAGCAGTTGTTTGGCGGTAAGCAACTCACCGAAGAGATACAGCGTCGTTATGGTTTGTCCTTTGAGGAAGCGGGGCTCGCGAAGAAACAAGGCGGGTTACCCGATGATTACGAACCTGAGGTACTGGAACCATTCAAAGAGGCGGTGGTACAGCAGGTTGCTCGTTCTCTGCAATTTTTCTTCTCGTCAAGTCAGTACAATGATGTGGATCATATTTTGATTGCCGGTGGAACTGCCTCTATATCGGGCTTGGCTGATTTAGTCCAGGACAAGGTTGGAACCTCCACCTCTATAGCCAATCCGTTTGTAGACATGGCAATTTCCCCTAAAGTGAATGCATCGATACTCAGCAATGATGCCCCGGCGTTGATGATTGCTTGTGGTTTGGCGTTAAGGAGCTTTGACTAATGACTCGAATTAACTTACTGCCCTGGCGGGAAGAGCGTCGACTTGAGCTGAAGCGGCAGTTTTTTGTTATTTTGGTTGGAGTGGCATTTATTGGTGCGGGCAGCCTGTATCTAGTTGATATGTCGGTAAATAACAATATTCAGCAGCAGAAAAGCCGTAATGGGTTTATTGCCGGTGAAACTAAAAAGCTTGAAAACCAAATAAAAGAAATAAAAGAGCTGCAGAGTAAACGTGAAAGCTTGGTCGAGAGAATGAATGTCATTCAAAACTTACAGGGTAATCGGCCTGTGATTGTTCACGTGTTTGAGGATTTGGCACGGACAGTTCCAGAGGGTGTTTATTATAATGGCATCGAGGCAACAGAAACCACTCTCAGAGTGGAAGGTTTTGCTGAGGCAAATAACCGAGTGTCTAATCTGATGCGTAACCTAAGTAAATCCGAGATGTTTAGAGACCCCAGCTTGTCAAGCGTCAAAAATGCTAGTAAAGATGCTAAAGATGGGTGGAGCCAGTTTTCTCTCTCGGTGAAGCAGGGGTTGCCACCATCAGATGACGGGGAGGGGTGATTATGGATGTTAAGGAATTTATTGATTCATTAAACAACCTAGATCCAGAAAATATCGGAGGGTGGCCGCTGCCGATTAAAGCGCTTATGTGGGCGGTTGTGTTAATAGCTTCAGGTTTTGCGGTGTATTATTTTTTGCTTGCGGATTCTTTGATTATGCTAGATAAAGAGCAGCAAAAAGAGCAAGAGCTCATGAGTAGTTATGAAAGCAAAGCTCATAAAGCGGCTAATCTTGACCGTCTCAAGCAGCAAATGGTAGACATGGAAACCTCATTTGGTGCGCTGTTACGCCAGCTGCCTAGTGATACCGAGGTGCCCGGTTTGCTCGAAGATATTTCTCATACAGGGTTGTCGGCTGGATTAGAGTTTACCTCGATCAACCTTGGTGCTGAAACTGCCAGAGAGTTCTATGTGGAGCTGCCGATTGAGATCAAAGTGAAAGGTGGTTATCACTCTTTTGGTGCTTTTGTGAGTGGGGTGTCCGCGTTGCCTAGAATTGTTACCTTGCATAATTTTGCCATTGCAACGGGTGAAAGCCCTAACAATCTTGAAATGACAATTACCGCTCGAACATACCGATATAATGATCAAGAGTAGCCTATGAATATTATAAAAACGCTCATGATATTGTTGTCACTCGGGCTTACTGTTGCTTGTAGTCAGGATGGTCAGTTCAATGATATTCGAAATAAAATGGAAGCTATAAAGCAGCGCCCTAAGGGGCATATTGAACCGCCTCCGGAGTTTAAAGCATATAAGAGCTTCACATATTCTGCCGCGGCTAGTCGAAGTCCGTTTTCTCCTCCTATTGATATCGAGCTTACAGATCTTCCAAAGGGGCGAACTGGCGTTAAGCCTAATTTCGATCGTACAAAAGAGGTGCTTGAGGGCTTTAGCCTCGATGCATTGCTAATGGTGGGAACTTTGATGAAGCCGGGGGGGCAGTTGTATGCGTTGATTAAAGCCCCCGATGGTGGGTTGCATCGAGTTGCACAGGGTAATCACATGGGTCGTAATTTCGGCACTGTACTAGCAGTAAATTCGTTAAAAGTCGATGTGATGGAAATTGTTTCTGATGGTCAAGATGGTTGGATAGAACGGCCAAGAACCATTGTGATTACGGAATAATAATAAGTCGGAGAAAGCAAGATGAGACGTTTGTTGAGTAAAATGAAAAACCGGTATGCTAGTTTTCGGCTTCTGGCGGTGGTCATCGCTCTTATGGTGATGATGATAGAGTCCTCCTGGGCGGTAAAGCTTGTTGGTCTGGAGTCGTCAGCTTTGCCAGGCGATGCACTAGAGATAAAGTTTCAATTTGATGCAGCCCCTCCGGAACCGTCTGGTTATACGATTGAGTCACCGGCTCGAATCGCGTTGGACTTAAAGGGTGTGGAAACAGCCCTTGCTGAGAAATACCATGGTTTAGGTAATGGCAATGTACGTAGCGCTACTGTTATGGGAGCTGGAAGTCGTACGCGTGTTATTATTAATATGAGCTCTTTGGTGGCATATAATACTGAGGTGGTTGGGAATACTCTGCTGGTTCGTGTGGGGCAGTCAGTCGAGGCCAAATCTCGCAGTAACCCTATGTCGGAGAGTGTTGTGGCTGAGGTTTCATCCGACGAAGCGGGTATTACCGAACTAGATTTTCGGCGTGGAGAGCTGGGTGAGGGTATGGTCATGATTACCGTTTCAGACCCTAATGCAGCAATAGATTTGCGAGAGGAAGCCGGAAATATTGTTGTTGAGTTTGTTGGTGTTTCTTTACCTGATGCGTTGCGTCGACGCTTGGATGTGGTGGATTTTGCTACGCCAGTCAGTACCGTAGACGCTGTTTCTGAATCGGGTAATGCTAAGATATCCATTGCAGCAAAGGGGGATTATGAATACCTTGCTTATCAGACAGACTCTCAATTTACTGTGAGTGTGAAGCCCGTCGCTGCTGAAGAGCTAGAGAGAAAAAGAAAAGAGCAATTCCAGTTTACCGGCGAGAAGTTGTCACTTAATTTCCAAGATATCGAAGTTCGATCGGTGCTTCAGCTGATCGCTGACTTTACCGAACTTAATCTTGTGGCTAGTGATACCGTTGCTGGTCGGATTACTTTGCGGTTGCAAAATGTACCTTGGGACCAAGCACTTGATTTGATCTTGAAAACGAAAGGTTTGGATAAGCGGAAGGTTGGCAATGTTATGTTGGTTGCTCCCGCTGATGAAATAGCGGCGCGAGAAAAGTTAGAGCTAGAGGCGAATAAGCAGGTGGAGGAGCTCGCTCCTTTGCACACAGAGTATTTGATTGTCAATTATGCTAAAGCTTCAGATATTCAAGGGTTGCTTACTACAGAGGCTGGTTTTATTTCTTCACGAGGTAGTGTCTCTGTCGATGAGAGGACGAATACCCTTATTGTTCAAGATACATCCAATAAATTGTCCGAGATTCGCTTCATGCTTGAGCAATTGGATATCCCTGTTCGGCAGGTAATGATTGAGGCGCGAGTTGTAATTGCTTCTACGGATGCTGCAGAGGAACTAGGTGTTGAGTGGGGCATTTTAGGAGTTGATGAAAGTGTTGGCTCCGGCGTCAACTCTGATGGAGATACTGTATTTTTTACTGACACGATGACAATCATAGGAGGGTCTAGGACCGGGTTGGAGAGCAATGTAACCTCCATAAGCACCAAGGATGATGATGGTCGCGGCTCTTATTCTATCGGATCAAATAATTTGGCACTTGACCTTGGGGTCACCAGTGAGGCAGCTTCTAGAATATCACTCGGCTTTTTCGATAACGCAACAGGCTTGATTGACTTGGAATTGTCTGCGCTTGAGTCCGAAGGTAAGGCAGAAATCGTGTCGACGCCTAAAGTTCTGACCGCAGATCAGCAAACTGCGAGAATAGCATCAGGTAAAGAAATACCTTATCAAGAGGCCTCTGCGAGCGGCGCTACAACCACTGCATTTAAGGAAGCTGTGCTGGCGTTAGAAGTTACACCGCAAATTACTCCGGAAGGTCGAATCATCATGGATTTGCAGATTAATCAAGATACTATTGGTGATATTGATGATGCGTCGAACATCCCAATTATTAGTACAAATGAAATTAAGACAGCAGTTATTGTCGACAACGGGCAAACAGTGGTGCTTGGTGGTGTTTTTCAGAGCGAAGAGCTAGAGAGTATTGCGAAAACCCCGTTTCTTGGTGATCTTCCCGTTATTGGGCGACTATTTAGGAAAAATATTAGTAAGCTTGAGAAGTCAGAGCTGTTAATATTTATCACACCTAAAATTATTCACAATGTCACGGACAGTCAATAAGAGAATAAATGACACAACAGCGTAATTTGATTTTGATTGGGCCGATGGGAGCGGGTAAAAGCACCATCGGCCGTCAAGTTTCTAGCCTACTACACTATGAGTTTGTTGACTCTGATCATGAGATAGAAGATCGTTCAGGGGCCGATATACCCTGGATTTTTGATGTTGAGGGAGAAGAAGGCTTTCGTAAACGAGAAAGCGCAATGATTGATGAACTAACTCTACGTACACATATTGTACTTGCTACTGGAGGGGGGGCTGTCATGCGGGAAGATAACCGCAGGATTATTGAAGCCAGGGGTATCGTTGTGTATTTGAAGGCAACCGTTGAGCAACAGCTAGCGAGAACCGCGAGAGACCAAAATCGCCCATTATTACAGACAGATAACCCTAGGGAAGTACTTACCGAATTAATGGCTTTAAGAGACCCGCTATATAATGATATTGCGGACTATGTCGTAGAAACGGACCAAGGCGGAGTGAAGGATGTCGCGTCCAGGATTGTGTCGTTGGTAAGTGATGATTTGTAATTTACAGCACTTTTAGTCAAGCAGTCTTTCAATGTTATGGTTGTTTGTTTCTTATCCCTTATCGGTAATGAAAGAAATCTGATAAAATCGGCGGCATAATTGCCGCCAGATTGAGAATTTCTTATGGACACATTAACCGTTGATTTGGGTGAGCGTAGTTACCCTATTCATATAGCTTCAAATTTACTAGATCAACTCTCTTCGTTGATACCTTCTTTGAGTGGTGGACAGGTAATGATTGTCTCGAATGCCACTATTTCTCCCCTGTATCTCGAAGGTATTGTTGAGGCCTTCTCGAGCCATGCTGACGTGGATACTGTTGTATTGCCTGATGGTGAAAAGTACAAAAACTTAGCAATTCTTGATCAAATATTCACTGCATTATTAGGAAAGACCCACAGCAGAAAGACAACCTTGGTTGCTTTGGGGGGAGGGGTGGTAGGCGATATGACTGGGTTTGCTGCCGCGAGTTATCAGCGTGGAGTCGACTTTATTCAAATACCAACGACGCTGTTGTCACAGGTGGATTCATCGGTCGGGGGGAAAACTGGGGTCAATCATGCTTTAGGCAAGAACATGATCGGGGCTTTTCATCAGCCCCAAGCAGTATTTATCGACAGCTCAACGCTGAATACATTGCCTGATCGAGAGCTTTCTGCAGGATTTGCTGAAGTTGTTAAGTATGGTTTGATTCGTGATCCAGAATTTTTTGTTTGGCTCGAGCAAAATGTTGATGCTCTTTTAGCTCGGGATGCCGACACCTTGGCGTACGCAATCCGACGTTCGTGTGAAATTAAAGCAGAGATTGTCGCGAAAGATGAAAGAGAAGGCGGCATACGCGCAATACTAAATTTAGGTCATACCTTTGGTCATGCCATAGAGACAGCGATGGGTTATGGAGTTTGGCTTCACGGGGAAGCTGTTGCCGCTGGTATGGTCATGGCTGTTGACATGTCTGCGCGGCTAGGTTGGATAGACGGTAGTATTGTAGATAGGACAGTGGCGTTGCTACAGCGAGCTAGTTTGCCAGTGAGTCGGCCTAGTGAAATGAGTGCTGAGCAGTTTCTTACACTAATGGCTGTAGATAAAAAAGTTATCGACAAGAAGCTTCGCCTAGTACTTTTACAAGGGTTGGGAGAAGCCATTACTACTAGTGACTTTGATGCTGATATATTAGAGCAGGTATTGAAGTCAAATTGATTCTCGTATCGGGCTCTATTAAAGAGGTCGTTGTGAATGTGCAGGGGGGATGTTGGTGGAGAGGAACGTAGATCTACTTAAGTCTCAATTTGATATTGATCGAGAGCCATTTTCAGATTCTGGTGTAATCGGGTTGTTTTATCCTGGCGCAGGGCGCCAGGAGTTGCTCGATCAATTACTGCATCTTGTTAGATATGGTCCGCCGATGTTGTTATTGCATGGTAAGGCTGGAGTAGGGAAAACCCTTCTTTCAAAGCAATTAGTGCGTCAGTTGGACCTTAGTATATTTACAGCAATCGTCGTAGAAGCTAGTGTTTTGATGGACGAAAGGACACTAATGGCGAGTATTAGTGAAGGCTTTTCGTTAAAAATCGAACTGTTGGTAGACTCTTTTGTGGCAGCTTTGGCGAGGTATGCAGCTGAGGCTGAAAGCTATTCGCAAACCTCGCTCGTTGTGATTGATAATGTTCAGAATCTAAGTGCAGCAGCTATTGATGTATTGGTTCAAGCTGTCCAGTCGGCTCAAGATAAGGGGTTACGCTTCCTCTTGTTGGTTGATGATGATGACCGGCAGCAAGGCAGCGTTATTGCGCCTTTGCTTCTGCTCATAGAACCTTTAGGGCAAGAGTTTGAGATGGCTAATTTACGCGAGGTTGAAGTTGAACAGTATATTGCTTATCGGATGCGTACAGCCGGGTTAGACGCGGTTCGATTCAGTCCTCAGCAGATCAAAGGAATTGTCCGGGACTCATTGGGGAATATTGCACGCATAAATCAGGTGGCAAGGGAGACGCTTGTTCGTCAGGTACCGGTGGAGCCAAAGAAGGACGTAAATCAAAAGTTCTCCTTCTGGCATGGTTCGGCGATAGTTATTATCAGCTTGGTTATTGCTGCGTTGTCATATCGAAGTGATGTAATTCTCCCCCCTGAAGACGACGCATTGGAAGCGATGGTAGGCGAAAAGCCTGTAAGTGGTCCACCCAAGCATGTTGATTTTGTTGAAACGAGAGTGTCTAGTCCAGACATTGGGTTAAACAAACCCTCCATTTACGACCAAAGTTTGGTTGATGCTGAAGTTGATGTAGACCTCAACTACGTTGACCCTGAGGTTGTCTGGGTTAAGGAGGAGAGGGGGGAGGTTGAGTCAGCGGTTCATGATAAGGTTGAAGATGAGTTTGTATTTGATGACAAGCTCAAAAGTGCAGAAAAACAAGCAAATACGACCGTGAAGGTATCAACGCAACAAAAAGTGCAAAAGATCGAAAAAAGCCCAGCTGTGTCGGCCTCAAAAATATACACCGCTCGGGAGCAATGGTTGTTGTCGTTAGATTCTAAGCGATTTACCATGCAAATGCTTGGTGCGAGGGACGAGCGAGCAGTACAGTCTTTTATTTCGAAATACCCTAGTTTGGAACGGGTAGCCTATTACAAGACCTTGTATAAGGGGAAAGATTGGTACGTTGTGGTGCATGGAGAGTTTTTGACAAGAAATGAGGCGAGGGCCGCTGTAGCGATATTGCCTAAGGCTTTGATCAATTCGAAGCCCTGGATTCGACCTCTAGCTCAAATACAAAAAGACATTCGTAAACTACATTTATAAAAATCATCAATTAAGAATCAAGTGGAAGTAAAGATGCCAGAAGATACGTTACCTGAATTAAAGAACGATCGCTTTTTACGCGCCTTACAACGTCAGCCTGTGGATATGACTCCCGTGTGGATGATGCGCCAAGCAGGTCGATACCTGCCTGAATATCGAGAAACCCGTGCTAAAGCTGGTGACTTTATGTCTTTGTGCAAGAATGCTGAATTAGCTTGCGAGGTCACATTGCAACCGTTGGAGCGGTATGATTTGGACGCGGCTATTCTGTTTTCCGATATATTGACCATCCCCGATGCGATGGGCTTAGGGCTCTATTTTGAAACAGGGGAAGGCCCCAAGTTCAAGAAGACTGTAAGAAGTGCAGCAGATGTTGAGGCTCTGATTCAGCCGGACGTGAGTGTCGACCTTGATTATGTCATGAACGCAGTAAAAACCATTCGATCAGCCTTGGGCGGAAGAGTGCCACTTATTGGATTTTCAGGTAGCCCTTGGACTCTCGCTACCTATATGGTTGAAGGTGGTTCATCGAAAGACTTTAGAATACTTAAGCGGATGATGTATCAAGAGCCGGAAGTGCTGCATGCTCTGTTGGATAAATTGGCGGATTGCGTGATTAATTATTTGAATGAACAGATCCGGTGTGGTGCTCAAGCGGTACAAATTTTTGATACTTGGGGTGGGGCATTGAGCACACCAAGCTACCAGGCATTCTCATTGCAATATATGGAAAAAATAGTGGCAGGCCTGATCAAAGAACATGAAGGTCGCGCCGTGCCTTCTATTGTGTTTACCAAAAATGGTGCGCAGTGGATCGAGAAAATTGCCAATATCGGGGCTGACTGTGTTGGCCTTGATTGGACGGTCGAAATTGGTGATATTAGAGAGCGGGTAGGGGGAAAAGTGGCCTTGCAAGGTAATATGGATCCTTCAGCTTTGTATGGCTCAGAGAGTAGTATTCGGCAGGAAGTGAAGAGGGTCCTGGATAGCTATGGTGATGGCGATGGCCACGTATTTAACCTTGGGCATGGGATTCATTTGGATGTGCCACCTGAGAATGCAAAAATATTTGTAGACGCGGTTCATGAGTTGAGTGCGCGCTAAATACCCTCTATGAAAATAAGGCGCTTTGCTTTGATTATATGTGTTAATGATCAATGCAAAGCGTTTTGTCTACCTATGTGACCTGGCTTGGTAGGTAGCATTCGCTATTGCGACTACTACACCATTTTCATCTACTAACTCAGTTTCTAATATATACGTTGATTTTCCTGTCTCTGTTGCCTCCGCCGTAATCCTTTGTATCTCTTCTTCAGAAATACTTGCTTCAATGGTTATATCAGTTGTGGCAGCTTTGACGAATTTAATATTCAGGTCGGCAACGATTGGAAAAAATTTACTCATGTCAAAAGCACCAAGGAAAAGTGCTCCACCAGGGATTTCTGCCAATGTAAATAAGGCGCCTGCATACATGGTACCGATATGATTCTTGTTGGGTTCTAACGGCATTTTTAACTTAGCGCGACCGCGCTCAAACTCTATTAGTTCTATGCCGGATCTTTCCGCAAAAGGGATAGATTTTGTTGTCATTTTTTTTATGCTTTCAAAGTCAAACGATTGTGCAGTCATGAACCTCTCCTCACTTTTTGTATTTGATTCATGATGATAGCGATCGTGGCGATGAGGGATATACTGATGCTGATGTTTGTGTCGAAGAGGGTATGAATTGTAGAAACTAGTTATAGCGTGCTGTGACAGTATTGGTTAATTGTCGTTTTCTGGTAGATCTAATTCTATCTTTTCTTTCATGCAGTGGTAGGTCTCGGTAACCTCCGATTGTTGGTGTGATTCTAAGTGCACATCAAATTTCCATAAATTTCGTAGATGCTTTAGTACATCCAGGGTGCTTTCTTTTTCTAAAGGCCTTCGGTTGTGTTGGATATGATGTAGCGTCAAAGAGCGATCGCCTCTGATGTCAACGTTATGGATTTGAATGTTCGGCTCATTCATTGATAAATTGTATTGTTGAGACAGTTTTTCACGAACAACTTGGTATCCGTGTTGATCGTGGATGGCTGTGACTTCAAGTTCCTTTTTGTGGTCGTTATCTAAAATAGAAAAAAGCTTAAAATCCCGAATCATTCGCGGTGAAAGAAACTGCTGAATGAAGCTCTCATCCTTAAAGTTGGCCATGGCAAAGTGTAATGTAGTTAACCAGTCGGAACCCGCGATGTCAGGAAACCATTGCTTGTCTTCTTTAGTTGGCTGTTCGCAAATCCTGCGAATGTCTCGCATCATATTGAAGCCAAGGGCATAGGGGTTTATCCCTGAATAAAATTGACTGTCGAAAGGGGGTTGGTAAACAACAGAGGTATGTGACTGTAAGAATTCAATCATGAATCCGTCGTGAGCTAGACCTTCATCATAAAGCTGGTTTAATAGGGTGTAATGCCAAAAGGTAGCCCAGCCTTCATTCATGACTTGAGTTTGGCGTTGGGGGTAAAAATATTGAGCGATCTTGCGAACGATTCGCACTATTTCTCGCTGCCAAGACTCCAGTAATGGTGCATTTTTTTCAATGAAATAGAGTATGTTTTCTTGAGGCTCCTGAGGGAAACACATTTCGGTTTCTGGTTTGTCTTTGTCTATCATCTTGGGGATAGTATGCCATAGCTCGTTGACCTGTTTTTGAAGGTACTCCTCTCTTTCTTTTTGTCGCTGTTTTTCTTCGGCAGCAGAGATAGGGTAGGGGCGCTTATACCTGTCGACACCATAATTCATAAGCGCGTGACAAGAGTCCAGCAGGTTTTCAACTTCATCGATACCGTAGCGCTCTTCGCAGTGCGTAATGTAATTCTTTGCGAAGACGAGGTAGTCTATGATTGAGCTTGCATCTGTCCACGTCTTAAAAAGATAGTTGCCTTTGAAAAATGAGTTATGACCGTAACAAGCGTGAGCAATAACCAATGCTTGCATGGTCATTGTGTTTTCTTCCATCAAGTATGCAATGCAAGGGTCTGAGTTGATGACGATTTCATATGCCAACCCCATGTGACCACGTTTATATTGTTGCTCGTTTGAGACAAAATGCTTGCCGTAGGTCCAATGGTTGTAGCCTACGGGCATACCTACAGAGGAGTAGGCGTCGAGCATTTGTTCTGCCGTGATGACTTCAATTTGATTGGGGTAGGTGTCCAATCGAAAGGAATCAGCTATGCGGCTAATTTCGTGATCATATTCCTGTATGAGATCGAACGTCCATTCAGATTCTGTTGAAATAGGTTGGCGTTTCTTGGTCATAAGTTAAGCCGGCTTTTTTTGGAAGAGTTCACGGAATACGGGGTAAATATCTCCCGGGTCACTAATTTGTTGCATCGAGAAGAAGTCGCAAGACTCCATAATTGTTTCGTATTCTCTCCATAGGGCTTGGTGCCGCCTTGGTGTTATTTCAATGTACGAAAAATACTGACATTGAGGCAAGATGTCATCTTGAAGGATCTTTTTGCACGTGGGTGAGTCGTCGTTCCAGTTGTCACCATCTGATGCTTGGGCGCCGTAGATATTCCATTCATCAACTGGGTAGCGCTCAGACATGATTTCTTGCATCATTTTTAGTGCGCTAGAGACAATGGTTCCTCCGGTTTCTCGGGAATAAAAGAACTCTTCCTCATCAACCTCTTTTGCGCTGGTGTGATGACGAATAAATACAACCTCAATCTTTTCATAATTTCGCTTTAGAAACATGTAAAGGAGTATGAAGAAGCGTTTTGCCATGTCTTTCATTGCTTGGTTCATCGAGCCAGATACGTCCATTAAGCAAAACATCACAGCTTTGGATGTCGGTACTGGTTGCTTGACGTGATGGTTGTATCTTAGGTCAAAGTCATCAATAAAAGGTATACCCTTGATCTTTTTACGAAGCCTTTCAATTTCTTCTTGAAGCAGTCGTATTTTTTCATTGTCCCGAATGGCAGGTTCTTGTTGTTCTATCTTTTCAATTTCTTCTAAGCAATTCTTGATTTTTTTGCGTGTCGGGGCTGTGAGTGCAATTCTGCGGCTGGTGGCCTGACGCATGGATCGTACAATGTTTAGTTTTGTGGGGGTGCCATCATTCACTATGCCTGCTCTGACATATTTGAACGACTCTATACCTTGCAGCTGTCGTTTGATTAAATTCGGCAGTTCTAGTCCATCGAAAAGAAATTCAAGGAATTCATCTTGGCTTATCTGAAAGACGAATTCATCCATACCTTCGCCTGTATCACTCGCCTCACCTTCACCTCCTCCACTGCCAGAGCCACCTGGAGGGCGAGGGATTTTGTCGCCTTCAATGAATTCCTTGTTGCCGGGGTGAACCATATCTCGTATGCCACCTTTCCCGTGGTGAAATATGGGTTCCGATAGGTCTTTTTTAGGAATAGAAACACTTTCACCACTTTCGATATCGGTGATGCTGCGTTTCGTTACCGCATCGTCAACTGCCTTTTTGATGTTCTTTCGATAGCGTCTCAAAAAGCGTTGGCGGTTGACGGTGCTTTTGTTCTTACCATTTAATCGTCGGTCAACAATATAGGACACGATTGTTCACTCTCAATTGTACGAAAATTTACTGCGCTTTTCGTACCCGTAGGTACCATTCTGACAGCAGTCGAACCTGTTTCTCAGTGTACCCACGATCAACCATCCGATTAACGAAATCTTCGTGCTTTCGTTGGTCGTTCGTTGATGCTTTAGGGTTGAATGATATGACAGGGAGGAGGTCCTCAGTATTGGAGAACATCTTTTTCTCTATGACGGTTCTGAGTTTTTCATAGCTCAGCCAGGATGGGTTTTTTCCTTGGTTGTTTGCTCTGGCTCTTAATACAAAATTAACCACTTCATTTCGGAAATCCTTTGGATTACTGATGCCAGCGGGCTTTTCGATTTTTTCGAGTTCTTCGTTAAGCGATGCTCTATCGAATATCTCGCCAGTATCAGGGTCTCTGTACTCTTGATCCTGAATCCAAAAGTCAGCATAGATAACGAAGCGGTCAAAGATGTTTTGGCCGTATTCAGAATATGATTCAAGGTATGCCGTTTGTATTTCTTTTCCTATGAATTCAACATAACGAGGTGCTAGGAATTCTTTGATGAAACGTAGGTAGCGCTCTTGTATTTCTGGGGCATATTGTTCTTGTTCAATTGATTGTTCCAGTAAATGCAGCAAGTGGACGGGGTTAGCGGCTATTTCTGAATGATCATAGTTGAAAACCTTGGATAATATTTTGAATGCAAAGCGTGTAGAAAGGCCCACCATGCCTTCATCAACCCCAGCAACATCTCTGTATTCTTGGTGAGATTTCGCTTTTGGGTCGGTATCTTTGAGGTTTTCACCATCATAGATACGCATCTTGGAGTAGGAGGAGGAATTTTCCGGTTCTTTCAGACGAGATAATACGGAGAATTGAGCCAACATTTTGAACGTATCAGGAGCACAGTGAGCATTGGCTAATGAACTATTGGTGATTAATTTCTCGTATATCTTCGTTTCCTCTGATACACGTAGGCAATAGGGTACTTTGACGATGTAGACACGATCGATGAACGCTTCATTATTTTTATTGTTTCTAAATGTCTGCCATTCTGATTCATTTGAGTGGGCAAGAATAATGCCCTCAAAAGGAATTGCACCCATACCTTCAGTGCTGTTGTAATTCCCTTCTTGTGTAGCTGTTAATAATGGGTGTAGTACTTTGATAGGAGCTTTGAACATTTCTACAAATTCAAGTAGCCCTTGGTTCGATTTGCAGAGGCCACCAGAAAAGGCATAGCAATCAGGATCGTTTTGGGCAAATTCCTCAAGTTTTCTAATATCTACTTTACCGACAAGCGCTGATATATCTTGGTTGTTTTCGTCGCCGGGTTCAGTTTTTGAAACTGCAATTTGATCAAGTATTGAGGGGTAGCGTTTTACGACTTTAAATTTGCTGATGTCACCATTAAATTCGTGGAGTCGTTTAACCGCCCAAGGAGACATTATGCCTTTTACGTATCGTAGCGGAATACCATATTCTTCTTTTAATATTTGAGCGTCCTCTGCTGGGTCAAATAATGCGAGAGGAGATTCATTGACGGGAGAATCTTTGATTGCGTAAAAAGGAATTTTCTCCATCAATTCTTTAAGCTTTTCTGCGAGACTAGACTTTCCGCCGCCAACAGGCCCAAGTAGATAGAGTATTTGTTTTTTCTCCTCTAGGCCTTGTGAGGCGTGTCTGAAATAGGAAACGATCTGTTCAATCGCTTCTTCCATTCCATAAAATTCATCAAAGGCTGGATAACGCTTAATGATCTTGTTGGAGAAGATTCGGCTAAGGCGTAGGTCGAGTGATGTGTCTACTAGTTCAGGTTCGCCGATCGCCATCAAGAGTCGTTCGGATGCGCTTGAATAGGTGAGCGCGTCTTCTTTGCATAAATCTAGAAATTCTTGAAGCGTATACTCTTCTTCTTGAGTGGCTTCATAACGGTTTTGGTAATGACTAAAAATACTCATAAACGCTTCCCCTCAGCCCCGATGCGATTGTCGGCGAGTGTTCAAAAACAGCCAGCAATATTGTTGCCATAGCGATGGTAACTTTTGCTCAAAGTATTGCTGCTACCGTTGCAATAACCTTTCTATCAATAGATTATTATTACGTTAGAAGGTTCTGCTTTTGTAGTGTTTTTTTGCAAACTCTATTAAACATATTAGCTTGGTTTTTCTGGGGTGGCGTAAAAAACAGCAAAAAAAATGAATATTTTTAAAGAGTTAGTGTGGTGCTAAAAGGGGGGAGAGGGCTTTACACGATGACAAATATTCGTATAGATCGCTGGTTACAAGAAAAAATTATAAGGAGTCTAGGCACCTTCGTCTGTTTTATGCGTTTATCTGCGTCCAAATGCGGCTTTCTAAGCAAAGCGCGCTTAATTTATTACCCCACACACAGCCTGTATCCAGCGCCACAATATCGGGTTTCCCAGTGACGCCATTAAGTGCTGCCCAATGGCCAAAAAGAATTGTATCTTTGATGCGTTTTCTATGGGGAGTGTTATACCAAGGGAAGCGGTTTTTGGGTGCTTCCGCAAGGCCGCCTTTATAAGAAAGGTCGATGCCGGAATCTGAGTCGCAAAGCCGCATTCGGGTGAAGCAGTTGGTGATGTAGCGCCACCGAGTGCTCCCTGCTAATTCGTCTGACCATTGAGCTGGTTGATTGCCATACATATTGGCGAGAAATTCAGGGAATTGTTCGCCCTGGATCACAGCCTCTACTTCTCTAGCGAGCTTCTTGGCTTTTTTTCTACTCCAGCGTGGGTGTATGCCGGCGTGAACCATTACATAACCGAGAGACTTATCCCTATGATACAAAGGGTTATGCCGGAGCCAGTGAAGTAGCTCATGACGGTCGGGGGCGGCTAATATATCTGCAAATGTGTCTTTATTTTTGTACTCACACGCTTCGTGTGCAACGGCAAGCAGATGTAGGTCATGATTACCCAGAACTGCCGTAATGCTGTTGCGCTGCTGATAACAATAGCGAAGTGTTGCAAGTGAGTCTGGCCCCCGGTTGATTAAGTCTCCGGCTAGCCATAGACGATCTTTTTTTGGATCAAATTCAATGGCTGCTAGTAATCGCTCAAAAGCAGAAAAGCAGCCTTGAATGTCGCCAATAGCGTAGGTGCTCACAGTTGGCTATCGACCAAGTTGGTTATGGCGACCCAATGTTCCATTGGTATGGTTTCGGGCCGTTGGCCAGGATCAATTCCTGCAGCTTCCATTTGTTCTATCGTCGCTATATTCTTTAGGCCATTGCGAATTGTTTTGCGGCGCATGGTAAAGGCAGAAGTAACAATTTTACCCATGAGCTTAGGGTTCGTTGTTGTGAACGGTTTTTTCTTATGGGGTGATAGGCGGACGATGGCGGAATCTACTTTTGGTGGTGGGTTAAACGCTCCAGGGCCTACGATAAACAGCGCTTCAACTTGGCAATAGTACTGAACCATAATACCTAATCGCCCGTATGCTTTATCTCCCACGGAGGCACTGAGCCGGTCAACTACCTCTTTTTGCAGCATAAAATGCATATCTTGTATGCACTGCTCATGCTCAAGCAATTTAAATATTAAGGGTGTTGATATATTATATGGCAGGTTACCAACAATTCGTAGTTGCTCCGAATCATCGCTGAGCAATTGGGTGTAATCGAAGGTTAGTGCATCAGCTTGATGAATGGTCAATTTGCCAGAGCCACCAAACTTTGCCATTAATCGCGGGATAAGGTCTCTATCCAGCTCGATGACTTGTAATTGATTGGTATTGTTTAGGATTTGCCCGGTTAGAGCTCCTAACCCAGGACCTATTTCTACCATTCTATCATCGGCTTGCGGGGCAATAGAGCTAACGATATTGTCGATTACATGGGGGTCGTGTAGAAAGTTCTGACCAAATCGCTTGCGAGCTTGGTGTCCTTCCGTGGGCTTATTTCGTTTGGTGGACATTGTTAGGCTCTCTTTCGGGCGTGAGTGTCGATAGGCGTTTGTGGTTTGCCATGTCATAGGCATATTGTAAGGCGGTTGCTAAGCTTCCTGGGTCGGCTTTCCCGGTCCCTGCTAAGTCTAGAGCAGTGCCATGATCCACGGATGTTCTAATGATGGGTAATCCGAGGGTTACATTAACTGACCGTCCGAAGCCCTTATATTTGAGAACCGGCAACCCCTGGTCGTGATACATTGCTAGGGTGGCATCGGCATGTTCAAGGTATTTGGGTGTATACAGCGTGTCTGCTGGCAATGGTCCAATCAGCGTCATTCCCGCTGCACGTAATTCATTGAGGGTTGGCTCGATCGTCTCGATCTCTTCTTTCCCTAAGTGCCCGCCTTCTCCGGCGTGTGGGTTGAGCCCACAGACTAAAATTCTAGGGGATTCTATACCAAATACAGCCTGTAAATCGTGATGAACGATATGTAGCACTTCTTTGAGTAGGGTGGCCGTGATAGCGCCCGCTACGTCTTTGAGTGGTAAGTGGGTTGTTGCCAGGGTAACCCTGAGGCCTTCAGTGGCAAGCATCATCACTACACGCGACGTGTTGGTTTTGTCTGCAAGGTACTCAGTGTGTCCAGTAAATGGTATGCCGGCATCGTTGATTACGGATTTTTGCACTGGTCCGGTAATCATTCCATCAAGAGCGCCGGATGTGCATCCCGCAACGGCCAAATCGAGGGTATTTAATACGTAGCGAGCATTTTTGGGGTCAAGCTGCCCTGGATTAGCTTTGTATGGCAGCAGGCATTCCATAACCGTTATTTCTCCCGCTTTTGATGCGGATGGACTGCTCTCAGGGTTAAACGGATTGATGGTTAATGGTAAATTAAGCAGCTCCGCACGTTGGCGGAGCAGTGCTGGGTCACAGATCGCGATTAACTCGTAGGGCTGTTCCTGCTGTGCCGTAATGACGGTGAGATCTGGGCCTATACCTGCGGGCTCACCGGGGGTAATTGCTAAACGCACGGAGAGCTTCCTTTTAGAGTCTAATTTCTACGTAGGCGTTTTGGCGTAGTTCTCTTAGCCAGGTCGTAAGCTCTTCATCAAATTTTCTGCGATGTAGCACCTGACGAGCCCTGTTCTGTCTAAACTCTTCACTCATATCTTGGTTGCGGCGACCGAGAACTTCAAGAATGTGCCAGCCATATTGAGTTCTGAAGACTTCGCTTACCGTGTTAGGTTCGATACTTGCCATTGTTTGTTCGAACTCTTTGACCATGGTGCCTGGGTTGAACCAGCCCAAGTCCCCGCCTTCTAAGGCGCTGCCGGTATCATCAGAATATGTTTTAGCCATGCTGTCGAAGGTTTCAGTTTCTGAAATAATATTACTTCTTATTTCTTCGAGCTGCTTTTTGGCGTCATCTAGGCTGCGAATTTCATTGGGTTTTATCAGAATGTGGCGAGCGCTTGTTTGGGTGACAAGGTGTTCTGAGCCGCCGCGAACATCAATAATGGTAATGATGTGAAACCCGCTTGCACTTTGAATCGGCTCAGAGATGTCACCCTTTTCCATATCTAGTACGGTATCGGCAAACAATGTGGGTAGCTGAGCCGCTTTTCTCCACCCAAGGTCCCCCCCTTCTAATGCCTTTTGGCCAGAGGAGTGTGCGACGGCCATTTGCGCGAAATCGGTGCCATTTTTTAGCTGGCGATAGACAAGGTCTGTCTTCTCTTCAGCAAGAGTTTGAGCGGCTTTGTCGGCGTTTTGTCCAAGAGGAATAAGGATGTGCCCTAGATGGTAATCCGGAGCAAGATTGGTCTTACCTAGTTCCGAGGATAGGAAGTTTTCGACATCCTGCTCTGTAATTCTGATGCGATTGCCAACTCTACGCTGCCTGAGTTGGGTTAGTGTCATCTCGCGGCGAATTTGCTCTCGGAGAGCCTTGTAAGAGAGGCCTTCTTCCGACAACGCTGCGCGGAATTGCTCGGTGGTTAGATTGTTTTGGCGGGCAATGTTGCGAATAGTCTTGTTGATGGAGTTGTCATCAAGACGTATCCCTGCTCGGTCTGCCATTTGTAGTTGCAGGTTTTCGAGGATCATTCGATCGAGCACCTGAGATAGCATGGTTTCAAAAGGAGGGAGCGGGGTATTTTGCTTTTGTAGTTGAGACTTAACGGTTGCAACACGCTCAACAAGCTCCGACTCCATCACGATGTCATCGTCGACAACTGCGACAATTCGATCAAGGGGAGTGGTTGTGGCGTAAGCATGGGTGGGAAGTAGAGCTACGCTAGTGAGCGTACCAATAAGAGCGATAGATGTGCTTATTTGAGACCAATATTTTTTTATAATCATACGAAACATTAATTCTGGCTGATTGTTATTTAAATTGACTTTCTAGCGCTTTGCGGCGCCGCTCGTATCCTAGGATGGCATCGTCCAAGATGGACTCTAGCGCGTTGCCTACGCCACCAAGGCCTTTAAATTGGAATTGCAGATAGGTACCTTTGCGCGTCGTCATCTCGAGATCGCCATCCCTATCGGTGGTGTCGTCACCCCTTTCTTCCAGGTAGCGGCGATGTACCAATTGTACACTCCAGCAGCAGCTATCATACTCCACCCCAAACAAGCCCTCAAAGGTTCGTTCTTTCTTTATGTCATAGATCCAACGAGATGCAATGCTCCAGTGTTGATTCAATGTCCATGCAGTGGATAGATCCAATTGTTCTAGCTCGTTTTCGAAATCGGACCCTTCTGCGCCGTTACCTTGTTGTTGGTATCCCGCGTTGAAAATTTGATGGTTTTCATTGTGGTACGAAAGTTGGACATCGGTTTGATCAATATGGTTTCGTTGATCGTCCCATTGTATTTCTGAATACAGGGTTAAGGCGTCATTAAGCGGCAGTGCTAGTTGGCCAATGATGGCTGATTGGGAGTCAGTATCAGGTTCCGTTGCTGAGCTAGTTTGTATGTTGCGATCTTTAAAGTAATAAATTTGACCAATACTGGCGCGCAGTCGCTCACTTCCGTCTGAATTGTCCAAGAAGCGAGTAGTAAGCCCAAGAGAGAGCTGGCGTGCGTCGCCAACTCGGTCGGCACCAGAGAAGCGGTTATTTCTAAACATTTGGCTATAGCCAAAAGAGAGCTCGCTGGTATCAAAGGTAGGGATGTCATCTTGGTTGACCTCCGGACTATATAGGTAATATAACCGGGGTTCTAGAGTCTGTGTAAAGGATTGATTATTAAGCGTTATATCTCTATCAAAAAACAGCCCGGTATCGACGGATGCCGCATAGGTCTGACGTTCCTGTGATGTCTTATCAATGCTACTGTCAAAGGTGTCGGAGTTGCCGTTGAGGTCGTAATAGGAATAGTAACCTTGCAGCGTCGGCTTAATATAGCCCCAGGTCGGTGTAAAGTGATAGTTGATACTTGGACTCAAGTGAGTTCTTTGAGCATCCGTTATGCCTAAGCTACTTTCTTCTGGGTGTTCGAAGTGGGTAAATTCTGTGATCCAGTCAATACCGATTTGATGCTCAGCTGAACCGAGTAGAGTGTCCTTGTTTCCCTCGACACGAATTTGAGGTAGCTTCCGATAAGGTAGGCTGGCATCGCTCAGTAAATCGTCCAATGTTTGATACTCTTGGACAAGGATGCTGCTTTTCCAATGGCGTTGCTGATAGAGAAGCTCAGCCTTTTGGTCTAAATGGGTTTGGGAGCTAGCATTGAGTGTGGTGTCCAAATCGCTAAAATAATCGATGTCGGAAACTCGGGTATAATCAACGTTTGCACTCCAGCCACGGTTATTGGTGCCGACGTGTTTAAACAAAGTGAGCTGTCGGTCGCTGTCGGTCTGGGTGTCGTCGGGTAAATAACTGGCGCCAAGTTGCCCTTCTCCCAACTGCGACAAATACCTAAATTCTCCATCAATAAGGCTGCCGCGCTTCGAAAGGTTCCTAAAAGTAACGGTAGCATCCATATTGGCAGCCAGATTGAGGTACAGAGGTATCGCGATATCTGTGCCATTATCTTCATCTTCGCCGATACTGGGAAAGAGTAACCCTGTTTGTCTGCGGTCATCGACGGGAAACATGACCCAAGGAAAATAGAATATTGGGACGTCTTGTATTTCTAGCGTCGCATTCTTGGCGGTTCCCCAGCCGGATTGATTATCTAGGGTGATATCATCCGCTCTAAATAGCCAGGCGTCTGAATTTGGCTCGCATGTGGTATAGGTACCGGAATCAAGGGCCAGCGTATGTGGGTTCGGATTGTAGATTCGAGATGCTTGGCCATGAATATGTTGTTTATGGATAACGTATTCAGCTTTATGAATGTCTAGGCTCTTTGCATTCAGGTCAAAGGTGGCGGTTTCGCCAATGAGTAGCATGCCATCTTGCCGTATTTTTACATTGCCCTGGAGTGCGGTTGCTTTGGTGATTTGGTCGAGCTCTACATGATCACTTTCCAGTTGACGCCCTGCTTGTTGAATGACGACATTCCCATCGAAATTTACTTTCCCGTTAACATCGGCTTCGTAGCGTTCTGCTGAGATCTGAATCGGTGCTAATTGAGGGTCAGTGATCGAACTTGGAATAATGGGAGGTAGATAAATACCTTCGCAGCACCTAGGAGCACTTAAATGTAGGGTGTTTGATTTAGTCGCCAGTTCCTCGGGCGAGACCCAGTCTAAATACCGATATTGAGGAACATGGTCAATAGTACTTATTTCTGTGAACAAGGGAGAGGCTGCATTGATTTGGGGTGACGCGGCGCCAATGCATAGGGCCAGCAGTAGCGACAGGTGGTCTGCGATGCCTCTATGGTGTTGGCATAATGCTCTTGTCCCTAAAGGTTTAGTTAGATTCATTCGAAATTGCTTATTGGGGCCCATAAAATCCTGAAAATATTGTGTCATCTCGCTTTGGGAGCATGATACTGTATAACGCTTTTGTGCACCTCATAAAAATTACGGGTTTCATATTGATTCTGGGTAGTTGGTGCGAAATCACATAGGAATCATACTGTTTTACCATGGATCATAGACGAGACGAATTAACCTTGTGGGTACAAGGTTGCCTGGGCAGGAAAGTTGCGAAGGAAAAACTACCTCAAACGTTGGATGTTGTATCTGGTGATGCCAGTTTTCGACGCTATTTTAGGGCGAGGTTCGAGATAGCCGAAGGCTTATTTACCAGTCTTATTGCCGTTGATGCACCTCCAGAAAAAGAGAATAACCCCGCTTTCGTGGAAATCGCGAAAGTCATGGATGCCTTTGGAGTTAATGTCCCTGAGGTATTTGAAGTGGATTATGATCGAGGTTTTATGCTGCTCTCAGACCTCGGTGACCAGCTTATGCTACCGCTGCTAAAGGCTGACACCGTTGATAAATACTACCAGTTGGCGATGGATACTCTGTTGGCAGTGCAACGGAGTAGTTTTGAGGAATCTCTGCCTGAGTATGATGAGGCACTGTTACAATCAGAAATGGCTCTATTCTCTGACTGGCTGCTCTTGCGTCATCTTGGATTGGTGTTGACGGATGCAGACAGAGAAATGCTGAAGAAGGCGTTTGTTTTTCTCGCGGATCAGGCATTGTCACAACCACAGGTGACAGTGCATCGTGATTTTCATTCCCGAAATCTTATGTGTTTGCCAGGCGATGAAATCGGGGTTATTGATTTTCAGGACGCGGTTCATGGGCCGATAACGTATGACATTGTATCGTTATTAAAAGACTGTTATTGCCAATGGCCTCAACAGCAAGTTGAAAAGTGGGCCTTGACCTTCCTCTCACTATTAAGGAATAGCCCAGAGCATGATCAGGCGCTTAAGTCAGTGGACGATAAGCAGTATTTGCAGTGGTTCTCTACCATGGCTGCTCAGAGACACCTGAAGGCCGCGGGAATTTTTGCGCGACTCTGTCACCGAGACGGCAAGGCCGGTTATCTGGCGGATATCCCGCGTACGGTGAGTTACTTGGTCGAAGAAACGCGATTGTCTCCCGAGCTGTTTGATCTTCATACTATGTTAGTTGAAATCATTGTTCCTGCGATTAAACATAAGCATCCAGAGTCAGAGGCTTTCGCGTGAAGGTTATGATTTTAGCGGCGGGTAGGGGAGAGAGGATGGGGCAGCTTACCGCTCATTGCCCGAAGCCGTTATTGAAAATAGATGAAAGACCATTGATTGAACATCACATACGGCGCCTAGTTGCTGCTGGCTGCCAAGAAATAGTGATTAATCTTTGTTACTTGGGTAAACAAATTGAGACCTATTTAGGTGATGGAAAGGCATTTGGCGTGTCTATTCAGTATTCTTGGGAAGAGCAGTGCTTAGAAACTGGCGGGGGCATTCAGCAGGCCCTAACATTGCTGGGTGAGGAGCCTTTTATGGTACTTAATGGCGATGTGTGGACGGATTATCCCTTACAGAAGCTATTATCCTATGATCTGTCCTCAAATCAATTGGCTCATTTGATTCTCGTGGACAACCCCACTCATAATACGATGGGGGATTTTAACGTTGATAGCGCGAGCTCACTGGTAACAGAGTTGGGTCCCAGCGTCAGTGGTTATACGTTTGCGGGGATCTCTGTGTTGTCCCCTAAGTTATTTGCGGAAAAGCAGAACGGTTGCTACCCGTTGGCACCGTTACTTAGGAATGTGATGGTAGAAAGCAAGGTTTCAGGAGAGCACTATGGCGGGGTATGGGTGGATGTTGGCACACCGGAACGCTTCGCATCGCTTAATGAGGGTGTAGTCACCGCAAGTAATGAGGGTAAGTATTGATGCAGTTAATTTGGTTGGGGCCATTAATCGGACTAATTGTTGGGTATTTTTTAGCCGGGGGAGGGGTTGTTGGTGTCATTGGCGCGAGTGTTGGCGCGGTCCTTGGGCGGAAATTTGATACCGTGGTTCAATTGAGTAACGGCTTATACCATGTGGCTCATCGTAAATCTGAGCAGCGCGAAGGAGATATACAGAAAGCATTTTTTGATGCTACGTTCATTTGTCTTGGGCGAGTTGCTAAGTGTGATGGCGTGGTATGCCAGGCTGAGATCAATTGGACGATGCAAGTAATGGAGCGGATGGGACTAACGGAAGAGAAGAGGCAGGATGCCATTGCATTGTTCGATAAGGGTAAAAGTGCGAACTATGATATTACCTTTGACCTTATTCGGCTTCAAAAAGCTTGTGGACGAAGGTCGACATTGCCTCAATTATTTATGGAAATGCTGGTGCAAGAAGCTCTAGCGGATGGCACTTTGGCCCAAAAAGAATGGGCAGCATTAACACACATAGCATCGACGATTCAATTCTCAGTATCAAAATTGGAGAGGTTGGTTAAGAGCGCTCAAGCGTATCAAGAATTCAAGGGTAAGAAGGCCGAAGGCAGGCAGGAATCGACATCAGAATTACTCATAAAAGCATACAGTGTGATGGGGGTGTTACCAACAGTCAGTCGTACTGACCTCAAAAAAGCCTATCGACGACAAATGAATCAACATCACCCTGATAAGATGATTGCTCGAGGGCTACCTGAAGAGATGGTGACAATGGCCACCGAAAAAACTCAGGCTATTCGGGCGGCCTATGAAATGATTCAGTTACATCAAGATAAAGAAAAGCGGACGATTACTGAAAAAGGGGGCTAAGTGTAACCCTCGCGATGTAGGTAAATATTGGCCAAGGCACCCCCTATTTTGGTAGGAAGTTCCTGTTGCCCCATCCCCTGATGCTCATCACTACGTGGTGCTCGAACTGCGAAAGGTTCCCGCTAGCGCCTGTAATCACCCGCTGCTGGAACGATGGGTGGCGTGCTTGTTTTGCGATTCGGATACGCTTGTAAGCTAGTGTTCGTTGTTGTTTTGCGGGAGTGATGTCGAGAATCGGGATCTTGAGGTCGACAGTATCTAATCCGATGTTGTAGCCGTCGAGGTGGGGTGGTTTACTTGGGTCGATAATCACCAGTCCTCGTATGTTTTTTACTCTCATGGCTTTCGCTTTGTTGGCAGCCCAACTTGCGGATAATCCAATCGCAATCACGATAACTGGCTGGGGGCTTCTTTGCTGTAGATCTGCTATACCTTCTCGTATCCGTTGGTCAACAATGTCAGGGATTTGCTCCCTTGAGTATTCAGCTGACTCGGTCATGTTGTCGGACGTATTGGCCTGAGCTGAAGTTGTGTCAATGGCATTGCTTGCACTTTCCATTAGGTTGGGGGCGCTATCCTCGACCGCTGCTGTTTGGTCATCCGTTTCTCCAGTAGCCTCTGTTGTCTCTGTTTTTTGGGGGGGCACCGTAGATTCGGTTGTTGTTTGTGCTGCTATCTCTCTTTCCGGTAGCGGTATGGAAATATCAAAATAAGGTATTGAAATAGACAATGTTGACCAGCCATTTGCGGGTAAAGTTGTACGCAGCGTATGGACCAAGCCAGGCCAATCTGGATGTTGTTGGTTATCGTGTAAAATGAGCGCACTGCCTATAGTATTTCCACTAAATTCCGCTAAGTATAAGCCTAGGTATGCATTGCTATCTTGGCCTAGCCACACAATTTCTGAATCATTTTCATTATTAGTCGTGAGTTGTGCCGCTAGTGCTCGGTTTGCCAATAATTCTGCGCGAACGGGAGGTTTTTTCGGCATCGGAGGTGATATTGTGCTGTCGTCAATCATCGGTGTGCTGGCGGCAGGGGCATCATTTTTTTCTACCTCCGCGAAGACGAAGCTAGGGATAAATGTCAGGATGGCTAACAGTGCAGCCCTTTGCGTGAGCCTAGCTGAACATACGCCAAAAATTGTGATAAGGGATCTGCAAATCATCTACAGAAGTATAGGATTTATCGTGTACAATGCTGACTTATTTGTGCAAAAGTGAACATTAAAGGCATTTCTTCATGGTCGATTATAAAATAGCTCCATCCATATTATCCGCTGATTTCGCTAACTTAGGGCGAGATGTTGACCAGGTCTTGTTAGATGGTGCTGATATTGTTCATTTTGATGTGATGGATAATCATTACGTACCTAATCTCACTATTGGGCCCATGGTATGTAAAGCACTTCGAAATCACGGCGTTACGGCACCGATTGATGTACATTTGATGGTGACCCCCGTAGACAGAATGATTGCCGAGTTTATTGACGCGGGAGCAACTTACATTACGTTTCACCCTGATGCGACTCATCACGTTGATAGAAGTTTGCAGATGATAAAAGATGCTGGCTGTAAAGCCGGCTTAGTGTTTAACCCTGCGACGCCATTGACACACCTTGAACACGTAATTGATAAGTTAGATATGATTCTTCTTATGTCAGTAAACCCTGGTTTTGGTGGGCAAAAATTTATTCCCAGCACACTCCCTAAATTGGCTCAGGCTCGTAAAATTATTGATGAAAGTGGTTTCGATATTCGGTTGGAAGTTGACGGTGGTGTTGGCGTTCAGAATATTCGAGAAATTGCAGCGGCTGGAGCGGATACTTTTGTTGCTGGGTCGGCGATTTTTGGTGCTGATAGCTACAAGCAAGTGATTGATAGTATGCGGTCTGAGCTTGAGAAGGTCTAAGAGATATACGTGGATATTGTTTGTCCAGATGAAGTAAAGGAGTCTTCTGTGAGTGTGTTATTCCAAGCCTTGTTTGCTGGAAAGCCTGAGTTAATTGCATTTGATCTTGATGGTACACTTGTAGATAGCGTTCCCGATTTGACACAGGCAGTGGATCAAATGCGGGCTCAATTAGGTCGACCGCCAGCGGGAGAGGCGGCGGTCAGGACATGGGTGGGTAATGGCGCTGAAATGTTGGTGCGGCGTGCATTAGCAAAAGATGGCTCGGATGAACAAGCTAACAATGTATCGCAAACATTGTTAGCCAATGCGATGACCTGTTTTTATCAAAACTACAAACAGTGTAATGGTGTTAATAGTCACCTCTATCCTGATGTAAAAAAGACATTGTCGACGCTAAAGTCCATGTCGATACCGATGGTGTTGATCACAAATAAGCCGGATCAATTCACGCGTCCTTTGCTGAATAAGCTCGAATTGGAAGGGTATTTTGACATCGTGTTAAGCGGTGAT
Organism: Gammaproteobacteria bacterium 45_16_T64; assembly: GCA_002162955.1. Taxonomy (GTDB): domain Bacteria; phylum Pseudomonadota; class Gammaproteobacteria; order Pseudomonadales; family Ketobacteraceae; genus 42-54-T18. The sequence goes on from MABD01000030.1 coordinate 198,092, forward strand.
AGCCTCGCCCATAAAAAACCGCATCCCGAGCCATTATTGTACGCAGCGATACGTTCTCAAGTAAATCCGATGAATTGTCTTATGGTTGGGGACTCTCGTAGTGATGTGGAGGCAGCCCGGGCTTCCTTTTTCAAGGTTGCTTGTGTGACGTATGGTTATAACCATGGTGAATCTATTAGCACGTCTAAACCGGATGGAATGCTTGAGTCCATAGCAGAGTTACTGCATTCATAATCTCTTGGTGATGACGGTTTGCGAGGAGATGGCGCGATCTCTGTTGTGATAATTCATATTCTCTTAATTTATTATTCTTTAACGTTCCCTGAAACATAACAGGAAAGAGCCATGTCTCCAGAGCAGTTTGAATTGTTAGCCCAGCAAGGCTACAACAGAATACCTGTCATGCGCGAAGTGCTTGCGGATTTGGAAACGCCATTGAGTACTTATTTAAAGTTGGCTGATGGTTCTTATTCCTACTTGTTTGAGTCTGTGCAAGGAGGGGAGAAGTGGGGGCGCTATACCATCATAGGGTTGCCTTGCCGGCGAGTATTAAAAGTATTTGATCGTCAGATTGTTATTGAAGATGCAGGGCAAACAATAGAAGAACACCATGCCGTAGATCCTCTTTCTTTTGTTGAGGAGTTCCAAGCGCGATATCGAGTGCCTGATATTGAGGGCTTGCCACGATTTAATGGCGGCTTAGTGGGCTTTTTTGGTTATGACATTGTTCGCTATATCGAAAAGAGATTGGATAAAGCTTCGAAGCGTGATCCTATTGGAACGCCCGATATAATGTTGATGGTATCAGATGAAATTGTTGTGTTTGATAATTTGCAGGCTTCCCTCCACATTATTGTGCATGGCGATCCTGCTCAATCTGATGCCTATGCCAAAGCCCAGGTGCGTTTAGATGAAATCATAGCGCAATTAAAGGCACCATTACCAATACCCAGTATCGATGTTTGCTCTCCTATCAAAGAAGAGCACTTTGAATCGGGTTTTCCTCGGCAGGAATTCGAGGCAGCTGTCGATGGTATCAAAGAATTTGTGTTGGCGGGTGATGCGATGCAAGTGGTAATTTCTCAGCGATTGTCAGTTCCCTACGACTTGCCTCCATTGCAGCTATATCGCGCATTGCGGTGCTTAAACCCATCGCCCTATATGTATTTTATGAATATGGGTGATTTCCATATCGTGGGGTCGTCGCCAGAAATTCTAGCTCGCGTTGAGCAGGGGGTCGTTACGGTGCGGCCAATCGCTGGCACGAGACGTAGGGGTAGAAATGCGGATGATGATCTAGTAATGGAGAAAGAGCTGTTAGCGGATCCAAAAGAAATTGCAGAGCATCTCATGTTAATTGATCTGGGTAGAAATGATGTGGGTCGTATTGCCAATATTGGGTCGGTGGAATTAACGGACAAAATGATTGTTGAGCGTTATTCTCACGTAATGCATATTGTATCCAATGTGGAAGGGCAGTTAATAGAAGGCAAAGGGCCTATTGACGTGTTGCGTGCGACATTTCCCGCGGGCACTCTTAGTGGTGCACCCAAAATTAGAGCAATGGAAATAATTCAGGATATAGAGCCGGTAAAACGTGGTGTTTATGGCGGAGCTGTAGGGTACCTGTCATGGAATGGTGATATGGATACCGCTATTGCGATACGAACGGCGGTTATTAAGGATGGTGTATTGCATATTCAGGCAGGTGCAGGAGTTGTTGCAGACTCGATTCCTAAATTGGAATGGAAAGAGACCAACAATAAAGCGCGAGCAATATTCTCGGCAGCAGAGTTAGCCGCAAGTGGTTTGCATCCTCAATCAACCGATGAATATTCTTAGGAGGAAGTTTCATGTTATTAATGATCGATAATTATGATTCGTTTACCTATAACGTAGTGCAGTATCTGGGGGAGCTCGGTGCAGATGTGCAAGTTTATCGTAATGATGAAATCACCATAGAGCAAATTGAAGCGCTGAACCCAGATAAATTGGTTATATCGCCTGGGCCTTGTACGCCGAAAGAAGCGGGTATTTCGATGTCTGTAATCAAGCATTTTGCGGGTCAGATACCGATCCTTGGTGTTTGTTTGGGGCATCAAAGTATTGCTGAGGTGTTTGGCGGAGAAGTCGTTAGGGCTGCGCAAGTAATGCATGGTAAGACATCTCCTGTGTACCATCGTGGGGAAGGGGTGTTTCGTGGTTTGAAAAAGCCTTTTGATGCGACGCGATACCATTCACTTGTGGTGAAAAGAGAGGCGCTACCTGATTGTTTGGAAGTAACTGCGTGGACTCAGCATCAGGACGGTAGTGTTGAAAATATTATGGGCTTACGTCACAGGGAGCTGCCGATAGAAGGCGTTCAATTCCACCCTGAATCAATATTGACTGAGCATGGTCACGATCTATTTAGGAACTTTTTAGAAGGACAATAGGTGTATTGTGCTATCGAAGATAAAACAATACTTGTTTCGAATCAGCATTTGCCTGTGCTTGTACCGCCGTATCTATGCGTTGTTGCATGATGCTTCTGGATATTTCGGCTAGTTTAGACGCAGTGGCGGTGCTGGATATGCCAGTGTTATTCTCCCTTGGTTGTTGGTAGATGCTGCCAAAGGCTTGCAGTGTTGATTGAAATTCTGAACGTAACGCCGAGAGTTTTTCTTTGTAGTCGTCCACCTGTTGGATGGCCTGGCTAATATTAAGGGCTGCACTTTTCGCATTAGTCTGAGTTTCTAGATTGGTATCTCGAACTGTATTGGTTGTTGAAACGTTCTCTTCTGTGCCATCAAGAGAGAACTCATCGAGCCCCGCGCGAGATTTGCTACTGCCGAAGAACGAGAGTTCATCATTTGCCGATAGGGTGACTCGACCGCTGACTCGTAAATCGTTGAAGTTTTGAGTAAAGCGCGACTCACCTCCGCCAAAGAGTAAATTCGTAGTTTCTGTTGTTGACGTATTGATAACGATATCTCTACCGTCGCTGGCTTCTAAGTTGAGTTCCCCGGTGTTTATATCAGTTGATGCAACCACCCCCGTCATCGGGGTGAGTGCGTTGATCGCATATACCAACGTACCAGCGGCGTCATTTTCCAGAAACGTCACTTTATCGACATTGATACCATTAATCGATAGATCCCCTCGATCGAGAGAGCCGAGGCTCACGTTCTTATCGATTGAGGTATCAACTGTACCGGAAAAATCACTACTGCTAATATCACCACTGTTAAATAGGGTGTTGGCCGTTGCGTAAATATTTGTCAGGGTCGACTCTCCAAATTCGCGGATAGTATTAACCCGTGACGCTAGGTCTTTTGCTAAGCCCGACCCAAAATCGTCATGGGTTGGATCGGTGATTGATGAGGTATTTGCTACGTTTTGTAATAAACCACCGAATTTCTGGTCGGTGATATTGATCGCCTCATTAATATTTTGATTTTTCACGTATATAGATATATCAGATAGTATATTTGTTCGAGCATTGCCTTCCTGAACACCTTGATTGCCGCTAACACTTTCTTGTAATTGGGTACGGTCACCGGTTGACTGCTTATCCCCCGGTTGTAACCCAAGAGCCTCGGTAGAGGCGTTGAATCCGCGAATGCTCTTCTGTGTAGGTTCTGACAAACTGACTTGAAAGGAAACCTCGCTAATGCTCCCGTCTAGTAACTGCTGGTTATCAAGGATGGCGTTTTCGGCGATGTTATCGAGTAAGTCGACGAGTTGTTCCGCATCATAGTTCAGCTCTTTTCTGCCTGGGCCGGTGGTCTTATCCGCGGCAGCCCGGATTGCAACAGCTTTGAGCTGCTCAAGGGCGTTACCCGTTTGGTTGAGGAATTGCTCGGTTGCATTGGCAAAAACAGTGGCAGGATGGGAGGGAAAAATACTTGTGCTTTTACTCGTATCGCCAAATGTAGGGAGTGCGTAATCAAAATGGACGCGCAACGCGTCGTCATCTTCCTCGGGAAGTTGGCGGGAGGTTAAGCTATTCGATGATGAGGTGTTACTGTCCTTAGATGAGACCCCACTGTATGCACGAACGCTTGAGCTGGTTGGCGTGATGAGTGGCATAAGTAAAGACCGTGTTATCGGCACATCTACCTATTAGTTTAGCTTATTTTTCGTGCTGTTTAAATACCGATCAAATTCAGTTGCATATTTGTACTTTTGTACCTATAAGTCTTGCGGGCTGCTGTTTTTGGTACTATCGTCTCTGTGTGGGTTGGTAAGGTTGGAAAATAAGGGGATGTTGTCTACCAGCAGAATGCAGATTTAATCAACAATAAGAAGAAAAAATGAATAGATTTGATATAAGTTGGGCAAAGAGTTGTGCGAAAGTGTTGGGTTTTTGTATTGTTTTCACATTGTCGGGGTGTTGGGAGAAACCTGATAATACACGCTATATAACGGATGCACAGGGAAGGTCACTAATACTTCATGGTATTAATTCCAGCAGTAGCGCAAAGAACCCCGCAACGGGGCATATGCCTTGGGTCAGTGAAGCCGATGTTGAGCAAGAAGTTGTTGAATGGGGGTTTAACTTTGTTCGTTTCTTAATATTTTGGGATGGCGTAGAGCCAGAGAGAGGGCTATTCGATGAAGGCTATTTGGATGCCGTCGAAGAGCGGGTAAATTGGTATACGTCTCGCGGAGCCTACGTCATGTTGGATATGCATCAGGATATTTATGGCCACGCTGTGGGGGGGAATGGCGCCCCAGAGTGGGCGACTGAATTGAGCCTGATGGATGATTTTAGCCTCACTTTTCCTGAGGGGCTGCCTTGGTGGATAGCCTATGTGGACCCGACCGTTATCGCAGCGTTTCTTAATTTTTGGGGGTACAACTCCCATCAATACCTTCAAGATCACTATATTCAGTCTTGGCAAAAAGTTGCGGAACGGTTTCGAGATCATCCAGGAGTGATCGGTTATGACTTGATGAACGAGCCCTATCCTGGTGATTTGGTATCTGCTGTATCGTTAACGTTTGAGCCAACTCGACTAAAGGCATTTTATGACCGGCTGATACCTGCGCTGAGATCCGTTGACAATGATAAATGGATTTTTTATGAGCCACAGTCTTTGGGAATCAACTTTGGCCTTCCTTCAATGTTGCCGCCGTTGAGTGATGGAAGGATTGGGGAAAAGCGATTAGTCTATGCGCCGCATGCTTATCCATTCACTCTTCATGAGGGTGTTGCCTATAACTTAACCGATAAGTTGAATATGGTGGAATGGAATAAAAACCGGGTGAATGAGCTTAATCAGCATCAAGTGCCTTTGTTAGTGGGGGAATTTGGTGGTAGCGATGAGACTCCCGGGTTTAGGGAGTACCTGGATGATACTTTAACGATGTTCGATACGATGGGAGCTAGTTGGGCCTATTGGTCAAACGACCCTGGGGGATGGGGGCTGTTGGACGCGCAGGGGAACGAAACACCAAAAGTAGCGCATTTGGTTCGGCCGTATCCAAGAGCTATCGCCGGGGAGCCTGATTATTTCACCTTCGATGTGGTCACCAAAGTCTTCGAGTTACAGTTTTTTGAAAAGGTAGGTGTGGAGGGCGGGACAGACATTCATTTGCCTCAACGTCATTACCCAAATGGGTGGGAGATTGAGCATTCAGATGAGGATGGTCAGTGGCGATATGAATGGGATGAGAGTCGGCAGATTGTTACCATATTCTCAGATCCCATGACTTCTGTTCATAAAATTCGCATTTATTCTCTTAAATAGAATTTACTTTGGAAATGGCTGATTTCTTAGGAAAAAGCCATTTCCGTTCCTCTCCTCGGCAATGCTACAATCGCGCCTATTCGATGCCGATATCCATCTAGATTGTCGGCGTAACCCACTACCGGAGAGATTGATGAATATTCAGAGCGCTTTGCAAAAAGTCATAGACCGTGAGGATCTTTCAGAGGCCGAAATGGGCGAGGTTATGCAGCAGATCATGACTGGGCAAGCAACGGCCTCGCAAATTGGCGGTTTTCTGGTGGCTCTGCGTATGAAAGGTGAAACAGTTGATGAAATTACTGGTGCCGCCAGCGTGATGAGAGAGCTTGCCACTCCGGTAAATATTGACGCTGAGCATTTGGTCGATACCTGTGGAACAGGCGGAGATGGTGCAAATACATTCAATATATCAACCACTTGTGCGTTTGTTGTTGCTGCTGTAGGTGGCAAGGTGGCAAAACACGGTAACCGCTCTGTATCGAGTAACAGTGGTAGCGCGGATGTGCTGGAAGCGGCTGGGGTGAAGTTGGATATTACCCCAGAGCAAGTTGCTCGATGCGTAGAAGCAATTGGCGTGGGTTTTATGTTTGCACCGATGCACCATAGTGCAATGAAACATGCGATTGGGCCGCGTAAAGAAATGGCGGTGCGGACGATTTTTAATATTCTTGGCCCTTTGACGAATCCAGCTGGCGCAGATAGCCAAGTGATGGGGGTATACAGTAAGCAATGGGTGCGCCCTGTCGCTGAAGTGTTACAGCGATTAGGTAGCCGTCATGTCATGGTGGTGCATGCAGCTGACGGGTTGGATGAAATTAGCATTGCAGCCGAGACTTTTGTTGCTGAAGTCAAAGACGGCGAGATTAAGGAATATACAATTACTCCAGAGCAGTTTAACCTGGCCCGTGCACCTTTATCAGCGATTGCCGCTGACGGGGTGGAGGATAGCCTTCGGGTTATTCGTTCTGTGTTGGCAAATGAGGAAGGGCCGGCGGCTGATATCGTCGCATTAAATGCTGGGGCCGCGATTTACGTTGCAGGTTTGGCAGATACCTTGGCTCATGGTGTTGAGATGGCTCAAGATGCGATTGGCAGCGGCATAGCGAAAGACAAGTTGGCGGAGCTAGTGAATATGTCGGCAGTATACCGACAAGAAGAGGCATAGTTGTGAGTAATACCCCAACGGTACTAAAGAAAATAATCGCCCGAAAGTGGGAAGAGATTGAGGAGCGAAAGGTCGGCATATCGGAGCAGGCGTTGCTTACTCAATCTGCGCAAGCTGATGCTCCGCGTGGCTTTATCAACGCAATGTCCGCCAAATTGGCAGAGGGTCAATCAGCGGTAATCGCGGAAGTGAAAAAAGCATCGCCCAGCAAAGGTGTTATACGTGAACATTTTGTGCCGGAAGATATTGCGATAGCCTATGAAAAGGCTGGCGCTGCGTGTATGAGTGTTCTTACTGATCGTGATTATTTTCAAGGCCATGAGGATTATTTGGTGGCGGCAAGGGCGGCTTGTCAGTTACCGGTGATTCGTAAAGACTTTATTGTTGATACCTATCAAGTGGCAGAAGCTAGAGCGCTATCATCGGATTGCATACTACTTATCGTTGCGGCGTTAGAAGATTCGCAGATGGCTGAATTGGCAAATTGTGCTGAAGGGTTGGGAATGGACGTGCTGGTGGAAGTCCATGATGAAGCCGAGTTGGAGCGAGCATTGGCTTTGAAGACTCGTCTTGTTGGAGTCAATAACCGAAATTTGCATACGTTCGAAACCGATTTAGATACCACTATTCGTTTGCTCGATATGATGCCAAATGATCGAATTGTTGTAACGGAAAGTGGGATTCATACCCTGGATCATGTGGCAAAAATGCGCGAGAATGGGGTAAATAGTTTTCTAGTGGGGGAGGCGTTTATGCGTGCTTCCGACCCTGGGTTGGCATTGAGAGAATTGTTTGTCGGTTAACTTGTGTCTGGGTAGTCTAGACATCTTGTTTACTCTGTAGGCAACGCAGGGTATCATGGCCGTCAATAGAGTTGATAAAACCCTGGTGAGTTTACACGTTAGTATTGCTCACGGGGGATATACCTGCCATCGCTGAATTGAGGTGGCTGAATATTGATATAGTCTAATAGGAGACTGAAAATGGGACACGTTATCGTTGTTTTTGGAACTTTAATCGCCTTAAATTTTGGCGTTGGTTTTATGGTCTCGGATTATTTATACGAAGATGAAACCAAGCAAGGTGTTGTTGAAGTGCAAGAAGTTGCACCAGAGCAAGCTGAATCTGCGGTAGAGGTTGAAGTGCCGGTTGAGCCTACAGCACAGTAAGGTTCTAGAGACATTGGTTCAAACTTGTTTGAAGCCATAAAAAAAGGCCAGCTAAGCTGGCCTTTTTTTATGGCTGGCAGCTCGTTAGCGAGTGCCGAATACCACCATGGTCTTGCCTTTTACCGAGACTAGACCTTGTACTTCAAGATTTTTTAACACTCGGCCTACCATCTCGCGAGAGCAGCCGACGATGCGTCCTATTTCTTGGCGTGTGATTTTAATCTGCATGCCGTCAGGATGAGTCATTGCCTCAGGCTGTTTGCATAGGTCGATGAGGGTGCGGGCGACGCGACCGGTGACATCTAGGAAGGCTAGGTCGCCGACTTTTCGGGTGGTTGCCCGTAAGCGCCCGGCTATTTGAGCGCTCACTGCATAAAGAATGTCAGCGTCTTCTACAGAGAGCTCCTTAAACTTCGCGTAACTTATTTCGGCTACTTCACACTCTGTCTTTGCTTTAATCCAAGCGCTACGGCTGGCTTCGTTGTCGAACAAGCCCATTTCACCAAAGAAGTCGCCTTCATTGAGGTAGGCCATGATCATTTCACGTCCATCATCATCCTCGATGATAACCGTTACCGTGCCTTTTATGATGTAATAAAGGGCGTCAGACTCATCTCCTGCATAGATAAGAGTGCTTTTCGCAGGGTATTTTCGGCGATGGCACTGAGCTAAAAAGTTATCGACATCCGGGATCAAACTATTATTGGTGATGGTCATTGTGTGGCCTTTATTATAGGGATGACAGCTGTCCTTATGCTCGTCAGTGTGAGAGCAAGCGCCATCCCATAATGATTGTAATCAATTGCGATAGGGATCCATGGTCATGCCAAAACAGACATCACCATTTTTAAATGGGGGATTACCGCTATGAGCTAATTATGGATGCAAAAGTGCTACGCCGCTACCCTAATTAGTAAAACTATCCGACAAAGCGTAACTGTATGAGAATGAACGTATTTTTTCGTTGAACTGTTAGAGCTATTGAGACTTAATAAGTTCACAAAAACGACAAGTTAGATACAAAGTAATGCTGAATAGTGTTAATTCGAACACAATTGGAGTGGATTATGGTATCGTGCGGCCGTATAGACGAAGGAGAATGCTGCGATGAAAGCAACGATAGATTGGGCTGGTGAAGTAAGATTTGATGCGACGTCAGGTTCTGGCCATACCGTGACAATGGATGGACCGCCGGATCATGGTGGAACTAATCAGGGTGTTCGTCCGATGGAAATGTTGTTGATGGGGGTGGGCGGATGCGCTTCATTTGATGTTGTACACATTTTAAAAAAATCCCGTCAGGATGTGACTGGCTGTGTTGCTGAATTGGAGGCTGAGCGGGTTGATGATGTACCTGCGGTGTTTTCTAAGATCCATTTACACTTTATAGTCAGCGGCAATAATTTGAAAGATACTCTGGTCAAAAGAGCAGTGGAGCTTTCGGCAGAAAAATATTGTTCAGCCTCGATTATGCTTAGCAAGGGTGGCGTTGAAATTGGCCACAGTTATGAGATAACGTCGTAATTTAGTAAGTTTGCAAGGGTGGCTGGTGGCGGATGGAGCCGTGTTTGATGTGTAAAATGTGTAGCGATGAATAGACGAAGTCCTTCTCCGAAGTTAAAGCTTCATGGGTTCAACAACCTAACTAAAACGTTAAGCTTCAACATATACGATATTTGTTATGCGACGACGCCCGCTCAGGTAATGGAATATCGCAAATATATCGATGAGCTTTATAGTGCGGATCGCTTAACGGAATTGCTAAATCAGGTGACCTCTATTATTGGCGCTAGAGTCCTGAATATCGCTCGGCAAGATTATGATCCAGAAGGTGCTAGCGTTACCATGCTAATCGCTGAGCATCCAACGCCACCGGATGAAAGTCGAACACGAGAAGAGCCGGGCCCGTTACCGGAATCTGTTGTTGCACACCTCGACAAAAGTCATCTCGCGGTGCATACCTACCCTGAAAGTCACCCAAGTAATGACTCTGGGATTAGTACCTTTCGAGTGGATATTGATGTTGCAACGTGCGGGTTAATTTCACCGTTGAAGGCGCTCAATTATCTAATTCATAGCTTTGAATCCGATATTGTTACCGTGGATTATCGTGTGCGAGGGTTCACGCGGGATGTTGATGGGGTAAAGCACTATATCGATCACGAGATTAATTCGATTCAAAATTATCTTTCTGATGATACGCTTGAACAGTATGAAATGATTGACGTGAACGTTTACCAAGAGAATATTTTTCACACCAAGATGTTGTTAAAACAATTTAACCTGTCGGACTATTTTTTTGGTGGTGGAGAGGTGACGTTAACAGAGGCAGAAAAAACTGACATCAGCAAGAAACTACGTCGAGAAATGCTAGAAATATTTTATGGGCGCAATGTGGAATAGAGGGAAGGGTTGCGCGATTGAGGCCAATCACGCAACGCGCTCTATATTTGAAGGTCATCCAAGTGTGATGTGTCGTTGAAGTCGATGAGTGTTGTTTTGTCACCAACATGCAATTCAGTAATGCCGGTATTCTCAAAAAAGTAGCGTCCCCATTCATAGGGGTCTTGATGCAGTAAGTTGGCCAAAATGAGGGCCATTGCCGCGCCATGGCTAACCGCAACAATTGTTTCCCCGCGATGTTTTTTTGCCAGCGTTGTAACGCTATCCAATGCGCGTGAGCTCACATCGTTCATCGACTCTCCATCTTTTGGGGCAAAGTTAGGGTCTTGTTTTAACCGATCAAAAAACTTGTGTTGGTCCCTTAATTCTTCAAATCGAACGCCTTCCCATTCGCCAATGCCGTATTCCTTTAGGCCTTCCGCAATTTGTATGTCGAGGCTAAGGGCGTCACCAATGGCTTGAGCTGTGTGGCGTGTTCGCTCGAGCGGGCTTGCATAGATAGCAGCGATTTTCGGGTGGCGACGCTTAAGGTGCTTGCCTGCACGAGATGCTTGTTGTTGCCCTGTGCTTGTTAGGCTGCTGTCGGTCCAGCCATGCCATCGTTTATCGACATTGGCCTGAATCTGGCCGTGGCGAACAAACAAGATGCGGGTGCTTGCCGGGGAGAGCTCTGATAAGGATTGTGGCATCGATTTTCCTATGGTTACTGGGGAGTGTTCTCCCCCTGAACGAGGGTGAATTCTTCATTAATCGTTTGACTTGCAACGGCGGGAATATCTTTGATCCTGCTGGCGAACTCGTATGGATTGCCAATTTTATCTGCGAAGTATGCGTCAAACTGAAACTTGAACGTTTCATCCAATGGGATTTCTCTTAGGCTATAACCAATGTTAGGTCCTTGTCCAGTGAACCTCTCAGGTAGTTCGGCTAGTTCAAAGTTATCTACATAAAGAAGGCTTATCGGTGCGTCAAAATTACTAGGGACATAAAGCTCTGTGTAAATGTCGAACCCTTCATTGGTGCTTAGCATGACCCAGGTCCTATCTTCTGAGATGACCTTATGTAACAAGGCGAGCTCTGAAGAGGACATCTTGCCATCGACTTTAGTGGGGAGTATGGGATTAAATGAGGAGAGAACTTCACTGTTGAGCAAGTTGTTACCGTCAATGGATAGCGTTGCCTTGGGGTTACTTAGCAGAGTGGCAATAATGGACGGTACGTGAATATCGACACTGATGTTGAATTGCTGAGGCAATACTTTGAAGCGGATATCCAAGTACACGACGGGTACAGATGCGAACGTAAACTGGCTCTTCGCAAGAATTGTTGTTCGTATGGGACCTTGTTTTACCGCTAGAACTTCAGTGTTGATATCGTTGTTATCGAGAGTGACTGAGGCGGTGTTAAATAGTATGCCTGCCGTTATACGTAGTTTTAGGGTGTCGAGCAAGCTGGACTGTTGTTTGCCTTCGTAGCTTGAGTAGGTGAAGTCGTTCCAAGAAAGGAAGTCTTTTGGATTGGTGCGTAGCGTAAAATAGTCAGATTTGATAATGCCAGCTTTCTGATCGTATTGGGTTAGTGGTTTGTAATGGAAGCCCTCGAGGTGCCTAGAAACGTAGAGGTAGCGTACTTCGTTGGTATGGCTACTTAGTACCTGTATTTCGGTGTAAAGCTTAGTGAATTCTGCATTATAGGCGTCGAGCCGTTGCCCCATATCAACATAACGAAATAGCAGTGAGTCGTGGGGGTCGATGATACCCTCTGTTCCGAGCAGCGGGGTCTTCGATTCTTTAAACCAACTTTCTCCTTGCTCGTCAAAATCTTCCAGCTGGTGAGGGACGGGAATGAGAATGCCGTCCTTTACGGCTAGTAACGTTATTTTAGCAAACGAATTCCCCACTAGGTTGGGCAGCTCTATGGCCTTAAGTTCTACCACCTGCTGGTCTTCGATCTGGGACTGAGCGGAGGCGTAGTTGCCAATCGACGCTAAAAGACTGATGCATATGGCGAGCGGATATAGTCGTTTGTTCACAATGGTTCCCTTTGGGTATCTATCACGCCACCCCGGCGTGGGTTGTAACCTCGGTAGCTTGATGGTCGCTACGGGTTATCTTTGTCATTATACAGAATGTAGAGTATGTATCTCCCGGCGGGATTAGACCATAGGCCTATTGCAAGATTCAACAAAACGGTTTAGGAGAATGGTGTCAAATTATGTCAAGCCAGCTATGATAAAAGAACGTTGAACAGGCAGTAGGGAAGTAATGACTAAGAAAGAGCAATCCAGGGAAACACATTTACATTGCGGGTTAGTGTTGTCAGGGGGAGGGGCTAGAGCTGCGTACCAAGTGGGAGTGCTTAAGGCGATTGCTGATATTATGCCTGTCGATATACGTAACCCTTTTGGGGTGATTTCTGGAACATCCGCAGGTGCGATCAATGCGGTGGCGCTAGCAGCACATGCAGAAAATTATCGAAATGCTGTATATGCAATTGAACAGGTGTGGCGGCACTTTAAGCCCCATCTGGTTTACAGGACGGACCCTATTGGGGTTGGGGTGTGCGGCATAAAGTTCTTAATGAGGATGTTTATGGCGATGCCCAATCATCCTGCATCTTTGCTGAATAACAAGCCGCTGGCTAAATTGTTAGAAGAAATGATCCCGTTTGATCATATTAAGGAGGCGATTCGGCATGGGTATTTACGCTCAATTAGTGTTACAGCGTCAGGGTACAATAGTGGCCACTCGGTGGCTTTTTTTGATGGAAGTCCTGATATTAGTAGCTGGAAGCGCTTTCAGCGTGTGGGTTTAAGAGCGAGCTTGAGTGTGGAGCATTTGTTGGCGTCTTCAGCAATACCGACTGTCTTTCCCGCGGTACGTATTAATAGAGAGTATTTTGGTGATGGGGCGGTGCGTCAGCTGGCGCCGTTGAGCCCAGCGTTGCACATGGGAGCAAAAAAGCTCTTGGTGGTCGGGGTTAGCGGTAATCGTAGCGCGCCTCAAGTACGAAAAGCGACAGAAGCATATCCATCATTGGCTCAAATTGGTGGCCATTTACTGAATAGTGTTTTTCTCGATAGTTTAGAATACGATGTTGAGCGGTTGGAACGTATCAATGACACTTTGGAGCTCATTCCCGATAATGTTAGGGAGAAATCAGGGATAACGATGAACCCCATCGAGTGTCTGCTTATTTCGCCTTCTCAGTGTGTTGATCAAATTGCCGCAAAGTTTGCTAAGAATTTACCCTTAACCATTCGTATTTTCTTACACGGCATTGGGGCAACGGATACTTCAGGGTCTAGTGTGCTCAGCTACCTCTTGTTCGAGAGGCAGTTCTGTAATGCGCTTATTGAGTTGGGCTATCATGATGCAATGGAGCGGGAAGAGGAAATTCGCACTTTCTTGCACCATTAAGGCCGTGGTGGGCGTTGATTTCGAGATAGTGTCAATAGATATGATGAACAAAGTCGGTGTCTGAAGGGCTGTTCCCATCTATGTATTTAAATAAGCGAGAGGTTTGACTGCAGTATTCTCCCCGTTCGAGTGAGGCGACATAGTGATCGTTGAGTAAATGTCCCTTTTTATCGGCACTGAATACCGCGCCAGCAGTATGGTCTTTGTGAGCTAGCACACCAATTCGGCCAAAAAAATCAAGGTTGTTAACGAAGTGCTCTACGTACGGGACCCCTCGCTTGTATTCTTCTGATAGTTCGGTGTCTACTCGGAAGCTATCGGCCACACCTGCCATGCAATAAATTTCCAGCTTATGGGCTAGGTGACGGTATTTCTTGTCTTTGAGTAATTTGCGAGAGATATAGCTGGAAACAATCGTGCCTTGGGAGTGTCCGAGAAGTACAACTTTATCGTGGGTGACGAGCGCTTCCTTTACCAGGTCATAGGCTGGGCGAGACAATACCCCATCTTTGCGCAGTGTTCGTGCGGTTATCGAGTCGACCAGGTCCCACACAATACCATAGGTGGGTGTGTGAATAAGGTGTACCGAACGATGAAATATTCTGGCAAGCTCCTGACAGTTAAGAATTGCAACCGGCGGGGAGGTGGCTATACCATTGATAAAAAACCATTTTTCGCTATCTCCCGAGTGTGTGTAATGCTCTGGGTTACATGAGATGGTGCCAGTGCTGTACGCATTGCGCTCAAAGGGCAGAATTATTTGTAGTCCTGCGTTGATGTAATCCAGGATGCTGCTGTAACTTTTCCAGTGTAATTCTGATTTAGTAGAGGCTTCAGAGTTGATAGGGCTAATTAAATAAGGCATGGTCCAGAGGTGTTCTAGGACTAGCAATAGATCCTTCTCAACAGACGTTCTGTTGTTTAGAAAGCGAGAAGCAAGCTTCTTGATTTTTTTTGGGGTATCAAAGGGAAACATAGTTACTGCGATTCCTTAGGAGTTCTTGTTATTAATAAGGGTAGGTTAGTGGGCTTTAATTTTCCTAGAACTTGTTAGTCAATAGAAGCTTAGTATACTCATGATCCTGAATGTGGACATAACTTATCCCTCTGAAAAACGTTGTGTTTTTGTTACTGAATCAACTGAAACGGCCGTTGTCCAAAAGGGTCAGATAAAAAAGGAATAACTTACATGAAAAAGATACCAATGATTGTTGCGCTGGGCCTGGTTGGGGTTTTGTCCTTACTGGGGAATACTGCTCAGGCGATGGAGCGTTACATTGCGGGCGTTCATTATAAAATAGTTGCCCCAGAGCCGTCGAAAACAGCGACACCGCATGTGCTTAACTTTTTTTCCTATGCGTGTCCTCATTGCTATCACCTTGAGCCTCAGGTCGCAAAGTGGAAGCAAACGCTGAAACCGAGTGTTTCATTCGACCGTGTGCCAGCCCAATGGAATGCATTTTTTACCGATATGGCCAAATTTTATTACACATTGGACCTCATGAAGGTAGAAGAACAGCATAGCGATACTATCTTTGACGTAATTCACAAGAAAAAGCGGAGCTTACATACTCCGGGCGGTATCGTGGCTTTTGTGCCTTCTTTGGGAGTCGATAAAGGAAAGTTTGAAACGATCTTTAAGTCTGCTGATGTAGAGAAAAAAATGCGTGAAGGCAAAGGGCTGCTAGCCAAATACAAAGTGCCTGGTGTGCCTAGTTTTGTGATAAATGGGCGATATTTCGTTAACGTGAGTATGGCAGGGTCAGTGGAGGAACTGTTTAGTGTGATGGATTTCTTGCTGGATAAGTAGATTTTAGGCGGGTTAAGAGGGGCAATTGCTTCATTCTTCGGAAAATCGCTTGGATCGCTGGCAATGCTAACACTTTGTTCTACACTCAAATTAACAGTTTATTTGTGCCGCTCTGCTTGTCGTAGAGCAATTCATTAACGTGTTGATTTATGAGTGTAATTTTTAAACCACCTTATCTAAGGTGGTTTTTT
The DNA here is from genome assembly GCA_002162955.1 of Gammaproteobacteria bacterium 45_16_T64. Taxonomy (GTDB): domain Bacteria; phylum Pseudomonadota; class Gammaproteobacteria; order Pseudomonadales; family Ketobacteraceae; genus 42-54-T18. The sequence continues at coordinate 213,984 of MABD01000030.1, forward strand.
TTATGCGGATTTTATGTCTAGAGAGTAGCTGCTCTGATCGCCTACCAACTGATTCTCAAGGATGTAGGAGAATGCTATCAGCTCTTTTTGACGTGTTTTCTTAAAGAGCTGATGAATGACAAAGTGAATACCCTTATTGACCGTTTTTATTCCCAGGTCAGCTGACTTCTTGATAAAGGGGCGAACTTTGAACAGTTGTGTCGGTTTACTGTAAAAATTGATAACCGCTAGATCGGTAATAGAGCAAAGCAAGTCTGCGATTTGATGATTGTAGTGCTGTGTGTGTTTATCGTTTCGAATACGGGTAATGAGTTCTTGAGTTTGCTCTGCAGTGCCGTTAATCAATGGAAAGGCGATATAGGGTTCACCATTCTTTTCTTTGATTAGCGTTAACATATACTCAGAAAAAATAACCAATTCATGGGGCTCTAAGCTGTTAACCATTTTTCTGATAACGAGCTTCGCACCTTTGATTACTGTCGATATTCCTTTGTCTGCTGAGCGCCTTGCCGCGGGGTGTACCCGAACGTCTTTCATGATATCGAAGTAAAATTGATCAATCGCCATCGTTAGAAGCTCTGACAGAACTTGAGCTGAGCGGGCGCTTAACCCCGGGTGCTTGGCGTTTGTGCTAATAGAATCAAACAGGTCGAGTATGTCCATATGAATCTCTGGGGTGAGTTTAAACCCTAAAGATATGTGCGAAGTCTGATTGTCCACTATTTCACCCTATGCTACTGCTCGTGAGGGCTGCACTCTATTGTTGTCTGAAGGACAAATCAAGGCAGATTGATTACTTTAGCGGCGCTATCAGCTAAATATTTGAATATAAGGAGATTAAATATTGAATTGAGTTAGTTTTAGAGGGGTTGTAAGTGACGCTTTGTCTATACTGATTTGAGAGTACGTTAAATTTGTAATGATGGGTTTTTAATATCTAGTGGATGCATTGGAAAGTAAGGCAAAGGTAGAAAGGAGCGGAAGGGGTATCGCCGGGCTCCTCTATCACATCGTAGGGTGTGCTTTATACTGCCTGTTAAATGGAGTTTCGGCCCACGCTGCACCAGTGGAAATGGTGCTCAAGCAAGAGCCAAATTCGATGGCGTCCGATGACTGGCTGTCGCTGGTGGTTTGGGTGTTAGTATCATTGGGTATAGTGATATGCGTTCTGCTATGGAGTCTTTATCGATTAAAATCCGCCCTAGAAAAAGCAGAGCGGGAACTCAAAAACTCCGAGGAAGGGCTAAGCGAAGCTCAGTCAATCGCACAGATGGGAAGCTGGTCCCGAGATTTTGAGCATGGCACTAGCTTTTGGTCCGCAGAAGCGCGTTCTGTCTTGGGTCTAGATGAAGAGCAAGAGTCGTTTAAACATTATGAAACATTGCTCCATCCAGACGATCTGGAGGGCATGATGGAGGCGGTAGCCTCTGCGTATCATCAGGGGGGAGGGTATATCCATGAGCATCGTGTTATCGCTCCTTCAGACAATAAAGAGCGTTGGATTAGACTTGCAGGCAAGGTGTTTTTGGGTGAAGAGGAAATGTGTCCTGTAAGGGAAACAGGCACGGTTCAAGATGTGACATTAAAGAGACAAGCAGAGGAAGCGTTGCGGGAGAGTGAAGAAAAGCTACGGTCTATTTTGGAGGCCGCACCTTATCCCATTATTATTCTTAAAGCAGGGCAGTCATTCACGTTTCGATATGCCAACAAGAGTACATTCTACTTATTTGAAATGGCGATGGAGCAGCAAGCGCTGGATACCATTGATATGCAGTCATTTTGGGTCAGTGATGATGGTCATGAGCAGTTTGTCGAGGCGTTCTCTGAGGGCGAGGTATCAAACTACGAAGTGCTGATGAAGACACAGAAAGGCAAAGTGTTCTGGGGGATGCTGTCCTCTACCCCAATGGACTTTCAGGGGGAGGCAGCATTATTTGTATCTGTCCTCGATGTTACTGATAGGAAGCTGATACAAGAAGAGCTGGAGCGGTTAGCGACCACCGACCCTCTCACTGGATTACTTAATCGACGTAGTCTCTTTGATATGGCGAAAAAAGAAATTCGTCGAGCAATTCGTTACAAATACCCATTCACAATCCTAATGTTGGATATTGACCACTTTAAGCGCGTCAATGATACCTATGGTCATGCGGTTGGCGACAAAGTCATTCAGCGGTTTTCTGAGGTGTGTACTTCGTGCTTACGGGAGGAAGATGTGCTCGGCCGAGTAGGGGGGGAGGAGTTTGTTGCAGTGCTTGTGTCCTCCAGTGCGGAGGGGGGGTACATTGTAGCTGAAAGAATGCGTAAACTCTGGGAGGCCGAAATTATTGATGTTGGCGAAGGTAAAGATAGCTTTTCCGTGAGTATTGGTGTGTCGGAACTGTTGAATCAGGGCGAGGCCTTTGATGTTGTCTTAGAAAGAGCCGATAGGGCCTTGTATGATTCTAAATCGGCGGGGAGGAATTGCGTTACGATTAATGCAGAGCAAATTGGCCACATTTCCTAGGTTGGGACCATGGTTTTGTAACCTTATGTAATAATCGTTGAAATAAGTACTTGATATAGGGAAGGAACTATCAGTATATTTGCCTTAAGAATTTTAATAAAATTGACTAATTAGTTTAGTTGCTTTAGCTTTTCGCAATTCAGCGATGAAATGGCAAAAATAACGATAAATATGTGCGGGGCAGTATCAATGGAGTTTCCGGGGGTGGGCAAATGGGTCGGGGTGCTGGCTGCATTCTTGCTTTGTTCTTCTAGTGTCCAAGCTGAGTTGGCCATTATCATTAATAATGATAATGCAACCAATGATATAACGATTGAAGAAGTAGTGAGTATTTTCTTGGGGAAGAGCAGGAATCTCCCTGATGGTACAAAGGTCGTTCCGATTGATCAGTGGGAAGGGGAAGAGGCAAGGGAGTCTTTCTATCACGACGTGGTTAAGAAGACTCAATCACAACTTAATTCTTATTGGTCTCGAATTATTTTTGCGGGCAAGGGGCAGCCCCCTTTCGCGGTAAGCGATAGTCGAGAGGTTATGGAGTTTATTGCAGGCAATCAGAATATGATTGGCTATGTGGACACCGATGCCGTTGATGAGTCAGTAAAAGTTATTCTTATAGCACCATAGCCTATCTGCTTTGCGTGCTGAACCCAGGCAGGGGTGCCTGGGGGGCGTCAAACTCAGCGAAATAGCTTACTCTGCTGGAGTCGTTTCTGTTATTTCGACCGTTGAGTTGTCTATTATCTCCGTTGCAACTTCTTCCTGGATTTCGACAATGCCTGTGGGCTCGTCAGCTGATTGATCATCTAACATATCCGAACCATAATATACTGCGCCAAAATTGGCGGCGACCAATACTGCTAGAATGGCAAATAGTTGCATAGTAATTCCCCCCCTTTGGGTACTCAATAGAGACCTAGTTTGTTTCCCCCACCATATTGATAATAACCTCTTGAATGATCAACCTAAATTTTGCAGTTGCATGGCAAAATTAGCACTTTGTAACGATTTTCTTGCTTTGTGACAATGTTTTTGGGATTCATCTTGATGAGCGGTGTGATTAGTGGTGCAATCGCTGCCCTAATTGAGAGAGTTATTGGTATGGCAAAGAGTGTTGAAATTCAATCCTGGAAGGAGGCGGTGACCTTTCGTTTTATCCCTGATTGGATTGCTATTGGCTTTTTATGGTGTATTGCCCAGTTACCCTATGCACTATTGAGGCGCTTTGGTGAAGGTTGTGGTGTTCTCGCTTACACGCTTGCTCGTAAGCGTTGTCATATAGTCAGGGTGAATATTGCGCTATGTTTTCCAGAAAAAGCGCCCGCTGAAAGAGAGGAATTGGTAAAACAGTGTATCAAAGAAAATATCGTGGGTGTTTTTGAATCAGCCTACGCGTGGTGGGGCAAGCCTGAGAGATTGAAGGCCCAAATTGATGTCATCGGTCAGGAGAATATTCAGAATGCGGTGGCTCGAGGAAAAGGGGTGCTTTTGGTGGGGGCGCATTACAGTAACCTGGATTTGGGCGGCGCTCTGATTTCTTATTGCGTACCGATCGATGTTACGTATCGACGACATAATAACCCGTTGTTTGATTATTTTATAAGGACTCGGCGGGCACGATTCTTTGATCACATTATAGAACGCTCTGCGTTACGCTCTATGCTGAAAGGGCTAAAAAAAGGGCGTGTATTGTGGTACGCGGCAGATCAGGATTATGGAACAAAGCATTCGGTGTTTGCGCCTTTTTTTGGTATTGAGGCCGCGACGTTAAATAGTACTGCAAAGTTAGTTCAGATGACGGGAGCTGCTGTTGTGTTTGTGGGTCACCATAGGAAAAGTGATGGCCGTTTCGAATTGGAATTCAGTCCTATATTAGAGAACTTTCCTCGTGGAGACGATTGCACGGATGCCGCGCTAATTAACGAAGGTCTGGAGCGACAGATACGAAAGTTCCCAGAGCAATATATGTGGGTGCACAGGCGTTTTAAGACACAGCAACATGAAAAGAAAGGTCACTTTTACCGTTAATTACTCCTAAGGAATGGCATGGGGGCTTAATCTATTAGCTCACATAAACCATGTAGCACTAATTCACCGTAACTTACCACGCCAATAATATCCTGTCCTTGTAGTACGGGAGCTACCGACAGTCCGAAACGGTCAAACAAACGCGCGCAATACCGGACATCCATTTCCGGCGGAACCGTTAACATGGGTTTTGACATTATTTCATAAAGGTTAACCCGCTCAGGTGCTCTATCTCGTGCCAGTACTTTCTTCGCAATATCAGACAGTAACACCAAGCCATGGGCGTCATGCTCGTGCCGTTTTTTGATGATAACAACCTTGGCCCCTTGTTGATTCATTAGTTGGATTGCCTGTTTTACCGTTGCCATGCCATCGAGTTCTACAAAGTGGTTGCGCATGACATCTTTGGCTAAAATGTTTTTTCGAGAAGTCATAGTAAGTCCTCCATTTCACTTGTTATTTTTTGAACTTGGTGGCTGACGCCCACCGCATCCTCAACATCTAGTTGCAGAGCGATACCGGTACCTGGCTTGTCATCGAAATGGCCCGCGCGGCCTATCTCCTCAAGGATATGTCGACTTAAATGCTCCTCTACCAGAAATAACACGACATCCCTTTGTGTTTCCAAAGTAAGCCCAAAAAATGTCTTAGAGCGTTTCAGGCCCTCCCCACGAGCGTTGTTAATGATGGTCGCTCCGGTCGCCCCTGCTTGCCGAGCGGCGTTCATCACCGCATTGGTTTTATCATCCTCTACAAAAACGACGATCATTTTAAAGTGCATGATGGTTTCCTTGTTGCTGTGAGTTACTGTGAGTCATTGTGTTCAGACGTTATGGGTTTGATGCTGGTGCTATCTTTCTTTCGATTGAGCCAAAATTGTGACGCTTGGGCGTAGGCCATGACGGATATGATTGGGAAAAGGCTGGCAAAGGCAATGAGACCAAAGCCATCAATGAGAGGGTTTCTGCCAGGAACGGTCTCCGATAACCCTAAGCCAAGAGCCGCCACTAAAGGCACAGTGACTGTTGAGGTGGTTACCCCCCCTGAGTCAAAGGCAAGTGGGATAATAAGTTTGGGGGCAATGGTTGTTTGTAAAATGACAATAATATACCCGGCGATGATGTACCAATGTATTGGGTCACCTACAACGATGCGATATGAGCCAAGAGTAATGCCCACGGCAACGCCAATGGCAACCGATATTCTTAGTCCAGTCACACTAATTGCTCCACCAGAGACTTCATTGGCTTTTATTGCGACGGCGATTAACGATGGTTCAGCAATGGTGGTACTAAAACCAATAAGGAATGCGAACAGGTACACCCAGTAATAATTAAGCCAGTGGCTTCCCTGCTCGCTGGAAGTGAGATTAGCCATTAGGCGTGAGCTTTCAATAAAGATGGGGTCAGTGAGTTGCTCTGCCATGAGTCTTCCTAGAGGAAATAGACAGAGTTCTAGCCCAACAAGGAATAGTGCTAACCCAAAGAGGACCCAAAGAAACCCACCCACAACCCGCCCCAAATTAGGGGGTACTTTTCGAATGACGGCAAATTGAAATCCAAAGATAATGACGACAATCGGAAGGATATCGAGAGCGGTATTCATCAGAGTGTTGATTAAAGTACTAATCATTGGGTGATCGCCATGCCGTAGGCCATGACAAATATCATGGGTAATAAAGATGCAAAAGCAATGAGCCCAAACCCATCGATCATTGGGTTGCGTCCTTTAATTGACGACGCTAAGCCAACTCCTAAGGCCGTGACCAGTGGAACGGTAATCGTAGATGTTGTTACGCCACCAGAGTCATACGCTATACCGATGATCTCTTTCGGGGCAAAAGCAGTCATGATGACGACCAACACATAACCACCGGCAATTATCCAGTGAATGGGCCACCCTCGTAGGATACGTAATACACCGATGACAATGGCCAGCCCAACTGAAAACGCGACGGTATAGCGTAGACCATTGGCGTAAGAGGATTGGGCTTGCACTTCACGTTCAATCATCCCCCCTTCAGCGGCCACTTTGGCTGCTTCTGCGGCAACGGCGATCAGTGCAGGTTCGGCTACGGTTGTCCCAAAGCCTAAAGAAAAGCTAAATATCAGTAACCAGGTGACACTACCTTTGCGTGCGAAGGCGTGTGCAAGGGACTCGCCAATAGGAAATAAGCCTTGCTCCAACCCATGAATAAAGAATGTTAGCCCTAAAATGACGAGAAGTAGCCCGGCTATGAGCTGGCCATATTCCGGCAAGGGCTGTTTTAACACCACTAACTGGAAGAAAAGTACCACCAGCACAATGGGGGTGAGATCCTTGATGCTACCGATGGCAGCTTGAAATAGCTTGAATAGGGTTTGATACAAATTTTAGTTTCCAGGAACAATATGCCATCAACAGTGTAGCAAGTGAATTAGGTTCGGTGTTGCTATCGATACTCAAAGATTACTGTTTTCAAAAATAATGTGGGTTATTAACAGGTTAACGGGGTGGTAACCGCATATTGAGTGGCTAGTTGAGTATGCCTTAAGCTCTGCTGGTAAAAACTAATGCTCAACTATACTGGTAATAGGTACGCTTATAAGTTGCGTAGTCGTTTGTTAGGGGGCGGCAAGTATTGGTGTTATTGCAGATTGGCGTTAAGTCGCAGGTGTTCTGCAGTGTATAGAGGGCGCAGATTACTGGTATTAATGTGTTGGTTTGTATTCTTGGGGTTGTCCAGTTCAAGCCTAGCGGACGCCCCTGTGCGATTGTTTACCAAGGACCGGTTGCCGCTTAATCTTCATATGTATGTGCTAGAGGATAAGACGAATGGCCTATCTATTGATCAAGTGTCTTCTTCTGCTTATGACGAGCTATTTGTAAAAAATGAGGTGGCACTGCCTAACCTTGGCATAACGACCCATACTTTCTGGATTCGAGCGACGTTACTTTACCCGGCGACCTACCCAAATGTACAGCCACATAAACGCTGGTATTTGGAAGTTGAAAAGTCGTTGCTAAATGTCGCTGAGCTCTATGTCCCTGAATTGGATGGAGCCTTTCAGGTAAGTAGCTCTGATCTACGAATACAGTGGGAGCAGCGCCCTGTTAGTCATATTTATAGTGTTTTTCCGATTATAACGTATCTAGATGAAGAGCTGACTTTCTATTTAAAGATAGAGAATAAGACATCTTTGAGAATCCCTTTAGTGTTATGGAGTCAAGAAGGCTTTGCAGCTAAGGTTGCTATAGAAGAGTTTATCTACGGAACCTTCTTTGGTGGGATGCTGATTATGATGATCTACAATCTTTTTGTGTATTCATCTGTGAAAGATGTTGGTTACCTCTACTATGTGATGTATCTCAGTGGCGTTACCTATTTCGAAATGCTCGAAGTGGGACATGGAAGTATTCATGCGGGCGAAATTTTTCAAGTAGTAGGTAAAGAATTTATTCCTTTTATTGTATTGTTTTCGCTATTCTCAGGAATACTATTTGCCAGGACATTTTTGGAAACACATAGATTATACAAAAAGATAGATACAATATTCTTACTGCTCCTTGGTGCAGTGAGTGTAAGCCTTTTCTCCAATTTTCTTATAAATTTTAAGGATTCTGTTGTTTGGATAACAACAATTTCATCTGTTGTCCTTTGCTATATGCTTATCGCCAGTGCGTACGCGTGGTCCAAAGGAAGTGTGAATGCAAAATTCTTTTTCTTCGCATGGAATTTCAATTGTTTTGGATTCATTATCTATTCATTGATGGTTAACCAGATTCTGCCATCCAATACATTTACCATCATGTCTGCACCTTTGGGCGTATTTTTCGAGGCAGTAATACTCTCGTTTGCCCTGGCAAATCGTATAAAAATGGCTCAAAAATCGGCATTGGATTCTGATGACGAAGCGATGAGCAACCTATCTAAGTATCGATCAGTCTTTGAGAATTCACAGGAGGGTATGTATCAAATGACTCTGCAGGGGGTTATCAAAAATGCTAACCCGTCTATGGCATCGATCATGGGGATGAAGAGTGTCGGAGAAGTTGTTGAAAATGGGAATAGTGTAGCAGCGAAGCTGTTTGATGATGGTGAAAAGCAATTGCGGATCTTGTTGGATAAAGGCGAGATGATTAATGAGCTGAAATTCAGCGTGCGCGGGGGGGGGAGTCGATGGTTGCATCATCGAGCTCATCTAAGTTACACCTCTGAGAATGATGTGATTAGTATCAAAGGTGCAGTGATTGATATGACAGAAATCAAGGAAAAGGAATATGCGATTAAAAAGGGATTTAGAGAGAGAGTTGACAGGAATATAGCCACTGCGGCGGCTTCCGAGAAGAGTGTGTTTTTATCGATGATGAGTCATGAGATACGAACGCCTCTAGCCGCGATAATTGGATACAGTGAGTCACTGCAAGAGGGTGTGTTTGACAAAAGTCTGAAGAAAGAATATATCGATACGGTAATGGGGAACAGTCAAAATCTTCTGAAAATAATCAATAATATACTGGATATTTCGAAGCTAGAATCGGGCAGGTTTGCAGTAGAGAATATTGATGTAGATACCGGTGGATTACTTTTGAATATTGATTGCGAGTTTCAAAAAAAGTCGATCCAAAGAGGCTTACATTTCAATGTTGAATTCGCTTCTAGATTACCTTCAAAAATTGAAGGGGATCCTACAAGAATTCGTCAAATTATAACGAATGTGTGTGACAACGCGGTTAATTTTACAACGCAAGGGAAAGTGAATGTACATGTATCTTGGTTGAACGATAGTATGTCGATAGTTGTTGTTGATACAGGTGTAGGCGTTTCTGACTTCGCGGTAAGGGACTTATTCGAGCTAAGAAATAATGAGGACGGTTTAGATGAAAGGTGTATTAAAGGGGCGGGGCTAGGGTTACCAGTATCAAGGTATCTAGCCAGAATAATGGGGGGGGATGTTGAATATAAGAAAGGGAAAAGAGAAGGTAGTGAATTTAGTATTAGTTTTCGGGCAAAGAAGAGTGATGGTGCTGATTGGATAGATAGATTGCCAGATATAAATGAGATAACCAGTACTGTGGATAAATATAATCAAAAATCCACGAGTAAACCAACGGTGCCAGTGCCAAGCCTAGAGGGAGTCGTACTGCTTGCTGAGGATAATGTAGTTAATCAAAAGTTGATAAAAAAGTTAATAGAGAAAACAGGCGTGACGGTGTTGCTGGCAAATGATGGCATCGAAGCATGTGAATGTTGTGATAAAAGGCTTCCCGATGTGGTACTTATGGATATCAATATGCCGAATAGAAATGGACTGGAAGCTACGGCGTATATTCGTGCCCAGGGATATGCCAGACCTATCTTTGCCCTCACTGCGGAATTGGGTCAAAAGGAAGTTGAAGACGCTATTAGTGTAGGGTGTCAGGGTGTTTTATCCAAGCCGATCAATAAGAAAGAGATCTATTCGATGTTAGAAAATCATTTGCTTGCGTCGCCTCCCGCTATTGTTTCACTTAACGATGAAAGGGGGGGGGATAAAACGAGTGTTAGTGAAATTCATCCACCTGAAAAGTTGAACCCTGAGGTCAATCGATTCACCGATGAATTGCCTCAGATAGAAGTTTTTATGCGTGACCTGATAGAGGCTAAGAAATGGGGGAGGCTCAGGGAACTAAGCGACCAGATTGTGGAGGTTGCTGATCAATGCTCCCTCCTTGATTTAACGACCTATTGCCGTTGTCTATCTGAAGCATTGATATCTGATAATGAAGAAGACGTTAATAGATGGCTACCTATCGTAGAAACGGAACTGAACTTGGTTGCGGCCTCAGAGAAAACGAATCATAAGAAAGCATAAATGCTAGACCGTTAGCTTATCGAGTTAGCTCTGTTATTCCTTCTTTGTACATAGAATGTCGATTTCTATGGTTCCTGTTATTAGCTATAAAAATTATCCTTAAAAAAGCTATTGCAGGGGAATAACTTGTGCTTTGTCAGTGTTAACTATACTAAAGTAAGGGAACTAACTCCTTATTAATGTTAGAAAATTTGGCGGGGTGAGGGTAATCGTATCTCTAGCAGTCTTCATTGGAGCGTGTGTTCGTGCGTATCCATAAAATAATAATTACGATTTTTTTTGCATTATTACCTTTCCTTTCATGTGCAGCTATTTTCGCCGAAGAGGCGGAGCAGGGTGTTCGTTTGTTTTCGAAAGGTCAGTACCTGCTAACGCCACATATGTTGTATTTTGAAGATGTCAGTAATGATCTAACAATAGATCAAATAGCATCATCGAAATATGCATCCGAATTTGTTAAAAATAATAACCCTATTCTTAATACAGGGATTACAACGTCGACATATTGGGTGAAATTCACGTTGGATTATCCTGATGCATACCCCAATGAAACCGTGTTGAAGCGATGGTATTTGGAGGTGGGAGGAAGCCAGCTAAACGAGGTTGAACTTTTTATTTCTGAGTATGATGGAATATACGAAGTGAAAACGTCGGATATGAGGGTCGATTTCAGCGATCGCGATATTTCACATGCGAATAGTGTTTTTCCGCTAGATATCGGCATCGGTCAGAAAATCGACCTATACCTTAAAATAAAGAGCAATACTTTATTAAAATTCCCCCTATTCTTGTGGTCTCCAGAGGAGTTTATTCACAAAGTAGCGATAGAAGAATTCTTATACGGTGTTTTGCTTGGAAGCATGATCATATTGCTTGTCTATAATCTGTTTTTGTATTTCTCCATGAAGGATGTGAGCTATTTATACTATGTGCTCTATTTGTTTGGTATCGTGGTTTTTGAATTCCTAGAGTTAGGGCACGGGGTTATCCATGTTGAGAATATAATAGGAACGTTTAATAAAGAGTTTATTCTATATTTTATTTGGGAGAGTTGTATAGCGGGCTCTATGTTCTCAAAGACATTTATGGAATTGAATCGTTTTCACCCGAGAATAGATAAGATAGTTAACGTATTTATCGCTGTAGCATTGATTAGTTTTTTTCTGGTTCCATTTTCTGAATACAATATTTCGGCGCTATGGAATCTAATCTATATGTCGATATTTCTTCCTCTATTTTTAATGATGATATCTTATTGTTGGATTACCGGTAATGAAAACGCTAAGTATTTTTGTTTGGCGTGGTTGTCAAATGTCGCAGGTTTGATGATATTCTCGGGTGTTACTTATCAAATAATCCCCGCAACGCCACTGACATTGGCAGCAACGCCTATCGGAATTTTAGTCGAGGCGGTGACGTTATCACTCGCGCTTGCAAATAGAATTAAGAATGAACAAGCGCTAGCGTTGACAGCGGATAAACAGGCGATGGGGTATTTGGAGAGGTATCAGTCTGTATTTGATAACGCATTGGATGGTATGTATAAAATGTCGTTGTCGGGGACGGTAGTTAGTGCTAACCCTGCATTGGTGAAGTTGTTTGGCTTTGAAAGCACTCAGGATATCCTCCGTTGCAAGGATATTGCCAGTAGAGTTTTTGAAGATACCGATAGGCAATTTGGAGAAATGATAGAGCATGGAGTGTCGATTAACTATTTCTCATTTATTATGCCAGGGAAAAAGCAGGTATGGGCAAGTCATAGTGCTCGATTAATCGTTGGGGAGTCTGGCCTCTATAGTCATATCGAGGGCTCAGTTACCAATATTACGCAAATAAAATTGAAGGAGTTGGCGATAAAGGATAAGGAAAACGAAAAAACGGAGCGGGAAATTGCAGAAGCTTCAACGTCGGCAAAAAGCGAATTTCTAGCGAATATGAGTCATGAAATACGCACGCCGCTAAATGCTATTATTGGATTCAGTGAGTCTCTCAAAGAACCTGCATTATTAGGTAGAGAAAGAAAAAATGCAATAAAATTGGTCTTTGACAGTAGCCATAATTTGCTAAGTCTTATTAATGACATCTTGGACTTTTCGAAGATTGAAGCTGGTATGCTCATGATAGAGCAGGTTCCGATAAATTTGGTGACCTTTGTTGAGAAAATTAAGAGTGAGTTTCATGAGGAAGCCAAGAAAAAGAAACTTAGATTTGATGTGGTTTATCGTTACCCCATTCCGGAAACGGTGGTTAGTGACCCTCTACGTATAGCGCAAGTACTCCAAAATATCTGTTCCAATGCGCTGAAATTCACCGAGAAAGGTAGTGTGATATTAGCGGTGTCGTGGGAATACGATAGTGAGCGTCTTTGCTTTGAGGTGATCGATAGTGGTGTGGGGATGAGTAATAAGGTTAGGGATAACCTGTTTCACGTGTTTGACCAGGCTGATACCTCTTCAACTAGACAATACGGTGGTGCAGGACTTGGCTTGGCGATATCCCGGAGATTGGCCAGCCTAATGAATGGAACCATCGATGTTCTTAGTGAGCATGGCAAAGGCAGTGTGTTTACATTTGTTGTAGGGCAGTGCCTCGAAGGCAAAACGGTGTGGCTAGATAGAAAACCGGCACCACAGAAAATGACCAAACGTTCGGAAGTCGTCATTCCTAAGCTTTTTGGTACAGTGTTGTTGGCGGAAGATAATGTAGTGAATCAGAAGCTTATTGAGCGAATCATCAAAAAAACAGGGATTAACGTTGTGATTGCTAATGATGGTATCGAAGTGTGTGAAAAAACCCTGCAAATTCACCCTGACCTGATCTTGATGGACATCAATATGCCTAGAAGAGATGGGGTTGAAGCAACGAAATACCTTATAGAGCAAGGCTGCGATATACCTATTTACGCATTAACCGCAGAGCAAGATTCTGTGGAAATAGATAAAGCACTGTCTGCGGGATGCATGGGGTGTATTTCTAAGCCTTTGAATAATAAAGAATTGTATTCTAGTTTGGAGAGGCATTTGGCAACCCAGCCTTCACTAATACCCGCAAAACCTGAACAGATTCGCGAACCTGGCTTACAAGTGCAGAAGAGAGCAGTGATGCGTCGGTTTGCGAATGACTTACCGAGAATTCAAGAAATGATGATTGAGTTAGTTAAGAGTGAAAATTGGGCTAAGCTTAGAGAGTTAGCCAGTGAAGTGAGCGAAACCGCTATCTCATTTCAATTAGAGGGTTTGACTAAAAAAAGTCAGCAGTTGGAGCAAGCGCTTAAGAATGGCGATACTCAAGATGTGAGCCACTGGTTACCCAAGATAGTAAAAGAGTTTAGTCTGGTTGTTGATAGTATTGATGAGAAACACTGATGGTGATGTTATGAATGGTAAAGATAGTCTCGTAGCTGATGAGAAAGAGCTGAACAAAATCAAACAGGGAACCTATGCTGATATTTTGTTTATAATGCTTCCGTTTATGGCGATCTTATTACAAACACTGTGGGCAGGAGAAGCAAAAAGCATATTATTGGGCCCTGAGTTATCCATTGCGGCATCTATATTGACAGGGCTCAGTGTCAGTAAGTTTTTTCAGGGGTTGGTTGCGGATAAATCGCTTGGGATTTATAAAGAGCGGGTTGTACTTATTATATCGACAACCCTATTTTTGATACTTATTCCGTCGTTAATTCTTACGATGAAACTTACGACGGCGACTGAGCCTCCTGAGATAGTGGCTTTTGTACAGCCCGCATTGTTAATTGTCGCGATGTCTTTGTATATCAGTGCGATTAGTATTATTAGAGCGAGAGAGGATGATGATGAGAGCGAATCGGAGACAACAGTAAAAGACGACGTGGAGAAAGGTATTTTTCCAGTGGAAATGCTTAAGTCAAAGGATGAACCTGAAACCAAAGAGAAAATACTGTAGTACGCCTGGTGCTTTTGTATGAGGATTTACCTTAATACACGACTAATATCACAAATCGTATTCTTGATAATAATATTTGCGAATTTGCCTCGCGTTGCTTTCTCTGAAAGCTGGATTGATTTTGATAAACCAGTAGAGATGATTAAGTTAGATTATCAGCAGCGATCGATTGACCTTTTTGGTGCAGTGGATTCCTATTCAGTTAATCCTAAAATGGAAGTGCTAGAGGATAAGCTGGGTGAACTTACGGTCGATGATGTATCCAGTGGCCGTTTCGATGATGAATTTGAAGTCAGTGAAGGAAGTATTCTAAATAAGGGGATTACCGGGCATACTTTTTGGCTACGTTTTACTTTGACATCAAACCCATCTATTGCCGACGTCGGGCCTAACAGATTGTGGTATCTAGAAGTCGGGCGATCACAGCTGAATATTGCAGAGCTGTATTCTCCTGATGGAATTGGTGGATATACAGTACAATCTGCAGACATTAGAAAGCCTATATCTGACCGTAAAGTAATTCATGTTAATAGCGTATTCCCTATTACTACAACGTTATTTCAAGAAAAGACCTACTACCTAAGAATAAAAAATGAAAACGCATTGTTTTTACCGATAATGTTATGGAATCCTATTGCGTTCGCTGAAAAAGTCGCATACGAAGAGTTTGTTTACGGCCTTTTCTTTGGTGGCATGCTAATAATGGCTTTGTACAATGTATTTGTTTATCTCTCTGTCAGGGATTCGGGTTATCTTTTCTATTTCCTTTATGTTTTTGGAATTACACTATGGCAATTTATCGAAATTGGTCATGGGCTAACAGTTTTTGGTGATGGCGGTGCACTTCTTTCAAAATACTATTTGCCTCCGTTACTGTGGAGCACTTATTTTGTCATGGTACAGTTCTCCAAAATATTCCTGGAAACCAAAGATAAAATGCCAGGTTTTGATTTGATATTTAATATCATTGGAATGGTTATTATCGTCAATGGTAGTGTGGGGCTGTTTGTTGATTTTATTACCGAGCAGTTATGGCTCACCGGAATCTCACTTGTATTCATGGCAGTGTTGATGATAACGGCGATAGTCGCTTGGGCTGGGGGAAATGAAAGTGCGCGTTATTACTTCGCGGGGATTCTAGCGACGGTGACTGGAGGGGCGTTGTTTACGAGTGTGATCGCAGGTTTCATGCCAGCGACCCCGTTGTTACTCGTGTCGGCTCCTATTGGAACGTTGGTTGGGGCTGTGTTGCTTTCTTTTGCCTTAGCGGATCGTATTAAATTCCTTCAGTCAGCTGCGCTGGAAGCGAACCAACGCTCGATGGAGAGTTTGTCAAAATTCAGATCCATCTTTGATAATGCAGTTGAGGGTATGTACAGGATGACTCTTGATGGAAAGATGGTTAGTGCCAATCTCTCGATGGCAAAACTGTTGGGTTATGAAAATGTTGAATCGATGATTACCTCCGGTAATAGCGCGACAAACATGTGTTATACGGACCCTCAACTACAATATCACATGCTGGCAAGAGACGGTATGTTTCAGACTGAGATTGCTTATGAGAGGATCTCTGGAGGTAATGCGTGGGGTAGGCATTCAGCGCAGTTGATTCTAGGTGATGACGGTAGGCCGAGTCATATTGAGGGTACGTTAGTCGATATTACTGCTAGAAAGGAAAAAGAACAGGCGGAAAGGGAGAGGGAGAAAAATCGTGTTGAGAAAGAAGTGGCAAGTGCCTCTGCCTCTGCGAAGGGTGAATTTCTAGCAAATATGAGTCATGAGATCCGAACGCCCCTGACAGCGATTATCGGTTACAGTGAGTCATTATCCGATGAGGAGTTAACCTTTAAAGAAGAGCAAAATGCGGTGGATACTATTATCCGCAGTAGCCATCACTTACTCGGATTAATCGACGATATTCTCGATTTCTCAAAAATAGAAGCGCATGAATTAGAAGTTGAACAAATTGACGTTGATTTAGCGTTATTGATGAAAGATATAGAATCATACTTTGTGATGAAAGCGATATCGCAAGGTTTATATTTTAAGGTGAAGTACCTATTCCCTATACCGGTGAAAATAATTGCGGACCCTAAGCGGCTCAAACAAATTCTACTAAATTTGTGCAGCAATGCGCTAAAATTCACTAAAGATGGTGGTGTGACAATTGAAGTGGGTTGGAGTGAAGAAAAGTCCTTGATGCGATTCGCTGTCATCGATACAGGGATTGGATTGAGTGAAGAACAGTTAGGTCGCTTGTTTCAGGAGTTTTCTCAAGCAGATGAATCTACTGCGAGAAATTTTGGCGGTACAGGATTGGGTCTTGTTATTTCCAAGACCTTATCTGAATTGATGGGGGGCACGATTGAGGTTACAAGTACTCCCGATAAAGGCAGCTGCTTTGCATCTTATATAGGCGGAGAGCTTCCTGATCGAAGTGAATGGATTAATAGCTGGGAAGAGAGTAAGCAAGTTAAAGAGGAAAGCACGACGACCACGGTTTCTATTCCTGTGTTGCGAGGGAAGATTCTTTACGCAGAAGATAATCCGGTAAATCAAAAATTAGTAGAAATGTTGATTAAGAAAACGGGAGCGGAGTTAACGTTAGTCAATAATGGGAGAGAAGCGGTAGAAGCGGTCGAAAATAACACGTTTGATTTGGTGCTTATGGATATTCAAATGCCAGTTATGAATGGTGTCGATGCGATTAGAGAAATTCGATCGAAAGGCCATGGTGTACCTATTTTGGCGTTAACGGCAAATGTCATGCAGGAAGATGTTAAAACCTATGAGGAGGTTGGCAGCAATGGATGTTTAGCGAAGCCAATCGTAAGGCCCGTTTTCTATCAATTGTTAGAAGGGTATTTAGGCCAAGTAAAACAGTAACTCTTCTTTCGCAGCGTTAATATACTCCTTTTGGTAGATATCCCATATCTATTGCGTATGTAACGATAGCCGCTCTTAAGTAGTGTTCTTCAGGGAGTGGGGATCTTATGGTGTTACCTGTACAAGCGCGCCTACAACCGTCTTTTGATGTTCAAAGATTGCAGGCTGACTTGCAACTAGCAAAGACGTTGTTCAAATCACAGCCGCAAGTTGGGCCGTATCACGATGGTAGTTGGAAAGGAATATCGTTACGCAGTGTCGATGGAGACTACAGGAACGCCATTGCTTTTGTGGAAGGGGGAATATATAAAGACACAGAGGTATTAACACGCTGCTCCTACTTTAAGGAGGTTCTTGATGGGTTTTTATTTCCCATCACAACGGCTCGGCTACTCTTTCTTCCGCCGAATAAGAAGATAGGGGAGCATAAAGACACTGGGTTTAGTTGGGACATTGGTGTAATTCGACTTCACATACCCATAGTGACTCATAAGGATGTTGAATTCCATATTGGCGGTGAGAGGGTTAAATGGGGTGAAGGGGAGTGCTGGTTCGGGGATTTTTCTCAAACTCACCGGTTGCATAATCGGAGTCAGGTGACCAGGGTGCACTTGGTGATTGATTGCCTCGTCAATGATGAGTTGTTATCACTATTTCCTGATGCAACTATTACTGATATTAAGGAGAAATCTGAGATTACAACGCATCGTCCAGCGGTAGCCGTATCCTCCATTGTGGCACAGCAATGCACGGGTATTTTTCGGGTGCCAAAATCAATGTCACCATTACCTCTATACGGTTCTATGCGGGTTAGAAACGATCAGCTGCAAGCCATTATTTTCGGAGTTCCCCTGCCTTTTGGGTTCAACGCAACGAATGAGCGGCGGTTTAGGTATTTGGGAAACGCAATTACTGTTGATGACGCCTCGACGGACGACGGGATTGATAACACAAGGTTGTGTTTACACAATGATGTCACAGGAAAGCAATATCGATTTGAATTGAGAAAAGATATTCCGTTAAAAGTGCGGTGTTATATTGTTTTTCAGAGGGCCTTATTGGTGTGCGGTGGATTTTTTGTAAAGGCAGCCAACAGAAATAAGCAGCGTTGGAATCGCATGACTGGAGCGGTTTAGCAGAGAGTATGGAGCGCAGAAATAGATAGCGCTCCATACTTTTGTAACGGCAACGTTACTTGGGTACTATTTTACAGAGCTTACCTTCCAGTTCACATATTCTCCTGCAAAAAATGGAACGATGGGCTCGTCATTGGGTAAAATGATTTCTTCGGGAATTGTCCAGCTTTCTCTGGTGAGTGTGACGGACCCAGAATTACGCGCTAGTCCGTAAAAATCGGCGCCATGATGGCTGGCAAAGCCCTCTAATTTATCGAGGGCTCCAAGGTCATCAAATACTTGAGCATAAAGTTCTAATGCACTCCACGCGCTGTAACACCCAGCGCAACCACAGGCGTTTTCTTTTTTGTTTTTCGCATGGGGAGCAGAGTCTGTTCCGAGGAAAAATTTAGGTGAGCCCGAAGCGACCACTTTACGCAAGGCTTCCTGGTGGATATTACGTTTCAGAATCGGCAAACAAAAGTTGTGTGGGCGTATGCCACCGACTAATAGATCGTTACGATTAAGCAGTAGATGCTGCGGTGTAATAGTTGCCGCAACCATGTCAGAGCTCTCGCTGACAAAGGATGCAGCCTCTGCCGTGGTTATATGCTCAAATACCACTTTAAGCTGTGGAAATTTGTCTACGATAGGCTGTAGATGCAAATCGATAAACACCTTCTCTCGGTCAAAAATATCGGTCTCAGCAGTTGTTACTTCGCCATGAATCAGTAGTAGCATACCGATATCGGCCATTGCTTCTAACGCTGGGTAGATATTTGTGATGTCGGTGACCGCTGCATCTGAATTTGTTGTGGCGCCAGCAGGATATAATTTCGCCGCGACTACGCCAGCATCATGGGCGCTCTTAACCATTGCAGGAGTTGTGTTGTTGGTGAGATAGATTGTCATCAATGGTTGGAAAGAACTGTCTTTTGGGCGAGCGGCAAGAATTCGTTCTTTGTAAGCTTGCGCCATATCCCCATCAATCACGGGCGGGACCAAGTTTGGCATTACGATAGCCCGTTGGAAGCAGCGTGCTGTCGCCGGTACCGTTTCGATGAGCATATCATCATCTCGAAAGTGGAGGTGCCAGTCATCGGGAGTGGTTATCGTAATTGTATCCATTGAACTTCCTACTAAGTACGCTGATAGTGAAATAAATGCGGCTATTATGCCTTATTTTGGATCGTTAATTAAGCGAATGAATAGGCACCAAGCAGTTGACTTGCTAGTATTACGCTCCCTTCTAGGGGCTTAGAAAAAGATTCGAAGGTCATTTCAATGGAAAGAGGCCTTTTAGAACAATAAAAATAGAAATTTACAGGAGTAGTCAGTGAAGAAAATCCTAGTGGCAACAGCCTTATCTCAACTCTTTTTCCTACCTTCCGTTGGGTATGCGGATTACCAGGGCGAGCTCTCTATTTCTTATGATCGGGCCGAGATGTCTGCGCTTGAGACTGATACAGGAAGAGTGAAAGCGGCCTTTTATATCGATCCTGTCGTGACTGGTGGTTTACCCCTCGGGGAAGCCAGCTTTTTGGGGCGCTCAAGCCATGTTGGCTTCGGGTATGCGGAAACGACTAATAGTGAATTTGATAGCGTTAAAGTGACCGACGCGAGTGTTGGTGTGGAGTATTTCGGGAAGGCGACTCCGATCTATTTCGCATTTGATTATCATCGTTTGAGCACTGATATTGATGGTTTAGATGAAGAGATTGATGAGTTGCAAGCGGAGGCTAATGGCAGCATCGAGTTAAATGCTATTGAGGAATTAGCGGATGATATTGACGGTAATGATCAAACTTTTTTTACGTTAGCTGGTGGAGCGCTGATAGGTGATAATTTGCTTGTGGGTGGAAAGTGGAACCGAGTGTCTGTAGATAAGTATACTGACATCGACTCGATAGGTCCGATGGTCAGGTATGTCGCAATGTTTGGACCAGGTTTTGCGGTTAACCTTGAAGGTGAATACACTGTTTCTCGGCTCTCGGATAGTGAATCGGATAGTGACGGCGAGGGTTCCGGTGCTAGGACTTCTATTGATTTCTATTTTAGTCGGCAGTTCAGCTTAGGTGCTGAATATCGGTTTTCTGAAATAGAAGATATTGAAAATACGACAGCGGAGTTTCGCGCGAAAATATACTTTACCGATAATCTTAGCCTTGGAGCTTCATATGCAATGACAGAGGTAGAGATAGGGCCCAACGTAGATAAGGATGTTTACTCAATAGAGTTTGCGTATCGATTTGGAGTAGGGCGTTCATTACTGTCTACCCCTGATTCCCCCAAAGCTAAGCAAGGTAGGGGGCAAACTAGTTCGTCAGAGGGAGGGAGTTTGGCTTGCAAGGGGAAATATAAACATTTATTCAGCCTGTGTAACTAGAACCAGCATAGTTCCTCGTATCTCTTTGTCGTTGCGCCGCCTTGACTCCAGAAGGTGGCGCAACATGTTACTTTAAGGCTTTTTAGGTGGTTGGTTGTATCTCCCATGTTCTGCTAGAGTAATTACTCTAATGCGTTCTGTTGTCGGAGTTTGTCTATGCTGTTCTCGCTTCAAGTGAAAGGTTATAAGAGTATCATTGCTGGGTTCAAAGCACTGAGTAAAGTGCTGCCTGTTCCACAGCCCACGGTGTTTTCAGGGCCGGGTTCATCCCTAGAATTATGTCGCTCGATGGCACACTTAGGGGAGAAGAATGTACTGATTGTGACGGATAAGGTGTTAAGGGAGTTAGGCTTGCTAGACCCAGTAATGGCGGAACTCGAATCGCTTGGGGTGACGGTTGCAGTGTATGACGGTGTACTGCCTGACCCTACCAATGATCAGGTCGAAAACGGTGTTGAGATACTAAAGCAGCATAATTGTGGTGCGGTGCTAGCATTTGGCGGTGGTTCTTCGTTGGATGCTGCAAAGGTGATTAGCGCTCGA
This sequence comes from Gammaproteobacteria bacterium 45_16_T64, assembly GCA_002162955.1. Taxonomy (GTDB): domain Bacteria; phylum Pseudomonadota; class Gammaproteobacteria; order Pseudomonadales; family Ketobacteraceae; genus 42-54-T18. The sequence goes on from MABD01000030.1 coordinate 235,203, forward strand.
GCGACCAATGATAAAACCGTGGATCAACTGAAGGGAGTGCTTAAATTGCGTAATGCACCGTTACCTCTTTATGTCATTCCGACGACAGCGGGCACAGGGTCTGAGGTATCTATAGCAGCCGTGGTGTCTGATAGCGTGACTCACCAAAAATCATTGGTATTAGACCCTAAACTTGTACCGAGAATGGCTGCACTCGATGGTGCGTTGATGACGGGCCTCCCCCCCTTAGTGACCGCAGCGACAGGTATGGATGCGCTAACCCATGCAGTGGAAGCTTATGTCTCAACGATGTCTACAGAGGAGTCAGATAGGTTGGCATTAGCGGCAACGCGAATGATTATGGAAAACCTGCCTAAAGCCATTGAAAATGGGAAGGATGAAGGCGTGCGACAAGCCATGGCGACAGGCTCATCTTATGCAGGTATGGCAATGACGAGAGCGAGTTTGGGTTATGTGCATGCGATTGCCCATACCTTTGGCGCTAAGTACCATACGCCACATGGGATTGCGAATGCGCTTACGCTGCCCCATGTGCTTGATTACTGCAAATTTGGATCAGAAGATCGGTTAGCAAAATTGGCTGAAGTGAGTGGGTTGCCGGTAGCGGGCAAAACCGACCGGGAAGCCGCGCAGCTATTTATTGATAGGATTCGCCAGATGCTAGTGGAGTTTGGTATTACAGAAACACTAGAGGCGCTAAATAAAGAAGACATTCCTCAATTGGCGAAAGACGCGCTAAAAGAAGCTCACTATAATTATCCGGTGCCTCGTTATATGGATCAAAAAACCTGTGAGGCCGTGATAGAAAAACTATTGGTTGCTTAGCTGTTTTATTTAAGGTGAGGCATCTACTTTGGCTTCACCTTGACGGGACGTAATTGCTCTACGATACTGGCCGTTTCGTTCTGTAAGACGATGGATTTAGTGGTCAATGCGCAAAAAATGGTACGTATTCTTACTGTCCTCAGGGCTGCTTTGTTCACAAACGTCGATAGCAAAAGAGCATTCCTATGATGAAATTTTAGCGGAATATAGTTTTCTTCAAAGTCTATCTGTCGATACCGGCGACTTTGAGGTGATAGAGCCCTGGCGATTCATGCTAGAGGTTAATAATTCTGCCAATACCGATCGTGATAGCAGTGCATTCCAGTCCATATTATCCGCCGCCAAGTTCTCACTATTGACTGCAACAGACAGCGTCGATCTCTCCTATGAGACCGATGGTGGTGATGCCTACCATGGATTTAATGGAATATATGATACTGGGTCCTCGAGTCATCAATCGTGGCATGTTGAGTTTGTCGGGGATTATTCGTTAAGTCGGGTTGAGATAGAAGACAGTGGTGGGCTAGAGGATGATGTTGCATGGAACCTCGGGGCTTACGGACTATATGACGCTGACTTTTCTGAGCCAGAAGGTGTTTACCAATGGTCAATAGGTGCCCGTTGGCAGGTGCTTAACAATGCCGTTGATACCGCAATTGGAGACATCGAAGAGAGCCAATTCTTGCTACCTGGCTTCGCGTTTCGTTGGCGCACGGTGTCTTCTTGGGGGGAATCTCAAGGGCGTCTGGGGTTTGAGTGGAACGACGCTGGATTGGCTAATACAGAAACAATAGAGGCGAGCGCTTTACTGTGTACCAGCTTCTACATGGAAATAGCACCGGCTTGCGGTGTGCAAATAGACAGCATTATCGGTACTGATGACGGTGTCGATTTTCAGCTGGCCACCGCAGAATATCAGTATTCCCTTGGTTTTGGGGCCGAAGCGTTTGATGCGACTCGTTCACGAATAGTATGGATTGTTTCCGCGCAATCTAGTCTTGGATTCCCACTGCAATCTTATTTTCAGCGCAGCATAGGGGGATTACATTCGGTAAGAGGTTATAAAGAGCAAGCGCTTAGCGGTGACAACGTTATTGAGTCATCGATAGAATATCAACAGCGCTTCTTCGTGGGAAAAGTGGATTTGTGGGGGCGTATTTTCGTTGATTGGGCCCAGGTAGAAACTGAGTCATTTACCATACGTGCAAGGGCTGTTGATCTAAGTGTGACAAGGGAAAGAGAAATAGAGGGGCAGCGCAGGTTTATGCGTTCTTGGGGGGGAGGTTTTGATATAAGGGTAGATCAACAGCTCACACTCTATGTCATGTGGGGCACTGTGCTTACCGGTATAGACGAAGACAATGAAGAGGGAGACTCGCGCCTTCACGGTTATCTCCGATACTTGTTTTAGGTAAGAAAGTAGTATCTAAGGGTATTTTTTCACAATCATGTCAACCAAACGTGCTCAAGCTCGTTATTACTCATAGAACACAATGAAAACCCACGTCATAGGGTGAGGGAAAGATACCCTCTTCGAATTAGGGATACTTGGTGTACACTGGATATGTCTTCTAACGTGTTAGGGTTCACTCAACCTCCTATTGATACTGGATTAGAATTTGTGGATAAGGATAAAGCGCTGAATCGATTTTTGAGCAGCGTGCAACAGCGTGGATTTCAAATGGCGAGAATCGCGACGGGTAATGACGATGATGCGTTAGATATAGTCCAGGATACCATGATGAAATTGGTACAGAAGTATCGCGATAAGAGTGAGGCGGATTGGAAGCCGTTGTTCTTTCGGATATTGCAAAGTCGAATATACGATTATCACCGTCGAAATAGTGTGAAACAAAAAGTATTTAGTTGGTTTGGATTAGCAAAAGAATCGGATGAAGATACCGACGATTTTATTCAGGTAGCCCCTGATCAACGGGAGTTAACGCCGGAAAAACAAACGCAGTTAACTCAGGCAACAACACAATTAAAAGTAGCGATAAGTCAGCTACCGATAAGGCAGCAGCAGGCTTTTCTCATGCGAATGTGGGAAGGCATGAGTACCGCAGAAACGGCCCAGATTATGGAGGTTACCGAGGGAAGTGTGAAAACCCATTATTCTCGGGCACTGTCTAGCTTGCGCAGTCAATTAGAGGGGCATTGGTGATGAGTAATAAACCATTCGATGATGCGCACGAACGTGTATTTATCGAAAAAGCGAAATCGGCGCTGGATGAAAGTGTGAATGATATTGATGCTGACACGCTTATTCGACTGAATGCTATCCGTCAGCAAGCGGTGTATCCCGCCGAGGAAAGCTCACGTTCTTGGTGGCAGTGGAGCGGTGCAGGCAGCATCGTCATGGCGCTTGTTGTCGCTATGTTTTGGTTTGCTAACCCTGTCGTGGAAGCCCCTGATCATTCGGAGGCAAACCTTGCTTTATTGAGCGATGAAGCAATATCAGATGAGGATATTGAACTGTTGGAAGATATAGAATTTGTTGCGTGGTTGATGGAACAGGATGCATTAAATGCAGGTTAAGACGCTGAGTATTAGAACACTATTTATATTGTTATGTTTTACCGGAGTGGTCATTGCAGAAGAGGTGTTATCGATCGAATTTCTGGACTACTTAGTGGAATTCGAAGATGCAGAAGGTGAATGGGTTGATCCTATGGAATTGGAAATGATGGCGCAGTTAAATCAACACGCTGATGGTCAATCAAGTGCAATAATGTTGGAGTCAGAAAGAGAGGGGGCCCCAGGTAATGAATAAATTTGCAACGAATATGTTAGTGCTAGGGTTACTGTTCTTAGCTCCGTTATCTTATGCCAAAGGGGTAGCTTGGAGTGATTTGAGCCTATCAGAACAACAGGTATTGCAATCGTATCAAGATCGATGGTCAGCATTGGAGCCAGGGCAGCAGCAGAAATTGCAAAAAGGGGCTGCACGTTGGGAGAGTATGCCTGCCGATAAAAAAGCGTTGATGCAAAAGCGTTTTAAGCATTGGAATAATTTGCCGGATGAGAGGAAAGTAGCGTTGCGCAAACGCTTTCGAAATTTTCAGTCACTGCCAGCAGAAGACCGTAAGCGACTACGAAAAAAGCATCAATGGTATAAGTCACTTCCGAAAGAGAGGCGTCAGACCCTTCGAAAGCGCTGGCAGAAATTACCCAAAGCGGAAAAAGAGGCGATGCGAGAACGTTGGTTAAAGATGAGCCCTCAAGAGCGTCGGGCTTTGCGCAAGCGTCATAAGTCGATGACGCCTGAGCAGCGGAAAAAAATGCGTTCTACATTCGATCGCATTCCAAAAGAGTCATAATTTTTGTCAACCTATTGTCGATTGCTGCGTTCTCGTAAGTAAGTCAAGGTAGATCGATTAACATTGGATGGCAAATATAATGAAAAAACTCTTACTCTTAATGATCATTTCACTATTTGTACTCTCAGGCTGTGTTCATCATGGGCGTCATCATCACCGCGGGCACGGGGCAAAACCAAAAGTTAAGGTTGTGGTACCGGCGAGAGTTCTGGTGAGTCCTCGTGCTGCTAGAGTGGTGTTTTAGTTTCTGTTAGTAGCTCTTCTAAGCTGTAAGACCAAGGTGCTCTTGGTTTGTAGCTTTCAATGACAAAATCCACAAAGGCTCTTACCTTTGGTGTAAGGTATGCGTCTTTGTGATAACACAAATATAACTGGTTTGGTTTTAGTTGCCAGTCGGTGAGTAAGGGTATTAGCTTACCCTCTGCGATATCTGTTGCGACAATGGCTAGCGGTAGCATCGATATTCCCATTCCCAACACCGCTGCCCGGTGAGCGGTGCTGAGGTCATCGGTTTCGAAACGGCTGCTGACGTTAATCGTTGTATTGATCATTTCCTTTCGAAAGGTCCAATTGTTACTGTTTAACCAGGACTTAAATAGGACGATGCGATGCTTATTTAACGCATCAGGTGAGGAGGGCTGTCCCCATTGTTCAAGGTAACCTGGACTTGCGCAGATACAGCGTGCAGCTTTTCCCAAAGGTGTGGAATTGTACGCTGGGTGGCTGGACTCCGTTGCTCCAAAAGAGACATCAATGTGATGCTCCAAGAGATCTAATCCATGATTAGTGACCACAATGTCGACATCGACTTGTTGGTATTGCTCCTGAAAATCTCTTAACAGTAAGGTTAATATTTCAGAACCGAACACGGCAGGTGCCGAAATTTTTAAGGTTCCAGTGGGCAAGGTCTGCATTTGAGAAAGAGCGATATTAGCTGCATCAACCTCTTCGGCGACTCGTCGGCAATGCTGGAAATAGACCTTTCCGGCTTCGGTTAATGTTAAGGACCGAGTGGAGCGAAGTAATAGTTGGGTTGACAGACGTTCCTCTAGGGAAGCAACCTTGCGACTCACCTTTGATTTTTGTAGCCCCAGGCTATGTGCTGCTGCAGTAAAGCTACCATGTGTCGCCACCGCAGAAAAAATCACCATCTCGTTTACGTCATCCACAGAGTTACCTAATGTATTTTGTTGTTCTAAATTTAGGACAATTGATCCTAAAAGCACGCTCTATTTTAATTATCGAAATAATCATACACTGATTGTTCGTCAATAGGGGAGAGTAACGATGGGTTTCGTAGAGCGATATGCAGCCGGTGTTGTACGCTGGCGCTGGATGATTATTCTGGGAACGGTGGTGTCATTGGCATTTCTCGCCAGCGGCATGAAAAACCTGTATTTCACCTCGGATTACAGAATCTTTTTTGGTGATGAGAACCCGCAATATCTATCTTATGAGTCGCTAAAGGATGAATACCAACATTCAGATAATGTGGTATTGGTATTGGCGCCACGTTCTGGAAGTATCTTTGATAAAGGCACGTTGCGTCTATTGGAGCAGTTGACCGATAAATCCTGGCAATTACCTTACGCTATCCGCGTGGATTCACTGGCAAATTATCAGCATACCGAAGCGCAAGGGGATGAGCTTTCTGTTGCACCTTTAGTGGATGTTGATACCGCCCTTGATGATCATGGCGTTGCGCGAATCAAAAACATTGTCTTACATGAACCATCGTTATTGAATAATATGGTGTCGGAGTCTGGACACGTTACCGGTATTAATATTACGGTTCAATTGCCAGGAGAAAACCGCTCAGAAGGTGAATATCTTATGACAGCGGTGAGGTCGTTGGTCGCAGATATTCGCAATGAGCATTCTGAGCTAGATGTGTATGTAACGGGATTGATTCCTTTTAATAATGCGTTTTCTGAAGCGATGAGAAAGGATCTAACGACACTCATGCCGGCGATGTATTTGTTAATGATCGTTTGTTTATGGTGGTTGTTACGCTCAATACCGGCGGTGATAGGTACATTGTGTGTGATTCTATTTTCAGTGATTGCTGCACTGGGTACGTTGGGGCATCTTCATATACCCATTAGCCCCCCCAGTGTTTCTGCTCCGACCATCATCTTAACCATTGCGATTGCGGATTGTGTTCATATTTTGGTGGCATATATAGGGTTTCTGCGACAAGGATATAGTCGCAATAAAGCCATCGAAGAAAGTTTAATTGTAAACTTCTATCCTATTGTCATTACGAGTGTGACGACGGCTGTTGGTTTCTTGTCGATGAATCTCAGTGAGGTGCCGCCTTATCGAGATATGGGTAATTTGATTGCCTTTGGCGTTATTGCAGCGATGCTGAGTTCTATGCTTTTTTTACCGGCTTTTATTTCTTTATTACCGGCTAAGGTGAAGCAGAGACAAAGCCGTCAAAGCGTACGCATGGAGCAGTTTTCAGATTGGATCATCAAGCATAATCGCGTGCTACTTGTATCGATGACGGCTGTGGTTATTGGTTTGGTTCTGATGATTCCATTAAATGAATTGGACAACAAATTTGTAGAGAATTTTTCCGAAGATATTGAATTTAGACTGGATTCACAATTTACCAGTGAAAACCTGACGGGCGTATATACCATCGAGTACTCCATTGATAGTGGTGTTGAAGGTGGTGTTAATGGGCCGCAATACCTACGGTTACTGGATGATTTCTCCAATTGGTTGAATGCTCAGCCGGAAGTGATGCATGTGACATCCGTGGTCGATGTTTACAAGCGTCTGAACAAAAATCTACATGGTGATGATAGCGAATGGTTTAGAATCCCGGAAAGTAGGGCGTTAGCTTCACAGTATTTATTATTATATGAGCTGTCACTGCCTTTTGGTTTGGATCTTACCAATCAGGTTAATCTGGATAAATCGGCGGCAAGAGTGGTGGTGGTATTTGAAGATTTATCCTCAACACAAATGCTTAATATTGAACAGCGGGTGAATACATGGTGGAGTCAGCGAACGGAAGTGGCAACGTTATTGGCATCGCAACCGGTGGGCTCCAGTACCACACTTATGTTTAGTCACATGGGAGAGCGTAATTCCAAAAGTCTGTTGTTTGGTTCTTTTCTCGCACTGGTAGTGATCTCTTTTATTTTGATTTTTGCACTTAGGTCACTAAAAATCGGTTTGTTAAGTTTGATACCCAACCTACTCCCAGCGGCTATGGCGTTTGGGATTTGGGGCTTGATGGTGGGTAAAGTCGGCATGGGGTTAAGTGTTGTTACTGGAATGACATTGGGTATTATTGTTGACGATACGGTCCACTTCCTTAGCAAGTATTTGCGGGGGCGCCGTGTGCAGCAGCTATCACCAGAAGAATCAATTCGATATGCGTTTTCAACGGTTGGGGTAGCGTTATGGTATACCTCTCTGATTCTCGTGTTAGGGTTCTTGTTGCTGGTATTTTCAACCTATTATCGAAATGCAGAAATGGGTTTGATGTCAGCAATTACGATTGGCATTGCACTGCTGGTGGATTTTGTATTGCTACCCTGTTTATTGCTATTGGTCGACGGTGAAAAAACCGATAAAAAGCGAGGGGCGCTCCCCGTGGCCTCACAGAACCTCCCAATAAATACCGCATAGTAGCTCGTAATTATTTGAAAAATAACAACTTTGTTGTGTAATATCAAAACCAGGTATACGCTGTAGACTCGCGCACTGAGTCAGCGTAGACTGGTTTATATACGAGACGAGTTGAGCCTCCAGGGTTTGTGGAGGGAATTACAATAAGAATGAGGAGATTGTGAATGTCGGATTTAGCACTGCCACCAGGGCCGCGGGGATTAAAATTCAAAACGGCCATGAAAATGGGGTTGGGAATTTATAGTTTTTTGGAAGAATGCCATGAGAATTATGGCGACGCTTTTTCATTGTTATTGCCAGGTATGGCGCCCTTTGTGTGGTTGGCAGATCCGGCTCAAGTAAAAGACTTCTTTAATCTAAAGCCGGATGCGGTTGATCAGTCTAAGCTGCCTATTCCGATTGACCTTGGTGATCGGCAAACGGGCTTTTTAAACGGCAAAGAGCATCAAGATTCACGTAAAATTGTAATTCCACCGTTAATTGCTGGGCGTTTAAAGAAACGCGCAGATGTAATGCATGAGATTGTCGAAGAGCATTTAAACAATTGGAAAGTAGGAGACGCATTCGATACGCCTCGTAAAGTGGGAGATGTATCGCTGGATATCGCTATTTATACATTGTTCGGTTTGCGGGAAGGTGAAAGAAAAGATCGTTACGCCAAGCTGATGTTGGATTGGATCGGAGCCGCCACCAATAACACCATGTTTGCCATTGGCACGTTATACGGGCCTTTTAAGTTTCGGAATAAATTGCATAGAGATTATCTGAAGCAAACGGCCAGTGGGAAATTTGGCGATGGTAAAAAAGGGTTGTTACCCTGGAAGCAAGCCATTGACCTGAAAGTGTTGCTGGCTGACATGATGCGTGAAGATATTCGTCGGATTCGACGTGAAAATGATGAGACGGCAATCGATATGTTTTCGATGATGTCGCGATCAACCTATGAAGACGGTACTTTACTCGACGAAGAGCGTGTCATTGCCGAGGCTATGGGAATACTGGTCGGTGGGCATGAAACTAGTGCTGCCAGCAGTGCTTGGCATATGTTATGGGTGCTGAAGAAGCCAGAGGTTGTGGCCAAGTGCCGTGCTGAAGTTCTTGCGTCGATCAAAGAGCATGGAAAATTTGATGCACTGAAAATTTGCGAGTTACCGTATTGTAATGCGACCCTGAATGAATCAATGCGCTTAACACCGTCGGCGGTTGGTACACTCCGTTATTTGGTGAAGGACTCAACGTTTGGTGGTATCACTATTCCAGCGGGAACCAATGTGTTGGCGGCTGCGTATCTTATTCAGCGACGCAAAGATGTGTGGGGGGAGGACGCAGAAGAGTTTAAACCAGAGCGCTGGCTTGATGGCGGATTTAGACCCGGGCCATTCGAGTACTTCCCGTTTGGCGGTGGGCGACGGGCCTGTATCGGATCAAATCAAGCGAAGCAACAGTTACGTATTATGTGGGCTGATCTATACCGCCGCATTGAGTTTGATTCACCTTATTCAAATAATGATGAATGGCCAGGGCAAATGCAGGTGAGCGGTCAGACTGAGCCGCAAGATGGTGTGCCGGTGACGGTGACTAACGTTTTTCCTGCCGATATTGGTTATCCTTTGGAGAAAGTGGCTGAATCGGAGACAGCGTAAGATCTATCTTGGTGCTTACAGGTGCTATATAGATACTAAAACGGTAACGTGAGTACTCAGATTAACCTTGTTCAGCAACTAATCTACTTGTAAGCTGAAACAAGCAATGAAAAGGGAAGTAACATCGGTTGCTTCCCTTTTTTTATCTATCGCATTTTGGCACGTGTGTGTTGAATCTCACTAAGATCTAAACAATGGAAGAAGCGTTAGCGCAAGATCGTATGTATCAGTATTTGCATCAGCAATTTGATATGACTGAAGCGGAATGGTCCAAATATGCTGCTGGCATGTCAGTGATCAATGTGGATGCAAAATTTATCTTACAAGAAGCGGGTCAGCGGGTAACAAAGTTCTACTTTTTGGTAGAAGGCTTGGTCCGTTTTTATTATGTGACCCCCGAAGGCAAAGAGCTTAACAAAGGGTTTTATGCGGAAAACAATATTGTTGGTAGTCTTAGTGCACTGATAATGAATGAAGACTGCCGCTTTTATGTGGAGACACTCGAGCCTTGTTGTCTGGTGGAATTACCTTACAGCCGTGACGCTGCAATGTGGGCTAATTCATCAGAATGGCAGTTGGTATTTAACCGTTGTTGTCAATTCATGTTAGTGAGAAATGAACGCAGAGAGGCCGAGCTATTGACCCTGTCCACCAAGCAGCGATTCCTTCAATTTGTACAAAATTTCCCCGAATACCTTGAGCGTATCCCCCAATACCACATTGCATCGTACCTTGGTATTACCCCGGTTGCGTTATCTAAGTATAAAAATCAATGGCTTAGCGAGCTTTAGCGGTCCTATTAAACTAGTTTAATGACAGCGGATGTGCCGACATATTACTGTAGGTTTCTTGATATCACATGACCAATGTGACTAACCCGCAGAATGGATGTAGAACTATGGCAATTCCCGCTCAATTCGAAAATCAACTCGAGCTCCCTATTATTGGTGCTCCGCTGTTTATTATATCGACGCCAGATTTAGTGATTGCGCAATGTAAAGCCGGTATCGCGGGTAGCTTCCCTGCGCTTAATGCTCGCCCTCAGCCTGAGTTAAGTACCTGGCTAACGCGTATTGAGGATGAATTGGCAGCACATAAAGAGGAAAACCCTAACGCGGTTATTGCCCCTTATGGCGTTAATCAAATTGTGCATCACTCTAACGATCGGTTGGATGCGGACTTTGAAACGATTATCGAACATAAAGTGCCGCTTATTATCACTAGTCTGGGTGTACCAGAGAAAAAATACATCGATCGAATTCACGAATACGGCGGCATCATCATGAGTGATGTCATTAGTGTGCGTCATGCGAAAAAGGTGATCAGCGCCGGTGTTGATGGACTCATCCTTGTGTGTGCAGGCGCAGGTGGTCATGCAGGAACATTAAGTCCGTTTGCACTCGTTAGCGAAGTTAGAGAGTTCTTTGATGGTCCCTTGGCGTTATCTGGATCTATCGCAAATGGTCAATCGATCTTATCGACCCAGGCGCTAGGAGCTGACTTTGCCTATTTAGGAACCGCCTTTATTGCGACAACAGAAGCGAATGCTGATCAAGGATATAAAGATTCATTGGTAGAATGCGCTGCGAGCGATATCGTCTATAGCTCGCTCTTTACTGGTGTGTTAGGTAACTACCTTAAGCCAAGTGTTAAGAATGCCGGGCTTGATCCTGATAATTTGCCTGAAGCAGATAAGACCAAAATGAACTTTGGTAGCGGCGGTAATACTGGGGCGAAAGCCTGGAAAGATATTTGGGGCGCGGGGCAGGGTACAGGGTCTATTCATGCGGTTGAATCGGTGGCAGATGTGATGGCTCGATTTAAGCGTGAGTACACAGGTGCGTTGGATAATCTAAAACACGTTGTAAGGGATTAGTCGTTTACTATCAGCTTTGCGTAATTGACAGAGGGCGGGACACTATCTTCTGTCAATTACAGACTTTCGTTATTTTTCATCACTATAAGCACTATTGATTTTATCAATTTCAGCTTCGGCATTCTCTAGCGTAATATTCTTAGTTCAATTGCTTATCTAGGAGAGGAATAATGGCGCTGTCGTATTTTGGATTTATTGTTACCGGTGATCGTTTTGAGCAAATGCAGGGCACGGAGCATTTCAAAATGAAGGTGGTTGGTGTGAGAAAACCAGAGGAGGGTATTAAGGCTGCTCAACAAATGGTTGATGAAGGGGTTCAGCTTATTGAACTTTGTGGTGGTTTTGGGCCGGTATGGACAGCCAAAATTATCGATGCAATAGATAAACAAGTACCTGTTGGATCGGTGGGGTATGGTCCAGAATCCATTGAACAGATGTATCATTTGTTTAAATAATTAGGTCATGCTTGATAGGTCACTGCTTGGTATCCAGGGAGTGGCCTCGTGATGTAATCACTTAGTGTGCGGGGATTTCTAGTAGGACAGTAATGCCTTCGATTTTCTCTAGCTCTCCAAAAAAATACCCAAGTGCAGTTTCACGTTGTGATACGAGCGCTATTATCTCTTTGGGACTGGGGTATTCCTTGGGAGGACGACCCTTACCGGTAAAAATAAGCCGTGCCCAATGGGATCGCCATTTTGTTTCGCTGGTCTGAATGATTTCATCCATAAAGAATTTTCTTGAAGAAGAGTCTTTTCGAAGGTTTAGCGGCGTGGCTTGCGATCCGTTCGGGAATGATCGTATTTTTCCCAAGAAAATATTTTTAATATCGCTCTTTGATAGGGATAACACGGAATTGTTGGCATTGGTAATGACGTAAAACGAATCCTTGGCGATCGCGGAAAAGGGTAAGGCGAGACATAGCATTAGGCCTGTTATTTTAAGGGCGGATCGTATTGCTGTGCTGATGTTCATTACAATCCTCCGGTTAAAATATTACGTCGATGACAAAGCTGAGGATATGATTAATATCATCCTCAGTGGCGTATTCAAAGAAGCCTGTGGATTCTTTGTTCTCTATTCTACTGAGTTCTAGTTTGCCAATCATTGTCTCACTAAAGGAATAGCTTACTCCTAGGGTCAATGAATCACTTTCGTTATCTTCCGTTCCGATGCCGGCATGATTAAATGCAATGAAATTGGCGGCAAGGGTGGGTGATATTATTATCAATTGGTCGAGGTCCGAATGGAACCGGTCGTCCTCATTGAGTTCCTTACGGCCAGCAATTGTCATGTGGCTATGCCAGCGCTGCCATTGATATTGTAAGGTGATGTAGTATCCATCAACGGCGGGTCCACCCTCTGGATTTTTGCGTCTTGCCCACTCTGATTGCAGCGTCCACTGGGATATTGCGAATTGAATTCCGGCAGTAAGGAAGCGGGTGATTTCTTGATTAGGGTCATGGTATTCCAGTAACTCATCAAGTCCTACGAGTAACAATGCATCGACGAGGGACGCATGGCTATCGTTAAAGGGCCAGGGCTCAATGGAGAATTCATACTCCATATACGCGAGTCGAAAGGTGAAGTAGTCTTGCGTAAACGTGGTGCTGATGCCATATAAATTATCAAATTCTGCGGTGAAATCCCCGCGTTCAAACACTGATGTTCCTATGAAGGGCTGTGTGCTCCATATCCAATCGCCGATTTGTACAGAATACAGAAGGTCAACGCCGGTGAGATTGCTCATATTGATGGTGCTGTAGACTTCTGTGGGGGGGCGAATCCAAGGGTACGCTAGGCCAACGTCAAGATAATCGGAAGCAAGATAAATGGGGAGGCGAAATCGTCCGCCTCGTACCGTTAAGTCAGGTAGTAGTTGATGAGATAGGTAGGCCCAAGATAATTCCGGGTCATAGTTGTTAATGGCGGCCTTTGATACAAATTGAAGTGTGGCTACTGTTTTTTCGTCAATCTCAAAATCAAACTGAATGCCGGCGCGAGTATCTTGTTCAAAACTCAATTGATCATCTAAAATAAAGCGGCCGGAGCCTGCTGTGTACTTGGGAGTCTCTTCTTCACTATTGTTGTTGTCTTCTGGGTCGTTGGGATTATTCCCGCCAGGGTAAGGTTCTGCATCGGTAATACCTGCACCAAAGCTTAGGAAACCGCTTATTTGTAACTGCTCTTCGAAATCAAATGCAAACGAGACGGGGGATACTAATAGCGTGATCAACAATACTATTTGTTGAAGTCTCTCTGGAGCTAAATAGATGTTAGCAAAGCGCATTGTTGGTGTTCTCATTCGACTATCTTGTAGGAGGTAAGTGTAGTGTTTTTCGAATGCACTTGCCATGTTAGCGGTCATTGTACGCTATTCATAGAGTTGATCGGCAGCAGTGAGCAAGGGGGAATGTGACGATTAAACGCGCTGAGAAAGGTAGGGTGTGAGGTTAAAAAAGCGAGACTAAAATAGACACCCATGTTTTTCGTTTGATAGATGATTTCAACATAATCGTCGATTTTTCGCTGATGTTTCTCAAGTAGTCCTCTAAATACAATGGTGTTTTCCAAGATGGCACCAACCCTATTGGCGTTGATCATTCTAAAAAGAAGGTCTTCAGATTTAGGTTTTCCTGCGATGCTAAAGTTATCTTTCTCTAGGGACTTTAACGCATTAGAGGCAAATCTTGCGGAGACGGTCATATGGGCACGAATATATTCGACGTCATAATTATTGATGGCAATAGGGACATGTTGTTTTAACGTATAAAACGCACGAGTCTGTGGGATAAAGACATCGCTTTGAGCAGCGTAGCTATCTCTCACATCATTCTGGGATGCTGAAAAAAAACCGTCTGATTTACCTTCTTTCGTTAGCCCCTGTGCGCGAGCCCACGGGACTTTGTTGATCGTAAACGGTTGGTTGATCCGGGCCATAATACAGGCGACTGCTCTTACCGCAATTCCGTCAGCGCCGGGATCGATATCTTTGTGGTAGGGAGGCCATGAGGCTTTAGTCGAGAGGGTGACGATGTGGGGAGAGTGAGCGTATACGCTTACACAGGATAGCCAGAATAATGTGAGCAAGAGTGCTTTCATTGTGTACGGCCTATGTGAATGACGATTGATCAATTAATAAGCGCAGCTCATTCAATATAGAAGGTATCAGTGTTTTTGCAATAAGTGGGAAAGGGGCCTAATTGAGTTTCGGAAGGGACCACTGCTTATTAATTGCCAGAATTCGAATGACAACGCAGGTTACCATCGACAGGCACTCTGCTACACCAGAGGGGATAGGTAGGTGGTATAGAGCGATATAGACTATTCCCCCCATTAATGCGGCTGTGGCGTATATTTCATGCCTAAGCACAAGGGGGATTTCGCTCACGAGCAAGTCACGAATCATGCCACCAAAAGTGCCTGTGGCCATTCCCATGAATACTGCGACAATAAGAGAGCTTCCGCTAGCGAGTGCGACCTGACAACCAATGACATTAAATAATGCCAAGCCAAACGCGTCAGACCATACAAGCCAACGACCAGGAGAGTGCATTCGTGAAATGAAAGGGGTGGCAATAATCGCGGTCGATAAAATCACCCAAAAGTAAGCGTCATCTTGTATCCAAAATACCGGTGTTCTTCCTAGGGCGATATCTCGAAACGTACCTCCACCTATAGCGGTGACCATTGCTAAGACAACACCACCATACCAATCCAGTTTCTTATCTTTTGCTGCGAGCAATCCGGTTAACGCGAATACTGCGGTGCCAAACAGGTCGAACCAATAAATCATTACTCACTCGTTGTCATCGCGAGACCCGCTAGGTCTTGTCTTACTTTGGTTAGGTTTCTATCGATGGCGACTTCTGTACTATACAGCGCGACTAAGTGATCCATACCTTCATTGATCACTTTTAGGATTTGCTCTTCTTGTACTTCGTCGAGATCGAGGCTACAGAATGCGGAGTGTACTCCAGACAAGGTTGTATTGATAGCGGCACTTATTTTCGAACTATGATCGTTGAACATAGAATCAATATAGCCCAGGGCATCACTACTCATTGATATGGCTTCCAACAAGGTCGAGTCTTTCTTGGCATCAACGGTCTTTCGCAAGAGCAGTGAGTTGATCACCCCTTCAGCCCCTTCAACTAACAATGCAAGGTGGTCTTTATAGCGCCCGTAACGTTCAGGTTCATCAACCGGCATATTCTTGATTAACACGGTAATATGCTCGTCATTGACCAGCGTTCGTTGTTTGTGGTGAATAAAACGATCACAGCGATGTGCCTTTTTCATGAGTTCATCATCACGGCTATGGCGTACGCCATCGCTTTCAAATATTAGATAGTGATCATCTAAAAAAAGGCACAGGGATGAGCGTAATCCAAGCTCATTTAATGTGGAGAAACATAATTGGGAGAGCGAAGCGAAATCGTTGATACGATTACAATCATTCATAAAACGAACAAGATTACCTTGTTCACTCTGCATTCGTAGTAATTCGTGAGCAGCAGCTTTGCTAGCATTGGACTGTTGTTGATGTCTATCAAGAGAATCTAGATTATCAAAATGAATGAGTACAAAATAGTGATTATCATCTTCGGAAATTTGATTGAAAAAATTAAAAAATAGCGGGAGTGAATTATCGTCATTTTCATTATCAAAACACAGCTGTATCCCTGGGTCCGAAATGGCGGAGACAGAAAGGTTACGTTGCATAAAGTCGGCTAACGTTGTTTTACTGTGGGAGGAGAGTGCATTAAAAATATTGGATGTTAACGTTGGTGATTGTAAGGGAGGGATTTTCTGGTTGTTATAGGCAATGTGCCCGTTCGTATCAATCGCAATGACCGCGCCTGGAAATGTATCCCATGTGGCTTTTTCGAGAAACCGTTGCATCTAGTACCCCTAGAAATGAATACAAGCTAAGAATAACGCTAAAGAGAATATATATTTTTTTCGTATATAGTTATGTATAGATTGTATAGGGGGAATTGGCCAAGTTCTAGGTGAAAAGGAGAGAAAAGCCAATGCACTTGGCTCGCATTGGCTGTCTAGAACTAATGGTTATAAAGAATCATTTCCACCAAGGGTAAAAGTCAGGCATATCCTCTGAGACCGTAGAGGTGAATTCAGGCGCGCGTTTTTCAAGGAAAGAGGCTACCCCTTCTTTACCATCCACAAGGCTAGTGTAGAACATCGCGAGAGAGTCAATTTTGTGAGCTTCTAACGGGTGATCTAGTGCCGAGTTTCTGTAGAGCATCTGGCGGGTTAATGCCGTGGCTACGGGGGAGCGGTTGTCGGCAATCCTACGGGCAATTTTGTAGGCTTCTTCTAATAAAGCCTCTGGTGCATAAACGCCTTTTACTAATCGCCCTTCTTTCGCAGCTTCTGGCGTGAGTATCTCTGCGCTGTATACCCATTCTAAGGCTTGGGAAATGCCAACAATTTTAGGCAAGAACCAGCTTGAACAAGCTTCAGGAACGATACCAAGTTTGTTAAAAACAAAACCAATACGGGCTTTTTCTGAGGCGAGTCGAATATCCATTGCCAGAGTCATGGTTGCGCCAATACCGACGGCGGCGCCGTTAATAGCAGCGATAACGGGTTTTGTGCATTCGTAGATGGCCAGGGTGACTCTACCGCCAGTATCCCTAACGTTGTGAAATATTTCTGGGTCATCCAATCGGTTATTTACATCATCGATCGTTGGCTGGAGATTTTCGTCGAGACCAAACACATTGTTATCTGCAGACAAATCCATACCTGCACAAAATGCTTTCCCTGCGCCGGTAACGACGATGGCGCGTACCTCATCATCTTGACTTGCTGTGGTAAAAGCTTCAACTAATTCGTTGGCCATTTCTACCGTAAAGGAGTTAAGTTGCTCAGGTCTGTCTAATGTAAGGGTTAATATATAATCAGCTACTTCGTAACGTAAGGTGTTATAGGGCATGCCTTTTCTCTCGATAGGTGTGAGACGAATGAATAGCGTTTTCCGCTAAAAACAGGCTTTAATATAACGTAGGATTTTTAATGGGTCTACAGCGTGTTTCATTGGGCCTAAAGTGAATGCTGACTTGGCCCAATATGAGTGAAAATCGAAGGCATTATGCCGCTACAGGGGTAGGGGAGAGTAATCTTTTAATGTCGACACTGATCGCGATAAGGATTGGGACAAGTAGTAAGGTAATTGTTGTCGCAAATATCTCGCCAAACGCCAATGATACTGCCGCAGGGATTAGATATTGAGCTTGCTCGGATGTTTCATTCATTAGAGGAACCAGGCCTGCAACGGTGGTTGCCGTGGTTAGAAAAATGGCGCGAAAGCGGCCTGTGCCTGCATCCACCAATGCATCGGAAAGTGATTTTCCATCGTCGCAAGCTTGGTTATAGCGAGTGATCATCACAAGACAATCATTAACCACAACGCCTGCTAGCGCTAGCATACCTAAGAAAGACAGAAGGCTAAGTGGCAGGGCCATAAACCAATGGCCGGCGGCGGCGCCGACAAATCCAAAGGGGATAACGGCCATTATAATGAAGGGTTGCCAGTAGGATTTGAGAGGGATGGCAAGTAATACGAATATGAGTACGCAGGTAAATAGTAACGCTTTTACCATGCCGTTTTTTAGGGAGCCAATTTCTTCCAGTTCGCCTGCCATCGAAATAGTGACATCTGGGTATGCTAAATGAAGTTGAGGAATTATCTCTTGATAAAGGGATTGCTCTACTTCGGAAGGTGACACCAAGGCTTTATTGACGGAAGCATAGGTGGTATTGACGCGTTGGCCATCGCGGCGTGCAATATAATTGGTCGCATAGGATGAACTTACTTTGGCAATAGCATGGAGTGGATACGAGTGACCGGTGTTATTTTTGATGTGACTGTTCATCAGGTCTGTGATGGTATCTCGACGATCAATATCGTTTCGTACCATGACTTTCACTTCTTGATGGTTGCGTTGAATTCGTTGGGCCTCCGCCCCGCCAAAATGACTGCTCACATAGGTCGATAACGCGGCATCTGTAAAACCTTGGTGGTAGGCGTGCGGCAGTAATTTAATATTGAGTTCGGGTTTTCCGCTGTTGAGGTCGTCCCTTAGGTTGCTAATGCCTTCAATATTATTTAAGAACAGAGACAGATTCTTGCTTGCTTCAGTGAGGTTCTGTTCGTTCTTGCTGAATAGCTGAACGGCAAACCCACCACCGGTTTCTTCTGTACCACTAAAGGTAAGCTGCGACGTACCTTCTAGCTGCCCAACGGTGTGTTGCCATTGCTGCAATATTTCCAGCGTGCTCAGTGTGGGCCGCTGTTCGGGAGGGGATAACTCCGCATACACTTCAACAGAATAGCTCCCGACGACTGCAACCAGTATGTGTTTGATGGGAAGTGTGGGCAATGCGTGTTGCTGTTGTAGTTGTTGGTTAAGCTCATTAGCAATAGATTCTATCGTATTGGTATTGGCTTCCGTTAACTGGAAGGGGGCTCTCGGGTCCATTTCCATGCTGACGGTAATGGTTTGGCCAGGAATGTCTGGGAAAAAGACGGTGTTAATTTTACCATTGTTAATTAGGCCCAGTCCGAGTGTTGCCAGCGAAATAAATACGAGAAAAACGGCGTATCGATTGTGAATACTCCACAGTAATATCGGACGGTACAGACGAAGATTGATTGTGGAAAGTGATGACTGCGCGATATGCTGACTTTGGGCCCAAACGCGAGACACAATATTTTGGGGTGGTGATTGCGTAGTGGGTATTGCTGCTAAGTGGGAGGGTAGGATAAATTTACTTTCAAAGAGAGAGAATAATAGAGCAAAGATAACAACACCCGAAAAGCTTCCGAGCATCTTTCCCATTGCATTATCGATTAGCATCATGGGGAAAAACGCTGCTACTGTCGTGAGCACACCAAAGATAGTGGCGGTGGCCACGCGGTCGACACCGTTGGCAGTACCAATCATTGGGTCTGGATGACGTTTGCGTTCGGCGAAGACACTTTCCCCAACCACAACGGCGTCATCGACTAATATGCCCAGCGCAATGATGAGCCCAAAGGTAGTGATATCATTCAGCGAATAATCTGCCCAGGAGGTTCCCATCAAGGCCAGTGCACCCGCGATGGATATCGGTATGCCCATGGCGACCCAAAACGCTAATCGCAAATTAAGAAATAATCCAAGTAAGATAAATACGAGAAATAATCCTTGGATTGCGTTGCCTTGTAAAAGCGATAAGCGGTCAGAAATATAGTGACTTGAATCTGCCCAGATGCTGAGTGATACATCGGAGGGCATTGTGGTTTTTAGTGACTGGATGGTGTCTTTAACTGCGCTGGCAATATCGAGAAGGTTTTCCTTGCGACCTATAAGCACTTCGAAGCCCAGTGCTGGCTGGCCATTAAAGCGAACGATAACGTCGTCGTCTTCATAGTGGTCAACAATTTGGGTAATGTCTCCAAGTCGTAGCTGAGTCCCGTTGCTATTTTTGAACACAGGGATTTGGCGAAAGTCCGATTCGAAGAACGCTTGATTATCCGCACGTAGAGAGATACGCCCACCTTGGGTTTTTAGGGTTCCCGCAGTATACGTTAATGAAGACTGTTGGATGACACTGACAATGTCGCCAATACCTAGGTTGTATTGTTGTAATAATTCGGGTTTTACGGCGATTGATATTTCAGGGGTTCTTTCTCCCCAGGATTTCAATTTAGAGACTTCAGGTAGTGCAAGTAATGTCTCTCGAACCTGTTTGCCAAGTTGCTGTAGGGTACGTTGATCGGTATTTCCATAGAGTTGCACGATTAATGCAGGGAAATCGAAGTCATTACGAGTGATAACGGGTTTGTCTGCATTACTGGGTAGAGAGCCCATCCCATCGACTCGAAGACGAATATCATCGAGTAGCCGCTGCAGAGCGTAGCCCTCTTTTTTTTGTACGTAGACATCCGAGAAACTATCAGTGGAGGTTGATTGTAGGCGTTTGATTCCAGGCAGTCCTTCTAGGGCCTTTTCTATTTTTTGAGTAATCTGCTGGTCTATTTGTTCTGCATGGGCGTCGGCGAATGTTGTTTGTATCTGAATGGTGTCAGCAGGGAGTTTGGGGAATCCCTCAATGCGTATTGTCATTACGCTCACAATGCCGCCGACAATAATAAGCATCATGATGAGGTTTGCTGCAACGGGGTTATGGATAAACCAACGTGTTAGTGCCGCCATTATTGATCCCTCTCTACATACGCCGTATGTTGTGTATCCACAATCTGCGCTTCAACCGTATTGCCCGCAATAAATGAGGCAAGAGGGGTGGTGGCAATACGCCAGGTTGGCGTTGCATTAGGGAGCGTTGGCGTTTTAATGATAACCTTGTCGTGACGATAGAAAAGAACGGATGCACTGAAATGCCGTAGGGTATCTGATGCATCTAGATACCATACATTGCCGTCTTGGGCGAGGGCGCTAGCGGGAATCACGAGTGCGTCTTCGATATTTTTCCCTTGTATCTGTACGTTGATAAAATCCCCCGCAAGTAATGATGTATTTTCAGTATGTGTCACTCGCAGTATGAGTGGGTATTGTCTTGTTTCTGAATCAAGATAGTCCCCGCCCCGAATAAGCTCGGCTGTTCCTATGGGGTTATTGGATAAGTCGAGAAGCTGTGCCGTAATCGTTTTCCAATCATGGGGTAGGCTTGTCCATTGTGCTTTGCTTAACGTAATGGCAATGTCAATCTGCTGATCATCGACGATATGAAATAAGGGCGTGCCTTCATTGACCACTTCCCCAGGGCTTACAAAGCGTTGCGTAATGATGCCTGAGAAAGGACTCTCAATATGGGTTTGATCTAACGTGATTTGCGCAGCGTTTACTTGACTGAGTGCCACTTTGACTCGGTGTTCAGCAATTTTCTGTTGTGGCTGCCTGAGGGCGAGAGCAGTGGCTGTACGTCGGATGCCTGACTGTTGCCAATCTTTTTTGGCCTGTGCTGCTTCATGTTCAGCTTGAAGTAGCTGTAATCGAGCTTCTGCGAGACCTAGCTCAGATTGAAAGAGGTTGGCTTGATAACGGCTATTTTCGATGTCGATAAGCGGCGTATCTTTGGTGACATTATTACCAACAGTGAGTTGAGGGTTTAACGCTAAAACTTCCCCACTAACCTGAGATTTAACGGTGACTTGCCAGTGAGGTTTTACCTCTCCATAGCTGTGCATCAGCGCTTGCTGGGTAGAAGGGATAATTTGTATGACGCTTACCAAAGGGACGCTGGGCAGGCTGCTGCTATGTTCTACATCGGCTGTGTCTTCAATGTCATCTAACGCTATGACAATAATGACTAGGATACTTATGGATATGACTAACCACCAACGTCTTGAATTCATAGTGTTCTTTTCTGGCAATAAGTGAGTTGGCAGTAAAACACAGAGAATATTAAGGCCATATTAAGAGGTTATTAAGGGTGCTTCATAACACAGTTAGGAGGCGCATATGCTATAAGTTAAGTCTCTAGTATTGCGATAAACGTACCTCAATAACCGGGGCTTTCCTATAGGGGCTGCCTTTGTCAGGGTTTGAGAGATGAAAAAGTATTGTGCTGTCATTGGGTTATGTTGTGTCATCTTTACAATATATCGGCCGTTTAATGCCATAGCGCAGACGGAGGATGTTGGTCGCGTACTTGAAGAGGTTGTGGTGACCGCGACAAAGCGGGAATCAAATTTGCAAGACGCCCCGCTATCGGTATCCGCCGTGCCCAATGAAAAAATACGATCACAGGGAATGAGTGAGCTTGAGGATTTAACACTTTATATACCCAACGTGCATATCGCTGAAGGTGGCACGGGTACTCAACTCTTTATTCGTGGGATAGGTTCAGGCATTAATTACGGATTTGAGCAATCCGTCGGTATCTTTATTGATGGTGTGTATTTTGGGCGAGGTCGCAGTGCGCGATCTAAGTTCCTTGATGTAGAGCGAGTGGAAATTCTAAAAGGGCCGCAATCGGTATTGTTTGGGAAAAACACCATCGCGGGAGCGGTCAATATTACCACCCATTTACCCACTACAGAATTAGAGCGCTATATCGATGATCGTTATCAAATTGAGTTTGAGGGGCGAACCTTAAGTACGTTGTTGTCTGGAGAGTTAACGGAAAACCTAGCGGGACGATTTGTTGCAAGAATTCATAAGGACGATGGCTATGTGGAGAATACCTATTTGGGTGATAGTGGCCCGAAGGAGGATAGCTGGGCGGCTCGCCTTAGCCTTCTTGGTTCGTTGGCATCGGATATAGAGTATGTGATTAAACTGGAACATGCTGATATCGATGTGTTGGGGCGTCAGGATATGATTTCCATTGCCAGTCCAAACGCAACGTTATTGTATCAATTGTTTGGGGATCCCAATTTTGAAGCCGATTTTAATTATGAGAAATCAACGGCCGATTTTTCGGGTTCTAAACAATACGATGATACTGAGTCAGATATTATTCAATTGACGATCGATGCACCGTTCGGCGAGCATGATTTGCGCTCAATCAGTGCCTACACCAGTTATACCTTTGATAATGTGTTAGATGGTGATTATGGGCCACTTGCATTTATTGAGGCGAAGCGAGAAGAGCACTATAATCAGACGAGTCAAGAATTCCTTCTACAGTCCCCTGATGGTCAAGCGTTGGAATATCTGTTGGGCGTTTATTATCATCAGAGTGACCTTGATAGTGAAAGGCAAGTACCCGTGGCATTTAGTGTGTTGCCTCCGATAGAAACTGCATTGTTAACTCCTATTAATGCAGCGTTGATGACAAGCCTTGGGGCAGGTAGTTTGGATTCTTCTAGCACTGGCTCCTTTAAGCAGCGTACCGCGGTGTTATCCAGCTACGCACAATTTATATGGCATCACAATGATGTGTTTCGTTCCTCAGTAGGGATTCGATTTTCTCAAGAACATAAGGATATGAAAAAATCTTATGTTACCACTGATCCAAATGGCAACCCTGATGATCTGTTGGCATTAATTTATGACGATGTACTTAATTTTAGTAGTAACCATTATTTAGACCTGGATCGCACAGAGCGTCATTGGACGGGCAATGTGGGGGTTCAATATGATATACGCGATAATTGGATGACATACCTGAATATTGCCAATGGCGTCAAGGCGGGAGGTTTTGATGAGAGTAATAGCTTTGGCGTTGCCGAAGACGCTGAATTTGAGGATGAATATGTAGAGTCCATTGAATGGGGAGCCAAAGCTGAGCTATTTGATGGCCGAGCGAGGTTTAATATTGCGTGGTTTCACAGTGAATTTGATGATGTTCAGGTCAGTACCTTTGATGGTAACGCGGGCTTTATCGTCGGTAATGCAGCAAGCTCTACAGTGGAAGGGGTAGAGTTGGATATTGAGTCCGTTGTGACTGAGAGTACGAATGTGTTTTTTTCTGTTGCTTATCTTGATGCGTATTATACGTCTTTTCCTGATGCAGCGTGTAATACTTATCAAATTGTTGCGGCGGTGGCGGACACTGGCAGTCGAACGTGCCAACAGGATTTATCAGGAAAGCCATTGCAGTTTTCACCGACGTGGTCAGCGAACATGTCTTTATCTTATATGACTTGGGTGATGTCGAAGTATGTGCTCAACACGGGTATGGATATTAACTGGGTTGATGATACTGTGGTGGCAAATGATCATGATCCTAATTTGATACAGGATAGTTACTATAAAGTAAATGGATTTGTGCAGGTGAACTCGGAAGATGAACAATGGTTTATTACCCTTGTGGGTAAGAATCTTACCAACGAAAAAACCTTTTCTTGGGGTAACGACGTACCGCTAGGTTCCTTGGGTTTTGATTTTACCTATTTTAAACACATCGACCCACCAAGGACGATAGAGTTACAAGTGCGCTACCATTATTAGCCTCTTGTGTCTTTCCAGGTAATCGTTACAAGAAAGTGTTCGTCGGGCTGTGATACCGATAGCTTCCAATGCAGTTTTTTACAAATTCTATCCACTAGTTGCAATCCTAATCCAAACCCTTGGGTGTTATTTCGGGTGGGGTTATTATGTGAACTGAGTGGGTTGGAAATAGTAAGCTGCTGGGTGGTAATTGAAATGTCGATGTCGCCAGCAGCACTATACTGATAAGCGTTTCGTATTAAATTTGTGAGGACTATAGAAAATAGGGTGTGTTCAATTAGAAGTGAGGGTATTGAAATATTCAATGTAGAGTGTATATCGCGATGTTCAGCGAGGTATTCGTGATCTTTGATGATACTTTGGCAAAGGCTTTTTGGATTGGTAACCACCTTTTCGATAGGAGCCTCGGACTCGTGGGCAAGCCATAGTAGGGTGTTGGTCAGTGTGCTCATCTTAGTGCTAGCCCTTAACGCACGTTGCACAGGTCGCTGGGATTTTTCGTTTACTTGAAGTGAAAGCGTATCAAGGCTCGCTTGCATTATTGCCAATGGAGTTCGTAATTCGTGGCTTGCATGTTTAAGGAATTGTTGTTCCCGCTGGTTGCTGGCATGTACATCTGCAACCCCTCGCTCAAGCTGATTGGCAATATCATTAAGCTCAGCAATGGGAAAGTTTGGAGTTAATGATTGCTCTGGATTGTGACTTAGTTCAGCGGCCCATTGGGATAGCATTTTAAATGGTTCACTGGTTTTACGTAGTATCCAGGAAATTAGCACGAACAGTGCGAGAAATAGAAGCAGAGTCACCCAGAGGGCCTGATTTACGATGGCGCTAATAAACGTTTCTGTGAAAGCCTCCATGTCCTGTTCATCGTAGCGGTTTAGCACAAATAATTGTTGTAAGCCTTCTGACGATGCCTCGTTGATATAATGGAAAACATAGATGACTTCAACTTGTCCATTACTCAGTGTTGTTTCTGCTTCAGCGGCATCACCCGGCTCTGGCGGTTGTGAAAAGAGCGTACGAGTGGTGTGTGGAATATCGTCCCACTGTTTGTAGGCGCTAAAGCTCTTGTCTCTGGGTAATGTATGGCTCGGGTTTTCATTGATGTTGCGCAGTAGTACCTGTGCATCCAGGGCCATGACACGATCGGCGGTAAAGTCCAGCGTGTAAGCGGTAAATAAAATTTGTAGGATAAGAAAAGCGCCAAACAATATGCCGACAAGTAATAGCAATTGACTACGTACCTGTTGCGATAGTGTTCTTGCTTCTGTGTTAATTGCGATTCCAGAATTATCCATGATTCTCTGTGTCCTTTTCTCTGAGGCAAATGCCAACGCCGGTGAGGGTGTGGATCATGGGAGAGTCAAAGGGCTTGTCCACGGCCTTACGCAGTTGATGTAATTGAACGTTCACGTTGCGGGCATCAACATCGGTATCGGGCCAAGCATGCTCTTCCAATTCTGACCTTGATACAACATTAGGGCTACGTTTGGCCAATAGGGAGATAATCTGCCAGCCGGTAGGGGTTAATCGTAACTCTTGATCATCTCTTGTGATGCGTCGCTCTTTTAGATAAAGCGTGAGCGGGCCGATGGTTAATGTATCGGCCTGGGGGGTGTTACGTCGATGCAATGCCTGTAATCGTGCCCAGAGTAGAGGCATTGAGCAAGGCTTAACAACATAATCATCAATGCCAACCTGAAAGCCCTGCAATTGGTCTGATTGAGTATCACAGGCGGTTAGCATTAATACGGGGGTGGTTATGCCGCTGGCGCGCAATTGCGTACAGACATCAAAGCCGCTCATATTGGGCAGCATAAGGTCAAGTATGATTACGTCTGCCTGGTGTGGCTGTTGGGCAATCTCGAGCCCCGCAGAACCACTATAAGCAAAGTCGCAGGTGGCGCCTTGTAGCTCAAGGAAGTCAGCCATCGCCTCGGCAAGCTCTGCATTGTCTTCGATCAGTAAGATCTTCATCGTGACCGCGCTTTCCTTTATCATTGAAGTTAGATTGAACCGTAAAATCACACAAAACCTATATCAAACCCCTACCAAACTACATCATTTAGTATATTGGCCAATCACGCAGATGCATAGGGCTGGTTGTCTATGAATAGAGATCGAGTTCCTATGAAATGCTCCAGAGATTCACTACAATGGCGCCACTAATAGGTTTGGCAAAATAACCATGATTAAGGTAAGTATTATGCAGTGGGCAGTACCGAAGATGATAGGGCGAACAAAGGGACAAGTGATACGGCACTTACACTATGCCGCAATATCTTTACTTATTACGGTCTCTGGTTGTGACTCTAAGGCACCAGAGCCTCCCGTGGCGAAAGAGAAAGCGGCAGTGGTCACTGACGCACCTGTGGAAGCGACGGCAAGCACTAAGAAGCAGGAAGAGAAAAAGAAGGTGAAAAAACCGTTAAACCTAGCGATGCCCGATCAAGAAGGAGTTGTTGCCGAGGACGGGGTTGTGATCGCGGAGAATAATAAATTGCCTAATATGTTCCATGACTCAAAAGCAGAGGGAACCAAAGTGGGCGGTGGAATCATTCGTGACGAAGAGAATGAAAACTACGTGGATTCAATTCAAGGGGCTGAGGTCAACGTCGAATTCAGTATCGATTAGAAAATATCGCCAATGACGTTTGGAGTATAGGCAAGCCTGATGGATAAAGTAGATGCAATTGTTATTGGTGCGGGTGCTGTAGGCTTAGCGGTTGCGGCTGCACTGAGTCGCATTTTGCCAAACGTATTGGTGGTGGATAAAAACAGTGGTTTTGGTGAGGAAACCAGCAGTCGTAACAGTGAAGTGATTCATGCAGGAATCTATTATCCGCAGGGCTCGTTAAAAGCCCAATGTTGTGTCGAAGGCAAGCAGGCCCTTTATACCTACTGTGAGGAACGGAACATCCCCCACAAAAAGATAGGGAAACTCATTGTTGCCCAAACCCCTGAGGAAGAGGCCTATCTGAGTACAGCGTTAGAGAAGGCGCGTACGAATGGAGTTGACGATGTCAGGCGAGTAACAGCATCTGCGCTGTCCACAATGGAGCCTTTTCTATGTGCTACTGCGGGATTGTTGTCACCCTCCACGGGTATAGTCGATGTTCACAGTTACATGCAAAGCTTATTGGCAGAGATTGAAGTAAATAAGGGGCAATTTATAGGACAAACCTACATGGAATCTGCAACGGTTTCGGATAGTGGGTTTAAGGTAGCGTTCAACAGCCAGGGCGAAAAGGTAAGGTTGGCCTGCCGTTATCTAATAAATAGTGCTGGATTAAAAAGTGAGGCTGTTGCGCGCAATATTGATGGTATGCCTGAATGTCATATATCGACGGTGCATTGGTGCCGTGGACACTATTTTTCGTACGCGGGGAGGAGCCCTTTCTCTCGTCTAATTTATCCTGTACCTGAGGCCAGTGGTGCAGGGCTCGGTATTCACGCAACACTGGATCTTGGTGGGCAGCTAAAGTTTGGTCCAGATACTGAGTATATCGATCATTTAGCTTACGGGGTTTCACCGCGTTTGGCACCGAAATTTACGGAGGCAATTAAACGGTACTTTCCTGCACTAGATGAGGCAAGGTTAATGCCTGCTTATTCCGGTATTCGGCCAAAATTACAAGGTCCTGGTGAAGCTGTGCAAGACTTTGAGATTCAAGCTGAAGATGATCATGGAGTGAAGGGATTAGTGAATCTATTTGGGATTGAATCACCCGGTATTACTGCCAGTTTAGCGATAGCGGAACGGGTTGTTCAGAGGCTGTATCTTGGAGAGGATTCATCAGTGTAATCACAATGGTTGTTGATAACTTGTAAGATTTGGACCGGAATTTTATGTTACCAAATCAACACATTCCTAGTGCTTTTCCTCCCTTGCTTTTGGTTGTTATAAGCGATTACACTGCCGTGATAATTATAAAGTCTTGGCTGCTTGAGTAGCTAACAATAACAAAGTGATTCGATCAATGTACCCAATATCTTCATTGTATTTGTGGGATCAGCGTACCCTGTATGTAGGTGAGGCATTTGACCTTGCCTCGATTACGTCGGGGGCATCGATATTGGTCTATTGCATTGAGGGGGCGATGAAAATCACGTTAGCGGATTGCGCTGAGCCCGTTGTTACTCGGTCTGCGCTTATTCCTGCGGGAATGTCTTTTAATGCATCCACTAATGGTAAACGTGTAGGGATTTGTTTTCTGGATCCATGTGGAGGTGACTTGTATCAGTGCAAGAAATTCATGGGGAAATCCTTGGGCGGCATATACTTTGATAGCAACGACGAGAGCCATCAAATTCAAGTGCTAGAGAATATATTTTCCAAAAGAATGTCGGAGGATATCGCCTATGAGGAGATGAAGAGATATTTTTTCTCACGTTCAAATACTCCCGATAAAGAGCATCTTGTCGATGATCGTATCGTACATGTTATTGCGTTTATCAAAAATAATGTCGCGGGAAATCACTCAAATAGGTACTTAGCGGACCTTGTTGATATGTCAGATATTCAACTGCGTCGAATATTCAAAAAGACGACAGGAATTCCTATACGACGGTATCGATTATGGCATCGTTTATTTGTTACTGCGAACCTTATGGCGTTGGGGAATACATTAACAGAGGCATCGATAGCGGCAGGTTTTTCAGACTCCTCCCATTTTAATCATGTTTTTAAAAGTATGTTGGGAATAAGGCCATCGTTCGTTCTAAAGCGTGCTGAAAATATTCGAATTTTTGCGCCATATATCAACAACTGTTTGATTGGCGATGTCTTGAATTTTCGATCCCCGAGCGACGTAGCATTATAAATGTCATGCTGCGTCTCGTGGCGTTTTTATAGTGCAAATACTTGCTCCGCATTCTTATATAAAAAACACTGTTGAGTCTCATCATCAAGTTTAAGCAGGTCTAGCTGTTTTAGGCATTCACCTGGCAGCAACATGGGGAAGTTCGAGCCAAACATAACCTTGTGCTTTCCATGAGTCTTCATGTAATCCACTAATTCCGCAGGGTAGCGTTTGGGCATGTAGGCGCTGGTATCAATATATACATTAGGGAATTTACGTGCGTAGGCGATCATTTCTTGATGCCAAGGTGCTCCAATATGTCCACAGACAATCTTTAGCTCAGGGAAATCTAAGGCGATGCGTTCGATATGTTGTGGTTGGCCGGTTCGAGATGTACACAGGGGGCCTGTGAGGCCTACTTGTAAACAGACAGGCACATCCAATTCTACACACTCTGCGAGTAGGGGATAATACAATGGGTCTGTGCAGGGCATATCCCACAGCCATTGAACGATTCGTAAACCCTTAAATCCGTGCTCTTTTACATACTTACGGAGCTCTCTAACGCCCTCAACAGGTTTCCTCAGGTCGGTAGAAGCGAGTCCAACAAATAGGTCAGGGTGTTGCTCAATACAGTCTTTGACCTCTTCATTGCTGATTAAGTCGCCATTAGGCCCATGCCAAGCGGCAATAAGCGCTTTTTGCACGCCAGATTGCTGCATTGCTCCAACCGTACAATCTAACGGTATCGCAAGTTCTGCGGTGCTCTGTCCTGTCCAGCGTTTCAGGGAATCAAAGCAAGGGTGGTTAATAAAGCGATTGGTTGGGTGTTGTGCCCATACGTCGATGACCATGTATAGCTCCTATTGCAACATTGACAATCATGTTGTCATAGTGACAATGCTGTTGTCAATGGCGCGAGGTTCTCAAATAGAGTATTTAGTAGTAGGCTTCGCACCTTCTATTGTTAGATATTGCAGGGTTGTGGTGTTATGGGGTCAACGAAGCGTTCCAGTAAGAGTGAAATACTCCAAGATATGATTGGAAAGCTGACGACCTGCTTTCAGAGTCTGCAGCGACAAGGCATGAGTCTGGGGTCAGTGAGTAAAAAAGGTAATACGTTTTGGGGTGTGTTGAGACTTATTGATAAGCATGGGCCTATGACCGTGCCACAAATCGCATTGCAGCGCCAAGTCAGCCGCCAGCGTATTCAAGTGATGGTGGATGAGTATGTAGGGGAGGGGTACTTGGAATGTGTTACAAACCCGAGCCATAAACGATCAAAACTAATTGCATTAACTCAAGCTGGTGAGATTGAACTAGGTGAGTTATCTGATGCTATTTTTGGCTATCTCGATCAAGCATCGAATGAGTTTGAGCAAGAAGAGTTGGAGGTTACCGTAAGGGTGCTGGATAAATTACAACGTTTAATTGAGCTGGAGCGGACTCAACGCGGGGATTAAGTTCTGCCCTTACAGTGTTGGCATCTCGGCCAGTGATGTTGGTGAGAGTATTTTTATTTTCATTCGGGCCAATTCTATATGTCCTAAATTCTCCAATGATTTAAGGTGCCTAGAAACCACTTCGCGGGCAGTACCCAGTTGCCTAGCAATATCTTGATGGCCAACTCTTAAAATACCGTCCTCAGGGCAGGCTCGGACTAAATAGCTGTTGATGCGCTGACCTACACTTGGGTAGTAACCTCTTCAATTGACGACATTAAGTCAAAAATTCGGTGTGATAACGAATTGACTAAGTAATCGCGTACCCATAATTCGCTGTCGTATAATTCCTGGAACACCTGGGTGGGTATGGAAATAATATGGGTATCTTCTGTTTCATTCCTTACCCATGCGGGGTAAAGCATTTTGTTAAAAATACAATTCACAGAGAAGATACATAGTTCTCCAGAGGAGACGTGATAAATCGGCTTTTCATTCCCGTTTACGTCAAGGGTGTAGACCTTGAGAGTGCCCGAGCTGATAAGATAAGCCCCGCCAATCTTGTCACCTTTATGGATAATGGTCGCACCTTCATTGGGGTATAGGGAGCTTGTGTTCATCTCAAGTGTGTTCACGGCATCACTAGATAAGCCATCCAAGAACGTAGTGGGTTTGTTTTTATCTGCGCTGGCCATAAGTTGTTATTCGCTGTATACCCTGAGTTGTTGTCACCACTTTAGCCATTTTGTTCTTTTATTCAACCTACACCGTCGATAGTCGGCTGTAAGGTGAGACCCATTCTCAACGGTTATGAAAAGAATGGGGCAATGGCATCGTATTCGTTATCCGTGTGCTATGCCGTTATTTCATTAATGAATGAATCATGGGTCATTGGTTTGGAAAATAGTGGAAAATTCTCTTCTACGCTATTGATGTGGGCTGTTTGGTTAATTGACGCCATACAATCTACCAACGAGATAGCTTCGAAGCCAAAGTCATAGGCTGAGCGTACAGAGGCCTCTAGGCAGAGGTCAGTTACTAATCCACCAAAGATCAGGCGGCTAATACCTTGCTCGTCGAGAGTTTCTTTGAGGTTCGTTTGCTTAAATGCACACATTGTATTCTTTGGAATAACGAGGTCTTGCTCGCCCTTGTTAATTCCGTCGGCAATTGCCGAGCCCCAGGTGTCGCGTACAAAAGCGCCGGATTGTTTGACCGTAGCAAGAATGCCGTAAGGGCTTTCGCCCATTTCCGAGTAGCTGTCGCTAAAGGTCATTGAGGTAAATATGACGGGTATTCCCTGCTCTCGAGCGCTGGCAATGCTACGATTGATATTTTGAATAGTATCGTTGGCATTTAAACTATCCACTATCGCAGGGTATAACAGACCTTTTGTAGATAGAAAGTCGTTTTGGCAATCGACAAGTATTAGCGCTGATTTAGTTGTGTTCATCGTATTATTCACCTTAAAGATTTGATTCTACTGAGTGGGTAAGACAGCACTATAGAACTCACTCAGATAACCGTAAGTGACTTGGGTCACTTACGGTTATATATCAAACTGGATCCTCCCTTGATAAATGTCAGACTGTTTTACATATGCCATTAGGTAAAAAATGAATAAACAGCAAAAACATCAACTTAAGAACTCGGCATGAAAAATGCTGCTTTTTCTCCTGCGTATTTTTATTCAATTGGAGAAGAGAATGAACAGAGTATTGGTGTTGGTCGTTATGCTATTTTCTATGCAGGTAAATGCCGCTGTTATCGATACAACTGCTACCTGGAGTGGATGGATAAATAATGGTTGGCTGGGAAGTGGGCAGTCGTTTACGGTAGATGCGGTAGATACATTTTTCGATGATATTACATTTTCTTTTGATGCGGCTTCCAATGGTAAGACTTTTAACTTTTTGCTTTCCGATGGATTGAATACCGGCAGTACGTTGTTCTCGACTTCTTTTGATGTCAATAATGGCTATGGTTTTATTGATATAGATACCGATCTAATTGCGGGCAGTACGGTTTATGCATTAATTGATTATAATGGATATTCTGGATTTTCTGCCTATTATCAAACCGGTGTATATGCGGGGGGAAATTCGAATTTTGGTCCAAACGGCACTAAGGTTGAGTATCAAAACCTTGATCATGTGTTTGTGGCGAATTTCACCGAACCAGGTCAGGTGGCTGAACCAGGGATGATTGGCCTATTTTTTCTCGGCCTTATTGGACTTCGTCTATCCAGAAGGTACAGGGTGTGTAAATAATTTTGTGTTAGGGACAGTGTTAGGCTTGCTCGTTGTTTATAGCTTTGATCAAGCCTAACATCGTACTCTTTACGCCCTATACTAAAATACCCGCTTATCTTGTTCACGGCGTAAGCTTTCAAATGCTGTCAGCTCCCAAGGGCGTATCGCAACCACCATGCTTGTGCCAAAGCGTTTTTCTAGCGGAAGACTAGAATCTTCGTTATGAAACTGTCGAAATTCTTGCGCGAGTCTCTCCATGCGTTTGAGTAATGTAGCGTTGGAGTTTCGAGACAACATACCGGTGGTGAATAACCTCAGTTCGCCCTTATTCGTAAAGCTGGAATTGAGAAAATCCGTTTGAACTTGGCTTTCGAAGTACCGTTGGATAGGCCCGTTTTTTATCCAATTAAAGTGAGGGGCGATAAGCAACTTAATCTTATTCTTAGGGAGCAGTTCAATCATCTGCAACTTGTCTAGTTTCGCAAGGCATTGGATAAGTTCTGTTTCTGAGATGGTGTAGCGCGTTGTGATTTCGCTAAAGCTCCAATGATTCATCGCGCAAGACGCGACCACCAACAATTTTAAATCCGATACCAATAACTGTTCTTGATCAAGACTTAAGCTTTCAATATGTTGTTTCCCCTCATCCAGTTGGCGCATTAAGTCAGATATTTCCATATTCATTAACTGGCAGACTTGGTCTAATCGTTTTAGGGAGAAATCCTGATCTGAAAAAAGACGCTTTACGCTGGATTCCGAGAGATCCAGCGCGGCGGCTACATCGGCATAGGTGACATTGGCGGTACGTAATAACTTTTTGAGGGTTTGCACGATTGCGCTAGTTTCCGACATCTATTTCTCCATGATATGTCATAAGGTATCGTCTAACAGTACCATTGGGGGCGCTTAGTGCAACTCTTTTTAGTAAGGTTTTCTATACTGATGCTTTTGAGTAATCTGTTTTCAACGGCAGGGCACTGGGCTTTGCAGCTAATTCGGAGCACTAACATGGCAGGTTCAGATATTCAGAGTAATTCGGCAAGTTGGCTTATGTATGTAAAAACCTCCTTTGCTATCTCACTGGCGGCAATGGCAACAAGTATTGTGTTTATGCCTGGTAGTTTTGAAACTAAGGCGTATTTGGCCATTTGTGCATTATTTATGTTGAGTTCGACGATTACGATATCTAAAACCATGCGGGATGAGCATGAGAGTAAACGATTGATGAATAAAATATCTGATGCGAAGACACAACAAATCATCAAAGAATATTCGGAATAGGCGAGGGTAATACAATGAGTGTTATGACAAAAATTCATACGTTATTTAGAAGCCGTGTTCGAGAGAGCGCAGAAATGTTAATTGATGCCAATGCTATTCGCGTGTTTGAGCAAGAACTTGTGGATTCCCATGGGGCGATCACGGAGGCAAAACATCAGCTTACGCTTTTGATGGCGGAGCGCCTTCGTGTTGAGCGTGTGAACCATGATTTAGAGCAGCAGATTAAAGAGAGAGAAAGTCAGGCGACGAAAGCGTTGAATAAAGATAAAGGCGAACTGGCTGCAGCGTTAGCTGGAGACATTGTTGACCTTGAGCATATGTTAGAAAGGCAGACATCAGTATTGAGTGCCTTGCTAGAAAGGGAAGTTGCTCTTAAAGGTACCGTACAACGCAGGGTGAAAAGAATGCAAGAGTTTCAACGGGAGCTAAGAGTCGTGAAGGCCACACAAAACGCCCATCGAGTGATGGGGAATATCGAAGGGGAAGTTGGTGTGCGTGCGGGGCAGGTTGATTTACAGGCGTCGCTTAATCGTATTCATGACCTACAACAACAGGTGGATGATCAGTATCAAGCAGCTGACGAGCTTGAATCTTATGTTTCATCCAGGGGGCTTGATCAGCAGCTAGAAGATGCGGGCATCGTGTCGAAAGACGAAAAAGTAAATGCGGTACTGGCTCGCATACAATCATAGGGAAGCTTGCAGGCTAGGCATTTACGCCGCAGCCTGTAAGTTCTGCTGTATATAGTTCAATACACCGTTGTTGCGCTGTAATTGAACGTGATTAACACCAGGAAACAATCGGTATTGATATTGGATACCCTGCTCAGAGAAGTAACCTTGCTCTTTTATTGGCATGGCGCTGAGTTGTCTTACCAATAGATCACCTAAGAAGAATGAAATAGGGTTGCTCTCGTTGGCAGATAACGTGCCTCCAATAAAATGATGCTCAACGTCTTTTACCCAATATGCATTGGGGTAGGGGGTGACATCACCAAAACCAAGATCCTTGATACCTTGGCTGCGCCCGTTCATGATGTTACTGACGAGGGTTGTAATGGGAAAGGGGAGGCGGTCTAAGACCATGTGGGCAATTTTGGCGATCTTTTCCAGCGGCGCTCCATGATGAGGAGTGCCCAAATAGAAGGCCTGCTTGATGAGAGGGAGAAACGTATTGTTGTGTTTTGATGCCCACGCCATCGCAGACTTCTGGACCAGACCGCCCATGCTGTAACCGATAAGGATAATCTCCTCAACGTCAACGGTAAGTTCCCCTAGCAGCTGATCAAGGTGTTCAGCAAAGAGTTCACCGTTCTTAGCGATAGACAGTCCGCTGTTGTAGCGATAGTAAAACGGACGGTAACCCAAAGCAGAATGAATCAGTGTGCCATAGTCCGTCGGGTCGAGGTCTGAGGATTCTAGATCGATGGTTTTTGGAGAGAACTCCCAAATGTGTTCGTTACAACAGGCACCATGAAGAAAGATGGTGAGCTTCTTGGATGCAGCGCTGCCAGGGGTAGTCACTGTATTGGCATTGCCAATGGGGTGGCCGCGGTAGTAGAAACCAGGTTTTACAGTGAGCGAGTGTTCTCTTTTCTCTAAGGTGTCGCCGATAGCACCATTGAGTGCCGCATTGGCCATTGAGGCAAGTTTAGGGGCGAGGTAGTAAGGCGCTTCTTTACCGTTTTCGAGAGTCTGCTCGTTCATTGCTATGCCTAGTTCAGTGTCTAAGTGTTCACTTAGTCTAAGCGGGGCAGTGGTGAGCTGTCAAACAAAATTGGCGGTTTTGTATATATCGTGGCGTTCTATTCTAGCGGTTAGGACGGCTGCCTAACCTGCGCGTAGGGTATTTGTTAAACAATCTGCCCATTGAATACTATGGAGGTAAGCGCTGTTGGAGTGTTTGGCAATTTTTCGTTGGCTGTGAAATATGCCCCTTTCAAACGCGATGGTGATGGCCAGGACTTCGCCTATAGGACCGGCGTGGCAAACGATAGGGTCGACTAGCTCCTGTGGCAAATTGGATTCGAGTGCGATTTTGTCGAAGGGCATGCCAATCATTGCATCCAGTAATGAGAAAAGGCCGACGGTAAAATATTGCCCCATGTTGTCCGGCGCCAGCGTTCGACACATTTCAGCGCGAACCATTGCCTGGTGTAATAAAGCGGAAGGTACATCGTCTAATGAGGTCAAAGACAACAAGGTGACCCAGCGTTTTAGCTCTTCGTGCCCTAAAACCACGATGGCCCGTTGTAACGAATCTATTTCCCCTGGGTAGGAATACAGCGCGGAATTTACAATGCTAAGGAGTTTTACCGCAAGCCTTGCATCCATGGATACTATGCGTTCAATATGATCCGCATCAACAGTGGGGTCATTTAGCGTCTTAATCAGCTTCATTATTACCGCACAGTTCTTCGGCATTTTTGTTCGATTCATTATTTCCGGTTTTGCGAGGAAAAAACCTTGGAATAATTCAAAACCGAGTTGGTGATAGTGAACAAATTCGCTGACTGTTTCGACTTTTTTTGCGAGCAATGTAATATCAAAGTGCTTCAATATGGATATTTGATCGAGTAATTCTGCTTCGCTTAAGGCTTGTACATCCAGTTTTATGATGTCCGCAAGCTCCAGGATAGGGCCCCATTGTTCACTAAAGACAAAGTCATCAAGAATGATGGTAAAGCCCTTAGCACTAAGGGAGGTTACAGCGGTTATCAGAGGCTCATCAATTGAAATAGTATTGGGTAACTCGGGGGCAAGGAGGTGTTTGCACTCGGTAGGAAATAACCCGGATATCAATAGCTCTGGGGTGACATTGATATGAGCGAGCCGTCCCTGGGTGATTTTTTCCAGGCCCATCTCCATAAATGAACTGATAATAACTTCAGACGTTGCGGTGTCTGGAGCTTCTAGTTCACCAGTCGCATTGGTTGTTCCTTTGCGATATAGCAATTCATAGGAAACCATGCTGCTATTTCGATCGAATATAGGTTGTCTTGCAACAAATGCGTCCACCGTCGTCCCCTGGGAAATCAGCGTATACGTAAAGGGTAGCAAAAAGGCTGAGTACGCATACGCTGAATCACAATTTTTTTGTTTTCGCCCCCCGTCCATTCTGAGTGAATGGGCGAGGTATCTCCCGTAAGTCGATGATCCTTGGCTTGTAGTTTATGGGGTATCGCGATTGGAGTGTGAGCTGATAAATTGTTTGTAGTGAGTGGTGACTAACGCTGGGGCTTCTATATGTGGGTAATGACCAATATAAGGGAGTTCGATAATATTGGCACTAGGAACTAATTCCCGATATTTTTTTACCATTGCGTCGCCTGCGACAGGGTCAGCTAGACCGGTGATGGAGAGCATGGGTATACGGGTTTCTCGGATGGCTTTTAACCAGCGTTCTCGTTGTTGCAAACTCTCGTTATAGTAATGAATGAGCTTATGACTTAATCGATGGCCATTTTGTTGTGAAATAACATACCAGTCGTCTTTTAAGGCGTCTGGGGAGGGTTGTGTATTCGGTCCAAAGACTGGGCTGAAATTTCGAGTAAACATAAATGGATTGGTGAATGTTGATGCTACCCATCCGAAGGGGCTATTGAAAACCTTTTGAATAAACCGCATCTGAAGTTGCTCAGGAATAACCGGGCCATTCAGTACCACTAATGATTCTATTGATATTGGAAAGTGTGATGTGGTTGGGTCATTGGCTCGTGTGAGCATTTCTTGTGCGACATAGGTGCCGTAGTCATGGACAAAAAGGTTAACCTTATTGATGCCAAGTTTGTTTAGTAGAGCGAGTTGAAGCTCTACTTGTTCATCGATCGAGTACTCCTTATTGTGGGGTTTGTCAGAGAAGCCGAAGCCTAACATATCCAGCGAGACTAAATGGTAATCCTCATTTAACGCCTGCCATTGATGGCGCCAGTCCCATGAAGAGGTGGGGAAGCCATGCATTAATAACACGACGTCTTTTGTGGTGTTACCGTTGTCATGAAAAAATATACGATGGCCATTGAATTCAAAGAATTGCCCGGTTGATTGCCAGGCTTGTAATTCTACGCTGGGGTTGCTGTTGTCGGGGTCGTTTGTGAACCCCACGGTGAAAGCCAATGTGATGGCAAGCAACCCAAGAACGATGATAGAGGTCGTGATTTTTTTAAGCATGTTGGATTCCACTGTACGCCGGTAAGTAATGTCAGAAACGAATTCGCAATCAGTATGAAATTAATAGAGAATCAATACCATGCAGATTACCGCCAATCACCGGAATAATAACGACAATATGGATATTACGAGCGAAAAAGCATCCTTTACGGTGGCTTCCTCCTATGCGAAAGGCTTGTTAGCGGCCTTCGGGATTAACGGGGTGCCGTCAGAATCATTAATAGCCGGTACTGCTATTACGCCTGAATTGCTCGCCGTGCCTGAAAATCGTGTGGCTCTTTGCGACCTTCAGGTTATTTGGGCGCGAGCGATTGAAATCAGCGGATCAGATTGTCTTGGTTTAGATGTTGGGCAGGCAATGCCAGCAGGTCATTGGGGGCTTATCGAGATGTTGGCACAAAATTCAGATACTCTGGGAGATGCCTTCGATGCCGCGCTTAACTACTGGCGTTTGGTATCGGATACGGGGAAGCGATTCACCGTATCCGAGGGCGGTGGACTCATTACATTCAGTTTTTGGTCACCCTTCTTTGATCTACCTCAAGCGAATGAAACGGATATGGTGTATTTTGAGCGACGTATTAAGCTATTGTTAGGGAGTGATATCAACCCGGTTGCTTATCAGTTTTCTCATAAGCCTCATGGCGAACTTACGGATAAAGATTATGCCCGGTATTTAAGTGCGCCCATTGAATTTGGTTGTGAGGTCAACTCAGTCACATTGCAAGCGGAAGTCTTTCAACGAAAGATCACCTCAAGTAGCTCAGAGCTAAAATTAGTCGTAAAAGCGATTGCTGAAAAGCAACTGGTGTTACTGGATGCCGCGAAGAGCGTAGGACAGAAAGTACAGACCCTCGTCAATGGCGGAACCGACGACATAGATAATGTTGCGTCCCTACTCAATATGAGCACTAGGACATTGCAGCGACGTCTAAAAGAGGAAGATTCTGCCTTTAAGCATATTGTTAACGAGGTGAAAAAGGGCAAGGCTGAAGTATTATTCCAGGCGAGGATACATTCGATACAAGAAATCGGCTTTCTATTGGGTTATCAAAACGAACGCACTTTCTATGATGCGGTTCAGCGCTGGTTTGGCACTTCGCCTTCAGGGGCGATTGCGCTACTCGCGAATGTCGATTAAAGGAGAATAGGATATATGAAGGGATCATGTGTATGTGGCAATGTTGCATTTGCCGTCGATGTGGCGATAGAGAAACTATATCAATGTCACTGTAAGATTTGTCAAAAGCAAACGGGGACATCCGCGGTTACCGGGTGTTTTGTTGCAACGGGTAATTTTCGATGGATATCTGGGGAAGATTCAATTAGTTCATTTACCAAACCGAGCGGGTATCGCTACGACTTTTGTCGTTGTTGTGGTGCCACGGTGCCTAATATGTTTCGCTCGGGCGATAAAGTATGGATACCTGTGGGGGCGTTTGATGAGCCAATTTCGGCTAAAGTGACGGATCATATTTTTGTTAAGTATAAAGCTGGCTGGGATGAGATTGGCGGTGATGGTAGGTTACATGACGAGTTCTATCCCGTGTATGAATAACACGGGATATCACCATTACGCTTCGTACCTAGGTGCAGGCAGGTGAGGCTATCTTGGCATCAAGTTGATCAAATATATCTTGGAACGAAGAGCGCAACATCGCTCTTTCGTCGGTTTCCCAAGGGTGAAAGTTAGGTTTGGTGTACATCAAAATATAGGGCAACAGTTGAATTGCGATTCCTTTTGGCCCCCATATTAAATTCATTGCTTTTAAACGATTTGATAATGTCCACTGTCCATCTTGCTTTAATAAATAGATATGCCTTTTGGATACATGCTTCATCAGGTTGATGGAAGAGAATACAAGACCAAGCATACGCAGTTTGTAGCCGCCCTTAGACGCGGTATACAAGTCAAAGCAGACAGCTTTGTGTTCCACTTCTTCTAAGGCATGATAGAGCAATACTTGCTGAAATGATTCCGATGCTCCTCTGATAAAGTCTGGTCTTTTATAGATGAACAAGTGAGCCATGGAGGCGGTAAAATGCTCGGCAGCTGATGTAATAGAAAGGCGTGTTTCTGCCGGTATATTCTTTTTGGCCCAGAGCCGGATGCTTTTGAGTTCCTCAGAGTATTTTTCGATTTTATCGTAACCCTGAGCAGTCAGTGCTTGATTCCAGTCTTCGTGATGTTGACCGTGATAGGCTTCTTGGCGGATAAACATATCAATCTGTGACTGAAGTGTGCTTGATAGATTCTCTTTCCCGATCTTGTTTCTGGCATCTCGTGCAGAATCAATAAAGTACCGTTCACCTTCGGGGAAGGTTGATTGTAACGCGTTGAAAAAATGTGTCGTTACCGGGTCGTTACTATGCCAGTATCGATTATCCTTCATGTCCTGTACCAGTGAAAACTCAATCTTTCTTGCATCGATAGTGAGATCGGTGGGTGAACTATGTTGCTTTCTCTTTATTCCAAACATGTAAGATATACCTCTACTGCGACATTGAATCAATCAGCCTCGTATCTGTGGTCGGCTGCGTATAATGACTATGAGTGATTCGTTGCGAGGGATACAGGTTAAAACAATTCAACTTACCGGTGAAAAGAGGTCAGAGTCGCTCTATTGTGCTAGTCGTTGCGTTGAGTTTTGCGGTATTCGGAAGGGGATAGGCCTGAAAAGCTCTTGAAAAAAGTAGAAAAATTGGATGCGTCGCTGAAGTCTAAGCATTCTGCGATATGCTCAATGGTGACGTCTTTGTCCGCTAACATGCGTTTTGCCTGTGCGAGTCGTACGTCCTGTTTGATGTTCTTAAAGGTCGTACTGAAGCTTTTTAATCGTCGTTGTAATGTGCTTGGGGATGTATGAAGTTGTGTCGCCATTTCCTGTAGGCTGATGTTTCGATCATGAGATTGTTGTAGCCGTTGTTGTATTTCAGTCACTAAATCAACGGGAGAGATTTCGTCGAGAGATTTCTTGCATTGATCTTTGGCTAGATTGGCGATCTCTGGATCAATCGGGGTTATGGGGAGCGTCATCCACTGTTTTGGAATCACTATTTGGTGGTGTGGCTGATTAAATTTGAGTGTGAAATTATCGACAAGGTGCCAAGGAAAATCTTCAGGCTCAGAGGATTGAAGGTGGACGCTGTAGGGGGCGTCTAATTGATGATGGCTTAACAACTCTGAACCAATGTACCCGAAACTGAGTAACAATGACACCAGGGTGTAATCGTATTTGACATGTTCGTCCGATAGGCGAATTTCGCAATAATCAGTACCGTCTATACGCTGGAGCGATCGTTGATTTGCACGGGTTTTAAAATACTGTGTAGCTAAGTGTATGACTTCATCTAAATTAGATGCGCCTTGAATCGCAAGACCTAGGTTGCCATGTAGTGATAATACCAACCCTTTGCCGAACTCAAAGACGCCAATATAGGGATTGCTCAGAGCATTGAAGAAATTGAACAGTATTTGGTGAAGGACTGCCTCGCTGACTTTTGGAGGTGGCGTTAGCAGCAGTGACAAATCGGCTTCGGTATTTTCGATAAGTTGTTTCGCGGATATGCCCTTGGATAAAGCAAAATTTCGAATATAAATGACGTAGTCACTGGACATTAGCTGAGTGGTTTTTGCTTTTGTTCCCAAAACGATAGGCCTGGTTGTTGTTGATAAATGGTTTTCCACCTTAGCATCTGTCCTTTTTGCGGGCAACAGGGGCGTGTCATGAACACAGAGGGCTAGGTAAGCTCAGCCCTCTGTGTTTACTATTACCCTTTGTAGCTCAGGATGGGCAGTAGTTTTCGCTTTATCGTCACCAGTTTCTTTTGTGCCTTCATTACCTTTGATATGTCCTTGTATGCAGAAGGAGACTCTTCAACTAATTGTCTTGATTGTTTTTTCTCATAAAATATACCTTCCATTTCATTCTGTAAGCGATGAAATGATACGCGTTTTTTTGCTTCGTGTCGGCTCATACAGCGTCCTGCGCCGTGTGAACTGGAGCAGAGTGATTGCTGGTTACCTTTTCCAATAACATGAAAACTGGGTGTACCCATGCTGCCGGGAATAATTGCTAGGCAATTTTTATGTACTGCGGAAGCGCCTTTGCGATGTACCCATAAAACCTCGTTATCATGAGTCTCCTGTTGTAGATGGTTGTGATCACAATCGATACCTAGTGCGTTCACTGGTTTTACGCCGAGCACCTGAAAAATAATATTTTCTATCTGTTGCAGAATAACGCGACGGTTCATAGCGGCATAGGACCTGGCCCAATTGTGATCCTGCAGATAGTGTTGACCAATAGGTGATGTGGCCTGAAGGTAGTGCAGGCCTCCTGATGTGTTGCTACTGAGTGTTTCGTAATGATCACGAATAGCAGGTCCCATTGCTCGAGAGCCAGTGTGTATCATTACCCATAGGGCTCCAGAGCAAGCGTCTTTCTGTAATTCAAGGAAATGATTGCCTCGACCAAGAGTACCCAGTTGTATGCGACCCGCTTTGTCGGCAAGCGCACTTAAAGCGCGGTGTGATAGAGAGCACTCTATTTGTTGAAACGCCTCACTACAGATATTTTCTTTGGGTTGTTTGATTATGGGGACTCGATGGCGAAGTAGCGTCAAAATAGCCTTGGCCTCCCTGGTTCCTATTGCGTCAGCGGCACAAGTAAACTCTGCCGCAAGCATTCCACAACCAATATCCCCGCCAATTGCCCGTGGATAGATTAAGGAGTCTGATGCGAGAACACTACCAATACACACATCATGGGCAAGGTGTGCATCTGGCATAATACGAACATGTTTAACATCGTTGAGATTGCGCAGTCGTTCAATCTGTTGCGTTAACGATAGGGGGAGTGATTCGCTAACCCAGTGTTGATAGGTGGCTTTTTTCCTATTCATTGAGACCCCCTTCGATGATTTGAAACCGTAAGGGTGGTGTTTTTTTACGAGTAATGGATTCGGACACGGCCTTTCTAATAACGCCTTTGTATTCTTTGAGTAATAATTCAATCGAGTCGTTTGTAGGTTTTTCTCCTGTTACTTGAATTAATGTGACGATAAAACGGGGCCCTTGTTTTTCTTGTTCAACAGAGTCTGCGTCCCACTGGCTTAGCGGTGTATTTGCGCAGTATTCAGCGATCGCGAAGCGAATCGCTTTTTGTACCTGCGAGCACAGGCGTTCCAATTTATGTTCAATTGATTGTTGTGTTTCTTTTTTTTGATGGCGTGGTGAAATGCCATCATCCACGCGAAGTTCGGCGCAGCATTCGAGCATGCGACGTTCTTTGTTATTACGAGGTTTCATTGATATCTCCAGATATCGTGCGCATAGCACAATAGCGCTTTCTAAAGAAAGCGAGAAAGCCTCACTGTCGGCGTTAACTATGGGAGATAGTAGTAAATACTAAATGGAATAGTAGGCAGGCAGGAGGTGTGTGTTCCTTGGTGATATCAGTGCAATGGGATACATGGGGGCCTCCTAGATAGGGTGTGATGAAAACGAGAAGAGTGTGCTCCGTAAAAATGCGTATGTCAACAAAGGGTTTGGTAGGGCACAAAGGACCATGATGTTATATGAGTAATCGGTGTCGCGATTAAGCGGTATCGCTAGGAGTATGGATAAAATACCCATTTCGTCCTGAGCGTTTGATGTGGTACATCGCCTTGTCGGCCAGATCAAATAGGTAGCTAGGATCAGTGCCATGATCGGGGTAGAGGGATATCCCGATACTGGCGCCGATACTTTCTTGGATACTTGTATTTATATCAATGTTAACGGAAAGTGTCGCTAATATTTTATCGGCGATCACTGATATTTGCAGATCATCATGACCTTGCTGAACGAGAATTAGAAACTCATCCCCCCCCCAGCGAATAACAATATCGTTCTTACGTAGCGCGTCGGTGAGTCGATTGGATATGGTGACCAATGTATGATCACCGGCATCATGACCGTATGTATCATTGATGGGCTTAAACCGATCCAGGTCAATCAACATGATGGCACAGCGCGTGTTATTGGTATCGGCCTTGTCTAGCGCCCTTGAGATAGCGCGCTCTCCGGCTCGGCGATTAAGTAAATTCGTGAGTGGGTCGCGTTCGGCTTCTTTGCGGGTTTCTTTCTCTAGGGTCTCAGTATATTCACGCAGTCGCCGCTCGCCAGCTAAGGTGTTTTGAACCGCAGTCAGCAGTTGATTCGTATCTCGAACGAGCAAACCAATTTCATCATGTCGGTGCAGTGTGGGGCATTGAAGCCGCTCTGCACTGCCAGGTTCGATTTTATGGAGTGTGTTTGCGAGATCGGTCAAGTGCCTTG
Organism: Gammaproteobacteria bacterium 45_16_T64; assembly: GCA_002162955.1. Classification (GTDB taxonomy): domain Bacteria; phylum Pseudomonadota; class Gammaproteobacteria; order Pseudomonadales; family Ketobacteraceae; genus 42-54-T18. The sequence continues at coordinate 279,715 of MABD01000030.1, forward strand.
TTAGACGGTTTTGTACCAAAAAAATCACAAAAATAGTAATCATCAAAGAATGCGTCGCTAACGTAAATACCAGGAGAGCGCCCATTTGTTTAGCTTGTGCATCGATATTCTGTTGGTTCGGTTTGATAAAGAGCTCGCCGGTTTTTTCATCGGGCATAAAGGGGGAGGCGAGGGGGAAGTGTAGGATACTCTCTTCCTTAAAATTGAAGGGTGAGCCGCTAATGATTCGCATGCCGGATTCGCTGCGTAATGAAACACCCGTAACAATGTCATTCTTAACCAGTCCTCGGGTCACATCTAGGGCAAGTTCATCGTTATTTAAATACGCAGCAATGGAAGCGCTACGTTCAATGGTGCTAATCAGCTGGGAAATGCGGTGATTGGAATCGGTAACGACCTTTTCAATCGTTTGGTTATATACCGCAATTGACAATATTAATGTCAGTAGCACTGCACCAAGAGCAATGCTAAACCCGGTCTGGAAAGGCAGTGATCGCCAGAATTTAATTGACACGAGCTATTACCTTAACACCGTCTTCTAGCTCTTTTTCATCGATATAGCCTACCGCATTGGGATTGTTTTTAATCGCTTGCAATAAACCCTTACTGGTGCGGATTACTTGTGGAGGAGAGGCGCGCCCAGTGAATAGCAGTCTTGCCCAGTATGCATTCACCTGTGCAACTGACTTACCGACAAGGCTTTCGTAAAAGGTTCGCCGAATTTCGGAACTCGGCGACTGATCAAGACGTAGTGCCAGCTGGCCATTGGGGAAGTATAAGTTTCTCCCCATATACAGATCCACTAATTGACGTTGGCTAAAGTCGGATGCTGTATTTTCAGCATTGACAATCACGACTACACCAGCTTGCGAAGGGCTAGCGAGCAATGCGATAAATAATAATATGAGTCGCTGTCGTTTTATCATTACTAAAAAATAACGTTTAGGTTAAGTGAATAAGTATCGATGGTTTCTTTTTGGGTTGCGTTATTCTTTTGATCCCAAAGTAGTCCACCCGCGTCCTCTACCCAGGTTCTATCCCATTGGGATTTCAATGCAAGGTTATAACGAATGTCCCATCGGAACCCAAGTGAGACGCTGTGTTGATTGATATAATTAAAATCATAAAGTGTTTGTAAGCTCTCTTGCAAGGGGGTTAGAAATGGCGCTAGTGCCGCAGGAGGTGCTGGTATTTTATCTCTCGACGTCATCTGTTTACCTCTCGCCATAAGCCCATACAAGGTTGTTGACGCTATGCGATAACCGATACTAAGATATCGCCCCGAGTAGGATTTAAATAAATGTTCCTCAGCATCAAAGTAATTGATTTCTGTTTGAATCACCCATGGAGCATTATCGTAGGATATACCCACTGCGTAGTAATTGGCTGTTACGTCTTTGAGCTCAATTTGTTCTGCAATACCTTCGGCGTCAGTCCAGCCTAATTGTGCTGCAGCTAATAGGGCTGCGATAAATATATCGGTGCCATAGGTCTGCTGTAGATCGTCACTGAATTCAACGGATGTTGCTGAAACGCGTAGCTGCCAATGGGTGGTCTCCCAATTGACGGTAGCACCAATAGCCTCATCAAGTCGTAGCTTGTCGTTATCATCGATAAAATCGACTGCTGTATCGCTGGATCCGGCAAAGAATTTGGCTCTGAGTGTTCCAATGCCTAGCGGGGCAGAATAGCCAATATCGGCACCATCAAAATATTCAAATGCTAAAGGTCCATAGAACTCGATGGGAGGTCTTGCCCAAAGATAAGAGAATCCTAGCTGTCGGTAGTCAGATAACATAAATAAATCAAAACCAATGCGGCCCGCTCGGGCGGTGAACTCTGGCGAGAATCGATACCGCAAGTAGGCCCATTTTAGGCTTTCTTTAATGCCATTGGTCGCACGGTCCTCATAGACAAACTGCATCGCAGCATCAAGATTGTCGGATAGCCTAATGCCAAACTGCAGCGCCAAAAGAGAGTCGGTCTTAAGTGACCAATCGTCTTCAAATACACCATCTTCAGCAACATCTTGACGATAACCTAGGGCTTCAGAGCCACCTCTGACGGCACCCAGTGTCGCGAACCCGTTAAAACTGAAGCGATTAGGCGCAAAGTCATCTGCCAAGCTGTTGGCGGGGAAAAGGCTGAGCCAGATCAGGGCGAGTACCAGAGGGTGTTGGCTGACATCGCGGTAGCAGGTGAGTGTGTATAAGGGCATGAGGGGTGTGTTTGGGATCTCTTGGGCAGATAAAGTAGAGTATAGAAGATATGTTTAATGTTGGGTTTCCCATTTTTTGGGGCTAACGTGATGGTTTGACTGTTATTTGTCATTCCGTTGACAAAATGGTGGTCTTGTCGCGAGCCGGCGGTACCAGGTGAAATGGAACGTTAATTTAATTATTAGTGTGCAGTCATTCCCTCAGAGCATAGCTTTACAAAATCCGTTGACGATAAAATACCAACGACACTTCCATCCACCACCAATAATCGATGAATCTTATCTTTTATCATTTGGTTAGCGGCTTCCTCAATTGACGCATCAGGGGAGATACTTTTGATGGTCGATTTCATAATATCCTTCACGGTTAAATGTTCCATTCGATGGCCTACAAACGTTCCCATTTGAATGATTTCATCTTCTCTGCTTTCGTCTGTATAAGCGCCTTCATGGTAATCATAAATACTACTTGCGTAGGTATGTTCGATGTTTAATTGATTGATGATGTCGGTCTGGCTTACTACCCCTACCAATTTTCCTGCGTCAATGACTGGCGCTCCGCTGATTGAATTATGGTTAAGTTCGTATTCCAGAGCATCTAAGCCCATCTGAGATGAAACAGAAACAACCTTGGTGCTCATAATGTCTCTTACATGTGTGGTCATTGTCTTTTCCTCACGAGCGTAACAATAGTGGGGGGTAGTCATTCCCATAATAACGCAAAAGCAATTCAAAAAATTAGCTTCTACTATCGTGTTTGTATATTAGGTTATGCATGAAGGGAATAAGTACACTCGTAGTGTCCAAAAGATAAAATCATGTAGGACGATGAGGCAAATGATCTGACTAATGTATCGATTACGAATCTCTGTAATTCTTTGGGGAGAGGTTTGTCTATCACTGAATTGTTTTTATTTGATTGTAGGCGTTAGATAAAGCCTTTGCTGGCCTCAGATGACTGATTGTTGGCCCATCTGGCTCTTACCTTTCCTTCTGCTCAAGTTAGTATGGAAGCCGCTTTCAATACACTTGTTATTCACGAAATGTAGTGCTCGAAGATATTGGTAAATGTAATGCTTGGTGAAACAGAAACTCAGTATCGATCTTGCGGTCTTTGCGAAAAAATGTGTGGTTTGGAAATAGAAAGCAAAGATAGCAAAATTGTTTCTGTCGTAGGAGATAAGGCAGATATTTTTAGCAAGGGGCGTATATGTCCGAAAGCGTTTGTATTTCAGGATATTACTGAAGGCAACGAATGCATTCGTCAGCCCCTGCGACGTACCGTTTCTGGCTGGGTCGAGATGTCATGGGAAGATGCGCTCAGTGATGTGATCGGTCAAATACGGCATATTAACGCAGTGTATGGAATGCATGGGGTAGGGTTTCAGGTCAGCCATCTAGCGTCTATTGATGATGGTACTTTAGGCTTGTTGTTGTTTCTGTTTGCTCGGGTATCGGTTGGTGTGACGCGAGCTGTTGATTTGTCGAAGGAAAATATGCAGAGGGAGGAGCTGAGTTCTTTGAAAGGGCTAATTCTTTACGGTAACCCTCCTGCATCTACAGGTGCTAAGGTCAGTGCGTTGGAACACCTATTGGAATCGTTAGAGGTGTTCGTAAGCATTGATGTTGGATTAAACGAAGCGTCCAGTTATGCCAACATAATGTTACCGCCGACATTTCCGGCAGATCTGCACTTTGACGACCTGCTTCAGCGCTTATCGGCTGAAGAGGTCGGGGCTGAATCACTTCTTACTGCGATTTGATCGAACGCGTTTGGGTTTGTGGGCTCCCTGAGTACTGTCGCTTTGTGGCTTACGGCGAGAGTTCGTTTTGTTACGTTTGATGGTTGTTGCGCTCGCTTTATTAGCACGTCCGGGGCGGCTGGTTTGTGAGATATGTTTGATTAGGGTGTCACGATCACTAACTTCAAAGCCTGCTCTGAACAAGCGTTTAATCGGGCTATCGATCAGGCGCTCGATCCGGTCTAGCGTACGCTCTTCTTTACGGCTAACAAACGAAATTGCTTTGCCTGAATTACCGGCGCGTCCTGTGCGGCCAATGCGGTGCACATAGTCTTCAGGTAAATAGGGTAGATTAAAGTTAATCACGTAATCTAAGCCTTGGATATCCAAGCCGCGAGCAGCGACTTCTGTGGCAACCAATACTTGTAATTTAGCGGATTTAAAGTCGGCAAGGGCACGTCGGCGTGAGCCTTGGCTTTTATCTCCGTGACATACCGCGGCTTCAACCTTTAGTAATCGAAGGCTCGACACCAGTTGGTCGGCTTGTTCTTTGGTACTGGTGAAGACTAATACCTGGAACCAGTTTTCTTCGTCTAATAAGTCCAAGAAGAGTTCTATCTTGCGACGCTCTTCTACTGGGTACATGACGTGCTCAACGGTTTCTGCCGTCGTGTTGAGCTTTGTCACGCGAATTTCTGCATGGTTGTGTAAAATTTTATGTGCCAATTCATTTACGGAAGGCGATATGGTGGCAGAAAATAATAAGGTTTGTCGCTTCTTCGCCGTATGCTGTACTAAATTCATTACATCGCTAATAAAGCCCATGTCCAGCATGCGGTCCGCTTCGTCCAATACCACAAACTCAACACCAGAGAGGTTAACATTGCATAGGGTTAAGTGCTCAAGCAAGCGGCCTGGGGTGGATATCACGATATCCGTTCCGGCGATTAGCTTTCTGGCTTGTCCGCCCATCTTGACGCCGCCATATAAGGCTGTGACTGTTAGAGGTAGAAACTGAGCATAGCGCCCAATGGTATCGGCGAGTTGTTCAGCCAGCTCGCGGGTAGGGGTCAAAATCAGTGCGCGTGGGGCACCGGGAACCGTAGCCTTAGGCTTATCGGTCATTTGCTGCAAAATAGGCAGAGCAAATGCCGCGGTTTTACCCGTGCCTGTTTGCGCGTTAGCGAGTATATCCTTACCTCGGCGAGCAGGGGTGATGGCCTTTACTTGAACGGGAGTCATATCGGTATAACCACAGGCATCAATCGCCTGTTGTATCTCTGGTGCCAACCCTAATGATGTAAATTTCATGCTTACCCCTCGGTATACTGCCGCTACAGTCAAAACAACGAGGCCAGATTATACAGGATTTTGAGGGCAAAGATGAGATTGATTGGTGTTGTTGTGTAATCAATGAGCAGCTGATGGCTGGTGAGCCAAAAAAGATCGCCCCCTCATCAGGGTGGGGGCGATGAATAGCTATAGCATGTCTTTGCTGTAAAGCCCTATGATGGTTCTCATTGCGTTATATAATTGCTGTTAATATCGTTTATACAATAAGGGGTTACCCCTTCGCTGATTGAGAAAATGCGGTCGGCATCTTCCTTTGTTTCCACCAACTTCCCCCTGGCGAAACCGTGCATTTCAAATAGCTCGTAGAGCGATAGCTTATGTGTTGAATCAACAATGGCTTCGATTGTTTCTTCTATGGTGGCGCGGTTAGACTCGATGTTGTTGCCGCCCCGTCCTGTGCGTTGTTGGGTACTGATATCGGTCCATATGGCTTTGCCTTGTACAAGATCGAATATAACAGGGATGACGTTTTTGCTATGACTGCTAATGTCGATTTTTTGTTGTACCGTTTTGGGTTCGAAGATCTCGTTACTGTTGGGGTTCTCACGGCCCATCCAACCGGCGAAGCAGGTATCATGTTCTGCAAACGTTGGGCCGCTGTAGACCATGACGTTCATGGCTAGATATCGCGCACCTCGTGCAATGGCCGCATCGATGGTGATGTCAATAAATTCACAGGCACCGTTGGGCGATGAAGTAATATCGCCACTATGATATGCCTGAAAATTACTGGATCGTAATTTTGTGTAGCTAACTTGCTCGAGTAGGGTGAAATCTTCACGGTGAAAACTCGCACCTAAGTCGATGTCCCGTCCCACCCAGTAAACAAAAAAGCGCAAGGTGTTTGTGTTGTGTCTGATGGGGAGGCGGGTGCCGCGGGCGACACTAAATAGACCCG
>MABD01000030.1:285934-318311 GCA_002162955.1 Gammaproteobacteria bacterium 45_16_T64
TAGTATTTTTCTTAACCCCGAGGTCAATGATAAAAGCGAATCGTGGCTTAGCGCCCTCATGTTTTTTTTCACGATAATGGCGCGCTGTGTATTGCCCTTTGGAAATACCACTCGCTTGTCTATGTCAGTGTTTCGCCGCTGTATGTGGCCGAATAATTGAAGTAGATTTCGCGTTGGAATCTTATCTGCTATCGATAAGAATTCATCTATGATCATGGCTTGTGCATCATCACTTTTTTCTATGCCTGTTTTTTGTAGTAAGCGCTGTAGTCGGGTTTCTTGTTTGGGTTGGCTTAGCCGTAATAAGTGATCGAGTTTACGCCCGAATTCTCCTGGGCGGGTTCTTAATAACCGAATGGCGCCCGTAATATCCTTGGTGTTAAGCGCGTATTCAATTCGCCCATAAAAGCTCTCTAATGTTTGATTGTTTCTGGCCATTTTTAGCAATGGAATACACTTTTTTGGAGTAGTCTCCGACGTGTAAGTTGTGAAATAGTCGTACCCATTTGTTGCGATGACGGCCGATATCTTCTTCGTTAATGACTCGTTCCAACTGAAGGCTGAGGTTCTTGCGTAATTGGCGCGGCAATGAAATAAACGTTGTGTTTGTGGCTAGTGAAATATCTCCTTCTGATAAGTAAGTAGCGATGCGTAAGATATCGGTAGCACTTTTTACCAAAGGGCTGATGTCTTGTGATTGCGCCAACATAATTGCAGCGACTACACATTTGTTCTCAGCAAAAGGGATGACTTCAGGAAAGATCCGTTGATCTTTAGGCAGGTTCAACATAAACCACTCAAGAATTTTCTTATCAGTGTCTGACAGCGAGTCGTTAGAGGCTAATAGTGCGGTAAATATTCCCTTTACTTGGTTGTCAGTGGTGAGTGCTATTTCTTGAAATTTTGTGGCTTCAAAAGCATAGTGGCGTGGAAGCTTGTCGGTGTCGGGTAGCCATTGGCCTAGGGACCAGTAGTGGGTGATGGCATTTAGATACAGTTCCATGTCAGATATATCGATAACTTGTCGAGGGAAGTTTGGGTACATGGGGGTGTAGTTGATGTGCGCCCCTTTACGTTGTCGTAACGTAGTTATTAATTCTTGGGCGAATAAGGTGAGGTTGTTATTACTCAACTGCTTGGTGGCAGTGAGTAATGTTTCAGACATGATGTATCCCAACTGCATGAGTTCGGCGTTTAGCGTCAATGCAGCAGCAAGGTTATCTACTGTGGAATCTAATGGTGTTGTGTTGACTACAACACCATCTAACTTGCTGAGCGTAATGGTCATTTTATTCATGGTTATTCTCTACTGGTAAATATAAGTGAGTGGCAGCGCTAATTTTCAATTGGAATGAGTTAGAAGGAAGCGGCTGCCATAGCCTATAAGGTGAGGGGAGTAGAAAATCTAATTTATGCTAGTGCGCTACCAACTGCGCCACCGGCACAGTAGCACCGGGCTGGACTCGAACCAGCGCCCCCTAGCTCCAGAAAAATAGAAGGAAGATTTTCTATAGCCTCGCCTAGGGTATCGCTTAATTCGTGCCAGTTTTGTGTTGTACTTTTTAGATTAGTCTAAGCATTTGATATATAAGTATATTGTCTGTATGTGATTGGCAGTGCTTATTTGATCGGATGAGGATAAAGTATCGAATAAGATAGAAAATATTATATATGGATAGTATGTTTCTGGATTGTTGGGCTGTCCTTTGACGGTGGTAGCAGTATTACTTGCTGAATTGTTGAGCAAAAGGTCTACACTGGTGAAGATATTACCCGTGAGTAGTGGGTAATCTTGCGTCGTTGTCAGCGAGGTGTGCCATGGGAACAAAATCAAGGTGGCGGTGGGTGTTTGCTGCGTCTTTGCTATTGGTCTGTGTTTCGTTGTCGGTGTCAGGGGATGACAACGATAGAGTGATAACACTCGTTGCGGATGAGTGGTGCCCCTACAACTGCGTGGCAAATAGCACAGAAGAAGGTTTTGTTATTGATATTGCGCGTGCAGTCTTTGAACCGAAAGGTTATGCCATTCACTATAAAAGTGTGCCTTGGACCCGCGCCGTACTTAAGACTTTGTCCGGTGAATATGATGCGGCAGTAGGGGCGACTAAGCCGGAGCTGCCGACTGCCATCTTTCCGCAACAATCTTTTGGTTATTCGACAAATTATTTTGTTGTGAGTGTCGATAGTATGTGGGAGTTTACTGGCGTTGAATCGCTGAAGAATATTCGCCTTGGTGTCATTCAGGATTATGATTACGGTGATGATATTGCTGCCTATCTTGCGCGAGAGGCCGGGTCGGACAATATTGTGATAATGAAGGGCGATGGCATCTTTGAGCAATGTCTGCGTCTTTTGGTGGTAGGCAGAATTGATGCGTGTCTTGAAGATAAGAATGTTGCTTTTTACTCAGTGAAAAAGCTGGGCTTGTTGGGTAAGGTCATGTTGGCAGGGAAAACAGATATTGATCAAGCGTTATATATTGCTTTTAGCCCTAAGAATAAGCATTCAGCGTTATATGCAAAGATGTTTTCAGAGGGATTGGATGCTTTGCGAGAGTCTGGGCAATTGAAGGCGATTCTAGCGCGCTACGGTTTGTCAGATTAGTGAATCAGAATACTATCTAGCAAGAATCGGGTGGTGATAATTGGGGTGGCCATTATAGTAAGCGCTATTGTACCAAATTCATTAATCACGAGGAATATTCGTGTTGTATCACGCCGACATAAGTGACCAGGAATTGCATAGAAAAATAAAATCCAGCGAATTAACGTTAGGAGGAAATTCTCACCTTCGAATTTTTGGTGCGCTAGATTGCTGGTCAGGAAAGAGAATGAAGCGCGAGAATCGCGTGTTTTTTATGTCGCGAGAAGAAGCGCTTGAAGCGGGTTATAGACCCTGTGGACATTGTATGAAGATTGATTACGACCAGTGGAAACCCAATAGTGATCAAGATTTGTTTCCCCGTGAAATAGATCCAACAGCTAACCTTTTATCGGGTGACAGCATCGTAAATGATTATGGTCAAGTAATATCTTTTGATAGTGCAGTGGAATATTTTTCACGTTTGTGTGAGGAAATTCAGTGGCGGCATGACGAAGCAGTGATGTTTGGAAAAAAAATAGTGACCAAGCGAAAGGTGGCGTGGTATGGCAGTCGCCGTTTTGAGTACGCTTATTCCAATACGACTAAAGTTGCATTACCTTGGGTCGATGTATTGGTTGAGCTTAAACAGTTGGTGGAGCAGCGAACAGGGGAACAATACAATTCTTGTCTGTTAAACCTGTACCACAATGGCTCTGAAGGTATGGCCTGGCATAGCGATGATGAGCGAGATTTAAAACCACAGGGGGCAATTGCTTCATTGAGTTTTGGCGCTGAGCGAAAGTTCTCTTTTAAACACAAAAAAACCAAGAAAGTGGTTTCAATGATACTCCGGTCAGGAAATCTAATTGTGATGAAAGGGCAGACTCAGGATTATTGGATGCATCGACTCCCACCAACAAAAGTCGTGCATGAGCCAAGAATTAATTTAACGTTTAGAACTATTGTGGAATGAGCGGTTGGAGGTTTGATTGCCCCGCCTCTGTTTTATGGTCAATTAGCCGAGGGGAATTATCAAGCAATGAGGAGGCCCGCTTGTAAGCCATCTCCGTTATTAAATGTTTTATGTATCGCTGCTTTACTTTGTGGGCTACACTGATGGCGTCAGGTGCAGGAAGCTCTATTTTCTATTCTCTTCCCCCCCCCAATCCTGTTGTATTTCTAATAGACGTGTATGGACGAGTGACCCCTTATTATTAAGTGGGGGCGCGGTGTGACTATTGTGCGATTGCCATTGCTCGGTGATTGCGAACCGGTATTAAATGGATTAATTATGGCATCAGGGCAGGTAGCATTTAGTCGTAAACAGATTTCAGGTGAAGTGGCGATGATCGCCAATGAATTAACCAGTGATTGTATCTATACAGGGCTTTTTGGGGCGCTAGATTCTGCGCGCATGGCGGCTGTTAGCGATCGACTAACCGAATTGGCAAATGAAAAACAAAATGGAGTTGCCATTATCGATTTGGCTAACGTAGAGGCCATTGACTCTGCGGTGGCTGGTTATATGGAGAGCCTCGCAAGGACCCTAAAGTTTGTTGGGGTAAAGTGTATCTTTTGTGGTATCAGTGGCGATTTAGCGAGGACGATGGTTAATGCTGGTGTAGGCATGGGCGACTTTCCCATTGTTCGTGATCTAAAGTCGGCGCTTAAACTTGCTTTGAAGTTTAATGGTCAAGAGATTAGGAGTATTTAGGTGTGTTCGTGCCAGCTTTGTAAGCCGGAAGGGTGCTGAGTTGTGAATAATCCTTACGGCTCAGAAGGTGTAGGCTTTTTTAATATTCGCGAAGAAAGAGACGTTTTTGATGTGACAAATATTGCGAGGAAGTTGGCTCTTGATATTGGATTGTCGCGGTTGGATTCGGGGCTTTTTTGTACGGCAACATCTGAGATTGCAACTAATGCAATTCGTTATGGTGTGGATGCAAAAGTAGTCTTTCGTTTATGTAAAAATAATAAAGGTGTAGAGGTTCATATTACCGATAGAGGAGGAGGGATTGGGGATTTGAATCGTGCTATGACGGATGGTCATAGTTCAGCTCAAAGCTATGGTATCGGTCTTGGTGCAGCCAAAAGAAGTGTGGATGAAATGGAGGTAGATACCGGTAGCCAGGGAACATCAGTTATATTGAGGAAGTACAAGCAGGTACCGAGTACTGATATCGATTTTGGTGTTGTATCTTTTCCGGCGGTGGATAATACCATGAATGGTGACGGCTACTTTATCAAAAGTTATCATGGAGACAGTGTTCTTGCCTGTGTTATGGATGGCGGGAGACAATGCTATCAAACGGGAAGTGTTGAGTGTGTTCATTGTGTTAATGCCGTGCTCAGAGATAACTACACAAGGCCTCTCAATGAGATACTCCAGTTATGTGACGAGAGTGTTAAAAGAGCAGGTTATGTCGATGGTATTAGTATCGCAATTGTGCGCATTACGCCTGAGTGTGTTGAGACTACAATAGTGGGGTCCATTCAGATATTCTCATACCCAGATGTAGTATTAGATATGGAACCTTGTACGGGCCTGTTAGGTAAGAGTATGCCAGAAAAAATCCCCATTACCTGTATACCTCGCCCACCGGAATTTAATTTCTCACTATATTCTGATGGTTTAGTTAATGTGAATTATGTGGCAATTCCTGCGGAAAGTAGTGTGCAGCGATTTACAGAAATTTTGTTCGATCATCATGCGAAAGCAGATGATGACTCAACTATTTTGGTGTTGGCGGGATAATGGGAACATATAGAGACGAAACAGTACATTTACGGAAATATCTCACGGGAATTGTGGGTAATGCACCATTTGGTATTATTACTCTATCATCGAAGAATGAGGTCGGTATTATTAACGCCGATGCGGTAAATTTTCTTGGTTTCCCCTCTAGCACGCCTGATAACTTATTGGATTTATACTACAAGAATATTTTTATTAACTTGCCCTCTTTCTTTGATGTATATGAAGATCTTCTTTCTAGAAAGAATGAGAGCGTCGCTAATATTGACGGCGTTAATGTTGTCAATAAGACGCTAAATATAAAAATCAGGAAATTATTTAATGGTTGCTTAGTCATATTGGAGGATGTATCAAAACAAGCTGACTTGGAGAAGAGGCTTCGCTATCAGGCTTCACATGATTTTTTGACTCGATTATCAAATCGACAAGAATTCGAGGTTAAAGGAGAGAAAATTGTAAAGAAAGCGATTGCCCATGGTTTGCCTGGCGTGATCATATTTATTGATGTAGATCGTTTTAAGCCTGTGAATGATACTGCAGGGCATGAAGCCGGAGACGAATTGCTGATAAGAATTTCTTCAATATTACTTTCTAAAATTAGAGGGCGTGATATTTTAGCGCGCATTGGCGGAGATGAGTTTGCTGTATTGTTGGAAGACTGCTCGATTGAAGTGGCGAAAGCAATAGCTGAGTCAATGCGGGAGGCGGTTGAGAGCTACGTTTTTGTTTACTCAAGTTTTTCATTTAAGGTGGGTATATCCGCAGGCCTCGCTATATTTGGGCGGCATCCTGATAAACTAAGTACGGTTGTTAATGCTGCCGATAATGCCTGTCAAATTGCAAAGCGACAGGGTCGTAACCGGGTGCATATATCGGACTCTGATAGAGTGGAGTATGAAAAACACAAAGAGCAAGCTGACTGGTTGCCGAGAATTAATGAGGCTTTAGAGTGTGGGAGGTTTGTGCTTTTCGCTCAAGAAATATTGCGAATTGATGGGGTGAAGGATGATAAACACTATGAGTTGTTGATTCGCCTAAAGAATCAAGATGGTGGGTACGAATCGCCAGGTGCTTTTATTCCCCCTGCTGAACGATATGACTTGATGTCTCAAATTGATCGCTGGGTCATAAAAAATGCGTTCGAATCAATATGTGATTATGAAGGGGTTTATTCTATCAATTTATCCGGCCAATCGATTGTAGAAGAGGATTTGGCTGGGTATATAGAGAGTTTGCAGTTTGAGTATCGGGTAGATCCAAAGAAGGTGATCTTTGAAATTACAGAGACGGCCGCAATTCATAATATTGACGCTTGTAATGCACTAATGTCTCATCTGCGAAGTAGAGGTTATCGATTTTCCCTTGATGATTTTGGATCGGGGCTTTCGTCTTTTTCATATTTGAAAAATATGTGTGTGGATTTCCTGAAAATAGATGGCTCTTTAGTCAAAGATATTGCGGAGGATCAAGCTTCATATGCAATGGTAAAATCCATTAATGAAGTAGGGCATGCATTGGGCTTGAAGACAATTGCCGAATTTGTTGAGAATGCAGATGTCTTGAAAAAGTTAGTAACTATGGGGGTGGATTATGCGCAAGGATATCATATCCATAAGCCTGAGCATGCAAACTCCTTTCTTGCTCATGATGCGGCCCTAATATTGTATAAGGCGGTATGATTTTCTTGCAGCAGAGGGTGATGTGCCGCACCAGCGCTGATAGCTTCGAGTGAAAGCGCTGAGGTTGTTGTAGCCGAGTAATGCAGCGATGTCGGTTAAGCGATAATGGGTACCCGATAGGTATTGATTGGCATGGGATAGGCGTACTGAATCGAGAAGCGCATTGAATGATGTCGACGATTTCGCTAGTTTGCGATGAAGGGTTCTTGTGGAATAGCCCATGGAGGCAGCGACGGTCTTGAGGTCGGCTTTTTGGCTAGGTAAGCAAAGTGCGATAACATTAGATACTTGATCAACGATATTGGTTTTTGATGCCATAGATGCACTGATTTTTTTACTCAGAGTCGCCGTCATTATTTCTGGTGTGACGTCCATAAAGGCACGGTCAAAGGTGATGCGCAGCGAGTCAGTACCGAATGCGATCGGGCAGCGAAAGAACTGAGAAAATTGCTTGGCTACTTGGGGGGACGGTTCAAGTTGAGAGAAAAAACACCCTCGTATGGGATAGGAGTCACCGACTAGCCCTCGAAAAGTAACAATCGTACTTGCCAGTAAATAATTTTGAAACTGGGGGCGGTGGTATAGGGTGGGTAGGTAGCAGTGGTAGTGTAACTCAACGGTGGATTCGCGAGGGATGACCTCTATCTCTAATCCAGAAACGATAAGTTGAAAATATTCTACGATGGTATGAAGTGCTTCGGCCGCAGATTTACAGTCATAAAGCATCACAGAAAGCGGTCCCAATATTGTGATGTCTTGCCGTTGGGCCAGTGCAAAAGCGATGTCGGGAAATGTCAGCGCGCTTGCCGTCGCTTCCAGCAATGCGATAAAGCGGTCAAAAGGAATGAGCATTTGCCCTCCGGTTATCGCTTCAATTGGCATCCCTACCTGGGCGCATAGCTCAACAATATCGCCACCTCGAGATAGTACGAGTTCTCCGAATTGGTTTAGAAAGCTGCTATTGACGTAAGGACAGTCGTGGGCGGTAGTTGGGCTCATCGATATTCTCCAGGTGCTTATCGTTAGTGTATCTCTATTGGCGATAAAAGATAAATAAGTGGCGATTATTGGTAAATAATGATTTCTGATGCTGTTACTTTGCTGGAGTAGGTTTTACAACATAGGCAGCTAAGTGAGGGTTAGGTCAATGGAATCAAAACATGTTATCTGTGCGACTTGTGATATCGCGTGCCAGCTAATCGCAACGCGAGAAAAGGGTGAGGCTCGCTTCACGTTAGCGGGAAACCTTGATCATCCCATTGCACCAGGAGCCATATGCGCCAAAGGAAAGTTGGCTCATGAGGTTTTCGAACACCCTAATCGTTTAACCAAACCATTAAAGCGGGTAGGGGAGCGCGGTGAAGGCAAATGGGAGGAGATTTCCTGGGAGCAGGCGTTAGGTGAAATCGCCGAGAAGCTTCAGGGTGTCATTAAGCAGCATGGCCCTGAAGCTTTAGTAGTCAGTAGTGGGCCTTGGAACTGTTCGACTGAATCGGGTATGACGCGACGCTTTATGAACCTGCTGGGCTCGCCGAATTACCTGTCACCTGTCGCTTTATGTTTGGGGAATACCGCGGCGGTCAACCGTCTCACCTATGGTTGGATGCCGCTGCCTGATTTTGAAAATACTCAATGTATCGTGATGATGGGACATAACCCGCATAATCAATCGTGGGTGTGGGAGTATATTCGGTTGCGCTTAGCAGAGAAAAGAGGCGCGAAACTTATCTGTTTTGATCCTCGATTAAGTCAGACCGCCGATCGAGCTGATATTCATTTGGCACTTAAGCCAGGGACGGATGGTGCGTTATGCATGGGCTGGCTACGTGTTATTGTTGAAGAAAAACTCTACGATAAAGCATTTGTTAAGAACTGGACGGTAGGTTTCGATCAGCTTAAACAGCGGTTGGCACAAGATTTCACCTTGGATAAAGTGTCGGAAATTACCGGTGTTTCTGTAGAGGACATCCAACAAAGTGCGCGTATGTACGCGACAGCGGAAAGTGCAATTATACCTTGGTCCCCGATTACGGACCAGCACGTAAGTAGTACATCTGCAATTCGTGCCATCTCCATACTCAGGGCCATTACCGGTAACTTGGATGCGCCGGGAGGGGAAATGTTAATGGGGGTGAACCCTAATATTATTTCTGAATCCGAAATTGAATTAACGCAAGCGCTATCTGATGAACAGAGAAAGAAGCAGCTTGGTTATCACCAACACCCTGTATTTACATTTAAAGCGGCAGATTTGTTGAGTGAGCACAGTCAACGTGTTTTCGGTATCGAGTATCCTAATATTGTAAAAGGGGCTCATATGGCGGTACCTTCGCCGACCTTTAGGGCGATGGCTTATGGTGATCCCTATCCAGTGAAGGCGTTTATCAGTATCGCCAACAATTCGCTGATGGGCTATGGCAATCAGACGCTGATCAAAGAGGCTATGTTGAATCAGGATCTGAATGTGTGTGTCGATTTATTTATGACACCCACCGGTAATTTGTGCGATTACGTATTGCCTGGCGATACATGGCTGGAGCGCCCCAATCTCATGGATACGTATGAATGGTCGACAATGCTACAGTCTTCGTACGCATTATATGATCCCCCTGCGGAGTGTAAGAATGTGTATTTTTTCATAAAAGAACTGGCTCACCGTATGGGGTTGGCAGAGCACTTTCCTTGGGGGACGGTAACAGATCTATTTGATTACCGTTTGCAGCCACTTGGCATGTCGTACCAAGAATTTACCGATAATTACAAAATGAAATTCTCAGAATACAAATACTATAACTACAAAAAAACGGGGTTCGCAACACCCAGTGGTAAGGTTGAGTTGTACTCGTCGGTTCTTGAGGATCTAGGCTTTGACCCGTTACCCTACTATCGCAATGTTCCTGAGCCTAATGCGGAGTATCCATTGAAATTTTTTGTGGGATTACGAGAGCCTCAGTTTTTTCAATCGGGTCAGCGTCATGCGCGCGTGTTGAGGAAAGGCAATCGAACGCCGCGAACCTTTGTTAATCCTATTGATGCGAAGAAATTTGGTTTGATTGAGGGCGAATGGGCCACTATCGAAACTCATGTTGGTAAAATACATATGGAGGTATTGGTGAGAGATGATATACCGCAAGGTCTCATTCGTGTGCCTCATGGCTGGTGGTTACCAGAAGAAAATGATCTGGGGGCGTTCGAACATAATGATGGGGTTATTGTGCCTGATAGTGAAGAATATTTGGATCGAGAGCAAGGTATACCGCATCTCAAAGGGGTCCCCTGCAAAATATACCCAAGGATTGAGCAGCGAGAATATATTGGGTTGAAGGGGGTCAAATGATTAAGAAATTTAATGCGATAAAAGCTGAAGCAATGCTACCCATTGCGCAGTTTATCCTGAAAGAGCATAAGAACCCGATACTGCGCCAAGTGTCAAAATGGGCGGCAAGGGCGAACAGAAGGCGATATGGAAAGGATGCATTAGATTTTCTTGATGAAGAAGCAACGCGGGACGCCGATTTTTAAAACACAGACTTCTGATTAACCGAGCGTGGGCACGTGAAAGAACAGGGATACGGCCAAGGCGATAAACAATATGCCTGATGTGGCTTGCCAAAATATTAACGGGTTGCGATCCAATAGCGCTGTTTGATAGTGTATTTTATACTTTGGATTAGGGTGTTGTAATTCATGGAGGAATTCCGATACATCGTCGTAGCGGCGTTCTGGCTCGTAACGCAGGCCTTTTTTGATCGCACCATCAATCCAAATAGGCACTAGAGGGTTGAGTTCGTGGCAAGGGACATACTTCGTCTTCGAATAAGCCTTCGTGGTTCTGCATTCGTTGAGTTTTCCTGCAAAAGGCTCTTCACCAGTAAGCATTTCATAGGCAATCACTGCCAGTGAAAAGATCTCTGATTGCATAGTACTTTTACCGTTTAATACCACCTCTGGTGCGGAATAACCCGCGGTGCCGAGTACTCCATGTCGTTCTAAGGGAGTGGCTATTTCTGCAATGCCACTGATATAGCAAGACCCAAAGTCGACGATCTTAATCTCACCGTTTTTGTCGATCAGTATGTTGTCAGGCTTTATGTCCTGATGAAGCGTGTCCCGGCGATGTAGTGCTCGTATGCCTTTGACAATTTGCGCAAATAGATAGATGACATCCTGGATGGCGGGTTTGGGGTTTTCTTTTATCCAGCGCGTTAAGGTGATGCCTTCAATGAATTCGGTCAGGTAATAGAGGCATGACTTTGATCTTTCTGCATCGACAACTTTAACCACATGGGGATTATTAATACGACAGCCGATCCAGCTCTCGACAATAAAGCGATCGATGTAGGCGGGTTCGTCCTCAAAATTTACTGAGGGTGTTTTCATGCAATAAAGATTATTGCTCTTGGTGTCGCGAACTTGATATACCTGGCTACGGTTACTTGTGTGTATTTCCTTTTCTACCTTATAGCCATCGAGAATCATGCCAGGGCTTAAATCTGGGGGGAAAGGCAGTTCAGTGAGTTTTTGACAGACATCGTACATGCTTTGGCTGGGTAGTTGGTCGATGCGTAAAATTTGGCAGCTAAGGTTGTCATGGCTCTTTTTGCTGAGCGCTTGTTGTATCAATGCTTCGCAGCATTGTTCTAGTTCGTCATCAGAGGCAGTGGCTGAAAGGTTAAGAAGCGCTTGAGTCATATTGGCATTATTTAAGAAGTCATGGATGCCGTCGGTGCTCAGTAAAAAAATGTCGCCTTTGGCAAGGTCGACACTTCGGTAATCAACGTCGAGTTTTACGTCGAGCCCCATGGCGCGCGCAAGGTAAGACTTGTCTTCTCCGACAAATGCCGTGTGATCGCGGGTGAGTTGCTCCAGTCCTCCATCACGTAAACGGTAAATCCTGGAATCTCCAACGTGAAATATGTGGGCGCTGTGGGATTTAAATATGATAGAGCTGAACGTGCTAATGTAGCCTTTCTTGGCGTCGCTAAAATGGCGACCTTGGCTGTACAGCCAGCGGTTGAGGGCGGTGAGCACTTGAGAGGTGGATTTCTTAACGCTCCATGAGTCAGGGGTGGAGTAGTAGTCCGATAAAAAGTTATGGACGCAAGATTCGCTGGCTTCTTTGCCCGCTTCGGCAGCACTGACGCCATCGGCAATAACGGCGACAGCGCCCTTATTATTGAGCAAGCTACCTTTGGGGATGCGAATACCGATAGCATCTTCATTGTCTGCTTTAGCTCCCGCCACAGAGCGTTGCCCAATCGTAAATACGAGCTCGTTCTTGCTGTGTGACGTTGTCATCGATACTCCTCGGTGATTCTTTTCTGTTGTTAGCGGGCATTAAAAAAGGAGGCAAATGCCTCCTTTTTTAATTATAAGCGAGTGTGCTGCTTAGTGTACTTCAATTAGCTGTACTGTCCCATCGGGCATAACTTCTGCAAGTGCATTCTTAGGTTCGTCTAGGAACATAGATGCGACTGCGGCAAAAGCAATACCGCCAGCAATAGTCATAAAGAAGATGGAAGGTGATACGAGTGAGAATACGGTTAGGAATAGTACCGCACCGATATTGCCATAGGCACCAACCATACCAGCAATTTGACCAGTTAAGCGACGTTTGATCAGCGGCACTACGGCAAATACACAGCCGGCTGCTGAACCGAGGAAGAAGGAGCTAACCACCATGACGGCAACGGCCATAGCGATAGGCCACTGGTCATCGATTTGTGACATCGCAAAGAAGCCAATGGCAGCCCCTGACAATAGTATGACTAGGGATGTCTTACGGCCAAACTTATCACTTATAAAGCCACCAGAGGGGCATGAAAGTACATCGGTGATGGCAAAACAGGCACCAAACATGCCGGCCAGTGACATGGGGATTAAAAAGGTATCCTTGAAGAATAAGGGAAGCATTGATACAACCGCAAGCTCCGCACCAAATGTTACCGCGTAAGCAATACTCAAAATGGCAACCTGCTTAAAATTGTACTGAAGAATCTCTTCTACAGGGGTGACAAAAATCTCTTTGTTTACCTTGTAGATTTGACTGGCTTGGAATACGTAGATGGAAACTAAAATTCCGTACACAATGTTTGCTGCGAATTCGCTGAGTAGGCCTAACCCGGCAACTTTCCATGTTAGTACAGCAAGCGCACCATACATTGGAATGTTCATTAGGAGGTAAAAGAAGAAGTCTCGCTTGGACGTTACTTCTAATCCACCAGATTTGTTGGGTTTGAAGTAGGTTGAGCCTGCTGGGGTGTCAGTTACTGACGCATAGTAAATGCCAGAATAAATGAGTGCGATTACACCTGTAATTGCAGTCGCGTAGCGCCAGCCATCGTCACCGCCAATCAGTAAAGCTATGGTTGGCAAAGACAGTGCAGCTACTGCTGAGCCCACGTTCCCCATGCCTTTGTAGATACCTTCAGCGAGGCCCAATTGGCGGGCAGGGTACCACTCACTGATCATACGAATACCGATGACAAACCCTGCACCGACAAAGCCCATCAGGAAGCGAGCGAGTGCAAGTACCTCAAAGCTGGTGGCTGCAGCGAAGAAGAAACACAGTCCTGACGTTGCCAGTAGCATGAGAGAGTAGGTTTTTCTTGGGCCGTATACGTCGACCAGCATACCGGTGATAATTCGAGCAGGTATTGTCAGAGCAACGTTAAGAATCAACAGAGTCTTGATTTGTTGGTCCGAAAGCCCCATTGATTCTTGAATAGCAATGAGTAACGGTGCGTGGCTGAACCACACGAGGAAGGTGACAAAGAATGCAAACCACGTAGTGTGGAGAATCTTTGCTCTACCGGTGAAGGAGAGGAAGTTCGCTCTCAGGCTGGTATCTGTCATTTTATATTCCAGGATGATTAACATTTTAGTTGCCCAGCAATAAGCAATAATTGGGCCATGATGGTGCAGGTGCCGAAAGTTGGTGCGTTGTTCGGAGCGCACCTTAATCTGCGCACATTAATGGATCGTGAGCGCACCAATAATGAATGGGTAGTTTCCTTGGGTTGTAAGGTAGCTTTAGTGGCAGAGGTGGCGTCTCTCAGCGTTGAGGAGGCTAGGTATACTCGTTATGCTGAATAAATCTGTAGTGGTCTTTGTCGAGGGAGAGTGAGTGTTGTGCTGATACATCCAGAGCGTCAAAAATGAATGAAGTGCTTATTCGGTTAGGGTGTTTTTTTGGTGCTTTTGCTTTATTTGCTACGGCCGAAGTCTTGTACCCCCGTCGTCAGCGGGTGGCGGCGAGATTGATTCGATGGACCAGTAATATTGGCATCTCGGCGCTAAATCAGCTTGTGGTACGCTTGTTTGCCCCTATTTCAGCAATGTTGTTGGCCGAGCTCTGTGCGTCGCAAGGCTGGGGGCTATTAAATTTAGTACCACTGTGGAGTGGGTTGGCCATATTTTTGGCGATTATGTTATTGGACTTATCCATCTATGTGCAGCACTTGCTGTTTCATAGGGTTCCACTCTTTTGGCGCTTACATCGCGTGCACCATGCTGATACTGAATTCGATGTGACAACGGGTGTGCGTTTTCACCCGGTGTCAATTTTGTTTTCGGCAATGCTAAAGCTATTGATTGTATGGTTGATCGGTCCTCCCGCCGTTGCTGTGTTGATTTTTGAGGTTTTACTCAATATCACATCCCTCTTTAATCACAGTAATGTGTACATTCCTCCTGCGGTTGATAGGGTGATTCGTCTATTGGTGGTGACTCCAGACATGCACCGGGTGCATCATTCGGTCGCTCGTTGTGAGACCGACTCAAATTTTGGGTTTAATTTTCCGTGGTGGGATCGATTGTTTGGTACTTACAGGGCTCAGCCAGTGCAAGGACATGAGGGCATGGATATCGGTTTGGATGTTTTTCGTGCAGAAAAAGAAAGGCGTATGGATTTCATGCTGACCCAGCCTTTTCGAAATGAGAGTGATGAATAGCGTTTATTTAAGGAATAGTGATGCGGCAAAGCTTACGTCAAAAAATTATCGAAGTGTGTGATAAGAAGGTGGCAGCAAAAGGCGACAATGTTGGATTATCGTTTTACGCTTTTTTTGCCAATAAGAACGATGATCCTGAATTGCTGATGGAAGCCGCCAAATGGTGGATACTAGAGCACCGGCTGGACCATTTTGAGAAAGCGGTCAAAATTCGGGGAATGGTTATATCGATGCCCTAATAGGTGGTCGATTTGATGGAGAATAATGCACATTATATTTTGTTAATTTGGAAATATATTGCTAGATTAAGAAGTGGAAATCCTAGGGATGTTTACCAATAGCGATTAGGAATACAATGACTAATTCAAATGAAAAATTACAAGAAATTAGGCTGTTAAACCAATTTAATCTTAAGTCGAACACCGCGGGTATCAAAGTGCATTCTCATGATGCCTCAGACGATATCATCGCGGCAGCAGCACGTTTGTATGATAAAGGTCTAACCGATCATGTGGATGGTGGGTATTTAACTGACAGGGGCAGGGAAGCAGCGGATCATGCACAGTGTTTGATGCGATTGTTGGGGGGCTAAGGGCGACGCTAAGCGTTACTTTCAAGAAGACCATTACTTACAACGAGACTGTTGCAAGTAATGGTGCTGTGTATTTACAGGTGGCGGATTAGTGTAATTGACCCAATGACGTCTTGCTGTAATCAACGAGTTCATCGAGTCTATTTTCTTTTACCTTAACGGCCCATTCAGGATCTTGTAATAAGGCTCTACCAACGGCGATTAACTCAAACTCACCTTGATCCAGCCGGGTGTGAAGTGTGTCGAGGGAGTCTGGTGCAGAGCCCGCATGCTCACTCATGTCTCGTTTCTCTTCATCAATAAAACTGGTATTCAGGCCCACAGAACCGACGGCAATGACAGGCTTTCCTGTGAGTTCTTTTGTCCAACCGGCAAGATTGAGATCAGACCCTTCAAACTCAGCATCCCAAAAACGGCGAGTAGAGCAGTGGAAAATGTCCACGCCAGCATCCACTAACGGCGTTAAGAATTGTTTGAGGGCCTCTGGGGTTTCCGCCAATCGCGCAGAATAGTCTTGTTGTTTCCATTGTGAGAAACGGAAGATAATCGGGTAGTCATCTCCCACGCGTGCTCGGATTGCGTTAACAATTTCGACAGCAAAGCGGGTGCGGCTCACTAAGTCGCCACCATAGCTATCTTCGCGTTTATTGGTGCCTTCCCAGAAAAACTGATCGATTAAGTATCCATGGGCTCCATGAACCTCAACGCCATCAAAACCGACTTCTTGCGCATCTGCTGCTGCTTGTGCAAAAGCCTCAACAACGTCGTTAATATCTGCTTGGCTCATGGCTACACCGTTTTCTTTGTTGGGTGTCATCAAGCCAGAAGGGCTATACCCTGGTACTGATGCATCAGGTTCAGCCCCTTCTTTCCGGATAGCACCCACATGCCAAAGCTGAGGCACTATTTTGCCTCCAGCCGCGTGTACGTCATCAACCACTTTTTTCCACCCAGCTAAGGCTTCAGCGCCATGCATAAACGGAATGTTAGGATAACCATTGGCAGCTTTGTGGTTAACGCAGGTGCCCTCTGTAATGATTAAGCCGACCTCATTTTCTGCGCGGCGCTTATAGTACGCAGCTACCAAGGGATTTGGGATATTCTTGGGTGAAAAAGAGCGTGTCATCGGTGCCATGACAACACGATTGCTGAGCTGTAAATTGCCTAGAGATATGGGGGTGAAAAGAGTCTTGTCTTTGTTCATATTGGATTCCATTAGGTCTGCCCCGTCGCGAGGCGTTTTAGCTGTTTGATGGAGCAATGGAAGGCTTCAGGGCCTTGGGATTGAGCAAAATAGAGTGCACCTTTAGCGGTGCAAATAAAGAGATAAGCATTGGCTAATGCTTCACCTTCAAAATGAAGTTCTTGCCTGTCTTTACCTTCCTCAAAAATTCGACGAACCCATTGGATTTCAAAGGCGTCGAGTTCCTTTACCGCTTCTTGCATCTCAGAGGGGAGAAGGTTGAGGTCGTGGTGGAATGCACACAATGGGCAGACTTTCTTTTCTTGCATAATCCAATATAGGGAGCCTTCTAAGTAAGCTTCTAAGCGGTCCCAGGCATGGTCATGATTGTCTTCGATACGATTAAATGCACGATCAAGCCAGTCCTGGGACCAGTGACACAGAGCCATGCCTAAATCGTCTTTTTTAGGGAAGTGGTGGTGGATACTGGCTTTCGCGATACCGAGTTCTCGAGCGAGATCTTGGTAACTGAAGTCGGTATAACCTCGAGTGCGTAATAGGTCGGAGGCGAGCTCGACGATTTGTTGCTTACGATTTTGCATACCAAGATCGTAACCTACCTACTGGTAGGTTGGGTAGGGTCATTTATGACAAGAGTGGGTTGAAAAAGGCACTAAAATTGACAACTGGCCGGTTTGGAGGTGCTGCCGCATTAGGTTGCGATTGAGGTAGGCCCCACAAGGTGGAATGCTATGGCCCAAAAGTGGCAAAAAGCACCACCGATAACAAATAGGTGCCAGATTTCATGGAACCCAAAGTGGTTTGGGATGGGGTTTGGCCATTTTGTACCGTAGATGACGGCACCACCGGTATAGCTCAGTCCACCTGCGATGAGCCAGGTAAGGGCATCTTCACTGAGGCTGTCGGATAAGGGAGAAATGGCAAATATAATCATCCAGCCCATGCCAATGTATATGAGTGTAGATAACCAACGTGGTGCTTGAAGCCAAAAAATCTTCAGTAAGATTCCCGCGATAGCGAGGCCCCAAATAACGCCAAATAACGTCCAGCCCACATTATCGCGTAATGATACGAGGCAAAAGGGTGTGTAGGTACCCGCGATAAGTACAAAGATCATCATATGATCGATACGCTTCCAGGCTTTTTGTCCTTGCTCTGTGATGGGCAGCAGGTGGTACATAGCGCTGGCGGTAAACAGCAATATCATGGAAGAACCAAATATCGAGAAGGAGATGATATGCCATAGATTGCCATAAAGCGCGGCATTGACTGTCAGTACGCAAAGCCCTGCGATGGAAGCAAAGGCGGCAGCTAGGTGGCTTAGGCCGCTAAAAGGTTCTCTGAATATGTGTTGCATAATTGGGTAAACACTTGTTTATCGAGTGGCGGAGTAGGCATCATACACGTCTGTCCTAATGCCTGCTAGCGCCGCTCGGTTGAAGTGTCGCATTGTCTAGCGAGTCAGTGAATTATCGTATATCAATGGTGCGGCCAAGTAAGGATCCCGTAACTGTAGAGGTGCTTCGGGCTGGCGGTAATTCTTTACTGGTGAAATCGCGGTAACTCATCAGTGGTCGCTCCATCATGAAATAAATAATGGCGGAAATACAATAGGTGAGGCATACGGCAATGAGGAAGGCTACCAACAGCGAATTCATATTGTCGTAATCGCAATTGAACCCCATGGCAGGGCAGCTGCCAGCCATAATGGATATCACGCCCATAACGATAGGGAGGTGAATCAAGTAGGCACAATAGGTGAGTTGTGCAAAGGGATACCAGAGTCGTAACGAGAAAAACCAGGTCAGTGGTCGTATCATGCTTACTTTGCATAACATGCCAAGGAAAAGTAGAGACATACAGAAGGAATAGAGGTTACGTTCAAATCCATACAATAACGTGAGTTCAAGATCCGACAATTCGACGGAAGTTTTCAGCACATTATATTGCAGAATACATCCTAGACATAGGAGTGCCGCGAGTAGGGATAGTTTCCCACCGATGGTGTGGTTAAATAAATGGCTAACTTGAACGTGGTAGAAACGATATACGTAGAGGGCTCCGATACCACAAATGAAGGCGCCAAAGCGTGTGTATAAATTATCATACAGTACAGAGTAGTAATGGCCTTGCAGATCCATATCGATCATTTGTTGTGACATTTGTACGCCGTACAATCTATCGTCAGTGATATAAATAACAAGACGGATCAGGCTTGAGAATGCCAATAAACCCAACAGCCAGCGCATGACGTATTGTGTCTTGGTTAATACATAGAGGGTGAGTAGTGGGAAGATTAAATAAAACTGTTCCTCAACTGCAAGGCTCCAGGTCCAGGGAGCTGCGGTTTCTTTGTGTGGGAAAAAATTATTGATATACAGTAAATTCTGCCAGAGGTTTTCCCTGTGTGGCAGATTGGCAAGATAAAATAAACCCGCCACCAAAAGATACGTTGGCATCAGTCGCATAAAGCGACGGTAATAAAAACGCGATAATCGGATGTTGCCGGTTTTTTCGTGTTCGTGGAAAAGTAATCCAGCGATAAGAAATCCGCTCAACACAAAAAACATATCCACCATTAAGTGCCCGTTCCACATCCAGTCGAGAAACCAAGGCGTATTGTCTACCTGAAACGATAATAACGGTTCGTCGGTTTTCCTAAATGCCGCGGTTAACATGGCGGCAGATGCGACTATATGCACGAGAATAACCCACATCATACCGATCGCTCGAAATCCATCGAAAATTGGGTAACCCTTTTGAGGGCGATAAAAAAGGTGCTGGAATGAACGCTTGGGTGAGAATGCTGAAACAAGCTTTCCCATAAATGGCCTCACAGAACGACAGTGTCAAAACGGTTATGGATTGTACATAGGTGACATGTGTGTTGTAAGGCAATTCATGGGAATGAATTGCGACAGGGGCGTTTAACTAAATTTCAATACTGACTTTGCAAACCCTATCGCAAATATGCACATTACATATTGGGGTAATTGGGTCCTCCACCTGCTTCGGGTGCTCGCCACTCAATATTCTGCATGGGATCTTTTATGTCACAGGTTTTGCAATGAAGACAATTTTGGGAATTAATTAATAATTCTTTTTTATCGTCGTCACCATCGATTATTTCATACACACCGGCTGGGCAATATCGTTGCGCTGGCTCATCAAATAATGCAAGGTTATGGCGAATGGGAATATTTTTGTCAGTTAAGATTAAGTGACAAGGTTGGTCTTCCGCATGGTTGGTGTTGGACAAAAAAACCGAATCTAATTTGCTAAAGGTAATCACGCCGTCCGGTTTGGGATAGGTAATGGGTTTGCTTCTTTCTGCAATACGCAATGATTCGTGATCAGGGATCGGGTCGTTTAGCGTGATGGGAAGTTTACCCCCTAAAATATTGGTATCAAGAAACGATATTGCTCCGCCAATAAGATCACCAAACCGGTGTCGCGCTGGTCCGAAGTTACGTTGAAACTGTAGCTCTTCATAAATCCAGGATTGTTCAAATTTTTCGGTGTAGCTAGTAAGTTCTGTGTGCTGTTGATTATTGGTTAAGGCATCGGTGATCGCTTCGGCGGCAAGCATGCCCGATTTCATTGCGGTATGACTGCCTTTGATTTTTGCGTTGTTAAGGGTGCCCGCATCACAGCCCACTAGGATGCCACCCGGAAAGACCATTTTAGGTAATGATTGTAATCCACCCTTTGCCAGTGCTCGTGCACCATAGCTGATACGTTTACCGCCCACTAAAAATTGCTTTATTTTGGGGTGTAATTTCCAGCGTTGCATTTCGTCAAAAGGGCTGCAATGGGTATTGGTGTAAGATAAATCGGTGATGTACCCCAGAGATACTTGATTGTTGTCCAAGTGATAACAGAACCCGCCACCCAATGCGCCGGTTTCTGCTGTGGGCCAGCCTGCGGTGTGAATAACTAAGCCTTCGTTGTGTTGAGCTTCTGGTATCTCCCACAGTTCTTTTATACCAAGGCCATAGTGCTGTGGGTCTTTGTCTTTATCGAGTTGGTAATGTTGAATTAATTGCTTGCCTAGATGTCCTCTACAGCCTTCGCTAAACACGGTGTATTTTGCAATGAGTTCCATACCTGGCATATAGGAATCTTTCGGCTTACCCTGTTGGTCAATACCTGCATCTGCGGTGAGTACTCCGATGACTTGGTTGTCTTCACCGTATAAAATGTCAGCGGCTGAGAACCCAGGATAAATATCAACACCTAACGCTTCAGCTTGCTCGGCTAACCAGCGACAGACATTTCCTAAGCTAACGATATAGTTGCCATGATTGCGTAATGTAATGGGCTCAAATGCTTTTGGAAATCGAATGGCTTTCTCTTGATTAGTGAGATAGTAAATTTCATCGCCTGTGACAGGAACATTAAGTGGAGCTCCCATGGATTGCCATTCAGGAAACAGTTCGTTCATTGCTGTTGGCTGCATGATCGCTCCAGATAGAATGTGTGCACCAACCTCAGAGCCTTTCTCCAATACGCAGACTGTTACATGGCTGCTTAACTGACGAATTCGGCAGGCCGCTGCAAGCCCTGCGGGCCCTGCACCGACAATAACAACGTCGTATTCCAAGGATTCTCTTTGTTGTGTTTGGCTATTCATTGCTCTCTCTCCGTGAATCAGTAACCCAGTGAGAACAGAATACGAGCAGTAAAGTGGGGGCGCATCACCCCTAGGGGTGAATTAGGGGTGGGTTAGGGTGGAGAATAGGGCAGGCTAGTTTTTCTGGGAAAGCTTGAGTAACGCTTGGGTACGATTCTCTACGCCCATTTTTCCATATAGATTACGAATATGTACTTTGAGTGTATTAAGGGAAATATTGAGTTCAGTGGCAATTTGCTTATTGGCCAAGCCTTGAGACACCAAATGCATTACTTCGGTTTCTCTGCTGGTTAAAAGATTAACGTCCTGTAGATCTATTGTGCGTACTGGATTGTTGGTACCCGTTTTTGCAGGACTAGCCGGTATATTGAATTTCTTTTGGGCGTCGGGCGGTATGATGGTTAGCCATTGAGCGATACGTTCATTGTTCGATGACTGCGAATCATTTACATCGATAATTTGATGCAGTAAGCGCGTGCAGTGCTCCCAATCTTCTACGAGCATCCATTGGTCGAGGGCGTCCTCAATATATCCAGCTTCTTCTAACCACTTAGCGGCATTGGCGCGTTTTGTATTTTGTTCCAATAATGGCTGTTCTGAAAACTGATTCAGTAAGAACTGTCGAAATAGATCGTGATAGCGGTACCAAGTACCATGATTATCGAGGGGAATTAAAAAAAGATTACGTTGGTCGAGTTGCGAAATTGTGGTTAATCCGTGTTGAATATCCAACATACTATTGCATAAGCCAGCACAGAAGCGTGGCACGCTAGCGGTGGTGATCAAGAATTGTTGAAGTGATGCTGTTTGCAATGCAAACACTTCTTCAAAAAGATAATCTGAAATATGTTTATTAAGTGAGCCCTGTTCTAACGAAGTCGGTGATAGCGATGGATTTTTTTGCAGTGACAGGGCTGCAAGCTGTAGCCCTGCGACCCAACCTTCACTGCGTTGAAACAACGTATGGATTTCTGAATCAATTAGTGACAATTGCATGGTGTTGTTAAAAAAAAGTTTGCCTTCGCTATAATTAAAAGCCAGGTCTTGCTCACATATTTCCAATAGTTGATTATTTGCTCTGCGTCTTGGTAAAGAGAGAGAGGGTTCACTTCTTGAGGTTAACACTAAGCGTAAACTGGGTGGTAGGTGGTCTAAGAAGAGATTCATTAAATGTAACGTGATAGGGTTAGAGGACGTACCGCAAATGGAATGAAAGTCATCCAATACCAGCGTTAATGGCTCATTCGTATTATTATTTGTACACAGTGCATCGAGATCGTTTAGTAACGATATGATGACCTGCTCAAAGATCTCGCTCTCAACCACGGGTGGTTGATGGTGACTGAGTTGCAGAAGTGCATCTTTGCCCAAACCTGGCTGGACATTTTGTAGGGCATTAATAATATGCTGCCATAGAGTATACGGCGATGAAGCGGTTTGATCGATTGTCAACCAAGCAAAGGTGTGTGGGTGGGTGTGTAGCCATTGGCTAATTAATGTTGTTTTACCATATCCGGCCGGTCCAGATACAATAATGAGTTCCCCACCTGATGATTGATTGAGCTTTTCTATCAATTGATGCCGCATGACCGATTGTTTTCGAAGAGGTGGAATATAAAATCGGGTTCTTAGTAGCATAAATTATGGTTAGACTAGGCAGGTGAACTGGATGTTAGGTATCTTGCTCGCTTATATATCAGTTTGTTATGTTACACGAAAGCGTGTATGAAATAAGTACACTGGCCTTACTGTTGTACTAGTATTTAAAAAAGAGCGATAATTCCCTCTTAAGTAAGGGTTAATAGAAATGGGTGGATGTAAGAGGTTATGGTGGATGTAGAACGGTCTCTTAACGTGTTGGTGATAGATGACTCAGAAGCCGATGCGTTCTTAGTCATTAGAGAGCTCAAAAAGAGCTGGAAAAATATCACTTCTCGGCGTGTATGGGACGAAGTGAGTATGACCAGTGCATTGGATGCGGAAAGTTGGGATTTGATAATCTCTGATCACAATATGCCCACCTTTGATTCGCTCCAAGCGCTAGCAATTTATCATCACTATAATCTCGATATTCCTGTGATTATTGTGTCTGGTGTTATTGGGGAAGACATTGCGGTTACCGCGATGCGAAGCGGTGCCCATGATTACATCATGAAGGACAATATGGTGCGATTAGCACCCGCGGTCGAGAGGGAGTTAACGGAAGCTGACTCTAGGCGCGCCAGAGTGGCTGCAGAAGATGCGAATATCGCTAAGAGTTTGTTCTTAGCCAATATGTCCCATGAAATACGCACTCCGATGAATGGTGTGGTGGGTATGTCTTCTCTGTTATTGGAAACCAGCTTATCGCCTGAGCAACGAGAATACGCCACTGCTATTCAGGCATCGGCAGACGCTTTGCTCGAGATCGTCAATGATATTCTGGATATATCTAAAATTGAGGCGGGTAAACTGGATATTGACCCCATCTCATTCGATTTAAGAGAAACGTTATCTGAGGTGGCTGAACTTGCCTCAATTAAAGCCAAAGATAAAGATGTTGCATTGCTGTTGGATGTAGATGGCGATATTCCAAAAACGCTAGTGGGTGACCCACTTCGTATCCGGCAGATAATTCTCAATTTCTGTACCAATGCGATTAAGTTCACCTCAGAGGGTTGTGTCTCCATTTCGGTTCGGAATCAATATACCTATCGGCAGAAGTGCCACATGATAATATCCGTGGTTGATACCGGGATTGGTATGAATAGCGCGCAAGCGGAGACCATATTTGAACAATATACCCAAGCCACTACCGCAACCTCGCGGTTATACGGTGGAACGGGGTTAGGACTCAATATTTGTCGGAACTTGGCTGAATTGATGGGCGGCAGCGTTTCTGTCAAAAGCTCGCCAGAGAAAGGCTCAGTGTTTTCTTTTGATATTACCTTGCCTGTACACAGTGAATATGTACAGCCAACTTCTTTGCCACTTGAGAAATTACCCGTTGTTATTGTCAATGAATTAGATCACGCCTATAACTGCCTTTCATCTCTATGCAGTATGCGTGGTGCTAAGGTGTTTCGGCATACGTTGGAAACGTTGGCTGAGAGTTTTGATGGTAGTGAGGGGGAGTGGGGCGGTAAGCGAACCTGCGTGTTCTTCGACACCCTCAAAAAAGGCACGGAAATTAGTGCGTTAATAAAGAAACGTCGGATCGAGCAGAAAGTTGTGCTCATATACAGCCCTTCCTTGCCGCTACGGGGGGACCTGCAATACTGTCAGGATCTTGGATTCAAGAGCTATATTTCACACCCAGTGAGAGAATCGACCTTTGATAAAGTTATGACTTATCTGTTAGCCGCAGACGTGACAACCCCAGATGTTGTGAGTAGTTATACCTTTAATGGCAAGGATAACCGGGTGTCTAACTCCCGCAGTAACAGTCAGCAGACCATTAATGTATTGCTGGCAGAGGATAATGTCATTAATCAAAAAGTGGCCGTGCGTATGTTGCAGAAACTGAATTGCTCAGTGGATATAGCAGAGGACGGTAGCAAAGCGGTTGAATTTGCGACCAACAATGATTATGACCTGATACTCATGGATTGTCAGATGCCAGTGATGGACGGGTATAAGGCAACTGAAACCATCAGGGATCTAGAAAAAAATAGCGGTAAACATACGCCAATTATTGCATTAACGGCAGATGCAATGGATATGGATAAGAAGAAGTGCCTTGATTGTGGTATGGATGAACATATTGGCAAGCCAATTGGACGGGATGCATTGCGCAATATCGTACAGCACTACGCGAAGGAAAATAATACTCGAAAACCCAATGGGGACCCATCGCCAAACCTGAGAGCAAGAGGCGCTGATTAGCGCCTCTTTATTGTTAGGGGCTGAATTCTGCCTTAGCACCACCACCCCTTTTTGTATCGTCTGTACAAAGCCAGCAGCTTTACCGTTAAAGACAAGTTTAATGCAGAGTGTTTTAGCAGCTAATGGCAGGCGTTATTCTTTGGGTTGTTTCTTCATTGACCATCTATAACGGAATTCGAAAAGCAAACCACTGCTATGATCGGTAGCGATTTACTTTTCGAGACAATACCTTCACGTCTTATTTTTTCACAATGCTTCTTCGACTGAGTTTTAGTCCCAATAGTCCGAGGGTGAACATTAGGATTGTTTCTGGCTCGGGTATTCTGACAGCAGTGAGGGCGTTGACAGTCATATATTCTCGCGAGGGCGCAAGAATTGGAGGGAATTTGGCGGAGCCACCGACATTGGGTGTGTAGTAGGACCCTAAATAATTGATCCCGGTATCCATGACAATATCGCTTGCTTGGTAGACCCAATCATCAGCGTTGGTGGTCCCGGCTAAATAGTAGGTAAGGCCTGCTAACAGGTTTACGCCAGTACTGAGAAACCCATAACGAAACTCATCAATTAATGATTCCCCTGTTCCTGCGGATAGATCAACTAATCCTAACAGACTTCCCGATGCATCCCACAGACCCACTTCATGATCGGCGCTGAGGCCGTCACTATTGGAATCAAAGAAACCTAACGCCGTCACCGTTGTATCTGTATCAGATGAAAATGCGTATCCCAGCGAATGATCCTGGCTAAAATATACGGCTGGCTGGGTAAACGAACTCAGAATTGGTGTCGCGTGAGTGCTGAAAGATACCAGCGATAATATCGTCGCCAGGGAAAAAAGGTGTAGTTTCATTTTGTTGTGCCCCTTAATGTTATTGGATTCGCCAAGTTGGCTTATTTAAGGGGCAAGAAATACACCAAATGTAAGTGTTATTATTTTTGTATGTTTTTCAATGAGATGGGAGATCAAAATATTTCAATGGTCAGTTGAGTGGGTTAATTTTGATAGCATATTTTTATTTTGCGAAAAAATGAGGTTTGCATTCTGCATAATTGCAATATGCAAAAATAGTTGACTGCTCATATTTGAGCTTGCAGAAAAATCATAATGTATTTATTAACACTCCATTCGAGATAGTCCTAATTGAATTTCGTAAGGGCTGGCTTATAGATCTATAGGGTTTCTTGGTTGCTTTATTTAGAGTGATAATTAGCCACAACGACCTATATATTCCACTTTTTCAAACGCGTATCGTTAACCTATAAATAGAAAAACTGTGATCGAATCAACATAAATTAGGATGTTAATTTGACATCACGATTGATCTGCCTCAAAAAGCATGGCCGGAATTTTCGGTGACACATAAGAATAATAAGATCGCCAATTCGTGCGGTTAAGGTGTGATGACTCGAGGGTTGGTTGGAATGGGGAACGTATACGTACTATCTAGTTGGCTTGGTTCGTGTTTACATGGCTACCAGTTGTGTGGCTGGGACCGATCCGCAATAATTGAAGCGTCTGGAGTTGACGCTACATGCCTGACCAATACCTATTGCAATAGCGATGATGTGCTTGCTATTTTTGCGGCTGCAGAATTACTTTATGGTGATGCCATAGGGTTGGAGGCGCGCCGAGGGATTGTCCCTAATACATTTCAGGCGTTATCCTTGGCGATACTATCGGCAGACACGTTGCGAGATGGATTAAAGCTGATGGAGAAATACAGCGCGTATATCTCGAATGCTTACGACTGTGTTTTACGTGAAGATAGTGATGACCCCGTATTCGGGTTTACGTTTACCGACTCGATTGAACTGCCTCAAACCGTAATGGATGCTATTTTGGCAACTACTGTGAGAACCTGTCGATTTTTGCAACCCCAGCATGTAACGATTAGCCAGGTGGATATTGCTTACACTAAACCGAAAAATGCAGATGTGTACGCGAGTTATTTTAAAGCCCCCATTCATTGGGGGGCGAAAGAGTTTGCTCTGCACATAACCCCCGAATGCTTGTATTCACCTTCGATGCATGGCAATCCCACTTTATTGAAACAGCACGAACATCAATGCAGTGAGGCCCTATCGGCGTTAGATTATTCTTCTTTCCTAATGGATGTGAAACGGTATATTCGCTCTAATCTTCGACAGGACGATGTGACCATAGAAAATGCTGCGCTTGCATTGAATATAAGTGTGCGGTCTTTACAGCGCCTCTTGCATCAGGAAAGAACAACCTTTAAACAATTATTGGATCAATTGCGTCAGCATCAAGCCAAACAATATATCGAAAATACCCCACAGAGTATTACGCAGATCGCCCATAGTCTTGGTTTTTCTGATGCGGGTAATTTTACTCGGGCCTTCAAGCGTTGGTTTTCCTGTTCGCCGAATCAATATCGCCAAAGTTATGTAAAACAAAATTTCGGTATGTCTAAATAGTTATTTGGCAGCTAATGATAATTAATCGGTTCGAGATGACATGCGATTAGAGGAAGGAAACGCTAGAATTTTTCTTCTACAAAAGGAGAAGGTATGAGAGGGGTTGTTCTAAAATCAACAAAGCTATTATTAACGAAGCTATTATTGATAATCTACACCGTCGGTATAATGTCAGGTTGTGGTGGAGCGGGTAGCTTTTCACCTGAAGCAGGGGATTATGCTGATCAACAGCGGGTAACGATTACGCATACGTCAGCGGATACTATTTACTACACCATCGATGGATCTTTACCTTCTACTGAAAGCCTCGTATATACACAACCTATCGACATATCGGAAAGCGCAACCCTCTATGCGTTACCTTATGTCGGTGGAAATCCAGGCGCGGTATTTTCCGCATCCTATAATATTAAACGGCCGACCCGTTTGTTAGTGGAGGCCGAAGCCTATCAGCGATTTCAAGATACGACCGCAGGTAATATGGGTGGTGCCTATCGACAAGATGATGTCGATATTGAACATACCAGTGATGTGGGTGCAGGTTTTAATGTGGGATGGACGGCGGCAGGAGAATGGTTGGAATACGACCTTATTTTTCATGCTGGTACCTATACGCTCGCATCCCGTATTGCATCCAATTTGGCTGGTGGCAGTTATTCGATTTTGATTGATGGGGTTGCCGTTGGCACGCGGGAGATCAATGACGTGCGGGGATGGCAGAGCTTTTATACCGATACCGTTGGGCAGGTGACGCTTACAGAAGGGCATCATACGGTTCGGTTTTATATTAATGGCGGCGAGCTTAATCTTAATTGGATTGATTTTTCTCCGGTTGATAACACGCCACCACCAGTGCTAGGACAGATTACTCCGCTGTATGACGCGTCAACGGTGCAAGAAAGTGCCGTAAGTTATGATCGTGGTGATGCATTGGTGACGCGTTTTTCTGACCGTGCCCGTGATCGGCATGCCAAAGAAGATCAGTTTCAAGCCTACGACCACTACCTTTCTCATTATTGGACCCACCGTACCGCGCGATTCGAATTTATCGATTATGTTGCAAAGGGCGGAAATAGTATTGATATAACCTTTATCACCGAATGGCCCATTACTTACCCTTTTGAATTTAGAGCCTGGTATAGCGGTTATGGTTCGGTGGCACAGTATCATGGAAATTATGGTGCAGAAGGTATTGTGCAGGAGGGGCCAGGCACCTGGGATAATGACTTTCGAAAGGTCAGCAATGATGGTGAACAGTATAAATACACCCTAACGGTTGACGACTACCGCGCGTTAAATTGGACTGCATCCGATGGGCGAGTACCATTGGAAAGAGGCCAGAGGATGGAGATTGAAGTCAGTCAGTTTCTGAATGATGTGCCAGAAGGGCGTAATAATTATTATGGCACGACATTTTTATATATTGTAGGTGAGGGGTTTGTACCATGGAAAACCGCTGGCAGTTGGGAGGATCAATCGTCTGAACGCGAGGATTCTTACCCCATAGCGGAGCGGGCTTGGTTAGGTGGAAAAACAACGCTGCCCTATAACTATACCGATGAACCCGATAATCATTTTATGCAGATGGCGACGAATTTATCCAATGCCAATGGTCAGCCGTTTGTATTGGGTCGTCGCGTGCATCATACCCACTTTGATACCGGTCAACATGATGAAAGCCCAGATAACGGTTTTTTTAATGAACTGTCAGGCAAGGTGGGCACGCATTATATTAATACCTCCTGTGCGAGTTGTCATATTCGAAATGGGCGGGCGTCCATTGTTGATATCAATATGCCCTTGGATAAATGGGTGGTCAAAATAGGCGATGGGGGTGGGGGTAGTGATCCGTATCGAGGTGGCGTACTACAGCCCCGCAATGTCAATGTTTCTTCCGAGCAAGGAGAGGGTGATGTAGTTATCGCATCTTGGTCTGAGAGCGATGGGTTGCGTTCGCCTAATTATATTTTTTCTAGTGGTGAGCCTGCGCGATTTTCTGCACGGCTTGCTCCACAGCTTGTGGGGTTAGGCTTGCTGGATGCCGTTGATGAAAGCACCATACTTGAGCGGGAGGATGCGACCGATCGTAATGGTGACGGTATTTCTGGTAAGGCACAGTTATCGCTAGACCCTGTAACCGGTAATACACGCTTGGGACGATTCGGCTATAAAGCGGCAACATCTAGCTTAAAGCATCAAATTGCAGCTGCGTTAAATTCAGATATGGGTGTAATGACATCGGTGCTGCCCATGCCGGATTGTGGTGTCACCCAGAGTACCTGTGGTAACGAGCATGGTGTGGAGCTTAGTGATGAGCATCTTAATCATTTGGTAAAGTACGTCGCCTTACTCGGTGTTCGTGCGCAACGTAACATTGATGACCCCCTGGTTGTGAAAGGACAGCAGGTATTTGAATCTACCGGTTGTGAAAGTTGTCATCGCAGTGCGATGCAAACAAGCGCATTTGCACCTTTGGCCGAATTGCGAAATCAGCTAATTCACCCTTACACCGATATGCTATTGCACGATCTCGGTGAGGGACTTGCGGATAATCTCGGAGAGGGAGAGGCGACAGGTGCAGAGTGGCGTACGGCACCGTTATGGGGTGTGGGGCTGTCGGCTTGTGTGACGGCGGGGGTGAGTAATTTTACAGGTCAGCAAGGTGATGAAGTGTGTATCCCTGATGCCAGTTATTTACATGATGGTCGTGCGCGCACTATCGATGAAGCTATCCGTTGGCACGGTGGTGAAGCTGCAAATATTACGCTGGCCTATGAACAGTTATCAGCAGGTAACAAACAAGCGCTCCTCGCGTTTGTCGACTCGTTGTAATTCTTACGGTGTCTATTTTGTCACATGTCGCGTAATTGGCATCTAATGATCACTTTATTGGGGCGAAATGACATGCATCCCTTTCACCACACCTTTAAGATCGCTCGAAGGATATTACTGACTGTGCTTTGGAGCATATATGAGAGTTTCACCGAAAACACTAATTGTGGCAGCCATGCTGGTTTTCCTTGTCGGGTGTGGCGGACAGGGCAGCTTTTCGCCTGACGCTGGTACCTATGATGATACCCAGCAGGTAACCATATCCCACAGTACAGCGGACACTCTCTATGTGACCACCGATGGTACAACACCTAACGTGAACAGTGAGGTGTATAGCAGTCCCATTGATGTTGCCGTGAATACCGTAATCCAAGTGTTGCCGGTTAATAAAGGCGTTGAGGGTGCGTTATTTCGTGCTGATTACATTATTAATCGTCCCGTGAGTGTGCGAATTGAAGCCGAAGATTATCAGCGCTATGTTGATACTACCGTCGGTAATGACGGTGGTGTCTATCGGGATGATGATGTTGATATTGAGATAGCGGAAGATACCGGTGGTGGTTTTAATGTTGGCTGGACGGATAGCGGTGAATGGTTGGAATACGACATTACTTTATCCGCAGGCACTTATGATCTTAGTACTCGTGTGGCTTCCAATGTGGAGGGTGGCAATTATTCGTTACTAGTCGATGGTATTAGTGTGGGTTCAGATACACTTACAACAGTGAGTGGTTGGCAGTCATACCAAACTCGCTTGATCGGAAAAATCACGTTAAGTGCAGGAATGCATACGTTGCGAGTAGCCATTCATGGCGGTGAGGTTAATCTTAATTGGATTGAACTCACCCCGAGCGCTGTGATTGTTGAACCGCCCATGGGTGATATTGTACCGCTTTATAATCAGTCCACCCCATTAGAAAGTGTCATCGTTTATGATCGTGGTGATGCACTGGTGACACGCATCTCGGACCGTGGTCGTGATCGTCATGCGAAAGAAAATCACTTCCAAGCTTATGACCACTACCTTACTTTCTATTGGGAGTTTCGTACTGCCGGTATTGAGATTATCGATTATGTGGCGAAAGGCGGCAGCAGTATACGCATGAACGTTAAATCCCAGTGGCGACTGCATGAGACACAAGCTGAAAATCGTTGGTGGTATTTGGGTAGAAATACGTTGGCGGAATACTGTGGAAATGGAGTAATGAATGAGATCGATAGTTTTCATTACTACAAAGATGAAAGTTGGAATTGCCGTGAAGGAAGGGAAATTCGTATCGGCGATAAACTGGAGTTTGAAGTTAGCCAATTTCTAGAAAAAACCTTGCCTCGTGGACGGGAGAACTATTACGGAACGACCTACTTATACATTGTGGGTGAAGGGATTGTGCCTTGGGAAACCACCCAGACAGGGCCTCATCAACCGGGTGTCGATTTTCAGCGGGACTCAATTAAAATTCCCGAGCAAGCTTGGTTAGGCGGTGACACTACGATTCACGCACAAGAAACGGCGGAGCCTGATGGTCACTTTATGCAAATGCCAACTAACCTGGGGTTTGATAATGCACAGCCCTTTGTTCTGGGTCGACGCTTGCATCATACCTCTTTCTTGGATGGCTCTCATGATGAAAATCCTACTAATGGCACCTTTAATGAGATGGCGGGAAAAGCCGGAACGCATTATGTCAATCAACGCTGTTCAGAATGTCATGAGCGTAACGGTGGTGCGACACCTGCATCTGTGGGTGAGAACTTGGATAAATGGGTGTTTAAGGTGGCTGATGCCAATGGTAACCCAGACCCGATGATCGGCCGAGTATTGCAACCCAGTAATACTGGCG
>MABD01000030.1:318325-417889 GCA_002162955.1 Gammaproteobacteria bacterium 45_16_T64
GGTTCGGTGTCGATTGCAAGCTGGACTGAAAGCAATGGACTACGTTCTCCTAATTATCAATTTTCCAACGGTACTCCTGCGTTATTTTCTGCGCGTATAGCACCACGATTAGTCGGGGTGGGTTTGTTGGAAGCAATATCTGAATCGACAATTCTTGCCTTGGCAGATGAAAATGATGCTAATAGTGATGGTATATCGGGCAAGGCACAATTAAGTGAAGACCCGCTAACGGGTGAGACCCGTCTTGGCCGATTCGGTTGGAAAGCGGCAACCTCCAGCGTAAAGCATCAGGTGGCTGGTGCGTTAAATACGGACATGGGTGTGATGACATCGGTATTACCGAACCCTGATTGTGGTTCGAATCAATTGCAATGTGGATCGTCAGGTGTGGAGCTTGCTGACGATGACCTTAATAATTTGGTGAAGTATATTTCGCTATTAGGCATTCGACCTCAGCGAGATTATAACGATGCAGAAGTGTTGCAAGGAAAATCTGTGTTCAACTCAATCGGTTGCGTGAAATGCCATACCGATACATTACACACCAGTGAATTTCATCCGTTGGCCGAACTACGTGATCAAACAATTCATCCGTACACGGACTTGTTATTACACGATATGGGTGAAGGGCTTGCCGATAATTTAGGGGAAGGGCAGGCCACAGGGGCTGAATGGCGAACTACACCACTATGGGGGCTTGGTTTAGCGGCCTGTGTTAATGGCGGTGTGGCAGGCTCTACAGGAAGTGTTCCTTTTGGGACTGATGGTGGCGAATTCTGCACACCAGTACATAGCTATTTACATGATGGTCGCGCAAGAAGTATAGAAGAAGCAATCTTGTGGCATGGAGGAGAATCTCAAGCCTCAAAGCAAGCCTATCAATCGTCATCGGCCGGTGATAAGAACGCATTATTGCGCTTCTTACATTCCCTATAACGTTGGTTGAAAATAATAACAAGAAATCTTTATTGGAGGTTCCATGAATATTGTGAGTACCGCTTTGTCGAGAACGTTTGTGGCAAGTATGATCCTTTGTTTTCTCACCGCCTGTGGTGGAGAAGGTAGCTTCTCACCGGTGGCAGGAACTTATGAAGGCACGCAAGATATTACCGTAACCCACACGTCCGCTGATACCTTGTATTACACAACGGACGGGTCAATGCCAACCACTGGCAGCAATACTTATGCAGCGCCGATTTCCATTGCCGAAGATACCACTATTCATGTTTTACCTTATACCGAAGGCAAAGCGGGCACAGTATTTGCCGCGGAATATATTATTACTGATGATGGTGGAACCACTGAGCCAGAACCTCCTGAGCCGGGTTGGTCACTGGTGTGGCACGATGAGTTCGATGGTAATAGCATCGACAGCAATAAATGGCAGCATGCTGTGGATGGCAATGGTGGCGGCAATAACGAATTGCAGTACTATACCGATCGGTCAGAAAACTCTTATGTTGAGAACGGACACTTGGTGATTAAAGCGCGTCAAGAAAACTATACCGGTGCAGATGGCACAAGAAACTACACCTCTGCCCGATTAAGTTCACCGAATAAGGGCGATATACTATATGGGAAAATTGATGTGCGGGCGAAGCTTCCCGCAGGTCAAGGGTTATGGCCTGCGATATGGATGTTACCGACAGATTGGGTGTATGGTGGTTGGGCAGCCAGTGGTGAAATCGATATTTTAGAAGCGGTAAATTTAGAAGCCAGTGGTGGCAACAATATTCACGGCACCTTACATTATGGTGGTGGTTGGCCGAACAATACCCACAGTGGTGCTAGCTATACACCAGCCACTAGCGTAGTTGATAATTATCATGTGTATGGCATCGAATGGGATACCAATGAAATCCGTTGGTACGTGGACGGTGTGCTGTATCAAACGCAAAATAACTGGTGGTCGGATGCGGCAGAATATCCTGCACCGTTTAATCAGCGTTTCCATTTTGTGTTGAATGTGGCAGTCGGCGGCAATTGGCCCGGTAACCCTGATGGTAGCACTGCCTTTCCACAAACCATGGAAGTTGATTATATAAGAGCTTACCAGTGGAGTGATACTGGCCAGCCCAACCCTTGCAGTAATACTACGCCTTATGGCGGCACTGCGGTATCGCTACCTGGGCGTATTGAAGCTGAAAATTATGATGACGGCTGTGCTGGTGTTGCCTATTCTGATGTCGACAGTGAAAACGTCGGAGGCGAGTACCGCAGTGATGAAGTGGATATTGAAAAGTCGTTTGATACCGGCGGTGGTTATGGCGTTGGGTGGTTACGAGATGGCGAATGGATAACGTACACCGTTAATGTTGCAGAAGCAGGGGACTATGATTTTCATCTACGGGTTGCCAGTGAAGGAAATGGTTCGTCAGTGCGTTTCAGTGTGAATGGTAATGATCTATCGGATAGTATTTATTTATCTCGCTCTGGAGGTTGGCAGACGTGGAAGACAGTTACCGCTAGAGGTATTGCATTAGAGGCTGGAACACAAACCATTACTCTGCATATTGATGATGGTGACTTTAACCTGAATTATATTGATGTTTCTCCGGCAAGCGCAGGGCCGCACACCGTGAATAAGAGTCGTGGTGAGTGGACGTTAGTGGTCGTGCCGGATACTCAGCATTATTCCCAGAATCGTGATAATGCGCCTATCGGCCATATGCGAACCGCGTTTGATTGGATTGTCGATACTAAGGACGATCTCAATATCAAGTTTGTGCAGGGTCTAGGAGATATTGTTGAGAGCTGGAACAACAGTTGGGAATGGGATAATTCAACCTCTGCATGGGATAAGTTATATGGGCAAGTACCTTTTATGCCCATTACCGGAAACCATGACGATCCATGGACCATGAATCAGTATTTTCCAGTATCTAGTTTCTCCAGTGAGCCGTGGTGGGGTGGTAACTTTGGTGGTATTGAAAATAACTATGGTTTGATGACAATCGGCAATGAAGATTATATGTTTCTTCAGGTTGAAGCGAATGACCAATATTCAGGGTATAAAGCGGCAAGTATGAATTGGGCCAAAGGTATTCTGGCGGCGAACCCAAATAGAAAGGTCATCTTAGCAACCCATGACACCTGGGCCACCAGCTATATTAAAGATAATCTATTGTATCAATACGATAACGTGATTTTATCCAACGCAGGGCATGTGTGTCAGCGTGAAGCATGGTATACCACCAACGGCCCAAGGGGTGGTGTGGCGCAGAACTTTATTGTGGATTATCAATGTGATGCGCAAGAGGTGATGTTGTTGAGATATTATGTATTTAAACCGTTGGAAGATCGTGTTGATTTTTATACGTACTCTCCAGTAACACAACAGTTTGAAGTGGACGATAGCTCTCAAGGATCGTTTACTT
Organism: Gammaproteobacteria bacterium 45_16_T64; assembly: GCA_002162955.1. Taxonomy (GTDB): domain Bacteria; phylum Pseudomonadota; class Gammaproteobacteria; order Pseudomonadales; family Ketobacteraceae; genus 42-54-T18. Next base: position 321,703 of record MABD01000030.1, read on the forward strand.
TAGTACAAGCAGATCCATAGCAGGTTCAGTCGATTATATGTCAGTGTTACCTCGTGTTATACAGCGCATAGGTTTTGATCCCCTTGTGATATTTTGTCTTATCGCAGGGGGTATTTTCTTTGTTGATGAGGTTGTTAGTCACGGAGGAAATCAAACGCTCGTCATTTCAGCAGAGACACAATCCTATATCTTGGCACAACGGCTCTCGCTGAAAGGTGCTGGGTCAGATGTTGCTGGATTAGAACCTGCTGAAATAGACCAGGCCATTCAAGAATATATTGATAAAGAGATACTTCTAAGAGAAGCTCACCGATTGGGTCTTGATGACGATCAAATTATTCGAACTCGCATGTTGCGAAAACTGGAGGCTATATATTCTGCCGAGCAACGACAGCCTAAGGAGAATGAATTAACGGCGTATTATCTTTTCCACCAAGACGAGTTCGTAGCTGAGCCTGTTTTTAGTTTTCATCAGCATTATTTTTCTCGTCAACATCATCCGCCCGACGATATGTTGGCGCAGTTAGCTGAGGCCGAAGATGTTTCCTTACTGGGTGATGGGGTTCATAAGAATACCCCCCCTGGTGATCATGATTCGCGTTTTCCCCTGGTATTTACCTCAGTGACTCAAGCAACGGTTGCCGCGCGATTGGGTGGTCATGTTGCTGCGGCTCTTCAGGATGCGCCGCATGGACAATGGTTGGGGCCAATAGATAGCCCTTTTGGGCAGCATTTCATTCGAGTGAACAGCGTTGAGCAGGGGCGTATTAAACCGTACGAGAGCGTGGGGAAGTACGTAAAAAATGCATGGATTCGCGATGAGCAGAATAAACGTGTTACTGCAAAAGTAGCGGAGCTCAGACAACAATATACCATTCGTATAGAGGCGTCGCAGTGACGCTAAAATGCCTCTCTCGGGGGCAGTGGCTGCTGTCATCGTTAATTGTCCTGTGTGTGGCTACCACCCCGGTTCATGCACATGACCTAGGATTGGCTAAAGCCTGGCTTGAGCAGGTAAAAACTGAAGAGGCCCCTTGGCGATATCAGTGGCGAGTATTGACCTCGGGTGCGTATGTTATTTCAGCACCAAGATTGCCGAACCAATGTGAATATAGCCTTCAGTCGGATAACACATCTAGCGTTCTCAAAACTCAAAATAAGATAACCTATCATTTTACCTGCAAACAGTTACTCACCGGTCATGATGAGATCATTCTGTCTTGGCAGCGAAGCGCGCTTTTGTTAACAGCGACGGGGTTTTCCGACGAAGCTATTCAAGCGCTTTTTCTACGGGAAAATGATCAGATTGTTATTCGACTCAGTGAGCTGTCGGTGCAGTCTGTCGATCAATGGAAAAGCTTAGAACGTTATGGTTTGTTGGGCATGGAGCACATGTTATCAGGCTATGATCACTTACTGTTTGTGCTGGCGATTTTGTTGTTGGTGTTGTCCCCCACAACCCTAATAAAAACGATTACTGCGTTTACCGTTGGCCATAGTGTTACTCTGGCGTTGGCTTCTTTCAACGTTGTGAAGATATCCTCGGCACCGATTGAAACCTGTATCGCGTTATCTATTGTAGTGTTGGCTTACGAAGTGATTCAGATGAATAAAGGCAACGGTGGATTAACGGTCCGGTATCCATGGATTGTTGCTGGGGCCTTTGGCCTGTTACATGGGCTCGGGTTTGCCGGAGCGTTGAGTTTACTCTCTGTGCCACCATCGGAATTAATGGTAGCGCTGTTGGCGTTTAACGTGGGAGTAGAATTGGGGCAATTGTTCTTTATTGGGATATTGATTAGCGCCACGGTGTTGAGTACAAAAATTATAGGCCAATATCCAATGCGACAGCTCAGAGTAGTATTACCCTATGGTATAGGTGGTCTTGCGTTATTTTGGACGTTGGACCGTTGGGTTGCAATGGCATGCAATTAGGAGGGCAAGAGCTCAGCGTCTAATAGCATCGATTTTAGTTGCTGCAATCCCTTTCCTCGATTGACGATTTTCCACGCCATCAACAAATGTTCTTCCATATGTTCATCCGCAACTGGAATTTCAATAAACTCACCGCTGTCTAAATGGGGTTGAGCGCGGCTTCTGGGTAAAAAGCCTACGCCGAGCCCAGATAACTGCGCTTTGATTTTGTATTCAAGAGTAGGGACATAAAAATAGCGGCTTTTTGAGATAACGCCGCGGGTCCAGGGGATCGCGGCTTGCGCTGAATCATGAACGACGATGGTTCGATATTGGGCAATATCCTCTTCCGTTAACGGTGTCGGTAAATGAGATAAGGGATGGTCTGGCGTAACCACAAATACTGGGTCGAATGCGCCTAGGGCGACAGTGTCTATACCCTTTTGTGTGGGCATCGGTGGTGGTGCGCCAATAAGTAAATCCACTTGATCTTCAATCAGCGCTTCCCATGCGCCATTGAGCACTTCTTCGCTGATATCAATTTCAATTAACGGGTGATCCTTAAGAAAGGTTTCTAGCACTGCGAAGATTGGTACGGGGTCCATGGCAGAATCAATGGCAATACGTAATCGAGATTCCCAGCCGGTGGCAATGGCTTTGGTTTTATCAGACAGCACATTGACTGCTTGAAGCACATGCCTGCCTTCCACTAATAAATGTCGGCCAGCGGGCGTGAGCACAGAGCGGCGGCCCTGCTTTTGGAATAGGGTGACTGCTAGCTGCTCTTCCAATTTTTGCACAATATAGGATAAAGCGGATGGCACCTTGTTAAGTTGCTCTGCCGCAGAGGCGTAACTGCCCCGTTTATCAATGGCGTCTATAACGGCGAGGGCTTCCAAGGTAATGGGCGAATGCAGCATGAGAAGGTAAAGTCCGGTCAATAAACGAAGTATTCTGTCGTTGTTTGACCGGACATCGGTAGGGAAGTTTCTTTCGGCTGAATTTAACCGATCAAATGGAATTGACTATCCATACCTTTGTTCCGCGTTGGAATGATTTTCTGGTAGGCGTCTGAGTGGTACCAGTCGTTGGCGTGTTGGTGGCTAGGGAACTGAATAACCACCTTGGTTGAGAATGCAGAGTCCCCGTGTAAAGCGATGATGCCACCTTTTGCTAAGAATTCACCGCCAAACGCGGATAAAGTTTCTGCTGCCAACGCGCTATAGGTTGTGAGGGCTTCTTTGTCGATAGGGGTGAGGTCAACAATAATCAGTGCGGTCATAATGGCTTCCTTTTGTTGTGTTCAGTAAATGATTGCTTATGTCGCCGTGAGCGTTGACTTAGAATAAGGTTGCCACAATAATGAAACAATCTCTTAAAAATGAACTGATTGTTTAAAAATATGAACAATGTAAAAATGCTGCCCGCGTTACTGGTATTTGCAGAAGTGGCTAAGCAGCAATCCTTTACCGGCGCTGCTGGTACGCTAGGCATGAGTAAGTCAGGGGTCAGTCAGCAAGTTAAGCGGCTGGAGGGGTATTTGGGGCAACAGTTATTGTCTCGCCATACCCGAGGTATGTCGCTAACGTCTGCCGGGCATAAGTTGCTGACCAGAAGTGAGTTATTGTCCGGGCAAGTGAATTTGGCGTTTGAGGAGCTCTCCAGTAGTAAAGAAACACCGTCTGGGCCTTTTTCTATTACCGCCCCCCATGCCTGTCAAAAAGATATTGTGGTGCCAGCGATAAAGCAGCTATGTATCGAGTTTCCAAAACTTGAGCCGTCGTTGGTGATTACTGATGAACCGATGGATTTGATTCGTAACAACTTGGACGTGGCGGTCTATGCGGGTGATTTGAGAGATAGTAATTACCGTGCATTACCCATTGGTGGTGCGGTTGAGATATTGGTTGCAGGCCCCGGTTATGTCCAGCAGGCAGCATTATCGACACCAAATGACCTAATACCATTGCATTGGATTACCGCGCCTTGGCAGGATGAGACCTTATCCGTTGGGCAAAGTAATGATACTGAAGCCCTGTGTAAGCTGGATATTCGACCCTTTATTCGGTCGAATTCACTGCCCTGCGTATTGGACATGACGCTAGAAAATATGGGCTTTGCGTTGTTGCCTGAATTTGCTGTGGGTGGCGCTATTATGGAAGGAAAGTTAATACGTCTATTACCCGGCTACCATGGACGGCACTGGCCATTCTACTTTGTGCACCGCTATTTGGGCGACAAACCCCTACATATCACGCGTTTTTATCAGTTGGTGAGTCATTTCTTCACGCGTGCCCGCCAGTTGGGCGCATAACCAAATACGTTGTTTTGCACCTTTATGGTGCAGCTTGTCTTTGATAGACTTGCCTTTCCCATTTTACTGGGGCGTTGCGAAATACCTTTGGGGGCTCCCAGAGTAGGTGTTCACCTAGGTAAATAGGGCGTGTGCCGTTCTGGCATACTTGTTGCTTTGCCTTAGGAAAATTCTATTTATTGGCCAGCAATTATCAGTTGTGTAGGAGATAACCGCGTGTCGAACAGCAGTTTTAATGTATTTAATCTAGGTGATGGAAAGATAAAAGTGCTTCACCTGTCATGGGTGGCATTTTTTATTACCTTCTTTATGTGGTTCTGCCATGCCTCATTGATGCCGTATATTCAGATAACCTTCGGCTTAACCGACGCAGAAGCAAAAGCGCTATTATTCTTGAACGTTGCGCTAACCATTCCCGCGAGAACGTTAGTGGGCTCGTTGGTTGATAAGTATGGTCCGCGCTTAATGTTCAGTCTTCTGTTGGCGATTTCTGGTGTGATCTGTTTGGCTTTTGCGTCAGCACAAACCTATGAACAACTAGCAGCGGCGCGTTTCTTATTAGGCTTTACCGGTGCTGGGTTTGTTATTGGCATACGCTTAGTGACCGAATGGTTCGCTGCTAAACAAGCAGGAGCGGCGCAGGGAATTTATGGAGGGTGGGGCAACTTTGGCGCTGCGGTAGCTAATTTTACCTTACCCGCGATGGCGGTAGGTTTTGCATCCATTATGACCGATGGTTGGAGGGCAGCCGTTGCGATATCTGGCATTGTCGCGATTTTGTATTCCTTTGTCTTTTATCGTTATGTTCGAAACACACCAAAAGGAGCAACCTACTTTTCGCCGAAAAAATTGGGCCCGATGGAAGTCACCAGTAAAGGCGACTTTGTACTGTATGTCATTATGTGTGTGCCGATCTTTGCGGCAATGGCCATTATTTGCTGGCGATTATCACCTGCCGGTGTAGCGTTATTGTCGGAATCAATGACCAATGCTATTTGGGTAGGGCTAGGTGTTTGGTTCTTATGGCAAGTGGTGAATATCTACCGGGTGAATAAAGAAAACCTCAATACAGAAATTCCCGAGTTACACCGGTATAAATTCAAACAAGTGGCCATGTTAGATCTTGCTTATATGGTGACCTTTGGATCGGAAGTGGCGGTGGTGTCGATGTTGCCATTATATTTTACGACAGAGTTTGGCTACGAACCTGCAAAGGCAGCGTTATTAGCAGGGTTCTTTATGGCGATGAACTTGGTTGCTCGTCCAGGTGGCGGTTACTTAAGTGATAAAATAGGCCGAAAGAAAACCTTGTTGCTGACGGTTCTTGGATCCGCTATTGGGTACTTTGGATTATCGTTTATTGCTCCGGAATGGGAGTTTTGGATGATTACCGCCGTCGTGGTGTTTTGTTCTTTCTTTGTGCAAGCAGGGGCAGGGGCAACCTTTGGTGTTGTGCCAACGATAAAGCGTCGACTCACGGGTCAAATTGCGGGCATGACGGGGGCCTATGGTAATGTTGGTGCCGCATCATTCTTATTGGTGAATTCTCTTGCCGATGCGAATACCTTCTTTATGGTGATTGCGGTCTCTTGTGTTGTCGTGTTTGGGTTACTAACGGTATTTCTTGATGAGCCAAAAGGGCAAATTGCAGAAATATTAGAAGATGGAACCGTAGAACTGATTGATGTGTCTTAAGGACTAATGTCCTAAGGAGGTGGATAGTGTTAGAATCCGCCTCCTTCCCTCAAGCTTGTTAACAAATAGGTAAATTGTAAGATGACTATCGTCCGGTGGGTACTTGCCCGAATCATTCTATTGGTTGATTTTTTATATAGGCCTTCAGCCGTTAGCCGTGATGCGGCAGAGCAAGCGGAAGTAAATACCTTAGCAAAGTCCCTCACCTTGTATCAGTATGCGGCGTGTCCATTCTGTGTAAAGGTTCGATGGGCGATGAAGCGACAAGGGCTACCTATCGCCACACGAGACGCTAAGCGAGATGCCAAGGCAGCGGCAGAGTTAGAAGCGGAAGGTGGTGCCCTGAAAGTGCCTTGTTTGCGTATAGAAGAGAATAACGGTGTGACGTGGATGTATGAGTCGTCCGATATTATTGCATACCTAGAGCAGCGGTTTGATATGGTGGCAGAGCCTTCGTAAGTCAGCATTCTGCTACGATGACAGCATAAAAAAAGGCGATGATATCATCGCCTTTTTTATGCCTAATGTTTAGGTGCAGCTTCTAGGTGTAATATGCTTCGCCCTATAGTGTGGGCGTGACTGCTTGGTCTGCGTTCTCGTCTGTATGCTTGGTTAAACCGTAGTAATGCACTTGTTCATTCCTTGCGGGTAACCACGTGCCCATCATCTTGTCCCATACCGCAAGGCAGGTCCCAATATTTTTGTCTACATGCTGGGGGGCCGTACTGTGGTGGATCTGGTGTTGTGCGGGGCTGATAAATACCGCTTCAAGCTTTCCAAATGATAGCCAAATCGGGCTATGCCGTAGATTGGCTCCCAGTAGATTGAATAAGAAACCAAACGCCTCAATGCCCAAAATATCCCAGCCATTGATCTTGTCGCGAAACAGATAGATAAACAGGCCGCTGATTAAACCAAATACAATCATGCCACGGAGGTAATAGAGGACCATTTCGACGGGGTGTACTCGGTGAATGGTCAGAGGGGTGAGCATCGTTGCGCTATGGTGCACCTTATGAAAATGCCATAACCAAGGTAATTTATGTGAGAGGTAGTGCAGGGTAAAGCGAGAAATATCTTCGGTCAAAAAGTAACAGGCGGAATAGAGTAATCCGATGAGAGCGATAGGTGTATGAAGGGTTGGTGCGTCGCCGAGATTACTCTGCAAGAACGAGGCAACAATCACCGTTGCTCCCAGTTTCACGCCAAAGCTGGGGACCAGTAGTACTGCTCGAATCACACTGTTGAGAAACAACAGACTCACGTCAACAAGAGAAGACCGAGTAAACCAATAACGAGGGTTTACTAATGCGGCGAGTTGAGCTTTAGGGGAAAAAGATCGCTGGCTTACAGTAACACTGATGCTTGCGAGAATTAACGACGAGAGGAGAAAGCCCCAGAAAATCCGTTTACTGGGGTCAACAGGGTAAGCAAAGGGGGCTAAAAGCCCTTCTATCAAATATTCCATTGCTTACCCGAGGTTGCTTATATGTTGATGAGACTTAGAACGTGTATTTTACACGTGCGTAGTAAGAGCGAGGCTTGTTAGGTCGGGCGCCGAAAGGGCGACGAGACACAACGGCTTCTTCATCAAATATGTTGTCGATGGTGAACTGAGTGAGTAGGCTTTCGCTTACGTTCCAGCTTAGCGACATATCAACAGTGGTGAGGGCATCGGTATAGGCTTCCTCTCGAATGTCGTCCTGTCCCGGCACATCACGCATTTGATCGGTATATTTTACCGCAACAAAATACTGCCAGATATCGCTTTCGATGCCGGCTTGTACGCGTGCAATATTTCTTGGTAGGTAAGGCAGTTCGTCACCTTCTTGTACATCACCCCATTGTGAAAAGTCCGATCTAAAGGTTTCTTGGAACTCCGATCGTGTATAGGTATAGGAAGCCGATAGCGGAAGTGAATATCCGCTGTCTAGGTCAATATAATAGCTGCCTGTTGCTTCAACGCCATAGATCTTAACGGCGTCACCATTAAATTCGTCTCCTACATCACATGCGGTATCGCTGGCTCGACAGCGGCCAATCAGATTGTCGTAATCGCTGAAGAAACCAATAACGTCAGTTCGCAGTGCGTCATTTTCGTATCGAATTCCCGCTTCATAGTTGATACTTTCTTCTGGGTCTGCTTCTGAGCCAGGTCCTGCAGGAGAGAAGCCTTTGTTGACACCGGCAAGTAAGCCAACGGTTTCGGTATACTGCCAAAAAACACCGATACCGGGCATAAACACTGATTGGTTACTATCTTTATCGGTATTTGCTTCGCGATCTTCAAACTTACCTTCGATATTTTCATATCGAAGTCCGGCGGTAATTTCCCAAGCGTCCCAAAAAATCTTGTCTTGGATAAATAAAGCAAGGGCAGTCGTATCCGCCTTGTTATCACCTTTGAGTCCACTGTAATCGTTGTAATCCACCAGTTGTCCGCTTTCCATTCGGTAGCCTTTGACAGTGTGATAGCGATCTACATAATCGTAGTGATAACGTGCACCAACCGTTAATTCCTGATCGAATTTATCGCCTGCAATATCAAATAGGCCCGATACCTGAAGGCCGTAGGAACCGTAGGTTCGGTCATTGTTGGTGATGTCGATCAGCTCTCTATTATCTCCAGGGGTGGAATCCTGCTCGCCACGAATAATACCGATAAGGTTCGGGTAGTCTTCTTCGTTATTCAGTACTGTGTTAGCTGGAGTGTTATCAATAAATCCATCAAACTTATTCCAGGAACGATTAAATTCATTCCAATACAATTTGGAATTCAACTTAAAGGTATCGCTAATCATAATGACGTGATCAAGGTGTATTTGAGAATGATCAGATTCAAATTTATCTAACTGGCTAGCGGCATACCGTTGATAGGGGTCATCATCAAAATTCTCATCCGTAAGGCCAAGGTAAGTCTCATCGGATTCTTCATCGGCATAGCCCAGTTTAAGGGTGAACTGCTGTGGCATATCAACATCACCTGAGGTACGCCACTGTAGCTTTGTATTAAGGTCGTTGCGCACAAACCCTGTATCATCGCCATTTTCCAGTTCTTTAAATCCGTCAGCGCCATAGGTCAGTGCTTCTACCCAGTAACCAAACTGTTCGCTGTTGTCGCCGTACTGTACACGAAGTTTGTGGTAGGCGTCGCTACCGATGGTGGCATCGATCTCGCCACCTGCCTCATCAGGTATGGCTTTTGTGGCAAAGTTGATAGCACCACCGACAGTATGGGGACCGTGAAGAATTGCTGATGGCCCTTTAATCACTTCGACGGCGGCCATGCGAGGAATATTAGGAATATAATAGGCCGCAGGTGCGGTATAGGGCGCGGGCGAGATTAATACGCCGTCTTCCATTAAGGTGATTTTCTGGCTTCTGTCAGAAGTAGCACCACGAATCCCTATGTTAGGGCGTAATCCGTAACCATCTTCCTGTCTTACATAAACACCAGGCACAAAGCTCATGACTTGGTTTAAATCGGTGTAGTCAAATTGTTCCAATACTTCTTGATCCAGAAGTTGGGCAGAGCCACCCAGGGTATCGATGGCTTCTTGGCCGCCGGTAACAAGGACTTCTTCAACAATTCTGGGTGTTTCAGGTGCTGTGTTCTTTGCATTGTCTTCGGGTTGTGCGATAAGGTTCGCACTGCTGACAAGGGCCAATAAACCGGCTATTTTTTTCATTGTAATCATTTCCTGTGCAATCAAATATGTAGAGTGAGCTAGTCGTTATCTGACTGCGCGCCTTCAGGGATACTCTGGCTGATTGCAGCAACAAAGCCTGATTTTAAGGTATCAGTAATATTTTTTACATGACCGTAAAGGTTACATGCAGGGAAGCTACTGGGGGTGTCTGGTGCTGCGGTTGCATTGGTACACTCAGTTTCTTCTAACGTGCTATCGATTTCTGTGGCCTGATCAAATGCACTGGTGCTGTTGTTGTTTATTTCTGTGATAGCGTCATCGACATATTGTAATAGGTCTTCGGTAACCTGTGGGACGCCGGCATCACTAATCAAGCTATCGAGACCTAACCCGCCATTACCGGTTAAGAAATCTTCAAAGCTCTCTAGGTTTACCTTGATATTTGCTAATGAACTCTCGCTATAGGCAGATTCAAGCTGGCTAGGGCAGGTAAAGTCACTGCAAGAAGAGCTGATACCCATCGCGATTCCTAGTTTCTTATCCTTAACAATGGTTTCAAGATAAAATAAGCCATCACTGATTGCGGTTAGAAACTCTTCGGCTTTTTCCGGGTTAATAAAAACACCTCGGTAGTTACTCCCATCTAATTCCCATTCAGTGGTTACTGACGCCATCGCTGAGCTCAGATCATCAGCGACTATACGGGCTAAATCGCAGCGCCATTCTTTGCGTTCTTGCTCTGTGCGCGCGTTCCAGTCCGTAGTTTCAGTGATTTGACTAGGGCAGGTGTGAGTAAGGTCGGTGTTAAATAATAGGTATTCGATGCTACCGAGGCCTTTTTGGTTTCTTGACCGTGCATCAAAGTCAAAGCTTACGTCTTGTGCCGATACTGCTGCTTGGTCAATTCCACAGGTGCTGATAGATAAGTCAGCATAGGGGAGGATACGGTTTTGAAGTGCATTTTCATCGTCGGTAACAGGGCCAAATTTATGAACTTCGGCCCGCTGCCATGCTGCCATGGTGGTTAACCAGGCATTTTTTGCCGTGGTAAGTGCAGTTGCTTCACTGCCTGAACCGATGGCATCACAATATTGTTGTATGCTTCCGCTTGCCCCAGCAAGTCCTGCCGCTGCGGTTGAAGATGCTTGATAATTGGGGATGATAATATTATCGGCAAGGTCTTGGTAGAGTGAATATAGCTCTGTGGATTCTTCGGAGCTAGAGCTGCTTCCGCAGCCTTGCATTGTTAACGCCAAGGTCATGACCGACATTGCAGTGGCAATTTTTTTCATGAAGGTTTCTCAGTAAAAAGTGTATTTTTTTGAATTGGAACAAACGACAAAAGGCGCCTAGGCGCCTTTTGTTAATTTTACAGGGTTACTGTTTTACCAGTTATCGACATCGGTTGCATCAAACTCATAAGCGGTTTGTAAAATACCTTGGGCAGTAAGGAGGTCTGCACGGTACTCTGCAACAGCAGTAGCGGCATCACCTGTCGCTGCTACGCCATTCTGTGAACCGTCGGCTAGTACTGGTGCATCACCCATTAACTCGAAGATTTGCTTGAGGTCATCAACATCAATGCCGGCAACAGACCCATCTCTGAAGGGTGAGTAGGGGCTGAACTGTAAACCCAGTGCAAAACCTTTCATTTCACTCCAATGTTTGGCGACGTCCATATAGTTATCAAGGTCTGCGAAATTATCGCCCTCATAATTGCTGAGGTCAGAGCGTAGATCATTGATGTAGTGAACGACGGTGGCGGAGATACATTTTTCCCATGTTTTTGCTGCAATTCCAGCTTGTGTTTCTAATGTGGCGTCAAGTGCAGTGATTTGGTCTGCAGTAAGGGTATTCCCTGCTGCTTCATTCAGGGCTTGGCGACCTGCTAGGAAGGCATCAAAAGCGGTTTTAGTAAAGTCTGTGGTACGACCGATATCTCGTTTTGCACAGTTAACAGAATTAGAAAGGTTTATTTCAGAACGAAGATCTATTAGCCCATCACCACTCAAGTCATTGTAGCCGTTAGCATATTCAGCTCGACCGCTCTGTGCGCGGATTTCAGTGTCGGTATAATCATTGTAATTACGCGCAGCACCAAAATAGCCGAAACTCTCATCCCATTTGTGCTCTGCCGTGGTATAGGCTTTAGTCCCGTCCTGAGTGTTGGCACCAGAAAAATCGTATTGTAGGTAGTCATTGGTGCCCTGGGAGAAATTAACCGCGCCAAGTAAGAACTTTTGGATTAACTGTTTAAAATCACGTCCTTTGGTATCAACGGTTGCAGAAGTAATAATGGCATCGCCACCAGTCACATCAATTGTTGGATCGGTTACATCTCTAACCGTTGTTTGAAGCTCAGCGAGAAGGTAGTCAACCAATTCAATCGGTAGTGGGTCTCCATCCATACCCTCTACCCAACCAAAAAATTCATCGCCAATAAGCATTGAAGTTTCACCGCCGCCGCTACCATCGCCGCCCGCTATTTTTCCATCGAGGGTTTTTCCTGTACTAATATCGCCATAGGTGGGACCAGGCTCAACAGTCTCGTCTGTAATCTCGAATAGGTAATTGGTAGTGTCTACGTCTCCGCTAATGTAGAAACCGATATCGGTTACGACTTCTGCGCCAGCTTCTTTTTCCAGATCACCAATTGCTTCTGTTAAATCGGCGACTAGAATTTGACGCGCGGTCTGACCAGTGTAGCTAACAGCACTCTCACCATCTAAGAACTTACTGCTAAACGCGTACTGCGTCGCTGAGTCACTTGAACCCGCGTCTGAGCCGTCGCTACCACCACCACCGCCGCCGCAGCCGGTAAGAAGAATTGCTGTTGTTAGAGCGCTCAAACCTAATAGGTTTTGGATTGGGCGAAGTTTCATGGTGACCCCCTGATAGTGATACTGATTCGTATTTAACCAGCGGAATCGTAGTGAGAATGGTTACTATTGTCAATAAAATTCCGGTTTAATATATAAACAAACCTTAGGTTTGGTAATTAAGTCTGGTGAATAACATTACGCACCTAAGCTGCCTAGTTATATTGGGTGAGTGTTAGATTTCACTAGTCGAAGCAGGTAGAATGCCGCCTTTCTTGTTCGTTTTGCCTGTGGGGCCAAATGACGTCATTGTCACGGTTGGATGTATGCAGACTTCTATTCTTACGGATGCCGATTTAGCGCAATTACTATCAAACTCTTCCTTACTAGAGGGTGGGGCTGATGCGCCGAAGGTGTTGCTGACCAACGATGGCTACATATACAAGCTCTTTTATCGTCCCAAAAGGAAGTTGTCTTCACGAGCGTTATTTTCGCCTTACAAGTTGTTCATCAAGAACAGCCAAGAGCTACAGCGACGAAATGTGCCTTCAGTGACGGTATGTAAAACGATGGTGGCAGAAGATGGTCGATTTAACGCACTTCGATATCGTGCCGTTGATGGAATAGAGTTCAGAGACCACGTGTCTGATGTTGGTAATGGCGGTATTTCGACGCTCGTGGACATTATGGTGGAGCTACACCAGCAGGGCGTTTTTTTCCGAGCGATTCATTTAGGCAATATATTACGTCAATCTGATGGCCATTATGCGTTGATTGATATCAGTGATTGTTGGTTTTCATGGGGAGCGCTGGATGCGTTCAGGCGGGCACGAAATTTGGCTCATCTATTAAACTATCGTGCGGACAAACCGTATTTCCTAGAATACGGCTATGCAAAATTCATTAATGAATACGCCGTGAGGGCCAAGTTGGGGAAAGTCAGTACCTGGTTTATAACGTCGTATATCCGGTATAAAGGGGTGGAATTGTAGGTGTTTCTTTATGGCTTAGGCAGGTACTTTGCCACAATTGAGCGATAAGTATCTTGTTTTTGTAGATAGCTAAGCCCTTTATTGAAACTATCAATAAGGGCCTTTCCATTGGGGTAGCGCTTACTTGCGATAAGATAGTAATTGTTTTGAGATATGCTCTTACCAATAGTGGAGAACTTATCTGACGGGCCGTAGAGTTTGTTAATGATATTCCAGCCGGTGATTTCATTAACAGAAAATACGTCAACGCGTCCTGCGAGTAAGGCTTTTATACAAGCGGTATCGTTTTTGGGTGTCATGGTTACGCTAATTAGCTTCTTTTCGATAAATCGTTCAATTTCTTGGGTTGAATAACCTTGAGGAACGCATGTCGTAAGTCCTTGTAAATCTGAGTCTATCTCGAAACGAAGGTTGCTCTTCTTCAGTGTAAATAGTCTTACCTTGGACGTAAAAATTGGCCGAGAAAACCAAAATAACTTTTCTCGGCTAGCGTCCTTTACATAGGGAAAGGTAGCGAAATAATCGTGATGAAGGGTTTCGCCATAACCGCGTTTCCAAGGTAGAAAGGTGATTGATGTAGCCTGGCGTTGACTATCAAATGCAGCTTCAACAAGCTCGGTAATCATTCCTCCGTTGGTCAGGGAATTACTGGAATATGGAGGGAATTCACCGGTTACCAGTGGAACCTGCTGATCCGGCTCAGACGCGGTCGTAATGTTGGATATGAGTAAGAACAGCAGCAAGTAGAGATAGTGCATTTTATGACTTTCCTTATGCTTATTAGCCTGTATAGCTACTAGTATCGGCTGAGAGTGTTGATTTGGCTAAATATTATTCCGGCAATATCTTGTAAGTTGGAAAACGGGACGCATATAGGGTGTATGACGGGTGAAAATGGGAATGCCCCTTATTCAGTCCGTGAATCATTCAATAGAGGAGTTAGGTTAGATGAAACGTGTAGTATTGTTCTTAGCCACGAATTTGGCCATTATGCTGGTGCTCAGTGTGGTGCTGTCGCTACTTGGAGTCGATGGAAGATCAACGACCGGTTTATTGGTTATCGCATTGGCTTTTGGTATGGGAGGCTCCTTTATATCGCTGCTAATGTCCAAGAAAATGGCGAAATGGTCCACTAAAGCGCAAGTCATCACATCACCGTCAAATGGGATGGAGAAATGGTTAATGGATACCGTTGCGAGTCAGGCGCAGCGGGCGGGCATTGGAATGCCGGAAGTGGCGGTTTATCACGCTGATGATATGAATGCATTTGCCACAGGCGCGAGCAAGAATTCTTCGTTAGTCGCGGTCAGTACTGGATTGTTGAACAATATGTCCAAAGAGGAAGTGGAAGCAGTGCTTGCCCACGAGGTATCACATATCGCCAATGGTGACATGGTGACCTTGGCGTTGATCCAGGGGGTTGTGAATACCTTTGTTATTTTCTTTGCACGCATCATTGCGGGTGCCATAAGTAGCGCGCTTGCAGGAGATGACGAAGAAGGTGAAGGCTTGGGTATGTTCGCTTATATGGGCGTCGTGTTTGTATTAGAAATGTGCCTAGGCGTACTGGCCAGTATTATTGTGGCTTATTTTTCGCGGATTCGAGAGTTTAAAGCTGACGAAGGTGGTGCGGCGTTAGCGGGAACGAATAATATGGTCGGTGCATTAAAGCGTTTATCAAACTCATCGCCGAGCCATTTACAGGGCGAGATGCAGGCTTTTGGTATTAACGGTGGAAAGACGTTTTCTGAGTTGTTTATGTCACATCCCCCAATGGAAAAGCGTATTGCTGCATTGCAAGGGCGTTAGTAGGTTGTTCTAAGTATGAATAAAAAAGCCGGACATTGTCCGGCTTTTTTATTGGGGTTATATTGCATATTACTAAGGTCGGAAGCGGACAAGATCATTCTGAAGGACATTTAGACGGGGGGCGAGATTACATGCAAGCATATTCGTTTAAGATGAGTGGAATGCCTCAATTGTCATGCATATCAAAGTAGGATCTAATGGGGTAGCTAAAATATACCGTGACTAGAATAGATACAACTATGTGAGTGACGGATTAAGGGGACCAATGAAGATCGATCAGTTAAAAATGCTAAAAACCGTTGCAGAACAAGGAACCTTAAAAGCGGCTAGTGAGCGCTTATTTAAGACTCAGGCCGCGGTGAGCAAAGGGATCAAGCAACTAGAAAGTCAGTTGGGCATACAGCTGTTTAATCGTGATGGCTATCGAATGATCTTGACTGCAGAAGGTGAGCAGATATTTCAGCTAGCGTTAACGTTACTGGACAAGGCAGTGGAAATAGAAAACCTTAGCCATCATCTCAGTGCGGGCAATGAAGCCAGTGTTACCTTAGCGGTGAGTGGTGCATTTGATATGAATCTGTTGCTGCCGGTCTTGGGAATGGTGCAAGAAAAGTTTCCCGATACTCAAATTATTCTACGCCAAGAGCAGGTCACCGGGGCAATGGAGGCCTTGAATAACGGCGAAGCCGATCTGGCGATTGCTATTGTTATCGATGAATTGACGATTCAAAAAACGCTAGATATTGCCCGTATTTGCCAAGGGGCGATAGTCAATGTTGCTTCTCCCATGTTGTTGTCACGACATCCTAACCTTCGATTTCAACGGGAACTTGAAAAAGAATATCAGATTATTGTGCAAGACACCGGCAACCAAAGTAAGAGTGTGAGCTTTGGTGTGCAAGATGGTCAGCGCTGTTGGTATGTGAATGACCTGGCCACCAAAAAAATGCTGACATTAAGTGGTATGGGCTGGGGGATGTTGCCAGAGCATCTTATTGTTGATGAACTGGCTGATGGAACGTTGGTCAAGATAGCGCTCACCGATGGAAATAATAACAATGTTTTCAATTACTTTGCTGCCCGGCAGAAAAGCACGCTACCGGGACCGGTAGCGCGCCTGCTGTGGGATGGTTTGAAAGGGGTAGGGGAAGAGCTTGAATAATATCGTCCCTGTTTCTAAGGGTTAGCGCGCACGCTTCAAACTGTTGCGATTAAAGTGGCTGTCCTTGAGCCCGGTTCTAAAGGCATAGTTTTTCCATTGCAATTCGGTGCTTTTACCGCTTTGATGATTGATCATGGTCATCTTTTCAGATCGCCAGTATTCACCTAAGTATTGCTTATAATTGTCATAGGTTAAGGTTTTAAGAAGCGATCCTTTTCGATCATAGAATTCTACCTTTTGGGTGCGAAATTCCTGTTCATCGATCCACGCAATACGTCGGGTATATCCAGAATTCTCATCCACGGGGATTTGCTCTACCAAGAATTGTGTAACGCCATCGACGTTCTCTGTGCCTATTAATGTGTAAGTATATTTCGCCACTTCATAGGAGCTGAAATCTTCAAATGAAAACTCAGACCCCATAAAGGGCCCAGATTTGTTCTTTGATGATATGCGCTTTACCCGTTTTAGTACGGGTAAATAGAGCCACTGATCATCAGCCCCAGTGGGGTGGGAGAAGCTCAAAAATGCGGTGCCTCTGACATCTCTGGGGGTGTTAAATACCGTTAAACTCTTGTCGCCTTCGCTCACCTGTTCCAGAGTCTTGATGGAAACTTCCCGTAGGCTTTCTTGGCCTTGTTCATTTCTTAAAATCATCATCATATTGGCTGTGCTATCAGTCCAGCCCGTATCGCGACTTTTAACTTCTTTTGCAATCTTTAATCCTTCTTCCTGTGGTGTGATTGCTAAAGCTGTCCTAGCGAACGTCGCTAATGTTGTTGATAGTGTTATGGCGAGAAAAATGGGGGCTATTCTCGATGTAATTTGTCGTGTATTGAACATAGTGATTCTCCGATGACTGCGTTTATCAGACTGTTAGCGTGTTGGTAGAATAGGGTTGGCGTCGTTAATGGTGCTCTGATCACCAGCCTCGTTTCTGCTCGATACTTTCTCACGGGCGTTATCGATTGCTATCAATAGGGGAGGCAAGAACAAAAAGTCGATGATTAAGGCAATCAAGATCGTAATCGCCGTTAACATGCCCATGTACGCATTGAATTTAAATGTGGACATAGCCAAAACCGAAAACCCAGCCACTAATACAAAGGTGGTGATCCACAGCGCGCGACCGACATTCGCAAAAGCATAGCGCACGGCGGTTGCGGGGTCTGCGCCATTCTCTCGGCGGGCAAGCAAGTATTTACTGAGAAAGTGCACCGTATCGTCTACAACAATGCCCAGTGTCATACCCAGTACAACGGATAGGCTCATTCCTACTTGACCGTCAATCAGCCCCCATAAACCAAATGCAACAGCGGCAGGTAGCAAATTGGGTATAAGGCTTATTACTCCGTATGACCAGCTCTTTAGAGCAATACTCAATATAAGAGAAATGACGAATAGGGCAACGACGGTACCGGTGATCATGCTCGATATACTCTCTTGGCTCATGTGGGCGAAGATCAAACTTGGGCCGGCGATATCAAGGGTGTATTCGGGAGCATTCTGCCTAAACCAGAGGTTAATGGCGTTCTCAAAACCAATCAGCTCGTTGCTAGTGAGGTTGGTAAAGGTCACGGTAATTTTGGCAGAAGATTTATCCACATTTATCTGATTGTTTAGGTCCAAACCGTAAGGTAAGGACATCTCGTAAAGCAACAAGTATTGGGCTGCCATTTCCTGGCTGTCGGGCAACCGATTCCACGTAGGGTCGTCGCCATGCATATTCTTGTTTAATCGTTTTAGCGTGTCTGTAAGGGTATTTACATGGTCAGTCTTTGGCTGTTGACGCATCCATTGGCTAAAGTCATCGACCGCCGTTAAGTACGCTGGACTATTGATACCGTTAGCGCTACCCGAGTTTACCGATACTTCTACGATTGTTAGCCCAGACAAATTGTCTTGCATAAAATCGGTTGCTGTTTTGAACGGAACGCTATCATCAAAGTATTTGACGAAATCATCGTTTAATTCGTTATTGGTAATAAACGCTGTTGAACCCAGAATTGCGACGCTGACTAATGGTAAGAGTAGTTTTCGTTTGGCAATAACAAAACCCGCGAACATCGACATATAATCTTTCTTACCTTCTGGTTGTGCTTTCACCTTAATGGGCAATACCATCAACAATGCAGGGAAAATGGTCACAGAGAAGATAAAAGCAAACATTGCACCCATGGCAACCATATTACCTAAATCGCGATAGGGCGGAATATCAGAGTAATTCATGCTGAGAAAACCAACGGCTGTCGTAATGCTCGTGAGAAAAATGGGGCGTAGGTTTATCTGTAAGCTGCGTGTAATTGCAGAGCGTTTATCAGCACCTTGGCGCATTTCATAAAACATGGACGTTAATATATGAACACAGTCAGCAACGGCGAGAGTAAGAATCATCGTCGGTGCTGAGGAAGAGGGGCCGCTTAAATAGAAGCCGAGCCAACCTGCAAGCCCCATAGTGGATGCGATGCTTAAAAAGACGACCAATACTGTTGCAAACGTCCCTGAAATTGTTCTTAGCATCAAGCCGATGGTAATGATAACGACCAAAAACATAAGGGGAATAAGGGTTTCTCCATCATCAGTAGCGGCTTCATTAAACGCGACATCCAGCATGACTGTGCCGGATAAGTAGATCTGGGAGCCTGGGTTTTCTTTTAAAAATTTAGCCTTTATTGCGCGTACGCTGCTGGCGACTTCTGGCATTTCCTCTGTCGGTTCGGCTCCAGGTAATTTAACGGTCACGTTGACGACGGAAACATGCCCGCTAGCGGACACAAGTTTGTTGACTAAGTTTGGCTCCTGTAGCGCGAGACTTCTGATTTGTCCTAAATCCGCCTTAGTTAGGTTTCCTGTATTCTCCACCAAGTTCTCAACAATCAAATTGTCATCAATTGAAAACGTGTGCTGGAAATTGGTAATCGACTCAACCCTAGTAGAGTAAGGTACTTGCCAGCTTTCCTTGGTGAGTTGCTCTAACGCGCCTAGGTGCTCAGCACTAAAAACGTTGTTACCCTTGGGGACGACCACAAAGGAAATGTTGTCGCTTTTGTTGTACACCTTTTGCATTAGCTCGTAGGCAAGTAGCTGGGGGTTGTCCTTGTCAAAAAACGTTTGGAAATCACTACGGAAGACCAAGTTCTGGGCTCCAAATGCCGTTGTGAAGGCAATGACTAGGCTTACCAGTATCACCCATATTGGGTGTTTGCTAATCACGCCAAACAGTTTATCTCCCACGTATCCTCCTCGATGGCAAAGCGCCATTCTTTATAGTAATAACTATGCTGTGTTGCTACTCAGGATAGGGAATGAGCCCTTTGGAAAAAATCGAATTAAATTCGAGTAGAACTCAACTTTTGGTTAAGGGGCGGGTGGTTAAGAACGATGACTATATTTGTTGTGCGTATAGCAAGTGAAAGTGCCGTGGGATATACTCGATGCAGTTTTAGGAGGAATCAATGGCAGTTAAGAAAGAGCGTAAACCCCAGGGACAGCGTAAAGAAGAATCAGAGAATAAACTATTCAATGCCCTGATCAATATACTGAATTCAGACGGGATTAATGCCGCGACCTGTGAGCGAATTGGTGCCGAAGCGGGGGTGAGTCGGGGGTTGGCTAACCAACGTTTGGGTAAGCGGGATGAAATGTTTGCCCGTTTGGTGGATAAGCTAAAGCAAGCGCAAATTCAGCAGTTAGCCAATGACAATGTTGAGGGGCTTAGCGGTCATGCAGCCCTAAGAAGATATATTGACATTCATTTTGAAGATATCCAAAACAACCCGGCATACCAAGCCTACTTTGTATTGGTGGCGGGCAGTATTGCGATTTCTCCGCTACTCAATGAATGCGTCGAAGATACCCATCTGTTTGTCAGAGATATGTTAGAACGTTGGATTCGGCGTGGCATAGAACAGGAAGAGTTTGTGGATTCTATTGATCCGGTTGTCTATGCCGCAACGATTGGCAGTTATTTGTTGGGTGTTGCGATTCAAGCAGGGTTGACGGGAACCGAGAATATTGAATTGCTAAAACCGGGGGCCTATACCTTAGTCGATGCGATAAAAACGCCGTAGTATCAATTTCTAAAACAGCCCCCCTGGGGGACAGTACAAATATTACATGTTGTGTGAAATCCCCACGAGACATTTGTCACCATGCGGAGTTAAAGCTTGAGCTGCACTTCGGGCATCGAGACAAGCTTAATCTCTTTAATATACCTTGTGCTTAACTTAATTGCTTCTGGGGAGGGAGCGAGAGTGTTGTATTCTGAATTTGGTTTTCTTTTTTTGCTTTGATGGTAAGGGAAAGAGGTTTTTCAATAACAACAAATAGAACGAATGATGCAATCAGGGATAGTAAAAATAGAGGGATCCACAACCAATAATAGAGGTATGCGTTTTCTATTGTGTGACCGAATAAGTGACCAATTACGAAGAAGGAAAACTTTAAAGTCAGCCCATGTAATAAATAGTATGAATAGCTCATGTTACCCAGCCATCTTAGTGGAGAAAAAGAAAATACTTGATAGGTGGTTGTCGTATCATTAAATGCACAAAGGCACATAAGTAGGAATAAAACATAGAGAGCCATTAAGGATAGTAGGTAGTTAAATCCCAATACGGACTTAAAACCGAATATTATTAAAGCGAGAAATAAACAGAATATACCCCCTTGGCTAATTCTTAGTTTTAGGTTGTTATGAAGTTCAAAAAGGACTATCCCTGAAGCGAACATCATTAATCGGCTGTATTCTTGATAGTCTACGCAAACATAAAATCCAAGTAGCGAAAATAACGCCCAAAAGTAAATACGATATTTTGCATGCCAATTCTTCATGTTTAGTGAAAGAATAATGCAGGGTATTGAGATGTAAGAAAACACTTCATAGCTTAGTGACCATGCAACTGTCATGATTGGCTTTATATCAAAAATACCGGGTAGCAACATTATATTGTAAAGCACGTATTTAATTAGCTCACCACTCTGTTCAGGTAGCTTACTTTCGCTAGGGAGTAGAAAGGATAGTATTAGATATACTGATAGAACCGCGATAAAGGTTGGGTATATTCTACGCACCCTTCGATTGACATATTCTACCAATAGGAATCGTTTTTTAGTGATAATCATTCCATAAATCAGATAACCGCTTAGAACGAAGAAAAGGTCGACACCTATTACGCCGAGGTCGTGAATAAAATTGGCTATTTGAATGGAATGCCCGGAGAGCCAGGGGGTGATTTGAGAGCTATAGTGCGCCCAAAATACGAGAAAGACTGCCATGCCACGTAACCCTTCCATCGACAACAGGGGGTTGTTCTGACCGTGTGAAACTTCGAGTTTGTTTGTCGTCCATTTGACTATACTCATTAAAAAAACCTTTGACAGTGGCAAGCGTCTCTATCCGAGACCGGTTCAAACTACTATATAAATCACGTTTATCAAAAATGCAGTACATTAATTTGTGCTAATGACCCCAAAGAGTATTTGGCCTTTATAAATGAGAGGTTTCTAACAAAATGTTAATTTGTAAATGGATTCAAAACGGAACAGCCGTGGCTGCATATCCCACCTAAGGTGTACGTGATAATAAGCTTACGTACTTTATTGATTGTTTGAAGTACATTGACATCGCTATGTATAATGCTTCCCTACATTCCCCCAAAAGGAAGCGTATTCTCTTATATAACCTGATCAAATACAATACATAACCTAACGATATTTGTGGGAGGCTGTTTTTTGTGCAATCAGAGTCCCACAGATATTTATTCCTAGAGCGGGTTCAAAGAGTGTGGTGATGAAAGAGGCGAATATAGCCACCGACTATGATACTTATCGAGCGTTGCTTGTTAATTCAATAGAAGCCCTTCTTAAACAATCTTTGTAGCCCTTTATCATTTTTTAAACGTAACAACTAGAGAGATTTTGATGTCTTATCAATCAACATATACCCCTAATTTAATGGAAGCAAAAGTGGCGTTAGTGACAGGGGGCGGGAGCGGCATAGGGCGGTGTATTGCCCATGAGCTGGCTAGCCTTGGTGCTCGTGTGATTATAACAGGGCGTAGTGAAGATAAATTGCAAACCGTAGTGCAAGAGATCACCGAGGATGGTGGCGATTGCGACTGGGTATCATTTGATATCCGTGATGAAGATAGTGTCATTCAGGCGATAGAAGGGGTGATCAAAAAACACCAGAAAATAGATTTTTTGGTGAATAATGCGGGTGGGCAATTTCAGGCGCCGATTGAAGAAATTTCAAAGAATGGATTTCAGGCTGTTGTAAACAATAACCTTGTCGGTGGCTTCTTGGTTTCTCGGGAAGTATTCAAGCAGTCTATGAAAAGCCATGGCGGCTCCGTGGTGAATATAACCGCAGACAATGCTAATGGTATGCCGTTAATGGCGCATTCAGGTGCTGCCAGAGCCGGAATGGAGAATCTCACCAAAAGCCAAGCCTGGGAGTGGGGGCAATATGGTGTGCGGGTTAATGCAGTGGCTCCAGGGTGGGTTGTTTCCAGTGGTTTTGATACCTATGACCAAGAAATGACAGATATTCTTCTGAAACTGAAGGACCATGTTCCACTCAAACGTTACGGTAGCGAAGCGGAAATTAGTGCCGCGGTGTGCTTTTTATTGGGCCCGGGTGGTAATTATATTTCTGGCCAATGTTTACGGGTTGATGGAGGCTCATCCATGGGGTCTGCTCCGGCAATATGGCCATTGCCGGAAGGAGACGCGAGTAATTCAGAAACGGTTAATGGTTTTCATCGAGCTGTCGACCCAGAGATCTTAAAGGGGCAGGGCTCTTAATTGAGGATGCTCTGGATCGATGCTGAAAGAGCGTAAATCCTGGGCAAGTAATGGTTGCAATAAAAGCGGCTATTTTCATGTTGTTCTTCTATAAACTCGGCGCCATACGATGTGGGTTGATTCGCACAAGCCATGGTTTTTTTACAGAGAAGCCAAGCGCCGATGCAATAGGCATGAAGATCCAGGAAGTAACAGGCAATAGAGCGCCAGTCTTTATCGTTGGAATGTGCCTTCAGCAGAATGGATGTGCATTCTTTGGCTATCCCTAGTGCCTCGGAAAGTTGTTGCGCTTCTATTGAAAGCGCAGGAAGCCTTCTGAACTGGTGTAAGTCAGTGGCTATTTCTGAAAAGAGTCGGGTTAACTCTGCGGCATCATCTGCGAGTATTTTACGGCCAATAAAGTCGTTGGCTTGAATAGCGTTGGTGCCTTCATAAATGGGTAGGACTCGTGCATCGCGATAAAATTGCGCTGCGCCTGTTTCCTCTATAAAACCCATGCCGCCATGGATTTGTATATTGAGGCTAGTGATTTCTTGGGTTAAATCAGTACACCAAGATTTGACTAAGGGGGTGAGTAACTGCAGCCTACGATCTGCCCTGCGTGCCGAGGTCGGGTCTTCCGATTCGCAATGGTCAGTCAATCCAACCGCAAGATATATCAAGGCTCGCATGGCGGAGCAACCTGAACGCATGAGCATAACCATGCGTTGAACGTCAGGATAGTGGTGAATAACAGTGCCTCCTTGTGTTCGCTCTGTCGAATACGCTAAGCCTTGTTGGTATGCGCGCTCAGCAAGCCCTAACCCCTGCATTCCCACATTAATTCGAGCGTGGTTCATCATTGTAAACATGCAGGCGAGTCCTTTATTTTCCTCACCTAATAAGTACCCTACCGCTCCATCTTGATCGCCATAAGAAAGCACGCAGGTGGGGCTTGCATGTAAGCCGAGTTTTTCTTCTACGGATACGGTGCTGATGTCGTTTTTTTCACCCAGTGATCCATCTGGGGTGATTAGGAATTTGGGAACAAGAAAAAGAGTTAGACCTTTGACTCCTATTGGCGAATCCGGCAGTCGTGCGAGCACTAAGTGGATGATGTTTTCTGCCATATCGTGGTCGCCCCACGAAATAAATATCTTCTGGCCGCTGATACGGTAATGGCTGCCCTCAGGAATCGCTTGAGTTGTGACTGAAGATAAATCCGAACCTGCTTGCGGTTCCGTTAGGTCCATTGCCCCTGTCCACTCTCCACTGGTCATGCGATGTAGAAAGGTACTTTTTATATTATCGCTACCATATGCCTCGATGGTTTTTATCGCCCCCTGCGTGAGCATAGGGCACAGTGAAAATGCTAAATTTGCACCCATGACCATTTCCATCACGGCGGCGTTGATAACGTTGGGAAGTGCTTGCCCATCATAGCGAGAGGGCGCTGGTAAGGACGGCCATCCTTGCTGGCTATACTGATGATAGGCTTCGCTAAATCCCTGAGCAGTGACCACAGTACCGTTGTTGATATGCACACCCTGTTGGTCACCCATACGGTTTAGCGGGGATAGTACATCTTGAGTGAAATTGGCGGCGGCCTTGAGTATGGCGGACACAATATCTTGGGAAACTTCTGAATCTTGAGAGTCTCCCGAATAGCGCGAGGAGCGGGTGATTTTACCGAGCTCTGCAATTTCATTCAGTGACAGTTCCATATCCTGTAGTGGGGCTGTGTACATAGTCATAGGGTTTGCTCGATTAATAATAGGTGCTGCTTGTGGATGCCATTGCCTTCATGCCATCTGTGGCGCAATAGGCGTTACCTAGGTAGGCGAATCGCTCACTCCATTGACAGAGTGTGGGTGCTCCTATTTCATCCATCCAACGCAGGATACCCCCTCGGAATGGCGGAAAACCCAGTCCATACAAAAGGGCCATGTCTGCTTCTGCAGGTGAACTGACAATGCCTTCTTCGATACAACGGGCCATTTCGATTGCCATTGGCAGCATGCAACGAATAACAATATCCTCGTCGTTGTGATCCTGCTGTTGGGATTGGCAGCTCTTGATCAATGTCGCTGCTGCACTGTCAGGGGTGCGTTGGGGGCGGCCTTTCGCGTCGGTTTGGTAGCGATAAAAACCAGCTGCATTTTTTTGACCATAGCGTTGCTGTTGATAGAGTGCATCCATTACTGATGGGGTCACGAGGCTCATTCGATCAGGTAAGTCGGTAGCAAGGACTTCTTGGCAGTGGTGGATAGTGTCAATACCACACACGTCCGATAGATAGGCTGGTCCCATAGGCCAGCCCCAGTCTTCCATGGCTTTATCAACCGCATTGAAGTCTGCGCCATCCCTAATGAGTAATTCGAAAGCGCGAAAATAAGGGAAGA
The DNA here is from genome assembly GCA_002162955.1 of Gammaproteobacteria bacterium 45_16_T64. Classification (GTDB taxonomy): domain Bacteria; phylum Pseudomonadota; class Gammaproteobacteria; order Pseudomonadales; family Ketobacteraceae; genus 42-54-T18. Next base: position 347,246 of record MABD01000030.1, read on the forward strand.
GTACGCGGTTGACTAAAAATGCCGGACAATCATTAACAACAATAGGCTTTTTCCCAATTGCGAGGCTGTAGGCAACGGCATCTGCAATGGTTGCATCAGATGTGTGCTCACCGCGGATAATCTCAACCAACGGCATTGCATGTACAGGATTAAAGAAATGCATACCGGCAAAGCGCTGTGGTTGTTGCAGGGCATTCGCGAGTCGAGATATAGATATAGTCGATGTGTTGCTGACCAAAATACCCTTATCGCTAAGGTTATTTTCAAATTCTGCTAATACGGATTCTTTAATGGTCGGTGACTCGATCACTGCTTCAATGATGAGATCTGTATTATTGATGGCAGTGTTGTCTAGGCTGGGGGTGATTAAGCCTAGGGTATCGCTGAGCTCTTGCTGGCTCATCCGTCCCTGCCGTACTTTTTTTGTCAGCAGTTTGTTGGCTTCTTCCATCCCTAAGTCGAGTGCATGGTCGTTAATATCTTTCATAACAACAGGTATTTGTTTCAGCGCATTTTGATACGCAATTCCACCCCCCATAATTCCTGCGCCAACGACTGCAGACTGATGAATGCTTAAGGTAGATTGCCGGGCAAAGTTCTTTGCTATTCTTCCAGTGGTTTGTTCATTGATAAAGTTGCCAATGAGTGCGCGGGCTTGTTCGCTTTTGGTTAGCGTTATGAATACATCGGATTCGAGTGCTAGCGCTTGGGTTCGGTTAGCTCCAGCAGCGTTAACGAGTAAATCAATTGCGGCAGAAGGTGCATGTAGGTGCGGAGCTCTTGTGCAGTATTGCGCTTTTGCCGCGGTTGCGAGCGCTGTTAGATCTACCGAAGAAATATCAATAGGGTGGGTTTTGGTTTTACGATTTTCGAGGTAACCCTCGGGGTTACGGATGGCATTATAAAGAATGCTGATAGACGTTGCGCGTAGGCTGTCGGCTTCAGTGACTCTACTGATTAGACCTGCCTGCAACGCATCATTAGCACGGTAATGGCGAGCAGTGGCCATCCAGGCCATGGCATTGTCAATTCCCATTAATCGAGGGGCGCGTACGGTGCCTCCCCAGCCGGGGATGATACCCAGTCCTGTTTCGGGTAACCCCACTTTGGTATTGCTTGCCATCACGCGGTAATCGCATGCTAGACAAAGTTCTAACCCACCCCCGAGGGCGAATCCGTTGATCGCGACAACAGTAGGAAAAGGCAGGTCTTCGATGCGATTAAAGTTGCTGTTGTTAACCCCGAAATACCGTTTCATTTCATTGGCGGGTTGAGCAAATACAGGCGTGAATTCCGTAATATCGGCACCTACAATAAATACAGATTTGGCGCTGGTGACAAGCATGCCTCCGATGTTATCGGACTGCTCGATAATTGTTAGTGCTTGATGTAGCTCATCGACGGTGGCTTGGTTAAAAATATTGACGGACCCATCGTTGGCGTCAAAACACAGTTCTATTATGTTGTTACCAATGGGGTGAACGCTGATTTTGTTACCGTTATACATGTATTGCCTACTCCTGAAAAAAGACCAAATTTAATGCGCGATATTTTCGATGAGAACTGCTGATCCTTGGCCTCCGCCAACACAGGCTGAGGCGATACCAAAGCGTCCACCAGAACGTTGCAGTTCTTTGGCCAGTGTCAATATGCAGCGCACACCCGTTGCGGCAAGAGGGTGGCCATAGGCAATAGCGCCACCATTTACATTGGCTTTTTCTGGGTCGATACCTAGCTCTTTTTCTACCGATAGATATTGAGCGCCAAACGCTTCGTTAATCTCAAACCGGTCAATTTCATTCAGTGACACATTGGCAACTTCCAGTAGCTTCCGAATGGCTGGTGCAGGGCCTATCCCCATAATGGATGGTTCAACCCCAACAGCAGTGGCGGCCAATACCCGCCCTAAAGGTTGTTGCTGGGACTGTTCTAAATAGGCGCTATTGGCGACGACCATTGCGGCAGCACCATCAACAATACCCGAGCTGTTGCCCGCTGTTTGTACGCCGTCTTTTTTAAATGAAGGGCGCAGTTTATTGAGGCTTGCTTCATCTGTTGAGCGCACATGTTCATCATCAGCAAAGTGAGTTATTCCTCTTGGCAGTCGTAGCTGTCGGTCTTGTAAACCTTCCCGTGTAAACGTTTGACTACTCAATGGAATAATTTCGTCATTAAGGTAGCCAGCGCGTTTCGCTTCCATTGCTCGAGAAAAACTACTGAGGGCAAACTTATCGACCTGAGATCGGGTGATACCGTAAAGCTCCGCTAAGTTTTCTGCTGTTTTACCCATAGGGATACCCGCGCCGGTATCAAAAAAGGACTCCAATAAATAATCGCGAAAGTCCACTTGCCCTAATTTGAATCCGCCTCGATTGGTAAAGCACGATATTGGATTGCGAGACATGACTTCTGTGCCGACACACATGACGGTTTGGGCTTTACCAAGTTGCAGATAATCTGCTGCTTGAGCAATGAGCTCAAAACCGGAACCACATAATCGTTGTAGTTGCATCGCGGGGACCCATTGGTTCAGACCGGCATACAGCCCGATATGTCGCGGCAAAAAATAGGCATCAAAATCTGAAGGGGATAGGCTGGCGGTTAATAGGGTGTCGATATCGTCAGCTTTTACGTGGTTACGAGCAAAAAGGCCCTTTGCAACGGCAATACCAAGGTCCGTAGCCGACACGTTTGACAGTGTGCCACTGATTTCAGCAAAGCCGGTTCGGCAACCATCGACCAACCACGCATCGTCGTAGCAAATGCCGTTTCCGTGTAGCGGTTTAGTATTCATTTCATACCTTCGTTGACTGTTGTTGAGAGTGGTTGGCTTTCGAATAGCCAAATTTCAATTCCATTCAGGCTATCATATTAGTTCATATATGCAAGTAATAAGGTTCATATATGCAAGTGATGTGTTGTTGGGAGAGAGACGAGTTAATCTAGTTGAGGTGTCACTGGTAGCCGTTTCTTTTCGTCACATAGTGGCTGTGGTATGCTCCAGCAATCCCATCACCACCTCTATCGGCGTCCTATTGGAATCATCATCTTCAAAGCCCCATTTGGAATCTTGCTCGGTTGATCGAACCTTGCAAACACTCTCTGACCCCTGGTCGTTTCTTGTGTTGCGGGAACTATGGTTTGGTTTGAAACGTTTTGATGAGTTTCAAGGTACGTTGCGTATTCCTCGGGCGACATTATCAAATCGGCTAAAAGCATTGCGGGAAGCCGGCCTATTGATGCAAGTCCCCAGTCCACAGGGTGGGCTTAGAAAAGAGTATCGTTTTACCGAGAAAGGTGCAGACCTTTATCCCGTTATGTTGACCTTGTTGCGATGGGGTGACCGATGGAAAAACGGAGATGCAGGTATACCGTTACATTTAACACACCATGCTTGTGGTAAGCGTCTAGTGACTGAAGTGGTGTATTCATGCTGTGGTACCAAGGTCAATGCAAAGGATGTTGAGTATCAAGATGGACCGGGTGCGGGCGTTGAACCGGCCGCTGCGGGAAGCAAAACGAATCGCTCATCCAAACCGGATAAATTTACGCTGCCTCGGGCGTGCTCTGTTGCCAGAACTTTGCAGGTGATGGGGGATCGTTGGTCATTCTTAGTTATACGTGAAATGTTTTTTGGACGGCACCGCTTTGATGAAATCCAAAAGCGAGTGGGAATTGCGACCAATATATTAAGCAATCGTATCAAGTTGCTGATGTCACATGACATTCTGGAAAGGTCAAATTATGGCGCTGGGTCAACTCGCTATGAGTATCATTTGACTGCGTCTGGTATGGATCTTTACGCCAGTTTTCTTGCGATGATGCGTTGGGGCGATCACTGGTTGTCAGAAGAGCAGGGAGCTCCACTGATATTGCGACATAAGAAGTGTGGAAAAGTATTTGAACCGGAGGTTGTCTGTAAGCAATGCCGTTTACCTCTTGTCGCCCATGAGGTGCATTACAAACCGGGCCCGGGCTGGGATGTTAATTTCGGAGAAGATATTCTTGCACATACAATGCTACCTCGAAAATAGCTGATTCAAACCATTCACAAGCCTTATGTCGCTTGCATATCTGAACTTAATGTGAGATTTTACGTTCAAGTATGCAAGTAATCTTGCACGGTGAAGTGTATTGGGAGAGTCGAATTTTGCCAACAATTAACTCAGGAGATACGACGCTATTTTTCGAGCGTATTAACGAGCAAGCCAATAAACCTTATCTAGTATTTTTGCATGAAGGCTTAGGGTGTGTTGATCTTTGGGGGGGATTCCCCCAACAGTTGTGTGAAGCTACGGGTTACCCTGGGGTTGTATTTGATCGTGTTGGCCATGGAAAATCTTCTGCAAGCCAGCAGGCATATACGCAGAATTATCTACATAAATGCGCATTATATGAATTGCCCTTACTGCTGTCGAAAGTGGTGGGGGATCGGCCTTATATACTTATCGGACACTCGGACGGCGGCAGTATTGCGCTTATTGCAGCATCAGAAAATGCACCGAACATCAAAGGTGTGGTGACCTTGGCGGCGCACACGATGGTGGAGAAAGAAACGGTAGAAGGTGTTAACAATGCATTGGAGGCCTATCGTGTGGGAAAATTACAAAAACTTTTTGATCTACACGGCCAGCATACGGAGACGCTTTTTTTTAATTGGGCGAACCGTTGGTTAAGTCCTGATTTTATTTCTTGGAATATTGAGTATCTATTGTCTGCGATTAAAGTCCCCGTGCTTGCGATTCAAGGGGGGGCTGATGTGTATGGCACTGAGAAACAAGTTGAACCCATCGAGCAAGCGAATCCAACACTGAATACGGTGAAAGTGATTCCCCGGTGTGGTCATAATCCGCATACAGAATGTAACGTATTAGTGATGGATCTTATTGGCGGATTTCTCGAGAGAATATGACAGCGGGTAGACCGTGTATTTCAGGACAATACTGAAATACACGCAAGGGGAGCGCTAGGGCTGTTCTTTCATTTGGTTAATGATATGAGAAGGCCCGGCATCCTGAACTTTGGGCAACCCTTTGCCATAGGTAGTTAAGGACTGGCGATTGATGACGTAGGGGAAGGGGGAAGGGGATAAGAACCGTCGAACAATCGAGTTCAACTTTATGCCGCTATACACGGAGTACTTAACCGCCGCAGGCAGGTCTTCTACTTGATAGGCTTCTCGCAGAAAGTCAGTATAGAAACTGCGGTAATAGGTGGTGGCAAATGGTTTGAAGTACCATGGGGACTTTTCAACATACACGGCAAGCGTGGAATCACCTAGTGCTTTGGCATATTTGCTGGGGGCTTTGATATTACGGTAATACGTTTTTAGGATTTTTGCTGCATGTTCGATTGATGTAGGTAGCTCACGTATTTCCATCAGCTTGCCGACATTAATCCAAAAATGATACCACGCGTCTTTTTCAATACTGGTGAGCTTTCGCCAGCCAAAATTATCGATCCATTCAACAGGGGCAACCAGGAATACGCACAGAGCCTGTACAAATTGCTCGTTATCGATTTTGTATTTGCTATGCAACATATTGATGTGACGAATGGCATCAGCCCCATCTTTTTGATCCCAGCCCGATTCTAGAAATTTAAAAATAAGAAAACGAGAGTCATCATATCGTTTCATTCCATCGGTCAGGTAGTGAGAGCGACCGAGAATATCTGCCATATAGTTATTGCCCCCGGAGCCAAGATAAACAATATCCAACGCACTGGTGACTTCGCGGGTGAATTCATACCCCACCATTAGATACACGATGCGTTGGCAATCTTTGACTGGGTCCAGGGAGCGTATTTCTTTCCTGATGGCTCTGTTTTGCATAAAACCCAATGGGCGTTGATAGTCAGGGCCAGGCGGATGCTGAAAGTTCATGTTTTTCACTGTTGGCTACTCCGATATCTATTAAGTGAGTAGTATAGGGTGTATATTTGTTGGATATATAGCAAATAAGTTGTTCGAAGACCTGATTCAAGGCGGTCGGAAAGGCGAGGGATTGTGGGTTGGGTGGGTATTTGGCCAATGAGCTATTGGCCAAATGTATTAAGGCAAGTTTAGGAGAATGTACTCAGTAGTGTGTTGAAGACGCCCTTGTTTTTTTGCTCGCGCCCACCGACGAATCGCAAACCTTCATCGTTAATTTGGCTAAATTTCAGCACGGGAATATCACTGAAATAATCTTGGACAACCTTCCAGGGGGCACTTTTACCTTGGCGTGGTAGCTTATCGGCGGAGCGTGCAACATAACCGGATTGCAAATCTAAGAAAGGGCTATCTGCTATGTCATCTTGGTGGGCTTCCGGTACACAATAGCGAATGCTGTTCTTGTCCATGTAATTGAGTAAGCGGCAGGTGAACTCACTGACCATGTCTGCTTTGAGTGTCCAGGAGGAGTTTGTATACCCAAAGATCATTGTCATATTCGGTAGGCCACTTAACATCGCGCCTTTATAGATCATCGACTCTGAGATATTTTTTTGGACACCGTCTACTGTTGGTGTGATGCCACCAAGCATCTGTAAATCTAGCCCAGTGGCGGTGACGATGATATCGGCTTCGATGGTCTTTCCTGATTTAAGTAAAATGCCGTTACTGGTAAATGTGTCGATAGCATCAGTGATAACCGATGCTTTCCCTTCTTTTAGCACCTTAAATAGATCACCATTTGGTACGGCGCATAAACGCTCTTCCCAAGGGTTGTATTTGGGGCTGAAGTGCTTCATATCAAAATCGGCCCCCAGCTGCTTACTGGCCATGGCAAGTAGGGCTTTGCGTACGATCTTCGGGCGTTGTTTTGATAATTTGTACACAGTACGTTGCAGGCCAACATTCCTAACGCGGGCCATTTGATATACCACGTTTTCCGGCAGGAATTTACGGAGCCGTATGGATATAACATCCTTCTCTGGGACTGTCGCGACATATGACGGAGAGCGTTGCAGCATGGTGACATGAGCTGCGTGTTCCGCCATTGCAGGCACCAGGGTCACGGCGGTTGCACCGCTACCAATAATCAGTACTTTCTTGTTGCCATAATCTATATCGTCACTCCACTTTTGCGGGTGAACGACTTGGCCTTTGAAGTTTTCGGCGCCAGGAAATGCAGGGGTGTAGCCGGCATCGTAGTTGTAGTAGCCGGTGCATCCCATCAAATAGTTGCAGGTGAATATGTCTTGGGAGCCATCACTTTCGCTTTCTGTTATGACAGTCCATGTGGCTTCAGGGCTAGACCAATCTAACGACACAACCTTTTGTCCGTAGTGAATGTGGTTGTCCAATCGGTATTCTGATGCGGTTTCTTTGATGTAATTCAGAATTGACCCGCCACTTGCGATGCTCTTTTCTTCTTTCCAAGGCTTAAATGAGTAGCCGAGCGTAAACATATCTGAATCTGACCGTATACCTGGGTAACGGAATAGATCCCAAGTCCCCCCAATAGACTGCCGTCGCTCAATGAGGGCAAACGACTTTCCAGGGCTCTGCCTGCGTAGATGTGCTGCTGCGCCAACGCCAGAAAGCCCAGCGCCAATGATTAGTACGTCAAAATGTCTCGCGCTCATAAGTCTAAATCCAGATTGTTGTATGTGTATCACATGACATGAGAGTGGCCTGTTGAGTGAATATGAAACAACTTTATCAGAATTATGTTGCATAAATCAATGTGACATTATTAAATGTAACATAAAGCGATGGCGAGAATGGCGCCCTGGCTGATCCAATGTAATGAATAGAGAAGAGAGGTTTCCATGAAAAAATCTATCATGCCCACCCGTAGAAGTATCCAATTTAAGCTCCCAGCTAATCGTATAACCGATTGGCACCGAGACGGCATTAACGTTTCCCAATACATGAATACTATGAGCGTGTTTTTACCCGTGGGGGAGCGGTTCTTTATTGATTCGGTTCGCCACTTTCGAGACCAGATACAGGACCCAGAATTAACCAAAGCAGTTACTGCATTTATTGGACAGGAAGCTATGCATGGTCGAGAGCATGAAGAGCTTAATACGTTGTTGGAAGCCACTAATACGCCAGCAAAAGAACAGGAAGCGATTGTGACTGGTTTGCTTAATTTTGGTCAAAAGGTGCTACCCAAAAAGCATCAGCTTGCAGTGACAATTGGGCTTGAGCACCTTACAGGATTATTGGCTGATTCGTTGTTGCGTACGCCAGAAAGTGTGGAAGGGTCCGAGGCCAATTATGTTGCGATGTGGAATTGGCACGCATTAGAGGAAACAGAACATAAAGCTGTTGCTTACGATGTGTATCAAGCGGTGATGCCGGATTCTTTAAGCAGTTATGCGATTCGTACTTTTTGGTTAGTAGCAGCAACCGGTGTTTACTTTTCCCTTCAATATCCTTTTTATATTGAAAATGTCCGGCGTGAGAAGGCATTGCTTGATATTGGGCAGTGGCGCAGTGGGTTGAGTTTTTTATGGGGTAAAAAAGGCCTGAAGAGCCAGTGTGTTACTGGTTGGTTTGATTGGTTTCGACCGGGCTTTCATCCTTGGGACCATGACAATGAACATCACCTCTCCAAATTTGATGAGCTACTTGGAGAGCATACTGATAAAACGCTGAAGTCTGCAGCGTAGGTATTTTAGTTTGTGTCGACTAGGGCCGCATCGTGCGGCCTTTTTTATTTATGGTTAATGACAGTGATTCTTACGATATTCCCCTGGTGAGCAACTCATCCAGCGTCGAAAGGCGCGGGTAAAACTTGCGGTATCCGTATAACCCAAATGTATCGCCAGTTCATCTAGTTTCATGCTGCTACCGATGAGTAATTGCAACGCAATTTGGCGGCGCTCTTCTTCTACAATCGCACGAAAGTTAGTGCCTTCTTGTTCCAGTTTTCTACGCAGACTTCTCGGTGACATGGCCAGTGTTTTAGCGACGTTATCAAGAGTAGCGACCAACCCTAAAGTGCCGAGTAATTGCTGTCGCACCTGGCCTTCGAGACCGGATACTTTTCTGCGCTCTAACTGTATTTTACATTGATCTTCGAGCATGCGAACCAGGTTGGCATCGAACATGGGAAGGGGGCGGTCTACATCTTCTTGGCGTATTAACCCTGCGTTTCGCTTGCAGTTATACGTAGGTTTATGGCCGCAAAGCTCTTCGATTAAGCTAGCGTATTCTGGTGGCGCTCCTTCTAATTCTACCCCAGCGATTTTTACACCCGCAAAATTCAGCTCCTTCATAAGGTTTAGTGCTGTAGCCATATCCCTTTCCAACAAAAACTGACGTAGATGAGGGGGGATCGGCTCTGGATCTAAACCTAACCCAAATAGCTCGCCATCTTCAAATTGGTAGATATTGCAGTAAGCGGTACTTAGGGGGAGGTATTGCATTGCCCGCGTGGCAGCTTCTCGTAATGTTCGGCTGGTTCGAATTGCAAAGCCCCAAACCCCGAATGTCGCGATGTTGTATTGCATGCCCAATTGGAAGCCCAGTGCAGGTTCATTTGGTAATGCCAAAATGAGGTTCTCGATCAGCCTCATTTCTTGATTACGAGTAATGAGCGCATCACTGTCACAGAGTTCTTTTTCAATGATCTCAGTACCTTGTAAGCAGGTATCTTGATCAATGCCGTGACTGGCGGCAAAGTTTATCATCACTTGAGCGATGGCAACGGGATGGAGAATAGGGTCTTTTTTCGGCATGAAGGAAAGTCTATAGCAATCTATGATAGATAACTAGCTGGCCATTTATGCAAAGCGAATGGCCATAGCGGCCCTGTTTGTGACAAGGCGCATTCAGTAACTTAGTAGCATAAGTAATCGAATCAGGCTTAACATAAACGCTATAAGAAATAAGAGGGTCATCATGTCCGCAGATTTAGCAAAGTTGAATAAAGAGGCTATTGCCGTCGCCAAGCAACATATGGGGTTGATGTGTTGGCCTACCGTAATTATGGTTGGCGTTGTGCTTGCAGGCTTCTCTGTGAACCTAACGTTGTTCGCTATGGGAATATTGCCTGCGTGGGCAACGGTCATTATATTGGGCATTTTTACCTATATGTCATATACCCCTTTGCATGAGGCTGCTCACGGGAATATACACGGTAAGCAAGAGCACCTAGAATGGTTAAATAAGTTGTGCGGTTTCTTAGTTGCCCCATTAATTGCAGTGCCTTATGCATCCCACCGTTTGGAGCATTTTACGCACCACAGATATACCAATCACCCAGAAAAAGATCCTGACTACATAATGAGTGGTATGGCGAATGGTCCATGGGGGGCATTGATGACCGTGCTTAAGTTTTTCTGGGTTCAAAATACATTTTTTGTAAAGCACGGTTGGAAATCAGCGACCATAAAAGAGCGAGCGATTTATTGCGTTGAAGTGTTTGTTTCTCTCGGTTGGAGAACTGCATTTGTATTACTTGTGGATCAACCGGGTGATGTTACTGTGCTTATATTGGGGTATTTGATTGGCGGATTCTTTACTGCGTATTGGTTTGCTTATCGTCCGCATATTCCTTATCAGGAACAGCAGCGCTACCGCACGACCAATAGTTTAATCATGCCTACGTGGATGAAACCTTTTGAATGGTTTTGGCTAGGGCAGAATCTGCATTCGGTTCATCACTTATTCCCACGCGTTCCTTTTTATCGATACCATGCCGTGCACCGAGAGATAGAGCCGATCTTGCGAGAATATGGCACGCCGATTGTGGGAATATTTGATCGTGAGCCAGTGGCTGATAAAACTAAAGGGTTGGCTGTATAGGACGGTTGAGCGAGTTCTATATACGAAAAAGCCCGCAAGGCTCGGTTTTACATGGTTTTGCGGGCCTGCTTTTAGTGGCAGGCCGCTATCTCGAACGATGCATTTTCAGGCGTAAACTATCAGCGTCAATTTATCTTCAATCGAAGGCTCCTTAGGAAATACATTACAGCATCAAACTGTCAGATATTAAAAGATCTCCTGCCATTCCCATTTGTCATATTCAACGTTACAAAATGTGAACTGCCTCTATATAAATTTCGCATATCCATTTGACACATTAATACAAACGGTTCCATAACATCTTGCCATTCCCCTGACAATTGGATGCCTTGATCTGTCGAGCCTTATCAATTCAACTACTTAGCTGTCAAAAAGTGCTTAGCCTTTTATTTTAGCGGTAGAAATGACGCGGAAAATAGTACGTGTACCCATGTAACAGTTTGTATCCATGCATAGTAATTGGATTATTTTTCAACGATAGTTTGTTTCGTGCTACGGATAACTAATGATAAACACCATTCGCACACCTTGGATTACCCAGGGGTTGTTGGAAACGACAACACGCCAAACCGCAAGCAATTGCGGGACGGAAAGCCACGAGTCCTATCAGTAACACTGGAGGATGGTCGGGCCGCCTCTCGGGGTTGAGTTAACCTCTCTAGACGAAATCCGCCAGACGTGTTGCCGCATCATATTCATACTTGAATGGGGTCGGCAAATGACTTTACGAAATACTTTCGCTTCTCTCGCTGCAACAGCAGCACTCGCTTTTTCTGCTACAACGGTTAGTGCAAACAGTCATAATGATTATGAACCTGTCGAAGATTGCGCTTGGTGGAATGTAGGTTGTGACATTACGCAACACGCCAATCGCTACAACACCCAATACCCTATCGTTTTAGTGCACGGTGTCTCTGGCTTCGATAAAATCTTGTTCATTGAATACTGGCACGGTATTCCAAGTGAATTGAGAGGCGGCGATGCGAATGTTTGGACGCCAAACCTCACTGCTTGGGGTGGCAGTGAGCAGCGCGGAGAGCAATTAATTGACTACATCAACAACGTCGTATTACCGGCTACAGGCGCTAGCAAAGTCAATTTGATCGGTCACAGCCAAGGCAGCCCAACCTCTCGTTATGTTGCCAGCACGGCCCCCGACATCGTAGCGTCAGTGACCAGTGTCCACGGTGCAAATGGTGGTTCTCCTTTTAATGACATGATGCTTAACAGCATTGTTCCACCGGATCACCCCATGTACGACGCATACGTCGCGTTTAACGAAACACTACTAAACGCACTGGGTGATGTGGTTGATTTTCTTGCCTCTGGCGAATCCTTCGACCAGCAATCATTTGACGCAGTTTACCAACTCAGTACAGCCGGGCAAATCGAGTACAACGCCAACTATCCAGAGGGTAAACCAACGACAGAATGTGGAAGCGGCGCAGAAGAAGTCAATGGTATCAGCTACTACTCTTGGGGCGGCTTCGCCGGCGTAACCAACGTGTTAGATCCGCTAGATTATGCAATGACGATTGTGGGTGCATTGTCTGCTCCTGGGACAGAAACTGATGGCCTAGTGCCTCGCTGCGCACAACATTGGGGTAAAGTACTTCGCGATGACTACCAGCATAACCATACCGATGGCTCTAACATGCTATTAGGCATGTCTGGCTGGACAGACCCCAAAGACATCTTTGAATCTCACGCAAGTCGATTACGACAAAAGGGCTTGTAACGTCAATAACGCAGTCAATAACCTAGGGGAGTGCTGCTCCCCTTTCTAATCCAAACCAACGTAACCAATGACGTCTACTATACTGAGATAAAACGCATTTTATGAGAGAGTAAGGACAACTGGATTATGCGCACAATACTTGGCTTGGGCATAGCCGCTCTAATGATTGGAGCGGCTTGGTGGCTTTGGCCTGAGGAAGACGCTGCCTTGGCGATGAACATCGAGCAAGTAGAGACTCCCGTTAGCTCAACTGAAAACGGCAAGATGGCAAAAGAAAAAAACATAGCATCCAACTGGATATCACCGAATCTTACTTACGATAACTACGAATCCGAATACGGTGACCTACCGCCTTCATTGATAGGTACAACCATCCCTTTCCGCCTGGAAGTAAACGATCGAGGTGAGCTAATTGTCAGCTCACATCTACGCAGGTTCTTCGACTATTTTCTCACCACAGTGGGGGAAGAGCCTATGGAGACGATACTCGCTCGCATTAAGGAAATGCTAACCTTCTATTTGCCAGAAACGGCAGTGCCAAGAGCAATCGAAATTCTGCATCAATACTATGAACTCAAATCTGCTGAAATAGACCTAGAAAAGCAATTGAGCGATGACTACCTCGCCACGGAACAAAGACCAAGTCATGCAGAGATGAAGCGACTTTTGAGGGACCTACGCGCAAGCAACATGGACGCTGAAGCCTATACTGCATTTTTCGGCAAAGAGAATATGCTCGATGATTATGCTATCAGACGCCTTGAGATCCAGGGTGATGAATCATTGACAGACAATGAGCGTCACACTGCACTCATCGCAATTGAAGAGCACCTGCCCGAAGCTGACAGAGAACATAAGCGCGTTGAACGAACTCAAATACAAGCACTAGAGGCCGTAGCACAGGGCAGGCGAGATGGTGCGAGCGACGCTGAGATATTCGAGATTAGAACACAAGCGTTCGGAGCAGAAGCCGCTCAGCGATTTGCCGAAGCGGATCAACGACAAGCAACATGGGACTCACGAGTATCAGCCTATAGAGCGGAAAGAAGAGAAATACTCGCATCAGAAGGTATAGCTGAAGAAGACAAAGCCTATGAGATTGATCAACTGCGCCAAGGTCACTTTCAAGACTCGGAGCGGAAACGTATCCCTGTCATTGACAAAATGAAAGACATTCAAGGTAAGAGATAACAGTAGACCAACGTAATGCGATTACTCTGGTTAGTACGTAATGTAACGGATTCCAATTTATGCACGCATATTATTGCAAAGTAGGTACTCTTTTCGTCGTGCTTTGTTGGTTATTATTTCCATGTAAAATGGCAATGGCTAGTAATGACTTCCAGTTGGTTGTTGACCGACTGGATTTTCAACAACGAATCGGCGCTGGAGTGTTACTATTTGAGGACGTCAATTCGATACTTAACATAGAACAGGTTCTGTCTAATCCTATTCAAGAGGATTTTTATTCTTACCCTCATATGAATATGAACTTGGGTTACTCAGAATCTACATTTTGGATAAAGATCCCTATAGTTAATCAGCTGAGTCAAACGCAAACTATCAATGCTGATTTGAAATACCCCTTGATAGATGAAGTTGATTTCTATGTGGTTAACAAAGGAAAGATTCAAAGTACGCTAAAAACCGGCGATCATCTCTCACCTACAAGTAAATCCTTTACGCTAAAAAACTATGTTCACCAGTTTTCCTTGCCATCTGGGTCCAATCAAGAGCTGTATATTCGGGTAAGAACTACGAGTGCGTTATCCCTTCAGCTGGTGATATCAACAGAAATGAAATTTGTAGAGTCATTGTCCGTTGACCAAGTATTCGATGGGGCTTACTTTGGGCTTGCTGTGGGGTTGATGTTATATAATCTATTTCTGTATTTTTTGCTACGGGAAAAGATATATCTGGAATATACCTCATTTGTCTTAACCTATGCTTGCTTTGCATTTTGCTTGTCGGGTTATCCGCAATTATTATTCCCCGATGTGACGTTATTAACGGAGCGTGGCGTCTACTTTTTTGGTGTGCTGACTGGCTTGTTTTTGACGCAATTTTGTCGATCTTACTTGATAACACCTCAGGGTTTGCCTCGCACCGATCGTTTTCTCAAACTCTATATGATTGGTATAAGCCTCGTCTTCATATTTGAGATATTCGGTCCGCTCTACTTAGTGGTTGGACTAAATTCTCTTGTTATTTTTAGTGGCAGTGTCATTGTATTAACCATTGCTATCATCAGACAACGTCAGGGATTTGGGCCCGCTAAGTATTTCGTCATTGGGCAAGGTGTCGTTATTCTAAGTGTGATATTTACCACCTTATCATCTCAAAATATTCTACCTGGATACTATCTTGCGTCATCCTTCATAAAATTGGCCAATGGATTTGAATTGATTTTGTTTTCTATAGGGCTTGCAGACCGAATCAATTTAATGAAAGCCCGCGAAGTCCAGTTGGTAAAAAAAGCGCAAGCCGCCGAAGCTGAAGCTGCAAGGGTACAAAAAGTGTTATTAGAAGCTCAAGTTAGAGAAAACGAACAACTTGACCAATTGGTGAGAGAGCGCACGGAGGAACTTGAGAAAGCGAATAAACGTTTGGAGGAACTCAATACCATTGATGAACTGACTGGGCTAAGAAATCGTCGCTTTTTGAACCAATATTTACCCACAGAACACCAACGCGCATTTAGGGAAAAGCAACCCATATCCGTGCTGATGTTTGACATAGACTTTTTTAAGAAACTTAATGACACCCATGGCCACCAATTTGGCGACCTTTGCTTAGCCAGCGCAGGTTCTATTATTCGATCCAATCTAAAGCGCTCCCCGGATGTTGCCATTCGATATGGAGGGGAAGAGTTTGTCGTAGTATTACCTGCCACAGACCTTCAAGGGGCCAACATTGTCGCAGAGAATATTAGAAAACAATTTGAAGATAACCCCGTTAACGATGAACAACGTACCGTCGTTATGACTGTAAGTGTTGGAGTGGCAGGTGGCATACCTAATAAACGAGATAATCACGAGGGCCTGCTAAAAGAGGCCGACGACAATCTTTATAAAGCCAAGGAAAATGGCCGAAATCAAGTTATCTATCATTCCGTTACTGTCTAAAACAACTTTTCGGTTAACGCTTTGTCTATAAAGGGCGAAGACCCATTTCAATGTTTCACTTTGAATCAAGATGGTTAGAGTATGTAATTGAGGATTTAAGTATATCGGTAGGCACAAAAAAGCCCGCAAGGCCAGGTTTTACGTGGTCTTGCGGGCTTTATAGGTTCGTACTGAACCTTCATTTGGTGGAAGCGGCGGGAATCGAACCCGCGTCCGCCAGCACTCTGCCTATGGGTCTACATGTTTAGATCTCGTCTTTAATCTTACTCACAACGATCCAACGAGGCAGGATGCTGCAAGCCAGTCCAAAATTATTTAACAGTTACGTCTCAGACACCCGTATCTGCGGTCTCGTGTAAATTACCATCGAGTCAAGCCCACGAGAGAGCCGGGTCGATGGATAGCAGGGTTTAAGCTGCTAAAGCGTACGAATCGTCATTTGCGATTATAGTTTATAGCACTTGGAGTACGAGTGTTGCTACCCACTCGACATGCACCAAAGGGTTTGCAACCGTCGTCGAAACCATGTCGCCCCCAAAAGTATTCTAACTATACCATATCAAATCCCAGAGGGGCATTGCGCAGACGAATTATTTTAGGCACCTTGCTCTGCGCTCCAGGCGGTGTAGCCACCGGCTAGGCTGTAGGTGGTGTCAAATCCTCGTTCATTGAGAAAGTCTGCGGCACTTTGGCTGGAATTGCCGTGATAACAGCAGACGACGAGGGGGTGGTCCATGTCCAGTGTAAGTAATACTTCGTCTAGGTTGTCTTGGTGTAAATGAATAGCGTCTTGTATGTGTCCAGCTAAGAAGGAGGCCTTGTCTCTAATATCGACCACAGAAACGGGCTGTGATTCTTTGAGTGCTTTAAAATCTTGAACAGATATATGTTGAAAGGCCATGCTGGTTCCTTAAAAATTTAGAGTCGTTGACTGGCTTTTGAGTTGGGAAAGCGCCGTTTTTCGACCTGATAATAGGCTTCTATTAGCTCGGGTTCTATACCCGCAGCGATGCGTATGTCCGCCAGTGGTTTATGCTGCCATGATTCAAAGTCAAAGCAATCTAACGGTTTGCAGTCCGATATGGTACCGAGACGTACGGCATCTTTAAAGATGGAAATTTCTTCATCGTTAAACTTATAGATGCGAGGGTATAGGTGTTTGGTGATTTTACAGAACATAGACTCTTCTGCGGTGGATACTTGATTCGTGCTGCCCATGGTAAACCCAATCACAAATGCCTCGTCTTTTGGCAGTAAGCCACGGCCAAGTAATACATGGATGCAATCGTGTTGTTTGAGCTCAACGGCGCCGTGGAAAAGGGTGATGCCAGGGATGGAGAATTTGGGGTTTTCCACAAGCTTTATTAACAGGGGGATTTCTTCTTCGGGGGCGCCAATCTTCAGCATTCGGTCAAGCCCGTCTTTCAGGCTTATTTGGTCGTCGGCCCAGGCAATATGCCAATCTTGGTAGGATATCCCGTTGCTCATATGACCTCCCTTTAGGCTCACCCTTTAGGTGGTGTAATTTAACCCTGCGATACCGGCAATTATCATTATTAGAAAGCCGATTCTGGCGGGTGAGGCGGTATCCCCAAAGGCGACAATGCCTGCGATGGCGACGCCGCAAGCGCCAATTCCTGTCCAGACTGCGTAGGCGGTGCCAATAGGCAGGTGTTTGAGGGCGAGAGATAGCAGGATAATGCTCAGTATGGCGGCAAAAATGAAGAGAAGTGATGGATATAGCTGGCTGAAGCTCTGGGATTGCTTGAGGGCGATGGCCCAAACCACCTCCATCAGGCCTGCGGCGACAATATAGAACCAAGCCATGAATAGCCTCCTGCAGCCTGCGGCTGAGGGTCAGTAATATGGATATAGCGTCAAACCACTATACTGACTATTTTATCCAAAACCCATAAAGTCACTTAGGCTGGGGGGGCTAGCGTTGATCGTGCCTAACGGTGCGTTGCTTTTCTCGGTTCCAATCACGTTCTTTTTCGGTGGCTCGCTTATCATGTTGCTTCTTACCCTTCGCAAGGGCAATTTCACATTTCACATGGGGGCCTTTCCAATATAAGGCTAGCGCGACACAGGTCAGGCCGTCTTTTGCGATACCTGAATGGATCTTGCTAAGTTCACGTCGGTGCAATAACAATTTCCGAACTCGAGTGGGGTTTGGATCGATATGGGTCGACGCGCTGAGTAATGGGGATATATGGGCGCCGTGTAACCAAGCTTCACCATTTCTCATTTGCACATAGCTATCAACGAGGTTGATTTTACCTTCGCGTAAACTTTTCACTTCCCAGCCTTCCAGCATAACGCCTGCTTCAAATTTTTCTTCGAAGTAATAGTCGTGGGATGCCTTCTTGTTGCGGGCAATGGTGGAACTGCCAGCTTTCTTTGCTTTACTTGATTTGGCCATGGGAAGGGTAAGTTGCTCTTTTTCTACAGGAAAGATGGATTATAGGACGAATTGAAGATAAAGGGTACGGGTAATCTGCACTTGTAGTTGTAGGGAAAAATCTGGAGAATTGCGCCGTATTGTTCTATCTAATACAAGTGCAGTGCAAGAGCAGTACCGACCCACTCTCATTTTAAGGATTCACATGACGGAAAAGAAATCTATTCATGGCGTTTGGTTAGGCCGTTGGACATTTATATTGGCGGCGACGGGGTCGGCGGTTGGTTTGGGGAATATTTGGAAGTTCCCGTATATGGCGGGTGAAAATGGCGGTGGTGCATTTGTCTTAGTCTACTTATTGTTTATTGCGGCGATAGGTATTCCGGTCATGTTGGCAGAGGTCATGCTCGGGCGACGAGGGCGAAAGAGCCCAATTAATACCATGAAAGAACTGGCTAAGAGCTCTGATGCCAGTAAATTATGGGGCGGCATTGGTTGGATGGGGGCGTTGTCGGGCTTCTTGATTCTGTCCTTTTATAGTGTCATTGCCGGTTGGGCGGTAGCTTATGCGGTAAAAATTATCGGTGGTAGTTTGTTGGATCAGCCCGATATACCTGCACAATTTGGTGCGCTGGTATCTGATCCTGTGTCGACGGTGCTGTGGCACAGTTTGTTTATGTTGATGGTTATGTTTGTGGTCGCCAGAGGTATTCATAAAGGGCTTGAGACCTCGGTTAACATTCTGATGCCAGTATTGTTTGTCATGTTGCTTGGGCTGTTGGGTTATGCGGCAACAACCGGAGGGCTGGGGCAAGCGTTTACCTTTATGTTCAAGTTTAACCCCGAAGCGCTTACCGCCGAGGCGATACGTTCGGCACTCGGGCATTCGTTCTTTACCTTGAGTTTGGGCATGGGAGCGATCATGGCTTACGGCGCTTATATGCCGCAGAACGAATCTTTAGGAAAAACCGTTGTGACGATTGGTATCTTGGATACGCTGGTTGCGATTGTGGCAGGTTTAGTCATATTCTCTATCGTGTTTGCCAACGGTTTGGAAACAGCGGCAGGACCTTCGCTGATGTTTAAGACGCTGCCATTGGCGTTTAGCCAAATGCCGGGCGGGGTCGTATTAGGCGGGGTTTTCTTCATCTTGGTGACATTTGCTGCGTGGACATCGGCGATTTCCTTGGCGGAGCCTGCTGTCGCCTGGATGGTTGAGACGGCGGGCTTTTCTCGGGTTAAGGCGGCGTTGGCGATTGGTATTCCGGTTTGGGCGTTAGGTTTGGTGTGCGCGCTGTCTCAAAATATACTGTCCGATGTGACGATACTGGGTTCGAGTGTATTGGACTTCTTGGATAAGTTAACCACTAACATTATGTTGCCATTAGGCGGCATGCTGATCGCAATATTTACTGGTTGGGTGATGCGTCGCAGTCATGTGGTGAAAGAGCTGAACGTGAAGAATTTTGCGTTGTTTAATATGTGGATCATTGTCATTCGGTTTGTTGCCCCCGCTGGCATTGCTTATGTTATGGGGTATTTGATCTATGAATGGGCAACAAAAGGGTAGGGGACGTTAGCATGGCTGAAGAAAAAATTACCGTTGAAGTGGCGTATGCGTTGCCTGACCGTCAAGAGCTAGTGACGCTACAGGTGGATGAGGGTACGTCTATGTTTGATGCGGCGATGCAGTCTAGAATCGCCGATAAATTTCCAGAGCTAGAGCTTGAAGGTACGCCAATGGGGATCTTTGGTAAAACCGAGCGAAAGCCGAAAGATAGAATATTAGAAGCAGGTGAGCGGGTGGAGATATACCGCCCGTTGATAGCGGACCCTAAGGAGGTTCGTAAACGTCGGGCGGCAGAAGCCAAGGCTAAGCGAGAAAATAGCTAGCCTTGGTGTGAGCTAGCTATTGGATGCCTTGATTTGGCTTTTGAGGTCTTCAGTAACTGCTTCAGGGTTTCTAAATTGAGAGTCGTCTATTTTTTCCAGGCGCTCATTGCCGAAAAATAAGGTAAGGCGGTTTTCCACGAAGCCGCCCTTGCCACTTTCGTAGTTATAGATATAGTCCCAGCGGCCCGGGTGTAGTGGGTCCTTGATGACGGGGCTACCTAATACGTATTCCACCTGTCTCGGGGTCATACCGAGTTTGAGCTTTTCGCGGGCACCTTCACTAATGATGTTTCCTTGGCCTATATCAATACGAAATACCCCAGGAAAGCGGAGCCCGCTACATCCTGAGAGTGCTAATAGACTTATGGCCAAACAAACTCGAATCAACTTTTGCATCTGGTGTACAATTCCTCTATGGTTCCGGTCAGCAAGTATCATACTTGATCTGATGATAACAACACAATTCGATATCCTTTATTTGGATACAGGTAGTGCATACTATGGATAATCAAGAACTTCGTAAAGCAGGGTTAAAAGTAACGTTGCCTCGTGTCAAAATCCTTCAAATCTTAGAGTCTGGTGACGCTAAGCATATGAGTGCCGAAGATGTATATAAGGCCTTGCTTGATAAGAACGAAGACGTCGGCCTAGCAACCGTTTATCGGGTGTTAACACAATTTGAAACAGCCGGTCTTGTGGAGCGTCATAACTTTGATAACGGTCATTCAGTATTTGAATTGACCTCAGAAGAACATCATGACCACATGGTAGTTATGGACACTGATGAAGTCATTGAGTTCCATGATGATGAGATTGAGCGTCTGCAGAAGGAGCTTGTAGATTCACACGGCTATGAGCTTGTAGATCATAGCCTTGTACTTTACGTGCGAAAGAAGAAGGCCTAGTTCATTTACTAGCCTTGGGAGGCTTGAATAAGCTCTTTGGCATGCGCCAGGGTTTGCTCCGTTATTGATAGGCCTCCCAGCATACGCGCAATTTCAGTGACCTTCTCGTCCTGAGATAGTGGGCTGATATCCGTGTGCGTTGATTGCTTTTTGGTCTGTTTATTGACATGTAGGTGGTGATGCCCTTGTGCTGCCACCTGCGGTAAGTGGGTGACGCAAATGACCTGGTTATCGTGCCCTAGTTCCCGAAGCAATTCCCCAACGACCTGCGCGACCGCACCGCCAATTCCCACATCGACCTCATCGAAAATCAACGTGGCTACATTGCTCTTTGCTGCACAAGCAACCTGAATTGATAGGCTGATTCTGGAGAGCTCCCCGCCGGATGCCACCTTGTGGAGAGGTTTGCTAGGTTGCCCTGGGTTGGTCTGCACGTGAAACTCTATTGTGTCAATGCCGTGTACTGTCGCGTGGCTTGTCTCTAATGCTTCAAGTTGTATTGATACTTCTGCACCCGGCATGCCTAGGGTCTGTATTTGCGTTGTGATGATCTTGCTAAGCTTCTTGGCTTGTTGTTTACGCTTCTTGCTCAGGGATTGTGCTTTCAGTAGGTATGCTTCTTGCGATGCTTGTGCGCTGGCAAGAAGGGATTCAATTTTATCGTCACCGCCATCAATACTGCTTAGTTCATCGGATAGGGATTGTTGTAATTCTGGTAGTTGATCAGGGGATAATCGGTGCTTGCGGGCCATTTGGTGGGCGCTGGCTATGCGTTGGTCGACCCATTGGTAGCGTTCAGGATCAATGTCTAGATTATCGATATAGTTGTGTAAATTGTTGGCCGCTTCCTGTAGCTGAATTTCAGCACTGGATATGAGGTCGATGGTTTCCGAAAGGCTGTCGTCTTGCTGCCTCATCTCTGACACGAGGTGTAGAACGGAGGCGGTATTGTCGAGGAGAGGGGCCTCGCCTTCATTAAGGCCTTGTAGTGCTTGCCTTCCCTGAGTAATGAGGTGTTCAGCATTTGACATGCGTTTGTGCTCTTTCTCAAGGGAGGCAAATTCGCCTGCTTGAAGGTCAAGAGATTCAAGCTCTCCGAGTTGAAATCGAAGCAGGTCAACGCGGTCGTTCAATTCCTTCGCGTTATCTCTAAATTGTTCATAGGCTTGCTGGTGTTGTTGCCACTGCTTGAATGTTTGAGACACTTGTTTAGCTAATTCAGTGAGGCCTCCAAATTGATCCAGCAGGCGCCGATGGGTGTCTTTTTTTAATAAGGCTTGATGCTCATGCTGGCCATGGATGGATATAAGGTGTTCACCTAAGGCTTTCAGCGAGGACATTGGGGTGGGGCGACCATTGATATATGATCGAGAGCGGCCATCTTTGTTGATGACTCTGCGCAGAATGCATTCACCATCCTCTTCGAGATCGTTGCTCTCTAGCCAGCGCTGGGCAGTGGTGTTTTTTTCTATATCAAAGCTGGCAAGGATGTCCGCTTTATCTGCGCCGTGCCGTACGGACCCAGAATCCGCTCTATTACCTAGCGCGAGGCCAAGAGCATCAATCATAATAGATTTGCCTGCCCCGGTTTCTCCGGTAATGACGCAGAGCTTATTGGGGATGTCGAGGTCCAAGGATTCAACAATAGCGAAGTTTGATATATTGATATGAGAAAGCATAATGTGGGCATCAGTTGATTCGTTATAACGGGATAATATGCGAAGCGATCGATATTCGCTAGGGTAAGTACTTGGAATGTATGAAAACGACCCCATGCTGTTGATATACCCAGGCAATGATGTGGCATATATGAGTCTAATTGATGATCGTCCTTCTCAGATACTTAAAGCGTTAGTCGAGCGTTATATCCATGACGGAGCCCCCGTAGGATCTAGGCGGCTGTTAGAAGACTTAGCTACGCCTGTGAGTTCTGCAACCGTTCGTAGTGATATGGTGATGCTGGAAGAGAGAGGGTTGTTATGCTCTCCTCACACCTCAGCGGGGCGTATTCCCACTGAGTTGGGGTATCGGTTTTTTGTTGACCGGTTGATTACGATGTCGCCGCTTACTTCTGAAAGCGTCGATCGGGTGAATCATCAGCTGTCCTCCAACCAGACGCCCAGTGAGTTGTTGGAAAGGGCGTCAAAAGTGTTATCGGATATGACTGCGTTAGCAGGAGTGGTTGTGGCTCCGAAGCAAGAGCTCTCTTGTTTGCGTCAAATCGACTTCTTGCCGTTATCGGATAATAGAGTGCTGGTTATTTTGGTACTAAACGAAAAGGAAGTGCAAAACCGTATCATTGATATGGGCCGGGAGTTTTCCGAGGCAGAGCTTCAGCAGATGGCTAATTATCTTAATCGGCGCTTTTCTGGGGAGGACCTGCTGAAGATTAAAGCCAATGTATTGCAAGACATGCAGGACGATAAGGTTGAGATGAATCGACACATGCAAATGGCGGTCGAGATGGCCGCTAAGACATTTGATGGCGATGATTTGGAGCCGGAGTGTGTTGTTAGTGGGCAGTCGAACCTGATTCAAATGGCGGGTGCCGGTGGCGCTGATCAGTTACAAATGTTGTTTGAGTCCTTTCAGCAGAAAAGGGATTTACTCCATCTCATGGATCAGTGCTCTAGAGCAGAGGGTATTCAGGTCTTCATTGGGAAGGAGTCAGGGTATCAGGTTTTTGATGAATGCAGCATGATAACCGCCCCTTATACCGATGCTCAGAAAAACGTATTAGGCATGCTGGCTGTTATCGGCCCCAAGCGTATGGCGTATCAAGATGTGATCCCTATGGTGGATATGACTGCAAAAATGTTGAGCGCGGCCTTGAATCCAGAAGATTGACCCCCATAATAGCCTGCAATGATAGATAAGACGCCGCATGAGTGCTTTTTGATAGGCTTCGCGGCGTTGTCTTATCTGCAGTCCGTTTTATTGTAAATGTATGTATTTATTGGAGTTTATCTATGTCTAGTGATGAGGCAACAAGCCCAGAACAAGAAGAATCCATTGTTGCTGAAACAGAGGCGCAGGAAACTGAGGTGTCTGATGTTGAGTCAGAAGCGGGTACTGAATCTGAAGAGGGTACTGCTGAAGATGTTAGCATTGAGCAATTACAGGCGCAGTTAGCGGCGGCTCAAGCAAAAGTACAAGACCAGCAAGACTCTGTGCTGCGTTCTCAAGCCGAGATGCAGAACGTGCGTCGCCGTGCTGAGCGCGATGTTGAGAATGCGCATAAATTTGCCCTAGAGAAGTTTGCAACTGACTTATTGCCTGTGGTTGATACGCTGGAGCGCGCATTGCAATCGGTTGCTGATGCTGAAAGCGAAAGTGGTGTCGAATCCACGCGTGAAGGTGTTGAGCTAACATTGAAAATGCTATCGGATACGCTAACTAAGCATGGAGTTGTGCAGGTAGATCCTGTCGGCGAGCCATTTAACCCCGAATTTCATCAGGCGATGTCGATGCAGCCTAATCCAGATATGGAACCGAATACCGTCATGGCTGTGTTGCAAAAAGGCTATACCTTGAGCGGCCGTTTGGCGCGCCCTGCGATGGTTATCGTCTCTAAGGCGTAATGAATTAGTTTCGAAATAAATAATGCTTGGTTTTTATGTGGGAATGAGGGTTGAAAAGCATAACTTGTTCCCCCATAGATAGAGTCAAGCGCAGTTAAAGTATTAACTAAAGAACCGGTGACCTGTCTGGCAGACACTGGAATTAACATAGAGCAAAGTCTGTCAGGGCTTTTGAATTAAGGTGAAGAAACATGGGTAAGATAATTGGCATTGATTTGGGTACAACCAACTCTTGCGTAGCGGTATTGGAAGGCGACAAAGCTAAAGTTATTGAGAACAGTGAAGGCGATCGTACGACGCCTTCCATCGTTGCTTATAGTGAAGATGGAGAAACCTTGGTAGGTCAGTCAGCTAAGCGCCAAGCAGTAACTAACCCAACTAATACGCTATATGCCATCAAGCGATTGATTGGTCGTAACTTCACTGATAAAGAAGTGCAAAAAGACATTAAGCGTGCTCCGTTCGGTATTGTTAAAGCAGACAACGGTGATGCTTGGGTTGAGGTTAAAGGTGAGAAGACTGCTCCACCACAAATCTCTGCTGAAGTGCTAAAGAAAATGAAGAAAACCGCCGAAGATTATCTCGGTGAGACTGTAACAGAAGCAGTTATTACTGTTCCTGCATACTTTAACGATAGCCAGCGTCAAGCGACTAAAGATGCGGGTCGTATAGCGGGTTTGGAAGTTAAGCGAATCATTAACGAGCCTACCGCTGCGGCATTAGCCTACGGTATGGATAAAAGACGTGGCGATTCCACTATCGCAGTATATGACTTGGGTGGTGGTACTTTTGACGTTTCTATCATCGAAATCGCTGAAGTTGATGGCGAGCACCAGTTTGAAGTACTAGCGACCAATGGTGATACTCACCTTGGTGGTGAAGATTTTGACTTGCGTTTGATCGAGTATTTGGCCGATGAATTTAAGAAAGAAAGTGGTGTAGATCTACATAACGACCCGCTTGCACTTCAGCGTCTTAAAGAAGGTGCGGAGAAAGCGAAGATCGAATTGTCTTCTAGTCAGCAAACAGAAGTGAATTTACCTTATATTACTGCTGATGCCTCTGGTCCTAAGCACTTAAACATCAAATTAACTCGCGCTAAATTGGAGTCTTTGGTTGAAGAGTTGGTTGTTGGCACAATAAAGCCTTGTCAGACTGCGTTAGATGATGCTGGACTTAGTGCTTCTGAAATCGATGATGTTATTTTGGTTGGTGGTCAAACACGTATGCCTATGGTTCAGGCTGAAGTTGAAAAGTTCTTCGGTAAAGAGCCTCGTAAAGATGTAAACCCTGATGAAGCCGTTGCGATGGGTGCGTCAATTCAAGGTGCGGTACTTGCGGGTGACGTAACTGACGTATTGTTGTTAGATGTAACTCCGTTAACATTGGGTATTGAAACAATGGGTGGCGTAATGACGCCAGTTATTGAGAAAAACACCACAATTCCTACTAAGAAATCACAGATCTTCTCGACAGCAGATGATAACCAGGCAGCGGTTACTGTTCACGTACTTCAGGGTGAGCGTAAGCAGGCGTCAGGTAATAAGTCTTTAGGGCGTTTTGACCTAAGCGAGATTCCACCAGCACCACGCGGAATGCCACAAATTGAAGTAACTTTCGATTTGGATGCGAACGGTATCCTTAATGTGTCTGCCAAAGATAAGGCGACAGGTAAAGAGCAAACTATCGTAATCAAGGCTTCTGGTGGTTTGTCTGATGAAGAAGTCGATCAAATGGTTCGTGATGCCGAAGCAAATGCTGAGGAAGATCGTAAATTTGAAGAGTTAGTGACTGCTCGAAATACTGCTGATGGTCTTGTTCATGCCGGTAAGAAAACGCTAGAAGAAGCGGGCGATAAGGCAACTGAAGAAGAGAAAGTGGCTATTCAGGCAGCAATCACTGAGCTGGAAGAAGCCGTTAAGGGCGATGACAAAGAGCTTATGGAAGCTAAGTCTGCTGCGCTAACTGAAGCGACTTCTGGTCTAGCACAAAAGCTTTATGAAGAGCAGCAAGCAGCGGGTGCCGCGGGCGGTGCTCCAGATATGGATATGGGTGGCGCTGATGCTGAGCAGCCAGAAGCTTCTGCTGGAGACGATGTTGTCGATGCAGAGTTTGAAGAAGTTGATGATAAGAAGTAACCCTCACTTCTTAATGATGTAAGACGCGCGCGGGAGCTTGCTCCCGCGTTGCTGTATCTAGGATTTGAATAACCGACATTGGTTGATAGCATGGCAAAACAAGATTTGTATGAGCTTTTAGGTGTCTCTAAAGAAGCGACTCCTCAGGAAATGAAGAAGGCTTATCGCCGTTTGGCGATGAAGTATCATCCAGATAGAAACCCGGATGATAACGACGCCGAAGAGAAGTTTAAAGATATCAGTGAGGCCTACGAGATCTTGTCTGACGATCAGAAGCGAGCTGCTTACGATCGATATGGCCACGCAGGGATTGATCCAAGTGCGGGTGGCGGCTTTGGCGGTGGTGCTGGGGCCGGTAATTTTAGCGACATCTTCGGTGATGTGTTTGGCGATATTTTTGGTGGTGGCGGAGGCGGCGGTGGTGGTCGCGGCAGGCAGCGCGCTAATCGTGGGTCAGATCTTCGATATACGTTAGAGCTAGAATTAGAAGATGCAGTTAAAGGTACTACTGTTGAGATTCGAGTGCCCACCTTAGTGCATTGTGACCCTTGTGATGGGACGGGTGCTAAAAAAGGTACTCAACCTGTGACATGTCAAACTTGTGGTGGTGCGGGGCAGGTGCGTATGCAGCAGGGTTTTTTCTCTGTGCAGCAAACGTGCCCAACGTGTCGAGGGCAGGGTAAGTCCATTAAGGATCCGTGCCGTGAGTGTCATGGGCAGGGTCGTAAAGAAAAGCGTAAGACGCTTTCCGTTAAGATTCCACCAGGTGTTGATACGGGTGATCGTATTCGTTTGGCTGGTGAAGGTGAGGCCGGAGCGCAAGGTGGTCCAGCGGGTGACCTGTATGTTCAGGTTGCAGTTAAGGATCATGCGATATTCCAGCGAGAAGGCAAAGATCTTTATACCGAGGTTCCTATCAGTTTTGTGGATGCGGCCTTGGGTGGTGAATTGGAGGTACCCACGCTTGATGGGCGTGTTAAATTGAAGATTCCAGCAGAATCTCAAACCGGTAAGCTGTTTCGCTTGCGCGGTAAAGGTGTTGCTCCTGTGAGAGGGGGCGCTGCGGGCGATCTGTTATGTCGGGTTATCTTGGAGACGCCAGTTAATTTGAATAAAGATCAGAAAGAACTGTTGAGAACCTTTCAAGATAGCTTGGAAAAAGACGGCCACCGTCAGTCACCGAAGCGTGCAGGATGGTTTGATGGCGTAAAACAATTTTTTGATGACATGATTTAGGGAGCTGTTCGTGGCAGATGCAAATGTAAGAGTTGCTGTTATTGGTGCTGCTGGCCGTATGGGTCGGGCATTAATAGAGGCAGTGAGCGCGGGTGAAGGTGTTGAGTTGTCCGCTGCTATTGACAGGCCTGGCAACTCCTTAGTTGGCGCCGACGCAGGGGAATTGGCCGGTGTTGGCAAGTTGGGCGTTGTTCTCGCGGATAACTTGGATGCGGTAGTTGATGACTTTGATGTGCTGATTGATTTTACCGCCCCTGATGCAACGGTGGAGAATGCCAAATTTTGCGCTGCTAATGGCAAGAAAATGGCTATCGGTACCACGGGGTTAACCGAGGAGCATAAGGCGGCATTGGCGGTGAGTGCTGAGAAAACAGCTATTATGTTTGCGCCTAATATGAGCATGGGGGTGAACCTATGCTTTAAGTTGCTCGAGGTGGCGGCGAAGGTGTTGGGTGATGAGGTCGATATTGAAATCATAGAGGCTCATCATCGGCATAAAGTTGATGCGCCATCCGGGACTGCCTTGAGAATGGGAGAGGTTGTTGCCGATACATTAGGTCGCAACCTTGAAGAGGTTGCAGTGTATGGGCGTGAAGGGCAAACGGGAGAGCGGGACCGGAAGACGATCGGCTTCGAAACCATTCGTGCGGGTGATATCGTGGGTGAACATACAGTCATGTTTGCTGCAGACGGGGAGCGTGTAGAAATCTCTCATATTGCGACGAGTCGAATGAACTTCGCTCGCGGGGCTGTACGAGCCTGTGGCTGGCTAAAGGGGCGGGACGCTGGGCTCTTTGATATGCAAGACGTGCTAGGTCTTCGATAACCTATCTGCGTTGTTTGCGGTAAAGCCATAGACGCTACTGCCACAATTCTATAGAATACGCCCCGATCAGATAATGGTCGAGGCGCTCGCCTGCAACTTTTCTAATTCTCTATAGTTTACCCGACTTACAGGTGCGCCTGCTAAGACGGCTTGTCTTGGTCCACCAAAAATGTGGCCCAGAACATTAAAGTAAATGGGATTGGTGGGGTTGTTCGCTAGAAAAGCTTCAGAAATCTGCTAACGTTGAACGTCAGTAGAAGACCAAATTACAGCGTAACATGCTGAATTGAAAGGAGGCGGGATTGTACGAAGAGTACGTCTCGCTTTTTTGCAATTGACTACTGTAAATGATCATTCATTTTTCCTTTCCTATGACCATTGGAGGTTGGCTTGAGTAAACCAGCCATTTTGGCCCTAGAAGACGGCACCGTCTTTCGAGGCATATCTATAGGCGCAGACGGTCAGTCTGTTGGTGAAGTTGTTTTTAATACAGCGCTTACCGGCTATCAAGAAATTCTTACTGATCCATCCTATGCCCGTCAGATGGTAACTCTGACTTATCCGCACATCGGTAATACTGGTGTAAATGATGAGGATGAAGAGTCCACCAAAATATGGGCCGCAGGCCTGATTATTAGAGATTTACCGCTTGTCGCAAGTAGCTGGCGCAAACAGGGTTCGCTTGATGAATATCTGCGAGACCGTGATGTGGTGGGTATTGCTGATATTGATACACGAAGGCTCACTCGAATCCTGCGGGAGAAGGGTGCGTTAGGTGGGTGTATTCAAGCAGGTGACATCGATGAGGCCACTGCTATAGAGGCGGCGAAAGCATTTGCTGGCTTGAAGGGTATGGATCTCGCAAAAGAAGTGACTGTTAGCGAAGAATATCAGTGGGTTGAGGGTAGTTGGGACCTTACCGAAGGGTATTCTGTACCCGAAGGTGAAAAGCCTTATAAGGTGGTCGCCTATGACTTTGGCGTAAAACGAAATATTTTACGCATGTTGGTGGACCGTGGTTGTGATTTGACCGTTGTTCCTGCGCAAACCCCGGCGGCCGATGTACTGGCAATGAATCCTGATGGGATTTTCTTGTCAAATGGTCCTGGTGATCCTGAGCCCTGTGATTACGCTATAAGTGCGATTCAAAGCATACTTGAAACTGATGTTCCAGTGTTTGGTATCTGCCTTGGTCATCAGTTATTGGCGTTGGCCAGTGGTGCTAAAACGCTGAAGATGAAATTCGGCCATCACGGTGCTAATCATCCGGTGAAGAATCTGGATGATAATACTGTGTTGATCACCAGTCAAAACCATGGTTTTGCCGTTGATGAAGCGGCGCTGCCGAGTAACCTCAGGGCTACTCATAAATCGCTGTTTGACGACTCTTTGCAGGGTATACATCGCACCGATAGGCCGGCCTTTAGTTTTCAAGGGCACCCTGAAGCGAGCCCGGGGCCTCATGATGCGAGTCCGCTATTCGATCACTTTATCGAACTGATGGGTGAGCGTAAGAGCTAGGTGTTGCAGATTGTAGTTGCTGTAGCAGTACTAAGAGATATCAGATAGCGGCCGTAAGGGTCGCTATCTGTTCAGTTGATGAGTTTTTAAGATGCCAAAACGTACCGACATACAAAGTGTATTAATCTTGGGTGCTGGCCCTATCGTTATAGGTCAGGCATGTGAGTTTGATTACTCAGGGGCCCAAGCATGTAAGGCGCTGAGGGAAGAGGGGTATCGCGTGATACTTGTAAACTCTAACCCTGCAACTATCATGACCGACCCTAGCATGGCTGATGCAACCTATATTGAGCCGGTTGAGTGGGAGACGGTAGCGAAGGTTATCGAAACTGAGCGCCCTGATGCGTTATTGCCAACGATGGGCGGGCAGACAGCCTTGAACTGTGCGTTGGATCTGGCTAAAAATGGCGTGCTGGAAGAGTTTGGTGTTGAAATGATCGGGGCGACGCAAGACGCCATCGATAAAGCAGAAGATCGTGATCGTTTTGATAAGGCTATGAAGAGCATAGGCTTGGATACGCCGCAATCCGCTATCGCTCATAGCCTGGAAGAAGCTTTGCAGGTATTGGATGCCTTGGGTTTCCCCAGTATCATTCGACCCTCTTTTACCATGGGTGGAAGTGGTGGCGGTATCGCTTACAATCGCGAGGAATTTGTTGAGATTTGCACGCGAGGTTTGGATTTGTCGCCAACCAGCGAGCTTTTGATCGATAAGTCGTTGATCGGTTGGAAAGAGTATGAAATGGAAGTCGTTCGCGACAGGAATGACAACTGCATTATCATTTGTGCTATTGAAAACTTTGATGCAATGGGTGTTCATACGGGTGATTCGATTACCGTTGCACCTGCTCAAACATTAACGGACAAAGAATATCAGATTATGCGTAACGCCTCGTTGGCGGTGTTGCGAGAGATTGGTGTTGAGACGGGCGGTTCTAACGTTCAATTTGGCATGTGCCCAGAAACCGGTAAGCTCGTTGTAATTGAGATGAATCCGCGGGTTTCGCGCTCTTCGGCGTTGGCCTCAAAAGCAACAGGTTTTCCCATTGCTAAAGTGGCAGCAAAGCTTGCCATTGGCTACACCCTTGATGAGTTGCAAAACGACATCACTGGTGGAAGAACCCCGGCATCTTTTGAGCCTTCGATTGATTATGTGGTTACAAAGATACCTCGTTTTAATTTTGAGAAATTCCCCAAAGCAGACTCAGTGCTCACTACTCAAATGAAGTCAGTGGGCGAAGTGATGGCAATCGGTCGCACCTTCCAAGAATCTATGCAAAAAGCATTGCGCGGATTGGAAGTTGATATGAACGGCTTTGACCCCGTGTTGGACGCTGGCGCTGAAGATGTGCATGCCACGTTGCGCCAAGAGTTAACTATTCCTGGCCCTGAGCGTATCTGGTATATCGGTGATGCATTTAGAGAGGGTCTACCTCTTGAGGAAGTCCAGGAGTGCACAGGAGTTGATCCTTGGTTCTTGGTGCAGATAGAAGACCTTATTAAGACAGAGAAAGAGCTAGGGGCTACGGCATTGTCGGACCTTTCTGCTGATAAATTGCGCCGTGTTAAACGCAAAGGGTTCTCAGACCTTCGATTGTCAGCTCTGCTTGGTGTTAGTGAAAAGCAAATTCGTCAGCGTCGAAAAGACCTTGCGGTACTGCCGACTTATAAGCGAGTTGATACCTGTGCGGCTGAGTTCTCTACATCAACAGCCTACATGTACTCTTCCTATGAGGATGAGTGTGAGGCGCAGCCTAGCGACAAAGAGAAGATCATGGTGCTGGGTGGCGGCCCTAACCGTATAGGTCAGGGAATTGAATTTGATTATTGCTGTGTGCATGCTGCACTGGCGATGCGCGAAGATGGTTATGAGACCATTATGGTTAACTGTAACCCAGAGACTGTGTCGACAGATTACGATACATCGGATCGTTTATATTTCGAACCTGTTACATTGGAAGATGTGCTGGCTATTGTTGATGTTGAAAAGCCGAAAGGTGTTATCGTGCAATATGGTGGCCAGACACCATTGAAATTGGCGCGAGACCTTGAGGCGGCAGGAGTGCCAATTATAGGTACGAGTCCTGAAGCCATTGATCGTGCTGAAGATCGTGAGCGCTTTCAGCAAATGATTGAGCGTTTGGATCTTAAGCAGCCGCCAAACAGAACAGCGAGAAGTACGGAAGAAGCGGTTCGTTACGCAGTCGATATTGGTTACCCGTTGGTAGTGCGCCCATCGTATGTATTGGGCGGGCGGGCGATGGAAATCGTTTATAAAGAATCAGAGTTACGTCGATATATGACAGAGGCTGTACAGGTTTCAAATGATGCGCCTGTATTATTGGATCGCTTTTTAGATGATGCTGTTGAAGTGGATTTGGATGCGATTTGTGACGGTAGCGAAGTGACTGTCGGTGGCATTATGCAGCATATTGAGCAGGCTGGCGTACACTCTGGTGATTCGGCTTGCTCTTTTCCTCCGTACAGCTTAAGTCCGGAATCCCAAGATATCATGCGCGACCAGGCTAAAAGAATGGCGCTGGAATTGGGTGTGGTGGGCTTGATGAACATTCAGTTTGCCGTTAAAGATGAAGAAGTATATGTCATTGAGGTAAACCCAAGGGCTTCGCGTACAGTGCCTTTTGTGTCGAAATGTATTGGACGTTCTTTGGCAAAAATAGCGGCTCGTTGTATGGCCGGAACTTCCTTGGCTGAACAAGGGTTTAGCGAGGAGTTGGTGCCAACATTGTTTAATGTTAAAGAAGCTGTTTTCCCATTTGCAAAATTCCCTGGAGTTGACCCTATTTTAGGGCCAGAAATGAAGTCAACGGGTGAAGTTATGGGAGTTGGCGATAGTTTTGCTGAAGCTTTTGCAAAGGCTGCGTTAGGTGCTGGTGAAGTGTTGCCAACTGGAGGGAGAGCTTTTATTAGTGTCCGTGATGGCGATAAGTCTTCTGCTCAAGAAGTGGGTAAGAAGTTGGCTGAAATTGGTTTTGAGTTAGTGGCCACAAGTGGTACTGCAAAAGTGTTAAAAGACGCAGGCTTAGAGGTTGCAACAATAAACAAAGTGAAGGAAGGTCGCCCGCACGTGGTGGATAGTATTAAGAACGGTGAAATGGACTTGATTATTAATACAACTGAAGGCACCCAAGCGATCGCGGACTCTTATGAGATTCGTCGTGAGGCACTTCAGAATAAAGTTTGCTACACCACTACAATTGCTGGTGCGGATGCGATTTGTGTCGCCATTATGAATAATGGTGAAAAACGTGTACGACGATTACAAGATTTTCATTAGGGAAAAAAAATGAGTAGATTTCCTATGACCCAAGAAGGGTCTGATGCACTAAACGATGAATTAATGCATCTTAAAAAAGTGGAGCGTCCCAAGGTTGTGGCTGCCATAGCGGAAGCTAGAGAGCATGGTGACCTTAAAGAGAATGCTGAGTATCATGCAGCTCGTGAGCAACAGGGCTTTATTGAAGGGCGAATAATGGATATCGAAGGTAAGCTGTCGAATGCGCAGATTATCGATATCTCTAAGATACCCTGTACGGGGAAAGTGCTTTTTGGGACCACGATTTCGCTATATGATATGGATGTCGAAGAAGAAAAAACCTACAAGATCGTGGGGGAGGATGAGGCTGATATTAAGGCAGGGAAGATCTCTGTTGGGTCTCCCATCGCGCGCGGTTTGATAGGGAAGATGGAAGGGGATGAAGTTCAGGTGGAAACCCCCGGTGGCACAAAGGAATACGAGATACTGTCAGTTAAGCATGGCTAGTGTCAGTATCCATAAAAAAACGCTCAACTAAGGTTGGGCGTTTTTTTTATGGCGCTCTAACGTAGATGTAAATCTATGAATGATCGCGAAGCACGTTAGATAGCTTGGGGCTTGGCTTTTTGGCGGCTCGGTATATTAGGGCGATCTTACCGATTGATTGCACTACTTCTGCGCCAGACTCCTCGCAAATTGCTTCGATGAGAGCGTGCTTGTCTTCTCTGTCGAGCACTGCCAGCTTTACTTTAATGAGTTCATGGTCCTCTAGCGCCCTTTCTAATTCGGCTAGGACGTTTTCAGTGAGGCCTTTGTCAGCAACCATGACGACGGGTTTGAGGTGGTGACCTATCTGACGAAAACGCTTTTTTTGATCTTGAGCTAGAGGCATAGTTAAACCTTGGTTGAAAAACAATCAGTCGTAAATTTAATGGCGCTAGTTTACTCTGGATTGCTGGTAAACGTTAGTGTTTTATAGAAAGAGGGGTATTCAGTGGCAAGGTCAAAGTCTAGTAAGGGTTGGTTGGACGAGCATTTTAAAGATCAGTATGTGCAAAAGGCCCAGCAGGACGGTTATCGGTCTAGGGCAGCCTATAAGCTGGTGGAAATTCAGGAAAAAGATAAGTTGATTGTGCCCGGGATGACTGTGCTTGATCTGGGGGCTGCACCTGGTGGTTGGACTCAGGTGGCTGCGGAATTGGCCGGAGACAAGGGAACGGTTGTCGCGTCTGACATCTTGGCGATGGACCCTGTTGCAGGGGTCACCTTTATCCAGGGAGACTTTCGGGATGAGGCTGTTTATGGTGAAATTATGTTAGCGATAAATGAGCAGCCAGTGGGCCTTGTAATTTCAGATATGGCCCCCAATATGAGTGGTATGAAGAGTGTTGATCAGCCGCGTGCAATGTATTTGGTAGAACTTGCTTTGGATATGGCTGTCAACGTCTTAGCACCTGGGGGGAACTTTTTAGTTAAGGTCTTTCAGGGAGAAGGGTTTCAAGAATATCGCCAGCAAGTGCAGGCAAATTTCAAGACCCTGGCTACGCGAAAACCAGATTCTTCCCGGGCTCGTTCGAAAGAGCTATACCTTTTAGGGAAAGGGTTTAAGGGTTAGGTGTTTGTTGTGGTTGAAAACCGTTTTGCGACATGGTGAAACGGAAAAATGTGGTGTAATGTAAAGAATAAGTAATTAGCGACGTGCAGTTAGCACACTTTCAACGAATTACTGTCTGGTTATTATTGTGTGCAAACGTGAATTGGACGGTACAGAGAGGGTAAACCCTTGAACGACATGGCAAAGAATCTGATCTTGTGGGTAGTAATAGCAGTAGTGTTGCTATCAGTGTTTAATAATTTCTCGACGCAAACGAATACGCATCGGCTGAGCTATTCCCGCTTTATTGAAAGCGTTGAGGCTAACCAGGTTGATCGGGTGACGATCGATGGCATCAGTGCCGTAGGGTATATGAAAACGGGTGAATCGTTTGATACTGTGTTGCCTTCTGTGCCTGATATTGAATTGTTACCGACGTTGCTGAAAAACGGGGTGACCATTGAAGGGCGCCAGCCAGAGAAGCAGAGTTTGTGGGTGCAATTGTTGGTTGCGTGCTTCCCGATATTGTTGATTGTGGGCATTTTTGTATTCTTTATGCGGCAAATGCAGGGTGGGGGGGGAGGCAAAGGCGGCCCTATGACCTTCGGTAAAAGTCGCGCTCGCTTATTGGGTGAAGACCAGATCAAAACAACATTTGCAGATGTTGCAGGTTGTGATGAAGCAAAAGAAGATGTACAGGAGCTTGTCGAGTTCCTTAGTGATCCAGGTAAATTCCAGCGTTTGGGTGGAAAGATACCTCGGGGCGTTCTAATGGTGGGTTCTCCTGGTACGGGTAAAACGTTATTGGCGAAGGCTATTGCAGGGGAAGCTAAGGTGCCTTTCTTTACCATTTCCGGTTCAGACTTTGTTGAGATGTTTGTCGGTGTGGGTGCTTCGCGCGTTAGGGATATGTTTGAGCAAGCTAAGAAGCAAGCGCCTTGTATTG
Organism: Gammaproteobacteria bacterium 45_16_T64; assembly: GCA_002162955.1. Taxonomy (GTDB): domain Bacteria; phylum Pseudomonadota; class Gammaproteobacteria; order Pseudomonadales; family Ketobacteraceae; genus 42-54-T18. The sequence continues at coordinate 383,171 of MABD01000030.1, forward strand.
TGTTTATTGATGAGATTGATGCGGTAGGTAGGTCCCGTGGAGCGGGTCTGGGTGGGGGGCATGATGAGCGTGAGCAAACCCTTAATCAGCTGCTTGTTGAGATGGATGGTTTTGAGCCAAATGACGGTGTTATTGTTATTGCGGCGACCAACCGACCGGACGTGTTAGACTCGGCGTTGTTGCGCCCTGGCCGGTTCGATCGGCAAGTTGTGGTTGCGGCGCCAGACATTCGTGGGCGAGAGCAGATACTCAAAGTTCACATGAGAAAAGTACCTTTGTCTGATGATGTGCAGGCGGCATTGATTGCGCGTGGCACTCCTGGTTTTTCTGGCGCAGATCTAGCAAATTTGGTGAATGAAGCTGCCTTGTTTGCGGCTAGAGCCAGCAAGCGTTTTGTCGAAATGCGAGATTTCGAGCTAGCCAAAGACAAAATTTTGATGGGTGCTGAACGTAAAACAATGGTTATGTCGGAGGATGAAAAGCGTAATACGGCATACCATGAGGCGGGCCATACCATTGTTGGGATGATCGTGCCTGAGCATGACCCTATTTATAAGGTTAGTATTATCCCGCGAGGTCAGGCTTTAGGGATAACGATGGCGCTGCCTGAGGCGGATCGTTATAGCCACAGCAAGTTATTATTGGAAAGCAAAATCGCAATGATCTTTGGTGGTCGAATTGCCGAAGAATTGACGTTAGGGGTGGACGGTGTTACTACCGGCGCATCAAACGACATACAAAGAGCAACCGAGTTGGCGCGCAATATGGTAACCAAGTGGGGTTTGTCCAGCAAACTTGGGCCTTTGTCTTATGAAGAAGAGGAGGGCGAGGTCTTTCTGGGCCGTCAATCTACACAAAGCAAGTCTGTTTCTAGTGAGACGGCAAAGCTCATCGATTCAGAGATTCGTGCGATCGTCGATCGTTGTTATGATAATGCTGAGCTGTTACTCAAGGATAATATGGATATCCTTCATTCGATGGCTGATGCGTTAATGAAGTACGAGACATTGGATGCCGAGCAAATCAAGGAGTTGATGGCTAGAAAACCACCTAGTCCACCAAAAGATTGGCACGATACGGATTCCGGATCTGGCGATGCGCCTGTTGAGAAAGTAGAGCCAAAAGAATCAGGCTCTGATGGTAAGGGGACTATTGGAGGTCCCGCGAATACTCATTAATTATCAATAGTTGGCTTTCGGCCTATTGAGTTTGTATGGATAACCTTTCTGCACCGCAGTTGCGGTGCGGGTCTACATTATTAGACTTGTCGCACCCCGTGGTAATGGGCGTGTTGAATGTAACCCCTGACTCCTTTTCGGACGGGGGTTCTTTCGTTCTAAAAGAGCAGGCTTTGGCTCATGCAGCGAAAATGCTAGCGGATGGCGCCCAAATTGTTGATGTGGGTGGAGAGTCTACCCGTCCAGGGGCTTGTGCGGTATCCGTTCAGCAAGAGCTTGATCGTGTTGTGCCGGTTGTTGAGTTGTTAGTTGCAGAGTTTGGTTGCGTTGTATCGGTGGATACAAGTACTCCGGAGGTTGTGCGTGAGTCAGCTGCTGTTGGTGCAGGACTTATTAATGATGTTAGGGCGCTACAAAGAGAGGGGGCGATTGACGCTGTCGCCGCATCTGGTCTGCCTGTCTGCTTGATGCACATGCAGGGTCAGCCAGGCACGATGCAGGATAGCCCCGTATATCTCAATATTGTCGAAGAGGTCACCGCTTTTTTTGCCGGGCGGATTGATGCCTGCGTGGCTGGTGGGGTATCCCGGGATGCGATTGTGCTTGATCCAGGTTTTGGGTTTGGTAAATCCCTTCAGCATAACTTGCTGCTATTGAAAGGGGTGTCGTCATTTTCTGTGTTTGATATGCCGCTGTTGGTAGGTGTGTCGAGAAAAACAATGATTGGTGCAATTTTGGATAAGCCTGTTCATGACCGGGTGTCTGGTAGTGTTGCAGCGGCAATGCTGGCGGTTGAGCGTGGGGCGGGAATTGTAAGGGTGCATGATGTTGCCGAAACGGTTGATGCGCTGAAGATTGTTAGGGCGCTTCGGGAAGTGCGGGATTAATGAATGCAAAGGGGTAGGTAGGGGTATGGGAAAGAAATATTTTGGAACTGATGGTATTCGTGGGACGGTTGGGCAGTCGCCAATAACGCCAGAATTTATGCTTAAGTTGGGGTGGGCTGCCGGCAAGGTGTTTTCCGAACAGGGTAATACCCGAATGCTTATTGGTAAGGATACGAGGATCTCTGGGTATATGTTCGAATCCTCCTTGGAGGCAGGTTTAGTTGCTGCTGGGGTTGATGTTCTTATGTTAGGGCCTATGCCGACGCCAGCTATTGCTTATCTGGCCAGAACTTTTCGGTCCTGTGCGGGTATTGTAATTAGCGCTTCCCACAACCCATTTCACGATAACGGAATTAAGTTTTTCTCGGGGAAAGGGCAGAAATTGGATGACGAGATGGAGGCGGCCATCGAGGCGTTAATCGACCAGCCGATGGATATGGTGCCCTCCGCGAAACTAGGTAAAACCCGTCGAGTTGAGGATGCTAGGGGGCGTTATATTGAGTTTTGTAAGGGAACTATTGATCGAAGTGTTAGCTTTGAGGATTTAACGATAGTTGTTGATTGTGCCAATGGAGCGACCTATAAAATGGCTCCTGATGTCCTGTCAGAGTTGGGGGCAAAGGTGGTTCCTATTGGTGTTGAGCCTAATGGGTTGAATATCAATCTGGACTGCGGTTCAACGTCTCTTGGCGCTCTGCGTAGAAAGGTTTTGGAGATCGGTGCTGATCTCGGTGTTGCTTTTGATGGTGATGGCGATCGCTTGATGATGGTGGATCATGCTGGTGAGGTGGTCGATGGCGATGAGCTCATTTATATTATCGCAAAAAATCACCATGAAAATGGTGGGATCAATGGTGGTGTTGTAGGCACTCTTATGACTAATTATGGTTTTGAGCTAGCCATGAAGGATATGGGGGTTGAGTTCCTGCGCGCCAATGTCGGTGATCGGTATGTTATGGAGCTCCTGAAAGAAAGGGGGTGGTTCATTGGTGGGGAGTCTTCTGGGCATATTTTGTGTTTAGACAAGACGTCTACTGGTGATGGTATTGTGTCTGCTTTGCAGGTGTTGTCTGCTCTAGTTGAGTCAGGTAAGAGTCTGTTTGAGCTGAAGAAGGGTATGTCAAAGTTGCCGCAAACTATGATCAATGTGCGGTTGCCTCAAAAGATGGACGTTATTGCTAGCGAGCGTGTGGCGGCATCTGTTGCGGAAGTCGAGGCTGTGTTAGAAGGGCGGGGGCGCGTGCTACTGCGTGCTTCTGGTACTGAGCCATTGATAAGAGTAATGGTGGAGGGGGACGTGCCAGAAGAGGTTGGTGCGCTGGCCCAGCAAATAGCAGATGTTGTCGAATCGGTCGTCTCTTGCGCGTGAGGTGAGTCTTGTATGTTATAGGCTTCTTCGATACCATTGCCGCCTCGCGATAATTGGGTGTAGAAAGAATGCGCAAAGCAATGGTGGCTGGTAATTGGAAGATGAATGGCTCTAGTAAAGAGGCGTTATCTTTGGTGAGGGGTTTTGTTGAGTTGCAGCAGGCGGGCGATGCAGGCGATTCTAATAAAGTGGGGGTCGTGTTGTGTCCTTCCGAGCTCTATATACCACAAGTGAAATCCCTGTTGCCTGAGGGCTCTGGTATTGCTGTCGGCGCGCAGAATGCAAGCGATAAGCTGTCTGGTGCCCATACAGGTGAGGTTTCAGTTGAGATGCTTCTTGATGTTGGCTGTGAGTATGTGATTTTGGGCCACTCTGAGCGACGAGCGCTTTACGCTGAGTCTGATGCAGTGGTTGCCGCCAAGGTTCGTCAGGCTATTGAGTCTGGGATTACCCCTATTTTGTGTGTTGGTGAGAGTCAGCAGGAAAGAGAGGCGGGAGTTACAATGGGTGTGGTGGAAAGGCAGTTGGCGGCCATTGCTGATTTGTGCGGAATCGAGGCTTTTGGTAAGTCAGTTGTAGCGTATGAGCCTGTATGGGCGATAGGCACTGGTCTCACGGCAACACCGGAGCAAGCTCAGGCTGTGCATGCTGGGATTCGGTCGTGGGTATCCTCAAGAGATGCTGTTGTTGGGCAAGGCTTGCAGATACTGTATGGCGGAAGTGTTAAGGCTTCAAATGCCGAATCGTTATTTGCCTGTGAAGATATAGATGGTGGTTTGATTGGTGGTGCCTCTTTGGATGCAGGTGAGTTTGCTGCAATCTGTAGGGCAGCTGGTTAGTAGTGGTTATTGAAGATTACTTAATAATAGAGACGGAAAAATGATTGAAACAGTTTTGCTTATAGCGCTAGTAGTGGTCGCCCTGGGAATTGTCGGGTTAATCTTGATACAGCAAGGGAAAGGGGCGGATGCGGGGGCTTCGTTTGGTTCTGGGGCATCTCAAACATTCTTTGGTAGCTCTGGGTCAGGGAATTTTTTGACGCATTCTACTGCGATTTTAGCGGCCATATTCTTTGTTCTTTGTTTGGCGCTTGCCTACATCGCTAGAGAGAAGGCAGAAAACGCTGGTAGCATCGATATAGTAGGTGAGGTGGCTGAAGTGGTGAAAGAGGTCGTGACGCCAAGTGATGTGCCTTCAGTTGATGCGCCTGCTGGATCTGGGTCGGATATTCCTACAGTGACGGTTGGTGGTGCTTTGGAGTCTGATGTGCCTGTTGTGGAGTTAGATTCGCCCGAGCAGTGAAATTAAGTAACTAATTCTCTGGATGTTTCCCTTAAATCTGGTAAATTAGCCGTCCCTTGCCGAAGTGGTGAAATTGGTAGACACGCTACCTTGAGGGGGTAGTGGCCTTTTGGTCGTGCCGGTTCAAGTCCGGCCTTCGGCACCAAATATTAAAGCCATGCATGTGTTGCGATAAGTTGCGTAACAGGTGCATGGCTTTTTTGTTTTTCGATCCTGGCGTTTTACTCTGGCAGCTAATAAAACGAGTGTAGTTGTGAGGAAGGTGTTGACACCATTGGCGATTTTGCATATATTGCACGCCTTGCTGATGCGGGGTGGAGCAGTTCGGTAGCTCGTCGGGCTCATAACCCGAAGGTCGTTGGTTCAAATCCAGCCCCCGCTACCAAATTTACAAAAGCCCCTTTTTAGGGGCTTTTTGTTAGTACCGGCTTTTTAGGTTGGTCGCAGCGGATGTCTTCTGGCCAGTATATATGTGCTATACTGGCGAAAGCTTTAAAATCAGAATTCATTAAGTGGGCCTTGTGCCCATTTTTTGTTTCTGGGTTTTTAATTAATGCGAACGTTCTTAGGTGGTTAATGTCTTCTAGTTCACGAGTTGATGCGTTAAAAGAAATGCTGGAACCAGCCGTTGTTGCGGCGGGAATGGAGCTTTGGGGGATTGAATATATGCCTCAGGGAAAGCACAGTGTTTTGCGTTTGTATATCGACTCGGCAAAGGGTGTGCATGTGGATGATTGTGTTGCAGTCAGCCACCAAGTAAGTGGGATACTCGATGTTGAAGACCCTATTAACGGGGAATATAACTTAGAGGTGTCGTCGCCAGGTGCGGACAGGCCGATGTTTAGTGCCGCGCAATATTCTGGATACGAAGGTGAAGAGTTTAAGCTTAAGCTAAAACTGGCAGTGCAAAATAAGCGGAAGTTTGTTGGGCGCCTGGTGTCAGTGGATAGCGATGTCATTACGTTCGCTGTGGATGAAGAAGAGGTTGCTGTATCGATCGCTCAGATTGATAAAGCGAATCTAGTTCCACGGTTTTAATTTGGGTGGTTCCTAATATGGGAATCAGCGATACGAAAAGTAGTCTCTGGGCGAGGCAGTGCAATGAGTAAAGAAATTCTTTTGGTGGTTGATACCGTTTCTAATGAGAAGGGTGTTGATAAAGATGTCATTTTTGGGGCTGTAGAGCAGGCATTGGCAACTGCAACCCGTAAGCGGTATCCGCATGAAGATGCTGATATTCGTGTGGCTATTGATCGAAAAGATGGCAGCCACGAGACGTTTCGTCGATGGACGATTGTTCTTGATGAAGATTTTGAGTTTCCTGGGCGTCACTTCACCGTGGAAGAAGGCAAAGATGTCGATACCAAGTATGAATTGGGCGACGTTCACGAAGAACCTGTTGAATCTATTGGGTTTGGTCGTATTGCCGCGCAGATTGCTAAGCAAGTTATTGTTCAGAAGGTAAGAGAAGCAGAGCGTTATCAAGTTATTGAAGCGTACGAGGACCGTATGGGTGAACTACTCAGCGGTACTGTGAAAAAAGTGACTCGTGACAGTATCATTCTCGATCTTGGTGGCAATGCTGAGGCCTTAATTGGTCGCGAAGAGATGATACCTCGAGAAAATGTTCGAATGGGTGACCGTGTGCGTGGCGTTTTGTTTGACGTGAATCGTGAGAATCGTGGACCCCAGCTATATGTCAGTCGGGCTAGATCAGAGATGTTGATCGAGCTATTTAAGATTGAAGTGCCGGAGATTGGCGAAGACCTTATTAACATTATGGGCGCAGCTAGAGATCCTGGTTCTCGTGCAAAAATTGCAGTGAAGACATTCGATCAACGTATCGATCCTGTCGGAGCTTGTGTTGGTATGCGAGGCGCTAGAGTCCAGGCCGTGTCTAACGAATTAGGCAATGAGCGGATTGATATTGTGTTGTGGGATGATAATCCTGTTCAATTTGTTATTAACGCGATGTCGCCTGCAGAAGTTGCATCCATTATTGTTGATGAAGATAGTCACTCAATGGATATCGCAGTAGAAGAAGATCAGTTAGCTCAGGCTATTGGTCGAAGTGGACAGAACATTCGGCTAGCCAGTGAGTTGTCTGGTTGGAATTTGAATGTGATGACTGTCAACGAAGCAGAAGAAAAGCAGGATCAAGAAGCTAGTGTTTTTGTTAATGCCTTTGTAGATGATTTGGGTGTTGATGAAGATTTGGCTTTGATGTTGGTTGAAGAAGGCTTCACCACGTTAGAAGAAGTTGCTTATGTGCCGTTAGATGAAATGATGGCGATAGATGATTTTGATGAAGATATAGTAGAAGAGTTGCGTAAAAGGGCAAAAGACGCGTTATTGACTAAGGCGTTGGTGTCTGAAGAACAGGTCGAAGGTGGCAAAACTCCTGCGGATGATTTGCTACAAATGGACGGTATGGATCGAGATTTGGCTTACGAACTTGCAAAAGTTGATATTGTCACGATGGAAGATCTTGCCGAGCAGGCAGTAGACGATATTGTTTCGATCGAAGGGCTTGATGAAGAGAAAGCCGCGCAACTGATTATGACAGCCCGTGCCCCTTGGTTTGAAGAGAGCTAACGCGTAGAGACTACGCCGCTCGTTAAATCAATCAATAACGCACAATTACCGGAGTGAGAGACGCTGATATGGCAGAGGTGACTGTAGCCCAGCTTGCAGAAGTAGTGGGTATACCCGTTGAAAAATTGCTACAGCAGATGAAAGATGCTGGACTTGGCCATGGCGATGCTGGCCAACAAGTGAGCGATGAAGAAAAGCAGACATTGCTAGCTCATTTGAAGCAATCTCATGGCGCTGGCGAATCTGAGCCGAAAAAAATCACATTGAGGCGTAAGAGTGTTAGTACGTTAAAGGTGAGTGGATCGCAGGGCAGAAGCAAAACCGTTAATGTTGAGGTTCGCAAGAAGCGAACTTATGTTAAGCGGAGCGTCGTTGATCTTGAAGCAAAAGAAGAGACTAGCGAGCTAGAACGTAAAGCCGAGGAAGAGAAGGCCCAGTTAGTGGCTGCTGAAGAGGCGCGTATTGAAGCGAAAAGAAGCGCTGATGCTGCTGCTGAAAAGGCTAAAGCTGAAGCTGCTCGTAAAAAGAGCGAAAAATCAGCAGAGACTCCTTCCGAGCCGACTAAGTCGAAAGAAGAGCTTGCCGCTGAGCGTAAAGTTAAAGAAGAAAAAGCCGCGAGTGACCTTGCGGTTAAGAAAGAGGAAGACCGCATTCGTCAAGAAGCGACGGTCAAGGCTGAAGCTGAATTAGCGAAGAAGACGCAAACCGAAGCTAAGCGAATTGCTGATGAGCTTGCTAATCGAAAGGTGGACGTTAAGAAAGAGGAAGTCCTTGACGAAGAGAAAGATGCGATCGTTAAGGCTGCCTTCGAAGATAGTTTGGACCGAGAAGCTAAGCGAACTAAGCGTGGTCCTAAGCGTGGTGCCAAGAAGAAGCCAATCTTGTCAAGCCCAACTCGGACTTTGAAGTCAAAGAGTGCTGGGGACCATGGTTTTAAGAGTCCAACCGGTCCGATTGTCCACGAAGTTATTGTGCCTGAGAATATTACTGTTGCCGATTTAGCGCAGCGTATGTCTAAGAAGGGCAGTGATGTTGTAAAGGTCCTCTTTAAAATGGGGGTTATGGCGACGATTAACCAAGCGATTGAGCAAGAGGTTGCGGTTCTTGTTGTTGAAGAGCTAGGCCATACTTATAAATTGCAGAGCGATACTGAGTTAGAAGATAACTTGGTTGAGACGGTTGAAGCCGTTATGAGTGAAGGGCAAACAGGAACGCGTGCGCCTGTCGTGACTATTATGGGTCATGTTGATCACGGTAAAACGTCATTGCTTGATTGTATTCGTAAATCGAAAGTTGCAGCTGGCGAAGCGGGCGGAATAACTCAGCATATTGGTGCATACCATGTTGAGACCGGCCATGGCATGATTACTTTCCTTGATACTCCGGGACACGCTGCATTTACTGCAATGCGTGCTCGTGGTGCGAACAGCACCGATATTGTAGTGTTGGTTGTGGCGGCTGATGATGGCATGATGCCTCAAACTGCGGAAGCGGTAGACCATGCTCGAGCAGCTGGCGTACCGATTATCGTTGCAGTGAACAAAATGGATAAGGAAGAAGCTGATCCTGATAGAGTTAAGAATGATCTGTCAGCGAAGGAGGTTATTCCTGAGGAATGGGGTGGTGATACTCAGTTCCTTCCGGTGTCTGCAATAACAGGCGCAGGTATTACTGAGTTATTGGATGCTATATTGCTGCAATCCGAGATGCTTGAGCTTAATGCTGTTCAAACAGGGCCTGCAAAAGGTGTTGTTATTGAGTCTCGTGTCGATAAAGGTCGTGGTGTTGTTGCTAGCTTACTCGTTCAGGGTGGAGAGCTAAACGCTGGTGATATGGTGTTGGCAGGCGAGCATTATGGTCGCGTTAGGGCTATGTCAGATGAAGATGGTAAGAGTATCACTAAAGCCGGACCATCAATTCCCATCGAAATCCTTGGTCTTGCGGGCGCACCTGGTGCCGGTGAAGATTTCATGGTGGTTGCCGATGAGCGAAAAGCGAAAGAAGTCGCTGAATTCCGTCAGCAGCGAACACGTGCATCACGTTTGGCACGACAGCAAGCCGCTAAGCTGGATAACATATTTGAAAATATGGGCGCGGGTCAGGCTTCATTCGTAAATATCGTATTAAAGACCGATGTTCGCGGTTCGCTCGAAGCGTTGTCTGCATCGTTAAATGAGCTTTCTACCGATGAAGTGAAGGTTTCGATCGTATCTTCTGGTGTGGGTGGTATTAACGAGTCAGACGTAAACCTAGCCTTAACCTCGGGCGCATCGATCATTGGTTTTAATGTTCGTGCCGATGGCTCAGCGCGGAAGCTGTGTCAGGAAGAGGGCATAGAGTTACGTTATTACAGTGTTATTTATGACATCATTGACGATATCAAGAAGGCAATGTCTGGCTTGTTATCGCCAGAGCTACGCGAAGAAATTCTTGGTGTTGCTGATGTACGTGATGTGTTCCGATCTTCTAAGTTTGGCGCAGTGGCCGGGTGTCGAGTTGTTGAAGGAACTATTTACCGCAACAAGCCTATCCGAGTGCTTCGTGATGACATTGTTATATACGAAGGTGAGCTTGAATCTTTACGTCGATTTAAGGATGACGTTAGTGAAGTAGCTAACGGCGTTGAATGTGGTATCGCGGTGAAGAGCTATAATGACGTTAAACCGGGCGACAAGATTGAGGTGTTTAGTGTCACCGAAATCGCGCGCACGATATAAACGCGAGGATAGAGAACATTGCGTCACAGTCCTAGAGGATATAATCGTACGGATCGTATTGCCGATCAAATGCAGAGAGATTTGGCAATGCTGGTTCAGCGAGAGCTAAAAGACCCGCGCCTCGGGATGGTTACCATCTCAGGGGTGAAGGTGAGTAGAGATTTGGCGTTCGCCGATATTTACGTCACCTTTATGGGGATTGAGGGTGAGGAAAACGTAAAGCAAGGTCTAGATGTTTTAACTAGTGCTGCAGGCTTTCTTCGTTCTTCGTTGGCAAAGGGCCTTAAGCTTCGTGTAATACCGAGCTTGAGGTTTCATTATGATCAAACTGTCGTTGACGGGCCTAGGATGAGCGCGCTGATAAATCGAGCGCTATCTGAGGATGAGCGTCGTTCGACAGATGGTGACGAGGTGGACTCGTAAATTGGGCCGTCGTGGAAATAAAAAGGGTAGAGACGTCAACGGCATTCTGGTATTGAATAAACCGCTTGGCGTGACATCAAATGCTGCGCTACAACGTGTTAAAAGAATGTTTGGTGCAGCTAAAGCTGGTCATACTGGAAGCCTGGATCCACTCGCAACGGGCTTGTTGCCTCTTTGTTTTGGTGAGGCAACCAAATTTTCCCAAATTTTACTGGATGCGAACAAAAGCTATTTGGTGACTGGCAAGCTGGGCGTTCAGACTGCTAGTGGCGATACTGATGGCGAAGTTGTTAAACGCTGCTCATTTGACGATGTTACGCGCCAAACTGTTCTTGATACGATACCGGCCTTTCTCGGCGAGATCGAGCAAGTCCCCTCAATGTACTCTGCTCTTAAGCATGAGGGTCAGCCGCTATACAAGCTGGCACGTCAGGGGATCGAAGTAGAAAGAAAAGCACGCAAAATATCAATTTTTAAGCTAGAATTGCTTTCGTTCGAAGGCGATGAGTTCAGTTTAGCCGTACGTTGTAGTAAAGGCACGTATATCCGTAATTTGGTTGAGGATATGGGGGCTGCAATGGGGACGTGCGCGCATGTGATCAAATTGCACCGAACAGATTCTGGTCCCTATTCGTCAGATATGATGGTCTCGTTTGAAGCACTTGATGAGGCCCTCGAAAAAGGTGGTCATGTTGAAATTGATAGGCTGTTGAAACCTATCGATTCCTCTGTCGCGGATTGGCCTAGTGTTGAGCTAAGCGAAACTACGGCTTACTACCTTAATAATGGTCAGTCAGTGCAGGTGCCGAATTCACCTGTTGCGGGAATGGTCAAGCTGTCGTTAGAAGACGGCACATTTTTGGGAATCGGGGAGATACTGGACGATGGGAAGGTGGCCCCCCGGCGCCTGTTAAAGACCTCTTAATTGAGGAAATAGGAAAAGCACTGTAAATATGCGCGGTGCTTTTCTAGATGTTGATGCATATTTGGAGAAATACACATGTCATTATCTGCTGAAGCAAAAGCAAAAATCGTCGCCGATCACCAGCGAGTTGAAGGGGACACTGGTTCTCCTGAAGTTCAGGTTGCTCTATTGACCGCGCAAATCAACGAGTTGCAAGGTCATTTTAAAGAGCATATCCATGATCACCACTCACGTCGTGGTTTGATTCGTATGGTAAATCAGCGTCGTAAGCTACTTGATTACTTAAAGCGTAAAAATGTAGAGCGTTATTCCGCTCTTATCGCTAAGCTTGGTCTCCGTCGTTAGGATATCCAGTTGAATCGAGTAAAACAGTTTGTTAACAGTGTGCGAGTGAATCTACTCAGATTGTTACGAGTTGTTTGATAAAGCGCGGCATCTGCTTTGGTAGGTGCCGCGTTTTTGTTTGTTGTGTTCAGATAGTATTGCTAAGCAGTATGTTGAAGAAGTTGTCATGTGAATGGCTCGATGGATATAGGTTTTGTGTAAAAAGCATTCGAAAAGACAGTAGAAACTCGAGATATAACGATAAAATTTAGATGTCAGTAAGGGTCTGTTTAGTGATCAGCTGACGGTTGGAAAATGATGGAAGGTAAATATGTTTAATGTCGTAAGAAAAGAATTTCAATTTGGTGAACAAACATTTGTACTAGAAACCGGTAAAGTTGCTCGTCAAGCATCTGGTGCAGTTATGGTTTCTTGTGGAGAGACGTCAGTATTAGTGACTGTTGTTGGAAAGAAAGAGCCTAAGCCGGGCCAAAACTTTTTTCCATTAACGGTTAACTACCAAGAGAAAATTTATGCTGCAGGGCGTATTCCTGGTGGCTATCTGAAGCGTGAAGGTCGCCCTTCAGAAAAAGAGACGTTGACCTGTCGTTTGATCGATCGTCCTATTCGTCCGCTCTTCCCTAAGGGGTTCATGAATGAAGTCCAGGTCATGGCGACAGTCATGTCTACCGATAAAGAGTACGATCCAGATATCGCTGCTTTGATTGGTACTTCTGCAGCGTTGGCGATCTCAGGTGTTCCTTTTAATGGTCCTATTGGCGCGGCGCGAGTAGGGTACATTGATGGCATGTTTATCTTAAACCCAAGCTTTGCTCAGTTAGAAGAGTCTGATCTCGATCTTGTGGTTGCAGGTACTGAGGGTGCGGTACTAATGGTTGAGTCTGAAGCAAAAGAGTTGACCGAAGACGAAATGCTTGGTGGCGTATTATTTGGTCATCAAGAGATGCAGCCAGTTGTTCAGGCAATCAAAGAGTTTGCTGCTGAAGTCGCTAACCCTACTTGGGAGCTGGCTGCTGCAGTGCAGAATGAAGAGTTGAAGGGGCAGTTGAAAGCTGGCTTCGAAGCTAAGTTAGCTGAAGCTTATCAAATTACCGATAAGCTTGCTCGGTATACTCGAGTCGGTGAAATTAAGTCCGAAGCCATCTCTACCATGACTGGGGAAGAAGGTAAGGCGAGCACCGAAGAAGTTAGTGGGCTAATGGCGAGTATTGAAAAGAATGTTGTTCGTGAGAGTGTGCTGTCTGGTAACCCTCGTATAGACGGTCGTGCTTTGGATACGGTAAGGCCTATTGCCATTGAGACGGGAATCTTGCCTAAGGTGCATGGTTCTGCGTTATTTACTCGTGGTGAAACACAAGCCATCGTCACTGCAACATTGGGCAGTCAGCGTGATGCGCAGATGTTTGATTCGCTGGAAGGTAAAGTGACTGATAACTTTATGCTTCACTATAACTTCCCTCCTTATTGTGTGGGCGAAACTGGCATGGCTTTGGGCCCTAAGCGTCGTGAGATTGGTCATGGTCGATTGGCTCGTCGCGGTATTGAAGCTGTACTTCCTTCTGCTGAAGACTTTCCATATGTAACGCGTGTAGTGTCAGAGATTACTGAGTCGAATGGTTCGTCTTCTATGGCAAGTGTCTGTGGTGCAAGTTTGGCCTTGATGGATGCAGGTGCACCTCTTAAGGCGCCTGTTGCGGGTATCGCAATGGGGCTTGTTAAAGAAGGAGAGCGTTTCGCAATATTGTCGGATATCTTAGGTGATGAAGATCACCTTGGTGATATGGACTTTAAAGTTGCGGGTACGGCAGACGGAATTACCGCACTGCAAATGGATATCAAGATCGAAGGCATAACTGAAGAAATTATGGAGCAGGCATTAGTGCAGGCTCGTGCTGGGCGTCTGACTATTTTGGGAGAAATGGGCAAAGTACTTACGTCAGCCCGAGAAGTTATTTCTGATGATGCTCCGGTATATCTAACGATAAAGATCAACCCTGATAAGATTCGTGATGTTATTGGTAAGGGTGGTGCAACCATTCGCCAAATTTGTGATGAAACGGGTGCATCGATTGATATAGATGACGACGGTACTGTGAAAGTGTACGGTGAAAATCGTGCGGCAGCAGATGCTGGTGTTGCTAAAGTTGAAGAAGTGACTGCCGAAGCAGAAATTGATGCCGTTTATACCGGAAAGGTTGCTCGTATTGTAGATTTTGGAGCGTTTGTAACGATTCTTCCTGGTACTGATGGTTTGTTACATATATCTCAGATTGCGCAAGAGCGCGTAGAGAAGGTGACAGACTACCTTACTGAGGGGCAGGAAGTGCAGGTTAAAGTACTTGATGTTGATAATCGCGGTCGTATTAAGTTAAGTATGAAAGCGTTGATCGAAGCGACAGAGAGTGAGAGTGCTGGTAACGAAGAGTAAGTATTGCTTCTCTAGTTAGTAGACACAAAGAAAGCCGGTTAGCCGGCTTTTTTTGTGCCTGCCGATTACAGGTGTCAAGCTTGCTTACTTGTTATTTGCACTGGCTTTGCGTAAGCTTGTTTTGCTGCCCTTTGTAGAGTGTATATCTTGATGTATGCATCGAATATTGTATTAAAGTTGTGTGAAGGTTAATCTAAAGTCAGTAGAATACTAAGACACTAATAAGAATAACGAACAATAATGATAATAATTGGAGGTAATGGATATGCCTATTTTACAATCACGTGCAATTCGCTGTGTTGTTGTATTAATCGTCATGAGCATAAGTTCTTGGGGAGTGGCCGCAGATTGGCAGTTGGAATTGGATGAAGACGGTGTAAAGCACTACACTAAGAAATCGTCTATAAGCCCGGTAAAATCCTTCAAGACCGTGACGACGATAAAGGCTAGTTTGTCTAGTTTGGTTGCACTGTTGAACGACAGCTCTCAATTTCCAGAATGGATGCACAAAACCCTCGAAGTAGAGAAGATAAGGGATATTAGCTCTCAAGAGTCTCTCGTATATCAAGTCATTGACGCACCTTGGCCAGCGAAAGATCAAGATAACGTGCTCTATTCTAAGTGGTCACAAGACCCCTCGACGTTAGTTGTGACTAAAAAAATCGTATCCGAACCACAATACATCAATGAATTTAAGAACCGCCAGCGTCAGCAATTTTTTAACGCTGAGTGGAGTCTTAAGCCATTAGCAGGAGGGAAAGTCGAAATTGTTTATACTGCTGAGATTCACCCTGGTGTAGAGGCTAGAGAATGGATGGTGGAGTTGTTGGCTTATGAAATGCCTTATAAGACAATGCAGAATTTGCGTAGAGTCTCGCTGAATGGATATCGCAAAGCGCGTTTTGCCTACGTGAGAGAGCCTAGTGTTGAAGGTGTTGCCATGGCGGGTTCGTCAACCGATAAATAATTATTGGTGTGTTAATGGTAGGGGGTTGTTTTTTAGTGTGCCGGATAGCATAAGTATGATATTTCGAAAGCCAATCCATGGGTTGGCATTGGTGAGCCCCTTAACAGAATGGTCTATGTAGCTGGCTTCTATGAGCATTGACCTAAAGGCAGTGCTGCGGTGCTTTTTTAGGGCGTTATGAAATAGGGGTTTTCGGTTGTCCCAGACCCTGAAATCTTTAAACGCTCTGGCCTGTGCTTGGCCATTCTCCACTGCTGTTGATATACCTTCTAGTGCTCGGAGGTCCTTTGATAGCGCCCAGAGAATGGCGATTGGCTCAACCCCAGTGTTCTCTAGAAAATTTAGGATTTTGAGTGCCTGTATGTCGTTGCCCTTAATGGCGTGATCAACTAATTCATATTGCGTGTAGCGAGAGTGGTTTGCTACAGCGGCCCTGATTGTGCTGATATTGACTGGTCCAGGCTCTATCAACAAAGCAAGCTTTTCGACTTCCTGTGCTGCGGCTAATAAATTGCCTTCGACTCTTTCAGCAAGTAATTGGCTGGCATCTGGGCTGGGGTGTAGGCCCTTGCTTTCCATCCTTTGCTGGACCCATTGGGGTAATTGGTGGTTCTCAATAGGCCATATTTGGATCAGTGCACTGCTATTTTCCATGGCTTGGAACCACTTTGTGTTTAGCGTCTTCCGGTCCAATTTTCCCATGGTTAAGATGATCAGGTTATCTTGACTGGGGGCAGTAAGGTAGGTGGCGAGCGCTTTTTTCCCTGCCTCATCTAGTTTGGGTTTGGTTAGTCGTATTTCTATTAGCTTTCTATCGCCAAATAGCGACATGCTGTTAGTAGATTCTAGAAGCTGATTCCAATCAAAGCCTGATTCAACACTGTAGAGCTCTCTTTCGCTAAACCCTGCGGCGCGGGCACCCATGCGTAGGAGGTCGCAAGACTCCTGCATAAGGAGGGGATCTTCGCCACTAACAATATACAGGGGTAATAGGCTATTGCTTTGAGATGCTTTTTTAAGGTGTTGGTTGATTTGATTGGAGCGCAGTTTCATTACTGGTTCGTACTCTTGGTTTGGTCCATGAGTGCTAGGCGTCTAATGATGCTAAGTGCAAGTGATGTGCTCATTTCTTGTTCTAGCAAGGACTGCTCTTCATCCTTCCCTAGCGTGTCGGTATCAACATAGCTGTAGGATTGCCTGGTGGATATAGTTGTCTTGGGCAGTAGCGTACGCTCACTTTGGCCTGTAACTCTAATGTCGATTGATTTGATCAATTCAAAGCGAGCGGTTTTGCCCCTGCTGTCATATGCAACCGTGTGTTTCTTTGTTTGTATATTAGATAAATGGAGAGTTGTGCTAAAACCATCCGCTACAGATACACCTGCGCGCTTGAGTTGTTGCCTTAAGCGCAGAACGGTTAAATCCTGTTCTGCATCAGTACTTAACGCGAGCTCTGAGAGGGATGTGCTTAGATTGCTCGCGCCTCGCAAGTGAAAGCCGCAGCCATTGATCATGTTAGAAAGGATCAGGAGGACGCAAATACCAAGCGCGGCGGATAAATTGCGCTTGGTATTTGCTATCGCTGGAGTCATGAGGCTCAACATTATTTGGCTACAATGCTGACGAGTTTACCAGGAACGACGATCACTTTCTTAACGTCCTTGTCACCAATAAACTTCAGAACATTTCCGTCGGCTAGTGCCATACTCTCTATCGCATCTTTGGTTTCACTAGGGCTGATCTCTAGTTTTGCCCTAACTTTACCGTTGACTTGAACGACCATCTCAATGCTATCTTTTACCAATGCGGTTTCATCAACTTCGGGCCATGGTGCCGTCAGTATGTCTTCTTTGTGACCCAATGCTTGCCATAATTCATGGCAAATATGCGGTGCAATGGGTGCGAGCATTAGCACCGTTGCTTGTACGGCCTCATGGGTGACTGCGTGACCTTCTGGAGTGCTGTCATCGGCTTTTACGATTGCGTTGCAGAGTTCCATTATCGCGGCAATAGCGGTGTTAAACGTGTAACGGCGGTTGAAATCGTCGCTTACTTTTTGAATGGTTTCATGTAGTTTTCTGCGTAACGATTTTTGATCCTTGTTTAATGCATCGACAACTAATGGTGATGGCTGGCCCTTTTCTATAAGGCTTGTTGCGATTTTCCAGAAGCGCTTAAGGAATTTGTTTGCACCTTCAACGCCGCCATCAGACCACTCGAGTGACTGTTCAGGCGGAGCGGCAAACATCATAAATAATCTAACAGTGTCTGCGCCGTGTTGGTCGATGATGATCTGGGGGTCTACGCCGTTATTTTTTGATTTTGACATTTTGCTCATGCCAGTGTGATGCACTGGTTGCTTGTCAGAGCGTAGTGTTGCGCTGGTTAACTGACCCTTATCATCTTTCGTGATATCTACATCGACGGGTGCAAACCATTCTTTGGCGCCATTATCTGCTTCTCGATAAAAAGTGTCGGCCAGTACCATGCCTTGGCAGAGTAGGCGTTTGAACGGTTCGTCAGATTCGATAAGGCCGGCATCACGCATTAGCTTATGAAAGAATCGAGAATATAGTAGGTGCAGTATTGCATGCTCGATACCACCAATATATTGATCTACAGGAAGCCAGTAATTCGCTTTTTCTGGATCGAGCATCGCGTTATCACTGTCTGGGCAACAGTATCTTGCGTAATACCAAGAGGATTCCATGAAGGTATCAAAAGTATCCGTTTCACGCAGCGCGTCTTCACCGTCAAATGTCGTTCGAGCCCACTCTTGGTCTGATTTGATCGGTGAGGTGACGCCATCCATGACAACGTCTATCGGTAGTACTACAGGGAGTTGCTCTTCCGGGGTGGCAACGGCGGTTCCGTCTTTGAGGTTGATGATGGGGATGGGGGTCCCCCAGTAGCGTTGGCGAGATACTCCCCAATCCCTAAGGCGGTAATTAACCTTGATTTTCCCCTTGCCCTCGGATTCCAGGTGCTCTGCAATGTTCTTAAAGGCTTGGTCTGATGATAAGCCGTCGAATTTACCAGAGTTTACCAATGTGCCTTTTGCAGTAAAGGCTTCGCAATCTAAGTCGATTGTTTCGCCATTTGTGCTAGTGATGACTTGATTGATTGCTAGCGAGTATTTCTTCGCAAACTCCCAATCCCGTTGGTCGTGAGCTGGTACTGCCATCACAGCACCAGAGCCGTAATCCATTAGTACGAAGTTTGCGATCCAAATGGGGACTTGGTCGCCTGTAATTGGATGGGTTGCGTATAGCCCAGTAGCAATGCCCATTTTCTCCATTGTCGCAATATCAGCTTCTGCCGTTTTAGTATTTGAGCATGATAATACAAACGCTGCTACGTCAGAGTTGGATGCTGCCGTTTGCTGTGCAAGGGGGTGTTGCGGGGCCACGGCAACATAACTGACACCCATTAGAGTATCTGGTCGAGTGGTATATACAGAAAGGGGCTGGCCGCCTTCTATGCCGAACTCCAATTCAACGCCCTCTGATCGGCCAATCCAGTTTCGTTGCATGGTTTTTACTTGTTCTGGCCACTCATCGAGTTTATCTAGATCGTTTAAGAGTTCATCAGCATAATCAGTGATCTTAACGAACCACTGTGGTATTTCTTTACGCTCAACGGTGGCTCCGGAGCGCCAGCCTTTGCCGTCGATAACTTGTTCATTTGCGAGTACAGTTTGGTCAACGGGATCCCAATTGACGGTCGCCATCTTTTTATAGACCAAGCCTTTTTCATAGAGCTTAGTAAAGAACCACTGCTCCCAGCGATAATATTCTGGTTGGCAAGTCGCAAGCTCTCGATCCCAATCATACCCGAAGCCCAAGCGTTTAAGCTGGTTTCGCATATAGTCAATGTTCTCGAAAGTCCATTTTCCAGGAGCAACATTGTTTTTGATCGCGGCGTTTTCGGCAGGCAGTCCAAATGCATCCCAGCCCATAGGCTGCATAACATTTTTACCCTTCATTCGCTGAAAACGGCTGATTACATCCCCAATAGTGTAGTTTCTGACGTGGCCCATGTGGAGGCGTCCACTAGGGTAGGGAAACATGGACAGGCAATAATAGGACTCTTTGGTAGGATCTTCAGTTACCTTAAAGGATTGGCTGTTTTCCCAATGTAATTGGGCTTTGGTTTCTATGGCTTGGGGATCGTACAGATTTTCCACGTTACAAACTCTCTTGAACTTCAAAATTCTAAAGTATTCCAGGCCGATAAGCCTGAAACCAAAGGCGTAGGATACCTCAGGTTCAGGCTGTAAACTACCGCTTAGCTCATTGATTTAATCGTTTGAAGGGGTGTTGTTGCCGCTCTTTTGCTGCCAGATGGTCAGAAGGCTGCAGATGACGATGATCAGTGTGGCTAAGGCAAGCAGAGGCCAGTAACCATAAAGAGAATAAGGTGTGTGACCTGATGTCTTTAGTACTTGGCCGCGTAGTACACCAGCCTCAAATTGCGGGATTTGCGAGATAACATTACCTTTGTGATCGATGATTGCTGTAATTCCGGTATTGGTTCCTCTCAGCATGTATTTTCCGAGTTCAAGTGCGCGCATACGAACCATTTCGAAGTGTTGGTTGGGTCCCCAGGATTTGCCAAACCAAGCATCGTTGGAGACTGTGAGGAGGAAGTCTGCATCTTTACCTAGGCGTCGCACTAACTCTGGGTAAAGAACCTCGTAACAGATAAATGGGGCGAATGAGGAACCTTTGGCTATCAATGGGGGTTGATTGTAATCCCCTCTGCTAAAACTGGACAAGGGGAGGTCGAGGAATGGAATCGTGCCCCGGATCAAATCTTCGAAGGGAATAAACTCACCGAAAGGTACAAGCTTCTGTTTGTGATACATACCTTCGCCAGCACCCGTTACAAAAATCGAATTATAATAGCGGTATTTTTCAGGGCCTTCTTCCCAATAGGGGACGCCACTAATTATGGCGCTGTGATGCTGCTTGCCTTGAATGTCGAGTTTAGCGATGACCTCTTGCGCTTCGTTGTAGAAAACGGGGTAAGCAGCTTCAGGCCATAATATGATATCTTGCCCCCACTCAGTTTCAGTAAGATCGAGGTAGGTATTGATAATATTGTCGCGCTCTAATGGATCCCATTTTTTTTCTTGCGAAATATTACCTTGAATAAGGCTGACATTAACGGGCCCTTTGAGGGACACTCGGGTCCATTCCTGGGTCTCGATAAAATAAGTCCCTCCCCAAATAATCACGAGGGGAGCTAAAAAAATGACTCGCAAGCTACGATGCTGATAGGCGCTTACCAGAAAATAAGCTGAGGCAACGGCTAGCCAACTTATACCGAGCACTCCCACGACAGGGGCGTAGTGTTTGAGCGGGGCGTCGATAAAACTGTAGCCGACAAATAACCAGGGGAAGCCGCTTAGTAGTTCAATCTTTGTCCATTCAAATAATATCCATAAGCTTGCAAAAGTAATGGCTCCTGCTCGGGCTAACCCCAGTTTTTGATATACCCAAGCTTGTGCGCCAAATAATAACGCAAGTCCGCCAGTGAAGATAAAGGTCATTAATATCGCTAGTGGCGCGGGGGTATTGCCATGATAATGGATGCTAACAAATACCCAGGATACACCTACGCCATATAGCCCAAGGCCATACAGCCACCCCCTAAATGCGGCTGTGCCGGGTGATTGCCCTTGGAGTAGCGTGATAAAGAGGGCGATTGAAATAAGAGTGGCGGGCCAGATACCGAGTGGTGCAAAGCCTAGAGCAAATATGCAGCCAGCAAAAAGGGACAGGATGTGTCCTTTAATTCCTGAGGTAGCTGACAGGCGGGTAATGGGGGGGGAGTCATATATGTGCATGCTGGACCAAGTAGTGTTAAGAATAGATTTTATAGAGAGATTACTTGGGTAGCAGGCTACCCAAGGGAGGTGACTTCTAGCAAACGAATGGCACGATTGTCAGCGTTAAGGACCTTGAAATTGAATGTGCCGACACTAATAGCCTCGTCCCTTTCTGGCAAGTGCCCAAAACTGCTAAGTACTATGCCGCCTATGGTATCGAATTCACTGTCACTATAGGTAGAGCTAAAGTACTCGTTGAATTCATCAATAGGCGTGACGGCTTTAACAACAAAGGTGTTGTTTTTGCCATGTTTGATAAGGTGTTCGTCATCGATGTCGTGTTCGTCTTCAATTTCGCCAACAATTTGCTCTAGAACGTCTTCAATAGTGACAAGCCCTGACATGACACCATATTCGTCAATTACAATGGCCATGTGAGTTCGGGTTTCCCGGAAATCTCGTAGGAGTACGTTCAGGCGTTTGCTTTCAGGAATAAAGGTTGTCGGTCGAATAAGGTTCTTCAGTGCTGTTTTTTCGATTTTTCCATCAGCGGCAATTGCGAGCAGGTCCTTAGCAAGCAAAAGGCCTTCAATTTCATCTTTGGTGTCACCGTATACGGGGAAGCGAGAGTGGGCTGACTCTATAATGCTATCGAGATATTCCTCTGGTTTTGAATTGACCGATATCATGACGCTTTGAGTGCGAGGAACCATTATCTCTCGTACTTTCATGTCGGACACTTGTAGGGCGCCTTGTATGATGCCCATAGCTTCGTGGTCAATTAGCCCATTTTCTTGTGCAGTAGAAAGTATTTCCAATAATTCCTTTCTGCTTTGCGGCTCTCCCGAGAGAAAATGGGATATCTTGTCTAGAAATGATTTTCCAGAAGAGCCGTTTCGACTGTGGTCGTCGCTCATGTGTTTTTACAAACCTTTGTAAGTTGAACTTCTGCTGGTGCCGTTAAGCGCTGATTGTTATGTCTTTATATGGATTAGCAAAACCCAGCATTGCCATTGCATTTACTTCTATTGCCTCCATCGTTTCTGCATCTGCATCGTCGATGTGGTCGAAGCCAAGCAAGTGTAAAGTACCATGAATTGTTAGGTGCGCCCAATGGCTCTGTAGGCTTTTGTTTTGTTGCTTTGCTTCATCGATAACGATGTCAGCACAAATAACGATATCCCCCAATAGGTTAATATCTACTTCGGCAGGAGCTTCGAAAGGGAAAGATAGTACGTTGGTCGGATAGTCTTTATTTCGATAGGTTGAATTTAGCGTTCTTGCTTCATCCTGGCTTGCGATTCGGATAGTTAATTCAAATGGTTCTTGTTGGTCATCGGTGAGTGCTTGCGTGTATGTGCGGGCCGCGTTGGTAGCGGTGATGGTCCAACACAAGAAATCTTCTTGTGTTGGACAAATCGTTAAGTTATCTGGGTTTTGAAATGCGAGGTCTATCGGGTCACTCATCAAGTTTACTCAGTCTGTTCCGTGTTCTTCATCATGGGCTTCGTACGCTTCAACAATACGCTGTACAAGAGTGTGGCGAACGACATCCTTGGCAGCAAAATAGGAGAATCCAATTCCTTCGACGCCATCGATAACTTCCATCGCATGCTTGAGGCCAGATTGCTGCCCGCGCGGTAAATCCACTTGTGTATAATCGCCGGTAATGACGGCTTTTGAGCCAAAGCCGATGCGAGTCAAAAACATTTTCATTTGTTCTTTGGTCGTATTTTGGCTTTCGTCCAGTATGATAAATGAGTGGTTTAACGTGCGCCCTCGCATATAAGCAAGTGGAGCCACTTCTATTACTTGGCGGTCAATAAGCTTGCTGACACGTTCGAACCCCAGCATTTCATAGAGTGCGTCGTAGAGCGGCCGTAAGTAAGGGTTTATTTTCTCTGCAAGATCTCCTGGTAGAAAACCAAGCTTTTCACCGGCTTCTACTGCTGGCCTGACAAGAAGGATGCGTCGTACTTCTTCAGCTTCTAGGGCAAGCACCGCACAAGCCACAGCAAGGTATGTTTTGCCTGTACCCGCAGGGCCAATACCAAAATTGATATCATGTCGAAAAATATTACGGACGTAATCCTGTTGGTTTTCGCCTCTGGGTTTTATTCTACCTTTGGGGGTAATGATGGATAGATCTTGACCGATTTCTTCAATAGGTGACGGTGTGGAAGTGCTTTGTTCGGATAGTGACATAAGGAGTTCATTCAACTGGATATGTAATGCATCTGGAGTAAGTTCAGGACCAGAACTTGTGTCATGATATAGGTTATTAAGCATGCTGCGAGCTGCAGCGACACGGTGAGGGCTCCCTGTAAGTTGAAAGGCGTTGCCTCGATTCTTGATCTCAATATTTAAGCTCAATTCGATTTGCTTCAAATGGGCGTCAAACTGGCCGCAAAGGTTTGCGAGCCTGTGGGTATCGTTTGGCTCAAGAGTTAATTTTTGGGTTGTAATCGCTGTCGCACTCAAAGTATGGGGTATCCGCTCCGACGGGAAAGTATATGTTACCTACTAGGATATACCTATGGGCGTAGGAGTAAAAGGGATGTGTCGATAGGCTTTACACTAAGTCGGTTAGTTTTTTTGTCTCTTCTGTAAGTGACTGTTATTTAAGGGGATGTAGTTTTGGCATGGTAATTGCTGTATAATGGTGGGAAAGTGGTCAGTTAGCTATACTTGATTGCTGAAAGATGCAAAAGATGTAGAAGTAAGAGTAGAGTAAGGGAAGTTATGAAATCTGTAGTAAAGTTATTAGGCGTAGTTGTGTTATTTGTTCCGATGTTTGCTTATGCCTTGGGTGAGCGTGTTTTTGGTTCGGTTGAGTTTAGTCCTTTTGTGGTTGAGAGTTTTTGGAATATGACAGAGATGTATGGTTCTGTTGTATTGTTTGTTGTGGGTTTATTGAGCCTTCGTGTCGCTAGAAAAAGACAGAAGACGTTATCTGCGTAGGTGGCTATCGACGTTTCTAAAGAGCATTAAAAAAGCCGCTTTCGCGGCTTTTTTAATGCTCTTTCTTTAATCTATATCAGTACTCAGGGCTCACTAAATTAGTTGCCCAATAAGCGAGTTGGTATACGCTTTCTCAATAGAAACGGTGACAAATTGCCCGATAAGTTCGTCGTCATCATGCCTAAAGTTAACTACGCGATTGTTTTCTGTCCTGCCTTGGAGCTGCCCAGGGTCTTTCTTTGAGATGCCATCAACCAAAATGCGTTGCGTTGTACCTACCATGCGGCGGCTGATTTCCTGTGCATTCTGAGTGATTCGATGTTGTAGCAAAGCGAGGCGTTGTTTTTTCATCTCGTCGCTAATGTCGTCAGGGAGGTCTGATGCTGGGGTGCCAGGGCGGGCACTATAAATAAAGCTGAAGCTATGGTCGAATCCAATGTCTTCAATCAATTTCATGGTGTCTTGAAAGTCTTTATCGCTCTCTCCAGGGAAACCAATAATAAAGTCTGATGACATGCTAATGTCGGGGCGAATAGCTTTAATCTTTCTAATCTTGGACTTGTATTCTAGGGCTGTGTGGCCGCGCTTCATCATTGCCAATATTCTGTCCGACCCACTTTGTACCGGTAGGTGTAGATGGCTTACAAGTTCAGGGACTTTACCATAGACCTCAACTAGTGAGTCGCTAAACTCAACCGGGTGGGACGTTGTAAATCGAATGCGGTCAATACCATCAATTTTTGCCGTTAGGGTGATGAGCTCTGCTAAATCAGCGATCTCGTCATTTTCGGTAATACCTCTGTATGCATTTACATTTTGCCCCAAAAGGTTCACTTCTCGTACACCCATGCTCGCTAAATGTGCAATTTCTTTCAGTACGCTGTCTAGGGGACGACTAACTTCTTCACCTCGGGTGTAGGGTACAACACAAAAAGTACAGTATTTACTGCAACCTTCCATGATGGATACAAAGGCTTTTGGGCCATCGACGCTGGGTTCTGGGAGGGCGTCAAATTTTTCAATCTCAGGGAAGCTGACATCAACAACGGCAGCATCGGTGATTTTGACGTCCGAAATCATTGCCGGCAGTCTGTGCATCGTTTGTGGCCCAAAGATCACGTCGACAAAAGGAGCCCGTTCTTGTATCGCGCTTCCTTCTTGGCTCGCAACGCAGCCACCAACGCCAATAATCAGATCAGGGTTGTTTTCTTTGAGCTTTTTCCAGCGCCCTAACTGATGGAAGACCTTCTCTTGCGCTTTTTCACGAATGGAGCACGTGTTTAGCAGTAGAACATCTGCTTCGCTAGCGTCGTCTGTTTGCTCAAGTCCGTGGGCAGCCTCAAGTAAATCTACCATGCGAGAGGAGTCATACTCATTCATTTGGCAGCCATGGGTCTGGATAAACAGTTTTTTACTCATAATGGTCTTCGTGAAGTTGCATGCGCTCAGTTGAACGCATGGGGTGATGCAATAAGTGCTTTCTAACAGGGGCGCCATTATACCTGCGTATGCACACTATTCCCAGTAGGCAGGGGTTGCCCCTCGTGAACGGGGGAGAGACCCCGCGGCACCTATGTTCCTTAGGTCGTGTAGGGTTGTTTTAAAACGGCCAATATGACGACAGCTACTAGTATTAGTACAGGAAATTCATTAAACATTCGGTAGAATTTTTCTGAGCGAGTATTGGCGTCGTTATCGAATTTTTTCCTAAAGATGCCGCAAGCGTGATGATATCCTAATAATAGAATAATAAGCGTTAATTTTATATGCATCCAGGTTGCATGAGAGAAGTAACTGTCCCAGCGATCGACGAGCATCCAAAGGCCCAAGACTAAAGCGATGACTGCGCTTGGTGTCATGATTCCACGGTAGAGTTTTCGCTCCATTAGCTTAAATCTTTCAGACCCTTTGGTGTCACCTTCGTTGAGCGCCTGTACGTGGTATACGTAGAGCCTCGGTAAATAGAATAGCCCCGCGAACCAGCAGATAACGGCAATAATGTGAAATGCCTTAACCAATAGCATGTGTGAAATCCTTAATTGTTGTTGAGGTGAGTCGGGTCATTGTGACTGAAGTGGTGGGTTGTTGTGTGTTTCTATTGATAGAAGCGTTCGATGTCTTTTCGAGTGACTATGCCATAAACCCTGTAGATGTTAGGAGCTGTCATTCGGTGGACATAAACTGCATCAATTGAGCGGTTATTCATTGTGTCTAGCGCTTCTTTTAATGTTGAGCTCATAAGCACTGCGTGAACATCGTAGCGGGTGGCTGGTATTTTTAATAGGTTGATTCCCTCTAACAGATCAGTATTTTCGTTTGTTGAGTCGTCAAGGAAGCGGGCCAAGTCAGCGGTTGGTAGAATATGGCTAGGAGCGTGGTCGATGCCGACGAGAATCCATTCTTTCTGTTGGTCTATCAGTTTTCTTGCGTTTTCCGGGCTGATTTCTCGTTTTGCACGGCTGAAACTGCGTTCCATTGCTGCTGGCACTGCAGCGCGGTTGAGGTGTTGAGAGAGTGCTGATGTTTTGAGATCAATACCTTGTGCTGCGAGCATAGTTTGGAAGAAGCCTTTCTGTTTGAATACTTCAGAGCTAATCATGCTTGCAACCACAACAACTAACATGCCTGGAAAAATAATATTAGGATTTGATGTGAGTTCCAACAACGCCATTAGCGCTGCAAGGGGGGCCTGCAGTACTGCACTCATCATGCCTGCGAGCCCAAGCATGGCATAGAAGTTGGCACTAGCAGCGCTGCCAGAGGCAAGTTCTTCGCCGACGAAACCCAATGCGGCGCCAGCCGTTGCACCCATAAATATAGCGGGTCCGATAATGCCGCCCGGTATGCCAGAGCCAGCGAACAGGCTGGTTGCGAGTAATTTTGTTGTTGTGATTAGGATGAGTGTGGTCAGTCCGAGCTGCCCAATAAGCGCTGAGTTTACCGTATCATAACCTACGCCCATTATTTCTGGCGTGAGAAAAGAAAGGAAGCCGCCAGCAGCACCAACAAGGGTAAAGCGCAACATTACGGGGGTTTTATGCGCATATTGATAGGTTTGTTTACTTAGCCAGATAAATGCCGCTGCTAAGCAGCCGAAAATAACGCCTGAAAATAATATGTAGGGCAGTTCATACAGGGAGGAAATTTCGAGGGTGGGCACGCTAAATGCTGCGTCATGTCCATAGGCTGCCCGGGTAATGGTCGCTCCAGCGACGGATGCTAGAATGATGGGAGTAAATGTCGTAATGCTATATTCTAACATGACGACTTCCATTGCGAAGATCACACCTGCGATAGGTGTATTAAATGATGCTGCAATGGCTGAAGCGGAGCCACAACCTACGAGAACTCTCATGCTGTTGTTGGGAAGGCGAGCCCACTGCGCGAGCAGGCTGCTACTGGCCGCTCCCAAGTGAACGGCGGGGCCTTCTCGCCCCATGGAATGGCCGCAAGTCAGTGAAATGGCCGCCCCAATGAATTGAACTAGCATCCCCTTGAAAGACAGGTTTCCCTGTTGGTGGTTAAAGCGCTCCATTACCAAGCTTACGCCAGTTCTATGCAGGCCGGCGGGGATGAAATGGAAGAGGATGCCTAGCAAGATGCCGCCTAGTAGCGGCAGGAAAAAGTACCAATAAGGCGCGAGGCCCTCAAAGTTCTCCGCAGAGCCTCCGAGATAAAGAGCCTGCAAGTGCTCCGTAGCCAAGCGAAAGATAAGGATTGTGCCACCGGCGAGGCATCCAGAAACGATACCAAGCGCGGAAAGCAGCGGCAGGGCGTCAATATGGGCAAGTCTATCTCGAAGATTGTCTAAATCTATTTGCGGCATAGGCTGTTGTGCTATATCTGTTCTATTCTAGAAGTGAGAATTGGCTGGCGGACTTTAGTTACATTATATGCCCTAATATGCTTTGTTGTGTGAAATCATGAAATATTCCAGTGAAAACATTGTGTTGGCTTACGACTGCTATATCATTGATCACCCAGTAAAAAGTGACAGTATTCGAGGGAAACCCCTCAAGGTTAAGTAGGTATCGGCGTGGTTAAAGTTGGAATTGTTGGTGGGACAGGGTACACAGGAGTTGAGTTGCTTCGTTTGTTGGTTATGCATCCTCAAGTCGAGTTGGTTGCTGTAACCTCTCGTTCTGAGGCTGGGCAGGCAGTTGCCGACCTGTATCCAAATCTCAGAGGCTTCTTGGCTTTGCCTTTTAGTGAGCCAACGCTTGAGAATCTGGCGCAATGCGATCTTGTGTTTTTTGCTACGCCGAACGGCGTTGCCATGAAAATGGTGCCTGATTTACTCGCTAAAGGCGTAAAAGTAGTCGATTTGGCGGCAGACTTTCGTTTGCAGGATCCTAAGGCGTGGGAAGAGTGGTACGGCATGCCTCATGCTTGTGTTGATACACTTGGCGAAGCGGTATATGGCTTGCCAGAAGTTAACCGCGAATTAATTAAGCAGGCTAGGATTGTTGCTAACCCAGGTTGCTATCCAACTGCCGTTCAGTTGGGCTTTTTGCCGCTGTTGGAGCAGGGCATTGTCGATTCCGCCAACTTGATCGCTGATGCTAAATCGGGTGTTAGTGGTGCAGGCCGTCAGGCGAGCGTTGGTACGTTATTGTGCGAGGCGTCGGAGAGCTTTAAAGCCTATGGAGTTGGTGGCCATAGGCATTTACCAGAAATAAAACAGGGGCTTGAACTTAGCGCTGACACCTCGGTAGGGTTGACTTTTGTCCCTCATTTGACACCAATGATTAGGGGTATTCATGCTACCTGCTACAGTCAGGTTTTGGATAAATCTATCGATTTGCAGACGCTTTTCGAGCAGCGATATATTGATGAGCCTTTTGTTGATGTGATGCCTGAAGGGGCTGCGCCTGAAACCAGAAGCGTCAAAGGTTCTAATATTTGCCGATTGGCGGTTCACCGTCCGCAGGGCGGAAATACCGTGGTGGTGTTATCTGTGATTGATAATCTTGTTAAGGGTGCGGCGGGTCAGGCTATTCAGAATATGAACCTGATGTGTGGTTTAGACGAAGCAGAGGGGTTGGGGCAAGTACCATTGATGCCTTAAGAATATTGTGAAAACAACGCGTAAACCTATCGTTCAAGAAAGCTCTCAAGCGTCAATGGTATTGGTGCAGCATCGGCCTGGGCGTAAGCTTAAGCAAAGCTTGTTGACTGTCTCTGCGTTGGCATTAGTCGCTTCGCTTTTTTTAGCTGGTGGGTATTGGATGGGGGTGCGCCACCATTTGGATGCACTTACAGAGAACCAGGAATTAAAGCAGCAATTTACGGCGTTGGAAAAGGAAAATGTAGAGTTGCGCGGTGTCGCTGCCGTTGACCGACATGGCAGTGTGTTGGAGAAAAAGGCAACTGAGCGGGTAAGGCAAGACAATGTTCAGCTACAGGACAAGGTTGCCGAGCTCCAGGAGGCCGTGAGCTTTTATAAAGGAATCATGGCTCCGCTTAGAAATGATAAAGGTTTACGCATAGAGAAGCTTAGCTTGCAGAGAGCCATTGATGCAGAGCGCTTTCGCTACAAGGTGGTGTTGACTCAAGTGGCCAACAATAGTTCGTATGTTAGCGGTAGCGTTCATATTCGAGTACTGGGCACGGTAGAGGGAGAGCCCAAGACGTTAACACTGTCTGCGCTTTCTGAATCAGCGACTAAAGAGGGGGCAAAGTTTAAGTTTCGCTACTTCCAGGATTTGTCAGGGGACTTAAAGCTCCCGGTCAATTTCCTTCCTGAGCAGGTGGAAGTGGTTGCACAATCTAGAGGAAAAAAAGCCATGCGCTTAGAGCGTATGTTTGACTGGAAAATCGAAGAGGTGAAGTCTGATGTGGGGCAAAGATAAGGGTAAAAAAGTAGATTTTGACCGTCACGCGGGTAAAACTACCATGATTTCCAAGGGGTCTGAGATCTCTGGTGACGTTATGTTTGAGGGAGGTCTTTTGATCGAGGGCGTGGTTAAGGGCAATATTCATGCGCAGCCCGGTACCGAGGCCTTACTGAGGCTAAGTGAAGCGGGTGTGATTGAAGGAGATATTCGAGTTCCTAATGTGGTTATTAATGGCAAAGTCCTCGGTAATGTTTATTCCCCTGGTCATGTCGAACTGGCCTCCAAGGCAGTTGTGAATGGCGATGTTCACTATAACCTGATTGAAATGGTGATGGGGTCTGAGGTGAATGGGTCGCTGGTCCATGATCAAGCAGAACCCAAGGTAAAGGCTTCTTCTGATGCGCCTGCTACCAAAAAAGGTAAGGTAAAGGCGAATGATATCGGGGACTCAGGAGTAAATCTCGCTGCAAAATCAAGCTAATCTTGACTAAACTACTCGGTCTTAAGATAATGTCGTGATTGAAAGCAGTGTGCGGAGTAATTTATGGGTGATAATGCAGTAAACACTCAGTCTGATAATGACCTGGCAGATACAGAGTCAGCAATGGTATTTAGCGATAATGCCGCTAAGAAAGTGAAATCCCTTATTGAAGAAGAAGGGAACGATAATTTGAAACTGAGAGTGTATATCACTGGCGGCGGTTGTTCGGGCTTTTCTTACGGATTTAGTTTTGATGAAGAAGAAAAAGAGGGGGATACCATTGTGGAAAACTCCGGTGTCGTCATGCTAGTTGATCAAATGAGCATCCAATATTTGATGGGTTCTGAAGTAGATTATCGTGAAGGGCTGCAAGGCTCGCAATTTATCGTTAATAACCCAAACGCGACAACGACGTGCGGTTGCGGTTCGTCCTTTTCAGTCTAAATCCCCTCGCTTCCCGGATATATACCCCCCAATATAACGGCCTCTCTAGCCCCTGTGGAGCTAGGGAGATTGCCAGCCAGATTGTGTTTTGTCTGTCGAGCCAGCCAAGCAAAAGCAATAGCTTCAACCCAAAGCGGGTCAACGCCAAGCTTAGCTGTGGTGTAAGTTGGGAGTGAGATATGCTTTGCGATTCTCTCCATTAGCCTGCCGTTTAGCGCCCCGCCACCGCAAACGAAAATGTTGTCTGCATTCGTGCAGTGTTCCTTGATAGAGCGCGAGATGCTGATAGCGGTCAGTTCGAGCAGCGTTGCCTGAATGTCAGCGGGTTTAGCTAGTGGATAGGATGAAATAAAAGGGTTAAGCCATTCCTCGTTGAAAAGCTCCTTTCCGGTGCTTTTCGGTGGGGGAGTTTGAAAATAATCAAAGGAAGTGAGGGTATCCAATAGCTCCTTTATTACTGACCCGGATCTTGCCCATTCCCCGTTGCGGTCAAATTCGGCGCCTATATGTTTCTGGCACCAAGTGTCCATTAAGCCATTTCCTGGGCCTGTATCAAATCCAAGAGTTATATCCTCGGGAGACAACGGGACCCAGGTGATGTTGGCAATGCCGCCAATGTTAACTATTACTCTATTCTCATTAGGGCTATGAAAGGCTGACCGGTGGAAGCCGGGTGCCAAAGGTGCACCTTGCCCACCACAGGCAATATCCTTGCTGCGAAAATCAGCGATAGTAGTAATGCCCGTTGTTTGTGTGATTGTACTTGGGTCGCCAATTTGTAATGTGAAGGGGTGCAGGAGCTCAGGTCTGTGGCGAATAGTTTGACCATGGCTTCCGACTGCACTGATGTCTTTGGCTGACAGTGGAGATAGCTCTAGTATGTTGTTAACAGATTGGCCGAAAAGCTGCCCCAGCTGTCGACTAAGTTGTCCCATTAGGTCAATTTCAGCATTGCCTGGAGTGAATAATTGAAATAGCTTGTTGCGCATGTCCGTTGGGTATGGGGTAAATAATGTTTCGAGCACGCAAAACTGCTTGTGGCTTGAAAACTCGACGAGCGCGGTATCGATGCCATCTAGGCTGGTGCCAGACATGAGGCCGATATAGTACTCTGGGGTCATGGCGTTAGTTATTGCTGGCTAGAGTGGGGTGGATGGTTCCGGCATAAGCGACGAGTTGTTCCTGCATTGTGGTTGCGTGTAGTAAAAATGCCTCTTTCTCGTTGGCGGAAATAGGCTTTGCATGGGGAAGAGAAACAGTAACGGGATTTCTAACGGAGCCGTTCACATAAAATTCGTAGTGCAAATGGGGCCCGGTGGCAAGCCCAGAGCTACCGACATAGCCAATGGTCTGGCCTTGTTTTACGCGTTTGCCCGAGCGGGCGCCCTTTGCATACCCATTCAAATGGGCGTAGAGGGTGCGATAACGCTGTCCATGCTGAACGATTACAACCCTTCCGTATCCGCCTTTTCTGCCAGCGTAAACAATCTTGCCGTCACCAGTTGATTTTATGGGGGTGCCTCTAGAGGCCGCGTAATCAGTCCCTTTGTGCGCACGGATGGTATGTAATACAGGGTGTTTGCGGCGTAGGTTGAAGTGGGAACTTATGCGAGCGAAATTGATCGGTGATCGCAGGAACGCCTTGCGCATACTGTGCCCTTCGGGGGTAAAATAATCCCCTTTGTTCTTGCCTGATTCGTGCCGGATCGCGGTAAATACCTTGCCTTGGTTGATAAATTGAGCGGCTAATATGCCGCCGTCCTTAATCTTTTCGCCGTCTAAGTGCATTTCTTCGTATATAAGTTTAAAAGAGTCTCCTTTGCGGATGTCTAGTGCAAAGTCGACGTCCCACCCAAAGACACTTGCCAGTTCCATAATTAAGTTTTGTGACAGCCCCGCTCTTTGACCCGCATTAAAAAGGCTGCTGTCTATGATAGCTTCACTGTATTTTTGAAACGCCACCAGTTTTTTGGTTGTTTTTTCAATATCGAATCGATCGCCACGTTGCACATAGAGGGTGCTGGATAGCCTACTTTCAATATACTGCAGCTTGTTGAGTTGCTTATCTTTGCCGATGTCAAAGCGCAATGTTTGGCCTGGTTTTAAGTGGGAAAGGGTTTTGCTGTCGTCACTGTAGTGTGTAATGTTGTACACGTCCTGGGCGCTTAGTCCTGCTCGCTTAAAAATATGGCTAAGTGTGTCTCCTGCTTTTACCGTTTGTTCTACCCAATGAATTTGAGGCTTCGCTTCCGCTGGAGAGGAGGGAGGCTTGGTAGGAATTAAGGTGCTCAAAGTGTTTTGAGGGGATGGGGGATTGTTGATTTCCGGCGACAGCAAGATTGTTGTACGTTTTGCTGAAGCGGGCGGCGCGGGCAATACAGCCAGAATAATTAACATTAGGCCAGAAACGGCGGTTACCCAGGCTAGATGCTTTTTTGGGTATGCCTTGGCCGCTTGTGCAAGTTGCGTTGTAACCATAGGATTGCTTTGGTGTATCTTCATTAATGAATTGGGTGGGTCTTACATATAGTAGAACGAAATTTCATAATACTGAAATATCCACACGATAGCTGCGTTTTATATCACAATTTGTGGGGGGGTAAAATGCACGACAACGCAATAGTCCCCTGTTATATGGTTGAGTCGATGATACAATGGCGCGTTTTGGGGGTAGGTATGCCCTCCAATCCTGTTTTGTGAGGAAAAAATTGTGACTGGATCAATAAATGATGCGCTGGCGTTAATAAAGCGCGGAGCAGAAGAAATATTATTGGAAGATGAGTTGGTTGAGCGGCTCAAAGAAGGCCGGCCGCTAAGGATTAAAGCCGGTTTTGATCCAACGGCACCTGATCTGCACCTTGGTCACACAGTATTGATTAATAAATTGAAGCAATTCCAAGATTTGGGGCATGAAATATTGTTCTTAATCGGAGATTTTACAGGGCTGATTGGTGATCCAACAGGCAAGAATCAAACGCGTAAACCGCTGACTCCTGAGCAGGTTGCAGAGAATGCCAAAACCTATGAAGAGCAGATTTTCAAAATTCTAGATCGAGAAAAGACCCAAATTGTTTTTAATTCCAGTTGGTTGGAAGAATTGGGGGCCGCAGGGATGATCCAGTTGGCGGCGAAGCATACAGTGGCCAGGATGTTGGAGCGGGATGATTTCAGTAAGCGATTCAAGGGTGAGCAGCCAATAGCGATACATGAATTTCTTTATCCGCTCATACAGGGTTACGACTCGGTTGCGCTTAAAGCTGACGTTGAACTTGGTGGGACAGATCAGAAATTTAATCTACTTATGGGGAGAGAGTTACAAAAGGCTGATGGTCAGCGTCCCCAGACTGTTGTGATGATGCCTCTTTTAGAGGGGTTGGATGGCGTACAGAAGATGTCCAAGTCTTTGGGTAATTACATCGGAGTAGGTGATAGCCCTAGTGAGATGTATGGGAAGCTAATGCAGATATCTGATGACTTAATGTGGCGTTACTTTGAATTGCTCAGCTTTAGGTCTAATGAGGATATCGACTCCTATAAAGCACAGATAGCTGGCGGGGTGAACCCAAGAGAGATCAAGGTTAAGTTGGCTGAAGAGATTGTTGTGCGATTCCATGGCGAAGATGCCGTGAAGGATGCCCACAAAGGGGCAGGTAATAAGTTTGCATGGGGGGATACGCCGGACGATATGCCTGGCTGCACATTAGTGGCAGATGATGATGGGGGTGTTCCAATTATCTCTGCGGCTAGAGAGTCGGGGATTGTTGCTTCCGCGTCTGCCGCCAAAGGCATGCTAAAGCAGGGCGCTATAAGGGTTGATGGTGAGTCTATAACAGACCCAGGTTTTAAACTGAAGCCAGGGGCAACCTACGTCTGTCAGGCGGGGAAAAAGAAGTTTGCCCGGGTGACAGTAACTAATTGAAAGAAAAGCAAAATAAGCCATTGACGGGGCGCGTTGAATCTCTATAATGCGCCTCCTCTTCAACGCAAACCCAGCGTCTTTAAGACCTGATAGTTAGCGGCGAAGAGG